>NZ_CP011412.1:1309648-2619296 GCF_001007875.1 Sedimenticola thiotaurini | reverse complement strand
GGTCATGGGCCATCTGCTGCATCAGCTCCGCCTTGCGGGCGCCGTTGACGATCTCTCCCTTGACCTGGCCGGTCAGCTTGCCGTCCCGGATATCCAGTTCGTTGGCGGAGATGAAGTCGACCCCCAGTTTCTTCTGCAGGTGGCGGGCGAAATAACTGAACCCGCCGGACAGGATGCCCACCTGGTATCCGAGCCGTTTCAGGTTGGAGATGAGCCGTTCCGCCCCCTCGGTGATCGGCAGGCGTTCAGCAATCCCGGCCAGCACCGACTCATCCAATCCCTTCAGCAGGGCCATGCGGCGCCGGAAACTCTCGTTGAAGTCGATCTCGCCCTGCATGGCGGATTCGGTGATGGCGGCCACGGCATCGCCCACTCCGGCGGCCTTGGCCAGCTCGTCGATCACCTCCACCTGGATCAGGGTCGAATCCATGTCGAACACGATCAGGCGCCGGTTGCGGCGATACAGGTCGTCTGCCTGGAACGCCACATCCACCTCGTCCCGGCTGCTGATCTCCAGCAGATCCTGGCGCAGCGCGCCCAGGTTATCCGCCTCGCCCCGGACAGTGAACTCAACACAGGCACGGCGGTGAGTATTGGCACTGCGCAGGGAGAAGCGTCCTGACAGACGGGTAATACCGTCGATATTCATGCCGTGGCTGGAGACCACCTGGGCCACGTGGGCGATGGTGCGGGCGTTCAGTTTACGCCCCAGCAGGGTGACGATGTAGCGCAGTTTGCCCTGCTGGCTGACCCAGTGTTCGTAGGCCTCCTCGTCGATCGGCGTGAAGTTTATCTGCAGGCCGAGTTGATGGGCCTGGAACAGCAGATCCTTGATAACCGGTCCGGACTGGGCCGCCGGCGGGATCTCCAGCAGCATCCCCAGTGACAAGTGGTCGTGGATTACCGCCTGGCCCAGGTCGAGGATATTGATCCGGTGATCGGCCAGTACCCCGGTGAGGGAGGCGGTCAGGCCGGCGTGATCTTTGCCGGTGACGTTGAGCAGTATGATTTCACGCATGGTTACAAGCCGCCACAATTCGGGGATGGAGCCGGGTTGGGTGAAAGGGATCAAGCATTGGGATCAGCATGGTGTATAGGGTTTTGTCATGTTGGTTGCGTCCCGCTGGCCAGGTCATTTTGCCGTTTTTCGGCGGACCGGATAGCGACGGCGCGGAATCCTCCCGGTTCCGGGGCGTCCCGGTCAAATGGTCTGGCCGTCGTTCAGCTCGGGTATCAGGTTGGGGGGCATCTGCAGATGGTAGCCGATGCTGCGCAGGTTGCCGATCACTTTGTTCACGTCCTCGCGGGCCAGCTGGCGATCGGGGTGCAGCTCAAGCTCCATCACCGGCAGGGGGGTGCCAAAGCGTTGCAGCAGTGCTTCCGGTACATCCTGGAAATCGTCCTCGCGGGCGAGATAGAGGTACATTTCGTCTTTTTTGCTGCTGCGGTAGATCCAGCAGTGGGTGGTGTTGTCGGCGGTTTCAGTCATGGTGATGGACACAGAGAGAAAACGTCATATTCTAGCGTGAATCATGCCGTTGTGCAGAGATCAGGCGTCGTTTCTGGGTCGCGCTGAGCTGTTTGATCTCCCACTCCCGGCGGCAGGCGGCCGCCCGGGAGCTGGCCGACTCCTGGTAGGCGAGCGTCAGTGGCCGCCGTACCCGGGTGTACTTGGCAGCCCGGTTGCTGTGGTTGTGTTCATGCAGGCGCCGCTCCATATCGGTGGTGACACCGGTGTAGAGACTGCCATCACTGCAGCGAAGGATATAGATTGTCCAGTTTTGCGTCATGCTCCGGGGTGGCCGTTCCACGCCGACCGGTTTAGAAGAACTCCTCGTCGGAGATGGCCATGGCGGCATTGTCGCCATCCACGTTGCCACTCTCGGAGAGACGGATCTTCAACGACAGGTTGTTGCGTGAATCGGCATTGGCCAGCGCCTCTTCCAGGGTGATCTTGCCCTCCTTGTAGAGTTTGTACAGTGCCTGGTCAAAGGTCTGCATGCCCCGCTCATTGCCCTGTTCCATGGCCTCCTTGACCGCGTGGATATCGCCCTTCTGGATCAGTTCCGCCACGAAGGTGGTGAGCAGCATGATCTCCACCGCCGGCACCCGTCGGCCATCCTTGCTCTTGACCAGACGCTGGGATATGACCGCTTTCAGGTTCAGCGACAGGTCCATGAACAGCTGGTGATGGGCCGAATCGGGGAAGAAGTTGACGATGCGGTCCAATGCCTGGTTGGCGTTGTTGGCGTGCAGGGTGGAGAGACAGAGATGGCCGGTTTCGGCGTAGGCGATGGCGTGCTGCATGGTCTGGCGGTCACGAATCTCGCCAATCAGAATCACATCCGGCGCCTCACGCATGGCATTTTTCAGCGCCACTTCGTAGGAGAGGGTATCCAGCCCCACTTCCCGCTGGTCTACCACCGATTTTTTATGGGTGTGCAGGAACTCCACCGGGTCCTCAATAGTGAGGATATGGCCGGTGGTGCTGGCGTTACGGTGATCGATCATGGAGGCCAGGGAGGTGGACTTACCGGAGCCGGTGGAGCCCACCACCAGGATCAGGCCGCGTGGCATCATAATCAGATCTTTAAGGGACGGGGGCAGGTTCAGCTCTTCGATGGTGGGGATATCGCCCTTGATATAGCGGATCACCATGGAGGCGTCACCCCGTTGCCGGAATACGTTGACGCGGAAACGTCCCAGTCCTTTCATGGAGACCGCCAGGTTGCACTCCATGGTACCTTCAAACTCGGAGATCTGGTCGTCACTCATGATCGAGTAGGCAAGTTTCCGTACCGCACCCGGCCCCATCGGTGTGTCACCGATCGGCATGGTGCGTCCCTCGGCCTTCAGGTTGGGGGGGGCACCTGTGCTGAAAAACAGGTCAGAGCCATTTTTCTGAACCATCAGCTTCAGGTAGGGTATGATCTCCATCTTTACATTTCTCCGGCGGACTGGCGCTTATGAATCAATTCTTGTCCCATTATAGGCGGCAGGTTCGGGTCGGAATGAAGGGCGGGTTTGGGGTATATTTGTGAAGTCCGTCACGCCAATCCGGGTGGACAACCGCCGCCGGTTCGGCTCATATGACTTTTCATCCGGTAATTTATCGGTCGCCTGTCAGGTTAAAGGATAATTCATGGCCCAGTTGACCCTCAGCGGACTCTACTTTTACCCGGTCAAGTCACTGCGCGGTGTCTCCCTGGAGCGGGCACCGGTGGGCAGCCGCGGTATCCAGTTGGATCGTCACTGGATGGTGGTGGATGGGGCCGGCAAGTTCATTACCCAACGCCAATATCCCCGCATGGCCCTGATCAGTACCGCACTCACCCCGGGAGCCCTGCGTCTGTCGGCGCCCGCTATGCCGGACATGGAGGTGCCCGTTGCACCCGGTGAAGGGGAGACCGCCAGCGTACAGGTCTGGGGTGATCACTGCCTGGCGCGTAGTGCCGGTGATGCCCCGGCCAACTGGCTGAGCCGTTTTCTCGGCGTCGATTGCAGACTGTTTTTCATGCCGGAAAGCACCGAAAGGGCGGTGGATCCCGATTATGCCACGGCCCATGACCGGGTCGGTTTCGCCGATGGGTTCCCGTTCATGCTGATCTCCCAGGCCTCTCTGGATGACCTCAATGGCCGGCTCGACACCCCCCTGCCGATGCAACGCTTCCGCCCCAACCTGGTGGTGACCGGCTGCGAGCCCTACGCGGAAGACAGCTGGCGCCGTATCCGGGTGGGTGAGATCACCTTCCGGGTCGCCAAGCCCTGCTCCCGTTGCGCTATCCCCGCCATCGATCCGGAGACGGCCGAGAAGGGTGCCGAACCCCTGCGCACCCTGAGCCGCTATCGCCGGGAAGGTAACCAGGTCTATTTCGGTCAGAATCTGCTGCATGACGGCAGCGGTGAACTGAAAATCGGCGCCCCGGTTGAGGTGCTGGAGTAAGACTCCGGCCCTGCCGCCTCCCCACCACCGGTCGATAATCCCGGATCAACTGTTACCCCACGGTCCCGGCAGGGTTTTTCGCGTCCTGTTTTTCATGCCCAGCGGTATCCAGCCGTCCCGCTTCAGTTCAGTTCCTGCGGGCTTGTGGTGATCTAACAAGGTGTCTAGAATACGCCTGACCGACCGGTCAGTTCGACAGGAATCCTGATGTCACCAGCACAATCCGATCATAGTCGCCCTTGTACCCAGGGTGAGGGGAGACTTTCCGCTGGTGGACAGGCTATTCTTGACGTGGCGGCCGGCCTGTTTTCGGAAAAGGGATTCGATGCCACCTCCATGAGCGAGGTGGCGCGCTGCGCCGGGGTCAGCAAGGGCAATGTATTTCACCACTTTGGCAGCAAGCACGAGCTCTATCTGGAGGTGATCCGCGAAGCCTGCCGCGACAGCGGTGAAGCGCTGCAACAGGGCCGTGATCAGGGCGGTCCGGTGACCGATCAGCTGTCCGCCTTCCTGGTACACCATCTGGAATCCCTGTTGCGCCGGGAGCAGGTCTCCCGCCTGGTGGTCCGGGAGGTGATGGAGTCCAGCCCCGAGGGGGGTAAGGAGTTGGCGGAGCGGGTGTTTTATGAGCGTTTTACCGAGCTGGTGGGGATCGTACAGGAGGGCCAGAGCAGCGGTGAGTTCCGGGCCAATCTGGATCCGGCCCTGTTGACCCTGATGATTATCGGCATCAACGTATTTTTCTTCCAGAGCCGCAATGTGCTGCGCCATTTTTCCCATGTGGATTTTGCCGACGACCCGGAACGTTTCGCGCAGATGGCGGCGGATCTGCTATTTCATGGCTGTCTCGGTAAACAACCACCCGACCCAACATCCGGTGAAGCTGCCGGCGACCCGGATTTACCCGTAATGTCTCAGGAAAAAGTTCATGATTAAACGGCTGATAATTGTACTTTTAGTGTTTGGTGCCGTCGCCGGCGGTATCGGTTACTGGAAATACCAGCAGTTCCAGATGATGACCGCCAAACTGACCGCACCGCGTCCGCCGGCCGTTGTGGCGTCGGCCACGGTGCAACAGGAGGCGTGGCAGCCGGTGTTGCGTGCGGTTGGCAGCCTGCGGGCCCAGAGCGGTATCGAGGTGACCAACGAGGTGCCGGGCATTGTCAGTCTGATCAACTTTGAGTCCGGCCAGACGGTAAAAGCCGGGGATGTGCTGCTGCGACTGGAGGACTCGGTGGAACTGGCCACCCTGGCCTCGCTCAAGGCGGACCAGCGACTGGCCGAGGTGCAGTACCGGCGCACCGCTGAACTGATGCCCAAGCAGGCGGTTTCCAAATCGGAGTTTGATATCGCCAAGGCCACGTATGAAAGCGCCCAGGCGAAGGTGGCGCAGCAGCAGGCCACGGTGGGTAAAAAGGTGATCCGCTCGCCGTTTGACGGCATTCTCGGTATCCGCCAGGTGGATCAGGGGCAGTTCCTGCCCGCCGGTAGCGCCATTGTCAGTCTGCAGGCACTGGACCCGCTCTACGTGGATTATTCGCTGCCGGAGCGGGAGTTCAGCAAGGTCGCCCCCGGTCAGCAGATACAACTGCGGGTTGCCGCCTATCCGGACGATCTGTTCGTTGGCAGCGTCAGCGCTATCGACTCGGGCGTCAACGAGGGCAGCCGCTCGATCAAGGTGCGGGGCACCATACCCAACCGGGATCGGCGTCTGCGACCCGGCATGTTCGCCGAGGTGGAGACCCTGTTGCCGAACCAGGGTGAGGTGCTGACCGTGCCGCGCACCGCCATCAGTTACAACACCTACGGCAACTTCGCCTACGTTATTGTGGAGGCCGAGGGTGGCGGACTGCAGGTGCAGCGGCGTCAGGTAAATACCGGCGCGGTGCGGGCAGGTCGCGTGGTGGTTACCGAGGGTCTGGAGGCGGGAGAGCAGGTGGTTGCCGCCGGGCTGGTGAAGCTGCGTGACGGCCAGTCGGTTACCATCGATAACTCCGTTGAACTGGACAACGGCAAGGTAGCCGAACAATGAAATTTACCGACATCTTTATCAAGCGCCCGGTTCTGGCGACGGTGGTCAGCCTGCTGATCCTGATCGTCGGCGTGCGTTCCCTTGGTCTGCTGGAGGTGCGCCAGTACCCGGTGATCGACAGTACGGTGGTTACGGTCACCACCACATACCCGGGCGCCAGTTCCGACCTGGTGAAGGGCTTTGTGACCACCCCGCTGCAGCAGGCCATCGCCGAGGCCAACGGTATTGACTACATGTTCTCTACCAGCACCCAGGGCAGCTCCTCCATTGAAGTGCACATGGAGCTCAATTACGACGCCAATGCGGCGGTCGCCGAGATCCAGGCCAAGGTGGCCAGTAAACGCAATGTGCTGCCGACCGATGCCCAGGACCCGGTAATCGAGTCCAGCACCGGTGACTCCACCGCCCTGATGTATGTGGCGTTCTACAGTGATGAGGTCTCCCGGGTACAGCTGGCCGATTATGTGCTGCGGGTTGTGCAGCCACAGCTGCAGGCGCTGCCCGGCGTGGCCAAGGCGCGCATGTTCGGTCAGCAGTTTGCCATGCGTATCTGGCTTGATCCACGCCGCATGGCAGCGTTGGGTGTCACCGCCGATGACGTGGCCAGCGTGTTGCGCGCCAACAACTACCTGGCGGGTGTCGGATCGACCAAGGGCAAGTATGTGGCGGTGGATCTGACCGCCAGCACCGATATCAACCAGGTGGAGGATTTTGAGCAGCTGGTGGTACGCAGCAGCAATGGTACCCTGGTGCGGCTGGGCGACATCGCCCGCACCGAGCTGGGCGCCGAGAACTACGACTCGACCGCCTGGTACAGCGGCATCCCGGCGGTCTTTATCGCCGTGGAGCAGGCGCCCGGGTCAAACCCGCTGACCGTGGCCGGACTGGTCAATGACGAGGTGCCGAAGATCCGCGCCCAGCTGCCGAAAGGGATGAACGTGATGATCCCTTACGATGCCAGTACCTTTATTCAGGACTCCATCGATGAGGTGTACGGCACCATTATGGAGGCGGTGCTGATCGTGCTGTTCGTGGTCTATCTGACCCTCGGTTCCTTCCGGGCGGCGGCGGTGCCGGCGGTGGCGGTACCCCTCTCCCTGGTGGGTGCGGCCTTTATCATGCTGCTGCTGGGTTATTCGCTGAATCTGCTGACCCTGCTCTCCATGGTGCTGGCGATCGGTCTGGTGGTGGACGACGCCATTATCGTGGTGGAGAACGTGCATCGTCACATCGAGCGGGGTGAAACCAAGTTCCATGCCGCCATCTACGGGGCGCGTGAAATGGCGGTGCCGATCATCGCCATGACCACCACCCTGCTGGCGGTGTATGCGCCGATCGGCTTCATGGGTGGTCTGGTGGGTACCCTGTTCACCGAGTTCGCTTTCACCCTGACCGGAGCGGTGATCATCTCCGGTATCGTGGCCCTGACCCTGTCGCCGATGATCTCTTCCCACGTGCTCAAGCCCCACGGCAACCAGGGGCGTTTTGAACAGCTGGTCGAGCGCTTCTTCAACTGGCTCTCCGCCGCCTATCTGAAGCTGCTGCACGGCTCCCTCTCCACGGTATCGGTGAGTGTCATTCTGGCCCTGCTCACCCTGCCGGCCATCTACCTGATGTTCATCACCAGCCAGAACGAGCTGGCCCCCACTGAAGATCAGGGCATCCTGTTCTACCAGGCCACCGGACCCCGTACCGCGACCCTCGATTATCACCGCGCCTATGCGCGACAGATTCATGAGGGCTTTACCCAGATTCCCGAGTTTAACGACGGTTTCTATATTCTGGGTCGTACCCAGGATACGGTGTTTGGCGGCTTCAAAATGACCTCCATCAGCAAGCGCGAACGCAGCCAGATGGAGCTGCAGCCGGAGGTGCAGGCGACGCTCGACAAGGTGGCCGGCTTCCAATCGGTGGCCTTCCCGCGGCCCAGTCTGCCCGGTTCTTCCGGTGGGTTGCCGGTGCAGTTCGTGCTCACCAGTGACCGTACCTATGAAGAGATCGCCGCTCTGGCAGACCAGATTATCGGTCGCGGCATGGCCAGCGGTAACTTCATGTTCCTGAAGAAGTCGGTGGATATTGATCGTCCTGTTACCCGTCTGCTGGTGGATCGGGACCGGGCGGGTGATCTGGGTATCAGTATGTCCGAGATCGGCGGTAACCTGGGCACCATGCTGGGTGGAGGTTACGTCAACTGGTTCAACCTGGAAGGTCGCAGCTATAAGGTGATCCCTCAGGTGGAGCAGGCGTTCCGGCTCGATGCATCGATGCTGGACAACTACTATATTCGCGCCGATAGCGGCGACCTGGTACCGCTCTCTGCCGTGGTCAGCATGGAGGACAGCGTGGAGCCGTCGAAGCGGACCCAGTTCCAGCAGCTTAACTCGGTGACCGTGGAAGGGGTGATGTTCCCGGGGGTCAAGTTGGGTGACGCACTGGCGTTCCTTGAGGCCCAGGCCCAGGAGCTGCTGCCGAAAGGTTACAGCTATGACTACGCCGGTGACTCACGTCAGTACGCCCAGCAGGGTAGCGGCCTGGTGATCACCTTCTTCCTGTCACTGCTGGTGATCTACCTGGTGCTGGCGGCCCAGTTCGAGAGCTGGCGCGATCCGTTGATCATCCTGATCTCGGTGCCCCTCTCCATTGCCGGTGCCATGGTGTTCATCACCCTGGGTATGGCGTCGATCAACATCTATACCCAGGTGGGTCTGATCACCCTGATCGGCGTGGTGGCCAAGAACGGTATCCTGATTGTGGAGTTCGCCAATCAGTTGCAGATCAAGGAGGGGCTGTCGAAACGTGAGGCGGTGGAGAAGGCGGCAGCCATTCGTCTGCGGCCCATTCTGATGACGGCAGTGGCCCTGATCGTGGCCATGTTCCCGCTGCTCACCGCCAGTGGGCCGGGTGCAGTGAGCCGGTTCGATATCGGTCTGACGATCACCACCGGCCTGGGTATCGGTACCTTCTTCACCCTGTTTATCCTGCCGGCCTTCTATCTGCTGCTGGCCCGGGATCACGTCAAGGCCCAGCAGGAGCTGGAGCACGAAGAGCACGAAGCCCTGCTGGATGAGGAGGGGCCGAAAGGCTCCGCCGTCTGAGCCCCTGACGCGCCGCCCTGGTTCAGCGGCGGCGCGTCAACGGCAGTATGAATACCTTCTGGGTTTTCAGTTCGGTAAAACCGTTGGCCTGATAGAAGTGGTGGGCACGTCTGCGCCGGATCTGGCAGCGAACCCGCAGACTCTGCAACTCCCTCTCCGCTGCCCACTGTCGGGCAGCCCCCAGTAACTGTCGCCCCACGCCCCGACCGCGGTGGCTTTCCGTCACCACCAGCCCGGCGATCTCCGCACAGGGTTCCGACTCCAGGGGGTAGTTGATGAACAGATGCAGCCAGCCGATCGGTTGGTGGTTTTCCGTGGCGATAAAGGCGCTGTGATCGGGGTGTTGCAGCAGTCGCTGTATGCGCGGCGTTATCACCGCCTCGCTGGCGGGATAGCCCAGTTCCACGGCCAATCGGGCCACCGCAGCAGCGTCCTCCTGCTGCAGAGTGCGAATTCGGATCAGGCGGGTCGGGTTCATCGAACGGCCGTCAGCGGGTCAGGTTTCGGCAGCGTCCGAAGTGGAAGCTGGTGGCGAGGCCTTTTTAACCCGGATCCGGTTGCCGTCCAGCTCCTGTCCATTGAGGTTTTTCATGGCCGCTTTGGCTTCGCCCGGGCTGGGCATATTCACAAAACCGAAGCCCTTGGAGAGACCACTGGCCTGGTCCATGACCAGGGTGCAGGACTGCACTCTGCCGCAGGCTTCGAACAGGGTGCGGAGTTCAGCTTCGGTGGTGCTGCGGGAGAGATTGCGAATCAGCAGTTTCATGGGGTTACCTGGAATGGGCTGGGGTGTGGATGGTCTGCCTGCTGCCGGGCCGGCAGAGGTCGCCGTCCGGATTCAGAATTTTTCATTACGTACCAGCCACTCCTGGCATGGCTGGTGACCCGCGTCAAGGGCTTCTCTGATCCGGCCGGTGGTGCCGGCAATGGCCTGCTGGAGCGCTTCTCTCTCGGTCCCGTAGGAGTTGCGCGGCGGCGCGGCCGACACGCTCTGCAGGGGCGTCTGGACGTGGTGGCTCAGATCAAAGTGGAACGGTTCTTCAGGGATGGCGGTGTTTTTATAGATCTTTATCTTCAGTTCGGGATTGAACTGATCGTGTCCCACATTGAGTAACAGTTTCACTTCACGAATCATCACGGAAGATTCCAGTACCTCGCTGTTCTCTTTCAATGCCCAGACGATGTCATCAACCGACATGTTTCTCTCCTGATCCGATCTGTGCCGGCAATGGGCCTGCGGCCGACCCGGCGAAATGCGCTTGTCGGACCATCGTTGACGATAGGGCGGGTGCTGGTCAACCTAAATTGTCCGATAGCTGCCGGCTACGGGGTTAATGCTCAGGCCTGTGCGCTGTGCAACTCCTGTTCGGCCGACTCCAGTGCCTCGCACGCCTCCAGCCACGCTTCCTCGGTCTGGCTGAGCTGCTGGTTGAGCTGGCTCTTGTCGGCCAGCAGCTGTTTCAGCTGCTCCTTGCGATCGGTTTCGTAGAGGGTCGGGTCGGCCAGGGCGCTCTCCAGCGCCTGCTGTTTTCCGGTCAGTTGCTCCAGCTGTTTTTCATATTTTTCCACCGCCTTGCGCAGCGGCTGCAGCTGTTTCCGGCGGGCCGCCTCGTTCCGTTTCCGCTCCTTGCGGGCGCTGGCGCTGTGCTCCGTGTCACTGCCGGTTTTCTCCGCCTTCTGGTCGGTGTTGCGGTTATCCGCCAGCCAGCGGGGGTATTCGTCCAGGTCGCCCTTGAACTCGTCCACCCGGCCGCCGTGGACCAGCAGCAACTGGTCAGTGGTGGTGCGCAGCAGGTGCCGGTCATGGGAGACCACCACCATGGCCCCTTCAAACTCCTGTAGCGCCTGTCCCAGGGCGTGGCGCATCTCCAGGTCCAGGTGGTTGGTGGGTTCGTCCAGCAGCAGCAGATTGGGGCGCTGATAGACCAGCAGGGCCAGTACCAGGCGCGCCTTTTCGCCGCCGGAGAAGGGGGCCACCGGGCTTTCAGCGCGATCCCCGGCGAAGCCGAAGCCGCCGATGAAATCGCGCAGCGACTGTTCAGTGGCCTTGGGGTCGAGACGCAGCAGATGGTCCAGGGCGCTCTCATCCGGGCGTAGCTGGTCCAGTTGATGCTGAGCAAAGTAGCCGATTTTCAGATCCTGAGCGGTCTCCCGCTTGCCCCCGTTCGGTTGCAGCTCGCCGGCCAGTAACTTGATCAGGGTGGATTTACCGGCGCCGTTGGGACCCAGCAGGCCGATGCGCTCCCCGGGGGAGAGGGTCAGGTTGATCCGGTCGAGGATCTGGCGGTCACCATAACCGGCGCTCGATTCAAGCAGCTTGAGCAGCGGGTTGGGGGTCTTGTCAGGGGTTTTGAAGGCGAAGTGGAAGGGTGAGTCCACGTGGGCCGGTGCGATCAGCTCCATGCGCTCCAGCGCCTTCAGCCGGCTCTGGGCCTGGCGCGCCTTGGTCGCCTTGGCGCGGAACCGCTCCACGTAACTGCGGATGTGGGCCACTTCCCGCTGCTGTTTCTCATGGGCCGCCTGCTGATTGGCCAGGCGCTCCGCCCGGATGCGTTCGAAGGCCGAGTAGTTGCCAGTGTAGAGAGTGATCTGCTCCTGCTCGATATGGGCGATGTGGCTGGTAACGGAATCGAGAAAATCCCGGTCATGGGAGATCAGTAACAGGGTACCGGGATAGCTTTTGAGCCACTCCTCCAGCCAGATGACCGCGTCCAGATCCAGGTGGTTGGTGGGCTCGTCCAGCAGCAGCAGATCGGAGCGGCACATCAGGGCACGGGCCAGGTTGAGGCGCATGCGCCAGCCGCCGGAAAAGCTGTTGACCGGCTGGTGCTCCTCGCCGGGTCGGAAACCGAGCCCGTGGATCAGCCGGGCAGCCCGGGAGCGGGCGGTGTAACCGCCGATAACATCCAGCCGGGCATGCAGTTCGGCCAGCTGCTCGCCCAGCTGGGCGGTTTCCGCTTCGGCCAGTTGCTGCTCGATCAGGCGTAACTCCTCATCGCCATCCAGTACGTAGTCCAGCGCGTCCCGGGGATCGGCCGGGGTCTCCTGGGCCACGTGGGCGATCACCCAGTCCCTGGGGCGATAGAACTCCCCCCCATCGGCATGCAGCTGGTCACGGATCATGGCGAACAGGCTCGACTTGCCGGTGCCGTTGGCGCCGGTGATACCGACCCGCTGACCGGGATGGATGGTGAAGCTGGCATCGGTGAAGAGCGGCTTCACCCCGCGTCGCAAACTGAGTTTATCGAATCTGAGCATGGCGGCGAATTCTACCGCTTTCTGCTCCGCAGCGGGAGCGCCGTGTTAGCTGGTTGGGTGGCAAAGGGGCACTTTTACCTGGTTGCCGGTTGTGCCGGGCCGGCTGGCCCGGTCAGGGCTTGGCCGGGGCCTGTCGGGTGCGGGCCGCCAGTGCGTCATAACCCTTCAGCTGGTACTCGGCAATCTCGATGGATCGATCATATTGCCGGTTGAGCTGCTGGAGTGCCTGCCCGTCCCCCTGTTCCCAGGCCCGCTGGGCGAATGCCTCAGAGAGGGCGATAAAAATCCGCTGGGTATGGTAATGGGCAAGATCGTGGTTCGGTTTCAGGGTTTGCAGGCTGTGCAGGTGCTGAAATTTCTCCAGCAGTTCACGATGGTAGGCGCGATTATAGAAAAGATTGGCAATCTCGGCCCGGTCACATTTTTTTGCTATCTGCCGCAACTGCTCGGGGGGCTGTTGGCTGCTGCCAGGAAAGGGCCGGTTGCAGTCTGCGTCAGCAACGGCCAGGCCAGAGAGGCAAAAGAGTGCACCGGCCAGAAGCGGGCCGATCAAGCGATAACAGTGCATTTTATACCTCCTGCCAGTACTGGCTTTGCTGTGCCTGCCTTCTCTGAGTGTAGTCAGGATTGCCCGGTTGGGTCGGCCGCATTGGCGACCAGTTAATGAATTTCCAAGGCAGAGTGCCGGTTGTCAGGGCGCTCTGATCCGGAATGTTGTGGAACCATTGATAGATTTAGCGGCAGACAGGGCGAAGTTATGAAGTCCCTCCGGGAGCTGCTGCGTCCGGTCCGATGAATACGCTTCTGTACTCGATCACGGCACCACCCTGTCGGATGAGGCGAAATGTGATCGGAGTGATACCGGTAGGCAGTTGGGACTTTGATAGCTCCAGGAAGATGTCGGCGACCCTGGTCGTTTCAGCGGCGATGGCCAAATTCGATTGGCCCATGATACGTGCATTCTCAAGCCCGCTGACTAGGATTTGATAGTGGGCCGGGACTTGGCTTCTGTTCTGGATCTTGATCCGGTAGCGGTTGCGGATATCACCGCTGCTCATGGTGATGAAGAGGGGCTGCCGGTAGTGGTAGATGTTGAGGTTGGTGTCACCAATGTTGTTAATACCCAGGATGATGATCAGCAGGCAACTGGCCAGGATAGCCAGGGAGACCGTGACCCGCAGGATCGGTATTGAAGGCCCCTTATTGCCGGATGCCAGGCTTGCCAGTGAGCTGTAACGGATCAGGCCGGTGGGGCGATCGATACGGGTCATGACGTGATCGCAGGCGTCAATACAGAGACCGCAGGTGATACAACCGATCTGCTGTCCATCGCGAATATCGATACCGGTAGGGCAGACCGCGACACAGAGACCGCAGTCGATGCAGTCTCCCGCCTGGTTGGCCTGTTTGGTGGAGCGATGCTGGCGCGGTTCGCCGCGCAGATAGTTGTAGGTAGGCAGGATGGTCTGGTCGCCATACATGACGCCCTGGATGCGTGCATAGGGGCAGAGCCAGAAACAGACCTGTTCGCGCATAAAACCGGCAAACAGGTAGGTTCCGGCAGTGAACATGGCGAGAATAATCCAGGCCGCCGGGTGAGCGTCGAGTGCGAAGTAGTCAACCCACAGCTGACGGGCATCGGTAAACCAGGCGGCAAAGCTGACCCCGGTAAGTGCGGCGATCAGCAACCACAGCAGGTGCTTGGCCGACTTGGTAAGCAGCTTATGCATCCCCCAGGGAGCCCGGTCCAGCTGTTGCCGGGCGCGCGGTGGTCCCTCGATTAGCGTCTCTATCCAGGTGTAAAGATCCGTCCAGACGGTCTGGAAGCAGACGTACCCGCAGAATGCCCGGCCGGCTACAACCGTGACTACGAAGAGCAGCATGGCCAGGAACAGCAGTACAAAGGTCAGTAACCAGATGTCCTCGGGCATAACAGTCAGGTCGAAAAACTGGAAACGCCGGTGGGGAATATCCAGCAGTACGGCCTGGTGTCCCTCCCACTGCAGGTAAGGGCCGAAAAAGAACAGCAGCCAGAAGGAGGCGGTCCAGTGTTTCAGGCGGCGAAAACGTCCCGGCATGCGTTTCGGGTAAATCTTGCCGTTCCCGGCATAAACGGGCAGGCCGTGCCCGGCCTTGATTTCTGGTTGTGGGGTTAGGGTCGTTGGCATATTCAAAAAACCAGCTCCGGAAGTGGATGAGTACCCGGTGCTGTATCAAAAGCCATGCCACCCTGTAATGCATGGCCAAATGCCTATTGAATCAATTGGTTATCCAGGCCGGGTTGGGCCGGTTATCCGGACGGGGTTGACGATATCTCGTATCAGTCACGAAATATGGTTTCATGGGGTTCGATGCCCAGCTTTTTCATCCGGGAGCGCAGCGTGTTGGGATGGATATCGAGCAGGCTGGCGGCGCCACGTGATCCGGCAATCACCCCGGAGGTGAATGCCAGGGCCTGTTGAATATGCCGGCGCTCCATATCCGCCAGTGTGGGGATTTTGCCCGCCACGGTCGTCATGGGTGTGGGCATGAAATCGGACAGATTGAGTTCCGGCCCGTCGGCCATGATGACGCCACGCTCGATCATGTTCTGCAGCTCTCGGATATTGCCAGGCCAGCTGTGGTGGGTCAGCTTGATCAGCGACTCCGGGTCGATGCGCTGCATGTTTTTGCCAAATTTGCGCCCGGCCTGGGCGAGGAAATGGCGTGCCAGTATGGTTATGTCCTCCGGCCGCTCCCGCAATGCAGGCATTTCGATGGGAAATAGGTTGAGCCGGTAAAACAGGTCTTCGCGAAACTGCCCCTTCTCTACCATCTGCGGCAGATTCCGGTTGGTGGCGGCGATAATCCGCACATTCACCGTGACCGGTGAGGTTCCTCCAACCCGCATCACCTCCTGGTCCTGCAGTATACGCAGCAGCTTGACCTGGGCATTGGGTGGCAGTTCGCCGATTTCGTCCAGAAACAGGGTGCCATTGTGGGCCAGTTCAAAACGTCCCTTGCGGGTGCTTTGTGCGTGGGTAAAGGCGCCTTTTTCGTGGCCGAACAACTCGCTCTCCACCAGGCCTTCCGCGATTGCTCCGCAGTTCACCTTGATCAGTGCCTGCTGGTTGCGCTTGCTCTGATCGTGTATCGAACGGGCGATGAGCTCTTTTCCAGTGCCGCTCTCCCCGGTGATCAAAACCGTTGCGTCGGTACGGGAGACGTGGCGTACCAGTTGCATCACCTGTTTCAGGGCGTCCGAGTTGCCGATGATCTGGCCGAAATTGTGCTCTTCCCGGATCTCTTCCTGGAGATAGGCGTTGTACTCCTGTAACTGCTCTTTGAGGTGCTCCACCTCCCGAAAGGCTTCCAGCAGTTGCTGTTCAGCTTTTTTGCGTTCGCTGATGTCCTTAAACACCACCACTGCGCCAGAGAGTCGGTCGCCATCATAAATGGGGGTGCTGGTGTAATCGACCGGGAAACTGCTGCCGTCCTTGCGCCAGAAACACTCGTCATCCACTTCGTGAACTTCACCGTCATTGATGGCTGCGTAGATGGGGCACTCTGTATGTGGATAGGGCGTGCCATCCGCATGGCTGTGATGGTGTTTATAGTGGATGTTGTGGCCGATGGTTTCCCCGGCACTCCAGCCGGTCATCTCGATGGCGGCGGGATTCACAAAAGTGGCCCGACCCTCCAGGTCCAGTCCGTAAATGCCTTCGCCGGCCGCATCGAGTATGGATTCGATATGGCGTTGCAGCGCCCGTTGATTGCCCTGCTGCTGCTTGTAGGGGGTGATATCCACTGCCACGGCATGGCAACCGGCTGTGCCGGGGTTGGGCTCTACCACCACCAGGTAGGTTCGGTTGCGACGGCTGGCTTCATAGGTGCCTGCTGTACCCTGCAGCGCGGCACGATGCACCTGGATGGCCTGCTGGCGCTCACCGGCGTCGATCAGGGCGCTGTCCAGGCGCTGTCCGTTGGAAACGGCGCCGCTGAAGAAGCCCGTTTCGACAGGCGCCAGAAACTGCAGTTCGGGGTCCAGCTGCCAGTGGTAGGTTGATGACAGCGCGGCGTCGGTATTGGCTGATGACATGGTGGTTTCCAGAGTTAGGGAGGCAACCATGGCACCTGATGCCCATCCAGTCAACGCCGCCCGGCAGCGGGTTCGAGCTCGCCCGGTTTACGCCTGTCTGTCCAGCCGACGGTAGCCAATCGCCTCACCCAGGTGAGCCGGGGTGATGGTATCGGACCGGGACAGATCGGCAATGGTGCGGGCCAGACGCAGAATGCGGTGATAGGCCCGCGCCGACAGGCCCAGCTGATCCATGGCACGGGTGATCAGTTGGCGTGATTCGTCGCTGAGTTGACAGACCGCCTCCAGCTGGCGCCCGGCCAGCTGGCTGTTGGGGCAGCCGTTGCGCGTCATCTGCTGTTGGCGGCACTGTTCCACCCGGGCCTGTACCTGGCGGCTGGGTTCGGCCGGTGACGCGGGTTGACTGTTCAGATCCTGTGCCGGCAGACGGGGCACTTCGATGGTCATGTCGATGCGATCCAGCAAGGGACCGGAGATTCGATTGCGGTAACGGGCTACCTGGTCGCTGCTGCAGCGACACAACTGGCCGCTGTTATCCCCCAGATAACCGCAGGGGCAGGGGTTCATGGCGGCCACCAACTGGAAGCGGGCCGGGAACTGCTCCTGCCGGGCGGCCCGGGAGATGGTCACCTGACCACTCTCCAGGGGTTCGCGCAGTACCTCCAGCACGCGCCGGTCGAACTCCGGCAGTTCATCGAGGAACATCACCCCGTTATGGGCCAGGGATATCTCGCCGGGGCGCGGGTTACTGCCGCCGCCCACCAAAGCGACCCCGGAGGCGGTGTGGTGTGGGGCGCGAAACGGCCGTTGGCGCCAGTCTGCGGCGGAGAAGCCCAGGTTGCTGATGGAGCGGATAGCGGCGGTCTCCAGTGCCTCCTGTTCGGTCATGCCCGGCAGGATACCGGGCAGGCGGGAGGCGAGCATCGACTTGCCGGTGCCGGGCGGACCGATCATCAGCAGACTGTGGGCACCGGCGGCGGCGATCTCCAGCGCACGCTTGGCGTGCTGTTGACCCCGCACATCGGCCAGATCCGGCTGCTGTGCCGGAGCGGGCGGCTCGGGAGCTGTTGGGTGGGGAGCAACTTCATCACCCTTGATCAGCAGGTCGCAGACACTCAGCAGGTGGTTGGCCGGAAACAGCGGGATCTGGCTGACCAGTGCCGCTTCACCGGCGCACTCCTGGGGCAGGATCAGACCGCGACCGGCATCCCGGGCCGCCAGGGCCACCGGCAGTACTCCCTTGACCGGCCGGAGCGCCCCGGACAGGGCCAGTTCGCCGATGAATTCATACTGATGGAGAGACTGGCTCGGGATCTGTCCCGAGGCGGCCAGGATGCCCAGGGCGATAGCCAGGTCAAACCGCCCGCCCTCTTTAGGCAGATCGGCCGGGGCCAGGTTGATGGTGATGCGGCGGGGTGGAAATTCGAAACCGGAGTTGAGCAGGGCGCCCCGGACCCGATCCTTGCTCTCCTTGACCGCCATTTCCGGCAGGCCAACGATTGAGAGCGCCGGCAGGCCATTGGCCAGGTGTACCTCAATGGTGACCAGGGGTGCCTGTATACCGCTGCGGGCACGGCTGTGCAGTGTGGCGAGAGACATATTCACCTTCCATGGTGTGTGTCGGGCTGATCGTCACTGATCGATGTTATCTGATATCAGGCGGTCACTCGGATGCTGGCTGTTTACCGGCTTCCAGTTCGGCGACACGCTGCTCCAGCTGCTCCAGCTTTTCCCGGGTGCGCAACAGCACAGCACGCTGAACTTCGAACTCCTCCCGGGTCACCAGTTCCAGGTGGTTAAGCCCTGTCTCCAGTGCTGAACGCAGGTTTTTCTGCAGGTCTTCCTGGAGCAGTTGCAGGCCGCTTGGAACGCTGCCGGCCACCCGTTTGGCGAGGTCATCTAAAAGCTTGGAATCAATCATGGGCGCAAGATAACGGGGGCGAAGGCGGTTGTCCAGTCCTGCGGATCATGCAGCGCAGCAAAATTGCCCTGGTTTAAGTGCACTATAATGGTGCGAAGGCTGTATAGAGCCTCTTCTTGGTGCATGTTTTTTTTTCGCCATTTTATGGGTATCTGTATAACTTCCTGTGTTGAAAGGAAAAATAGCTGTTGGCACGGGATCTGCTGATGTGATGTCAAGCCGGGCCGGAACTTCTGGTCCATAAGTGGGAATGGCTGAACAACTTAAATTTAAACAGCAGGAGAACAAGCAATGAAACTGGTTTCTGCAATCATCAAGCCCTTCAAGCTGGATGACGTACGTGAAGCGCTATCTGAGATTGGCGTGTCAGGTATTACCGTCGTCGAGGTTAAGGGTTTCGGCCGACAGAAAGGCCATACTGAGCTCTATCGCGGTGCTGAATACGTGGTCGATTTTCTACCCAAAATCCGGGTCGACGTGGCTGTTGCCGCAGACAAGCTGGATCAGGTGATCGAGGCGATCAGCGAAGCGGCCAAAACCGGCAAGATCGGTGACGGCAAGATTTTCGTCACCAACCTGGAACAGGTGGTGCGGATACGCACCGGCGAAACCGGTCCCGATGCGCTCTGATTCCTGAAGAACACGTTTCTAAATTAAAGAGGTGAATGCAATGGAAGAGATACTCAATCTTCGCTACGCCCTCGATACCTTCTACTTCCTGGTATCGGGCGCGTTGGTGATGTGGATGGCGGCAGGTTTCGCCATGTTGGAGGCGGGGCTGGTACGGGCCAAGAATACCGCCGAAATCCTGACCAAGAATGTGGCGCTGTTCGCCATCGCCAGCATCATGTACATGCTGATGGGTTACGGCATTATGTACCCGGAAGCGGGTAACGGCGTGATCCCGTCGTTTGATCTGTCGTTCATGTTTGGCGGCGACAACGATCCGGGCGCGGTCCTGAAACAGGATCCGGCGGGCTGGTATGACGGTGATTACTACTCCGGTATGTCCGACTTCTTCTTCCAGGTGGTGTTTGTGGCTACCTCCATGTCCATCGTCTCCGGTGCGGTGGCCGAGCGTATGAAACTGTGGAGCTTCCTGCTGTTTGCTGTGGCCATGACCGGTTTCATCTATCCCATGCAGGGTTACTGGAAGTGGGGCGGTGGTTTCCTTGATGGCCTCGGATTCCAGGATTTCGCGGGTTCCGGTGTGGTCCATCTGGCAGGTGCCTCAGCTGCGTTGGCCGGTGTCCTGTTGCTGGGTGCCCGTAAGGGTAAGTACGGCCCCGGTGGTGAGATCCGCGCGATCCCCGGTTCCAACATGCCGATGGCGACCCTGGGTACCTTTATCCTCTGGTTGGGCTGGTTTGGATTCAACGGTGGTTCAGAGCTGATCCTCTCCAATGTGGGTGAGGCCAACGCCGTCGCCGCTGTATTTGTCAATACCAACGCAGCCGCAGCCGGTGGTGTGGTAGCTGCATTGCTGACCGCCCGGGCTATTTTCGGCAAGGCTGATCTGACCATGACCCTTAACGGCGCACTGGCGGGCCTGGTGGCGATTACGGCTGAACCGCTGGCCCCAACCCCCCTCTGGGCGACGGTTGTCGGCGCGGTTGGTGGTGTGCTGGTGGTGTTTGCCATCCTGTCACTGGACAAGATGAAGATTGATGATCCTGTCGGTGCCATTTCGGTGCATGGTGTGGTCGGTATGTGGGGTCTGTTGGCCGTACCGTTCTCCAACGACGGTGCAACCTTCGGCGCACAGCTCACCGGCCTGGCCGTGATCTTCGCCTGGACCTTCGTCGCCAGCTTTGTGGTCTGGCTGCTGATCAAGGTGACCATGGGTATCCGGGTCTCCGAAGAGGATGAGTACAACGGTGTTGATCTGAGCGAGTGTGGGCTGGAAGCCTACCCCGAGTTTGTCGGATCACGTGGTTCCGGTATCTGATCGATACTTAACCAACCCGAGGGGCGCCCTGGTGGCGCCCCTTTTTTTTGTCCAGGGATGGACTTATGCCGCGGACGACTCCAGGGATGGAGGAGGTAGAGCGAAGCAGGATGCCAGAGCCGAGGCCAGGGAAGGCCGGGAGCGGCTTTGGGAAGGGATGGACTTATGCCGCGGACGACTCCAGGGATGGGGGAGGTAGAGTGAAGCAGGATGCCAGAGCCGAGGCCAGGGAAGGCCGGGAGCGGCTTGTTTCCGGTCGGAAAGGGATGGTGGCTGGCCACCGGGGGTGGAAAGTGGCTGGAGTGGGAGTGAATCGGTGCTTAGTTGCTGAAACTTTGCTTTCATGTCCGTAGAATCGGAACCATTGAAAGATCCACGGGTAGGATTCGCATGCGCGAACAAGAGAACAAAAAACCGCGGTGTCCCGTTGACGCGCCCAGTTGCGAGCACATCGATAATCTGCTCGCGCTGCAGGATGAAGTCATATCGTTAAAGGAGCTGGTGTTGACCGACCCGTTGACCCGGCTGTTCAACTTCCGACACTTCTCCCAGGCACTGGAACAGGAGCTGGAGCGGACCCACCGCACGGCCCAGCCAACGGCGCTGATCATGCTCGATCTCGATCATTTCAAACGGGTCAATGATACCTGGGGGCACGACGTAGGTAATCAGGTACTTTGTCATGTGGCCGGGCTGATGCTTACCCTGCTGCGTAAAATCGATATACCTTGCCGCTACGGCGGAGAGGAGTTTGCCCTGATTCTGCCGGGGACACCGCTGCCCCGGGCGATCAATGCCGCCCGGCGTCTGCGGACCGCCATCAAGGAGACCCCGGTGATGGTGTCAGAGAAGCCACTGTACGTCACCGCCAGCATGGGGGTGAGTGTTTACCAACGTAGCAGCAACCTCTCAGCCGAGGCGTTTGTAAGGCAGGTGGATGAGTTGCTCTACGCAGCCAAGTCCCAGGGCCGCAACCGGGTGGTGCATCCCGATCTTGAAACCATGCGGCCGGCCGGACAGGTGAGTGCAGATGAGAAGGCTGCGCTCTACGGGTTGGATTCGCCGGGGGGTTGAGAACAGATTATGGTAAGTGGGAGCGGAATGTTACGCAAGGTGATCTGCCTGCTGTTGTCACTGGGCGGTGTCTGGTGGGGTTTAGCAGATGGGGCGGTGTATCGCTGGGTTGATGAGAACGGACGCACCCAGTTCGGTGATCGCCCCCCGGCGGGGCGGTCGGCGGAGGAGCTCCAAATCAAGAGTCGGCCGACACCGGGCTCAGATGGGACCGACGCTCCCGCGAATGCCGAGCAGCGGCGGGAGTTGCAGCAACGGATGCTGGATGCCTACCGGGATGAGCGTGAAGCGAAGCAGCAGGCGCGGGAGAAGAAGGCGGCCCAGGAGGCGAAGCGCAAACGGGCCTGTACCCAGGCGAAAGACCAACTGCGCAGTTTTGAGGCGGCCGGGGCACTGTACAAATTACAGCCGGACGGGTCGCGCCGCTACCTGTCGGACCAGGAGTACCAGGCGGTTCTGCGCAAGACCCGGGAGCGGGTAAAGCAGTATTGTCGTTCGGGTGGCTGAACAGCCTTTATGCCGGTTCGGAAAGACAAAGTTTTTTGTCCCTCGGCTCAATGATCACTCTATGTCAGCCGGCCTGATCGGTTATCATACGCGCTCCATTTCTCCGTCATGCAATCCACTATGAAACAGAAATTACACATCGTGCCCCAGGACTATGGTATCCACCGCTGGGGTGATGGATTCTTCGGCATCAATGAGCAGGGGCATGTGGTGGCCCGACCGATCCGCTCCGGGGACGTGGAGATCGATCTCTACCGTCTGGCGCACGAGGTGAAGCAGACGGGATTGGCCTGGCCGGTGCTGGTGCGTTTTACCGATATTCTGCATGAGCGGGTCTCGGCTCTGTGTGGCGCCTTCGCCACCGCCATGGATGAGTTTGAGTTTACCGGCAGCTATATGGCCATCTACCCGATCAAGGTCAACCAGCAGCGTAGTGTGATTGAGGAGCTGCTGGCCAAGGAAGTGGGCAGCGTGGGACTGGAGGCAGGTAGCAAACCGGAGCTGTCAGCGGTGCTGGCCCACGCGCCGCAGAACGGCGTGATTGTCTGTAATGGCTACAAGGACAGCGAATATATCCGCCTGGCGCTGATCGGCCTGAAGCTGGGCCACCGGGTCTATATCGTGATCGAGAAGCCGTCCGAACTGGAGCTGGTTTTGACGGCAGCGGAGGATCTGGGGGTGGAGCCGTTGTTGGGTGTGCGGGTGCGCCTCTCCTCTTCCGGTACCGGTTACTGGCAGGATTCCGGTGGCCAGAAATCCAAGTTTGGCCTGACTGCCACCCAAGTACTGAAGCTGGTTCAGCGGCTTGATTCAGTGGGTAAGCTGGACCGCTTGCAACTGCTGCACTCCCACATCGGTTCGCAGATACCGAACCTGCGGGATATTCGGCGTGGTATGGGTGAGGTGGCGCGCTTTTTCGCCGAGTTGCATAGCCTGGGGGCAGCGATCCGGATCGTGGATGTGGGTGGTGGATTGGGTGTCGACTACGAAGGGACCAGTTCTCGTCACGACTGTTCCATGAACTACAGCATGGATAGTTATGCGCGGGAGGTGGTCAAAGCGATTGCCCGCATCTGCACCGAACAGGCGCTGCCCCATCCGAAGATTTTCAGTGAATCGGGCCGGGCCATGACCGCTCATCACGCCATGTTGATGGTGAATGTGATTGAGAGTGATCCGGCGCCAGAGACGCTGGATCGGATCGATCTGCCGGAAGATGCACCGGAAGTGCTCTGCTCCCTGGCAGAACTGCTGGGCCTGGATGAGTACTCGGTGTCGGAGCTTTACCAGGAGGCGCGCCACGGGCTGGAAGAGGCCCATGACATGTTTGAAAGGGGAGTGCTGGATCTGCGCCAGCGGGCGTTGGCGGAGGAGATATACAACACGATCTGCAGCCAGTTGATGCCCCGTCTGAGCAGCAATTCCCGCCGTCACCGTGAGTTGCTGGACCAGCTGAGGGAGCAGTTGTCGGACCGGCTGTTCTGTAACTTCTCCCTGTTTCAGTCCCTGCCGGATGTGTGGGCTATCGACCAGGTGTTTCCGGTGATGCCGCTGCACCGTCTCAATGAAGAGCCCAAGCGCAGCGCCGTTCTGCATGATCTCACCTGTGATTCGGATGGGTGTATCGAGAACTACGTGGATCAGGATGGGGTGGAGAGCACCCTGCCGGTGCATCACCTGATTCCCAGTGAGCCCTATCTGTTGGGTATTTTTCTGGTCGGGGCTTACCAGGAGATTCTCGGCGATATGCACAACCTGTTCGGCGATACCGATGCGGTAAACCTGGAGCTGGACGGACGGGGAGGGTATCAACTGACCCAGCCGGAGCAGGGTGATTCGGTGGATGAACTGCTGCGCTATGTCCACTTCTCTCCCGAGGTGATGCTGGAGAAGTACCGGGAGAAGATGGCCGCCGAGGGGCTTGGCAGCGAGGAGACCGAATCCCTGTTCAGCGAACTGGAAGCGGGCCTGCGCGGTTATACCTACTTCGAGGAGTAGGGCTCACCGGCTATCTGTCCGGTCAGGATTTGGCCTGGATATCACATTGGTCTTTCTGTCGTGCTGGCGGAGCGGTGCCTCCCATCTCGCTGGTATGCCAGAAGCCCTGGCGGATCATTTCAGAGATTTCATCGGCGGATATCGGCTTGCTGTAGAGGAAGCCCTGCATTTCGTCGCAGTTCTCCTTGCGCAGGAACTGCATCTGCTGTTCGGTCTCCACGCCCTCGGCCAGGACACGCAGGTTGAGGCTGTGGGCCATGGCGATAATGGCCCGGCAGATGGCCGTGTCGTTGCTGTTGCTGGGCAGGTCCTGCACGAACGATTGATCGATTTTCAGCAGGTCGATCGGCAGCCGTTTCAGGTAGCTCAGCGAGGAGTAACCGGTGCCGAAGTCATCCACTGCCACCTCCAGTCCGATTTCGGCCAGTCTGGCCAACACATCTTCCATAAACTCCGCATTCTCCATCAGGCTGGTTTCGGTGATCTCCAGCTCGATACTGTTGCCGCTGCCCCGACAACGCTCGGTTATCTTCCTGACCCGTTCCACAAAGCCCTGCTGTTTCAGTTGCAGGGTGGAGACGTTGACCGCGATGCGCAGACCGGTAATGCCCTTGCTGCTCCACTGGAGCGCCTGCTCAGTGGCCATGCTCAGCACCTGCTCCCCGAGTTGATGGATCAGGCCGGTATTCTCCGCCACCCGGATAAAGGTGCCGGGTGAGATCACGCCCAGCTCCGGATTACTCCAGCGCGCCAGCCCCTCCAGGCCCACAATGGCGCCGGTATGCAGGTCGAACTGGGGTTGGTAGAGCAGTTTCAGGGCGTTCGTTTCAATCGCCCGGCGCAGGGCAGTCTCCACTTCCAGGTTCCAGTGGAAGGGTTCGCTCATGTTGGAATCAAACAGCTGGTAGTTGTTGCCCCCCAGCTCCTTGGCGCGGTACATGGCGGTATCGGCAAACTTGATCAGGTCATCCGCTGTAGAGCCGTTGTCCGGGAACAGAGCGATGCCGATACTGGGAGTGAGGTAGAGCTCATGCTGATCCAGCTCGATGGGGGTCTTGAACACCTTCAGAATCTTCTCTGCCACCAGCACCGTGTCAAACTCCTCATTGACGTCCTGCAGGATCACGGTGAACTCATCGCCGCCCAGCCTGGCCAGGGTGTCGGTCTGGCGGACACACTCCTGCATGCGTCGGGCAGCCAGGGTGAGGGCCTTGTCGCCACTGGCATGGCCCAGGGTGTCGTTGATGTTCTTGAAACGATCCAGGTCGATGAACAGCAGCCCGAGCAACTGGTTGTTGCGATCGGCATATTTGAGGGCCTGACTGAGCCGGTCATTGAACAGCTGCCGGTTTGGCAGCTTGGTCAGATTATCGTAATAGGCGAGTCGATGAATCCTGTCCATCACCTGCTGTTGACGGGCGATGTCGGAGTAGATGCCCAGGTAGTAACGGGGGGTGCCACGGCCACTCTCCAGGGCGATGACATTGAGCCACTCCGGCAGGATGGTGCCACTCTTGCTTCTGTTCCATATTTCGCCTGACCACTCGCCCCGCTCTTTGAGTTGTTCCCACATCTCGGCAAAGAAGCGTCGGTCATGGTAGCCTGAATCCAGCATGCTGATATTCTTTCCCAGTAGCTCAGCGGCAGAAAATCCGGTGTTTTTTATGAACGCCGGGTTGGCCGATACGATACGCCCGGCGTCGTCCGTAACCACAATGGCGTCCGGCGAGTGCTTGATCACATTGGCTGCCAGTGTCAGTTCGCGACGGTTGAGTTGACGCTCATCCAGGATCACCTTGCCGATCAGCGCCGTGGCGCAGATGGTGCCGAAGTAGAGCTGTAGGAACAGCAGCGGCACAGGCCCGTCCGAGGAGGCGAACGGACCGTTACCCAGCAGCGTCCCTGTCAGGGCCGTGATAGTCAGAAACAGATTGAATAGCGTGGTGGTGCGGAGATTGAATCGCAACATACACCAGGCCACCAACGGGGCCACCAGAAAAGTGATAGGCGAGTGCTGCAGGTTTTCCGGCAGATAACCGCCGAACAGCAACCCGCTGACCAGCAGGCTGGCCATTATCAGCAGCAGTACCTCCACCAGAGCCCGTCTGCTGCCCAGCGTCACCGGCCTGCCCCACGCCAGCAACAAGGGCGCCAGGATCAGGATGCCGAGGGAGTTACCAACCCACCAGGTCTCGATCAAGCTGACCAGGTCGGAGGTGGGAATGGTACCGACGTACCACAATACGAAGCCACCGATCACGGAGCTGAACAGGGGGGCAAAAATGACACAGAACAGCAGGAAGCGGGCAAAGTGTCCGGGCTTGATGAGCAGTTTGCGTAGGTTGGTGAATTCAGTGACCAGCCAGTAACCGATAGTGGTTTCCAGCAGGATGCCAGCGGTCAGGCCGCCGCTTATCAGCCAGTTTTGGTGCTGCAGAAAAGTGTTTGCCAGGGCGGCAAGGAGGATGCCCGGGAGTACCCTGTAACCGTGCAGAAGCAACCCGCCAATGGCCACCCCGGAGGCGAACCAGATCGGCGACACGGTGCTCTCTCCGGCGGCGAACAACAGGCTGATCTGGGCTGCAATAAAGTAGAGTATGCCGTAGATCAACCAGGGGGGAACGGGCAGTTTCCGCTGCCCATCCTGATCCTGGGTGATGCCTTTGCTGACCGTATCCATCCTCAGGTCCCTCTGGGTGAATCAAACGCCTGCTGCAGGTCGGTTAGCGAAGTGAAAGTGAGTTCTGGCTGCTTCCCCCAGGGGTCAAAATGGTTTGCATCACTGCGCCGGATCCACGCGCTACGCAGGGAGACGGCCATGGCGCCCAGCAGATCGAAAGGGTTGCTGGAAACCAGAAAACAGCGGTCCGGGGGGACGCCGGACCGGGCCAGAAAATGGCGGTAAGTGGCCGGATCCGGCTTGAAGGTGTGGATTTCATCCACACTGACCAGGTCGATGAAGTTATCGCGGATGCCTGCGGAGCTGAGCAATATCTCCAGGTCAGCCGGTACGCCGTTGGAGAAGGCGTAGAGTCGATGGCCGCTATCCCGGAGTTTCGCCAGGGCCAGCGGCACTTCGGGAAACGCCGGCAGGTGGCGGTACGCTTCCAGCAACTCCTCCGTGGCGCTGTCACTGATCGGCAGTTCCAGTTGCGCCGATGTATAGGCCAATGCCTGCCGCGTACAGACAGAGAAATCCACGTAATCCCCCATCAGTCCGCGACGGAACGAGTACTCCAGCTGCTTTTCGCGCCAGCGGCTGGAAAACAGCTCGGCCTGGTCCCCCACCAGGCGGCGCAGATTCTGGGTGATGCCTGAGGTATCGATCAGGGTCCCATAGATGTCAAACGCAAAGGTCAGTTGCATACGGCCTCCCTGTCTCATTATCGATCCTGTATTAACGCAGGGTTAGCATGGTTATATAGCTTTTATTCTTAGGCGCTTACTGCCACTATCTGGCAAACCCGCAGGCGGATCAAGTGTCAAGTAAGTATAGGGTTTGTCCCGGGAATGGGTGATTTTTTATCCATTGGCTGTCGGTATGTCCTGCGACGGTGTGAATTGCACAGCTTCCGGGTATCAGGGCAGGGGCCCGATGGGGTATCCTGCGGCTTCACTGTCGTGACCCGTAATAGAAGAGAAAAGATGACTGCAGAAAGCCCGTTTATCCTGGTCGATGGCTCCTCATACCTGTTCCGTGCCTACCATGCGCTGCCACCACTGACCAACTCCCGTGGTGAGGCAACCGGTGCCATCGTCGGGGTGGTGAATATGCTGCGCAAGCTGATGATTGAGTACCAGCCAACCCATATGGCGGTGGTGTTCGATGCCCCTGGGGGAAGCTTCAGAAACGAGATGTATGACCAGTACAAGGCCAACCGTCCGCCCATGCCGGATGAGCTGCGGGAGCAGATTGAACCGCTGCACCGCATCGTGGAGGCGATGGGATTGCCACTGTTGGTCGTGCCGGGAGTGGAGGCGGATGATGTCATCGGTACTCTGGCCACCCAGGCATCCCGGGCCGGCATGCAGACCCTGATCTCCACCGGTGACAAGGATCTGGCCCAGCTGGTGGATGGCCACGTCACCCTGATCAACACCATGACCGATAGCCGGCTGGATCGCCAGGGTGTGGTGGACAAGTTCGGCGTTAAGCCGGAGCAGATTATCGATTATCTCGCCCTGGTGGGTGACACCTCGGACAATATTCCGGGGATCCCCAAATGCGGTCCGAAAACGGCGGTCAAATGGCTTTCTGCCTACGGTTCCATCGAGGGGATCAAGGCGCACGCCGACGAGATCAAGGGCAAAGTCGGGGAGTACCTGCGGGAGCACCTGGAACAGCTGGATCTCTCCCGTCGTCTGACTACGATCAAACTGGATATTGAGCTGGCCCAGGGGCCGGATGACCTGCAGCCTACCCAGCCGGACCTGGCGGCGCTGCGTGAATGGTACAGCCGGATCGAGGCACGCCGGCTGTTGGACACGCTGGAGCAGGAGAGCGGGGAGGCCGTCGGGGAGTCCGTATCCAACAGCGCTGACGACCTGGAGCAAAATTATGAACAGGTGCTAGACCGGGAGGTCTTCAGTGCCTGGCTGGAGCGGTTACGTGCAGCGGGTGAGTTCGCCTTCGATACCGAGACCACCAGTCTTGACTACATGCAGGCGGAGCTGGTCGGCGTCTCATTCGCCCTGCAGCCGGGAGAGGCGGCCTATGTGCCGGTGGCCCACTGTTATCCCGGTGCGCCTGAACAGCTGGAGCGGGACTGGGTGCTGGAACAGCTTAAACCCCTGCTGGAGGATCCTCACTGCCGCAAGATCGGTCAGAACCTGAAGTACGATATGAGTGTGCTGGCCCGTTACGGTATTACCCTGCGGGGAGTCGCCTTCGACACCATGCTGGAATCCTACGTGCTGGACTCCACCGCCACCCGCCATGATATGGATTCGTTGGCACAAAAGTACCTGGGAGTGAAGACTATCAAGTACGAGGATGTGGCAGGCAAGGGGGCCAAGCAGCTCCGCTTTGATCAGGTGCCGTTGGAGAAAGCGGTACCCTATGCGGCGGAGGATGCGGAGATCACCCTGCGGCTGCATCAGGCGCTCTGGCCGGCCCTGCAGGCAGAGGGCGAATTGGCCGGTCTGCTGCAGAGCCTGGAGATTCCCCTGGTGCCGGTGCTGTCCCGTATGGAGCGTTGTGGTGTACGTATCGATTCGAAGCTGCTGCATCAGCAGAGTCAGGAGCTGGCCAAGCGGATGCATGAGCTCGAGCAGCAGGCCTATGCGGTGGCCGGGCGCAGCTTCAACCTCAGTTCCCCCAAGCAGATCGGGCAGATATTTTTTGAAGAGCTGGAGCTGCCAGTGGTGGCCAAGACCCCTAAGGGTGCTCCGTCCACGGCGGAGTCGGTATTGCAGGAGCTGGCCGAGCAGGGCTATGAGCTGCCGGCCCTGATCCTGGAACACCGGGGTTGCGCCAAGTTGAAGTCGACCTACACAGACAAGCTGCCCCAGATGGTTAATCCGGAGACCGGGCGGGTGCACACCTCCTATCATCAGGCGGTGGCCGCCACCGGGCGTCTCAGTTCGTCCGATCCCAATCTGCAGAACATCCCGGTGCGCAGCGACCAGGGACGGCGTATTCGCCAGGCATTCATTGCCGACGCGGGGTGTCGTATCGTGGCGGCCGACTACTCCCAGATCGAACTGCGGATCATGGCCCACTTGTCCGGTGATGCGGGTTTGCTGAAAGCGTTTGCCGCCGGGGTGGATATCCACCAGGCGACCGCCGCAGAGGTATTTGGGGTCGACAGTGTGGAGCAGGTGACGGCGGATCAGCGGCGCTCTGCCAAGGCGATCAATTTCGGTCTGATCTACGGTATGTCCGCATTCGGCCTGGCCAAACAGCTGGGCATCGAGCGGGCCGCGGCCCAGCAGTACGTGGATCTCTATTTTGACCGCTATCCCGGGGTGCGGGCCTACATGGACCGGATGCGGGAGGAGGCCCATGCCAAGGGGTTCGTGGAGACGGTGTTTGGCCGCCGGCTGCATCTGCCGGAGATCAATGCCCGGAACAAGATGCGTCAGGCGGCGGCGGAACGCACCGCGATCAATGCGCCGATGCAGGGTACCGCTTCAGATATCATCAAGCGTGCCATGCTGGCGGTGGATGGGTGGATAGAGAAAGAGCGTCCGCCGGTGAAAATGGTGATGCAGGTGCATGACGAGCTGGTTTTCGAAGTGGCGGAGGCGGAACTGGAGCCGGTTTGTGAACGGATTCGTGGCTATATGGAGTCGGCCGCCAGCCTGGAGGTCCCGCTGTTGGTGGACATCGGCGTCGGGGATAACTGGGATGAAGCGCATTGAGCGGAAATTTCTGTCGGCATTGAACTATTGGTGATTTCTGCTATCTCATTAAGTAGCGCCAGCTGGCGCGGTCACTTCTCCCCAAGTGACCTGTCCCCGACGACCCCAAGTCGGGCGCTAAGACCCTGATCACCTTGACTCCCCTTGGGTGACAGGGTCTTTTTTTGTCCCCAGGATCAGGTGCGTAAAGCGGCAGCCGCCGGGAAGTATGCTCCGGCAGATGACAGCGGATTGGGGAGCGGAGGCGAGAGGCGGATCGGTCGGGTTGTGCCCCCGGGCCGTTTTGTTCAGTCCGGGGCGGCTGGGGCCGATACCTCCAGCCACTTGTCCAGCACGGCGTGGACTTCATCAATACCCTGACGTTTGAGGGCGGAAAAGAGTTGTACGCTGTGCATGCCGTTGATCTGCTTCAGGGCCTGCTTTACCTGCTGCAGACTTTTCGCCGCGGCGCCCCGTTTCAGCTTGTCTGCCTTGGTGAGCAACAGGTGTACCGGTAGCTGGATCTGGCCACTCCACTCCAGCATCTGCAGGTCAAACTCCTTCAGGGGATGGCGCGCATCGGCCAGCAGGATCACCCCCCGCAGCGATGTGCGTTGCTCCAGGTAGGCGGCCAGTTCCGCCTGCCACTGCCGTTTGATCTGCTCTGCCACCTTGGCGTAGCCATACCCCGGCAGATCCACCAGCCGGTGTTCCGGGTCCAGGGCAAAGAAATTGAGCAGTTGGGTGCGACCGGGGGTTTTGCTGGTTCGGGCCAGGCTCTTTTGCTGGCACAGGGCGTTGATGGCGCTGGATTTGCCGGCATTGGAACGCCCGGCAAAGGCGACTTCGGCGCCAGTGTCGGGCGGGGACTGTTCAAGTTTTGCGGCGCTGGTGAGGAATCTTGCCTGGTGGTAGAAGCTGTTCATTGCGCTGGTCTTGGTTGCAAAGCCTGCGAACTTACCCCAATCAGCGTCACATCGCCAGCAATTTGCCTGCCTAGTGGATGATATTCGACCAAAGCCGCTTCACCCAGGAGCGGTTGGTCAGTTTCGGATTGGCTCCCGCAGCCAGGAAGAAGCCGCTGTACTGCATATCCTCTTCCATGATGTGTTTAGCCAGCCAGACCTTGAGGAAATGCATCAGTTCGAAGCCAATTGAGTGCTTACCCTCGGCAATTTTCTGCTGCAAATCCACCATCTGGTCGATCAGTTCTTCGTGCAGATCCCGGTGCTCTTCATAACCAGGAAAATTGAGCAGACGCATCAGGCTCTCTTCAACGGCAAAATGGATGCGGGTATATTCGGCCAGCTCTGCAAGGATCCCTTCCACTACGTCACTGCCATGACGCTGATGTATCGCGTCGTGCATCCGGTTGATCAGTCCGACGAGTACTTTGTGCTGTTCATCAATCTCCTCGATGCCAACACTCAACTCTTCATTCCATTCGATGAAGTTTTTCATTGATTGCTCCCGAATAAACAAGGGGCTTTAACGCCATGCCAACCCAAGCATATTTTACGGATATTAGCTCCGGAACGGGAGTGATGGCGGGTGTCAGTAATGGGGGTTGTATTGATAGATGTCAGGAAAACCGCTGTTATTAATCGGCAGATCTTCTCCAGTGACCCGATTTTCCCCCCGCTTTCTCCAGCAGACGCACCTGTTCGATCGACATGCCCCGGTCAACCGCCTTGCACATGTCGTAAATCGTCAACAGCGCCACCTGGGTGGCGCACAGTGCCTCCATCTCCACGCCGGTCTGGCCCCGGGTTTTGACCGTGGTGAGGCAATGGACGGCGGACTGTTCAGGCTCCGGAGTGAGATCAATATTCACGTGGGTCAGGGCCAGGGGATGGCAGAGTGGTACCAGATCGGCGGTCCGTTTGGCGGCCATGATGCCGGCTACCCGGGCGATACCCAGGACGTCCCCCTTTTTATGATCGCCCTGCAGGATCAGTTGCAGTGTTTCCGGCGCCATCACGATACGACCTTCCGTGACGGCGGTGCGTTGGGTCTCCTGCTTCTCACCCACATCCACCATGTGGGCTTCACCGGATTGGTTGAAGTGCGTCAGTTTGCTCATGATTGATGCTCAATGCTCTTGGGGATTTCGTGGAATTGGAAGTTCATGGTATCCAGATCGGCCATGACATAGGTGGCGGGAGAGCCGCCGACACCCCCGACAGTGCCGGGATTGATCAGCAGGGTGACTCCACCGCGAATATTGGGTATCTCCTGGGCCGCCACCTTGTGGCTGTGGCCGCAGCAGACCAGGTCCCAATCGCCAGTCGCGGCCATGGCCCGGGCGTAGTGGGGATAATGGACCAGGAAAATCTTCTTGCCGCTCAATTCCAGACTGGCATCCATACCGTAGTAGCGGATGGTATTTTCCGGATCATTGGCCAGTTGTCCCAGGGTGAACAGGTCACCGGTGTTGTTGCCGTGAATCACGTGCGTTGGCAACTGGTGTTTTTTGAGACATTTCAATGTGCTGGGGGCCACCACATCGCCGCAGTGGACAACCGCTTCGGCACCCCGCTCACGGGCCTCGGCGACGGCGTAATCCAGCAGTGGTATATGATCGTGACTGTCGGAAAGAATACAGATTTTCATGGGGTTCCCGTCGGGATCTGATGACTGAGACGAAGACGCCGCCCCCAGGGGCAGCGTCAGCTCAACGGTCTGTAATGTCGATCCCGTCCTGCAAGAGCCCGACGGCTCCCGATGGGTTAGAAGTTGGGTTTTTCCGGTGCGTCGTTATACATGGCGATGCTGGCCTCGATCTCTTTTTTGGCCTCGTCAACGCCGCCCCAGCCCTGTACCCGGACCCATTTGCCTTCGTCGAGATCCTTGTAGTGCTCGAAGAAGTGGGAGATCTGGTTCAGGGTGTCTTCGCTGATGTCCCGGAAACTCTCCATTTTGCGGTAGCGTTTGGAGAGCTTGTCGATCGGCACGGCCAGTACCTTGGCGTCATCACCGGCCTCGTCGGCCATCTTCAGTACCCCGATAGGACGGCACTGGATGACCGATCCGGGGATCAGCGGGTAGCGGGTCACCACCAGCACATCAACCGGGTCGCCGTCAGCGGACAGGGTATGGGGGACGTAGCCATAATTGCATGGATAACGCATGGAGGTGGACATGAAACGATCCACAAACATGGCGCCGGTCTCCTTGTCCAGCTCATATTTCACCGGATCGGACTGGGCTGGAATTTCAATAATGACGTTGATCTCGTTGGGTACATCACTACCCGAACTTACTCTATCCAGATTCATGGGTTCTCGCCGTGCAAAATTAAGTGAAAATGAGCCGCCTATTAGAACCGACCCAGGGCTTTTTTTCAAAACATCTTATAATTCTAGATGATATTCCTATAAGTTGTTTGATGGATACAGGCCATTTGACGCTTCTCTGAGCCGTTTGAGGCTTCCCCGGGCCCGGAGCCGGGTAGAGTGGCTCCAAGTGGGGCGGGTTTCTTTGTAACGGCCAAGGGCCGGCGCCGGCTTGAACCGGGCCGGCCCCTGGCGTCAGCCTTGACAAACGCGGCCTGGATCAGAGCTCGAATGGCGGCAACTTCTTCTCCACGATGCCACTTTTCAGGGTTACGTAGCGGGGCATGCCGTTATCGTCATACTCCGGGTACGCCTCACCCTTGATCAGCGGGTAGAGGTACTCTTTGCATTTGTCGGTGATGCCGTAGCCATCGTCGCTGATGAAATCCATCGGCATCATCTTCTCCACGTTGGCGACCTCGCTCAGGGGGGCCTCGCCGATATGCCACTGGTAGGGCGAAGATGAGTCACGCACCACGGTCGGCATGATGGAGTTCTTACCTTCCAGGGCCTTTTCCACCGCTGCGGCACCCAGGGCATAGGCCTGTTCCACGTCGGAAGCGGATGCCAGGTGTCGGGCGGCCCGCTGCAGGTAATCGGCCACCGCCCAGTGGTATTTGTAACCCAGTGCATCCTTGATGATGTTGGCCACCACCGGCGCTGCGCCGCCCAGCTGGGCGTGACCAAAGGAGTCCCGGGTGCCCTGTTCGGCCAGGAACTTGCCGTCCGGCCAGTGGCAACCCTCGGAGACTACGATCGAGCAGTAACCGTGCTCCTTGACCTTGGCGTCAACCGCCGCCAGGAACTTCTCCTGGTTAAACTCCACCTCTGGGAACAGGGTGACTACCGGGATACCGTAATCCTCCACCAGTGCGCCGGCGGCGGCGATCCAGCCGGCGTGACGACCCATCACTTCGATAACGAATATCTTGGTGGACGTTGCAGCCATGGAGCGCACATCGTAGCTGGCCTCGAGGGTGGAGACCGCAATGTATTTGGCGACTGAGCCGAAACCGGGGCAGTTGTCGGTGATCGGCAGGTCGTTGTCCACGGTCTTGGGGACATGGATCGCCTGGACCGGGAAGCCCATCTTTTCTGACAACTGGGAGACCTTGTAGCAGGTGTCAGCGGAGTCACCGCCGCCGTTGTAGAAGAAGTAACCGATATTGTGGGCCTTGAATACCTCGATCAGGCGCTCGTATTCGCGCCGGTTCTCTTCCAGACTTTTCAGTTTGAAACGGCAAGAGCCGAAGGCACCGGATGGTGTGCTACGCAGAGCGGCGATCGCCTGGTCGGATTCCAGGCTGGTATCGATCAGCTCCTCGGTGAGGGCGCCGATAATGCCGTTGCGACCCGCGTACACGGTGCCGATCTGATCCGCGTGCTTGCGGGCGGTTTCGATAACGCCGCAGGCGGAGCTGTTGATAACGGCGGTCACACCGCCCGATTGTGCATAGAAAGCGTTTTTCTTGGTCATGCCTTCACTCTTCCTCTCAGTAGGTTTTAGTATTAAATGCTTTTCGATATCGGGTCACATCGGGCGGCGGGTAACAAACCCTGGGACTGGATAATTTGCTCCGGCCCGTCAGATATCACCCCGCTCCTTGGCTTCGTGATCAGCCTGCGCCTGTAACAGTGAGACTGCGCATTCGGTGATATCGGTGTATTCGTAGACGCCGGTGCCGTACTGCTGGTAGGGCTTGTAGAAGAACTGACAGCGGTAGTTTCTGTCGCCGGTCTTGAAAATGACAAAATGGCAGCCGTCCCACTGCCAGTACCAGACCGGGCAGGCGCTCAACTCCCGGTCGGAGGGGCGCAGCCGTATTTCAGAGTCGGCCAGTTGCAACTCAACTTCCTGGTTGTAACGCTCCCGCAGGGTGGTGCGGATGATCCAGGTTTCGTTATCGGTAATATCAGGAATGGTTTGCATAGCTATATATTTATCTTATGCCTTGTTAACGATACATAAGGATAACCTATTCCGGTTGTCCTTGCCCAGTGGTGCTTAATTCCACGCGGCGGATACTTTACCTATTGACTTGATACAAATGAACCGTTTACTGTAGCGAACGTTTTTCGTTCCAGCCAGATCGGATATGGCTTGGAGCAAGGCTGATTTGCTTTTTAATATCAATAAATTAGCTGTTGATAAAAGCCTGGCGACAGGTTATGTTTAAGCCAGCAGAATAAGAATAGTAGGAGGGGGACCGGTCCTGTTGGACCGCAGCCGTTAAGGCGCCGTACAGACTCAAGCCACCATTAAATACTAATAGAGTGGTACGGTCTGACAACAAGCAGGCAAACAAAAAGAAGAACGTCCTGGACGTATCTACATATAAAGCCTGGAGGAGTGTTAATTGGGACCTGTCGGTCCCGTTTCTTTTTTTGGCACCCGGAAAATCTTCCCCAACCGCCCCTATTCCCCCGCGATGGTCATCTGTTCGATCAGCAGGGAACCGGTGCGGATACTGCTGCGCCGCTCTTCGTCACTGCCCACTGCCCGTAACTGGGCGAACATCTGTTTCAGGTTGCCGGCGATGGTGATCTCTTCCACCGGGTACTGGATCTCTCCCTGCTCCACCCAGAAGCCGGCGGCGCCCCGGGAGTAGTCTCCCGTGACCATGTTGACCCCCTGTCCCATCATTTCCGTGACCAGCAGACCGGTGCCCATCTCCTGCAGCATCTCCTCCAGATCCTGTTCCCCCGGCGTGATGCTCAGGTTATGCACCCCCCCGGCGTTGGCGGTGGTCTGCATGCCCAGCTTACGGGCTGAATAGCTGCTGAGCAGGTAGGTCTGCAGGATGCCGTCGGCAATAATCTGTTTATCGTAGGTGGCGACCCCTTCACTGTCGAATGCGGCGCTGCCCAGGCCCCGTGGAATGCGCGGACTCTCCTGGATCTGGATGTGGGCCGGAAAGATCGGTTTGCCCAGGTGATCGAGCAGGAAGCTGGCCTTGCGGTAGAGGCTGGAACCGCTGATGGCGCTGATCAGGCTGCGCAGCAGGCTGCCAGCCACGTCGGCGCGGAAAATGACCGGTGCCTGCCGGGTGCCGATTTTGCGTGCTCCCAGGCGGGCCAGGGTCCGTTCAGCGGCTTTTCTGCCCACCTCCAGTTCCGATTCCAGATCCTCGGCACGGCGGCTCACGGTATACCAGTAGTCCCGTTGCATGCTGTCATCCTGCTGGCCGATCACCGAGCAGCTGAGGCTGTGGCGGCTGCTCGGGTAACCGCCGATAAATCCGTGGCTGTTACCGTACACATGCAGTCCGTTGTGGCTGTTGACACTGGCGCCCTCGGTATTGCTGATGCGAGGATCCAGCTCCAGTGCGGCCCGTTCACAGCGCACTCCCAGTTCGATGGCCGCTTCCGGCGTGATATCCCAGGGATGGTAGAGATCCAGCTCCGGCAGGTCCCTGGCCATCAGGTCGGCATCGGCCAGACCGCTGTAGGGGTCTTCGTTGGTAAAGCGGGCGATGTTACAGGCCGCCCGTACCGTGTCGCGGATCGCTTCCGGTTTGAAGTCCGAGGTGCTGGCGGTACCTTTGCGCTGACCGAAGTAGACAGTCACCCCCAACCCCTGGTCGCGGGTATGCTCGATGGTCTCCACCTCCCCCTTGCGCACGCTGATGGAGAGGCCACTGTCACTGGAAACGGCCGCTTCGGCGGCGCTGGCGCCCTGTTTGTGGGCCTCTTTCAACAGGTCGTCCACCATCTGTTCAAGTTGCGCCTGACGTGCTGCTATCGGGTACTGCTCACTCATTGATCTGTCTCGCTGCAAGGGGTTCAGGCGCTGGTGCCGCCGACGGTGAGATTGTCTATTTTCAGGGTGGGCTGGCCGACACCGACCGGAACACTCTGGCCATCCTTGCCACAGGTGCCGACCCCGGCATCCAGTTCCAGGTCGTTGCCGATCATGCTGACCCGGGTGAGTACTTCGGGGCCACTGCCGATCAGGGTGGCCCCCCGCACCGGACGGGTCACCTTGCCATTCTCGATCAGATAGGCCTCGCTGGCGGAGAAGACAAACTTGCCGGAGGTGATATCCACCTGTCCACCGCCGAAGTTGGCTGCGTAGAGCCCCTGTTTGACCGACGCGATGATCTCCCCCGGGTCGTGCTGGCCGGGCAGCATGTAGGTGTTGGTCATGCGCGGCATGGGCAGATGGGCATAGGACTCGCGCCGGCCGTTACCGGTGGAGTGGCCCCCCATCAGGTGGGCGTTATGCTTGTCCTGCATATAGCCCTTCAGGCGACCGTTTTCGATCAGAACGGTGCACTGGGAGGGGGTGCCTTCATCATCCATGTTGAGTGAGCCACGCCGACCGGGCAGGGTGCCGTCATCCACCACGGTACACCCCTCGGCGGCCACCTTCTCGCCGATACGACCGGAGAAAGCGGAAGTGCCTTTGCGGTTAAAGTCCCCTTCCAGCCCGTGGCCGATCGCCTCGTGCAGCAGGATACCCGGCCAGCCCGGGCCCAGTACCACGGTCATGCCGCCGGCCGGTGCATCTTCCGCCTCCAGGTTGACCAGTGCCTGGCGCACCGCCTCCCGGGCATAACCCAGGGCGCGCTCCTCGTCGATGAAGAACTGGAAGCTCTGTCGGGCACCACCACCACTGGAACCCTGTTCACGGCGACCGTCGGCCTCCACAATAACGTGTACATTGCAGCGCACCAGTGGACGCACATCGCCGCTCAGGGTGCCATCGCTGGCCGCCACCATGACCACGTCATGGGCTGCCACCAGGCTGGCGATGACCTGTTGTACCCTCGGATCCTGGCGTCGCGCCTCGGCATCCAGCTTGCGTAACAGACCGACTTTCTCATCCTCGGTCATGGTGTCCAGCGGATTGAGTGGGGTATACAGCTGTTGGCCCGGGGCGGTGCGGTTCAACCGGGTACGGCCCTGGCTGCCGGCGCGGGCGATGGCCCGGGCGGTCCGGCCCGCCTCCAGCAGGCTCGGCAGGGCGATCTCGTCGGTGTAGGCAAAGCCGGTTTTTTCACCACTGATGGCGCGAACCCCCACTCCCTGTTCGATATTGTAGTTGCCGTCCCGGATGATACCGTCCTCCAGCACCCAGGACTCCAGGCGGCTGGCCTGGAAGTAGATGTCGGCGGCGTCGATCTGGGAGGTGAGCAGTTGGTCCATTACCCGGTCAAGGTCACTGTCGCTCAGTGAGGCGGGGGTGAGGAGGGTGTTTTGTGCGATTTCAATGGCGTCTGACATGCTGGTGTTTGCTGAATCCTGCGGTTGCTGAATCTGGTTTAGGGTTGAATCACTGACTATAGCCCAGAAAACCCGCCAAGGCTCTCCAGGCGGCGACTGGCGCTGTCTGTTATGGTAGACAGCGCCAGGTCGCTAGAGTTTACGGTGGCTGATGGTCGGGAAGTTTCGCCGCAGTGAGGCGAGGTAGCCCAGGTCGAGTTTGCAACTGACCGATCCGGTGCCCCGCGGAACCCGTGCCAGGATATTACCCCAGGGGTCCACGATCATGCTGTGGCCGTGGGTCTCGCGGCCGTTGATATGAAAGCCGCCCTGGGCTGCGGCGACCACATAGGAGAGGTTTTCAATCGCCCGGGCCCGTACCAGGGTATCCCAATGGGCCTTGCCGGTGATGGCGGTGAAAGCGGACGGCATGCAGGCCACCTCCATGCCCTTGTCCAGCAGTTTACGGAACAGCTCCGGAAACCGTAGGTCGTAACAGACCGCGATTCCCAGCTTGCCGAACGGTGAGTCGAGCACCACTACCTGGTCACCCGCCTCGATGGTTTCCGACTCGGCGTAACGTTCGTTGGCTTCGACCAGGTTGACGTCGAAGCGGTGGATCTTGTCGTAGCGGCCAACCCGCTTGCCCTGGGCATCGTAAACGATACAGGCGGCGCGCACCTTGCTGTTGTCGTGCGCCTCCAGCGGGATGGTACCGCCCACAATCCAGATCTCATGACGTTTGGCCAACTGGCTGAGAAACTCCTGCAGCGGGCCATCCTGGTCCACCTCCCGCAGTGCACAGAGATCCTTGTCCCGTTTGCCCATAAAGGCGAAGTTCTCCGGCAACACCACCAGTCCGGCACCATTCTCCACCGCCTCGGTGACCAGCCGCTCCACCTCGAGCAGATTGGCGCTGACATTGGGTCCGGTCGCCATCTGAATGGCGCAAACTTTGTTCTTTTCTATGCTCATGCTGGGCGCGTGTGTTCCCTAAGGTTCTAAATATTATGATCCGTCTGCGGTCTGCCGGAGCATAGCATTAACCCTGACTTGTGACCAAATGGGGGCGCCGTACTAGCGACGGGCTCTGCTGCCGTGATGGGAGTGCTATCCCGGATGGCTGTCAGGATGGTGTTATTGGCAAGCCGCAGCCTACTGTGCACCCGGTGCGTTCTCCTGGTAGGTGGGGGCGCTGGGTTTGATCTTCTTCAGCAGACGGGAGAAAAAACCGGGCGGCTTTTCCGACGGCGCTTCGGTCCCGGTTTGGTCCGGCGCGGTTGCCTCTGCCGGGGTGGTGTCGGAGGGTGTGGCGGGGGCAGGCCCGACTGTGGCACTGCCGGCCTGCGTGCTGCCTGCCGTTGATCGGTCCGGGGTCGCCTCCTCTGCTGCCGGTTTGTTCTCTTCCCGGTTGTCTCTGCTCTGGGGGGTCAGTAGCGGATCGTCCCAGGATCCGGTGGCCATATATTCCAGCCGGGTGGCCCGGTCAATGGAGTCGCCCATCAGCTGTTGGGCCAGAAACAGCGCAGCACCGACCGCCGGACCGCCGGCAATGGCGCCGGCCAGGGGGATGCTGGAGGAGATCTTGGGCGTAATGATCACCAGGGCATCCACATCCTCATCGCCCAGGCCGATCCGCCCCGACAGTTCGATATCGGCCGATGGCCCCAGCATACGGAAGTCGTTGGTGAACGCATCACCCGTATCCAGCAGGAAATTGCCATCAATGCTGTCGAAGGTGAAGCCCTTTTTGAAAATGTCACTGAAATCGAAGCTCAGACGGCGCTTCAGCGCACCCAGGTTGAACAGTCCGAACAACCGCCCAACACCTGGATCGACCTGGAGGAAGCGGCCTTTGCCGATCTGCATCGACAGCTCACCACTGATCAGCCGTGTGCTGAAGTCGAACGGGGATCCCGGCCAGTTGATATGGCTGTTGATCTGTACCGGTGCATCATCCAGGTTGTCTGACAGGCGTATATCCTGGAATACACCACCCAGATCCGGGCTGGTGAGTGTCAGGTTGATACGGCTGGTGGAGGCCGGGGGGTGGGTCAGCAGCCAGTCACCGGTGAGGTTCAGTTGCAACCGTTCCGAGTCGATGGCCAGGCTTTCCAGGCTCAGGCCGTTATCCACCCGCCGGGTGATCAGTTGCAGGGTGCCAAACGGTTTTTGGTTGATATTGAATTTGTCCACCTGTACCCGGATAGTGGGAATCCGCTCCGGGTTCAGCTGTTCCTGGGCCTTCTCCAGGGGCTGCTCGGGTCTGTCGAACAGCGCCTCGTCCATATCCAGATTCAGGTAATCCAGGGTCAGGGTGATGGGGGCCTGCAGCGGGTCAAGGGGTACCCGGGCATCACCACTGAAGTGGCTGCTGTTGAAATCTGCCTGCCAGGCCTGTGAATCCTGGTTCAGCTCGAGACTGAAATCGGTGATCTTCGCCTTTTTATACTGCAACTGGTCGACGGTCAGCATGAGGCGCTGGGGCAATGTGGCTTGGCTCTCATCCGTACCTGTCTGGCTCTCCAGCAGACTCAGCCAGGGATCCAGCTGCAGCCGTTTCAGTTTGCCAGTCAGGGTGCTTGAATGGGACCAGTCCAGTGGTAACAGGATGGCGCCCTCTGCCCAGTCGCTGACAATGTCGCCTTCCCAGTGGCTGTCGCCCCGTTGCAGGGAGAGGCGTACCGGCCCGGTCTGTTGTGTGGCGATCTCCAGTTTGCCGATCTCCAGCGCCAGGCGATTGATGGGCGGCAACTGGCTGGTTGAACCCGCGCTGCCGAGTCGCTCCAGCCAGGGCGATAATTGGAGTGTTTCCAGTCGTCCCGACAGCTCCAGTCCGGCGCGATCCGGCAGACTGGCCCGCTCCCCCCCGAGCACAATGCTGCCCCGTTCGAGTTGCGGTTGATCGGCGCGGCGGCGATCGATGGCCAGGGCCATGTCGATGCGGTTGTCATAACGGATATGTAATTGCTGTAGCGGTTTATGATCGATCCGGGTCTCCAGCAGCAGGGGCCGTACTGCCTCCGCCGTTTTACCCAGGGGCATCGGTTGATCGATGCGGATGCCCACCAGATCCGTACGGGCCCGCACCGGTACCGGGGCATTCGGGCCGGCCGCGAAATGGGGAATGTCCACGTCCAGTTGCCATTGGCTGCTGCCTGAGGCGAACGCTGCCAAATCCAGTGCCGGAAGCTGTTTCTGTAATGTACTGACCGGAATCTTGCCGGTGGCGCTAATACGGGTGCTGTTGCGGCTGTTTTCGGGAGTGGTGACATCTACCCGGATCGGCTGATTAAGTACTTTGCCGCTGATGCCGCTGGCAAAGATATGGTCCTGATCGAACTGCAGGTCGCCCCGGATCTCGCTCAAATCCAGCTGCCACTGCTCCAGCCGGAGTGTGGAGTCGAGGAAGCTGAGGCGGCCATCCAGCTGGAAATCGGAGCCGTCGTCGATGGGCAGGCTGAAGGCGAGCTCCAATTGGCTCGAACCTTCACCCTTCAGGTCTTTGACCAGGGCAGCGAAGTCCTGCTTCAGGGGGGATTCGGTCAGCAGGCGCAGGTGGTCGTTGAGCGGTCCCGCCACCGTGCCGGTCAGTTTCAGTGGCGAGGTGTGCGCCAGGTGGTCGATGCGGGCATGGGTGGTGGTGAGCTGGCTGTCCAGGATCTGCCCGCTGCTGGCCCAGGCGTCAAAGCTGTTGTTCAGGAAGCGCACCTGGGCGTTCAGATTTTTCAGTGGCGGCCATTCGGGCCAGTAGTCGAGTTGCAGATCCTCCGCATTAAAGAACACCTCGAAACGCCCGCTGGAGGTCTGTTCAAAGGGAAAGTCCGCCAGCGGACCCCGTACCAGTGCGCTGCCTTCGGTCACCCGGCCACTGCCGATACTGCGGTCCACCCAGGCGACCACACTGTCGCCCATGATGCCGGCCGGCAGGTAGCGGTGTGTGGTGCTGGCGTCGCCATTCCAGAAATCGCTCTGCAAGTCCAGAAATGGGGATGCCTGGTCGTCGTCGGGCAGGGTCAGGCGCATCCGGTTCAGTGTGTGGATGTCATCATTTTCCGCCAGTAGCTTATCGGTGGTGATGATCAGGTCACCGTCCGGGTTCAGTTGCCAGTTCAGGTTGCCCTGCAGCCGTTTCAGTTGCAGTGGATCTCTGAACAGATCGGCAAAGTCCACTGTGACGTTGGCGGCATTGAGGGTGACTGTACCCTGTTGGGTATCCATCCAGAAGGCCAGGTCCAGGTTGTTTACTCCGGGTACTCCCTGCCACGGTCGGCTGGAGAATTCTGTCACCTCGCCCCTGGCTGACCAGTGATCGCCCTCCGGTTGTTGTTGGAAATCGAGCCGCAGGTTATTCAGGCTGCCGTTCGCCTCCACCCGTTCCAGCATCTGTTTAATGCCATGGTCGGGTAGGGGGAACAGGGTGCTGATGGCGTGTATATCTTCTACCCGCAGGCGACTGCTGCCGGCGCGAATCCGCCAACGACCCTGGTCATCCTGTTGGGCAATCGCCCCCAGCCGGGACTCCGGCCATTTCCGGCCATTGCGTTCGATCTGCAGGTTTGCCAGATCCAGTCGCCAGCCACTGTCCAGCCGCTGAAGACGCACGGCGCCCGAGGCGTTGTCCAGTTCCAGGGTGCTGCTGGATTGTCCTGCCGTGCTGGCCTGGCGTGTAATTGCCAGCTGTTCCCAGCGGGTGGTTCCTTCCATGCTGATCAGGCCGTTATGGTCCCATTCGCCCCACAGTTCCATCTCCGCTTCCCGGTTGCTGAAACGGTACTGCTGTGCCACCCGGCGGTTGAGCAGGAAAGCCAGGTCGATGCCGCTGCTCCGGGTATAACTGCGGGCGCTCCAGCTGTCGATCCTGTCCAGTTGTCCCTGCAGATCGATGGCCAGTGTTATCTGGCCGGGTCGTTCACCCGGCAGGGTGACACTGCCGTTGAGCTGGTGGCGGGTGCCGCTGTTGCGCAGGTCCAGGTTTACATCAACCAGGCTCAGTGGGGCCACATTCACCATCTGGTCTTCCCAGATCACCTTGCCCTGTTCCAGGCTCAGGTGGGTCGGTAACAGAAATGCTGAACTACCGTCTCCCGGAGCGAGTTCATTGAGTTCATCCAGGCTGCCGATGGTGATAGCGCCATTTGGCCGTCGTGTTACCCGCAGTTCGGGTGCTATGAACGAGACCTTGCGCACAGCCGGATAGAGTTGTCGCAGGGAGTCCAGCAGACCAAAACTGACCCGCACCTCGTCCAGGTACAGGGTCGGTTGCTGGTTCTCCGGGTTGATCAGTTGCAGATCGTAGAGTATCAGTACCGGACCCAGCCCCCGCCAGGAGCCCTGTAGTCTGCCCACTTCCACCGGCTGACCCAGAAGCTCGCTGGCCCAGGTAGCTACATCGGCGCGATACTGGGCCGCCAGCGGGGCCAGCAGGCGACCGGTGATCACCAGCAGGGCGACCAGCAGAATAGAAAGAATCAGTAACCGCCGGGCGGTTCTGAGCGAGAAGTGGTAGAGACGCTTCATGCTCAGGGCCCGTCAGCAACCTGGGGAGGCATGGCCCGGCATGGTGTGATCCTGCTTGGACAGGGCGGCGCTACATTTTTCGGGCGGCGCCCCGGCTTTCTGGTGGCCACCCGGGATAGGTCGCCGGGAGCGGTTCTGCGGCGTTGTTGCGAAGCTGCGAAGAACAAAAAATGGCCTCCGTCGAGGGATATCAGCATGGTGTCTTTCGTTCCTAGATCAGCACCACATCATAGTGTTCCTGGCTGTACAGTGATTCCGCCTGCAGCCGTATGTTCTTGCCGATAAAACTGCCCAGCTCGGCCAGTGCAGCTGACTCCTCGTCCAGCAGCCGGTCCACCACCTCCTGGGAGGCCAGCACCAGCAGGGATTCCACATCAAACTGGCGCGCTTCCCGTAGAATCTCCCGGAAGATTTCGTAACAGGTGGTTTCGGCGGTTTTCAGAGAGCCGCGACCGCCGCAACAGGGGCAGGGTTCGCAGAGGATATGTTCCAGTGACTCCCGGGTCCGTTTGCGGGTCATCTCCACCAGGCCCAGTGAAGAGACTTCGGTGATGTGGGTCTTGACATGATCGTGGGCCAGACACTTTTCCAGCGCCCGTAGGACCTGGCGTTTATGCTCCTCCTCCACCATGTCGATGAAGTCAATAATGATGATGCCACCGAGGTTACGCAGGCGCAGTTGCCGACAGATCGCCTGGGCCGCCTCCATATTGGTCTTGAAGATGGTCTCTTCCTGGTTACGGTGCCCGACAAAGGCGCCGGTATTGACGTCGATGGTGGTCATCGCCTCGGTCTGGTCGATAATCAGGTATCCGCCGGATTTCAGTACCACCTTCCGTTCCAGGGCTTTCTGGATCTCGTCCTCCACCCCGTACAGGTCGAATATGGGGCGTTCACCGGGGTAGTATTCGATCTTTACCGGGCTGTCGGGAATCAGTTTTTCGGCAAACTGGGTCAGCTTCTGCCAGCTCTCCCGGGAGTCGATCCGCAGCCGCTCCACATCGGCGGTGATCAGGTCCCGCAGAGAGCGCAGGTAGAGGGGCAGGTCTTCGTGGATCAGTTGACGTACCGGCGAAGTCTGCAGCCGGTCCTGGATGGCGTGCCAGAGCCGGGTGAGGAAGCGGATGTCCGATTTGAGCGTCTCCTCGTCCACCCCTTCGGCGGCGGTGCGAATGATGAAGTTTCCACTCAGGGAGAGGTCGCCAACAAATCCGGTGACGATGTCGCGCAGCCGGTTGCGCTCGGTTTCGTCCTCGATTTTCTGGGATACGCCGATATTGGCCAGCTCCGGCATGAAAACCAGATAACGGGAGGGGATGGATATATGGGTGGTGAGGCGGGCGCCCTTGGTGCCCAGGGGATCCTTTACCACCTGGACGATCACTTCAGCACCCTCCCGGACCAGGGTGTTAATGTCACTGTCGCTGTTGAGCGAATCACCGTTGCTGATATCCGAGGCGTGCAGAAAGGCGGCGCGCTCCAGGCCAATATCCACAAAGGCTGCCTGCATACCCGGCAGTACCCGGCACACCTTGCCTTTGTAGATATTACCCACCAGCCCTTTACGCTGGGTGCGCTCGATGATGATCTCCTGCACCACGCCGTTTTCAATCACCGCGACCCGGGTTTCGGGTGGTGTTACATTGACCAGTATCTCTTCGCTCATGGAGTGTCCTTAATCAGTATTGTAGGGGAGTGATCCCTACCCGCTGCAACAGTTCGCCGGTTTCGAACAGCGGGAGCCCCATGACGCCTGAAAAACTTCCCTCCAGCCGGGAGATGAACAGTGCTCCAATACCCTGAATAGCATAGCTGCCCGCCTTGTCCCGGGGCTCGCCGCTGTCCCAGTAGGCGGCGGCCTCCGGGGGGCTGATGGGTCGGAAACTGACCTTGCTGACACTCAGACGTGTCTCTTCCCGCTGACCGATCAGGGCGACACCGGTAAGCACCTTGTGTGTGGTGTTGGAGAGCTGTTCCAGCATCGCCAGGGCATCTTCCCGATGGCGTGGTTTACCCAGGATACGCTGGTTCACCACCACCGCTGTGTCGGCCCCAAGTATGGGCAACGGTGCCTTTTGCCCGGTGGCCTGACGGCCTGCCCGCGCCTTCTCCAGTGCCATGCGGATGACATACTCTGCGGGCGCTTCATTCGGTAACGGCGTCTCGTCGATATTCGTGCCGACCACAGTGTGGTGGACCCCGATCTGCAACAGGAGTTCACGCCGGCGTGGTGATTGAGAGGCGAGATAAATCAGCGGCTGCATGCTAAGCCCGTGTCTTTGCTGCTGGATAAACCGGTCGTTATTTTAACAGCGCGTTTTTGAATTATTATCGAGTCCCGATTTACACTCCGGCCTTGCCGGGGGATTTCAGTGGCCTCGACCGTTAACCCTACACCAGAGCGGGATTGAAAGACAGTACAGAATCCCCCGTGGTGCCGCGGGCTGGGAGGCGGTTCGCGTTTCAGGCGCGATGGTAGGGATGATTGCGTAACAGGCTCCAGGCGCGATACAACTGTTCTGCCACGACCACCCGCACCAAGGGGTGGGGGAGGGTGAGTGGCGACAGGGACCAGCGTAGTTCGGCCTGTTGCAGGCAAGCGTCGGCCAGTCCCTCCGGGCCACCAATCAGGAGCGCGATGTCCGGTCCCGCCGCCATCCACTGGCCGATCCGGCCTGATAGCTGTTCGGTACTCCAGGCCTTGCCGGTGACGTCCAGGGCGATCGTACGACACCCCTTGGGAATGGCTTTTAACATCCGTTCACCCTCATCCCGCACGGTACGTTTCACGTCGGCGCTCTTGCCCCGGTGGCCGGGTGCGATTTCCAGCAGGTTGAGGCTGCATTCCGATGGCAGGCGTTTGGCGTATTCTGAATAACCTTCCTGCACCCAGCGGGGCATTTTGTTTCCGACGGAGATGAGGTGAATGATCACGGATTGGTCTTGCCAGGGTTGTTATGGACGGGGTGGCCGGGCGTATTGTAACAGGGAACGGGGCGTGGGTTGACCGCCGGGCAGCGAATGCCGGATCAATCCCCCAGTCGATTGACGCCGAACAGGATTGCCAGGAACCAGGTGATACGCCGTGGCTGGATGGCGAACCAGCCCACTACGGGCAGGATACCCAGCAGGAAGAAGCTGGTGGTGTAGTAGTTACGGGGCAGCAGGCCGAGAAGAATCAGCCAGAGACACAACCAGAGCACGAACAGCAGGCTGAGTCCCTGTATCAGCTTGGAACGGTTTTCCGCAGTCGACATAGTGGCATTCCATGCAAGTCGTCTTATCAGGCCCGGAGGTCGGGACCATTCTCCATTAAGGGGAATCCCGTTCATTATAGAGAACCGGGTTCGGAAAGTGTAGTCTATTTTTTCCTGTACTGGTGCAGCGCCTTGGTGAGTTGTTGCTGGACTTGTTGACGCAGGGAGTGGGGGGCCAGCACCTCCACGTCGGCGCCATACTTGAGGATGTCCATCAGCAGCTCCTGCTCCTTGCCGTAGGGGAATTTGAGCTCGTAGTGACCGGTGTCGGTGAATCGGCCCTGTTGCTGAGGGTGCCAGGTCTCCCGGGCCACCCAGCGCGCCCGGAGCGGATGAAAGCGCAAGTGGGCGGTCTGTTCCGCTTCACCGGAGAAGATGCCGTAGCTGGCGTTGAAGTGCTGGTCCAGGGTCGCCTCATCGATCCGGGTGGCTGTGTCCGGCAGCAGGCGAGCGTTTTCGATTGCGTCCAGGGCGAAGGTGCGCAGCCCTTCCCGGAGATGGCACCAGGCATCCAGATACCAGTTGTCCCGGTAGTAGGTGAGACGCTGGGGCGACACTGTTCTCTGGCTGGTCTGGTCACTGTTGCGCTGATAATAGCTGATCCGGAGTTGGCGCTCCTGTGCCAGGGCGGTACTGATGGTCTGGAACTGTTCCCCCGCCGGACGGGAGGCCGCCCGCAGGATGCGCACCCGCTGGGACAGGGATCTGGCTCCCATGCCCTGGGCACTGAGCAGTGACTCGATGCGACTTTTGAGTGGTGCCAGCTGCTGTTCCAGCAGGCCCGGCTGGACATTCTGCAGCAACTGCTGGGCGCTCAGCAGGGCGTGTAGTTCGCTGCTGTTGAACCAGACGCCGGGCAGCTCATACATCTCCCCGTCGTCCGGGTCATAGTAGTAGCCGTTCAGTTCCCGGTTGTACCTGATCGGCGCATTGAGATAGAGCCGCATCGCCTCAATGATCCGCTTGGCGGTGGCGCGGGAGCACTCCAGCTCCTGCTCGATGCGCTGACGGGGTACCGGGTAACGGGCGTTACTGAGTAGTTTGTGCAGATCAAAGATGCGATCGAAACGATCCATTGGCTGGTTTTACTGAACAGGCCGGGGCGTCAGTGACGGGTCACGCCCTGCTCGCTGTCCGCGGGGGTATCCAGGTCCCAGAGCCGCTCCAGCTGGTAGAAGTCCCTGACCTTGGTCTGCATGATGTGCACCACCACACCGTTGAGATCCACCAGTACCCATTCGCCCTCTTTCAATCCTTCGACGCCCAGGGGGGGCTCGCCCGCCTCCTTGGCCTGGAAGGCGATGGTTTCAGCGATGGATGTGACGTGCCGGTTGGAGGTGCCGCTGGCAATAATCATCAGGTCGGTGATGCTGGTCCTGCCCCGGACATCCAGTACTTTTACATCAAGTGCCTTCATGTCGTCGAGAATTTTCAGTATCAGGTCGCGAAGTTCGTCTATCTGCATATCTCTCTGCGCTGTGGTTGGTCGTGAATGGTGTTCAGTCAATTTTATATTAAAACGGTGGCCGCCACCGGTATTTACCCGGCCTGGTAGTATCGGCGCTGTTGGATCAGTTCCAGCGCGGCGTCCGGCAGCAGGTAACGCGGGGAGTGACCCTGGCGCAGCAACTCCCGGATCCGGGTTGCGGAGATCTCCAGCTGGGTGACCGGCAGGGGCAGGATCAGGCCCGCTGTCTGCCGTTTCAGGGCCGCCGGGTCGTGGGTGATACGGTCAGGATAATGCTGAGGGTCCGGTTCACCGGGGCGTTGCATCACCACCAGATGGGCCAGCTCCAGAATATCATCCGGCCGGTGCCAGTGGGGGAAGCCGTGGAAGGCGTCCCCACCCAGCAACAGACAGAAGGTGGTGTGGGGTTGTTCGGCCCGGAGTGATTGCAGCGTGTCCAGGGTATAGGATTTGCCGCTTCGCTCCAGTTCCCGGGGATCGATGCGGAACCGGGGATTGTCATCCACGGCGGCGTGCAACAGGGCCAGCCGGTCGGCGGGTGCCAGGGCCGGTTGTGGCCGGTGCGGTGGGTCGCGCAGGGGAATCAGGCGGACCTGCTCCAGTCCCAGCAGCTGCTGCACATCCAGTGCCGTGCGCAGGTGACCGTAGTGAACCGGGTCGAAGGTGCCGCCGAGTACCCCGATCATGGCTGTACCCGCAGCGTCCCGGTTCCGGGGCGGCTGCATTCAGGTGCGAATGTGGCCATCGCCAAGGACAATATATTTAACCGAGGTGAGACCCTCCAGCCCCACCGGGCCACGGGCGTGGAACTTGTCGGTGGAGATACCGATCTCCGCCCCCAGACCATACTCGAAACCATCGGCAAAGCGGGTCGAGGCGTTGACCATCACGGAGCTGGAGTCCACCTCGGTGAGGAAGCGACGCGCCCGGCTGTAGTTCTCGGTCACAATGGACTCGGTATGGCCGGAGCTGTGACTGCTGATGTGGTCAATCGCCTGGTCCAGTCCTTCAACTACCCGGATCGACAGGATCGGCCCCAGGTATTCGGTATCCCAGTCGCTGTCGGTGGCTTGCCGGCAGTCGGGCAAAATCTCCCGGCAGCGCGCGCAGCCGCGCAGTTCGACGCCGTGCTCGGCATAAGCCGCCGCCAGGGTCGGCAGTATCTGTTCGGCGATCGCCTCGGCCACCAGCAGGGTCTCCATGGTGTTGCAGGTGCCATAGCGCTGGGTCTTGGCATTGACGGCGATATCGAACGCCTTTGCGGGGTCGGCCTGGTCGTCGATATAGACGTGGCAGATGCCGTCCAGGTGTTTGATGACCGGTACCCGGGCGTCGTTGGAAATACGCTCGATCAGCCCCTTGCCGCCCCGGGGGATGATCACGTCGATCGCCTCCGGCATGGTGATCATGGCGCCGACCGCTGCCCGGTCGGTGGTGGCGATCACCTGTACCGCATCGCCGGGCAGGCCGGCCTGCTGCAGGCCGCGCTGGATGCTGGCGGCGATCGCCTGGTTGGAGTGAAACGCCTCCGAGCCGCCGCGCAGTACCGTGGCATTGCCCGATTTCAGGCACAGCGCCGCCGCATCGGCGGTGACGTTGGGTCTGGACTCGTAGATGATACCGACCACGCCCAGAGGCACCCGCATACGGCCCACCTGGATACCACTGGGACGGTAGTTCAGGTCAAAGATCTCACCAATGGGATCGGGCAGGGCGATGATCTGCTCGATGCCTTCGATCATGCTGTCGATGCGCGCCGGAGTGAGTTCCAGCCGATCCAGCAGGGCGCTGTCCAGACCCTTGGCTGCGCCGGCCTCCAGGTCGCGCCGGTTCTCCTGCATCAGGGTTTCGCGGTTGGCCTGCAGGTCATCGGCAATAGCCTGCAAGGCGGTATTTTTAAGGCCGGTGGGGGCGGCTGCCAGGTGGCGCGATGCGGCCCGGGCGCGGCGCCCGAGATCGGTCATATAGGCGGTAATGTCTTTGATATCGCTGGACATGGGGTTCACGCTGATTGGTATTCGCTGGAAATGGGTGCAGTCTAGCAAATTGTGTCCGGGTTGGGTGAGCAATCTGTCCCGGGTTTATACGTCGAACAGCGGGGCGCCGGCCATACCGCTGCAGATGCGTTGCAGCAGCAGCCATGGGTCCTGCTTGTCCTGGCCCTTGATGGCCCGGTCGGTCAGGCCGCACAGCTGCAACAGGTGGCGCCACTGCCCCAGGGTCAGCCGTTGCAGACCCTTGCTGACCAGTGGCTTGCGTTTGTCCCAGACCTCCCGGGCAGCGGCTACGACCTGGTGCGGCGAACGACCCTGTCCCACCTGCTGGGCCAGCGAGCAGAGCATCCGGATCTCCCGGGTCAGGGCCCAGAGCACTACCGGTGCCGGTGTGCCTTCTGCCTTCAGGCCGTTGAGCATGCGCACCACACGTCCCAGGCTGCCCTCCAGGGCGGCGTCCACCAGACCGTAGACATCGTAACGGGCACTGTCCGCAACTGACTCCTGAAGATGCTCCAGAGTGATCACGCCGCTGCCGTGCAGCAGCAGGAGTTTGTCGATCTCCTGGGCGGCCGCCAGCAGGTTACCCTCAATCCGTTCCCCCAGCATGGTTACCACCTCGGGACCGGGCGTCAGACCGACCTGTCGCATGCGCTGTTCAATCCAGGGGTACAGACGGCTGCCTTCGATCGGCCAGATCTGCACAAACACGCCCCGGCTCTCCAGTGACTTCAGCCATTTACTGCTCACCTGGCCCTTGTCCAGTTTCGGCAGGGTGATCAGCAGCAGGGTGTCTTCAGGTGGCCGGGCGGCGTATTCGGTCAACGCCTTGCCGCCCTCCCGGCCCGGTTTACCGGAGGGGATACGCAGATCGATAATCCGTTTTTCGGCAAACAGCGACAGGCTGTTCGCCTCGGCGGTTAACTCATTCCAGTCGAAGCGGCTGCCGGCATCCAGAATGTCCCGGCCACTGAAGCCCTGGGCCCGTGCCGCGGATCGCACCGCGTCAGCTGTTTCATTCATCTGCAGTGGTTCATCGCCGCTGATCAGGTAGATCGGGGCGATACCCTTGCGCTCGATATGGCTGGCCAGTTCGTGGGGGCGGACGCGCATCGGTTCGGTGGTCTTCGTTTACAGCTGTGCCTGCAGGCGCCGCATGATCTGGGATGCCAGGTCGCGCCGCAGGTCCCTGCGCAGACTGCCCTCTTCCTGCTGTTTGCCCAGCACTTCAGTCTCCGAATTCAGATAGGTGGTAATGGTATTTACCGGCTGGGCTTCCACCAGCACGGTGCCATCGGTTGCCACCAGGCTGAAGCGCGCACCCTCGTGCAGCTCATACTCGGCCACGTTGCCGTTCCCATCCACTGACAGCACCCGTCGGTCGCTGGAGCGGTTGCTGATCTTCAGCGTACTGGCGGCAGCCTGGGGATCGGTGACCACCTGGATGTCGCTGAAACTGAATATCTGGGTCAGTTCCAGGCGCAGGTCATCGTATTCGCCCAGGCCCTGGATATAGACCGGGGCGATGTGACTGGGGAGGGCAATTGCGCCCCGGAGCTGGAAGCCGCAGCCCTGCAACAGGGCCAGCGCCAGCAGCGGCAGGACCCATTGATAAATCTTTTTGCCGACCATGAATCTCTCCCGGTTCTGTAGACGCGGTCTGCTCCCTTGACGTCTATTTTGCAACGATGTTGACCAGTTTGTTGGGTACCACGATGATTTTACGGATCTCTCCGTCGCCGATGAATTTGCGGGCATTGGGATCCGCCAGGGCCTGCTGTTCGATGGCGGCCTTGTCGGCACCTGCCGGTACCTCGATCTTGGCCCGGACCTTGCCATTGACCTGCACCACGTAGGGGATGGAGTCCAGTACCAGGGCGTTCTCATCCGCCTGGGGCCAGGAGGAGTGGAGAATATCGTCCCCGTAGCCCAGATCACGCCACAGCTGATGGCTGATATGGGGGGCGATGGGGGCGAGCAGGCGTAACACGATACTCAGACCTTCCCGCAGCAGGACGCTGTCGACCGGGCTGTCACCCAGCTTGTAGAGCGTGTTGGTGATCTTCATGGCCGCCGAAACCACGGTGTTGAACTGCTGGCGGTCGTAATCGAAGCAGGCCTGTTTCAGGGCGGTGTGGATCTCGCGCCGGGCTGTTTTCTGGTTGTCGTCCAGTTGCTCCAGGTCGTCCCCGGCTGAGGTGATCCGCGCCTGCTGGTTATAGGCCAGGGCCCAGAGCCGTCGCAGGAACCGATTGGCACCTTCGACGCCCTCATCAGACCACTCCAGGGACTGGTCCGGTGGCGAGGTGAACATGGTGTAGAGGCGCACGGTATCGGCGCCGAAACGGTCCACCAGGAATTGGGGGTCGACGCCGTTGTTTTTCGATTTGGACATCTTCTCGACGCCGCCGATCTCCACCGGCTGACCGTCCGCGGCAAGCCTGGCGCTGGTTATGCGGCCCTTCTCATCCTGTTCGGTCACCACATCCGCCGGGTTGAACCAGCTTTTGCCGCCGTCGCTGTTCTCCCGGTAGTAGGTTTCCGCCACCACCATGCCCTGGGTCAGCAGCTTGGTGAAGGGTTCGCTGTTGTCGATCAGTCCGGCGTCACGCATCAGCTTGTTATAGAAGCGGGCGTAGAGCAGGTGCAGGATGGCGTGTTCGATACCACCGATGTAGTGATCCACCGGCAGCCAGTAGCGTGCCCGATCGTCCAGCATGCGGTCATCCGCATCCGGGCAGGTGTAACGGGCGAAATACCAGGAGGATTCCATGAAGGTGTCAAAGGTGTCGGTTTCACGCTCCGCCGCACCGCCACATTGGGGGCACTCGGTCTGGTACCACTCCGGCATCTTCTTGATCGGTGAGCCGCCGGTGGCGTCAAACTCGATATCTTCCGGTAGTACTACCGGCAGTTGCTCTTTGGGTACCGGCACGATACCGCATTCGGGACAGTGCACCATCGGGATGGGGGCGCCCCAGTAACGCTGGCGTGATACGCCCCAGTCGCGCAGCCGGTACTGGACCTGTTTCTCACCCAGGTCCTTGGCATTCAGGTCGGCTGCGATGGCATCCACAGCGGCGTTGTGGTCGAGGCCGTCGTACTGTTGCGAATTGACACAGACGCCCCGCTCCTTGTCTGCATACCACTCCTGCCAGGCGTCAGTGGAGAAGGTTTCTCCCGGCACCTGTATCACCTGGCGGATCTCAAGGCCGTAGGTTTTTGCGAAATGGAAGTCGCGCTCATCATGGGCCGGGACCGCCATCACGGCGCCTTCGCCGTAGCCCCACAGCACGTAGTTGCCGACCCAGACCGGAATCTGCTCGCCGGTGATCGGGTGGGTCACTGAGATGCCGGTGGGTACCCCCTTTTTCTCCATGGTGGCGAGGTCCGCTTCGGCCACGCCGCCCTGACGGCACTCCTCGATAAAGGCGGCCAGTTCCGGATTGCTGCGGGCTGCGTGCTGGGCCAGCGGATGCTCGGCTGCCACGGCACAGAAGGTGATACCCATGATGGTGTCGACCCGGGTGGTGTAGACCCAGAGCCGCTCCTCTTTGCCATCCAGGGTATAGGGGAAGGCGAAGCGCACACCGTAACTCTTGCCGATCCAGTTACGCTGCATGGTGCGCACCTGCTCCGGCCACTCCTCCATGCGGTCCAGCTCGTCCAGCAGCTCATCGGCATAGTCGGTGATCTTGACGAACCACTGCGGGATCTCGCGCCGTTCCACCAGGGCGCCGGAGCGCCAACCGCGCCCGTCGATCACCTGTTCGTTGGCCAGTACGGTCTGGTCCACCGGGTCCCAGTTGACCACCGAGTTCTTGCGATACACCAGGCCCTTCTTATACAGCTCGGTGAACAGCCACTGCTCCCACTTGTAGTACTCCGGTTTGCAGGTGGCCAGCTCCCGGTCCCAGTCGTAACCGAAGCCCAGCTGTTGCAGCTGGTTCTTCATATAATCGATATTGGCATAGGTCCACTTGGCCGGTGCCATGCGGTTCTTGATCGCGGCACCCTCGGCGGGCAGGCCGAAGGCGTCCCAGCCCATCGGTTGCAGCACGTTTTTGCCCAGCATGCGCTGATAGCGGGCAATCACATCACCAATGGTGTAGTTGCGCACATGCCCCATGTGCAGTTTGCCACTGGGGTAGGGGAACATGGAGAGGCAGTAGTACTTCTCCCGGGCAGGATCTTCAGTGGCTCGGAAGCTACGGTTCTCTGTCCAGTACTGCTGGGCTTCTGTCTCGATGGATGCCGGTGTATAGGTCTCTTTCATTGTCTGGGTGGGGCTGCAGGTTGATGCCATGGATTAAACCGACAAGGATACCCTACGGCAGGGTAGACATGAAGGTATATCGTCGCCCGGTTTCCGGGTGGCGGTGGCGTCTCTGCCGGTATTTTTACCTGGATCAGGGTTTAGTGGGCAAAAATGGTCAGCCATCTTGTGTTCTGGTGTACTTGGTGTACAAAGATAAGTGAAGAGATGTCCGGATAGAAGGATATGGGGCAGGGTCCCGGATCCGATAAGTAAAACAGAGGTAAGGATCGGTTATGAGTGATAAAGAAGAGAAAGATCCGGTAGAGCGTATGGTGGACGCCTACGAGCGTATGCTGGAGTATGTAGACGAGGTGATCAGCAAGGCGGAAAAGACAACGCTGCCTACCCTGAAAAAGAGCCTGGAGACGGCCCGGGAAAAGGCGGTGGAGCTGAATGAGCTGACCCGGGAAGAGGCGGAGAAGATTGCCGCCTATGTGGAGCGGGATATGAAAGACGCGGCCCACTATCTGACTGAGACCGGCGATGAGTTCAGGGATTGGTTCAAGTTCGATGTGCAGTTGATCGAGGGGCGTCTGATGGAGCTGTTCGCATCAGTGGCCGATCGAACCCGACTGGAGCTGGAGCGTTTCGCCACTCAGGCCAGTGAGGCGGCCGTCTACCGCACCGGTGAGATTACCGGGCCCGGCACGCTGGTCTGTGATCAGTGCGGTAAGGAGCTCCATTTCCACAAGGCGGGACGTATCCCGCCCTGCGCCAAGTGCCACGGTACCACCTACCATCGCGGTTCAAGCAAGGCGGACTGACAGCTGCCGGGATTGTATCCCAATAAGATTCCTGTCAGTGGCCATGATCATTGGTTAACTGTTTCAGGGACAAAAAACCCGCCGACAGGGGCGGGTTCTTTGTTGACGTCTGACCTGGGCAGTCTGGCCCGGGCGCGCCTGGAAGCCGGATTATTTGATCTTGGCTTCCTTGTACATCACATGCTTGCGGATTTTGGGATCAAATTTCTTGATCTCCATCTTGCCCGGCATGGTGCGCTTGTTCTTGGTGGTGGTGTAGAAGTGCCCGGTACCAGCACTGGATACGAGTTTGATTTTGTCACGCATGAGTGCTCTCCTTAGACCTTTTCGCCACGGGCGCGCATATCGGCCAGAACAGCGTCAATGCCTTTTTTGTCGATAATACGCATGCCGCTGGCGGAGACGCGCAGGCGCACCCAGCGGTTCTCGCTCTCAACCCAGAAACGGTGCTGATGCAGATTGGGCAAGAAGCGGCGACGGGTCTTGTTGTGGGCGTGGGAAACATTGTTCCCTGTCACAGGACGCTTGCCCGTAACCTGACACACTCTGGACATGGTTAAATCCTCGAAACCTGGTTTTTTGCGCCCCCAATATGCAGGACGCGGTGAAATCTGATACACCCCCTTGGGGCGAAGAGGCGGATTTATAGCAAAAAGAATTTTGGGTGACAAGTTTTTCTTTGCCTGTTTTTTACGGGGCAGGCCGGTCAAGCTGGCTGTTACTCCGTTGTATTCCATTACAATTCAGTTGCTTGGAGTCTTTTTGACTAGATATCCCCCAGCTCCGCCAGGGAGCTGATTTCACCACTGCCAACAATCAAATGGTCGAGTAACCGGATATCCACCAACTCGAGGGCGGCTTTCAGCCGGCGGGTGATGGCCCGGTCGGCCTGGCTTGGCTCCGCCACACCGGACGGGTGGTTGTGGGCCAGGATCAGGGCGGCAGCGTTATGGCTCAGGGAGCGTCGCACCACCTCCCGGGGGTGTACGCTGGCGCCGTCGATGGTACCCCGGAACAGCTCCTCGTATTCGATTACCCGGTGCCGGTTATCCAGGAACAGGCAGGCAAACACTTCATAGGGGTAGCCGGCCAGGCGGGCACGCAGATAATCCCGGGTCTGTTGCGGGCTGGTCAGCACATCGGAACGATGCAGTTGTTCGCGCAGGTAGCGGCGACCCATCTCCAGTACCGCCTGCAACTGGGCATATTTTGCGCTGCCCAGACCGTTGCTGCGGCAGAATGTCGCCTGGTCAGCAGCCAGCAGGTTGGCCAGCCCTTTGTGTTGATCGAGTAGTTCCCGGGCTAGGTCTACTGCGCTCTTACCCGGTACACCGGTACGTAGAAAAATGGCCAGCAGCTCCGCATCCGACAGGGCGCCGGGTCCCCGTTGCAGCAGTTTCTCCCGTGGCCGTTCATCTGCCGGCCAGTCCGTTATCGCCATGCTTACCTCCATGTAATTCAGGCGGCGAACAGGGTAACAAGGATAGGTTGCGGGTTCCAGATGGAGTGTCATTCAGTTAATCTTGGCGCTGGCTAACTGCTTGAACGGGTTGAGGTGGGTCTCCTTAGTATGAATGAACTGGCGGGAAAGAAACTGTTACTGGGGATAACCGGGGGGATTGCGGCCTATAAATCGGTCGAGCTGGTGCGTCTGTTGCGCAAGTCCGCCGCCGAGGTGCAGGTGGTGCTGAGCGGCGCGGCCAGCCAGTTTGTTACCCCCATGACGCTGCAGGCGGTTTCCGGTCGTCCGGTTCGCCAGGAGCTGTTTGATCCGGCCCACGAGGCGGCCATGGGGCATATTGAACTGGCGCGCTGGGCGGATCTGGTGCTGATCGCACCGGCCAGTGCCAGTTTCCTTGCCCGGCTGGCCCATGGTTTTGCCGATAATCTGCTGTCGACCCTCTGCCTGGCAACGGCGGCACCGATCGCGCTGGCCCCGGCCATGAATCAGCAGATGTGGCAAAACCCGGCTACCCGTTACAATGTGTCGCTGCTGGAGCAGCGGGGGATCGAGTTGTGGGGCCCTGACTCCGGGGATCAGGCCTGTGGTGAAGTGGGGCCGGGTCGGATGCTGGAGCCGGCCGCATTGATGGAACGGGTGGCGGATCGGTTCAGACAGGGGCCGCTGGCCGGGGTGCGTGTGCTGCTGACAGCGGGGCCGACCCGTGAGCCGCTTGACCCGGTGCGGTTCATCGGCAATCGCAGTTCCGGCAAGATGGGTTTTGCACTGGCCAACGCCTTCGTCCAGGCTGGCGCCCAGGTCGAACTGGTTGCCGGCCCGGTTGCCCTGGAAACGCCATCCGGAGTACGACGGGTGGATGTGGAGACGGCCGCCGAGATGGAGCAGGCGGTAATGGACCGGGTGGCGGATTGCGATATTTTTGTTGGCTGTGCTGCGGTGGCCGATTATCGTCCCGATGTGGTGGCCGATCAGAAGATCAAGAAAAGCCAGGACCGGATGGAGATCCGGCTGGTGCGCAATGCGGATATTCTGGCCAGTGTGGCCGGCCTGCCCGAGGCGCCCTTTACGGTAGGGTTTGCAGCCGAGACCCAGGATCCGGAAGGGTATGCGGAGAAGAAACGGGTTGCCAAGCGGGTAGACATGATTGCGGCGAACCTGGTGGGTGCCGAACAGGGGGGCTTCGAGCGGGATGAAAACGCGCTGACACTGCTCTGGGACGGGGGTCGGGAGCGGCTGCCCATGGCGGACAAGAGTCGACTGGCGAAGCAGTTGGTATCACTGATAGCGGGACATTATGAAAAAAGAGATTCAGCTTAAAATACTCGATCCACGCCTGGGCGATACATTCCCGTTACCGGCCTATGCCACGCCGGGGTCCGCCGGTATGGATTTGCGCGCCATGCTGGAGGAGCCGCTGGAGATTGCGCCGAGTGAGACGCACCTGATCCCGACCGGTATGGCGATCCACGTGGAGGATCCCAAGCTGGCGGCGGTGATCCTGCCGCGCTCCGGATTGGGCCACAAGCATGGCATTGTGCTGGGGAATCTGGTCGGGCTGATTGATTCGGACTATCAGGGACAGCTGTTTGTCTCCTGCTGGAACCGGGGCAGCGACAGTTTCCTGATCGAGGTGGGTGAGCGTATCGCTCAGCTGGTGGTTATACCGGTGGTACGGGCAGAGTTTGAGATAGTGGATGAATTTCGGCAGTCTGACCGGGGCGCGGGTGGTTTTGGCCACTCGGGCCGACAGTAAACCGGATCTGCCGATCCGGTATTGCCTGATAGAATAGCAATATTGTCATGGAGTGAATCAACAGGCATCGCGTGACTGCCAGACGAGACAGTCATTAAGCGTTAAAGATGAGGGAAGTTCAGGGATCTGTTTATGCTGAAACGAAAAAAAAATAACGCGACAGGGGAAAGCGCCAACGCCAAAGTGGTGACAGGGGGAGGAAGCGCTGGTCGATATTTCAATACCGCCATACTGGTATCACTGATCGTTATCGCCGTAGCAGCGGCGGTGCTGCTGTTTCTGCAGGTGCAGCGGGATCAACAGTTGGCACTGGTCCAGCTGCAACAGGTCAGTGACAGCCTCGCCCGGCAGGTGTCCGAAAGGGAAGCGCAGCGACGCAACCTGTTGATGGCACTGGCTCAAAACCCGGCGATCCGGGAACCGTTGCTGAACGAAGATGTCATCGGGCTGCGCCAGCAGGAGCGCCGACTCCAGCGGCTGTTACCGGAAACACTGCGGGTGCGTCTGCTACCCAAGGGTTGGGAGGAGCTGGACCCGGATGCGGTGCCCCCTTTCAGTTATGCCTCGCTGGATATCGTGCGGGGTGTGGCGCGCAGTGGCAAGCCGTCATTGGCTGAGGTGCATCTGTTTGGCAAGTCACAACAGCATGTGGCGATGGCTGTGCCGGTGTTCTCATCGGATGGGGGGCCGCTGGTTGGGGTACTGCATGTGGCCTATCCATTCGACACGTTGGCGACGACAGTGAGTGGAATGGCTGGCTTGAGCGGGCGTATCGAGTTACAGCAAGTGGTCAAAGGGGCCGCGGTAACGCTTGCCGGTGCAGGTATGGCGGATGGGGTGCCGGCGGGTAGCAAGGGTATCGATGGCACGATCTGGCAGGTCGCTTATGCCCATCCGTCCATCGGCTTGCTGGGTGATGCCGGACAGTATCAACTGCTCGGGGTCCTGCTGGCTGCTGCCCTGCTGATTGCGGCAGCGCTCTGGTACCAGGCGCGCCACTTCAGGCAGGCGTTAAGTCACGACCTGGATTCCATGTTCCATCTGGTGGAGGTGCTGAAGAACGGCGCCATCGGACGGGTCAATGAGCCACGACTGGAAGAGTTCGGCCACGTATTTGCGTTGATCCGGCAGATCTGGCTGCAGGGAGGCAGACGGTCGTCCGGTGCCGAGCCGGCGGAAAGCGTCCCGGAAGAGGTGCCGGCGGTGCCTGATCTGGAGGCGTTCGATGCCGGGCTGGATGAGCCCGCCAGCCGGTATGGAGGGGCGCTGGAGTCGCTGCCCGATTCCATATTTCGCGCCTACGATATCCGGGGCGTGGTGGGTGATACCCTGACTGAACAGATTGTCTATGAACTGGGCCGCGCCATCGGCAGCGAGGCGTACGAGCAGGGTGAACAGACAGTCATAATCGCCCGTGACGGTCGCCACTCCGGGGGCGCTTTCAGTGAAGCGCTGCGTACGGGACTGATGGCCGTTGGTCGGGATGTACTGGATATCGGCATGGTGCCGACGCCGGTGCTCTATTTTGCCACTCACTTCCTGGGCAGTCGTACCGGCGTCATGATTACCGGTAGCCACAACCCGTCAAACTACAACGGCTTAAAGATTGTGATCAACGGTACGGCCCTGTCCGGCGATGCGATTGGGGCTTTGAAGCAGCGTATTGAGCAGGGGAATTATCAATCCGGCCAGGGCTCACAGCAGGAGCAGGATCTGTTGCCCGATTATATCGATCGGGTGCTGGGTGATGTGCAGCTGAGTCGTCCCCTGAAACTGGTGGTGGATTGCGGCAACGGGGTGGCCGGCGTGGTGGCACCTGCCCTGTTTCAGGCACTTGGTTGCGAGGTGGTGCCGCTCTACTGCAACGTGGACGGAGATTTCCCCAATCACCACCCTGATCCGGGCAAACCGGAAAATCTGGTCGATCTGATCGCTGCCGTGCGGGAGCACAAGGCGGATCTGGGTGTGGCCTTTGATGGTGATGGGGACCGGCTCGGTGTGGTGGACGGCAGCGGCAAGGTGATCTGGCCGGATCGCCTGTTGATGCTGCTGGCGCGGGATGTGTTGAGCCGTAATCCCGGCGGCGATGTGATTTACGATGTGAAGTCGAGTCGCCACCTGGCCGATGAGATTCTCTCCTATGGTGGTCGCCCGATCATGTGGAAGACCGGACACTCCCTGATTAAGGCCAAGATGCGCGAAACCGGGGCGCTGCTGGCGGGTGAGATGAGTGGCCATATCTTCATTCAGGAGCGCTGGTACGGCTTCGACGATGGGTTATACTCCTGCGCCAGGTTGCTGGAGCTGTTATCCAGCGAGCCGATCACGGTAAGTGAGGTGTTCGACAGCCTGCCGGAAAGCGTTTCCACCCCTGAACTGAATCTGCAGTTCCAGCAGGAAGGAGCAAACTTTGCGTTGCTGGAGCGCTTGAAGGGGCAGGCCGATTTTGCCGACGCCAAGATAACGGCCATCGATGGACTGCGGGTCGAGTTCGAGGATGGCTGGGGATTGGTGCGGCCCTCCAACACCACCCCATCGGTGGTGTTCCGTTTTGAAGCGGATAGCGAGCCGGCGTTGGAGCGCATCCAGCAGCAGTTCCGGGACTGGCTGTTACGCGTGGAGCCCGGGCTGAAACTGCCTTTCTGACGGGGCGCGTGACGACGGTTGCGGGCAGTGGCCACCCTCGGGCCGGTTTGGCGTCAGGCCGCCGGCCTCTCTGTTATTTGATAATGAGATATATGTAGCATGAGTTTAACCCCCGAATCGGCACGTAACGTCGCCCACGTTCTGACAGAGGCGTTGCCCTATATCCAGCGGTTTCGCGGTAAAACCGTGGTGATCAAGTATGGCGGCAACGCCATGACGGAAGCGGATCTCAAGGACGGTTTTGCCCGTGACGTAGTACTGATGAAGCTGGTGGGGATCAATCCGGTGGTGGTGCATGGTGGCGGACCCCAGATTGGCAATCTGCTGAACCGGCTCGGCAAGGAGAGTGAGTTCGTCCAGGGGATGCGGGTCACCGACAGCGAGACCATGGATGTGGTGGAGATGGTGTTGGGCGGCCAGGTCAACAAGGAGATCGTCAACCTGCTCAACCAGCATGGCGGCTCCGCCGTTGGTCTGACCGGCAAGGATGGCGGGCTGATCCATGCCCGTAAACTGGTACTCAAGCGTACCTCGCCCGAACTGCAGGAGCCGGAAATAATCGACGTGGGCCATGTGGGGGAGGTGGCCAGTATCAACAAGGCCGTGGTGGATATGCTGGTGAGTGGTGGTTTCGTGCCGGTAATCGCCCCGATCGGGGTTGGAGATGACGGCCACTCCTACAATATCAATGCGGACCTGGTGGCGGGCCGGATGGCTGAAGTGCTGCAGGCGGAGAAGCTGATACTCCTGACCAATACCCCGGGGCTGCTGGACAAGCAGGGCAATCTGCTGACCGGCCTGAATGCCGCCCGGGTCGATGAACTGATCGCGGACGGCACTATCTATGGCGGCATGCTGCCGAAGATCCGTTGCGCCCTGGATGCGGTCAACACCGGGGTTAACTCGTCGGTGATCGTGGATGGCCGGGTCAAGCACGCGGTGCTGCTGGAACTCTTTACCGACCAGGGTATCGGCACCCTGATCAAGTGTCGGTGAGCACAGTCGTATGAATCAGAAAGTGTCCCGTAAACAGCAGATCCTGGAATCACTGGCCGCGGAGCTGGAACGCAGTCCGGGGGAGCGTATCACCACCGCAGTACTGGCCCGCTCGGTCGGCGTCTCCGAAGCGGCCCTGTACCGGCACTTCGCCAGCAAAGCGAAGATGTTTGAAGGATTGATCGGCTTTGCCGAGGAGTCGGTATTCGCCCGCATCAACCAGATTCTCGACAGTGAAAAGGAGACCCGTGTTCGTTGTGCCCGGATACTCTATCTGCTGCTGGCCTTTTCCGAGCGTAATCCCGGTATCACCCGGGTGTTGCTGGGGGATGCCCTGGTGGGTGAGACTGAGCGGCTGCATCAGCGGGTAGAGCAGTTTTTTTCCCGACTGGAGACCCAACTGCGCCAGGTGCTGCGGGAGTCACGCATGCGTGATGACGATCTGTGTGTGGATGCCGAAAGCGGAGCGGCGCTCCTGTTATCGCTGATTGAGGGGCGCATGCACCAGTTTCTGCGCACCCGCTTCAAGGTATCGCCGGCGACAGGGTGGGAGTCCCAGTGGATGATCCTGGAACGGGCCATGTTCCGCGTGGATGATGCGCCTGTTGAGCCGCTGGTGTAGGCCACCCGGAGGGATTTGAGCACCTGTACAGGTGCGACGGGATTGACCCTATTCGCTCTCCATCTCCCGGGGTGGGGTGGGGTCGGGTTGAGCTTGGCCGCCGCTGATGTAGTCGCGGAAGCCGAGACGGATCTTCTCCACCGCTTCCGTTTTACACAGCTCCTGGCCAAGCGGCGAGGGCTTGCACTGCAGATCCATGAACAGCTCCGCACCGGGCTTGTCCTTGTGCCTGATGCGTGAGGCGGTCAGGCTGATGTCGTCATCCTTGAGTGGGGCGGCGGACATGATGATGCTGTCACTCAGCATCTGCAGGCGCGTGGTGGCGTGTTGGCGTACATACTCCTCCACCTTGATCCAGGCCTGGTCACAGGCGCGATCATCCGCGCATACCACCACCGTATCCAGCAGGGATGGGCCGCCTGTCTCATCAAGTTGTGGGTCGGTATTCTCTTCGCGCAGGTTTTTCAGGTTGCGGAAGCGGGCCAGATCCCTGGAGGCCTTGTTCCGGATCGACTCCTTCTCCTGCTCTTTCTGGATGATAGTGGTGTAGCTGTCCCGCAGCTGGGAACGGGTGTTCTCGATATCCTTGAGCAGATTCTGCGATAGCGGCTGGCCCTGGCGTTCCCGGGCAGCGGCGCTCTGCTGCATCTCGGCCAGGCGGTTTTTCATGCGCCGGATATTGCTTCGGATTACATTGATATTGGAGTCGATCGCCGCCAGCTTGCCGTTGCGGGCCATGAGCAGATCATCCTCGGTGCGGAATGTGCGTAGCAGTACCTGATCCTTGGCCCGTTGAATCTCGATCAGCCGTTGCTGTTCCGCCCGCAGTTTCTCCAGCTCCTTCTCCCGGGCGATCTCTTCCGGGGTTTTGGCTGCCTGAACCCGTTTCAGTTCCCGTCCTGACTCGCTCAATTCACTGCGGGCATTGCCGACGTGTTCCGCGGGAACACGGTCAGAGAGGTGTACATTTCCCTCCGCGTCCACCCAACGATAGATCTTGGCTGCCTCAAGAGGAGAGGCGACAAGCAGGGCGGTGGCGACTAATCCGATGGGAAGTTTGTAGGCTCTTCTGCTCATTTGGGTTCAGTTTTGCTGTGACTCAATGGGGCTGATTGCAAGTTAACCAACTATCAGACAGATTGGCGGCTATGTAAAGTCCACCCGGTCACACGCCGTACTCTTCGCGGTAGGCGCGGATCAGTTGCAACTCCTCTTCAGCGTCCGGTTTTTCCGCCAGGTACTCCACCAGGTGCTGTAACCGGACGATGGCCGCCACCGGCATGTTGTAGTCGTTCTCCACCTCCTGGATGGCTGAGCGGGCGCCGCTGCCCCGCTCCTGGCGGTCCAGGGCGATCACCACGCCGGCCGGCGTGGCGCCCTGGGCCTGGATCACGTCCATCGATTCCCGGATGGCGGTGCCAGCGGTGATCACATCGTCAATAATCAGGATGCGACCTTCCAGCGGATGGCCGACGATATTTCCGCCTTCGCCATGATCCTTGGCCTCTTTGCGATTGAAGGCGTAGGGTACATCCACGCCATGCCGGTCATAGAGCGCCGCAGCGGTGACCGCCGCCAGTGGGATCCCCTTGTAGGCGGGGCCGTAGAGCACATCGAACTGGATACCCGAGTCGACAATGGCCTGGGCGTAGAAACCGCCCAGCCGGGCCAGGCTGGAGCCGCGATTGAACAGACCGGCGTTAAAAAAGTAAGGGCTGACCCGCCCCGATTTGAGGGTGAACTGACCGAAACGTAACACGCCCACGTCGAGGGCGAAATCCAGAAACTCTCGTTGATAGTTTTGCATAGTTGACTCCAGGTACGGGATGGTAAATTGTCGGTTTCCCGTCGCCAGGATGCAAGGGGCGAAGGGGGAGTGCGGCATAGGGTGCGGAATCGGGTACAATCGCTGCGCACTGTGCCGGGACTCGGGGCAAACAGCGGGGGTTTCTCAAGGGATGGATGACAGGATCGGAAAAGACTGTTGGCTGGGGTGTTGGCAATTATGATGGCCCGGGAGCGCGCGGGATGGCGGGATACCCTGCGGGCCTACCGACAGCCGAAAGTGCTGGTGATGCTGTTTTTCGGCTTCTCTGCCGGTCTGCCCCTGTTGCTGATTTTCTCCACCCTGTCACTCTGGTTGCGCGAAGCGAGCGTGGATCGCTCCACGGTGACCTATTTCAGTTGGGCGGCACTGGGTTACTCGTTCAAGTTCATCTGGGCACCGCTGGTGGATCGACTGCCGCTGCCCGGGCTGACCCGTTGGCTGGGGCGGCGGCGCAGCTGGTTGCTGGCGGCGCAACTGTCGGTGATCGGGGCGATCACCTGGATGGCTTTTACCGATCCGGCGGAGAACCTCCATCTGATGGCCTTTGCCGCGGTACTGTTGGGTTTCTCCGGCGCCACCCAGGATATCGTCATCGACGCCTATCGGATCGAGTCTGCCGAGCGGGAGCTGCAGGCGCTGATGGCCTCCATGTATATCGCCGGTTACCGGGTGGGTATGCTGGTGGCGGGGGCCGGTTCCCTGAAACTGGCCAGCTGGTTTGGCGCCGAGGGGGGCTATCACTACAGCGCCTGGCAATGGACCTACCTATGCATGGCGGCAGTCATGTCGGTGGGGGTGATCACCACCCTGCTGGTGTCGGAGCCGGAAGTGGAGGCGGATCGTTCCGGACTGTTTCACGACGCCTTTGACTACCTGCGCTTCCTGGCGCTGTTTCTGCTGGTAGTAGCGGTCTTCGCAGGCAGCTTTTTCCTGGGCGGTAACCTGGTGGCAACCGCCCGGGCTGACTGGGTGGCGGCACTGCCGCAGGACGCCATGCTGATCGGTTTCGGGATCGAAGCGGGACGGCTGCTGCTGGCTCTGCTGCTGGCCGGTCTGGCGGCCCGTTTCGGGGTCGCGCTTGGTCTGGTGCGGGCGGCGGTGTTGCGGGAGACCTACCTGGAACCGGTGGCGGATTTTTTCCGCCGTTATAACCGGGTGGCGTTTTTGGTGCTGGCGCTGGTCGGCCTGTACCGGGTATCGGATATCGTGCTGGGGGTCATTTCCAACGTGTTCTACCAGGATATGGGGTTCAGCAAGGACCAGATCGCCGACATCACCAAAACCTTCGGTCTGGTGATGACTATAGCGGGGGGATTTCTGGGTGGCATGCTGACGCTGCGTTATGGGGTGATGCGTATCCTGTTCATCGGGGCGCTGCTCTCGGCGGGTACCAACCTGCTGTTTATGTTACTGGCCCAAGTCGGGGCCGATGTCCCCTTGCTGATCCTGGTGATCACAGCCGATAATCTCAGTGCCGGGCTGGCCGGTGCGGCCTTCGTGGCCTATCTTTCGGGGCTGACCCAGGTGGCGTTTACCGCCTTCCAGTATGCCATGTTCAGCTCCCTGATGACCCTGGCACCCAAGCTGCTCGGCGGTTACTCCGGGAGTCTGGTGGACAGTATGGGTTATGAGCGCTTTTTCCTGCTGACCGCACTGCTGGGACTGCCGGTGCTGTTGTTGATCTATCTGGCCAATCGCTATGCCAGTGCGCAGTGAAGGAGGGTTGATGGGAGCCGGGTTGTTGGTCGGTGCAGAGGGATGGGAGCATCCCGGCTGGGATGGGGCGTTCTATCCGGATGATCTGCCGCCGGAGTGGCGACTCACCTACTATGGGAATGAGTTTCCACTGCTGCTGGTGCCATCCGCTGTCTGGCGTGCGGCGAGCCGGGCGCAGTTTGCTGACTGGCGTGAAGATGTGCCGGAGCGTTTTCGCTTTGTTCTGGATGTGACCGACGCAGACCCTGGTGATCAGGGGATTCTGGCGCAGTTACGCGACTGCCAGTCAGCCCTGGGAACAACTTTGGCGGGGGCTGTCTGCTGGTCTCCGCCGGGCCCGGATGGACGCAGGGCATTGCGCAGCGTACTGGGCGATGCCCGCTTTCTGGCCGAACCGGTGCCGCTGCCGGGGCTGCCGGCGTCTGTCCGGGTGGCGGAAGACGGGGGGGTATGCTGTGCTCTGGTAACGGACCACACCGGGCAGGATCTGAAGTGGCTGCGCAGTGTGTTGGAGCAGCTGTCCGGCCGGTTGCGGGATGAAACAGTGCCGATGCTGTTTTTCTCCGGACGGCCGCCGGCAATTAAACAGATGGGGGATGCGACGGTTTTGTGGCAACTGCTGGGTGGTTTGCAGTCCCAGGGTTAGTCTCCGGGGTTGACGCTGTTGTTTCACAGGGGGGAGAATGCGCCTTTTGCCCGCATTGGCGGGCGAAAAATATCAACGGGGTGGTTTGTTGGAGCGTGGGTCAGACATGGTGGATTCGGTAGAGAGTCAGGAGCCGTTGGTCAGTATCCGGGGATTGCGGTTTTCCCGTGGCAGCCGGGTGATTTTCGATGGCGTGGATATCGATATCCCTCGGGGCAAGGTGACCGCCATCATGGGGCCGAGCGGCACCGGCAAGACCACCCTGTTGAAACTGATCGGCGGGCAGCTGCGTCCGTCAGCCGGCACCATCCTGGTGGATGGGCAGGATATCCATCGGCTGGGCAACCGGGATCTCTATCGATTGCGTATGCGCATGGGCATGCTGTTCCAGAGCGGCGCCCTGCTCACCGATATCAATGTGTTTGATAACGTGGCCTACCCGCTGCGTGAACACACCGATCTGTCCCCTTCGATGATTCGCAAACTGGTGTTGCTGAAGCTGGAGGCGGTGGGCCTGCGCGGCGCCCGGGAGCTGATGCCCAGCGAGCTGTCCGGTGGCATGGCCCGGCGCGTGGCCCTGGCGCGGGCCATGGTGATGGATCCGATGATGATCATGTATGATGAACCCTTTACCGGGCAGGATCCGATCTCCATGGGGGTGCTGGTGGGGTTGATCCGGGCCCTGAATGATGCCAGCCGCCTGAGCAGTATTATTGTCTCCCACGATGTGCAGGAGACATCGGCCATCGCCGACCTCATCTATGTCATCTCCAATGGCAAAGTGATCGAGTCCGGCAAGCCCCAGGAGATTCTCAACTCCAAGCTGGAGTGGACCCGTCAGTTCATGCAGGGCCTGCCTGACGGACCGGTCCCGTTCCACTACCCGGCCGCCGAACTGGCCGAGGATCTGCTGGGGGCGTCATGCTGAACAAACTGGCTGAACTGGGTCGGGTTGGCATCGGTGTACTGGAGCGCCTGGGACGCGGCCATCTGCTGCTGCTGGGCATTCTGCGCGGCTTGCCGGATCTGCTGCCGCGACTTGGTCTGCTGGTGCGGCAGATCTATTCCGTCGGCGTGTTGTCTATATTGATTATCTGCGTCTCCGGTCTGTTTGTGGGCATGGTGCTGGGTCTGCAGGGCTACTATATTCTCTCCCAGTTCGGCGCTGAGCAGACGCTGGGTGTGATGGTGGCGGCTTCCCTGGTGCGGGAGCTGGGGCCGGTGGTGGCGGCGCTGCTGTTTGCCGGCCGGGCCGGTTCGGCGCTCACCGCCGAGATCGGCCTGATGAAAGCGACCGAGCAGCTGTCCGGTCTGGAGATGATGGCGGTGGATCCGGTGCGACGGGTACTGACTCCGCGGTTTTTTGCCGGGATGATCTCCATGCCACTGCTGGCGGCACTGTTCAGCGCATTGGGCGTGCTGGGTGGCTATTTCGTTGGTGTAGGGCTGTTGGGTGTGGATGACGGCGCGTTCTGGGCCCAGATGCAGGCCAAGATCGATCTGCACGAAGATGTACTCAACGGTGCGATCAAGAGCGTGGTATTCGGTCTGGTTTGCACCTGGATCGCCCTGTTTCAGGGGTTCGATGCCGTGCCGACTTCAGAAGGGGTCAGCCGGGCGACCACCCGGACGGTGGTGCACTCCTCGCTGGCGGTATTGGGACTGGATTTCATATTAACGGCACTGATGTTTGGGGAATGATTGATGATACACAGCAGGACGATAGAGATTCTGGTCGGTGCCTTCATGGCCGCGGGTCTGGTCGCGTTCTTCTTCCTGGCGATGCAGGTGAGCAATCTGAGCAACTCCGGTAACGGGGAAGGTTACGATGTGATCGCCCGGTTTGATAATATCGGCAGCCTCAAGGTGCGTTCGCCGGTCACCATGGCCGGGGTGCGTATTGGCCGGGTCAGCGGGATCGATTTTGACCGGGAGACCTACGAGGCGGTGGTAACGCTGCGTATCGAGTCCCGGTATGATGTGATTCCGGACGACAGCTTCGCCAAGATTTTTACCGCGGGACTGCTGGGCGAGCAGTATATCGGCCTGGATCCGGGGGGTAGCGAGAAGTATCTGCAGCAAGGTTCCGAAATCTCCCTGACCCAGTCCGCACTGGTGCTGGAGGAGATTATCGGCCAGTTCCTGTTTAGCAAGGCAGAAGAGGGTGGCAAACTTGAATAGACACTTGGTAGCCGGTTTTTGGCTGGTGCTGCTGTTGCTGACCACGCCTGTGGTGGCGTCAGCGTCCATGCCGGAAGATATTGTGCGCCAGACATCCGACCAGATGTTGGCCGAGCTGACCGATCGCAAGCAGGAACTGCAGGCGTCGCCGGGCAAGATTTATGACCTGGTGGAGCATATTGTACTGCCCCGGTTCGACTTTCAGCGCATGTCCCGCCTGGTGCTGGGCAAATACTGGCCACGGGCCAGCGAGAGCGAGAAGGGTGCCTTTGTCAACGCCTTCCAGGAGTTGCTGGTACGCACCTACGCTACCGCGCTGCTCAACTATTCCGGCCAGGAGATTGTCTACCTGCCTGTTCAGCGCAAGGCGGACAGCGACGAGGTGACTGTAAATACCCAGGTCCAGTCAACCGGCGCCCTACCCATTCCGATCGACTACCGCCTCTACCGGGATGGGGACGACTGGAAGGTGTTTGATGTCTCCATCGACGGAATCAGCCTGGTCTCCAACTACCGTTCCTCATTCGCTTCCCAGATCCGGCGTCACAAATTGTCGGGGCTGATCCAGAAGCTTGAACAGCGCAATGCGCAGAAAAACTGAATGAACTCCGCACGGGCCGCAATGGACGATCAGGGCGTCATCCAGTTATCCGGTGACCTGGTGTTTGCCAGTGTGACCCGGGTGCTGGGTCAGATCGAGCCCCTGCTCGATGGCGCTGAAAAGAGTCCGCTGGTGATCGATCTGTCCGGGGTTGAAGACGTGGACAGTGCCGGCCTGGCACTGCTGCTGGAGGTGCTGGAACGTGCCCGACACCACGGTGTACCCCTGCGCATCCGCTCGCTGCCCGAATCCCTGCTGGGGATAGCGCGTCTCAGCAATGTGGAAAAACTGCTGCTGGCGGAAGGCTGAACAGATTACCGGTTGGGTCGGTGGCCGCGCTCCGTGCCTTTCGGTAGAACGTTTTTTCTCATAGAATGGCCGGCCCTTTGGGCTTGTATTCCCCCTGTATGGTGTGCCGTTGGCGCCCGGAAAATGGTTTTTAGATGGATAAACTGATTATCACTGGTGGTGCGCCGTTGTCCGGCGATGTGCGGATCGCCGGAGCCAAGAATGCCGCGTTACCGATTCTGGCCTCCACTCTGCTGGCGGAGGGGCCGGTCACCATCGGCAATGTTCCCCACCTGCACGACATCACCACCACCATGGAGCTGCTCGGCTACATGGGGGTTCAGCTGGTGGTGGATGAACGACTCTGTATCGAGACCGATACCAGCACCATCCGGGACTTTCATGCCCCCTATGAGCTGGTGAAAACCATGCGTGCCTCGATCCTGGTGCTGGGCCCCCTGCTGGCCCGCTACGGGCGGGCGGATGTCTCCCTACCGGGCGGTTGCGCCATCGGTTCCCGCCCGGTCAACCTGCACATTGAGGGGTTGCGGGCCATGGGTGCCAATATCGAGGTGGAAAACGGCTATATCCGTGCTTCCGCCAAACGCTTGAAGGGGGCGCGCCTGATCATGGATGTAGTTACCGTGACCGGTACGGAGAACCTGATGATGGCCGCCACTCTGGCAGACGGGGAGACGGTGATCGAGAACGCTGCCCGGGAGCCGGAAGTGGTGGATCTGGCCGACTGCCTGAACAAGATGGGGGCCAGGGTCAGCGGTGCCGGGACCGATACCATCGTGATCGAGGGGGTCGATCGACTGGTGGGCACCCATTACGATGTGCTGCCGGACCGGATTGAAACCGGTACTTACCTGGTGGCGGCGGCTATTACCGGCGGCAGAATCCGGGTCCGGGACACCCAGCCGGCGCTGGTGGAGGCGATTACCCACAAGCTGCGTGAGGCGGGTGCCGAGATCGAACAGGGCGATGATTGGATCAGTCTCGATATGTACGGTCGGCGACCCCGGGCGGTGGATATCCATACAGCGCCCTACCCGGCGTTCCCGACCGACATGCAGGCCCAGTTTACGGCCTTGAACTGTGTGGCCGAAGGGGTGGGCACCATCACGGAAACGGTGTTTGAAAACCGTTTTATGCATGTGCAGGAGATGCAGCGCATGGGTGCCAACATCAAGCTGGAGGGCAATACCGCCATTATTGCCGGGGTTGATCGGCTGACCGGAGCGCCGGTCATGGCGACCGACCTGCGTGCCTCCGCCAGCCTGGTACTGGCCGGTCTGGTGGCCGATGGTGAGACCATCGTCGACCGGATCTACCACATCGATCGGGGCTACGAGAACATCGAAGAGAAGCTGGCGGGGCTGGGTGCCCAGATCCGTCGTGTGCCCAAGTAGCCTGGCAGGCGTGGCACGATTGACCGGAATATGCAGATGAATTTTGATACCCCGATAACCATCGCCCTCTCCAAGGGGCGGATTTTTCAACAGGCGCTGCCGCTGCTGGCCCATGCCGGTATTGTGCCGACCGATGATCCGGAGACCAGCCGCAAGCTGATCATGGATACCAATCACCCGCAGGTGAAGCTGGTGATTATTCGTGCCACCGATGTTCCCACCTATGTGCAGTGGGGAGCCGCTGATCTGGGTGTGGCCGGCAAGGATGTACTGCTGGAGCACGGCGGTGAAGGGCTCTACGAACCCCTGGATCTGAAGATCGCCCGCTGTCGGCTGATGGTGGCGGGTGCGCCCGATGCCAATCTGGAAGGCAACCGTCTGCGTATCGCCACCAAGTACGTGGAGTCGGCCAGGCGTTATTTTGCCGCCCGGGGGCAGCAGGTGGAGATCATCAAGCTGTATGGTTCCATGGAGCTGGCGCCGCTGGTTGGACTCTCTGACCTGATTGTCGATCTGGTGGAGAGTGGCAATACCCTGAAGGCCAATGGCCTGGTGCCACTGGAGCATATCACCGACATCAGCTCCCGGTTGGTGGTCAATAAGGCCGCCTGGAAAATGAAACACGCCACCATCATGCAACTGCTGGCGGCCCTGCAGGAGGCCATAGCCAAAGCCGCCTGATTGGCTCCGCAGCCGCTTGTGTCACGCCCTGAATCTTTTGGAGTTTAGGATTGCCCATGTCTGAAATACGTCAACTCGCCACCTCCGATAGCGATTTTCAGCAGCAACTGGATCAGCTGCTGGCCTGGGAGTCGGTTTCTGATGACGCGGTCAACACCACCGTCAACGACATTATTGCCAATATCCGCCAACGCGGCGATGCGGCGCTGTTGGAGTACACCAACCGTTTTGATGGTTGGAACGCCAAGAGCGCGGCCGACCTGGAAGTGCCGTTGGCGCGTCTGGAACAGGCCTGGAACACCATTCCGGTGGCCCAGCAAGAGGCGCTTAATCACGCTGCAGAACGGGTGCGGGTCTACCATGAGCGGCAGAAGGGTGAGTCCTGGAGCTACCGGGAGGAGGATGGCACCCTGCTGGGCCAGAAAGTGACGCCGCTGGAGCGGGTCGGACTCTACGTGCCGGGCGGCAAAGCGGCCTACCCCTCATCGGTGCTGATGAACGCTCTGCCGGCCAAGGTGGCCGGTGTCAGCGAACTGATCATGGTGGTGCCGACCCCGGGTGGGGAGCTGAATGAACTGGTGTTGGCTGCCGCCCACATCTGTGGCGTCGATCGGGTGTTCGCTGTCGGCGGCGCCCAGGCGGTGGCAGCTTTGGCCTATGGTACGGAGCTGATTCCTCCCGTGGACAAGGTGGTGGGGCCGGGCAATATCTACGTGGCAACCGCCAAGCGGGCGGTGTTTGGTCAGGTGGGTATCGACATGGTGGCCGGGCCTTCGGAGATCCTGGTGGTGTGTGATGGCCAGACCGATCCCGACTGGGTGGCTATGGATCTGTTCTCCCAGGCGGAGCACGACGAGGATGCCCAGTCGATCCTGATCTCGCCGGACGCCGATTTTGTCGCACGGGTGAAACAGAGTATCGACCGTCTGCTGCCGACCATGGAGCGGGAGCCTATTATCGCCACCGCCCTGAAGGAGCGTGGTGCCCTGATTGTCTGTCAGGACATGGACGAGGCCTGCCGGGTGGCCAACTACATCGCTCCGGAGCATCTGGAGCTGTCGGTGGCCGATCCACTGGTAGTGGTGGAGCAGATTCAGCACGCCGGTGCCATCTTCATGGGGCGCTACAGTTCGGAGCCGCTGGGCGACTACTGCGCAGGACCGAATCACGTGCTGCCCACATCCCGGACCGCCCGCTTCTCATCCCCCCTGGGGGTTTACGACTTCCAGAAGCGGTCCAGCCTGATCATGGTGTCCGAGGCGGGTGCGGATCAGTTGGGCCGGACTGCGTCCGTACTGGCCCGGGGTGAGGGGCTCACCGCCCACGCCCGTTCAGCAGAGTACCGCTTGAAATAGAGTGACTGGCTGGATAAACCCGCCTCCCTATCAGTTTTGAAGATTGATCGGGTAGGCGGGTTGAACTGATTCTGTCTGCTACGCAGCAGACGGCGCCGGATCACTTACTGGCGTGGATCGATGCGCGGACGTTCGCTCACTTCAACCTGGATATCGAACGGTTTGTCTCCGCGCCAGCCCTGCACCCGTACTTTCTCCCCCGGTGGCACCGCAGCAATCAGGTAGAGGATGTCGTGGGCAGTGGTCAGGGGCTGCTCATTGATGGTGGTGATCACGTCGCCCGGCACTAACCCGGCCCGGTCGGCGGGGCCGTCTTCCAGCACCCCGGAGATCAACACGCCGCTGCCCGCTTTCAGGTCAAACGACTCGGCCAGGGCCGGCGTGATGTCCTGGCCGGCTATGCCCAGCCAGCCCCGTACGACACGACCCTGTTTCAGAATCTGCTCCAGGACCCCTTTGGCCAACGCCACCGGAATGGCGAAGCCGATCCCCTGGGATCCGCCACTTTTGGAGAAAATAGCGGTGTTGATCCCCACCAGCTGACCGTGGGCGTTGATCAGTGCGCCACCGGAGTTGCCGGGATTGATGGCGGCGTCGGTCTGGATGAAGTTTTCGAAAGTATTGATTCCCAGCTGGTTTCGCCCGGTGGCGCTGACAATACCCATGGTGACGGTCTGACCGACCCCGAACGGGTTCCCGATGGCCAGGACCACGTCACCCACCTGCAGCACCCGGGAATCGCCCACGGTGATGGTGGGGAGATCGGTCGCGTCGGTCTTCAGGACCGCCAGGTCGGTGTCCGGGTCGACCCCGGTGACCTGGGCGTCCAGGGTCCGGCCGGTGGAGAGTACCACCCGGATCTGGTCGGCATCTTCGATCACATGATTGTTGGTGAGAATGTAGCCGTCCTGGCTGATGATGACCCCGGAGCCAAGACTGGTCTGCAGTTTCTTTCGTGGTGGTGACTGGAAGCGATTACCGAAAAAACGCTGGAAAAACGGGTCGTCAAACAGGCTGTTGCTGCGTTGCACCGTGACCTTCGCAGTAAAGATATTGACCACCGCCGGGGCCGCCAGTTGCACCGCATTGGCGTAGGAGTAGGGTCCCTGACTGACCGTCGGCATGGTGACGGGGGCCGGTGCCGGCATCGGATTGGGGCTGAGCAGTTCCGGTTGAGACGGTGTGCTGAACAGGGAGACAGCGAGGTAGGCGGCCGCCATGCCGGCGGCGGCAGAAGTGGCGATATAGGCAAAGGCTCTTTTCATGGTGGAGTCGGGTTACACTGGGGTATTGGAAAACGGATGGCGTATTATATCCCAATACCGGGACGGGGGAGTCAGTCAGGTATTTAACCCACCCGATGGGCGGCATGGACCGCGGCCTGCCGGGACGAGAGGGATCAATGATCGGACTAGTTGAACTGGAAACCTACTGCAACAGACTGCTCGATGCGGGCAGTTTTGAGGACTACTGTCCCAATGGCCTGCAGCTGGATGCCGGCCGGCCGGAAATTCAGCGTCTGGCCACCGGGGTTACCGCCAGCCAGGCGGTGATAGAGGCGGCAGCGCGGGCTGAAGCGGATCTGCTGCTGGTTCATCACGGCTATTTCTGGCGTGGTGAAGCGGCCCCACTGACCGGTGTCAAGGGGCGGCGAGTGCGTTCACTGATGAGCGCCGGGATCAGCATGATGGCTTACCACCTGCCCTTGGACGCCCACCCTGAACTGGGTAACAATCGGGCGCTGGGGGATCTGCTGGAGATCGGTCAGGCTCAACCGCTGGGTAGCGGGTTGGTCTGGCAGGGGGAACTGGCGGCTGAGTCGCCCAGCGACCTGGCCGGACGGATGACCCGCTTGCTGGGTCGTACCCCTCTGTTGATCCCGGGCGGTGATCGCCCCATACGGCGCATCGGCTGGTGTACCGGCGCTGCCCAGGGGGCGATTGTGGAGGCCGCCGCCGCCGGGTTGGATGCCTTCATCAGTGGCGAGGTATCGGAAGCCACCACCCATCTGGCGCGGGAGCTGGGGATTCACTATTTTGCGGCGGGTCACCACGCCACGGAGCGCTACGGGGTACAGGCGCTGGGACGGCATCTGGCGGAAAAATTCTCGTTGGATTACCTGTTTATCGATGACGATAATCCGGCCTGATTGGGTCGCTGAAAGGCATTTTTAAGCCCGATCAGTCGGGGTGAACGGCAGACCATTCTTGACCTTCTGCGGTACATGTTAGAGAATGCGCCGTCTATTTTTGGGGTAAATATCAGCATATACTGATTTTCCTGCGCCAATTTTGTTAAGATTCGGCCGGGGAATTCAGCGTCCGGCCTACTCCGGGAGTCTTATACCAATGAGTGTGGATCTAAAAAAGCGGCGGTTTCTCACTGCTGCAACCAGTGTGGTCGGTGCCGTGGGCGCCGGCTTTGTCGCAGTACCTTTTCTGAAGTCCTGGAATCCCAGTGAAAAGGCAAAGGCAGCAGGTGCACCGGTGGAAGCCGACATCAGCAAGCTTGAGCCGGGCCAGATGATGCGTGTCAAATGGCGCGGAAAACCGGTCTGGGTGGTCCATCGCACAGAGAAGAACCTGAAGGATATGGAGGGATTGACCAGCGTGCTGCTCGATCCTGATTCCGTCGATCCTCAGCAGCCGGAATATTGTCAGAACCCCTACCGCTCCCGTAAACCCAAGTACCTGGTGGCGGTCGGTATCTGCACTCACCTGGGTTGCTCGCCAACCTACCGGCCTGAAGTGGCGCCGCATGACCTGGGCGCGGACTGGGTAGGCGGCTTCTTCTGCCCCTGTCACGGTTCGCGCTTTGACCTGGCCGGCCGTGTCTACAGCGGTGTGCCCGCCCCGAAGAATCTCGAAATCCCCCCCTATATGTTCCTGTCCGATACCCGGATATTGGTGGGTGAAGATGGAGGAGCTGCCTGATGAGCTTAATGTCCTGGATAGATGAGCGCTTCCCGGCTACCAAGGTGTGGAATGAGCACCTGGCGGAGTACTATGCGCCCAAGAATTTCAACTTCTGGTATTACTTCGGCTCCCTGGCGATGCTGGTGCTGGTTAACCAGATCCTGACCGGTGTCTGGCTGGCCATGAGCTACAAGCCGGACGCCACGTTGGCATTCGGTTCGGTCGAATACATCATGCGTGATGTGGAGTGGGGCTGGCTGATCCGCTATATGCACTCCACCGGGGCCTCGGCCTTCTTCATCGTGATCTATCTGCACATGTTCCGCGGGCTGATCTACGGCTCCTACCGGGCGCCGCGGGAACTGCTCTGGATTATTGGTGTGGTGCTCTACGTATTGATGATGGCTACCGCCTTCATGGGCTATCTGCTGCCCTGGGGTCAGATGTCCTACTGGGGTGCCCAGGTGATTATCAACCTGTTCTCCGCCGTGCCGGTGATTGGGCCTGACCTGGGTGTCTGGATCCGGGGCGACTACGTGATTTCGGATGCCACCCTGAACCGCTTCTTCGCACTGCACTTCCTGCTGCCGTTCCTGTTGGCCGCTGTGGTGTTTATCCATATCGTGGCCCTGCACAAGGTGGGTTCCAATAACCCGGACGGTATCGAGATCAAGAAGAACAAGGATGAGAACGGTATCCCGAAAGATGGCATTCCGTTCCACCCCTACTACTCGGTGAAGGATACTGTTGGTGTGGCCGGCTTCCTGTTCCTGTTCGCGGCGGTGATCTTCTTCGCCCCGGAGATGGGTGGCTACTTCCTGGAGCCGCCGAACTTTGATCCCGCCAACCCGCTGAAGACGCCGGAGCATATTGCCCCGGTCTGGTACTTCACGCCGTTCTACGCCATTCTGCGCGCGGTGCCTTCCGTTGCCGGCTCCGCCTTCCCCGGCGTGGTGGCCATGGGTGCTGCGATCGTGGTGTTGTTCTTCCTGCCCTGGCTGGATCGCAGCCCGGTCAAGTCGGTACGTTACAAAGGGCCGATCGTGAAGGGCGCTATTGCTATGTTTGTAGTGGTGTTTGTGCTGTTGGGCTGGCTCGGTACCCAGGCGGCGACGCCTTTGCTGACCCTGCTTGCGCAGATCTGCACGGTGCTTTACTTCGCCTTCTTCCTGTTGATGCCGATCTACAGCAAACTGGACAAGACCAAGCCTGTTCCTGAGAGGGTGACCAAATGAAAAAGCTGATTGTTGCACTGTTATTGGCTGTGGCACCTGTCCTGGGGCTGGCAGCCGGTGGGGGCGTCCACCTGGACGACGCGGATATCGATGTCTCTGACCAGGCATCGCTGCAGCGGGGCGCCAAGTATTTCGTCAACTACTGCCTGAGCTGTCATTCAGCCAAGTTTCAGCGTTATAACAGGCTGGCCCGTGACCTGGGCCTGACTGACGAAGAGGTGAAGGCGAACCTGATGTTCACCACCGACAGGATTGGTGACACCATGAACATCGCCATGAACCCGATCAACGCGGAGGCGTGGTTCGGTACTCCGCCTCCCGATCTGAGCCTGATAGCACGGGCACGGGGCGTGGACTACATCTACACCTATCTGCGTGGATTTTATGTTGATGAGAGCCGGCCTTTCGGTGTGAATAACGTTGTGTTCCCGGATGTGGGCATGCCCCACGTGATGTGGGAACTGCAGGGCATGCAGAAGGCCGTATTCGAAGAGGTGGATGGCCAGAAGGTCATTAAGGAACTGGTACCGGTCGAGGGTGCGGCTGGCAAAGGCAGCATGACGCCTGAAGAGTTCGATGGCGCCATGCGTGATCTGACCGCCTTCCTCAGCTACGTGGCCGAGCCGGTTCAGCTGGAGCGGAAACGCCTGGGCACCTGGGTGTTGCTGTTCCTGGGTGTGTTCTTTGTATTGGCATACCTGATGAAGAAAGAGTACTGGAAAGACGTTCACTGAGCGTCAGCATATCCGGTCACACGGGGGCGTACAGTTTATTGTATACTGTACGCCCCCGTTGCTTATGGGCAGCGGAAATTTTGTTGCCGGGAGCGTGTCGGGCCTGGTTGATCGCTGCGCGGGAGCGCCGGTTCAAGTCGGTTTTCTGATCTAGCGGGTAACCGGGTGAACCCGGCTGATAAGCCAGATGAGAAAATTGTCCATCCGGTTTTTTTCTGCGCTTGATCTGTGTTTATACCGACAGGCTCCCCGTCCCTGATTCTATCCTGGAGTGGTTTGTATGGCCGTTGTTGCGAACAAGAGATCTGTGATGACTATGTATTCGGATCCGAGCAGCCCCTATAGTCATCGCGTGCGTCTGGTGCTGGCTGAAAAGAGCATCACCGTCGAGATCAAGGATGTCGATCCCCTGAACATTTCCGAAGACATCATGGACCTCAATCCCTATGGAACCCTGCCGACACTGGTGGATCGGGATCTGACCCTGTTCGAGTCCCGCATCATCATGGAGTACCTGGACGAACGCTTCCCCCATCCGCCATTGCTGCCGGTTGACCCTGTTTCGCGGGCCAGTTCGCGGCTCTATATGCATCGTGTCAGCAAGGATTGGTATACCCAGATGGAGGAGATCCTGGCGGGTGGAAAGGGCGCCGCCAAGGCCCGTAAGGAGTTGCGGGAGAGCCTGATCGCTGCCGCGCCCATCTTTACCCACAAGCCCTATTTCATGAGCGATGACTACTCGCTGGTGGACTGTTCCATCGCGCCGATGTTGTGGCGTCTGCCTCTGCTCGGTATCGAACTGCCACCCCAGGGTAAACCGGTACTGGATTATGCGGCCCGGTTGTTCGAACGTGAATCATTCCAGGAGAGTCTCTCCGATGTAGAAAGGGAGATGCGGGACTGATCCTGGATCGTCGCCTGGTGTTATGCTGAGTTCCAATCGCCCCTATCTGATACGTGCGCTCTACGAGTGGCTGGTGGATAACAATCTCACCCCCCATCTGCTGGTGGATGCGGAAAAAGGGGACGTGATTGTTCCCCGGGAGTTTGTCGAGGATGGACGGATCGTTCTGAACGTGGCGCCCACGGCGGTACGCAACCTGACACTGGGTAATGATTACGTCACCTTCAATGCGCGCTTCGGCGGTACGCCCATGGATGTGGTGGTACCGCCGGAAGCGGTGCTGGGTATCTACGCCCGGGAGAACGGACGTGGCATGCTGTTCCCGGACGAGGCTCCCTCCGAAGATGGACCGCCGCCGGATGATGATCCCAAGCCGCCCCGTGAGCGGCCATCATTAAAAGTGGTGAAGTAACACCGTCCTGGAGATGCAGCCCGCCATCCCGTTGGCTGTTTCACTGTTCCGGTGGCTTGGGCCTTAATGGCACCACCTTGTCAGACAGGCTCGGCAATCCGAGACTGAACTCTTCCAGCTGTACACCCACCATGATGACGTGGCCGTCATGACGGCCGACCCCCTCCTCGCTGTAGTCGAACTGGAACAGCCGCCGGATGCGGATGCCCTGCCGTGTCCAGCGTAAACCAAGCCGGCGCAAGGCTACTGTCTGGTCCAGAAACTGCAGATTACGCTGTTCACAGGCAGTCTGGCAGATCCCGGTGGCGATCTCCCGGGCACGGGCGCTGTCCAGCCAGAACCAGACCAGCAGGGCGAGCAGCAGCAGTGGGACAAAGGTAGTCATAGCGGCTATGGTACAGAATAAGTTGGCAGATGCAGAGTTAAACGGTTGAGAAATGGACAGCTCGGGGTTGGCCGGCCCATCCTGTGGGCGGTGCTCCCGTTCTGTTCTGCAAGCAGATTGAGGAGGGTGGAAATGCACCGAATCAGCATTATCCAGGCAGACATCACCCGGCTGCAGGTGGATGCCGTAGTGAATGCGGCCAACCCCGGCCTGCGCGGGGGTGGCGGGGTGGATGGCGCTATCCACCGGGCGGCGGGTGTCGAACTGCTGGCCCACTGCAGAACCCTGGGCGGTTGTCCGACCGGAGAGGCCCGCCTTACGCCGGGCTTCAACCTGCCCGCGGACTGGGTGATCCATACGGTTGGGCCGATCTGGCGCGGTGGGGATGAAGGGGAAGCCGAGTTGCTGCGGGCCTGTTACCGCAACACTCTTGCCCTGGCCCGGGAGCATGGGTTGGGCCGGATCGCCTTCCCCGCGATCAGTACCGGCGTGTACGGCTATCCAAAACGGGAGGCCGCCGCTATCGCCCTGCAGGAGATGCACTCGGCGGAGGGCTTCGTGGAGTTGATCGCCTGCTGCTACAGCGTTGAAGATGAGTTACTCTATCGCTCGTTGCTAGGCGAAATCACGGGCCTGATGTAGTGTGTGCCGGATCCGGCGGATCGGGACAAACTGCGAATGCCCCATCGGACAAGCCGGCAATTTTAATCAGATTTGCAGAACATAGTTTGGAATATTGGGTGGTTTAAATTGGCCTGGCTTGATGAGTTTTCCCTGACCTTGATTGTGCTTGCCTGTCTGTTGTTGGGACTGGCCCCATTCACCCCGGAACCCCATGTCTGGGAGAAGCTGAAGATGTTGTTTAGCGGCACCTTGGTCAAGCCGATCGATATATTCGATCTGCTGCTGCACGGTACGCCGTTTGTCGTGCTGGTACTGAAGCTGGTGCGCATGCGTCAGGTCGCTTCCGCGCGCTAAAACATCCTTCCGGGTAACTGGTTTCAGCCGGAACCGATCAACCTGTCAGTGATAGGGCAGCAACTGGACTTCCTTAGTGGTGGCTACGCACTTCTATCTGTCATTGCTGAGTCGATCCAGGCGCAGCCGCTGGCGCTGATCGAACAGTCGCCGGGAGCCGATCCACACCGCCATAATAGCCCCCAGCCCGGTACCAACCGCAATCAGCAGCAGGATCATGATCTGGTATTTGGCCGCCTCCAGTGGCGGGCTGCCGGAGAGAATCTGACCGGTCATCATGCCCGGCAGGCTGACCACCCCGGCCGCAGCCATGGCGTTAATAATGGGGATCAGACCGGAACGCAGGGCGTCCCGGCGGATTTCGCAGATTGCCTGGTCCCAGCTCTCCCCCAGCATCAGTTGCGCCTCGATCACGCCCCGCTGCTGCCACGCATCCCGGGTCAGGTTGTCCAGGGCGATGGCCATGCCGGACATGGTGTTGCCCAGCAGCATACCCAGCAGTGGAATCAGGTACTGTGGGGTGTACCAGGGGTCAACCTGAACCACCAGGTGGACCGCCAGCAGGGTGATACTGAAGGAGGAGATGAACATCGACAGGGTGCCGATGCCAATTCCCCAGGGGCCCCGAAAACGGCGCTTCTGCCGGGCCATCACCTCGTAGCCGGCCATCACCAGCATGAACAGGGCCAGCGCCAGGATTGGCAAGGGAGCCCGCTGGGCGAACAGGGTATTCAGGATCAGACCCAGCAACAGCAGCTGCAGGACGCTGCGTAGTGCCGCCAGCAGCAGTTGTCGTTCCACCCCAAGGCGCAATCGCCAGGAGAGTACCGCCAGGGCCACCACCAGCAGGGCGGGCACCGACAGATCGTGGGGTGTGAGGTGAATCATCTCCATCAGGCGGCTTCCACTTCCAAATGGCGGTCCCGAATCATCAATCGTCGCTGGCCGACCCGCCGCCGCTGTGCTGCATCATGGCTGACCCAGAGGACTGCTGCCTGATGCTGTGCTGCATACTGTAGTACCAGTTTCTCAACCCGGGCGGTGTTTTCCGGATCCAGGTTGGCCGTGGGCTCGTCCAGTAACAGTACCGACGGCTGGCGATTCAGCATCCGGGCCAGGGCCAGCCGTTGCCGTTCGCCGCTGGAGAGACGACTGACCTGCCAGGTCAGGCACTTATCATCCAGGCCCAGTTCCCGCAGCAGATCGGTCGGTGATCCGATGAAATGGTCAGCCACCTGTTCATGCCACCAGTAGCTATCCGCCGGCAACAGGCCCACATGGCGACGCCAGATCGGCGGGGGTGTGGTGCCGATTGCCTGTTGGTCAAACTGGGCATTGCCGCTATGGGGGTCGAGATCGGCGATGGCCCGCAGCAGACGGGTTTTACCGCTGCCGGAGGGGCCGGTCAGAGTGACGCACTCGCCGGCTTCAATGGTCAGATCCACCGGCTCCAGGCCGCCCCCCCGGAACTGTTCCAATACCAGGCTGCTCACCCGGCTCAGGCCTCACGCCGCACAAAGATCAGATCCCAGACGCCGTGACCGAGGCGCTGGCCGCGCTGTTCGAACTTGGTCAGGGGCCGATAATCGGGGCGTGGGGTAAAATTCCCCGCCCCGGCGCTGTTGTCAAACAGGCGGTCGGCATCGGAAAGCACGGTCATCATCTGCTCTGCATAATCTTCCCAGTCGGTGGCGGCGTGGAAAAAACCGCCGGGCCGGATCACCCGGCCCAACTCAGTGACGAACGCCGGATTGAGAATGCGTCGCTTATGGTGGCGCTTTTTATGCCAGGGATCGGGAAAGAACAGGAACAGCCCCTGGAGTGAGTCGTCCGGGATGCAGTGTCTGAGCACCTCGATGGCGTCGTGCTGCAGAATACGGATGTTTTTCAGCGCCAGCTTTTCTATCTGGATCAGCAGATGCCCCACGCCGGGACCGTGAACCTCGATACCCAGGTAGTTCCGGTCAGGGTGTGCGGCGGCCATGCTGGCCAGGGACTCCCCGTTGCCGAAGCCGATCTCCAGGAATACCGGCTGATCATTGCCGAACAGGGTGGCAAAATCGATCGGCCGGGGAGTAAATTCCAGGCCGAAACGTGGCCATAGGGTGTCGAATGCCCGTTGCTGGCCAGCGGTCAGGCGGCCTTGTCGCAGCACAAAGCTGCGGATTGGGCGGTGTTTTTTTTCCTGTTCGGACATGGTGCAGTGTTAAGTCGTTAAAGGCTGTGGGATGAGAGGCTTGGTTGGTGGTCGCCATAAAGGTATAAAGGGCATTTAAGCGGGATTCTACACGAAACCGGCCTGGCCCGTGATCAGAGAATATGCCCGCCAAAATAATAACCGGGGCGAGCGAGGTGAGACGTTGAACCAGTGGAGTGAAGATCTGATATCGGTGGAACAGGCCCGGACTCTGGATGGACTGTTCCAACAGCGGGTTAAACGTTCCCCGGATCGGCTGGCCTATCGGCACTATGATCGGCACACGAAAGCGTGGCAGGACCTCAGTTGGCAGGAGATGGGGCGGCGGGTGGCCCGCTGGCAGGCGGTGCTGAAGCAGCAGGGCCTGCATCCCGGTGACCGGGTGGCACTCTCCCTGCGTAATTCCCCGGATTGGGTGGCGTTTGACCAGGCCAGCCTCGGGTTGGGGCTGGTGGTGGTGCCGCTCTATACCGATGACCGACCCGACAATGTCGCTTACATTCTGCAGGATGCAGCGGTGAAACTGCTGCTGGTGCAGGACAGTGCACGCTGGAAACGGTTGGCCCGGGCAATCCCGGCGGACAGCCCGTTACAGCGGGTGCTGATCCAGGACTCCAGCGACGGGAATGGCGGGCTTGCGGCGTCCGATGCGCGTGTCCGGCGGGTTGCTGATCTGATGCCGGCGCAGGATCTGACCATGCTGCCGCGTCATGGCGATCCCCACTCCCTGGCCTCCATTGTCTATACATCCGGCACCACGGGGCGCCCGAAAGGGGTGATGCTGAGTCATCACAACATGCTCTCCATCGCCCACGCCTCGATCACGGTCATCGACTGTTTCCAGGAGGATCAGTTTCTCTCGTTTCTGCCGCTCTCCCACACCCTGGAGCGGACCGCCGGTTACTATCTGCCGATCATGACCGGTTCATCCGTGGCCTACTCCCGTTCTATTGGCCAACTGGCGGAGGATCTGACCCTGCTGCGTCCCACGGTGCTGATTGCGGTCCCACGGATCTTTGAACGGGTCTACGGACGTATCACCAGCCAGATGCAGAAGCGCACCCTGTTGCCCAGACTGCTGTTCCGTGCCGCGGTGCGGGTGGGCTGGTTGCGCTTTGAACGCAGCCAGGGGCGGGTGGGCCTGCGGCCTTCCCTGCTACTCTGGCCCCTGCTCGATCGCCTGGTGGCCTCCAAGGTGACCGCACGACTGGGCGGTCGGCTGCGCATCGCGGTGAGTGGCGGTGCGCCGCTGTCGGCGGAGATTGCCCGTCTGTTCATCGGTCTGGGTATTCCCATCCTGCAGGGCTATGGCCTGACCGAGAGCAGTCCGGTGGTGAGCGTGAATCCCCTGGAGGACAATGATCCGAGCAGTGTCGGGGTGCCGCTGCGCGGTGTTGAGGTGCGCACCGGTGAGGATGACGAGCTGCTGGTGCGTGGACCGGGGGTGATGCTGGGCTATTGGAATAACCATTCCGCAACCGCCAAGATGATTGACCAGGAGGGGTGGCTGCATACCGGTGACCAGGCCCGAATTGAAAACAACCATATCTATATCACTGGTCGTATCAAGGATATCCTGGTGCTCTCCAACGGCGAGAAGGTGCCGCCGGGGGACATGGAGCTGGCCATCGCCCTGGACCCGCTGGTGTCCCAGGTGATGGTGCTGGGGGAGGGAAGGCCCTACCTGAGCGCCCTGGTGGTGGTGGATGCGGATCACTGGCCGGCGCTGGCGCAGGATTGCGGTCTTGATCCGATGGCGCGGGAAAGCCTGGAACATCACCGGGTCACAGGGGCCGTACTGCACCGGATCAAGGAGATGCTGAAACAGTTTCCAGGCTATGCCAAGGTGCGCAGGGTGACCCTGCTGCTGGAGCCGTGGACGGTTGAGAACGGTATGCTGACGCCGACCCTCAAGATCAAACGCGCCCAGGTGCTGAAGCATCACCAGGCAGCCGTGGATGCCATGTATCAGTAGCGCCGATCCGGGCAGGTGAAGCCGTTCGGTCCGTCGTCACCCTTGCGCCCGACTGCCGCTGGGCATAGAATCGGCTGCGCGATGCGGGTGTAGTTCAATGGTAGAACGGCAGCTTCCCAAGCTGCATACGAGGGTTCGATTCCCTTCACCCGCTCCAATCACCTTCCTGGTCCGTCCGGTAACGCGCTGCTTATGCAAAAACTCTATGAGTGCCGAGATCGACTGCAGGCCCAGATGCTGCACGACGCCCTGGCCGCACACCACATCCATACGGTTATTCTCGGTGATTACCTGAGCGGTGCAGCAGGTGAATTGTCGGCGCTTCAGTTCCCGGTGCTGTGGGTGGTGGAAGGAGAGGACTACAGCCTGGCCCGGCAACTGGTGGATCGCTATCTGCAGGATCCGGAACCGGACCAGGCACCGTGGCGCTGTTCCCGGTGTGGTGAAATGGTTGAAGCCACATTCGATATCTGCTGGAACTGCTCCACAATTCGCCATTAAAAGTTAAAAACTGTTGCAATGGTGAGTGTGGCATCCTCTGTACTGTGGCACTGGAACGGATAATGGTTCATGCTTAGGATTGTGATGCCCTCCGGTCACGGATTTATCGCCGAACCCGTGGGTGGCTGAAAGAACAGGACAAAAACACGGAGTCTGTGATGGGTAAGTTTTTCAAGATTGTAGGCGGCCTGGTACTGGTGCTGGTACTGCTGATCGTGGCCGCTGCCATCATCCTGCCGATGGTCATTGATCCCAATGACTACAAGGAGCAGATCGTTGACCAGGTCAAGCAGCAGACCGGCCGGGATCTGCAAATCACCGGCGATCTGAAACTGTCGGTCTTTCCCTGGCTGGGGGTGGATATTGGCGGCTTGCAGCTGAGCAATGCGGAAGGGTTCGGGGAGCAGCCGTTTGCGGTGGTCAACAGCGCGGCGGTGCGGGTCAAACTGATGCCCCTGCTGAGTCGTCAACTGGAGGTGGATACCGTTGGTCTGGACGGCCTGGTACTGAATCTCGCCAAGTCCAAAGATGGCGCCACCAACTGGGATGACCTGGCTAAAAGCGATGCGCCAGCGGAGTCCGAACAGGGAGATGCCTCCAGCGGCCAGGGGCTTGCGGGTTTCAGTATCGGCGGGGTTGATATCAGCAATGCCCGCATCAGCTGGGATGACCGCAGCACCGGTCAGCTCTATACAGTTGACCAGTTCTTCCTGAAAAGTGGTGCGATTCAGCCCAACAGCCCGGTGGATCTGGAGCTGGGGGCACAGCTGAAAAGCAAAGAGCCGGAGCTGGACGCCAAGATCAAACTGGACAGTACCGTCTCGCTGGATGAACAGGCCGGCATGCTGTTCCTCGAAGGGCTGAAGCTGCAACTGGATGCCACCAGCCCACTGTTTGAGAAGGGTGCCATGAGCGCCAACCTGGCCGCCGATGTGGGGCTGGCACTGGATGGCCAGAAAGTTTCGGTGGACGGGCTCTCCATCACATCCGATGCTCTGCGCCTGACTGGTCGCCTGGAGGGTAGCAACCTGAGCAAGCAGCCGGCATTCAGTGGCAACCTGAGCCTGGCGGAGCTGAATCTCCGGGAGTGGCTTACCGCCCAGGGTATCGCGTTGCCTGAAACCGCCGATCCGGCGGTCCTGGGGCGCTTCTCCGCCGACCTGGAGCTGGCGGCACAGGGGGATCTGACCCGGATCAACAAACTGGCCATGGTGCTGGATGATACCAACATCAACGGTAACGCCAGCCTGAAAGGCTCAGCCATCGGTTTTGAGCTGGATGTGGACAGTGTCAATGTGGACCGTTACCTGCCACCGGTCAAGGAGGATGCCGAAGCACCTGCCAGCAGTGACTCTGCCGGCGAAACGGCAGCAAGTGGTGATGAACCGCTGTTGCCTGTGGAACTGCTGCGCTCTCTCAACCTGGATGGTTCGCTCAAGATTGGCCAGATGGTCATCAACAAGCTGACCGCCAAGCAGGTCCTGGTTACGGTCAAGGCGAGTCAGGGCAAGATCACCTCCGAGCAGAAGATCGGCTCCTTCTATCAGGGCAGCCTCAACAGCGTGATCAACCTGAATGTAGCCGGTAAGACGCCGGTTATCCAGATCGAGGAGCAGGCCACCGATATCCAGGCCGGCCCTCTGCTGAAGGATATGACCGCCACGGACAAGTTCGATGGCACGGGAAAATTCCAGGCTAAGCTTCAGACCAGTGGTAACAGCATCAACGCCTTCAAACGCAGCCTGAACGGTAATCTCAGCTTCCTGTTTGCGGACGGCTCGGTGAAGGGCTTTAACCTGGCCCAGATGCTGCGGGAAGGCCAGGCCAAGCTGAAGGGCGAGACCTTGCCCGCCAGCGAAGAGGTCCAGAAAACCGACTTCTCCGAGATGAGCGCCAGCGCCGTGATCAAGAATGGTGTGCTCAACAACCAGGATCTGCTGGCCAAGTCGCCCTTTCTGCGGGTGACCGGTGCGGGTACTGTGAACCTGGTGTCGGAGACCCTCGACTATCTGGTCAAACCGGTGATCGTCAGTACCGCCGCCGGACAGGGTGGTGAAGGACTGGAGCAGCTGAAAGGGGTGCCTGTGCCGGTCAAACTGACCGGCCCCTACGCATCACCGAAATACACTATCGACTGGGCCCAGGTGGTGACCGGCACGCAGAAGGCGAAGCTGGAAGAGAAGAAGGCAGAGGTCAAGCAGCAACTGGAAGAGAAAAAGGAAGAGACCAAGGAAAAGCTGGAAAATAAGCTCAAAGGTAAGTTGAAGGGGCTGTTTAACTGATTTTTAATGCAGTTGTGTGATGTTTAGCGCTTAATTCAATTGAGAAGGGCGCCACTATCCCATATTATGTTGGCAGGGATACTGTCAGGTTAGCGCCTGGCGGGAACTGCGTGGTTAAAACAAAACTAAACTTAGGAGACGACGATGACCATGAACACCCTCAAGAAGCTTTCCGCAATGGCGCTGACTCTGGGCCTGGTGACTGGCTGCGCCAGCACCGACCAGCTGAAACAGATGCAGGCCGATATCGCTGACCTGAAGGATAGTACCAGTGCTGCCATGTCTGCTGCCCGGGATGCCAAGCTGACTGCTGACACCGCAGATCGCAAAGCGTCTGCAGCCATGAATGCAGCTAATGCCGCCCAGGCATCGGCTGACGAGTGTGCTGAGAAGTGTGACCGCATGATGCACAAATCAATGGCAAAATAACGCTTGCCAGAGATAGCAGAAAGGCCCTACGGCGTGAAAATGCCAGAGGGCCTTTTTTTATGCGTCGATGCCGGCTGTGTGCGGGCTGTTTCGGTTTGACCATCAACCGCAAAAATGGCGCTTCAGCCGGCCCGTGACAAAACGCCACTTCTCCAACCAGGAGAGCGGCGTTTTTTTATTGGGCCGGTGATTCGGAGGCCAGCGGCGCCGACTCAGAGACCATTAACGACTGCGGTTCGGTTGGCGGTGTTGCGGGTGCCACTGCGGGGGTTACCGGTACCGGTATGCCCAGTTGATTGAGGGCGGCCTGTTTCATGGCGTCCCAGTCCGGTTTCTGCTCACTCTCCCCCAGGGCGTTGATAATGGCCTTGACCAGGGGGGTGAAGTTGGTCCCTTCCCGGCTGCGCTGTTCGCTCAGTGGCTGGTGCGCCTCCACGAAAAGCCGGCCGTTTTCCCAGCCCGCCTTGTAGGGTTCATTGATGATGCGTACCGGCGTATTGGGTGCAATCTGTTTGAACAGGGTGGCAATATCCTCGGGATAGAGACGGATGCAGCCGTGGCTGACGCGCATACCCACCCCATAGGGTTTGTTGGTGCCGTGCAGTAGATAGCCCGGCATACTCAAATAGATGGCGTGGTTGCCGAGCGGATTGTCCGGTCCCGGTTTCACTACCTTGGGCAGGGGATCCCCCTGTTCGGCATGCTCCCGGCGGATCGACTCGGGCGGATACCAGCTCGGTGCCTGCTTCTTGCGGGTGACCCGGGCCTGCCCGATGGGGGTGCTCCAGCCCTCACGGCCGATCCCCAGTGGAAAGGTGACGACCCGGTTCTCTCCTTTCGGAAAGTAGTAGAGGCGTAGCTCGGCTAAGTTGATCACGATGCCCTCACGGGGCCCCGGCGGCAGGATAAACCGGGTTGGCAGAGTGACCGTGGTACCCTCTCCAGGGAGCCAGGGATCTACCCCCGGATTACTCTCGGTCATCTCCGTGTAGCCAAGCCCATTTTCCCGGGCCAGATCGGAAAAGGTGTCTTCGTAACGGGTCTGCACCTGGCGAATTTCGCCAACAATGTCGTTGCCGGGTGCCGGCAACGGGAAGCTGAGGGCATGGCCAATACCTGGCAGGGCCAGCAACAGGGTGCAGATAAAGCCGGATAGGGTCGATTTCACGATGATCTATTGGGTTGTTAAGCGAGCGACTATTGTGACATAAAGCGCTTGGGTCGTCTGCGAAGCGGTAGGCAGGCGTGGATGAAGAGTTGCGGGGGGATGATGCAGCAGGATCCAGAACAGTTTTCAGCGCGGATTATCGCCTGGTACCGGCAGTATGGGCGCAAGGATCTGCCCTGGCAGCAAAATCCCACTCCCTATCGGGTGTGGGTCTCCGAGATCATGTTGCAGCAGACCCAGGTCAGTACGGTGATCCCCTACTATGAGCGTTTTATGCAACGCTTTCCCGAGCTCCTGCAACTGGCGGAAGCGTCGCTGGATGAGGTGCTGCACCACTGGTCCGGCCTCGGCTACTATGCCCGGGCACGTAACCTGCACCGTGCCGCCCAGCAAATCCAGAGCCAACTGGCGGGCCAGTTTCCCACCACTGTCGAGGGGCTCATGGAGTTGCCGGGAATCGGTCGCTCCACTGCCGGGGCGATTCTCTCGCTGGCTCTTGGGGAGCCCAGTCCGATCCTGGATGGGAATGTGAAAAGAGTCTTGACGCGCTGTTTTGCCGTGCCTGGCTGGCCCGGCAAGGCGGCGGTGCTGAAACGGCTCTGGCAGTTGTCCGAGACGCTCACGCCGTCCCATCAGACGGGGGCCTATAACCAGGCGATGATGGATCTGGGAGCGACTCTTTGTCGGCGTTCCCGTCCGCTCTGTGCAAGTTGTCCGCTGGGTCAACAGTGCCAGGCGAGGGCCGAAGGGCAACCAGACGCCTACCCCCATAGAAAGCCGCGCGCCAGCCTGCCGACGCGCCGGGTGGTGATGCTGGTTATCCATGATGGTCAGGGGCGGGTATTACTGGAATTACGCCCCCAAACCGGTATCTGGGGTGGCCTCTGGGGATTGCCCGAATATCCCGATCGGCAGGCGGCAGAGGCCGGGCTGGTGGAGTTGTTCGGAGATGGTTGGTCAGCAATCACCGCCTGGCCGGAACGACGCCACACCTTCAGCCACTTTCACCTGCACATGACGCCATTGGTGGTACAACTGGCCGGTTGTTCAGAATGGGTCATGGATGGAACCAGTAGAGTTTGGTATAACACAGACAAGCCCGATCAGCGCGGCCTGGCCGCCCCGGTATCACGTCTACTTGAAGAGTTACATCAGCGTTTAGAGGAGAGGGTCGATGAGTCGTATGGTGGAGTGCGTTAAATTGAAAAAAATGGCCGAAGGCCTGGACCGACCGCCCTATCCGGGCGAATTGGGCCAGCGGGTATTCGATAACGTTTCCAAAGAGGCGTGGCAACTGTGGCTGCAGCAGCAGACCATCCTGATCAACGAGAACCGTCTTTCGCTGGTTGATCCCAAATCACGGGAATTTCTTGAAGAGCAGATGCAGAAATTCCTGTTCGAAGATGGCGGCACCCAGGTCAACTTCACGCCCTGATTCTGTCGGAACAGGGCGGGTTTGCCCCTGTTGGCTCGCCCAACCAACAGGCCGCTCCGGGCGGGAAAAGGGTTAAAAAACAGACCTCCCGGCACAATTCCCTCTTGACTCGGGCAGCGCGTATCGGTTTAATACGCCCTCTCCAAGGCTAGGTAGCTCAGTTGGTAGAGCAGCGGATTGAAAATCCGCGTGTCGGCAGTTCGATTCTGTCCCTGGCCACCAAATCAAAACGGTCCGCAATTGCGGGCCGTTTTTTTATGTGTCAAGCCGGTCCAGCGGGCTGGTCACCCCGTTTCCCCCCTTACCCAGAACGTGGGTGTAGATCATTGTCGTGGTGACATCGGAGTGGCCCAGCAACTCCTGCACTGTACGGATATCCGAGCCGGATTCCAGCAGGTGGGTGGCGAAGGAGTGACGCAGGGTATGACTGGTCACCCGTTTGGTGATGCCTGCCTGGACGGCAGCCTTGCGTACTGCCCGTTGCACCACCGATTGGTGGATATGGTGTCTGCGTAATACCCCTGAGCGTGGATCGGTGGCAATCCGTGTGGCCGGAAACAGGTATTGCCATCGGAACTCCTTGGGCGCGCGGGGATACTTGCGTTCGAGCGCTTCCGGAAGATACACCGATCCGAAGCCAGCCTCGATATCCCCCTTGTGCTTTCTGCTTACCCAGGCAATCTGACGCTTCAATTTGCCGGTCAGCGCGTCCGGCATCGGAACCACCCGGTCCTTTTTGCCCTTGCCTGCACGGACCGTGATCTGGCGATATTCGAAATCGAGATCCAGGATGCGTAACCGGGCACACTCCATGACGCGAATGCCTGTGCCATACATCAGGCGCACCATCAGACCGGTCTGTCCATCGATCTGTGTCAGGATCTGCATCACTTCACGCCGGCTCAATACGGTTGGAATCCGTTGGTGGGGCTTGGGACGCTTGAAAGAGCCGATTTCTCCGAGAGGTTTCTCCAGGACACGAGTGAAAAAGAACACCAGTCCATTCAGTGCCTGGGCCTGGGTTGCTCCAGTTACCTTGCGTTGAACGGCCAAATACTCTAAAAAGGAACATACTTCCATCTCCACACACTCTTCAGGGGCTTTATTGTTGTGAAAACGAAGGAAGCGATTGATCCAGCCAAGGTAGCTCTGTTCAGTGTTGATGGAGAGGTCCGAGATTCGGATTGCCGAGACAAACCGGGCATAAACACCCGGAAACCGTTGACCCAGAAGATTGCCCCGCTTGTCAGCGCCGGCATTTTTCGTCTCATAACTGCGCGCACTTGTCGGATGCTGATCACCCAGCGGCTGTCCACCCTCGTACCAGTGATCCCAGTCAAATTCTGCAGCCCACGGCAATCCCAGCATATGTTTGAAGAGAAGACGCAAGGCGTCCACTTTCTGGCGAAATTGCCAGGAGGAGAGTTGTGGGCTCTGCCCCAACCGGTTCAGCCAGCGTTCAACATTATCCGGCGTTTGGGCTTGAAGTTTTACCCCCTGATTCGCGTCGATGAATCCCTGAACATGCTTTCGATACCAGGGGCGGGTCCGTTCCGGAATACGAAACCGTTTAGTCACGTCGATATAGCGCTTCCAAAACAGCTTGACCTTTGGATCAGTGTCGTGATCGAACGAATCAAAAGACATAGCGACTCCTTGCTACATGGTTCCCTGATAGAGAACAAATATAGAACAATAAGTCGTTTTATTCAATATTCGCGCGAGACGCATTTCTCATGAGATGCGCGAGACGCATAATCAGCTGTTGAACTAAACCGCTTCGCGGTAGCCTCTTAAAACCTCGCTTTTTTCTCTTATTCACCACACTTTCCAAAGACCACTTCCGGTCTTGCTACAGGAGAGTGATGATGACTTCCTTACGTCAACAGATGATCGAGGCCATGCAGCAGCATGGCTTCTCTCCGCGCACCCATGAGTGCTACCTGCGTGCCGTTACCGACCTGGCGCGTTTCAGTCACCGTTCACCCGACCAGCTCACCACGGATGATCTGCAAGCCTACTTCGCCCACCTGGTCCGGGAACGCCAGCTGGCCAACGCCAGTTGCCGGCTTTATCTTAACGGCATCCGCTTTTTCTACTTGAAGGTGTTGGGCTGGAAGGCTTTCGATGTGCCGATTGTTCTACCCAAGCGACCGCAACAGATCCCGGAGCTGCTGACCCGCAAGGAGGTGGCGGCGATCATCCACGCCTGTCACAACGAGAAGCACCGGATGATGCTGCTGACCTGTTACGGTTGCGGACTGCGGGTCAATGAGCTGGTCTCGCTCAAGGTACGTCACATCGATGGGGAGCGTCGTCTGTTGCGGGTGGAACAGGGCAAGGGCCGCAAGGACAGGATGGTCACTCTGTCCGACCAACTGCTGGAGCGGTTACGCCGGTACTGGCGAATATATCGCCCCAGCGACTGGCTGTTCCCCAGCAGCGAGCACTTCCCCGGTCGACACCTGGATGCCAGATCCATCCAGCGGGTGTACCGGCGCTGCAAGGCACAGGCCGGCATCCGCAAGCGCGGCGGCATTCACGCCCTGCGCCACGCTTACGCCACCCACCTGCTGGAGGCGGGACTGGCCGTCAACCAACTGCAACACCTGATGGGCCACCGGGATATCCACAGCACCCTGGGATATCTGCACTGGTTGCCACGCTACAACAGTCGCGAGCGGGTGCAGTGCGACCTGATCGCCCACCTGGGAGGCCGGGCGTGAGTCTGGGGTTGCAGCAGGTGCTGGCGGCGCACCTGCCGCACTACTGTGCACGGCATCGCCTGGATAGCCGTCGTCTCCGGGTCTGCGACCATATCCGGCAGTGCCGGACCGAAGCCCTGGGCGGCTACCGGCTGGCCTGTGACCGCTGCGCTCATGATCAGACCCACTACTACAGCTGCCGCGATCGGCACTGCCCCCAGTGCCAGCAACGGGCCAGCCGGCAATGGGCCGAAGCCCAGCAGCAGGCAGTGTTACCGGTTGCCTACCACCACCTGGTATTTACCCTGCCCGACACCCTCAATGGTTGGGCGCAGCTGCACCCGGATGTCCTGTATCGGGCCCTGTTTGCATCGGTTTGGGCGACACTGAAGCGCTTTGGTGAGGACCCTAGAAGGTTGGGCGGGCAACTGGGGATGACGGCGGTGCTGGCCGTTCCTGCGCATCCTGCGCCCACGGCATTAGTGCATCCTTGCACGTCACACACCTGGGGTCAGACCCTGACCCAACATGTGCACCTACACTGCCTGGTGCCGGGTGGTGTGCTCACGGACCAGGGCCAATGGAAGGCAGCAAAGAGTCACTACCTGTTCCCGGTCAGGGCGCTGTCGCGCTACTTCCGGGGCCACCTGGTCCATCGTCTACGCCGCCTGTTCGAGAGCGGCGAACTGTACCGGGTGACCGCAGCCGATGCAGACGCCCGATTGGATGAGTTGATGCACAAAGAGTGGGTGGTGTTCAGCCGGCCCTGTGAACAGGCTACCCGGTCGGTGGTGAACTACCTGGCCCGCTACAGCCACCGCACTGCCATAAGCAATCGGCGGATCCTGGCCATGGATGAAGAGACGGTGAGCTTCCGTTACAAGGACTATGGGGATGATGAAAAGCCCAAAGTGATGCAGCTGGATCACGCAGAGTTTATCCGCCGCTTCCTGCTGCACGTGCTGCCCAAGGGCCTGATGCGTATCCGCCACTACGGCTACCTGGCCAACTGCTGTCGGGCCAGGCGACTGCCCCAGATCCGGACGGCCATCACCCGGGCCGAGGCAACCGAGGCCGAGCCGGACAAGGCGATAAACCGATCCACCCCGGAGGTGGCCGCCTGGCCCTGCCCGGTATGCCAGGGCGGGCGTTTGCGCGTAGTAATGGAGTTGCCACCGCGACGCCCTGGCGGCGAGTGACGCTGGCCCCGTTGCACGGGGGAAGATGTAGGCAATCAACAGGCCCGAGGGGTCTGACGGGCAGGTAGTGGCCAGGGGCTGGAAAATGAGGCATTATGAAGAAAAATCGTTAGAAAGACGGGCGGCTAGCCTTCAGGAAGCGGGGCCGGAATGCACAACACCGAAGACCTTCCTGCGCTGTCACCCCAAATAGCAAACCGCCGGGCAGCCGGAAAAAAACAATTTCTTATTAATAGAGTTGGGCAACCCTATCGAGGGCGGCTCAGTTCAACAGGCATTTATGCCACATGAAAGGCACGCGGCATAAATGCTTAAAGGTTATGGTATCTAAGTATGCGTAAAAAGTCAGAACAAGAGAAAAATAGAGATTTTCGGTTTGCTTTTAAGTGCGCGCAATCATTTTTCGAGCTATCTAAACCATTTTTAGAGGAAGTTGGGTCTGATTTAAATGGTGGAGTATTAGTTGCTGCACAAGACCCTGGTGCGCTGGTAAGCGCAGCTACTAATCTTTCATTGTCTCTAGAGCTATTCATAAAATCTCTAAGAGTTGGGCTTGGCCTAAGTGTTCCAGATACCCATAATTTTTGGGCTTTGTATAAATCTTTGCCAAATAACGTAAAACAAATAATTGAGTCCAAATATAATCAAAAGGTGTCGAACACACCCAAAGAAAAATTATTTAAATTAAATGTTGCTTATGAGCATGATTCAACAGGTGATGGACCAAAAGCACCTGTATTTCCAAATCAGCAGGGTTTATCTACTGAAGTTAAACCATTACTTAAAAGGTCATCAAATGCGTTTGTAACTTGGCGGTACATTTACGAGTCTGTTAAGCCTGGCGAGCGCTACTTTTTCATTACACTTGAATACAGCCACTTAATTATTTTACTAGAAACCATCAAAGAATATATACGAGAAAATGATCCAAAAAATAAAAAACCATAACCAGGCGCTCAAATCGGACTCAGTAATGTTGGCACCTTTTGCGCAAAAAAAGCACAAAAGTCGCCAACATCACTTCGCCGTTTAGCTTGGCGTTATGGTGAATGATGACATCTAAGCGCTTAGCAGCAATCGGATTGCTATTTTTCTTTAGCGCCAATTCATTACTTTCCGCATCCGATACATGGACACCAGAAGTGAAATTTCAGCTTGAAGATGGAACTCGCGAAGAAACTCTATTATGGGTTTCGGGCTTTAGCTATGCGGTGAATTCGATAGGTCGAGCAAACATAGCTCTGGACGATGGATTATTTTGCGCGCCTGATTCAGGTTTTATTGGTTCACGAGAAGTTCTCAATATACTGAACGAGAGCTTTGAAGGTGAAGCAATTACATCATCAAAAGCAACATGGGAACTCATGAAGAAATTGCCGGAGATTTATCCTTGCAATTAATTCACCATAACAATCGCATGCAGTCCGACAAAATTGCCGCGCTTCGCTTGCAATTTTGCGGCTGATGCGAGGCGTTAGCCGTAAGCAAAGGATGCTGCAATGAGATTTCTAGCATTAATCGTATTGATCAATTTTTATACAGCTGTTTATGCTGGATGGTTGCCGCCTGAGAATCCATCACCAAGGAAGATTCTTGATGAAGCTCGTGAGGATGCTCGTGCCGGGCGATATGAAGATGCACTACTAAAGCATCTTTGGTTTCACAATAATGCGCTGAAATACGATCGTGCATTCTATGGCGTTCGCTTATCTTTTGCTTTAAGTGATTGGCAGGAACTTGGGCATAAGTACCCCGAAGCGATGCATTCACTAGAGGCAACTAGGGATATGGCTGGTGCGAATGTACGTTCTAGTGTCAATTATTATGACTCGTTTAACGATTATAAGTCGATAAACGAGAAATTGGGCGAAGAAGAAAAGACAATTCAATTGTTTCGTTGGTTAGATAAAAATCGACAAGATCGAGCTAAAAAAGTATATCGACTAGCCCAGTCATCATTGGTACGGGCCAAAGAATATGAGCTTTGTAGTAAGTATATTGATCCAGAGAATTCATATCTGAGATATGTACGTTACTTCCGATCAGGATTGGAGTTTTCTAAACAGTCCCCATTCCAAGCAAAAGCAGAGAGCTTTGCCTATACAAGTTTTTCTAATGATGTCGCGACATTGGTGGCGTTGCTTGCCCGTGGTGGAAGGAAAGCAGAGGCAGAAGAGGTTGCCGAAATGGCGATGTTGGAATGGGATGATGCAAACTTTTCGTCCGCGTTGTCAGAGGCCATTGAAGGTAAGGTGCCAACGCCATGGCCTTAATTAAATCACGGCTAACAAGGCAAATACACTCGGACGTCAAAAAGCGCCGCGCCTTCGTCGCTCTGCTTTTTACCGCCGATGATTTGCGGCGTTAAATGTCTATGAGCATTGAAGATCAGAGCACAATTGATGCAATCGGTATAGCTAGTGATGAATTAGCGGTCCTTACTATTTCAGATCACTTGGAATGGGATAATGATCACCTTTATAAGCTTCAGGAAAAAATAAATGTATATCTGGCGTTTATCGAATCTGGAGAGATATACGAATCCTACCCACAAGCAAAGGGTAAGAGCATAAAAATAAATGTAGTGTGTAAGCATGAGCCAAGCGTAGAGGCTGCTATTTTTCTTACACAATGCACCATAGCAATCAATGAGGCAGGGTTTCAGTTTGGTCACGAAGTCCACATTTAACAAGCGCATCAAAAATCGCCCTGCGGGCTGGACGTCGCTGATGCTCCGCCTTTTATGCGGGCGTTAGAGCTATACCAAGTATGAATTACGGAAACGAAATGCGAGCGGGGTATTTATTTAGCTTTCTTTCACCGTTTTTGGTGAGTGGAGCGGTAGCAATCTGGGCAGCTATTGAAGAACTTAATCACAATGGTATCGCCGCAATGTTTGGGGCTTTTTTTGGTTCTTACGTTCTATTTGGAATTTTTAGCTTTTTATACATGGCGGTATTCTGCGCAATCATTGGACTACCTACTTACTATGTTTTACGCAAGCTAAATTGGGTCAACCCCATATTAATAGTTATAATTGGCGGCGGCGCGGGTTTCCTTTATGCTTTAACAGATACTGCCAATCCTTACTTTCGCAGTTTGTTTGTAGCGTATGGGGCCGCAGGGGCATTTTTCTTTTGGTTGGGAAGCAGTCGTGCACGTAAAAAGCTCTAACAAAGTTGTCAAATTGACAGTTTTTCCGTCGCTCCTTTTTGTGCTTGATAGCACAAACGGGCTCCTCCAAAACTGCAATTTACAACGGCGTTATAACTTTGTATGAAATGGATTGTAGCTTTACTCACAATTGGAGTTCTTAGGGGGATTATTTTCCCTGATTATCGATTCGGCCCGAACATCGTAATAATTCCATTTGTCACGCCAATTGTTATCGGATATCTCGCGTCTTATTGGTCAGGGAAGTATTCGGTATCCTGGCTTGGACTTATTGGCTACTTTTCGTTGTTACTCTCTGAGATAGTGGGTGTTGCCGTATACGGTTACTCCACGGGCTGGCACAATGTCACAGATGACCTAGAAACTCATGCAGTGATACAGATGACGGTGATTGTACAAACATTGGTGTACCTTGCAGTTTACTTGTTGAGTTCACGTTATAACAAGGCAAGGCAAAATCGCCCTGCGGGCTGGACGCGCTAACGCGCGCCTTTGCTTGCGGCGTTATGTTGCAGAAGGATTTGTGAAGTGAAGTGCATTTTTATAGTTACCTTGTTCATTTATTGCAGCTCAATATCAGCATGGGAAAATTACCCTGGTACTTGGAGCGAAGTGATTAAGACAAATCCTGTAGAGGCTGCAAAAAGGCTATTGGCAAAGGTGATCATCGTCTAATAATTGTTGCCGAGTGCTTCATGGGTATTCCTGGCTACAAAGGAAATAGTCCGCCCGAACAGAGGCCGCTTGTCCTGGGCGGTACATGCAACGATATTCAGGGTAATGAAGATCAAGCTACGCGTATAGCATTTAAGGAATGGGCCCGTGAGTACAACCTGTATGTACAGCAACATAACCAGTAAAGTCAGCCGACGCGCAAAAAGCGCGCTCTGAACTAGCACCACTTTAATGGACAGTCGTGGACTGATCTGTTGAAGGGTACGAGATGGGACAAACAAAGAAGCGGAATTACGATAGATACACACTAGAGTTCAAGCAACAGGCCGTTAAGTTGGCTAATCACCCTAAAGTTATAGCCAAGGATATTGCTGAGTCGCTTGGAATCCACCCGGTCATGCTTTACCGTTGGCGAATGGAGTACAAAAACGGCGAACTCCGGGAAAATAAGCACATGAAATCAAAGCAGGTATCACCCAAGAGGCTAGTAAAAAGAACAGACCCTTTGGTTGAAAAAGAGGCAGAGCTGGCAAAAGCAAATAAGCGGATCAAAGAATTAGAGCAAGCCCTGGAAAGTTGTACAGAGGAGCTTGATCTGTTAAAAAAAGCGAAACGGTTCTTCGAGAAGACAAAGCGGTAATATTTGCTTTTATCGAGAAGAACCGTGACAAACACAAACTGGATCGCCTGTGTGAACTCTATGGTGTTTCAAGAAGTGGTTTTTATGCATGGAAAGCACGGCCTATGAGTAACCACAGAGCACATGATCTCAAGCTGATGGAAGCGATCAAGACGCTACATCAAGGTTTTCGTCGCAGCTATGGGGCAGCTAGATTACATCAGGAATTGATTCAAAAAGGTCTGCCTTGCAGCCGCAGACGGGTTAATCGTTTGATGAAAGAGATGGGTGTAAAGGCTTCTACCACAGGACTTTATGCGTGGCGACCCGGCCAACATGAATTCTACTCGTCTACCGGCAATCAATTGAAGCAGATGGAGAAGCCAGTACAGCCAGGCACACAATGGGCGGGTGACTTTACCTATATTAAGACCAAAACGGGTTGGCTCTACCATGCAGTAGTTCTTGACCTATTCAGTAGAAAGGTTGTGGGTTGGTCATTTAGTCGAAAACGGAATGCAGAGCTGACAAAAAGCGCCCTCAAAATGGCACTAACCCGGTCGAATCCTCAGGAGGGTTGTCTATTCCATTCTGATCAGGGAATTGAATATGCGGCACATGAATACCGAGATGTGGTGGAGGCCGCTGGCATGACCAGGAGCATGAGTCGAAAGGGCAACCCATTGGATAATGCCTTTGTCGAATCATTCTTTCACACCATGAAGGCAGAACTCATTCATCGCAGGCTATTTGAAAATGACATCAGTGCGGTGGCGCATCTGGTGGAGTATATCGAGTTTTATAACCGAGAGCGTTTACATTCAGGGATAGGCTACCAATCACCAGAGAATTATGAAAAGCTATTCCAATAAAAGTGTCCACAAAAGTGGTGCTAGTTCACTGCGCTCCGTTGTCGCCCATTACCACTAGCGTTAGAAAGCTCTATGAGATTCGGAACACTAGGTCCTAGATCACTAAAGCCGTACTTAAGGAATGTCGTCATATTCACTATGGCTGGCTTGTTGTGGTGGGGAAGTTTCAATGTAATGTGCAATATCAATCAGTGTGATTATGCCTTTTGGGTCTCTGCGCCATTTTGGGTGTTAGCCGCAGTAGCTATACTAGGTTTTTTTGGTGCAGGCCCACTAGGGAAGAAGTATAAAGAAGCATTGTTAAAGGACGCCGAGGAGGAAAGGGAAATGCACAGGGCTAAACAACCATGGGAGTGAATGTCGCTTCTAACAAAGGGCTTAAAGCGCTCGTTGCACTCGCTGGGACGGTCCGCTTCGCTACCCGCCCCTTAGCCAAGCGTTAGAGCATAAAGAAATGCACTGGAAAGCAATATTCATAGGCCTGGGTACATACTTGCTTTGTTACGTGGCATATACCTTGTTAACGGACATATCAATTGGTGATGATGCTACAGAAATACCGGGTTGGTTTGGTGTAGTGTTTGCCGTAATTGGTTGGCTTGTGTATGTGATTCCAGGCTATGTCGCAGGTAAGATAGCATCGGAAAGAGGTGTGATACATGGTGCAATTACCGGGCTATTGGTGGCAGTAGTTACTTTATTGGTCTATTTCGCATTTATTGGTTTCAGAATGCTTGAGCCAGAGTATTTCTCTAATATTTACATGATTCCCCTATGGTCAGCATTCATGTGTGGCTTAGGTGGTGGGTTGGGGCAATTACATGCCAAATATTCGCTCAAAGCATAAAGCTCTAACAAGGCAATTTCACTCGGATGCCAAAAAGCGTCGTTCGTTCCTCACTATGCTTTTTTGCCTCCGGTGAATTGCGGCGTTATGCAGTAGGGAGACCGTAATGGCGATGGAAGACGGCCGAATTTGTCCACCTTATGAGGCGTTTTATATCAACGGGATGTTATTTAATGCCCAGTCCGCCTTTCGATCGATTGCACGGATTTCTCATGCTTTTGAAACCCTGCCGGAAGCTGCGATGGAAGAGGGGCTAGATCGGGTCCTGACACATGATATTCTCAATGAGTTACAGAATATTATTGTCCATGGGGCGGCATTATCACGCTATTTCTGGCCAGTTCGGAAAGGGCATGCTGAACGTGGCATTCATCTACGCGAGTCTCTCAATATTGATGAAAGCAACCCTCTTTTTTCTCGTGACCTCAGGAATGCCATTGAACATTTTGATGAAAGGCTAGATCGCTATCTGTCAGACGGTATCGTAGGCGTTGTCATCCCTGAGTATGTGGGGCCGAAACCAGGCGATGATGGTGTTCCGGGTCATCTATTTCGTGCCTTTTTCACAGATGTTGGCATTTTTCGGCTTCTCGATAGCGACCATGAAATGGACCCTATCGTTGCTGAAATCATTAGGATTAAAGAGCTGTTGGAGATAGCTGATGAAAATGGCGGAAGACTCCCGACTGCATAACCAGTGCAGGCACGGCGACGCCCACTACATTGCGCCTTCGGCTCCATTCCGTGGGCGCGCATGCTGCAAGCGTTAAGCGTAAAACATGAGAATTCTACGTATATTCTTTGTGCTGATACTTGTTGGATGTTCCAGTGAAACATTCGTAACCAGTATGGGCGATGAAAAACTACACCAGTTAGCTCCTGACGCCTTCGATAATGCAGGTATATGGTATAAGCAATTATCCGGGAGTCGCTTTGAATTCAAGTTAAAAGACAAAAGAAAAGTAGAAAGCATCATTGGGCGGCTTTATCAGAAAATAGTCCCGTCTAATAGGAGTGTAAGTTTTGGTCCAGAAATGGAAGCTATCGTTCTTAGAAAATTTAGCGAAAACAGCGTTAAATATGATGTGAGGAAATTCCAAGGAGATAGATGGGTTGTTTGGAGTGAAACAGATTCATCTAAGGCCGAGGCGTTAGTGAGTGAAGCAAAAAAAGAACTAATTATAGAGCTGCAATCAGGTCTGTCCCAATGAGAATGCAGCGCTTAACAAGCCGCACCAGCCGACAACAAAAACCGTTGCGGCTGTGCTAGAACGTTACAAGGCATCCAAGGAAGTGGAATTGTGCAAGAATTGGATATGGATGAAAAAGAAAGAAGGGCTAAATTAGTAGTAGAAGACTACCATGGGATAGTTTCATATTGCGAATCCTTCTATATTCACTCAATTATGTATTCTGCGGATCGATGCTTAGAGTCATTTGATAGATACCGTCAACTAAAGAAAGAAGAAATAGGCCCTGAATATCTTATATGTATAGTTCAAGAAGCTGTAGGTCATGCTGCCGCACTGTCTAGGTATTTTTGGCCATCCCCAGGTGGGAAAAATAAAGAGCCTAACCAGAGGGTTTTGAAAGAGAGACGTGGCGAAAAATTATGCAAGAGCTTCGGCTTAGATAAAGAGTCAGCTCTCTATAATCGGGATCTACGAAATGCATGGGAGCATTTCGACGAAAGGCTGGATCAATACCTCTTGCAAAATGATGCCGGCTATTTCTTCCCCAATTGTATAGTTGATAGTCATACATTGGCTGATGACCCGGTAGGCCACATATTCAAGCTGTTAGACCCCGAAGCTGAGTGCTTGGTTTTAATGGGTAAGAAATACTTCTTTATGCCTATTTATGAGGAAGTACGACGCATCTTTAATAAAGCTAGGGAACTAGACGGTAAGGAGGCGCAATTGAATGTTGAAAATCCAGCCTTGTAACAAACAACTGCAGCGGATCAATTTATGCTGCGCTTCAATTGCCCGCAGAGTTGGGCGTTAGATGGAAAAAGAATAGGAACATGGGAGCACTTCTAAAGCCTTTCGTTTTCGGCTCAGTAGTTGGGATTCTCGCTGTACTTGGATTGTGGTTAGCGATACCACTATTATCATCCACCTTCGGGGAAAGCTGGTTTCCTTGGTATCCAGCGTTGGTCACAATTCTTCCCTTACTACTTGGAGGTTATGTCGCGGCAAGATCAATGCGGTCAATATATTTGTCTCGTTACTTAATCATGGTAGCTCTAGTTGGTTCGGTAGTCATGGTATTTATTGAAGCAGCTACGGAATCAAGCGGCGATTGGGACGTGGCCATTCAAACCTTCCTTATTTTGGCTGCTAGCTCTATTGCAATGGCAGGGGCCTATATAGGCTCACTACATAATCGCAAAGCATAAAACTGCGCCATCTAACAAGTACATTATGTCGCCCTTCTGGCTGGGACGTCGGCTTCGCCGCCGCCCCATATGTTTGGCGTTAGGCAACCGAGCTCCCCAAGAAAAGGAAATGCCATGAATATGATTCTCTACGATGAGCTTGTTCGTCTTGTGCGAAATGACCTCCTAGCAGCCTATAGCGATGTCGCACCGCTGGTGGGTCTTTCAATGGATGTGGATGAAGATCGAGAAGAAATTGCGAGGTTGCTTGGCGAAATTGCAGCGCAAGAACATCAAGCAGGTCGTCCAATGCTTACGGCATTAGTTGTCCATAAGGGCAGTGACAATAATCCTGGAGAAGGGTTCTTTTCGATCGCCCATGATTTTGGCCTGTATGGGGGAAGCAGAAATCAAATGGAGCGGCTCACTTTTTTGGCAAATCAAGTTACGGCAGTTCACAATCACTGGTGAGAATCGCTGTATGCCTAACAAGTGAACATCCCCCTCTAAAACGGACACTCACTTCTGACAGAAGAGTGTTCACTGCCAAGATACAATCAACCCAGGAGGGCATGGCGATACACGGAGGAATTCAAAGCCAAAGCGGTCCAACTTAGTCACCTGGATGGGGTACAGGTTAAGGCGGTCGCCGAAACTCTCGACATCCACCCATTCATGCTGTCACGATGAAAAAAAGAGTACCGGGAAGGAAAGGGAGTCACAGACAAGCGTAAAAAGGTCACCAGCATCAAGAAGGAGAGGTAATCCCCCCCTGCTTTGGTCTTGGTTTGCGTATGCATATCCGTCGTTGCCGGTTCTATATAGGTATTTCTAACGAACAATGGCGTTGACTGTTATAAAGGTTACTTAATATTTTTCATCTTTATCAGGTCGACCGGGCACCCAATTAACAAAATATAGGAAGAATATGGTTTTGAATATAAAGCAGATCTTTACAGTGCTGCTATTGACGGCGCTTTACTTGCCAAATTGCATGGCCCAGTCTGCAGAAGTAAAGGTTATACGTGATGTCCCATATGGCCAGGACCAGCGGCAGCGATTGGATGTTTATATGCCAAGGGGGGCGGGCAATGCTCCCGTGATATTTATGGTCCACGGAGGGGCGTGGAGGATTGGCGACAAGGCTTCCAACGGAGTAGTCAGGAACAAGGTGAATCACTGGGTATCCAAAGGATTTGTCTTTATCTCGGTAAATTATCGGCTGGTACCGGATGCAGCACCTATGCAGCAAGTGAAAGACGTAGAGAGCGCATTGCGTTTTTCCCAGCAGCAGGCCCGGAAGTGGGGCGGATCACCGGACCGCTTCATATTAATGGGACACTCCGCGGGCGCCCACCTGGTTTCACTTATTGCCTCCCGCGGCCAACAGGAGTTAGCTGGTGGTGTTAAGCCGTGGCTTGGTGCGGTGGCTATTGACTCGGCCGCTTACGACATTGTTGAGATAATGACCTCGCGGAGACCACCCAGATTTTATAAGAAAGCGTTTGGCATCCATCAGGCGTACTGGAAGGCCGCGTCCCCCATTTATGCGTTATCAGGTAAGCGGGCGCCATTTCTGGCCATATGTTCCACGCAACGAAAAGATGCTCCCTGTGTTCAAGCCGGAAAGTACATTCAGAAGTCCAGGCAGTTTGGCACGGACGCGAAACTGCTGAAAGTCGATTTGTCCCATAGAGCCACAAATGTAAATTTAGGCAAGAGAAGCAGCTATACGCGTTCGGTGGACAGGTTTCTGATGCAGTTACACCCCGACATTGCATCTTTGCTGAGATGATGGACAGATTGACGGGTTAGTGATTAGTCGTGCTTAACCACATCTGGCGTTTGAACGGGATCTGGAAAATGAAGGGAGGCATAACATGGCTCGGTTTATAGTAATGGCGTTATTGTTTATTCAGGTCGCGACTGCGGACCCGTTAACAACGTTCGAATTTGAACTGCCACCCGAATTGATACAGCGGGGCGGGACCCCGCCGGTGTGTGAATATGCGGGCCTCAATATCCCTGACAATGCGGTGGTCTACGCAGCGGGATCCTACTCCGGGCGTCGTATCGGGTTCCAGATAGATCAAAGCGGACATGAAGCAACGCAGTTCGATGTTGCCGTGAATAGCAGGACCAAACCGGTATTATTGATACTGGGTGCTTATGAACCGACTATCTGGAATATAGGTTGGAGTGAAGGCACTGAAATTAGCGCGGTGTTTTTGACCGGTTACCACAGGCAAGTGGTGGCGGGGCTCGACAGTAAGGTTCCGGTGCTTAACAGCACACACCACAACCGGGGACCCTGCGGATACCTTTACCTGAGTAAAAAGGGTAACAAGTCGCTGAATCCCATGTCCAGAAAATTGTTCGGCAAGCCGGTGGAATTGGTATTTCTCGGTGATAAGGCCGGGCGAATTGTCGTGGGAGAGCCGCTCGCAGGAACCCAGCAGCTGGTAACATCGACCCGGATAACCCCGGATTCGTTTAGGGATGACACTATGCCGCTGGCCGGGCAGGCGGGGCTCGATGCGGCTGTTGCTAAAGGCATACTCCGGCGCGCAACTGCCGAGGATGCCACCCGATGGGTGGATGAACTGGTGGCGAGTATGCCACCAGAGGATGTTCCGCCGATTGCCGGTGTCGGTATACCCAGGCCGAAGCCGCCCTCCCTGCGTAAGGCCTATGTGGTGCTAAAGGCGTTTACCTATCCGGCGGGTTTGTATGGTGGGAACTCGGCCACTTTCTTCATAGAGCGTGGTGTGCCGAAACCGAAAGGTAAGCCTGGACACTCCGCAGTTTACGATTTTAATACGCTGAAATGTCATGGTGCCTTGTGTCGTCATTAATCACCCTGTCATATCGTCCTGAGTTACTTGGGCGGCGCTATTCCGCCGATGAATCTGCCAGGGCCCTGATCTGGTCTCGAAACCACTGACACATGGGGTTGTGGTGATGTCTTTCGTGCCAGTAGAGATAGGTGGTGGGTAAATCCTGTGCCAACTCTTCAGGTGGCTCCCGTGTGATCAGAGGGCGCCCCTTCCGAGCCTGTTCTGCAAATACCCTGGGCAGATGAAACAGAATGCCGCCCTCTTCACAAAATTGCCCGACATTGGCAAAACTGCTTAATCGTAACGGTGTATAGAGTGTTCGGCCCGTATCCGACAGTGACCGGTCCACCAGTGCCGGTCCCCGGCCGGTAATGGAAACCATCCCGTGGGCCGCGTCCAGGTACCGTTTTATGGTCAACGGCCCCTTGGCAAGCGGATGGTTTTTATGCATCAGCACAACGAACCTTGGTCGTTCCACTCTTAAACGCCGGTAGTGTTCCAGGCCATTGTGGGGTGTAAAGGCGGTTAGTGAAAAATGCACATCCCCCGAGTCGAGGAGTTCAAATTGTTCTCTCGGTTCACTGCGTACATCCAGAAACATGCCGGGTGCTTCACGGCGCATCAGTGAAAACAGGCTGGGCAGGAAAATGCTCACCTCGGGGTCAAGTCCATAGATTCTGACGGTGTCGTTGGACTGCTTGGGGTCGAACTTTGGTGCTGATACCAGTTTTTCCAAAGAGCCGAGCAGCTGCTCCAGTTGCGGTTGTATTGACGCCGCACGTGCACTCAGGTCATACCCTTTTGCAGTGCGTACCAGCAGCGGGTCATTGAACGTGTCTCTCAGCCGGGAGAGGGCGCGGCTGACGGCGGGCTGACTCATATTCAGGGTATTGGCGGCCTGGGTCACATGGCGATGTTCCAGCAAGGCCTGTAATACGACCAACAGGTTGAGGTCAATGTTACGTAAATGCATATGGTGAATAATCAATATAATAATAATACATTATACGAATAGCGCCCCCGGTTTTACAATCTCCGGCATCCGATTAGAGATGTCTGGAGATTGTTATGAGCGAAAACGTTAAAATTGCTGTGGTTTATCACAGTGGCTATGGACACACCAAAGTGCTGGCGGAAGCTGTTGCGGCCGGAGTCAGGGAGATTCATGGGGATGTCACGTTGATTGCGGTGGATGATCCTGATCAGATCGATTGGGATCGGCTGGCGGATGCGGATGGAATCATTTTCGGAACCCCCACCTACATGGGCAGCGTCAGTGCGCCGTTCAAGGCCTTTATGGACGCCAGTTCCAAGGTCTGGGCGGAGCAGGGCTGGAAGGACAAACTGGCGGCGGGCTTCACCAACTCGGCCAGCTACAGCGGCGACAAGCTCAATACGCTTCAACAGCTGAGTGTATTTGCGGCGCAGCACGGTATGGTCTGGGTCAGTCTGGGGCTGCTTCCGGGGAATAACAGCACCCAGGGCAGTCCGGATGATCTTAACCGGGTCGGTAGCTATCTGGGGGTGATGGCCCAGAGCAACGCCGACCAGGGGCCGGAGATAGTGCCACCGCAATCTGACCGGGATACCGCCCAACACCTGGGCAGGCGCGTGGCCCAGGCTGCCCGGCGCTGGAAATAGACCTGATTGTTAACATGAAGTCCTGAGCGGACAAAAATTAAATGAAGGGAGCAGTACTATGACCTTTGATACAGAAGCAAAATTCAGCCGCAAGACTCTGATGCTGCATTGGGTGGTTGGGATAACCATGATCGTGCTGCTGGCCAGCGGCGTTTATATGGCGGAGAACAAGGTATTTGCCCTCTATGGCTGGCACAAATCGTTTGGCATAGTGGTATTCTTCTTCGCCCTGTGGCGTGTGGTCTGGCGTATACGTAATGGTTGGCCCAGCACCCTGGGCGACCCCTCAAAGCTGATGCATATACTGGCCAAGGTAGTGCACTATCTGCTGCTGATCGGCACCATAATTATGCCGCTGAGTGGGTTTGTCATGTCGGTGATGGGTGGCCACGGCGCCGCGTTGTTCGGTCTCGAACTGATCGCAGCAAACCCGGATCCGGCTAATCCTGGCAAAGTCATCCCGCTGAATGGTGCGCTTGCCGGTCTGGCGCACCAGGTGCACGGATTGGCAGGTGATGCATTGATTATCGGCGTGCTGCTGCATGTCGCAGGTGCCTATAAACATCACCTGATTGACAAGGACGGAACGCTACGTCGTATGCTGGGCCAGGAGGTTTAACCGGACTCCTGCCCGCATTGCGCTGGCGCAGGGAAGCGCCGGCGTGAATCCGATAGCTTCAGTGCAGGAACTGGGCGTTACCAGCGGGTTTGTCCCATGGGCTACTATTTACCAGATAGTATTGCCTTGGGATTCCCAGCCGGTATCACGTTTGGTTGCTGGTCCTGGTAAATGTCAGCTGACTTTCAAATTCGGAGTTGAGTATGGTATCGGACCGTTCCGGGAGCAAGCTCGACCGGGTGGTGGCGGAGGCCCGCCGTGCCCGGGATCAGCGGGAGAAGGGGTATCGGGAGCAGGCGCTGAAGCTCTATCCCTGGGTCTGTGGGCGCTGTGCCCGGGAGTTTAGCCGGGAAAATCTGCGCGAGTTGACGGTCCATCATCGCGATCATAACCACGATAACAACCCATCAGACGGTAGCAATTGGGAGTTGTTGTGCCTCTATTGCCATGACAACGAACATTCGCGCTATATCGACTCAGAGTATGGTGATGCCGCGACCGACAGGCAGGACAGCGGCGCGACCCATAATCCTTTCGCCGATCTGGCGACTCTGTTGAAGAGTAAGAAGTGACAGCAACGCTCCTGTTTTCAGAAAAGCCCTACAGTGGCTTAATCGTTTAATTCTATACTCTCCAGTGCCCTGCCGGATAGGCTGTCCGGGTTCGCCAGTTGTACCCGGTTCCGCCCCGACTCCTTGGCTGTGTAGAGTGCTTTGTCCGCTGCCTCGATCAGATGTTTGGCCCGTTGCTGCGGATTTTCTCTGCTACTGCCTGGCGGCAGGGCAGAAACCCCGATGGAGACAGTCACTTCGACATAGCCACCGCCGTGGATGGCGATCGGCTTGTGCTGAATCCGGCTCCGTATCCGTTCCGCCAGTTTGGCCGCTTCGGTTGCATCGGTCTGGGGCAGCAGCAGGGTGAACTCTTCGCCGCCATAGCGGGTGGCGATATCGGAGAGGCGCAGGCACTCCTTGACCCGCAGGGCCAGTTCGCGCAGTACGCTGTCGCCGGCGCCATGCCCATGTCGGTCATTGATCTGCTTGAAATGGTCGGCATCGATGAACAGGCAGCTTAACGGATGCTGGTAACGCAACGCCCGGGTGACCTCCTCTTCCAGTCGGCGTTCCAGGTAGCGGCGGTTGTGGAGACCGGTCAGGGCATCGGTGAGCCCGCTGATCACTAGGTGCTCCCGGTTGGCCGTGTTCTCCAGGCAGATGGCGCTGATGGTGGCCAGACGATTCAGAAAATCACTGGCGTGCTGGCGGGTAAAGCGGTTGGGGTCGTGGCTGCCAAGACCAATGAAACCGACCAGTTGGCCACGTCGGATCATGGGGAGAATGGCGATGCTTTTCAGGGTGTCGTCAGTGGGGAACAGGATGGCATGTTCCGGGTTCCGGAACGGCCCGAGCCAGGGTGCTCTGTAGCGGGCGTGTTTGGGAGAGAATGATGCGATCTCATCGACGAAACGGATGTCGGCCAGCCCTTCCGGTTCGATTCCGCTGTGCAGCAGCAGGTGTCTGAGTTCGTGATCCGGGTCATGCAGCACCAACTGTATGTTGGGCAGATCGAAGGAGGCTTTCATGCCATCGACCAGACAGCTGAGCAGTTGGGGGAGAGATTCGGTGGCCAGCAGTGTGAGCTCCCGGTCATGGAACCGTTTCAACACCTCTTCGTTATGGCTGGCCTCCCGGGTGAGACTGGTCAGTCGTTGTCTCAACTGGCGATTGATAAACGCCAGGTCCGTCGGCGAAGGGGTGGGTGGGGGTTTTGGCATGCTGTTAACGGTCGACCATCCAGGGTTGGCGTTACTTTTTCCTGGTACATAATACCCGGTGTTGTGGTTTGTGCCAGTCAGGGAGTGTGACAAGTTTACAAATAAGGAGTTTCAGGGATGAAAAATAGATCGGCGCAGGATGGTTTCGGAACGTCTAGCAGGCTTGTAGCGTCTGTTGGCTGGGCGGTGTTGCTGATGGCTCTTGCTGTTCCCGCGGCAGGGATTGCGGCCGTGTATCGCTGTCCTGACGGATCAGGCGGGGTGGTTTTTCAGCAAGTGCCTTGCGTTCAGGGGGAGGAGGTTGAGTTGGATGTTCGCACCACCAAGTGGGTGGCCAGCCCGAAGCGTCCGTTGCCGGATCGTCGCCGGTCGTCCGGTTCCCGCTCCAACGACCAGGCCGCGCTGGCCCGGGTGGCTGATGCGGAGCGAAAGCAGAAGCAGGCGTGCTGGAAGGCGAACCAGCGTATTGAGCGGATCGAGGCGGAGTTGCGTCGCGGTTATAAGCCGGCCCGGGGCGAGCGGTTGCGTCAACAGCGTCGCGAGCAGGAAGATTACCTGCGGGAATTTTGTCGTTAACCGGGCCTGGACAGAGAGGCTCCGCCTGGTGTGCTCTGTTGCAGTGGGCCGGTGAGCACAAGTCGTACAAGCGTTTACCGGTTGGCTTGCAGTTTTTGCCGGGCCAGGAACAGGGCCAGTTTTGATCTGGCTTCGGTGAAGTCCTGTCGGGCCATCAACTGATCAAGCTCGCTCAGTTTCCAGGGGATCACCTCAATCGGTTCCGGTTCATCGCCCGGCAGTGGGTGTGGGTAAAGTGCCTGTGCCAGCACAATGTGGGTGGTATGGTAAATGTAGCCTGGTGCGACGCTGACCGAATCAAGCAGTTCCAGCTGCTTTGCCGCGTAGCCGGTCTCCTCCTGAAGTTCCCGGTTGCCGGCGGAAAGGGGCTCTTCTCCCGGTTCGATATGACCCTTGGGGAAGGCGAGTTCGTAACGATTCACCCCGGCGGCATATTCCCGGATCAGTAGCAGCGTTTCGGAATCCAGCATCGGTACCACCAGTACTGCCCCTTCATCAGAGCCCACCACCCGTTGATAGGTGCGCTGCTGACCGTTGGAGAACTCCAGGTCGATCTCTTCGATATGAAATACGCCGGTTTCGCTGAGGGTGCGCCGGGCGCGGATACGGGGAGGTTTTGGCATGTTGGCTTCTTCGGTTGCTATTCAGTCAGATTCCGCTGTAACTTTACCCCATGATTGACTGGAACCAAATTGATACCGTGCTGCTGGATATGGATGGCACCCTGCTGGACCTCCATTTTGACAACTATTTCTGGTTGGAGCATGTACCGCAGCGGTATGCTGAAAGCCGCGGGTATACGCTGGCGCAGGCGAAGCAGGAGTTGCTGGGGCGTTACCGTGACGTGGAAGGCACCCTGGAGTGGTACTGTGTGGACCACTGGAGCCGGGAGCTGGGGCTGGATATTGCGCTGTTGAAGGCGGAGGTGGAGCACCTGATCGCGGTACACCCCCACGTGGTGGATTTTCTTCAGGAGATGCGAGCCCGCAAGGCGCGTACTGTGCTGGTGACCAACGCACATCAGAAGGCACTGGCGTTGAAAATGGAGCGCACCCGGCTGCAGGGCTACTTTGATGCCGTTATCTGCGCCCATGACCTGGGGCTGCCCAAAGAGGCACGGGATTTCTGGGACAAGTTGCAGCAGATCGAGCCGTTTGATAAATCACGCACCCTGTTTGTGGATGACAGTCCGTCGGTGCTGGCGTCGGCCCGGGATTATGGCATTGGCTATCTGTTGCGGGTGCTGAAACCGGATACCAAGGAGCCGGCGCGGGAGTCGGGTGGATTTATGGCGATTGATGATTTTTCCGCCCTGCTGCCCCAGGGGTGACCGGAGCCGGTTTCTGTCGGGAATTACTTCTCTCTAGCGTTTGCCCCAGCTTTTGAAGCGTTTCTTACAGTAGGCGAGCAGTTCCCCGTAATTGCGGAAGTGGAGTTCAAAGCCCTCTTCGGCCGGTGCATCGTATTCACACCAGTCGTTGTCGTAGTCGCGGCAGATCTGGGGCCGCTCTTCATAGATGCCGCAGCCCCCATCCGCCTGCAGATGTTCACAACGCCCCAGAAACATCAGATACCATTCGCCCTCATCCTTGTACAGCTCCACCCCCTGGTGGGAGACCTGCCACAGCAGGTGGTCGAAGTCGGCCTTGGAGCGCGGCGCCACGCCGAGCGCCTCCGTGGTATAGGTGCAACAAATGGAGTTGATACAGCGGCTGCACTTGTTGGTGACGGCCAGGTCGTCCATTTCTATTCAGTGGTGTTGGTCTGCTTGGGTTTTCTTCTTCTGCGGCGCTTTTTCTTGGGTGCCTCTGTCCCGGTTTCCTGGGGTTTGGCGGTGCGGGTGGCGGGTTTGCGGCCAGACCGGTTATTGCTGCCCCGTCGCTTGTCCCGTTCCGGACGGTCCGGAATGATGCGGCTTTTCGGGTCGACCTCAAAAAGCAGATCACTGGTGACCGGCTCCATCGGGATGCGATGGCCGATATAGGCCTCGATATCGGGCAGCGAGAAGGCGTGGGTCTCACAGGCAAAGCTGATTGCGTCGCCACTGGCGCCGGCCCGGGCGGTGCGCCCGATGCGGTGCACATAGTCCTCCGCATCGTCCGGCAGGTCAAAGTTGAACACGTGGGAGACGTCCGGGATATGCAGGCCGCGGGCGGCCACGTCGGTGGCAACCAGAACCGGCAGACGCCCCTCCTGGAAGTCGCTCAACAGGCGCATGCGTTTTTTCTGGGGTACATCACCGGATATGACTGCGGCGCCAATGCCGTTGCCCTCCAGGTAGCCCCAGACCAGGTCTGCACCGCGCTTGGTGTTGACGAAGACGATGCTGCGATGGGCGTCCATCCGTTTCAGCAGGCCGATCAGTAACGAGATCTTTTCGTCGTTGGCGGTCATGTAACAGACCTGCTTGACCTTGTCGGCGGTCACGTTGTCCGTTTCAATCTTCACCGTGGTGGGATTGTTCATGTGCTCGTAGGCCAGCTCCAGCACCCGGAATGACAGGGTGGCGGAGAACAGCAGTCCCAGTCGCTGCTGTGGTGGCGGGCAGCGTCGCAACATAAAGCGGATGTCCTTGATGAAGCCCAGATCAAACATGCGATCCGCCTCGTCCATCACCACCACCTGAACCGCTTTCAGGTCGTAGACGTGCTGTTTCAGATAGTCGATCAGGCGGCCGGGTGTGCCGATCAGTATGTCGACACCGTCCTCCAGCTGCTTGCGCTGCTGTTCGTAGCCGGTGCCGCCATAGACCAGCCCCAGTTTGAGGTCGGTGTGCTTGCCCAGCTCTTCGGCGTCTTTATGAATCTGTACCGCCAGCTCCCGGGTCGGGGCCACGATAAGTGCCCTGGGCTGGTTCTTTTTACGCCCTTCCGTCGCCGGTTGGGTGAGCAGACGCTGGTAGGTTGCCAGTAGAAAAGCGGCGGTTTTTCCGGTACCGGTCTGGGCCTGTCCTGCTACATCCTGCCCCTTGAGGGCGATGGGCAGGGTTTCGGCTTGAATGGGGGTGCAGAAGGAAAAGCCAGTCTCTTCAATGCCTTGTGCGAGTTCTTTACACAGCCCGAAGCTGTTAAAACGGATATCCGTAAGGTGTTTGTCTGTCATGGCTCGCTAGGATACATTAATTTACTGATGGTTTGGACTTGAAATAGCGAAAATATTGGGATCAAATAGGCCACTGTTTTGAGATTCAACCGACAACTGATCCCTGATGTAACGATAAGCACCGGTGCTGTCCCGTACTCTGTGGTGCGATATCCCAACCGAATTTTTTGTGGAGAATACTTGTGAGTGAACAGATTGTTCATGTGACCGACGATAATTTTGAGGCGGAAGTGCTGAAGTCAGACCTGCCTGTGCTGGTGGATTATTGGGCCGAGTGGTGTGGTCCCTGCAAGATGATCGCGCCGGTTCTGGATGAGATTACCGGTGAGTATGCCGGCAAAATCAAGGTGGCCAAGCTCAATATTGATGAGAACCCCAACACACCGCCGCGGTACGGCATTCGGGGTATTCCTACGCTGATGCTGTTCAAGGATGGCGAAGTAGAGGCTACCAAGGTTGGTGCCGTATCCAAATCCCAACTGATCGCCTTCATCGATAGTAATCTCTGAAGTCGCTGAAATCGTAATTAATACTGGACGTACTCCGGGATGGTGCTAAAATCCACCTACTAGCCCTCCCGTGAGCGCTAATACCAAGAAACCAATCACTCCAGAGCGATATTTCAATAACGCTGTTCCAAACGGGAACTCAAAGCCCGTTCCGTTCTTTTGTCAATCACGCATATCATCATGAATCTCACCGAACTTAAAAAGATGCCGGTCACTGAACTGGTCGAACTCGCCCAATCTATGAAGCTGGAGGGTATGGCCCGCTCCCGCAAGCAGGATCTGATCTTCGCCATCCTCAAGGCTCACGCCAAAAAAGGCGAAGATATCCACGGCGATGGGGTCCTGGAAATATTGCAGGATGGTTTCGGCTTCCTGCGGGCGGCTGACAGCTCCTACCTGGCCGGGCCGGATGATATCTATGTCTCACCCAGCCAGATCCGGCGCTTCAACCTGCGTACCGGCGACACCATCTCCGGTAAGATCCGGCCGCCCAAGGAGAGCGAACGCTATTTTGCACTCCTCAAAGTCAGCGAGATCAACTACGACAAGCCGGAAAACGCCAAGAACAAGATCCTGTTCGAAAACTTCACTCCCCTGTTCGCCAACGAGAAGTTCAATCTCGAAAAGGGTAACGGCAGCACCGAAGACATTACTGCCCGCACCATTGAGCTCTGTGCGCCGATCGGCAAAGGGCAGCGCGGTCTGATCGTCTCCCCGCCCAAGGCGGGTAAGACCATGTTGATGCAGAATATCGCCCAGTCGATCGCCTACAACCACCCGGAAGCCCAGTTGATCGTGCTGCTGATTGATGAGCGCCCGGAAGAGGTGACCGAGATGGCCCGTTCAGTTCGTGGTGAGGTGATCTCCTCCACCTTTGACGAACCGGCGGCGCGTCACGTGCAGGTGGCGGAGATGGTGATCGAGAAGGCCAAGCGGCTGGTGGAGCACAAAAAGGACGTGGTGATTCTGCTCGACTCCATTACCCGTCTGGCGCGTGCTTACAACACGGTGATTCCCTCCTCCGGCAAAGTGCTGACCGGTGGTGTGGATGCCAATGCACTGCACCGGCCCAAGCGCTTTTTCGGTGCGGCGCGTAACGTGGAAGAGGGCGGCAGCCTGACCATTATCGCTACCGCGCTGGTGGAGACCGGATCCCGTATGGATGATGTGATCTATGAGGAGTTCAAAGGCACCGGTAACATGGAGATCCATCTGGATCGGCGCATTGCCGAGAAGCGGATCTTCCCGGCCATTAACATCAACCGCTCCGGCACCCGTCGTGAGGATCTGCTGATGAAGCCGGATGCGCTGCAGAAGATGTGGATATTGCGCAAAATCCTCCATCCGATGGATGAACTGGCGGCGATGGAGTTTCTGCTGGACAAGTTGAAGGATACCAAGACCAACGAGGAGTTCTTCACCTCGATGAAAGGCTGAGCCTGGTAAGTGCCGGACCAGCTCCTGAGTATAAGGCTGCCCCATGCAAAGCGGGGCGGCCTTTTTATTGACTGGATACCGGGCAGATCCTATGTTCATGGCGTGCCACGGTAAGGTCCCCCAACAGAAAGCCCAGGGTAATTGCAGGTAACCAAGAGTGGAAAACGACGCCAAGCTGACCGGGTTACCGACCCATGCCATGATCCTGGCCGCCGGGCGGGGCGAGCGGATGCGACCGCTGACCGATCGCACCCCCAAACCACTGCTGCCGGTGGCTGGTAAGCCGTTGATCCAGTACCACGTGGAGGCGCTGGCCCGTGCCGGCGTCTCCCGGTTGGTGGTCAATCACGCTCACCTGGGTGAGCAGATTGTCGCTTTCCTGGGGGATGGCGCGCGCTGGGGTGTCTCGATAACCTATTCGGCCGAGCCCGCCGGGGCGCTGGAGACCGGTGGTGGTATCCAGCACGCCCTGCCCCTGTTGGGTGATGGGCCGTTCTGGGTGGTCAATGGTGATGTCTGGACCGATTACCCCTTTCTGGCCCGGCCCATACCGGAAGGTTCCCTGGCCCACCTGGTCATGGTGGACAATCCAGAACACCACCCCCAGGGTGACTTCGTACTCTCCGGTGATGGTTCGGTTGCGGATGCCGGTGATGGTCGACTCACCTATAGCGGCATTGGTATCTACCGGGCGGAACTGTTTACCGGTTGCCAGCCCGGAGCCTATCCTCTGGCGCCCCTGCTGCGTCAGGCGATGGCCAGTGGTCGGGTGAGTGGCGAATACTATGCCGGACGCTGGCTGGATATCGGTACTCCGGAACGGCTGGATATGCTGGATAAAGAACTCAGGCGCACCTGAATGCCGGGTCTTCCTGGCCCATGCCGTTTTTTTCTGCCTGTCGCTCTTGACTCTCAATAATTCGACCCTATTATTAGCACTCAGTCGCGGTGAGTGCTAACAGCGCCGCCGGATAAAAAAACACCATTTGTGTAAACAGCCAAATCAGGAGAAATCGGTAGATGAATATTCGTCCGCTGCAAGACCGTGTGGTCATTCGTCGTATGGAAGAGGAGCGCACCAGCGCTGGTGGCATCGTCCTGCCGGACAGTGCAACCGAAAAGCCAGCTCAAGGCGAAGTGATTGCCGTTGGTAATGGCAAGGTGCTGAGCAATGGCGAGACTCGTCCGCTGGACGTAAAGGTCGGTGACAAGGTCCTGTTCGGCAAGTATTCCGGCAACGAGGTGAAACTCGGTGACGAGAGCCTGCTGGTGATGCGCGAAGAAGACATCATGGGTGTGATCGAGGGCTGATCAGGCGCCTGCGAAAACTCTTCAATTTACTGAATTTCAAAGGAATACGTATCTATGTCTGCAAAAGAAGTGAAATTTTCCGATGATGCCCGCCAGAGAATGCTGCGTGGTGTCAATATCCTGGCCGACGCCGTAAAGGTCACCCTGGGTCCGAAAGGCCGTAACGTGGTGTTGCAGAAGAGCTTCGGTGCACCCACCATCACCAAAGACGGTGTCTCCGTGGCCAAAGAGATCGAGTTGTCTGACAACTTTGAGAACATGGGCGCCCAGATGGTGAAAGAGGTCTCTTCCCAGACCTCCGATGTGGCCGGTGACGGTACCACCACCGCGACCGTACTGGCTCAGTCCATCGTCCGTGAAGGCCTGAAGGCTGTAGCTGCCGGCATGAACCCGATGGACCTGAAGCGCGGCATGGAGAAAGGTGCTGCTGCCGCGGTCCAGGCGCTGGCCGACATGTCCAAGCCCTGTGCCGATGACAAGTCCATCGCCCAGGTCGGTACCATCTCCGCCAACAGCGATGCCAACATCGGTGGCATCATCGCTGAAGCGATGCAGAAAGTGGGTAAAGAGGGTGTCATCACTGTTGAAGAGGGCTCTGCCCTGGAGAACAGCCTGGACGTAGTTGAGGGTATGCAGTTTGACCGCGGTTACCTCTCTCCCTATTTCGTGAACAACCAGCAGAGCATGTCGGTTGATCTGGAAGACCCCTACATCCTGCTGCACGACAAGAAGATCTCCAACATCCGTGACTTGCTGCCGGTACTGGAGGCTGTCGCCAAGGCGAGCCGTCCGTTGCTGATCATTGCCGAGGATGTGGAAGGCGAGGCGCTGGCTACCCTGGTGGTCAACACCATCCGTGGCATCGTCAAGGTCTGTGCTGTGAAGGCGCCTGGCTTCGGTGACCGTCGCAAGGCCATGCTGCAGGATATCGCTATCCTGACCGGTGGTACCGTGATTGCCGAAGAGGTGGGTCTGACCCTGGAGAAGGCTACCCTGAATGAACTGGGTACCGCCAAGAAAGTCCAGATCACCAAGGAAGAGACCACCATTATCGATGGTGCCGGTACCGAAAACGACATCAAGGCCCGGGTTGAGCAGATCCGTGCCCAGATCGAGGAGACCACCTCCGATTACGATCGTGAAAAACTGCAGGAGCGTGTTGCCAAGCTGGCCGGCGGTGTCGCCGTGATCAAAGTGGGTGCCGCAACTGAAGTTGAGATGAAAGAGAAGAAAGCCCGCGTTGAAGACGCTCTGCATGCCACCCGTGCCGCTGTTGAAGAGGGCGTGGTGCCTGGCGGTGGCGTCGCCCTGATCCGTGCCCTGGCGGCGTTGAAGGATCTGACCGGTGACAACCATGATCAGGATGTCGGTATCAAGATCGCCGCTCGTGCGATGGAAGAGCCGCTGCGCCAGATCGTCACCAATGCCGGTAACGAGGCCTCTGTCGTGGTGAACAAAGTGGCTGAAGGCGAGGGCAACTACGGCTTCAACGCCTCCAATGCTGAGTACGGCGACATGGTCGAGATGGGTATCCTGGATCCCACCAAGGTCACCCGTACCGCGCTGCAGAACGCCATCTCCGTGGCTGGCCTGATGATCACCACCGAGGCGATGGTTGCCGATGAGCCTGCCGATGACTCCGCTGCTGGCGGTATGCCGGATATGGGCGGCATGGGCGGCATGGGTGGTATGGGCGGCATGGGCGGCATGATGTAATCACTGCCGAGCCAACCGCTCAGAGCTGAGCCGTTCCGGCCGATCATGGCCTTCACGGCGCCGGCTCATCCGTGGACGAAACCCTGCCTGGTGTTGCCAGGCAGGGTTTTTTTGTGGCGGATGCTGTGTGGTGGAGGTCTGGATTTACTCCAGTGGGCGAGACTGGGGGCTTCCGCCATTCACCTTTTCCATGAGTGGCGGTAGGATGGATGCTCACCTGTAGAATAGTCTGACCAACCCCGATATTGAGAAACCTATGCAGTCGTCTGAACATCCCGCGCAAGAAGCAGAAAACAAATGGCGCCAATGGCAGTCCAGCTCCCCCGAATTGGCCGCAGAGTTACGCTCAGTAGACGGTTTTGAGGCGGCCCTACTGCAGGTGTGGGAGGGCAGTGATTTTGTCGCCCAGTACTGCCTGAAACAGCCGCAAAAGCTGATGGATCTACAGCATTCCGGGGCTTTTACGACCAGTTACACGGACGGAGAGATGGAACGCCGGCTGGCTGAACGGCTGGTCGGAGTGACGGACGAGACTGCGCTGCATCGTGAGTTGCGTCGTTTCCGTAATGAACAGATGGTGCGGATTATCTGGCGCGACCTGACCCGGACAGCACCGCTGGATGAGACCCTGGTGGATCTCTCGGCGCTGGCCGATGCCTGTGTTTCCCAGTCGCTCACCCTGCTGTATGACTGGATGACAGAAAAGCAGGGCACTCCGCGTAACGCGGCGGGCGAGCCGCAGGGTCTGGTGGTGCTCGGTATGGGTAAGCTGGGTGCCCGGGAGCTCAATCTCTCCTCCGATATCGACCTGATTTTTGCTTATCCGGAGTCGGGTCAGACCGATGGTCCCCGCCCCACCTCCAATGAGCAGTTTTTTATCCGGCTCTGTCAGCAACTGGTGAAGGCGCTTAACAGCCAGACCGTGGATGGGTTTGTGTTCCGGGTGGATGCGCGGTTGCGTCCGTTTGGTGATGCAGGCGCGTTGGCCCTCTCATTTGATGCGATGGAGACCTATTACCAGTCCCATGCCCGGGAGTGGGAGCGTTACGCCATGATCAAGGCGCGGGTGGTGGCTGGTGATGCGGCCGCGGGTCGGGAGATCATGGCCATGCTGCAGCCATTTATCTATCGCCGCTACCTCGACTTTGGTGCTATTGAATCGATCCGGGATATGAAACGCCTGATCAGCCGTGAGCTGATGCGTAAAGGTATGGCCGACAATGTGAAACTGGGCCCCGGCGGCATCCGGGAGATCGAGTTCATCGGCCAGGCCTTTCAGCTGATCCGGGGCGGCCGTGAGCCCGAATTGCAGATTCGCCCCATCCTGCCGGTATTGCAGGTGCTGGGTGAGAAGCAGCAGCTCTCTATGGAAGAGGTGGCGGAACTGACCGAAGCCTACCGTTTTCTGCGCCTGGTGGAGAATCGCATCCAGGCCTGGAAAGATCGGCAGACCCACTTGCTGCCGGAGGATGATGCGGGTCGGTTGCGTATTGCCCGCTGCATGGGGTTTGCGGACTGGGAGCGGTTTCTGGTTGTGTTAGATCAGCATCGGGCCAGGGTCCAGGCGCACTTCGACAATGTCTTCGCCCTCAGCGAAGAGGTTGCCACCGATTCGCCACTGCAGGCGGTCTGGGACCAGGAACTGGATGATGAGCAGGCAATAGAGTTGCTGCAACAGACCGGTTATTCCGATGCCAAGTCGATCCTGAGCCGGTTGGAAAACTTCCGACAGGGACACGCCTGTCGCAGCCTGGGTACCCGGGGGCGGCATCGCATGGAGCAGTTGATGCCGGTACTGCTGGAATCGGTGGGGCGATCGTCGGTGCCGGACGTGGCGCTGGAACGGATACTGCGGATTGTGGAGGCGATTGCCCGTCGCACCTCTTACCTGGCGTTGCTGGTGGAGAACCCGACCGCGCTGACCCAGTTGGTAAAATTGGTCAGTATCAGTCCCTGGATCGCCCAGCAGGTGGCCCGGCATCCGCTGTTGCTGGATGAAATGCTGGATCCTCGCCGGCTCTATACGCCACTGAAGCGGGAGCGCCTGGAATTGGAGCTGGATACCACCCTGGCTGCTGTCGATAAGGACGATCAGGAGCAGCAGATGGAGCGGATGCGCCAGTTTACCCAGAGCAACATGCTGAGGGTGGCGGCGGCCGACCTGACCGGCGGCATACCCTTGATGGTGGTAAGTGACTATCTCACCGAAATCGCCGAGGCGGTAACGCGCAGGGTAATGGAGCAGGCCTGGGAGCAGATGGTCGCCCGCTATGGTCGGCCCGGTAGCGCCCGAGGCAGTGGCAACGGTTTCGCCGTGATCGGCTACGGCAAGCTTGGTGGGATTGAGCTCGGTTACGGATCCGATCTGGACATGGTGTTTCTGCACGGTAATGACAATCCAAACCAGATGACGGATGGCGAGCGTCCCATCGCCGACGACCTGTTTTACGCCCGCATGGGGCAGCGCATGATCCACATGTATACCACTCGTACGCCGGCCGGCATTCTGTATGAAGTGGACATGCGTCTGCGTCCGAACGGCAATTCCGGCATGCTGGTGAGCTCCCTGGAGGCATTTGAACAGTATCAGCGCAATGCCGCCTGGACCTGGGAACACCAGGCCCTGTTACGGGCCCGTCCGGTGGCCGGTGATCCGGCGGTAATGGAACAGTTTCAGCGCATCCGCAGGGAAGTGCTGTCCCGTGCCCGTGATGCGGAAAAACTGCAGGCGGATGTACGGGAGATGCGGGAGAAGATGCGTGGCTCACTGGACAAGAGTAACGACCACCAGTTTGATATAAAGCAGGGCGTTGGCGGTATCGCGGATATTGAATTTATGGTTCAATACAGCGTTCTGCGCTGGGCAAACAAACACCCTGATCTGCTTGATTGGACGGATAATATTCGCCTGCTTGAATCATTGGCGCGGCACCACCTGTTCCAGGGCGAGGTGGCGGAACAGCTGGCTGAAAACTACCGGGCGCTGCGCGCCGTCTACCATCGCAAGTCGCTCAGTGAACTGCCGGGAGTGGTGGGAGCGGATGAGCTGCAACCGGAGCGCGGGGCGGTGCAGGCGCTGTGGCAGAAGCTGATGGTGGACCCAATTTCACAATCTTGAGTTACTGGAGAGGATAAATGGTAAATTTCGCGGACCGTGACGGCTGGATCTGGCTGGATGGCGAGATGGTGCCCTGGCGCGAGGCCAAGGTGCATGTGTTGACCCACACCCTGCATTACGGGCTGGGCGTGTTCGAAGGGGTTCGCGCCTACAAGACCGAGCAGGGAACGGCCATTTTCAAACTGGCCGAGCACACGCGCCGGCTGTTCCAGTCAGCCCACATTATGGGTATGAAGATGCCCTTTGACGAAGCGACACTGAACCAGGCGCAGATCGACGTGGTGCGGGAGAACGGACTCGACTCCGCCTATCTGCGACCGCTCTGTTTTTACGGGTCTGAAGGCATGGGTATCCGTGCCGATGCCCTGGGTGTGCATGTCATGATCGCCGCCTGGGAGTGGGGCGCCTACCTGGGCGAGGATAACCTGAAAAACGGCATCCGCATCCGGGTCTCCTCCTATACCCGCCACCAGGTCAACTCCATGATGTGCAAGGCCAAGGCCTCCGGCAACTACATCAACTCCATGCTGGCGCTGCAAGAGGCGGTGAATGACGGCTACGACGAGGCGCTGATTCTGGATGCCAGCGGTTATGTGATGGAGGGATCGGGCGAAAACTTCTTCCTGGTCAAGGATGATGTGATCTACACCCCGGATCTCACCTCGGCGCTGAACGGTATTACCCGCAAGACCATCTTCACCTTTGCCGAAGAGCTGGGTATCCCGATTGTGGAAAGACGCATTACCCGGGACGAGGTCTATATCGCCGACGAGGCGTTCTTCACCGGTACGGCGGCGGAAGTGACCCCGATTCGGGAAGTGGACAACCGCACTATCGGCAGTGGTAGCCGCGGACCCATCACCGAGAAGTTGCAGACCATGTATTTCGATCAGGTACACGGCCGCCGGAGCCAGTATCCCGAGTGGCTCACCTACGTCCGCTGATCCTGTGGAAAATCCGCTAGGGTGGGCAGATGGTTTGTGCCCACCCTGCCAAGCGGCAGGTCAGCAACGGCGCGGGGTCAGATTGGCCGGGTTACCCAAATCTGCTGACTCATGGATCGGGGGACGCGTTGACAGGAATCAGTAACCCCGGCTACCGAGAAACTGGTTAAACTTTGAAACCTACCCCGAATAATCAGAAAGGCCACGGTGATAAGCCGCTGGTCATCTGGCGCCTTACCGACGCTAAGCCCGGGCATGAGAACCAGTCCCTGGGTTTATGTAATGCACTGGCCCGGCTTGTGGACCTGGTCCGGTACGATATTCCGGTCGATACCGGTCTGCTCACCCGCTGGACGGGCTGGCTGACCGGGCGTTTTTCCGCCGGGCAGGGGCTGCCATCGCCTGACCTGGTCATCGGCGCGGGTCATCGGACCCACCTGGCCCTGTTGGCCGCCCGGCGCGCCTTTGGCGGACGGGCGGTGGTGATCATGAACCCCACCCTGCCCCGTGGTCTGTTCGATCTCTGCGTCATACCCGAACACGATAGCGTCAGCGGATCCAATGTGTTTCTTACCCGCGGTGTGTTGAACAGGGTGGTCGCCGGTGAGCGGGATAGGTTGTCCGGGACCCTGCTGCTGATAGGCGGTCGGTCAGCACACTTCAACTGGCAGAGCGGTGCTGTAATCAGCCAGATAGAGCGCATTGTCCGGCATCAGCCGGAGGAGTCTTTTGTTCTCAGTAACTCGCGCCGAACCCCGGATGATTTGATGGCCCAACTCGCCACCCTGCAACTGCCCAACCTCACCCTGGTGCCCTGGCAACAGACCGGACCGGACTGGGTCGCGCAACAGCTTGAAACAAGTCGTGCCGCCTGGGTCAGCGAAGACTCTGTCTCCATGGTCTATGAGGCCATCACCTCGGGTGCCATGGTCGGGTTGATTGAGCTGGAAAAAAGCCGTCCAGGCCGGGTAAGCCGCGGGGTTCAAGGGCTGGTGGACAACGGCTGGGTTACCCGGTTTGCGGATTGGCAGGAGCGGGGCGTGCTTCGGGAGCCACCGGGATGCTTTAACGAGGCGGCACGCTGCGCCGAATGGATGGTGGAACAATGGCTGACCGAGCACTGACAGTTCTGCAGATGGTCCCGGCGCTGGCGGGCGGTGGCGTCGAACGGGGCACACTGGAAGTGGCGCAGGCCCTGGCGGAGCGCGGTCACCGGTCGTTGGTGATCTCGGCCGGCGGGCGTTTGGTGTCGCAACTGGAAGCGGAGGGGAGTGAGCACTTCACCTGGCCGGTGGATCGCAAGCGACCCTGGACTTTGCGGTTGATCTGGCCGCTGCGCCGTTTCCTTAAGGAGCAGGGTGTGGATATCCTGCACTATCGCTCCCGGGTGCCGGGCTGGATCGCCTATCTGGCGTGGCGGGGAATGGCGCCGGCTAACCGACCACGGTTGATCTCCACGGTACATGGTCTGCATTCGGTGTCTGCCTACAGCGCCGTCATGACCAAGGGGGAGCGGGTGATCGCCGTATCCGAAACCATCCGGCGCTACATTCAGGAGAACTACCCGGCCACCCCGGCGGAACGCATCCAGCTGATCTACCGGGGTGTGGAGCCGGCCGATTTTCCATACGGTTATCGACCAGGAGATGGGTGGCTGCAAGCGTGGTATCAGCACTTTCCCCAGCTACGGGATAAGCAAGTGCTCACCCTGGCTGGTCGTATCACCCGATTGAAGGGACACCACGACTTCATTACCCTGATTCAGCGGCTTGTTCAGCAGGGCCGGCCCGTTCATGGTTTGATCGTTGGGGGCAAGGACCCGAGAAGATTGGCCTACGCCAATGAGCTGGAGCAGAAAATCGCCAGTCTGGGCCTGCAGGGTGACATCACCTTCGCCGGCAATCGCACCGATATCCGGGATGTCTACGGGGTCTCCGATCTGGTGCTGTCTCTCTCCTCTAAGCCGGAGTCGTTCGGGCGTTCTGCACTGGAGGCCCTGAGTATGGGGGTGCCGGTGGTGGGTTATGATCACGGCGGGATTGGCGAGATACTGCAGGCCCTGTTCAGGGAGGGGCTGACGCCGTTATCCGATCTGGATCAGCTGGAGGCGAGGGTGAAGAAAGTGTTGGATAATGGCTGCCAGGTGGAACGGAACCAACGGTTTTTACGGACTGAGATGATTGACAAAACCCTGGCCCTGTACGAGGAGTGCCTGTAATGATCGCCGTGATTCTGATCCTGGCCGCGCTTGCCTTGCTGATTTTTTCACAGCGCTACGCCTGGTGGCGCCCGGCGGTGGACTATCGCTACCCCCGGATCCTCATGTACCACATGGTGGCCGAGCACCGGAAAGGCGCGCGCTTCAACAAGTTGCGGGTGAGGCCCGGCATGTTTGAACGGCAGGTGCGCTGGCTGAAAGAGCAGGGTTGGCATTTTGCCAGCATGACTGACCTGATGCAGAACCGGAAACTGCCGGAAAAAACCGTGGTGATTACCTTTGATGATGGCTACGCGGACAACTATCTGCAGGCCTACCCGGTGTTGAAAAAGTATGGTGCCAAGGCGACGCTGTATCTGGTGGTGGACCGTTTTGACCGGGACTGGTCGACCAGCAAAAAGGCCCACCATGACAGCGGCGAGTTGATGCATGAGCCGAAGTTGAGCGACGACCAGGTGCGGGAGATGCTCGCATCGGGGCTGGTGGAGCTGGGTGGGCATACCCTCACCCATGCCAATCTGGCCAAGCTGGACCGGGAGGCCAGAACCCGGGAGGTCGTGTCGGGCAGGGAGCAGTTGCAACAGACTTTTGGGCAGCCGGTCAGCAGCTTCGCTTATCCGTTCGGAATCTATGATGAGCAGGATGTGTCGATCTGCGCCGAGGCCGGTTTTCTATCCGCCGTGACTACGGAAGAGGGGATCAATCGGGACCGGTTCTCCGATCCCTACCGGCTAAAGCGGGTCAAGATCAGCGGCAAGGACTCCATGCTGGCGTTCCGCTTGCGGATGAAAACCGGTCAGCGGGGCTGGAAACGGTGAAGATCTGTGAAGTCATGGCCGGTGACGAAGAGGGTGGGCTGGAGAACCATTTCATCGACCTGGCCAATGCACTGGCAGGCAAGCACCAGGTACACGTTATTGCCCATCGCCGGTATGGGGACAGGTTCGCCAGCGGCGTCAGGTTCCATCCGCTGGATCTGAGTCGCAGCAGAAAAAATCCCCTGACTCTTTATCGCTTGTTGCAACTCATCCGGGCCATCGGGCCGGACGTTGTTCATGCGCACGCCAACAAGGCAGCGGCCATGATTGCACTGTTGCGCTGCTGGATCGCTGCCCCCTGTGTCGCCACCATCCATAGCCTGAAGCGTAAAACCGCTATGTTTGAACGGTTTGATCATCTGATTGCGGTCAGTAAAGGTGTCGCGGGTGGGATCAGGAATCCGGCGCTGACCGTTATTTATAATGGTCGTAACCAATCCCCAGGGGGCAGTCGGTCGCCATCCGATACGACAAAAGGGCGGAAGTGCATTACCTTTATCGGTCGCCTGGTGCATGTCAAGGGCGTAGATCTTTTGCTGACGGCATTCAGCAAACTGGCCAGTCAATCGGTTGAACTGCGCATTGTGGGTGACGGACCGGAGAGATCAAGTCTGGAGTCTCAGGCCGAACAGCTGGAGCTGGACAAGCGGGTCACCTTTATGGGGAACCGGGATGACATCCAGTCGCTGTTACAAGAGGCTGACCTGGTAGTGATCTCATCACGCCGGGAAGGCTTTCCCCTGGTTTTGGTTGAAGCGCTGCTTGGTCACCGCCCCGTGGTCTCTACAAGGGTCCCAGGTGCCGCCGAGATACTGCCCGAACAGGTATTGGCTGATATCGAAAGCCCGGATAATCTGGCTGAACGACTGGAGTGGGCGCTGGCCGATGCAGATCGACTGAAGCGGCTGTTTGCCCCGGTCTTCAATTTTGCCGAAAACAAGTTGACCCACGATCACCAGGTAACCGCCACTGAAGCCGTATTGATCGATGTGGTACAGAGAGGAAAGCGATGCGCAAGCTGAGGCTGTGGTGCCTGAGTGATGGGGTGCCGGGACATTTTAATCAGAGCAAAGGGCTAATCAAGTCGCTGGAGCATGGTTATGACGTTGAGATCCAGTGGATCGACAGCCGGCTTAAATTACCTCCGCTGAGAAGGTTGATGCGCAAGCTGTTGAATAAGAATGTACAGCGTTATGCGGGCTGGATCGAGAAGTTGCATACCATCGAACTGCCTGCTGAAAATCAGCTGCCGGATCTGCTTATCTCCACCGGTGGCAATACCGCCTACATCAACATCGCGCTGGCTCAGCGGTACGGGTGCAAGAACTTTTTTATCGGGTCTCTGCGTGGACTCGACCCGGCCCTGTTTACCCGGGTGTTTACCATCGAGCCGGTGGGTGCGGCTAATAATATTGTCATGTCCCTGGCGCCTACGCCCATGAGTTGGGATCAACTCGAGGCTGCCGGAAAGCCGCTCAAAGCCAGCCATGATAAACCACTGTGGACCATGCTGATCGGTGGCAGCACCCGGGAATATCGCTACAGCGCGGATAACTGGGCGGCCATAGCGGACGGGATGAATCAGCTGGCGGCCAAGCATGGCATCAAATGGCTGGTGACCACCTCGCGCCGGACGGAAGAGCAGGCCGAACAGATTCTTTGTGAGCGGCTGGAGCCGGCTGTGATCGCTGATGCGGTCTGGTATAAGCAGGAGCCACGCAAAATTATGGCTGCCTATCTGGGGGCGGCCGAGCAGATATTTTGTACCGAAGACAGTCTCTCCATGTTGACGGAGGCGGTGAGTGCAGGAAAACCGGTGACTGCCATTCAGCCGGATGATTTTGAGCCGGAAGTCCGGTATGAAAACGCCTTGTGCAGACTGGTCGGCCGGGGATGGATTACCAGGATACCGGCCGACCAACTGGCAACGATCCAACTCGGCACAGCCACAAGCCAGAGCGAAGAGCCAAGCATCCAGCTCTGGAAGCAGATCAGCGAGTCGCTGGATCTGGTATCCCGGGAATCGTGAGACAGTTTTAACATCTGACCAAGTAGCCAGGTGAAGGCTGTAAGGCAATTAAATAGTAGATAGTGGGACATATGAATATCAGTATCCTGAACGATACCAGCAAGACCTCAAACTGGGGATGTGCCGCAACAGTCGCCGGATTAAAGACTGCGTTGACCTCTGCATGCCCAGGGAGTTCTCTCGCCAGTATGGAGTTACAGCCACTGCCCTACAGAAAGATAAAACTGCTGCGCGCCCGCGCCATTAATCGGCTGGCTGATTGTCTGGAAGATTCCAGTCATACCACATCAACATTGGTCGAGAGGTTACAAAAGCTCAATTTTAATCTGGCGGACTATTCTTTGCCGGATCGGCTGATCCTGAATGGAGAAGGTGATATCCATTCTAGATCGGGACATCTGCTGCGCCTCTTGGGTATTGCCAGACTATTTAAGGAGTCTGGTGTCAGGGTGTCGGCGGTCAATCAATCGGTGGATCTGGTTGTTGGTAGTCGACAGGCAAATATATTGAACCTGGTTTATAGCGCGCTTGATTTTGTATCTGTGCGGGAACCGGTATCACTCCGATTGTTGGAGCAGATAGGCGTTACGAATGCACGGGTGGTTCCCGATGCGGCGTTCTCAATAGCCCCGGCGACTCAAGCGGAAAAAGATGCTGTCAGGGATAAGTTAAAACTGCCAGAGCGTTATGTTTGCCTGACCGGTTCGTCTGATATTTCAAAAAGGTCAGGTGACCTGTTCATAAAGGTCTACGAAGGACTGAAACGGGTCGCCGGATTGCCCGTCATCATGATGGCCAGTACCAAAACGGACAAGGCACTTGCCAGACAGTTACAGGCCCATGATCCATCCATAATTGTCATGACCGATACCTATGATTACCGCAGTGCTCTGGCGGTAATCGCAGAGTCAGATGTGCTGGTTGGAGGGCGTTTTCATCCGGTCATTTTTGCCGCCAGAGAAGGGACCCCGGTTGTACCGTTCAAGGGCAACACGCACAAGATGGAGGGGTTGATGGAGTTGCTCTCCTATCCGGTCGAGCCCATTGACTGGAGAGTATTGGCAGATTGCGAGGCCAGGATACAGTATGTACTTAATAACCATCAGGCCCTAACGCAGTTGTTATCAGCAAATAGTGAACGCCTGAGTGTAGAGGTGGCCCGGTTAGCGGGATAGCTGAACAAGTTATAAGTGCAGGCTCAAATATAAGCCTGATTTGGCCCTGCGATTCTGTATGATTATCGCCTGCATGAGTAAGCCCAATCAGGTTCCCCGGCTCTCCCTGGTCGGCGTGGTGGCGTACAATACACTGGTCAAGAACAAGAAAACATAAAAAGTATGGTGGCTGTACAGATACCAATTCACCCACATTATCGTCAACCAAAATAGCGGGAAAGCCACGCGAAAGGCACGCAATGTGTCGGCAGAGTACCAGCCTTGCCATAGCATACTGCCAAACATGGCTAAAAATATTATGCCGCCCAATAACCCGAACTGAACCAGAATTACCAGGTACATGTTGTGTGGCTGTGTAATATGCGTCTGGTAGGCGCTCTGTTCATTGACTTCTGAATAGACATCCAGATAACTCCCTGTGCCGTGTCCTAACCATGGCGCTTGGAGGAAGGCGTTAAAATAATTTATATTCAACGCAATCCGGATACCAACCGAGCTTTTTTGTATTCCCGTTTCAAAATGCGTAACTTCTTCAATTGCAGCGTCTGCTCTTGTTTGAAACACAGGGATAAATTGATAGGCTGAATAGAATAAAATCGTGCTGGCCAAAACAAAGGTAATCACGCCGTTTATCCAGCGTCGGCCGAAATACATCATTAGTAGTACAAACAGCAGAACAAAAAATCCGACCTGTCCACCACGTCCGCCCGTAATTGAAAGATTGATCAAAATAGTAATAAGAAATCCACCGGCGGCGAATATGCGCCAGCGGCTTTCAGCTCTATCGAACAATAAAAAGCTAACAAGCAATCCTGCTGCAAGTGCGGCATAAATTGTGTAGTAGGGGTAGGACATAAAGGGTGACGGAATAATATCGGTCGCTTTACCAAATGGAGCGATGATGCCCAGCCAGATCAGGTACGACGTCAGTTCACTCAATACCATCCCAGATAGAAATACGGTGAGTAAAAACGGTACATTTTCCCGCCGTATATACATCATGAAAAATGGTATCAGCATATACTTCCAGCCACGGGAAAGAGTTTGTTCCGCCATACCGGTGTCACTGGTCCACAAAAAACCGACTATGTGCAGAACCACCAGTGCCAGGGTCAGATAGGTAAGAGGTTGTGTTGCGACCCGAGCCAGTCTGGCTCTATAGCGTCGCTCCAGTAAAAACAGTAACAACATCAGTCCCAGCGAGATGCTCACTAGAGCTGGTGAAAATGAAAGGCTAAAACCCAGAATACCCAACAGTCGGAGTGCAGTCTTATCAACATCCAGTGTTGTTAGAAATTCGGGAAGTTTGAACATCATTTCTGCAGCCCTTTAGCGATATTTTTATGCAAGTGTTCAGGGAAATGTCGAACCATATATGAATTAAGGGGCAACTCTTAGGTGCTTATCCATCTCTTTTGATCGACGCGGAATTAGGTGTAAGTAGTATTAGGCAATGAGTGAATATATGAATGGTACAGGCTTGGTTTTAATAAACCGGTGATTCCCCTGTCGGTCGGGTCTTAAATCGTCGGTGAATCCAGAAGTACTGTTCTGGCGCCTCCAGGATCGCCTGTTCCAGCAGGCTGTTTAGGCGCTGGGTATCCTGTTCATCATTACCCGCCCCAAAACCATCCAGAGGTGGGTGTATGTTAATCACATAACTGCCATCCGCTTCACGCTTGGGAAAGAAGGCGATAACGATCGCCTTACCCAGCGCAGCAAAGCGTGAAGTGGCAGTAATGGTGGCAGCCGGAATGCCAAAAAAAGGGATGAACAGGGCATGATCCAGTCCATAGTTCTGGTCGTATGCATAGAAAATTGATTCCCCACGGCGCAAGCGACGGGTCATGGCACGGGTCTCATCCCGCTTCAGTAGCGGGGAGAGGCGGCGTTGGCGGGCGCGCAGCAGCAGCAGATCCATCAGTGGGTTTTTCATTGGTCGGTAGAGCGCACCGGTTGGCTTGTTATGCAGACCCAGCATATGGCCGGTCAGCTCCATCATGCTGAAGTGGCCCGTGACCAGCAGTATGCCTGCGCCAGTCTCGCGGGCCCGCTCAATGTGCTCCAGGCCCTCGATCCTGACCCGCCCGTTTAGCTCGTTATCACTCCCCCACCAGGAGAGGGCGGTTTCGAATACTCCCATACCGATGGCTTCGAAATGCTTCTGGAGTAACTGCTTCTGCTGTTCCGGGGAGAGTTCCGGAAAGCAGAGCCGGATATTGGTGCGGGCGATATGGACGCGGCTTGACAGCAGGTGCCGGGCCAGCCGACCCAGTTGTCGCCCGATGCTGAGCTGGGTATTGAACGGCAACAGGCAGAGCAGTCTGAGTATTCCAAGCCCGAGCCAGGTAGGCCAGAAGCGGGGGTGGACAAAATGCTGCCAGGGGAATCGGGCTTGCTGTGGGGTATCGGTGGTCATGGGTTACTTAACCAGCAGAAAACTGCAGCTGATGGAGTTTTTTGTACAGGCCGTTTTTGGCCAGAAGTTCGCGGTGGGAGCCTGATTCCACAATGCGCCCATCCTTCAACACCACAATGCGATCGGCGTTTTCAATAGTAGATAGCCTGTGGGCGATGGTGATGGTTGTGCGGCCGGTGCGCAGCCGTTCCATCGCCTCCTGGATCAACTGTTCCGATTCGGTATCCAGGGCTGAGGTGGCCTCGTCCAGGATCAGGATGGGTGCATCCTTCAGCAGGGCCCGGGCAATAGCCAGCCGTTGGCGCTGGCCACCGGAGAGCCTGACCCCGTTGTCTCCAATAGTGGTATCGAACGCTTCCGGCATCTGCTCAATGAATTCCAGCGCATTGGCCGCCCGGGCGGCTTCCCGGATCTGTTCATCCGTGGCCTGGCTGTTGATCCCGTAGGCGATATTGGCCCGAATGGTATCGTTAAACAGGAAGACATCCTGGGAGACCAGCGAGACATTGGCCCGTAGCACCGACAGTGGCAGGTCGCAGATATCGGTCTGGTCGATCAGTATCTGACCCCGGCTGGGGCGGTAAAACAGCGGAATCAGGCTGGCCAGGGTGGTCTTGCCGCTCCCGGAAGGGCCGACCAGGGCTATGTTTTCGCCCGGTGCCACTGTGAGTCTTATATTCTCCAGTGTGGCCGCCGTATCCTTGTCGGGTTCACTGTAGTGGAACTCCATATCACGCCACTCCAGGCGCCCTTGCGGGGATGGCAGATCGACTTGACCAAGATCTGGTTCAGGCTGTTCATCCAGCAGGGCGAAGACACTCTCCGCTGCGGCAAGTCCCCGTTGCAACTCGTTGTTGATACTGGTCAGTTTCTTCAATGGAGACAGGATCATGGCCATGGCGCCAAAGAAGGCCACGAACTCGCCGACAGTAAAGCCCCCGGTTGCCGACTGCTGAGCAGACAGGTAGGCCAGTAGCGCCAGTCCGCTCACAGCCACCAACTGGTTCACTTGAACGCTGCTGTTGTGGGCCAGTGCTGCCTTCATTTTGAACTGGCGTACCTTGTTGGCCGATTCGAAGAAGCGGCGTGCTTCATGCTCCTGGCCGCCAAACAGCTTAATGACCTTGCTGCCGGTGATCACCTCTTCCAGAACGTGGGTCATCTCTCCCATGCGTTTTTGCAGTGAGCGATTGATCATGCGTAAGCGCTTACTTACCGTCTGGACAAAGAAAGCAACCGCCGGAATCAGTGCGAACGCAATCAGGGTCAGTTTCCAGTTGAGATAGAGCATCAGGGCCAGCAGGCCGATGATGGAGACCGAGTCCCGGATCAGGGTGACGATCACTGTGGAGGCGGAGCTGGTCAGCTGCTCCACGTCATAGGTCACTTTGGACAGTACGACCCCGGCGGAATTATTGTCATAAAAGCGCGTGGGGAGCACCAGCAACTTCTGCAGCATCAGCTCCCGCAGATTGAGCACCACCCGGGTGGCAACCGCCTCCATGGCCACTGAACTGACAATAGTGGCAAGGCCCTGGATCAGGGCCAGGGCGATGAGCAGCAGTGGCACCAGAACGATCATTTGTGGATCTTTAGCCACGAAGCTGCCGTCCAGTAACGGCTTCATCAGGTAAGGCATGGCGGGCTGGGTGGCGGCCAATACGATGGTGCCGAGGATAGAAACCAGGAAAATTCGCCAGTGCGGGCGCACATGTCGCAGGAGCCGTTTGTATTGGGCGAGGGATGTCATCTGATCGGTTGCCGCACCAGGGTATTTTTAAGTGACTGTTTAAAAAGGGAGTATTGGAAGTAACGCAGGGCGCATGATAACCGAAAACAAGTGCTGGGTGCACTGGTTTTTCCGGGCCTGTCGGTTGGGTGGCATCGGGGGGTGACCCTGATTGGACATCGTCGAGCAGACGCAACCATACCCCGGTTTATCTGGAGGGCTGAGTATCTGGTTCTGAGGGCTTTTAAAACAGTGCGATGTTGTGGGCCGATACCTCGATACGGTTCTGCTTGCCGATTAAATTCAGCAGGATAATCGCTCGGTTCTCAGCCCGCTTCTCGCTGAATATGGCCTCATAATCAGCAAATGGACCACTCACCAGCCTTACCCGATCGCCCATCTTGAGCGTATCGTTCCCTAATCGGTGGAATCCGTCCGCATCGGCTCTCTTCCGGATGGCGCTGATCAACTGGTCGGGGATTGTGGCCGGTTTCATACCCACACGAACCAGGGAGCTTACGCCCCGGGTGGATCGAATCGGTGTCCAGTCGTCCCGACCGGCGGTCAGGCGAATGAACAGGTAGCGAGGAAAGAGTGGGGCAATCGGCTTGTGGCTCTGGCTCGATTGCCTGATTTCCGGCAAGTAGGTTGTGTAACCCTGCCTTTCCAGCTGTTCACGAGCAGTCCTTTCCTGACGGGGTTTTGTGTATATCAGGTGCCAGGCTGTCTGGTTACTCATCTGGGTTACCTTGTGTGAGATAACGGGGTCTATGTAAGCGTATTTTGACTACAAATTAACGCTTGTTCAATAAGTTAAAGCTAAAACTAGCACTGAATACCCTTATTTGTGGAGGGTTTGATATCGGAATAACTTATAATTAGGGGTGGATGGGTATGAAATATCACCTTCCAGGGGTGCCGCTAGGCTGTGGAATCGGCTATTATGTTCATGGTTGAACAGATCTTGAATCCTGCTGGCCATCCAATCTGTTTCGGTATTCCGGATTTGCAGAATGTGCAAATCCGTGCGGTAGCCTGCCAGAAACAAACTTTAAACTGTCCTGTATAAATCAATGGCAAGTCGTACTTCCTCCATGCAAGAAGATACTCGGTTCCGGGTATTGAGGCTTCTCGAAGAGCGTCCAGATATGACACAGCGTGAGATTGCAGAAGCGTTAGGAATTAGTCTGGGCGGAGTCAACTACTGCATGCGTGCATTGATAGAGAAGGGGCTCGTTAAAATTCATAATTTCCAGAATAGTAACAACAAAATGGGATATGTTTATCTGCTCACGCCAAGTGGTATCGCGGAAAAAACCGCCCTGACCACTCTTTTTTTAAAGCGCAAGTTACAGGAGTACGAGTTGTTGAAGCGTGAAATTGAAGCACTCAAAAAAGATGTTGAGCAGATGGGGTTAAACAAGAGGGGGGGGCAAAGATGAGTGAGAGTCGATCAGATTTCAGATCTCAATAGATTATCCCTTTTCGAGGCTGTCCGCTCCCCCTTCCCTTTAACCAGTGCAGATTAGGATGAATCTGGATTTCGTAAAGAGCGATAAAAATGTTCCCGATTATTCAAAACCGAAAAATTCGAATGGCCATTGTTGGCTGTGGTCGCATTTCAAAAAATCATTTTGGGTCGATAGAGAAACATGCCGAAAATGTCGAATTGGCAGCGGTGTGTGACAACGATGCTGATGTTCTGGCTCAACACATAGAACAATATGAAGTTCCTGGATACCAGAACTTTGAAGAGTTACTCAAATCCGAGCAGATCGACTTGGCGGTGCTCTGCACGCCGAGCGGTATACATCCCGACCAGGCGGTGCTGGCAGCTAAATACAATGTACATGTAATGACGGAAAAGCCGATGGCAACCCGGTGGCAAGATGGTGTTCGTATGGTCCGGGCTTGTGATGAAGCAAAAGTTCGTCTGTTTGTTGTCAAGCAGAATCGCCGCAACACAACGTTGCAACTGCTCAAGCGGGCAATCAATGAAAAAAGATTCGGGAAAATTTATATGGTTCATTTGAATGTATTCTGGACCCGCCCCCAGGCTTATTACGACCAGGCAAAGTGGCGTGGCACGTGGGAGTTTGATGGTGGCGCATTCATGAACCAGGCCAGTCATTATGTGGATCTATTAGATTGGTTGATTGGTCCGGTTGATAAGGTGCAGGCCATGATGAGTACTACGCGAGATATTGAAGTAGAGGATACGGGCGTTCTAAATCTGCGTTGGCGAAGCGGTGCACTGGGATCAATGAGCGTCACCATGCTTACCTATCCAAAAAATTTGGAAGGAAGTATCACCATCCTTGGAGAAAAAGGTACAGTGAGAGTCGGTGGAGTAGCAGTCAACGATATTCAGCATTGGGAATTTGATGAGCCAAAAGACTACGATGCGCAGATCTACGAGGCAAATTACGACACTACGTCTGTGTATGGCTTTGGTCACCCACTCTATTATAAAAACGTTATAGAAACTATGCGTGGTGAAGCAGAGCCGGAAACAGATGGACGCGAAGGATTGAAATCGCTTGAACTGTTGATTGCAGCCTATCTCTCGGCGCGCGATGGCAATACTGTATCGCTCCCATTGGAGTATTAGTGATGGAATACTCTGTTCACGAAAGCGCCATTGTGGATGAAGGGGCTACAATCGGAGAAGGATCCCGTATCTGGCACTTTTCTCATGTCTGTGCGGGCGCGCAGATCGGAAGCAACTGCTCACTAGGCCAGAATGTCTTTGTTGGTAACAAAGTCATTATTGGCAATAACTGCAAAATTCAAAATAACGTATCAGTATACGATAACGTAACGCTGGAAGATGGGGTGTTCTGTGGTCCTAGTATGGTATTCACCAATGTGTACAACCCTCGTTCGTTCATCGAAAGGAAGAACGAATACCGTGACACGCTGATCAAGAAAGGCGCGACGCTGGGCGCAAATTGCACAATAGTATGTGGTGTTACGGTCGGATCCTATGCCTTTGTTGGTGCAGGTGCTGTTGTGAATAAGGATGTCCCGGCGTTTGCTTTGATGGTCGGCGTTCCCGCGCAGCAAATCGGCTGGATGAGTGCGTTTGGCGAGCAGATAAATCTGCCCTTGGAAGGTGTCGGCGAATATGCCTGCCCGCACAGTGGACAGCACTACATCCTTAATGGCAACAGACTGGAGCTAGTGAGCTAATGAGTATTCCATTTATTGACTTAAAAACCCAATACCAGGCTTTGAAACCACAAATTCAAGAACGTATCAATCGGGTATTGGAGCATGGTCAGTATATTATGGGGCCGGAAGTTAGAGAGCTTGAGGAAAGGCTTGCCGACTATGTTGGTGTTAAACATTGTATTGCGGTTAGCAGTGGTACGGATTCCCTGTTAATTGCGTTGATGGCTCTCGGGATAGGTCGGGGTGATGAGGTAATCACAACCCCGTTTACCTTCATTGCGACGGGAGAAATGATCGCTTTATTGGGCGCTATTCCTGTATTTGTGGATATTGATCCCAGAACATACAACATTGATCCAGAAAAAATTGCAGCGGCTATTACGTCAAAAACCCGGGCAATCATGCCTGTGAGTCTTTATGGACAATGTGCGGACATGGATGCGATCAATGCAGTTGCGGATAAACATGGCTTGCCGGTGATTGAGGATGGGGCTCAATCTTTTGGCGCCACTTATAAGGGGCGTAAATCTTGCGGATTAAGCACAATCGGTTCGACAAGCTTTTTCCCAAGCAAGCCACTAGGTGGTTATGGTGATGGAGGGGCGCTTTTTACCGATGAGGATGAACTGGCAAAGCTTATGCGAGAGATTCGAGTGCATGGCCAGGATCGACGATATCATCATCCCAGGATTGGTGTGAATGGGCGCCTGGATACGCTACAGGCTGCGATTATCTTGGTTAAACTGGATAGATTTGATTGGGAAGTTGAGCAACGAAAAATTATTGGTCAGCGATATACGCAGCTATTGTCCGAAAAAAAAGGGATCATAACGCCATATATTGCACCGGAAAATACCAGTGTCTACGCCCAGTACACAATTCAGATAAACAATCGTGATCAGGTTATCCAGCGACTCAAGGGCGCCAGTATACCTACTGCAGTACATTATCCAGTGCCGTTACATCAACAACCAGTATTTGAGTCATTCGATCAGAAGAATACTTCATTTTCAGTTGTTGAAAAGATTGCGCAGAGGGTTGTAAGTTTACCTATGCATCCTAATTTGCCTGAAACTTCACAGCGTATGTTGGCTGAATTACTTTAATCTGTATGGCAAGGTCCAGGGGCTAGATGAAGAAGTCAGGAAAGATATTGCCTGCCTCGCCGGAGGTGCGCGACACGAGTTTTAGAGGGGATGTGATACGGCTGGTTCTTGGCTCTGGATTCACTCAGATATTTACTCTTGTTTCAATTCCTGTATTGACGCGCCTGTATTCGCCAGATGCATTTGGTGTTGCGGCGGTCTTTACTTCAATAGTAACGATATTTGGCGTATTAGCCTGTATGCGTTATGAGCAATCTATCGTAATACCTGAAAACGATAGTGAAGCCGCTAATATGCTAGTGGCAAGCATCAGTATCGCTTGTGTAATGGCAATTATGACAGCTGTTGCTGTATGGATTGGCGCAGACTATTTGACTTATTGGCTCGATGTTCCGCAACTTACTAATTATATATGGTTAGTGCCGGTTGCTGTATTTTTACAGGGTGTTTTTAATGCGCTAGGTTATTGGAATATTCGCATTAAGGATTTTGGAAGACTATCTGCCGCGCGGGCAGCAGTAGGTGTGACCTCGACTTCCAGTCAACTAGCATTAGGGGCTGCAGGATATACCACCAGTGGCGCAATGATCCATTCACAGGTATTCGGTCAATTTGCAGCGACTTGTCTGATTTGTTATCAGGTTCTGAAAAAAAATGGCGCGTATATTATTCACTGCCTCAGCTTCAAGGAAATATGTGAAGGCTTGAGGCGTTATCACAAGTTTCCCCTTTACGGTAGTTTTTCAATTTTTCTTGGCGTAGCTGCGTGGCAGTTGCCGGTTCTGATGATGGGGTACTATTTTTCAACTGCTGTTGTTGGGTTTTACGCGCTTGGATTTCGCGTTCTTCAAAGTCCTGTGAACTTGATTGGAAGTGCAATAGGTCAAGTGTTTTTCAAGAGCGCTGCGGAAGCTAAAATCCAGGGAAGACTGGACGCCATGGTTGTAACGATATTCGGTAATCTGGTGAGAATCAGTCTGTTTCCGATGTTGATGCTTGCAATCGTAAGTGTTGATCTTTACAGGGTGGTATTTGGTGATCGATGGATGGAAGCAGGAATGTATACCCAGATTTTAACTGGTTGGGCATGGTTATGGTTTTTGACTACCCCCTTCACGCCAATATTCTCCATCTATGAAAAACAGGAACTTCAGCTTAAGTGGAATGTACTAAATTTTTGTAGCCGACTCTTAGTAATCGTCATTGCGGGAATTTTACAAAGCCCGCTGGTAATGGTGATTTTACTGAGTTTAGCTGGTGTTCTAGTTTATGGCTACAAAGTGGTGTTGATGTTTCGATTGGCTGATGCGGAATTGGCGGCCGTATTGAAAATATTTGTTAATAGTTTTCTGTTATTTCTACCAGCAGGAGGATGTGTCGTTACGTTAATGTATGCAGATGTAGGGGATCTGATTGTATTAGGGTTTGCATTGGGTTTTTTGATGATGCATGCAGTATACATTGTGCGTAAAAAGATACATGTCATGAAGCTATCATGAATATAGCATCGTGTTGTCATGCAGAAAGTAACCGGACAATGTATCTGTGATATCGGAGTAATAGTATGAGAAGACAACTAGTGCAAATAATACCAGAATGGATCAAAAAACCCGTACGTGCATGGCGTGAGCGTAAGATTATAGATGAGATTAGGCAACTACCAGTTAAAGGTTCAGGCGTAGAGGGTGAACTGCCGTACGTTGAGTTGGATACGGGTATGGTCTTTTATGGAACGCCGCCAACAGATATGCAGCGTTACTATTTTCGTTACCTTAAGGATGATCTTCCAGAGCTGTCAGAAGACTGCATGAATGTTGTCTGGGAGATAGTTGACCGATATCTTGTCCCTAGATCTGTTCCGGGCGAGACTATTTATAACCCGGTTCTGACAAAACTACTGCGTGATCCTCTGAACGATTTTACCTATTCATTTGAACGGAGGAAAGAACTCGCCGCTATGTTTAGGCCGCAGAATGGGGAAGTCTGTATAGACATTGGAGCATACCATGGCTATGGAACAATGCGGTTAGCCCAGTTAGTAGGTGATGAAGGAAAGGTTATAGCATTTGAGGCAGACTCTGATTCGGCGGCGATCCTAAGTAAGAATATTGAAGCAAATAGATTTAGAAATATTAGGGTGATAAATCACGCCGTAAGTGATCATAAGGGGAAGGAAACTATTTACCGGTTGGGTACTACTGCTAATTCATTAAATCATGATGTGCTTTCCAATGTTTGTGACGCCATGCCGCATACCGAAGAAATCGATGTGAACACCGTCGATAACATATTAGGTGGCCAGGGAATACATCATTGTAACCATGTCTCAATCACCATAAATGGAGCAGAGCCGGAAGCGCTCGTAGGTATGCGAGATTTGTTGACTCGATCAACTAATGTACGCATATCAATTGCGGGTTGGTATCCTAGGGAGGATGCTAAAGTAGCGGATTTTGTTATTCCTCATTTAGAAGAGATGGGATTCAAGGTCATTCGGGGTGATCTTGGTCGTGTGCTTGCCTGGAAGTGATATATGTTAATACGACAAGTTCTGTATACGATTGTTAAGAAACCGGAGCGAATATTTTTTCACCTCAGTAGGAAAGGTTATTTTTATACGAATAAGGTATTGTCCTTACTGGGTAAGTTAAAACGGTCACCACAGGTTTTTGCGTTACGTTTTTATAGAAAACTACCCGAGTCTTGTAAAGGTTTTATAAAAAATAATGGTTACCTAAAGAAAATAGCTGGAAAGATAGTCAAAGTGGATCGTGGTGCGCGGGTTTATGTTAATCCGAATCTTTCACGCCTCCAGTTTCTAGAAGAGCTGAATAAACTACAGGTAGGTTACGTATTGCTTAGATGGTGGGATGCTCTACCAGATTACCCTGATGAAGAGGATATGGATATCTTAGTCAAGGATGATGATTTTCCTAAGATTGAGCACCTGTTTGTCGACTACGCGACCGATATTCCTTGTGATGTATATACCGTAAGTGGAAGCCATGGCGGGCATTATCGTGGTCTTCCTTATTATCCACCCAAGTTGGCCAACGATCTTCTTGCTACTCGGGAGTTTTATCACGAATTGGCTTATGTTCCTTCCGCCTATATGTATTTTGTCTCCATGGCGTACCATGCTTTATTACACAAAGGTAGTCAGTCTGGGCTACATGGATTTACAGAACGGTCTAACAATCTTGAGCACCACTATGTCAATCTTCTTGGTGAGCTATCTAAATCTCTAGATTTGAATCTCGAAATTACCGCTCAGTCACTATGGGATTGGCTGCTGCAGCATGAGTATGCACCCGGAAGAGACACACTTACTAAATTAGTTGATATTAGGAGCGAGTTGGAACTATTTGTAGACCCTGTGGTGTGCGACGCGAGAGGCGGCGAACTCTGTTTATTTGTGGTACGTGAGAAAGCCATAGAAAGAGGGATGTTAGAACTATACGTTAATTTGATCACGGCAAGTCGTATAGACATTATTAAGCTCGTTCATCTTTCACCTGAATCACAGAAAGAATGTGAGCTGCAATTACGTGGAGGTAAGTGGGACAAGGGGCCGTATCCTATATCAGGTGGAAGGCCCGCCATAATGATTGTCGCATATGACTATCACCCCAAGCCATTAACAGATAACCAACTCAAAACCAACCGCTGGTTTACGAATCGGCACGTACCGGAAACTAAGCAGCGATGTAGGAATGAGCTCGAATATCGTGAGTTCAAAAGCCGTCATTTTAATGGACTGCATTCTGCAGATAATGAACATGAAGCGTGGCATTATCTTGAGTTAGGTGCTGACAGTGAGCTGGATTTCGTAAAATCAGAAGTGGACAAAAGGCGTGCGAGATATCGCAATGTATTTCCTGTAAAGGAGATGCTTTCCGAGGGGCGGCGGTCGAAGGTAGAGCTAATTAGTTATCATGGCATCCCCGCGATAAAGAAAACGTTTAGAATTGGTTGTGAACGATACTTCGAAAGGGAATTGTTGGCTGCGGAGCAACTAGCGACGGAGTTATCGTTTATTCCAAAGTTGCTAGATAAAGGTGATGGCTATCTTATTCTTCCATACTTGGAAAACATACTTGCGGGACTGGGGGAAAAAGAAAGTATGAAAGTGATTAGAAAATACAGGAACAATATATATAGTGTTATTAAGGAAATGTATTCAAGAGGACTGGCATATATAAACTTCACTCCTGGAAATATTATCATTACTCCGGAGGGTGAGTTCTTTGCGATTGATTATGAATTTTTGCAGTCCTATAGGCAAAAGCCAGATGATATGGATCATGCGTACGAGGTTAAAGGTATTCCCGAGGACTTTGACGGTGATCTTCCTGCCGGTTTTGGATATCTGACAAGTGACTTCCGGTATATATGGGAGCCTTACGTAGGGTCTTGGGAATCATTGCTCAAAACTGATGTAATAACGTGTTAACACTTCAATAATTATTGGGACGCATCATATTCGACAATGTTATTGCTAAAACCGGCGTATCTATGTTGCGACCATGACAGTTACATAGGTGACCAGCATTAGCGTCCGTCCGTTATTGTGCAGGCTGACTGTTTGTTAATCCCCAATCAAATACAAAAGCAATATGTATAGAAAAATATGACCCTCATCATTGAAACACCAGAATCGATGACAAAAGAGCGGAATTATATTCTGCAAACATTATTGGGCGAGTTTCTAGGCTTGGAATGGGTGCATCATCCAACTAGCCGGCAAGATATAAAGATTACACAGTCTGGAAATGTTGCTGCGTCCATTTCTCTACCCGACGTGCTATTTAGTACTTCTGAGAATAAGTGGCTAGACTCAGCGTCGCTGCCAATCTCATCATCGCCATTGTGGGATACGGATGATCTTGGGTTAGATATTTTGCTTGTAAAAAGTGTTGTTCCCGTTATCTACGGTGATCAGGAACCGGTGTCACGCAACAACGGCCGTAACATGTATTTGCCCGTAGATATATTTGGATCAGCATTTTTCATGCTTACTAGATATGAAGAGTTGATTGTGACTGATCAGGATGATCATGATAGATTTCCTGCAACTGCATCAAGTGCCTATCAAAATAACTATTTGGATCGCCCAATCGTCGATGAGTATGTGGAGATATTGTGGGCGTGTATATCTGAATTGTGGCCAGACATCATTCGTAAACGACGCGTCCCAAAAAAACTAATCAGTTGCGATCTGGATCGTCCTTTTGACTGCAGCGTCGCTACAATTAAAGGTGTTTCGCGTCGTTTGGCAAAAGATATCGTAAGAGACAAATCACCCAGGCAGGCGCTGGATACTATTTTGACTTCGTACCATAGATGGCGACATGACTATTCCTCTGATGAATATCTACAGGCTGTCGACTGGATTATGGATGCAAATGAGAAAGTAGGTAATAAAGTTGCATTCTATTTTATTACAAAACATTCCCACCATGGATATGATGGCTGCTACAGCATGACACAATCTGTTATAAGGGGCCTGATGCGGCGGATAGTTAACAGGGGACATGAAGTAGGGTTACATGCAAGTTATAACAGTTATCGAAACCTTGATCAGATAAATTGCGAGCTGGGGGAGCTGAAGCAGGCATTGGCAAATGAGAGTATTGCAGTTGATGAGATAGGTAGTCGTCAGCACTATCTTCGTTGGAGTACTGCCATTACTCCTAGATATCTCGATGCGGCTGGGGTTAGTTATGATAGTAGTCTTGCCTATGCGGATCGGCCAGGGTTCCGATGTGGTACGTGCCATTCATTTCGTATGTATGACCTGAAGTCTAGAAAAACGTTGACGTTAAGAGAAAAGCCATTGATTCTGATGGAGTGCTCAGTGCTTGGTGAACAGTATATGGGGCTTGGGTATAGTGATGATGCACTACAGTTAATGAAGTCTTATAGGGATGTATGCGAACAATTTGGTGGCGATTTCACCCTGTTATGGCATAACAGTCATTTTGAGTCTGCTAAGGACCGGGAATTTTACCTGCAACTGATCAGTTGATGGTGCAGCTGTAATAATATGAATGGTACGCACTGACATATGCTAATGTTTTGCGGATTAGCATGATAGGTCTGTTGATTGCGCCATAGAGTGTGATGATGCACTTCACCAATTGATTGATCGTTTCTAATTACGGTTAGGATGAAATAGTGGCAATTTGTTCTCTTATTAGGGTGCTTGACGCGTAGAGACTTTCACAGATGAATATTACATCTTCAACAACCGATAAAAGCGTTAGTGCCGTGTTGTTTTGTTACAATGAAGTGGAGTATATACAGAAGACTATACGTTCTATTCAAAATCAAAGTATTGCTGTTGAAAATATCATCATAGTCGATGACTTCTCAACTGATGGAACGGTCAAAGTCATTAAGCAACTGGCAAGCACCGATGGACGAATTCAATGCATTCAAAATAAATACAAAAAGGGGAAAGTAGGCGCTTACCAAACTGGGTTGGAAAGAGTACGTACCGAATATTTCTTTGTTATCGGTGCGGATGACGAGGCAAATCCGAATCTCGTAAAAGAATCATTGGAATATATTGAAAAAAACGAAACTTCATTTGTTTTTAACTCGGCGGAGATGATAGATGAAAACTCCTGTCCGCTTAACAGACAATTTATTTCTTCATTTGATGCGGCGACATGTTTTTATTACAACAAAACTGGCGGTCTGATTTTTGCCAGAAGTAAAATAATTGAGGAAATTATTCCTTTTCCGAGCCAGTTAGAGTTTGAAGATTGGTATACTGTTTTAACGCTTTTTCAACGTTTCGGTCGCGTTGAAACCAGTGTGCAGCCACTAATAAAGTACAGGATCCATTCGCGGTCAGATAGCCAGGCGTCCAGATGGGATTGGCATCGACGCCGAAGTCTGCTTGAGAGGGACATCCGGTTCTTGAAATTGATGAGGCAGCGGGAAGCTACAAATGAAAGCGCAAGAGAAGAGTTGTCGCGTTCTATTCGGTTCAGAGAGAGGCTGATCCGAGGATTGCCGAGTTTAGGTAAGGACATTAGGATGTCCATGATTTTGTTGAAAAGTTACCTCAGTCTGTCTCTTTCAAGAATTATATCCCGTCTAGCGCAACTGCGCATTAAGGCCGAAAATACACGGCATTAAGTAGCTCAATAATATTGATATATCTATTTTCTTTGATATTGGACATGTAGCATTGCGGGTACTATTTGTTAATCATTTATTGGATCCGGTTTCTGGTGGTGGGACTGCGGAACGTACACTGCAGCTTGCTCGCTTTATGAGTAAGGAGTCAATGGATTGCGGAATACTTACCCTTGATATTGGCGATCTCCGTAACAGTGAAAAAAAACTTTCCGGGGTTCCTGTATACAGGCTGCCCTGCATATACGATCGGTACTTTATCCCAGCTCCAGGGCGCCGGAGTGTTACTCGATTACTATTAGAGTATGACGTTGTGCACCTAATGGGACACTGGACCTTACTTAATGCGATTGTGGCCATCATCTGTCTGCGGAAGAAAAAGCCATATGTCGTCTGTCCAGCTGGAGCACTCAAAAACTACGGACGTTCTAGGTGGTTAAAAAGGATATTTGATTTCGTTATTGGTAAACGCATAATTCGTTATGCCAGCGCCTGGGTTGCAGTGACCGAAGATGAGAAACTAGATTTTGCAGGTTATGGCATCAAACCCAAGTCAATTATTGTAATTCCTAATGGTGTAGATCCTGTTGATTACCAGAGTCAATGTTCTAGTAAGTATAGAAAAGAATTACTGCTGGAAAGACGATTCTCATTAGATGGTCAGCCTTACATTCTGTTTCTCGGACGTTTAAATAAAATAAAAGGGCCGGATCTGCTGCTCGAAGCATTTGCTACGGTGATTAAAACTTTTCCTGATCTTCACCTGGTTTTTGCTGGCCCGGACGCAGGACTAATGGAAAGTCTTAAAGTATACTCTTCGACGATGGGTATTGCTAAAAGTGTACATTTTGCTGGTTATATTAAGGGTGATGAGAAGGTAAATGCATTACTTTATGCAAGTTGTCTGGTTATTCCCTCCCGCGAAGAGGCAATGTCAATTGTTGTACTTGAAGCGGGGATGTGTAGCACGCCAGTGATTTTCACTGATCGGTGCGGGTTAAATGAGTTTGCATTAAAAGGAGCAGGTATCGAGGTTCAAGCAAATGTCAACTCTATAGCCAAGGCTTTGATACGGATGTTAAGCTCACCGGAACAAATGAAGGAAAGTGGCACGATTCTCAATAGATTGGTCAGAAAAAGCTTTTCGTGGAGTACCCAGGCTCAGCGTTACCGGGAATTATATAAAAACATGCGTGAATTCAACTTGTAAGTGCAACTCCATTTAACGTATAGAGGGAAAGCTGTGGTAGCATCGCGGCTTTCTCTGTCAGTCAAGAAAGAGGAGCATCATGGAGAGCTACACACAGCTTATCCATGAGGAAAGATACCAGATTCACGCACTGACGAAAGCAGGTCATAACCAGCTGGAGATTGCTCGAATGCTCGGATGCAACAAATCCTCGATTGATCAAGAGTCCAGGTGCAATAAGGGTTTTCGAGTCCATCGCCCAAATAAGGCTTAGTGGTTTACCCTGTCTCGGCGTAATGCTAAGGCAAAGCCTCGCATTGCCCGGTAGGACTGGAGTCCAGAGCAGGCCAATTTGTGGCTGGACAGTGAGTTTCATAATTCGATTAACCATGAGTGTATCTAGCAATTTCGTTCACGGTATACGCACATGAGACGGTAGTCTCTACAGCTGCCTGCGTTGTTAAAAGCAGCGTGAAAAGCGCTATGACAGCTATAGCCGGCGGGACATCATTCCGAAGTAAAATTCGATTGAACAGTGTCCGAAGATTGTCGAATACCGCAGAAGAAGTGGCGACTAGTAGTTTGATTCCGTAATTGGCAAATGCCACCGCGGGATCCTTGTCACACTGACAGAGAAGAAAGTCAGACTTACCTTGATCGCTTAAGTAGCCAGAAAATCGGCGGCCAATGTAAAACGAGCTATTCTTCGCTTATTCAAGCCTTTGGCAGATAAGATTCACACCCTGACATCGCATAATTGGAAGAGAGTTTTCTAAATATGAGCAGATTGCCTTACGCTTGAATACAGATTTCAATTGTATATATCCCTGTGCGTCGTGGGATCGAGGACTGAATGAGAATACGCCCGGGTTAAATCGGCAGTACGTCTCGAAAAGCGAGGCCTTCACTGACCTCTCAAATAAGGAGATAAGGATCATCATGGATAAACTGAACAATCGCTCCCTTAAATTTCTTGGTATAGAAACTCCAAATCATATATTTTTCGGGATCAACTCACATGTTGCGCTAGTGAGTAGGATCAGCGATGTTAGATAAGTAGAATGATGATTTATCCATTGGCTGTCATGGCGAATACATTCGCTATGACAGCTTTGTTGATAGCGCTTGGGGTCAGCGGCTATTCCAGTCTGGCTGCAGACGTAGGTATTGTTCACGGTGCATCGCTGGCCTTGTTTTTCGCATTTACAGCCAACGCCCGTAGTCTAATTCTAAGTAACTCGTACTCCGTTTCTGCAAATTCGATCATGCACGTGCGATTGATTTTGCTTTTACCGCTGTCAGTCGTTTCTTATTTTCTAAGTGTTGGCGTTGGTGTTGAGGCTGGTCTTGCGATCGTTCTGATAGTCCGACGGGCAGTGGAGTGGCTGGGCGAGGTACAACTAAGTCAATTCGAGCGGCTTGGTCGTAAACGAGAAACTAAACTATACCTGCTGGTTCAGTCCTTACTTCTTGTTATAGCTTATTGTTGGTTAGTGTTCGACATGCCAAACCCGTATTTTGGGTTGTGGTTGTGGGCCATTCTTCCGTTGTCATTAAATATGTCAGCTATATTTGATGCGCTAACTGAAATCCCAAAGTCATTAAGTAGCTTTTTTGTTGTCCTATTCCCTCATATTGGATCTTCGGCAGTTATTGGAATAACTATTTATATCTTTCGGTTACTGTTGTTGTATACATCTGGAAAAGAGACAGCAGGTGATTTGTTTGCTGCCTTTGCGATAGGAGGATTGATAGGGTCAGTATTTGCCAATGCTCTAGGTGCCAGTATTACTTTCCATGAACAGCGGAGTGGTACAAGTCATTTTCCCTCTTTTTTTCGCGTTGCCCTAAATGGATCACTCGTTGGAGGGGGGGTATTGTTTATCACGGCTTCAGCTCAATGGTCCATTCTAGAAATGATAGGAAAGTCATACTTATTTTGGCAGGCAGTAGGACTATCCCTCATTGGCGGAGTAGTTATGGTTTACGCGCAGCGTATCCGGTTTAGATTATTACAAAGTGACAAAGAGCATGATGTTTTTGGTCCGGATGTAATGGCGAATATTCTGTTGCTAGCGGCAGTGCCGTTTAGCTATTACCTGTTCGGTAGGGAGTCTTTAGCGGGACTATATCTATTGAGTGCGGTGCTATCCTTTATTTTCTACTTAAGCTCACGAATGGGAGAAGTTACGCGTGATTTGTCTGCGAATGTGCGAAGGAATATTAAGCTGGTTATCGCAATAATATTATTATCTCCATTGTATTTGCAGGCTGGATACGGAATATTTCATGATCCCTCTTCATCGTTTGAATCAGACGGAAAATTGCTTAACCTTCCGATTCCTTTCGCCGTGTTTGGGTGTTATTTGGGTATTGTATTATTGGGTGATTATCGGAGATCTTACTTATCCTTTTCGACTATATTTCTAACATTTGTTCTGATGATGTTGTCAGTAATATTTTCCAGCACAGGCGATTATGTGCTGCAAGAGGCCAAATTAGTTTTGCTGTTACAGTATATGTTGCCTATGTTTGCCCTTACATTAGGGCAGATGTATCGATCGACTGGTAAGGATGATGTCAGCATTGGAGTTGGAAAGATGTTTTTCTGGGTGTTGGTGGTAATTGTACCATTACAGATAGTGTCTAGCTGGTACCAAGGATCGCCTTATCTAATGCCTTCCGTGTTTGGCATTTTCAGTATTTATCAATACGCTACAAGCGTACCAGTAATATTCGCTAGCGGATATCTGTTTGCAATTTTCGCACTATGGGATGTGCCTGGCTATCAGCGTCCCTTATTTGTGCTGACACTGTTTGTGGCATCCTATGTTGGCGCTTCATTATCGATACTGGCAATAAGCGTCACATTAATTGGTCTTCTTTCGCTGACTTTCTATTATTGGCTATCCAAGAAAGATAAAAGTCCTGTGGCAGTTTTTATTCTAGCGGTGGGCTTGTCTTGGGGCTATTTTTACGTGGCCGACCATTACTATGTAACAACAGAAAGATCTGTCCAGGTGAATTCTACTGTTTTGAAATCGTCAACCAATGCGAAGCGCGATTGGCCGGAAGCGTATATAACTGAAAATACCCTCTCAGATCAACGCGATAAGTCAGAGAATGTTGCGCTGGGTATTCAACAACTAATGTTGCACTGGAGCACCTATCTTAACGGCGTCATCAGTAATTCAGAAACATTCCTGTTCGGTAATGATGCTCGGCCAGATCGAAGTAGATATCCAGGTGCACGCAATTATTATCTTGATTATCTATACAATTATGGACTGATTGCTTTTATGCCTATATTAGTATTGTTGGTGCATACGTGTGTCTTAATTTATCGATACAAAAAACAGATTTATCTTTCGTCCTGGTTAACAGGGCTATCCGTAGTTGTATTGGTGTTACTGTTTTTGGATAACTCTTCGAGCATTGGACTACGGCAACCATATCCAGGAATTTTTACTTTCTTTTTATGGGGGTACTTGTTAAGTAACCTACTTAGCCTTAACGTGGAGAACAACCCTACATGAATCCAAATTTACAGGAAATTCTTGGCAGAAATAGTATAAACATGCTCTTGTCAATGTTCTGGGGAGCAGTATTTTTCCTATCAATCATGGCAGTTAGCAATTATCCAGGCCAAGGCTATGTATATATAGTATTCACAATCATTTCCAACTTGTTGCTGTACTTTGGCTTCAGGAAAAACGCAATATTCTTTGACACGTTTTTAGGCATATTCCTGTGGTTGGGCTTCTGGCTAAAGTTTTCAGTTCGAATAGTTTTTGCTGATGGAGTATTTCGTGAAGCGGTGGGATCTTTTGATGGCTCCAGCATGGCCTTCGATAATGCGTTGCTGGTGGCAAGTGTTGGTTTGTCTGGATTTCTGCTAGCCAGTATTTTGAGAGAAAAGTTTCAATTTAATTATTCATCGAACATAGAAGGCGTCGCTCAGCAAGGGCTTTTTAACTTTTATCAGGACTACCGGAAGTTTATATGGACTGGATTTGCAATACTGTTTCTTGTCGTTGCTGTCACTAATATCTATCTGGGAATCTACCAGCGCGGTAGTATTACTCGAACGATATTGCCTTTTGGTCTGAATGGTATTTACAAATGGTTATTATTGTTTGGCTTGGCTTCTATTTCAGCATTAATACTAAGATTTGAATTTGCACTCAAAAAACATACCTTTCTTCCTGCTATGACTTTGGTATTTCTTGAGAGCTTTATTTCCAATATATCCATGCTAAGTAGAGGGATGATTCTGAATGGTGGCGCACTTATATATGGGGTATTGGCGGCATTAAAGCCTCATTCAATAAAAGCTAGTTTCAGAATCCTACTAGCTGCAGGGATTATCTTTTCAGTGCTTTTTATTGGATCGGTTCTAGCGGTTAACTATCTGCGGTCCGAAAGTTTTAACTTATTGCGTTCCGAGAGCCAAGAATTACGCTCCGATGGTTATCCTGTAGATACTAAACATTCGCATGTGGCCAAAAGAATAGAGTTAACTCAGAAGATGACCAGTCCGCTATTTATCGACCGCTGGGTCGGTATAGAGGGGGTGATGGCGGTATCCAGTTACCCTCACCTTGGATGGGATTTATGGAAGAATGCGCTTAATGAGTCATACAATGAAACTGAAACCAGTTTTTATGACAATAATTTAATAGAATCACCCTATATTAATACAGATAAATCTGCGCATCATTTTATATCGTTGCCCGGTATTGTCGCCTTTTTCTTTTATCCTGGGTCATTTCTGTTTCTATTTATTAGCACCCTGATGCTTGGCGCTGTAGCGGCGTCAATTGAAGCTTTTGTTTTTCGTTTTGGGGGAAGGAACTTTATATTGTGTTCATTAATCGCACAAGTTGTTGCTTTCCGTTATGCCAGTTTTGGTTACGTACCAAAACAATCATATCTATTATTCGGGGCGATTTTACTTAATATAATAATTATTTATTTGGCAGACAAATTCTTATCACGTTTTGTTAGGTGATCAGACTTAGATAGGGCTTACTAAACGTAATATAGGGCCATTTTGATTTATGAAAATTATTGTCGTTACTCAATACTTTTGGCCGGAAACTTTCATTATTAATGATCTGGTTATGCACCTTTATGGTCTAGGGCACGACATCACCGTCTTGACTGGAAAGCCAAATTATCCGAGTGGTGTTGTTTTTGAAGGGTACTCGGAAGAAGGTGTTCAAAAAGAAAAGTATAAAGGGGTAATAGATATATTAAGAGTGCCTTTGCGTGCTCGTAAATCGGGTCGTTCTAGAGATTTGGTGCTAAACTATCTTTCTTTTGTTTGGTCGGGACTTCGTTACTTTCCGAAACTTGTTAAAAATCGGCAAGCAGATGTAATTCTCGTATTCGCTCCTTCACCAATCACATCAGCAATAACTGCTGTTCCCATGAAATGGCTGAAGAAGGCGCATCTTTCTATATGGGTACAGGACCTGTGGCCCCAGAGTCTATCGGCGACAGGACACATAAATAATTCCGTGATACTCGGTATGATGGGCTGGCTGGTTAGAGCACTCTACTATTTTGCCGATAGTCTACTTATTCAGTCTCGCGCCTTTTATGGGCCGGTATCTCACCTTTCCAATAGCGATAAAATAGTTTACTACCCCAATTCAATATCGCTACCACCAGAAAATGGTCAGCAGGGTGTAACGTTGCCCGCTGAATTAAATAGCTTACTAAACAGTAAATTTTGTATGGTATTTGCTGGTAATATCGGTACAGTGCAATCTGTAGAGACGATTGTTCACGCGGCATTACAGTTAAAAGATTGGGATGATATCCGGATTGTCATGGTGGGTAGCGGTAGTCGATTGGAGTGGGTTAGGAAGCAAAAAGAAAAATTAGAACTAGACAACCTATATCTGGCTGGCCGATTTCCGATGGATTCAATGCATAAAATATATATGCAAGCTGCTGGCTTGATTGTGACGTTGAAGGATGAAACGATATTTTCACTAACTGTTCCCAGCAAGGTGCAGGCATATTTAGCTGCTGGTAAACCAATTGTAGCAGCGCTGAACGGAGAGGGTGCGCGAGTTATATCAGATTCAGGAGCGGGATTGATCAGCGCAGCTGAAGATGTCGATGCACTGGTGTCATCTATAAAAAAGCTCCATGGCTTGAGTGAGGCCAAGCGGCGTAAGATGGGAGATGCTGGGCGTGACTATTTTCTTGAGCACTTTGAAATGAGTCGTCAGGCTTCTCGACTGATAGAGATACTCGAGCAAAGGATTAATATGAAAGAGGTAGTAGGCTGATGAGGGTTCTGGTGCTTGGAGCCTCCGGGATGTTGGGCAATGCGGTTCTTAGATTGTTTGCGAGTAATGGCGAGCACGATACTTGGGGTACGGTACGCAGTGATGCATCGTTCCGGTATTTTCCAGGCCAGTTAGCGTCTAAATTAATTCCTGATGTGGATGTACTTAATCAGGCAAGATTATTGGATGTTTTTGCACAGGTACGCCCGGAAGTCGTCATAAACTGCGTCGGCATAATTAAGCAACTTGAAAATGCCAATGATCCGTTGGCTGTGTTACCAGTGAACACGTTGCTACCACACCAACTTGCAAAACTGTGTGACGTGGCAGAAGCAAGATTAATACATATAAGTACAGATTGCGTGTTTTCTGGTAACAAAGGGCGATATACCGAGTCAGACTGTGCGGATGCCAGAGATCTTTATGGGAAGTCTAAATATATTGGAGAGTTACATGATTATGCTCATGCGATTACCTTGCGCACATCGATCATAGGGCACGAGTTGAACTCAAATTATGCGTTACTGGAATGGTTCTTGTCCCAGCATGATAGGGTTAAAGGCTATACCAGGGCGATTTTTTCTGGATTGCCGACTGTAGAGCTGGCAAAAGTAATGCACGATTGGGTTTTGCCGCGGCCTGAATTGTGCGGCTTGTATCATGTCTCGTCCGATCCGATCTCGAAATATGAGTTACTAAAGCTAGTGTCGAGAGTTTATGGAAAAGATATCATTATTCAGCCAGATGATGAGATAGTCATCGATCGTTCTCTGGATTCATCACGGTTTAAAGATGTGTCTGGATACCAGCCGCCAAACTGGTCGGAGTTGGTCAGTAGCATGCACCGGGCGCGTTAGGGAATTAAAGAGATTATGTTTGATAATAAAGTATTGATGATCACCGGTGGGACGGGTTCTTTTGGCCATGCGGTCCTGAATCGGTTTCTCAACACGGACGTGCGTGAAATAAGAATATTCAGCCGGGATGAAAAAAAACAGGAAGACATGCGAATTACACTCTCCAACGACAAGGTGAAATACTATATTGGCGACGTGCGTGATTATGACAGTCTTTCTCAAGCAATGGTTGGTGTTGACTATATATTCCATGCAGCAGCACTGAAACAGGTCCCCTCGTGCGAGTTTTATCCGATGGAAGCAGTACGTACCAATATTATCGGTACTGAAAATGTGTTGAGTGCTTCTATTGCCACCGGCGTTTCGCGCGTTGTACTGCTTAGTACTGATAAAGCTGTTTATCCGATAAACGCTATGGGTATCTCTAAAGCGATGGCAGAAAAACTCATGGTGGCCAAATCAAGGATGATACCCGAAGCAGGGCCGGTGATCTGTGCTACTCGCTATGGAAATGTAATGGCCTCTCGTGGATCAGTTATTCCGCTGTTTGTTGATCAGATAAAAAGAGATGAGCCGCTTACGGTTACTGATCCAAATATGACTCGCTTCCTGATGTCACTTAAAGATTCTGTCGATCTTGTTTTACATGCATTTGAGCATGCTCAGCAAGGGGACATTTTTGTTCAAAAGGCACCAGCCTCTACAGTGGCCGACCTTGCTCAGGCACTGAAAGAGCTGTTTCTAAGTGACACCCCGGTTAAAGTTATTGGTACTCGACATGGTGAAAAGTTGTATGAGTCACTTATTTCTCGCGAAGAGATGGCCAGGGCGGAAGACATGGGGCGTTATTACCGCATTCCTGCGGATAACCGAGACCTAAACTACAGGAAATATTTTGTAGAGGGTGAGCAACAGATATCTGAACTGGATGATTACACCTCCCACAATACTCAGCGGTTGAATATCGAAGGCATTAAGAATCTTTTGCTGACACTGGATTACATTCGGGAGCAACTTGATGCTTAAGGTTATGACGCTAGTCGGCACTCGCCCGGAACTGATTAAGATGAGTCGTGTGATTGCAGAACTTGATAGACAGGTTCAGCATATCCTGGTGCACTCAGGGCAGAATTATGATTTTGAGCTGAATCAATTATTTTTCGACGAATTGGATATTCGTAGGCCAGATCATTTCCTTGGAGTTGCCGGTGATACAGTAGCGAAGACTGTTGCCGAAGTTATTTCAAAAGCTGACGATGTATTTGATCTGGAAAAACCAGATGCGCTTTTATTGTATGGTGATACTAACACTACCTTGGCAGTGATTGCGGCCAAGCGCCGCAAGATACCGGTTTTTCACATGGAGGCAGGTAATCGTTGTTTCGATCAGCGTGTACCCGAGGAGTTGAATCGTAAGGTTCTCGATCACCTGAGTGACATAAATATGGTGTTGACAGAGCATGCTCGCCGATACCTGATTTCCGAGGGAATTCGGCCAGAAACCATCATCAAGACCGGTTCCCATATGGAAGAAGTGCTGGAATATTATATGCCACGTATCCAGACTTCTGATGTGTTAAGACAACAGGAACTTGAGGAGGGTAAATATTTTGTCGTTAGCGCCCACCGAGAGGAAAATGTTGATACGCCAGATAACCTGAGAGATCTACTGGATACTTTGAAAGCGCTCGTCGAGACCTATATGTACCCTGTTATCGTATCGACCCATCCCCGTACTCGAAGTCGTCTGGAGGCTCTAGGAGAGTCGCTAGAACATCCGCTGATTCGCTTTGTTAAGCCGTTTGGATTGTTGGATTATATTAAACTGCAGATGTCTGCATTCTGCGTACTTTCAGATAGCGGAACAATTACAGAAGAGGCATCGTTACTGAACCTGCCGGCAATTACGATTCGCAATGCGCATGAGCGACCGGAAGGAATGGATGAAGGGACACTGATTATGGCAGGGATGAAGTCAGATCGCGTATTGGAAGCGGTCCGAGTAGTAACGTCACAGCACAACTATAGTCAACGTATCATTCCGGTGGTGAAGGATTACCAGGCAGGACCTGTCTCAAAGCAGGTGGTTCGTGTTGTGCTCAGTTATACGGATTATATCAATCGAACTGTTTGGTCAAAGTCCTGAGTATTGACGAGGGAACTGAATGCGTATTTTGTTGACTGGCGCTACAGGATTTGTCGGCCGTGGATTGTTGGCGAGATTATCCAGCCTGAGTGACATTGAACTGGTAGCCGCGGTCAGAGACGCTACTGTCATCCTCTCTAAGAATACAAGAAGCATAACAGTTGCCGGTCTTTATCCAGATACTGATTGGCAACAATCCCTGGACAGGGTTAGCGTTGTAATACATGCCGCGGCACGTGTTCATGTAATGCGGGACTCAGCACCTGATCCGCTTTTTGAGTTTCGCAGAATCAATGTGGAGGGCACGTTAAATCTTGCACGCCAGGCTGTTGATGCTGGTGTTCAGCGGTTTATCTTTGTCAGTTCTATCAAGGTAAATGGGGAAGGCACGACAGCAGGTAGCCCCTATTTTGCCGATACCGCGCCGAGTCCATCGGATCCGTATGCTATATCAAAACTAGAAGCTGAACGGGGCTTGCTGGCGCTTGCCGAAGAATCTGGTATGGAAGTAGTAATAATTCGTCCGCCTTTGGTATATGGACCGGGAGTAAAAGCCAATTTTCTGAGTATGATGCGTTGGTTGTACAGAGGAGTACCATTACCATTAGGTGCAATATGTAATCGGCGAAGTCTGGTTGCTTTAGAAAATCTTGTAGATTTGATCGTGACCTGTATCGATCATCCAGCCGCTGGCAACCAGGTCTTCCTGGTAAGTGATGGTGAAGATCTTTCCACCACTGAATTATTGCGCAGAATGGGGCTGGCTTTGGGAAAGCCTGCACGATTGTTGGCCGTTCCGGGATGGATGCTCGAAGCTGGGGGCATGCTGATGGGCAAGCGGGTTCTTTCTCAAAGATTATGCGGGTCGCTGCAAGTCAATATTGACAAAACATGTGAGTTATTAAACTGGATGCCGCCTGTCAGTGTCGAAGAGGCGTTGAAAAAAACAGCGAATGATTTTTTGTCAAGACAGGCGAACAGTTGACTGAGGGCGTACTGAACAAATTCGCGAAAAAGATATGAAGCGGTGTTTCGATGTATCAATTGCGCTGAGTAGCATTCTTTTGTTTATTCTACCCATAGGGTTGATTGCCCTAATTGTCAAACTTTCCTCTCCTGGTCCTGCTTTATATTGGTCTGAACGTGTTGGTCGAAACAACTCTGTATTTAGAATGCCCAAATTTCGCACCATGCGGATTGATACTCCGGCCGTCGCTACGCATCTACTTTCTGATCCGGCGGCATACTTGACTCCAATAGGCTCTTTCCTGCGTAGATCTAGCTTAGATGAGTTGCCGCAGTTGTGGAGTATCCTAAAGGGCGATATGAGTTTTGTGGGACCACGTCCGGCACTGTTTAATCAAGATGATTTGATCGCATTACGTACGGCGCATGGTGTCCATGAACTGATTCCTGGTTTGACGGGATGGGCGCAAGTCAACGGCCGGGATGAATTGCCGATACCAGAGAAGGTCAAGTTAGATGTGGAGTACCAGAAAAGGCAATCGTTTTGGTTTGATTTGTGGATTTTGTGGTTAACTTTCTTAAAGGTTATTCATCGGGATGGTATATCCCATTAAAAACCTGTACTTCTATGGATCATGCATAGAGTCGGATAGGGAGGTTAGAAAGGGATGGTGTGTCAACCTTGTTCACTAGCCTGAGAGGATACTTGGTTTTTCACCTTATAGGGTACTGCTCATTGATTTAGAGGCTGCTCGCATGCAAGGTGCTATCAAGCCAGAGTTGAATAGAGCTCTCGTGGTCTAATGTTTTTCTTTTGTAACCGGATAAAATCGAGGTTCCGCCATACCATTGCCGTATAACCCATCCCGATGATAGTGAAGGGCTGGTGCGATAGGCTATTGCTACTTTCATTTGAGTGCCTCACAGTTAAAGTAGGTTTTAAAGGTAATATAAATGCTGGAAAGAATACATGATCGTACAGCACTGCCGGTGCTTGCATTGCCACGTTATGCAAAACGACTAATTGCCTTGGCGATGGATGCAGCTCTGTGCGTTCTGGCGGTATGGATTGCCTTTTATTTGCGCCTGGGTGAGTTTGTCTCATTAATTGGTCAGCCAATGTGGGCTGTGCTGGCATCTCTGGGGTTGGCGTTGCCCGTGTTCATTATATCGGGTTTGTATAGAGCCATATTTAGATATTCGGGATGGCCAGCTTTACTCGCGGTTATGCGGGCGATACTGATATATGGTTTGTTGTATTCATCCATCTTTACCGCCATAGGCATACCCGGCGTACCCCGCACAGTGGGCCTGATTCAGCCGCTGTTGCTGCTGTTTGCCGTGGGTGGTTCCCGGGCCCTGGCGCGGTACTGGCTGGGTGGCTTATATCAGAGCCAGTTGAAGATCGCCGCACTCCCCAAGGCGCTGATCTACGGGGCGGGGCTGGCAGGGCGACAGCTGGCTACCGCCATGTCCAACAGCCCGGAAATACGGGTCACGGGGTTTCTGGATGATGATGAGCGGTTGCACGGACAGAATCTGAACGGCCTGCCGGTCTATGGCCTGGATGACCTGCCGGGATTGGTGGAGTCCAGAGGTGTGACGGATGTACTGTTGGCGATGCCATCGGTCGGGCGCCGGCGTCGTAATGAGATTCTCAAACAGATGCGCCAGCACCATGTGGCGGTACGTACCCTGCCCAGTCTGGCAGATCTGGCCCAGGGCAAAGTGGCGCTCTCCGATGTGACTGAACTGGATGCGGATGATCTGCTCGGACGGGAACCGGTGGCGCCCAATCACATCCTGCTTGGCAAGTGTGTCACCGACAAAGTGGTACTGGTAACCGGAGCAGGGGGCTCCATCGGCAGTGAACTGTGTCGACAGATTATCCGGCTTGCTCCGTCGACTCTGTTGCTGGTCGAACAGAGTGAGTTTGCCCTGTACCAACTGCACCAGGAGTTGCTGGGCAAGGTGGCCAGTGTGGGAGAGAAGCCGGTTAGTCTGGTGCCACTATTGGGTTCGGTCACGGATGAAACACGGATGCGGGAGATTATCGCCACCTGGAAGCCCCAAACTCTCTATCACGCAGCGGCCTACAAGCACGTCCCTCTGGTGGAACACAATCCGGCCGAAGGGATCAGGAACAATGTATTCGGTACGCTCACCACGGCCCGGGTCGCAGCGGAGCTGGGGGTGGCCGATTTTGTACTGATCAGCACGGACAAGGCGGTTCGACCCACCAACGTCATGGGGGCCAGTAAGCGCCTTGCGGAGCTGGTTTTGCAGGCATTGGCCGCCGAGTCTCCCCGGACCAAGTTCTGTATGGTGCGGTTTGGTAACGTGCTGGGATCATCGGGGTCGGTGGTGCCCAAATTCCGACAGCAGATCCGGGACGGTGGTCCTATCACCCTGACCCATGCCGATATTACCCGCTACTTCATGACCATTCCCGAGGCGGCCCAGTTGGTGATCCAGGCGGGTGCCATGGCCAAGGGGGGCGATGTGTTTGTGCTGGATATGGGAGAACCGGTGAAAATCCAGACACTGGCTCGCCGTATGGTGGAATTGTCCGGACTGACAATACTGGATGAGTCCAATCCGGATGGGGACATCGAGATCCAGATTACCGGTCTGCGCCCTGGTGAGAAACTCTATGAAGAACTACTGATCGGTGACGATCCCCAGCCCACCTCCCATCCCCGGATCATGAAGGCCCAGGATGAGTTTCTGGCCTGGTCCGAGCTTAAGGAGAAGCTGAATACCCTGGCCATTACGCTGAACGTTAACGATGTGGATGTCCTCAAGGCGATGCTGGAACAGCTGGTGTCCGGTTATCAACCGGATGAGAAGATTGTTGACTGGGTTTATCTGGAGCAGCAGGCTGAAGTGAATGAGGGAGATTGATTCCCCTTTCCGCGAATCATCAACCAGAGTTTTGGATATTGCTGCAACAGGGGCAGGTAGCTGTTAATTGACCATGGTGGATGTTGTCACGGCTATCGCTTACCATCACCTGCTTTCCAGTACGCCGCTTCCAGGAGTCGTCAGCCCGATCCATCGTCATGAGACTGCTATACACCCTCATTCTCTATCTCAGCCTGCCACTGGTGTTACTGCGGCTCTACTGGCGCAGTCTGAAGAATCCCCAATACCGGCGACGTATAGGGGAACGCTTCGGTTCGCTCTCCACGCCCGCCATTAAGGAGAGCCTCTGGCTGCACACGGTTTCGGTCGGCGAGACCCAGGCAGCCGAACCACTGGTGCGGCGTCTGCTGGAGCAGTTTCCTGATCTGCCGATTGTGCTCTCGACCACTACGCCGACCGGTTCTGATCGGGCCAAACGACTGTTTGGCGATTCAGTGATCCACACCTATTTTCCCTACGATCTGCCATTGGTCATCAACCGTTTCCTCAATACCTTGCAACCGCGACTGCTGGTGATGATGGAGACCGAGGTGTGGCCCAACCTGCTGGCCCAGTGCGAGCGGCGCGGCATCCCCACCATTCTGGCCAACGCCCGTTTGTCGGAGCGTTCGGCGAGAGGCTATGCGCGGTTGGGTCCGTTTACCCGGGAGACATTTGAACGCATCGGGCTGGTGGCAGCCCAATCACCGGCGGATGCGGAACGCTTTCTCGGCCTGGGGCTGCCTTCCGACCGGGTGCGGGTGACCGGCAGTATCAAGTTTGATGTGCGCCTGCCGGCCAGCCTGACCGAGCAGGCCGAGTCCCTGCGTCGCACCTGGGAAGGGCGGCCGGTCTGGGTGGCGGCCAGTACCCGGGAGGGCGAGGATGAGCGGGTTCTGGACGCCCATCGTCAAGTGCTGCGAACCTTGCCTGAAGCATTGCTGGTGTTGGTGCCCCGTCACCCGGAGCGATTCGACAGGGTGGCCCAGTTGTGTCAGCGCGAGGGGTTTACCCTGGTGCGGCGATCCACCGGCCAACTCTGCAGACCCGATACCCAGGTGATGCTGGGCGATACCATGGGGGAACTGACTCTGTTCCTGGCGGCGGCGGATGTGGCCTTTGTGGGTGGTAGCCTGGTGCCCACCGGTGGCCATAACGTCCTGGAGCCGGCGGCGCTTGGCCTGCCAGTGGTGTTTGGTCCCCACATGTTCAATTTTGCCATGATCAGCCGCATGCTGTTGGCCGAAGGGGCGGCGCGGGAGGTGAGTAGTGCCCGGGCATTGGCGACGGTGGTTACCGAATGGCTCTCCGATGCCAGTTTGCGGGCGCGTTATGGCGAGCATGGATTACGGGTGGTTGAAGCCAACCGGGGGGCGCTGGACCGGCTGTTTGAAATCATCCGGGGTTATCTCGACAAGCGGTGATTGCTGCTGTGAAGAATGACGGACTGGGGATTAGGAAAATTCCTACTCTATGATTATGGAAAATCCCGAAGAAAAATAAGCATTAAAAGACTAGGATGTCTGTTCTCTGAAAAGGTGGTTTATACAAGGAGTGTATATGATGAAATGCTGTCAATTTATCGTTGCAACTGCCCTGCTGCTGGCGTCCACGGTTGGCTTTGCCGGGCCGGTGAATATCAACACGGCATCGGCGGAGCAGATCGCCACTGAACTGAAAGGGATTGGCAATGCGAAAGCCCAGGCTATTGTGGATTATCGGACCCAGCATGGTGCTTTCAAAAGTGCCGATGAGCTGGTCAGGGTCAAGGGGATTGGTGAAAAGACCATCGCGGCCAATCGGGAATATATCCTGATTGGTGATTCAGACCAGTAGTACGATAAGCAGCAAAAAAGGGCGTCCCTGACAGGACGCCCTTTTTTTATCTCTCAAAAACCTCTGCGGTCGGGTTTATACCCAGAAGTAACCGGAGTAATGGTGCGACAGGATCGCCCTAGAACTCGAACTTGCGAACCACCGGCGCATTGGTCAGTGGCGTGATATCGGTCTCGAACAGCGCTTCACTCTGCCACTCATTCTCACCGGTGCGGGTCACCAGCATGGCGCTCATGGCCGGGCTCTGACCAATCACCACAAACAGGCGTCCGCCGATATTCAGCCGCTGCTTGAACGATTCGGGCATTTCCGGCAGGGAGCCGGTGATGGCGATGGCATCGAAGCGGCCACTCTCCGCTGCGTCGCCCAGGCTGTCCACGGTGCGCAGCTCAACATTGTTGATCTGCAGTTCCGCCAGCCGTTGTCTGGCCTGTTCGGTGAAGACCGGGTTGATCTCCTCGCTAACAACCTTGTTGCCCAGCTTGGCCAGGCAAGCGGTCAGATAACCGCTGCCGGTGCCCACTTCCAGGATATTGTCAGTGGGCTGGATATCCAGGGCCTGCAGGATTCGCCCCTCAACCCGGGGAAACATCATCTTCTGACCATCGCCCAGGGGTATTTCGATATCCGCATAGGCCAGCCCCTTGTAGTTGTCAGGTACAAAGTGTTCCCGGGGCAGATTGCCAATCAGCTCCAGTACCGTGGCGTCGAGTACTTCCCATGGGCGCACTTGCTGTTCAACCATGTTGAAACGGGCTTCTTCGTAACTTGGGACGATCATCTGATTTTCCTGGCCTTTGAGTTGAAAAGGTGTCGAGGGCGACAAGCCTACTCAGTTTGGGTTAATCAGGCAAGTATGGCCTGCTAAGCCGCTGCAATTTAACCGTTTTCTATTATAAAACGAGCCGGTTCTGATAGGATATATCAATCTGCCCCTGGCTCTCTGTCACTATCTGTCCCGACCGGTTGAGGTACATATGACCATGCACTGGAATCAACTGCTCTCCCGCTGCCGACTCGGTAGCGATCAGGTTCCGGGCGGGACCGAGGCCCGAACCGATTTTCAGCGTGACTTCGACCGGATTGTCTTCTCCTCGGCATTCCGCCGTATGCAGGACAAGACCCAGGTGTTCCCGTTGTCGCGGGTCGACTATATCCGCACCCGCCTGACCCATAGCCTGGAGGCTTCCAGTATCGGTCGTTCCATCGGTACCCAGGTGGGGGCGCAGGTTATTGCACGCCGGGGGCTGGATGACTACCAGGCGTCCGATTTTGGTGATATCTGTGCGGCCGCCTGTCTGGCCCACGACATCGGCAATCCACCCTTCGGGCATTCCGGGGAAGATGCGTTCCGCAGTTGGGCCAATGATGCCCCCTATGGTCAGCGCCGGGTCGCCCTGCTGCAGGATAGCGAGCGGGAGGATTTCACCAGTTTCGAGGGTAATGCCCAGGGCTTCAGAATTCTGACCCGGCTGCAGAACCCCGATAATCCCGGCGGACTGCAACTCACTTGCGCCACGCTGGCGGCCTTCACCAAGTATCCCCGGGAATCCTGTCTGGGTGGTGGTCGCTATCCTGGTGTCAGCGCCAAGAAGCAGGGCTTTTTTGTGGAGGATCGGGCGGCATTCGAAGCGGTGGCGGAGCGGGTCGGCCTGATCAGGCGGGACGGTTCCCGGGCTGTCTGGTGTCGTCACCCGTTGGCGTTTCTGGTGGAGGCGGCGGACGATATCAGCTATCGGGTAATCGATATCGAGGACGGTTTCCGTCTCGGCTATTTCACTTTTGACGAGGTGATGGAACTCTATCTGGATATTCTGCGGGAGCCGGACAAGCAGCGGCTGCGCATGCAGAGTATCGGTGATAACAAGGGCCGGGTGGAGTTTCTCCGGGCCAAGGTGATCAATGAGGCGATCAGTCAGGCGATGGACTGTTTCCTGGATAACGAGCAGGAGATCCTGGCCGGCCGGTTTGATGAGCCGCTGTTGAACCAGTTTCCCCAGCGTGCCGCGATGGACCGGTTGATCGAAGTGGCCAAGGCGCGCATCTACCAGGCCACCGAAGTGGTGGAGATTCAGGCGGCCGGATTTCAGGTAATCAACGACCTGCTGGAGCGCTTCATCATGGTGCTGGATGACCTGGCCGACCAGGGTGAGCAGGCGTCGGCGAAAAGCCGCATGATCTCCCGATTGATCCCGGAGCAGTTTATCGGGCCGGGTCGGGTGCCGTCATCCAGTGTCTACAGCCGCCTGCTGCGGCTGACCGATTTTGTCGCCGGCATGACCGACTCCTATGCGGTCTCCCTTTATAAGAAACTGACCGGGATTTCCCTGCCCAACGGCTGACCGGTCAGGATCGCCGGGGTACAACCACCACCGGTTTGCCGATGGCGGGCAGTCCGCCGGCTCAGAGTCCCACCAACAGCCGGATGGCGTCCAGGCGCACGCGGGATGATTCCAGGTGATGGTTCAGGGCCCGCTGGTGGCGGACCAGCAGATCGATATCCGCCTGCCGCACGTAGGGATTGACCCGACTCAAGGCCTTACGCCGGTCGACTTCTGCCGAGTAGTATTCGTTCATGGCGGTCATCCCGTGCTGCAGCAGTGGACGGATGCGGTTGGCGATCTGCTGCTCGCCCTGTGCGATCATCGCCTCGATCGGCCGTCGTAGCGGAGTGACAATCTTCTGTATGACCGGTTTCGGCAGCGGCTGGAGCCTGGATTTCAGCTCATCCGGATCGATCAGCTTGTCCCGTTCCTCCAAGCGTTGGTCAATCACGGTCCGTAGCCGTGTCGGCGGCAGAAATCGACCGGCCTGCAGGATACCGGGGGCGGGGCACTCCAGTACAAAAAGCATCTCCAACGCCAGTGTCCCGGACGGGATGGCCGGATGGCCGGCACCCATGGCGCAGCAGTTCCCGCGGCCACTCTCCAGTAGCATGTCCATGGCGTCCCGCACCATGGGGTGTTCCCAGGTCAGAAACAGCCAGTCTTCGTGGGCCAGGGCGGTATCCCGCTCATAGGTGAGGGTGGCGCCCTCCGCCGGAAGATGGGGAAACTGCTCAGTCAGGGTCTGCTGGCCCGGCCGGATCACCAGGCTGTGGCTGGAGTGAGGCTCGCTCTCCACGCCATAGGCACCGAAGAGTTGCTCCATGTAGGTGGCCAGACCCGATGTCTGGTCAAGTTCACGGAGCTGTGCCACCAGTTGGTTGGCCGTCTGTTCACGACAGGAGTTCATCTCCAGCAGGTGGTCGCGGCCCTGTTGGAGGGTCTCGCTGATCGCTGCATGCAGTTGCCGGGTCCGGGTCAGCAGTTCATCCAGGCCGGATGGGTCATCGGGATAGGTGGCACAGAGCCGTTGCAGGGTGGGCTGCACCTGTTCCAGGATCTGCTGGCCCGCCGGGCAGGTGTGTACAAAGGCGTTCAGTCCCTCGTGGTACCAGCGCAGCCACACCTCCTGGGCGCTGTCTCGGAAGTAGGGTGCATGCAGTTCGATCGGGTGCTTCTGGCCGATACGGTCCAGGCGGCCGATACGCTGCTCCAGCAGGTCCGGGTTATCAGGCAGGTCGAACAGAATCAGGTGATGGGCGAACTGGAAGTTGCGCCCTTCGCTACCGATTTCCGAGCAGAGCAGCAACTGGCAGCCCTGTTCCTGGTCGGCAAACCAGGCGGCTGCCCGATCCCGTTCAATGATACTCATGCGCTCGTGAAACAGGGCGGCATGCATGCCTTCCCGGGTGCGCAGCGCCTGCTCCAGTCCGCTGGCGGTGGCGGCGTGGGCGCAGATCAGCAGCAGTTTTTCCTGTCGGTACTGTTTCAGCAGGCCGATCAACCAGTCGACCCGGGGGTCGCAGCGCCACCACTCCTGTCCGGGACGGCTTTTCAGACTGCGTTCCGGTTGCAGACGCCGGAAACCGGGCAGGGCGGTCTGTTGGTCACTGCGATAGCAGTCCGGCAGGTCCAGCGGATAGCTGTGGAAGGTTCGTGGCGCAAAGCCCTTGATCCGCTCCCGGGTATTACGGAACATGCCGCGCCCGGTGCCGTGCCGATCCAACAACAGTTCAACCAATCGGTCGCGAGCCTGTTGGCGCAGTGCCGGGGCGGCTGCGGCGTCCTGCATTTCCCTGAGCAGCAGGGTTGCCTCTGTCTCTCCCAAGGTGGTGCGCAGCAGCTCCTCTTCCTGTTCCGAAAGCAGCTGGTCCGAGATCAGGTGTCCCACCGTATCAGCAATGGATTGGTAATGGCCCTGCTCCTGCCGGAACTGGGCCAGGCTGGGATAACGATCCGGGTCGAGCAACCGCAAACGGGCAAAGTGACCGTCCTGGCCGAGCTGTTCGGGCGTTGCGGTCAGCAGCAGCACGCCGGGGATGGCGTCGGCCAGGGATTCGATGGCCTGGTAGGCCGGACTGGGGTTGTCCTCGTGCCACTCCAGGTGGTGGGCCTCATCCACAATCAAAATGTCCCATTCGCCCTGGCGTGCCTGTTCCAGTCGCTCGGGTGAGTCGGTAAACAGGTCGAGGCCGCAAAGTACCAACTGTTCAGCCAGGAAGGGGTTGTCCCCGGCATTGGATGACTCCAGCTCCTGGCAACGATCTTCGTCAAACAGGCTGAAACGCAGATTGAAGCGGCGCAGCAGTTCAACCAGCCACTGGTGCAGCAGTGGCGGCGGCACCACGATCAGGGCGCGATGGGCCCGTTCCGTAAGTAGTTGGGCGTGCAGGATCAGGCAGGCTTCGATGGTTTTTCCCAGTCCCACTTCGTCCGCCAGCAGCACCCGGGGGGCGAGCCGGCGGCTCGCCTCGTGGGCAATATAGAGCTGATGGGGCAGCAGTTCGGTACGGGCGCCACCCAGTCCGATCAGGTCGGACTGTTTCAGGCGCTGTTGCTGCTTCAGGGTGGCGTCACGCAATTCAAACCAGATGTTTTCATCTATCTGGCCGGTGAAGAGCCGGGCCTGTGGCCGGTTGAATTGCATGAAGGGGCTGATGGACGCTTCGGCAAGCTGGTCCGTGACGCCGTCTGAACGGGTGCCCCGGTAAGTCAACAGGCCCTGTGATTCATCTATCCCATCAACTGTCAGGCTCCAGCCCTGATCTGAATCGATGCGGTCCCCAACCTGAAACTTTACCCGGGTCAGGGGGGCGTTATCAGCGGCATAGGTTCTTGCTTCGTCTGCGGCGCTGAACTGGAGGGTCAGTGTGCGGCCTGACGTCTGCTTGACGATGCCCAGGCCCAATTCCGGCTCCGTATCGCTGATCCACCGTTGTCCGGGTATGAATTGCTGCTCTGCCATAATTTTGCTGTGCCTATGGGTTTTGAGGGCGGAAGGATACGCCCATCAAGGACGCTTTTCTAATCTTGTCGTGCCGTTTCACATGGGTTGGCCGCGTGGCCTTGGCTGGCGCTTTTGCCGCGCCAGGAATCTTTGCAGCTGCAGCTTGTCTGAAGTGGTGCTGATGGCCAGGTTCTCCACGGGTGTCCCGGCATCCCGGGCGTTTTTTTGCGGGTTGGATCACGGTTAAAAAAATGTTCAAAATAACCTTGAAAAAAATATGTGTAGACGCCCCTGGAAGAATGTTATTATGGACGGCCATTTCTTACACGGCTCTTTGATTCGTGGTAACGATGACGGGGCAGTCATGTTCAACTATAAGAAGGTAATGTACAGATGAAAACCATTGCTACGCTCGCAGGCGCTGCCCTGCTCTCACTGGGTCTCGTTGGTAACGCTTCCGCCGCTGATGGTGCTGCACTCTATGCTTCCAAGGGTTGTGCCGCCTGTCATGGTGCCGATGCCAATACCCCCATTATGCCGATTTATCCCAAACTGGGCGGTCAGAATGCGCAGTATGCATTGAACCAGATGAAAGATATCAAAAGCGGTGCCCGTAACAACGGCCAGACCGCTGCCATGAAGGCCATCGTGGCGTCAGTCACCGATGAAGAGCTGCAGGCGATTGCGGAGTGGTTGGCCGCTCAGTGATCTGATGCATCTAAACTTGACCTGTGGTTAAGTTAAAACGCCGGTTATCACCGGCGTTTTTTTTGCTCCGCAGAAATTTTTCTACCGCGGACGGTCTTTCCCCGAACAGTGTTGTTTATCACTGGATGAATCGCCACCGGAGTATCGGCAATCGATGCGAGGCTGTAGTTGATTCAACTACTCACAGTAGGGTTGTTTTCTGATATTAATCAAGGTGTTTATAAATAAATGTGTCATATAACCTACTAATTTCGGGATATCCCCTGTTCGATTGATCAAAGTCAATGATACCCCCTCTGCTTCGGCGCACGATGCCTCTGCGATTTAAAAAATAGCGCCGCTGGCGCAAAAAAAGTTCTTAAACGGAGACGTGTCTCATGAAAGTGAACAAGAAGCGAGCATTGTCGCTGATGCTAGGCCTGACAATGGGGCTGGGCGCAACGTCAAGTGCATTTTCCCAGGCGTCGCTCGAAGATGTCATGAAAGCTCGCGGCCTTACGCAGAAAGATCTGCTGGCGGCCGCCAAGACCTACACTCCCACAGGCGGTCGTGACGAGTACCTCGTTTTCGCTTCCGGCGGACAGAGTGGTCAGATTATCGTGTACGGTATTCCGTCCATGCGTATCCTCAAATACATTGGTGTATTCACCCCTGAGCCCTGGCAGGGCTACGGCTATGACGATGAGTCAAAAGAGGTGCTGAAGCAGGGGCGTATTCAGGGCCAGGACATCACCTTTGGTGATACCCATCACCCGGCGTTGACCGAAACCGACGGTGATTACAATGGTAAGTTCCTGATCATCAACGACAAGGCCAATCCACGTCTGGCCGTGATTGATCTGCACGACTTCGAAACCAAACAGATTGTGGTCAACCCCTTCTTCAAGTCCTCCCATGGCGGTGCCTTTGTCACCCCCAATAGCGAGTACGTGATGGAGGCGGCCCAGTATCCCGCACCCTTCAGTAGTGATTTCGTACCGCTGTCCGACTTCAACGATACCTATCGTGGTGGTGTCACTTACTGGAAGTTCAACATGGAAGAGGGGCGGATCAAGCCCGACGAATCATTCACCTTCGAGTTGCCGCCTTACAGTCAGGATTTGTCCGATGCCGGTAAGGGACCCTCTTATGGGTGGGGCTTCACCAACTCGTTCTGTTCCGAACGTTATGTGGGTGGTATTGAAAAAGGGCGTCCGCCTTTCGAGGCTGGCTGCTCCCAGAAAGATACCGACTTCCTGCATATCACCAACTGGAAGAAAGCGGCTGAACTGGTTGCTGCCGGTAAGGTCGAGAAGGTTAACGGCTCCTACATGATTCCCATGGCCCAGGCGATCAAGGAAGAACTGCTCTACCTGGTGCCTGAGCCCAAGAGCCCCCATGGTGTGGACGTCAACCCGGCCGGTAATCGCATTATCATCGCCGGTAAACTGGACAGCCATGCCTGGGTTTACAGCTGGGAAAAAATCCAGAAAGCCATTGCCGATAAGAAGTTCGAGGGAAAAGATCCCTACGGTATTCCCATTATCGCTCTGAAAGATGCACTGCATACCCAGGTGGCGGTGGGACTCGGTCCGCTGCACAACCAGTATGACTCGAAAGAGTGTGTCGTTTATACATCTGCTTACGTGGATTCCCAGATCACCAAGTGGGACTACTGCGAAGGCAAGGTGCTGGATCAGGTGCATATTCACTATAACGTTGGTCACTTGATGTCGATGGAAGGTGACACCGTATCGCCGGATGGCAAGTATCTGGTGTCCCTGAACAAACTGGCCATTGATCGCTTCAATCCGGTGGGTCCGCTGCATCCGCAGAACCACCAGTTGATCGATATCAGCGGCGAGAAGATGCAGTTGATCTACGATATGCCGCTGCCACTGGGCGAACCCCACTATGCGGTTGCTATCAAAGCCGACAAGCTGAAACCGGCTGTACGTTATAAATCCGGTTGGAATAGCCGTACAGACTCCAGGTCTATCTACCGGACCCGTGCCGGTCGTGAGAAAGTGGAGAAAGTGGATGGTGTGACTCATGTCTATGGCACGGTGATCCGTTCACACATCACTCCCGAGATCATCGAGGTGGAAGAGGGTGATACCGTGTCACTGCATCTTACCAACCTTGAGCGGGCAGAGGATGAGACACACGGCTTCGCGCTCTATGGTCAGAGTGTGAATCTCTCGATCGAACCGGGTAAGACAGCGTCCTACACCTTTACAGCGGATAAAGCGGGCGTCTATCCCTACTACTGCACCGAGTTCTGTTCCGCACTCCATCTGGAGATGCAGGGTTACCTGCTGGTCAAACCGAAAGGTTACAAGACCAAAGACGATGCTATAGCAGAAGGCGAACAGTACACCAAGGCTGACTTCGAGAAGCAGGTCAAGACCAACCTGGAGACCCAGGCGGTGATCGATTCAGTGGTTGCCTTTATCACCAGTCACAACTACAAGGACTTCCCGCCGGTTGTGGCACTGGTCGAGGACGCCACTGAGCAGCTTGGCTTTGCGGGTGAAGCGAAGAAGAAAGCTGATGATTTTGCTGCCAAAGGTGACTACCAGAATGCTACACTCTGGGCAGGTCAGTGGTGGCAGTATCAGGTGAAGACTGCTGACATGGGTCTGCGAGCTAAGACCTACCTTGAGCAACACGGTGCGGTGAAGGTTGACGCGAAGTAATCAACCTGCCAACACCGAAAGGTAATTGACCAAAGGAAGGGGAGGGGTTCTTGTTAGAACCTCTCTCCTTTTAATACATGCTCCAAAACCTTTTATGTAGTGAGGTAGTTGTTATGAGCAAAATGAGAAGTGTTGTTGTTGCCTTGACCGTAGTGAGTTCGATGATGATCAGTGCGAGCGTGGTCGCCGCTGACGGGGCTGCGCTGTACAAATCCAAGACCTGCTGGTCTTGTCATGGTAAGGATGCCAAAACCCCGCTTATGCCGTTTTATCCCTCCCTGGCCGGGCAGAATGCCGACTATATGTTCAACCAGATGAAGGATATCAAGTCCGGTGTCCGGAATAATGGACAGACTGCTGCCATGAAGGGCGTGATGGGTCTGGTGAATGAAGAGGAAATGCGTGTTTTGGCTGATTGGCTGGCGGAGCAGTAGCCATTTCATCGGGATTTTGCCCCGGAATATTGATACTTCGCAATGCGGTAATGCGGGTGAATGTGGGACACTTTGCATCAACTGTTGGAAGTGGTCAGGGGTGATTTCCCGATAAATTCCATGGTGATGGGGTTGACCTGTATCAATGAGTACTTATGAACCCTGTGTCAACCTGATGCTCGTCCCTATCGGACTTCACTATTTGTCGATTTGCAGTCCAATCGATCAGATTCAAAACCGTTGCAAAGCGGTTACCAAAACAACGCTGTACTTGCCTGAGTTCAAGTCGGGCAACCAGGAGATCAAGAGATGAGTGTAAAACCTGTATTTACCAGTCTGGCCGCTGCCGTGGCGATCAGTCTAAGTGCGAACGTCAACGCGGCGGATACCTCTGAATGGGCCAAGGACACCACTTCAGGCGAAACGGATGCGGCGATGCACCTTGAGCCGGACCTGGAGAATGGCCTGGATGTTTACGAGGTCTGTTCTGCCTGTCACATGCCGGAAGGCTGGGGATTCACCGACGGTACCTTCCCGCAATTAGCTGGCCAGCACCGGCCGGTACTGATCAAACAGTTGGCTGATATCCGTGCGCTTAACCGCGACAACCCGACCATGTACCCGTTTGCTCTGCCGGAATCGATCGGTGATGAGCAGGCGCTGGCGGATGTGACCGCCTATATCGAAAAGCTGCCCATGAACCCGGAAAACGGCAAAGGCGAGTGGGCCGAGGGTACGCCCGAATTCGAGCAGGGCAAGAAGCTGTATGAGGACAACTGCGTGCAGTGTCATGGCGATCACGGTCAGGGCGACCGGGAGAAGTTCTATCCCCGCATCGAAGGGCAGCATTACGCCTATATGCTGCGTCAGTTCGAGTGGATCAGGGACGGTAAACGCCGTAATGCCAATCCGGACATGGTGGAGCAGATCAAAAACTTCACCGACAAGGATATGGCGATGGTAGTCAACTACGTATCCCGGATTCCTGTGGATCCGAAAGATCTGGCGCCTTCTGCCGACTGGACCAACCCGGATTTCGACTAGCTGTTCAATTTCCTCCGGTTGCATGACTACTGTTTCATGGAGTTGTGCAACCGGGTGGACTTCCCCTCCTTTACTCAACACCTGAAGCGTCTCTTATCATGAATGCAGTAACCCGTAAAAAGCAGACTCTCATTGTGGCCGCCCTGGGGCTGGTCGCACTGGGGTTATTGGCTGTGATTTTTTACTCGCCGATCTGGTGGGTCTCCCTGACTGCGCCCAACTATCCGGAAGAGGCATTCCCTGACGGAGTGCGTATTCATTTTCATATGAATGGCGTTTTTAATGGCTGTCAGAAGGTGGAGAAAGCGGAGATCCATGAGGACATCGCGCTCGATTGCGTACATGAAATGGATACCATTAACCACTATGTGGGTATGTATCCGATTGCCGCCGGTGGCCCGGTCGAACGGGGACTCGGCCAGTTTCTGATGGTCTTTATGGGCATTATGGTGGTCGGGTTTGTCTGCACCAAGCCAAAAGTCCGTGTCGCCATCATGGGCGTCGGTTTTGCCGGGCTGTTTATCTGGATGTACCTCACTATTTATGGGGATGACGGTTTCCGGCTTCAGAATGCCGGTTACGTGGAGGCGATGGTTACCTCGATGGACCAGGAGGCCGCCGATGCGTCGGAAGAGGATGATTCTGAGATTGTAATCGGTGGCATTGTGGGAGCGCTCAAGGAGTCACTGGAAGAGTCTGGCGTGGTTGTGGAACTGCCGTCGGATAAAGAGGCGAAAACAGATGGGGCTTCTGCTGCTGGCGCGGATTCACACAAATTGCGTATGATCCAGCAACTGAAGCAGACGTATGAAAAAGATTTTGAGCAGGGCCGGGTCAGCGAGCCCTGGAACGGCAGTAATTTCCAGGTGATGACCTGGCACTATGGCAAGAGCCTGGGCCGCTACTTCAATAACCCGGAAGAGATCGTGCCGATGGTGGCCAATCTGAAGATCGCCATCCATGTTGTGATTGCCGGCCTGGCGGGTGCGATGCTGCTCCTGCTGTTTGGCGCACGCAAGAACGGAGGCATTCTCTACTGGTTGCTGGTGCTGGTTCCGATGGCACTGCCGCTGTTCTTTATTATCGATTATGCCGCCTGGCTCTGGTGGTACGGCCATACCCTGAATGCCATGGGTGCCTTCGCGGTGAAACCCTTTATGCCGACAGTGTTTGGTGATGGTAAAGTGGCCCAGTTTGCCACCCACTCCTATCCGTATACCGGCTTCTTCCTCATGCTGGTCCTCTCCCCGGTACTGGCGGTCGCAGCCCTAATACGCAAAAAACAGTTCAAGGAGAATTAGTCGCCAGCACGTACCTCTCCGTGTACCCGCTGATGGGGCACGGAGGGAAGATTCCGCAGTTGAATGGATGGGTGTGAATCTGGTGAGAGTGGTAGGGCCTTTGCCCGTGCATTGCTAAACAGGAATCCATGCGTACGTTACGTTTTGCCATAGTTTTACTCATGCTGCTGCCGACGCTGTTATGGGCAGAGGAGTATCCGTCATTCCAGGAGCTGGTCGACGCAGCCAAAGAGAATGACATTATCGTTCCACCGCCAGGTACCTACGCGGGACCGGTCAGTATCGAGAAATCGCTGGTGATCGATGGTCAGGGTAAAGTGGTGATTGATGCCGGCGGCAAGGGCTCGGTCATCTACCTGGATGCTGATGGCGTTACCCTGAAGGGTTTACGCCTGACCAATTCGGGTAGCTCCCATAATGACATCGATTCAGGTGTCCAGGTGCGGGGCAGTTTCAACGTCATCAAGGACAATGTCATCGATAATACCCTGTTTGGGATCGATCTCGGTCAAGCGGAGAACAATATTATTCGCCGCAACCGGATCTCCTCCAAGCCGGTGGATATCGGCGTACGGGGTGACTCGGTCAGGCTCTGGTACAGCTTTAACAACAAGATTATCGACAATGTCATTCGTGATTCCCGGGACATGGTGGTCTGGTATTCGAAAGATAACCTGATCGCCCGTAACGACTCCCGGGGCGGCCGCTATTCACTCCACTTCATGTATTCCCAGCACAATGAAGTCCTGGAAAACCACTATGAAGACAATCAGGTGGGCATTTTCCTGATGTACAGTGACAGTGTCGAAGTGCGGGATAACTACATCGCCCACGCCATAGGTGCCACTGGAATGGGGATCGGATTTAAAGAGACATCCGATGTGGATGTGCACAATAACCAGATTCTCTATTGCGCTATCGGTATCTACCTGGATGTGTCGCCTTATGATCCGGATGCCACCAATCGACTGACTGGTAATGTCATCGCCTTCAGTGGAATCGGCATACAGTTTCTGAATGACTGGCAAGGCAATATCCTGGAGAACAACCGTTTTAAAGGCAATATCACCCAGGTGATGGTGGCGGGTGGAAAAACCGCCAACCGGAATACCTGGAGCAGTAACTACTGGGATGACTACGAGGGATTCGATCAGGATCTGGATGGGATCGGGGATCGGCCTTACGAGCTGTACAGTTATGCGGATCGAATCTGGATGGATGTCCCCTATGCGCAGTTTTTCAAAGGATCTCCGGTGTTGGAAGTGCTCGATTTTCTGGAGCGACTCGCGCCCTTTACCGATCCCGATATGATTTTACGCGATGAAAAACCGCTGATGTCTGCGGAGGCAGCGCCTAATGAGTGAGCAGAAAAAACCAAACAAGCCTGTGAAGCGGAGGCTGAGCGCCAAGCAGGTTGAACAGAACCGCCGTGAATTTCTACGCACGTCGGCTCTGGCCGTCGGTGTGATGGGGGTATCCCTGGTCGGGCTGCTGCCGGCCGTTCAGGGCAAGAGCCTGGCGTTACGGCCCCCTGGTGCCCTCAAGACACCCCTGGACGAAACAGAGTTCCTCTCTTCCTGTATCAAATGTGGTCAGTGTGTACAGGTCTGCCCGGTCAATGCCATCAATCTGGCTGACCTGGATAAGGGGGCGGGTGTTGGTGTGCCCTTTATCGATGCCCGGGAGCAGGCCTGCGACTTCTCCTGTGACGGTTTGCAGTGTGTGCTTGCCTGTCCCACCGGTGCGTTGACACACGATCTGGACTATCCGGCGGACGCGCGCATGGGATTTGCCCGATTGGATAATCCGCGCAAGTGCCTGGCGATTCAGGGTAAGGGGTTCAAAGGCCAGGCGCGAGGTCCCGATTTTGAGGGGATATTGCGCTATGACGATGTGGATCGGTGGAATCCCATACCGGTCGCCGATTACCCCTATGATCTTGAACTGTGTGATCTCTGTATGCGCCAGTGCCCGATCGAAATCCGCATTGCCCAGTGTGCAGCGGCGGCCGATGAACGGGAGCAGAACAAGGATCGGGTGGCCCAGATTCAGGGTAACGAGTGTCCGCCCAAGCATGCCATCGCTTTTGAAGCCTTTGGTGATGAAGAGGGTGGTGTCAAACGGATGAAGCCGGTGATCCTGGATGGCTGTGTGGGTTGTGGGGTGTGTGAAATGATCTGCCCGCCTGAGCCCCCGGCAATTGTTATCGATATCAAGCAGGATGTGGATCACATGCGGGGTGTCTCATGAGTTATATCATCGAATCATTTCGCCAACTGTTTGGCAGTGAACCCCGGCGTCCGGACAAATCGGACATTTCGCCGGAAGCGAAGGCGGTGCATCTGTACAAAAAGCAGAACCCGTTTGACAAATACTCCTTCGAGGTGGCCCGCGAGGCCCATACTGCGGATTCAAAAAAGTGGCGTAACCGGCGCTGGGCCACGCTGTTGGTGGTGAATCTGCTGTTTGTGGTCTCCTACTACTTTGACATCCAGTTACTGGAAGGTGCACTGACAGCGTCGAGATTCATGGGTTTCCATATGGCGGACCTGAACTCGGCCCTGCAGGTCACCCTGGCGTTCAAACATATGGTGTTGAACCTGGTAATCGGTACCGCCACGGTCTTCGTGCTGTGGTTGTTGCTCGGTGGACGTACTTTCTGCTCCTGGGTCTGTCCTTACCATCTGTTGTCCGAGTGGGCAGAAAAGCTGCACCTCTATCTTGCCGGTAAAGGATGGGTCAAGGATCACTCGTTTAACCGCAAAGTGCGTTCGCTGTTCTACGTCATATTTGCGCTGCTGGCCCTGGTGACCGGCTATACGGTATTCGAAACCATATCAGTTACAGGTATCGTGAGCCGGGCACTGATCTATGGACCGGGGATGGCCCTGATCTGGGTGGGGCTGGTGTTGCTGTTTGAAGTGTTTTACTCCCGGCGCGCCTGGTGCCGTTACGTCTGTCCGATCGGCATCACCTATGGTGTGGTCGGGACGTTATCGCCAGTGCGGGTTAAATTCGTGCTGAAGGATTGTCATCACGAGGGGGACTGTCGAAAGGTTTGCCTGGTTCCACATGTGCTTGATATGACGGTAAAAGGCAAAGCTGTCCATACCGAAGTCGATGTGAGTGCTGACTGTACCCGTTGTGGCATGTGTGTGGACGTCTGCCCAACCAATTCGCTTCGTTTCGATATCAAGGGCCTCGGAAAACATCTATAAAGGGGTATATGCTGGCCGTTGCCGGTTGACGCCAGATGCGGTTTTTGTGCCTCGGTGGCATTGGATTCAGATATCAGGTTCATGAATGATTGAGTTTCAGAACGTTGTAAAAAAATTCCGCCGTAATGAAGTACTGAAGGGCGTTAATCTGACTATTGAGCGTGGCCATCGGGTTGCCCTGGTCGGTTCCAATGGGGCGGGTAAAACTACCCTGATCCGCTGTCTGCTGGGCGAGTATACCTGCGAAGGCTCGGTGATGGTTGATTCCCTGACGCCACGGGAAAATCGCCGTGCGGTGCTCTCCAAGGTCGGCTTCGTACCCCAGTTGCCCCCGCCGCTGAAAATGCCGGTGGGACAGTTGATTCGTTTTGCCGCCAGTGTTTGTGACTCCCATCCGCAACGTATGGCCGATGTGGCGGTTCGCCTGGGGCTGGATACGGATCAGTTCAAATACCAGCCGTTTGTCAAACTCTCCGGCGGACAGAAGCAGAAACTGTTGATTGCCATCGCCCTGGGGCGGGATAGTGAACTGTTGGTGATGGATGAACCGGCGGCGAATCTGGACCCGGAGGCGCGTCACATCTTTTTTGGTCTGCTTGCGGAGAAGAAGGATGAGGCGGCCATGATCATATCCAGCCATCGGCTGGATGAGGTGGCGACCCTGGTGAACCGGGTAATTGAACTGGATCAGGGACAGGTGGTGCTGGATGATCGGGTCGCCGATCTGGTGGAACTCTCCAGTCGGCTCAGTTGCCGGGTGCGGCTGATCCGTCCGGAGGCGCCGTTTGCCAAGGCGATTCAGGAGTGGGGTTTCACCGGTTCGGACGATGGCCGGGAGTGGAATGGCTTTGTCGCCGGACCGGACCGGTTGCGCTTCCTCGGCGTGCTGTCCCGCTACGCGGCGCTGCTGGCGGGGATCGATATGCGCGAGGCGGAGGCCCGGCAAGACCACGAGGCGGTGCTGAATGACTAAACGTCTTGGCTGGCTCCTGTTCGGGCTGGCGCTGTCGTTGCTGACTGGTTGCAGTGTAGATCCGGGTACCGGTCCGGACGATGTCAAGTGGGACCGGGAGACCTGTGAGCGGTGTCGGATGGTGCTGAGTGATCGAAACCATTCAGCCCAGATCCGTTATTATCCTGCGAACAAGAAACGCTCCAAGGTGATGAAGTTTGACGATATCGGCTGTGCGGTGATCTGGCTGGAGGACAAGCCCTGGAAGGATGACCCCAAAACCCAGATCTGGGTGACAGACCGCCATGGAGGCGGCTGGTTGAATGCCAGGGAGGCGTTCTATATCAAGGGTGATTTAACGCCAATGGAGTATGGCCTGGGTGCTCAGCAGGAGGCCGCTGAAGGCAGTCTCAATTATGAGCAGGCGAAGGAGCATATTTTCGTTGTCGAGAAGCGCTTTAATCTGCACGGGCTGGACCTGTTGAAGCGTCTCCAGGAGCGGCAGAGCGATCGTCAGTCGGATCGTGTTGATTTCCATAATCATAATTCGGGTGAGACCCAACAATGAATAATCGGCAAGCTTTACAATTTTCACGGCCTGAGGCCGATGGTCAGGACGTCACCGGGGGAGTTGGCGCATGAAACACCTTTGGTTGACCGCCTTCGCTGACATTGTGGAATCCCTCCGGGCACGCTGGTTCATGGTCTATACCCTGGTGTTTGGCGGACTGGTGGTGGTGTTGTTTGCCTACGGTCTGGCCGAATCACGGATTATGGGTTTCACCGGGCTGTCCCGTTTGCTCCTGACCTATATTCAGATATCCATGGCGATCCTGCCGGTGTTTGTTCTGATTACCACCGTTCGATCAGTTGCCGGGGATCGGGAAGCGGGGGTATTCGAATATCTGTTGTCACTGCCCATCAGTCTCTCCTCCTGGTTCTGGGGCAAGATCTTCGGTCGTTTTCTGGTGGTGTTCCTGCCGGTGCTGCTGGCCATGGTGGGGGCGATAATCTGGGGCACCATTAAGCAGGTGAATGTCCCCTGGGACCTGTTCATCTATTACACCGGATTGTTGATGGCCCTGGCCTGGTGCTTTCTGGGTATCAGCATGCTGATCTCCACCCTGGCCCGCAGTTCGGATGTGGCACAGGGCGCGGCATTCGTGGTCTGGTTGACCCTGTTGCTGTTTCTCGATCTGATACTGCTGGGCATTCTGATCCAGGAGCAGTTGCCGGCAGAGACGGCGGTTGCCATTGCACTGGTCAATCCGATGCAGGTATTCCGAACCGCCACCATGATGCTGTTCGATCCACAACTGGTGCTGCTGGGACCGTCCGCCTATGTGATCCTGGATCTGTTTGGGCAGGTCGGTTATATCGTTTACGCCCTGCTTTATCCGGTACTGGTGGGTACGGTTTGTGCCACGCTCGGCTTTCTCCATTTCAGGCGCAGTGATTTGCCCTGATTCACGGGTCCGGTCCACTGGCCTCTCCATGCTGACAGGATTATTCTGCGTCATATCACGCGCTGCTGCGTGATATGACGCAATTATGCCGCTTACACAGGGGGCATGGTGGGGTGTGCGCAACTCTATTGATAGCTATCAATTTCGAGTTGGTCTAATCTGCTCTAGCATTGCGCCCTGTTCGCATTTGAGGTGTTTCGTGGCGAAATCGACAATTTTTTACTGGGGAATCGCCGGACTGCTATTCGTGGCACTCGCCAGCGTGGCTACTTTCAAGGTGATGCCGGTTCTGAACCCCGAAGTGCAGGGCACCGCGGCACTGGATAGTGATTGTGATCTGCGTGCCGGCCCTTGCCTGTCCCAGTTGCCGGGGGGTGGAAGCGTCAGCTTCGCCATCAAAACCCCCGGAATTCCCCTGGTTAAACCGCTTGACCTGGAAGTGCGCCTGGCGGATGTGGAGGCGAGTAAGGTCGAGGTGGATTTTGTCGGTATTGACATGAACATGGGGTTCAACCGCCCCAAGCTCAATTCAGTAGGTGATGGTGTGTATTCGGGTACCGGTATGTTGCCGGTCTGTGTTCGGGTGGCGATGGAGTGGGAAGCCCGAGTGCTGATCACCACCCCTCGCGGTCTCCTGGTTGCGCCGTTTCGCTTTATCACGGTTAAGGACGGGGTAGCATTACCGGGAGGTAGTCAGTGAAGAAGGGCTTGTTGGGTGGGCTGATTGTCCTGCTGTTAGGCGCGCTGATCGGCGTGTTGCTGTGGCAGCCAGCGGATCAGCATGGGATGCCGATTAAGGTTGCTCCGGGAATTGCCGAGGCGCCCAAGGGTGGGGATTTCTCCCTGAATTCCTATCGTGGGGAGATCGATACCCGCTATCTGCGCGGTCAGGTTCTGGTGATCTACTTCGGCTATACCTGGTGTCCGGATGTCTGCCCTACCAGCCTGGGATTTTTGAGTATGGCGCTGGAGCAGCTCAGCCCGGAGGAACTCAAACAGGTACAGCCACTGTTCATCAGTGTGGATCCGGAGCGGGATTCCCTCGATCACCTGAAGAGTTATGGTGAATACTTCCACCCCAGTATACTGGGTATCACGGGTGGTCATGAGCAGTTGAAACGGATCGCTGCCATGTATGGCGCCGCTTATCGACATGTGGAGCAGACTTCGGCAACCGATTATGTGGTCGATCATTCAGCCGATCTCTATCTGGTGGATCGACAGGGCCGGCTTTTCAGAACAATTCGCCATGGTACCCAACCGAGCGAAATTCTGGCTGCAATCAGAGCAGCACTCAATAATAATTGATCTTTTCAAGAGGAGAAATTCTATGCGTAAAACCGCCAGCTCAGCCATGTTATTGTCAGCCCTGTGCATTTTTTCTGGCTCGTTGTTTGCCGGTGCGGCTGACCAGGTCTCGGTAGCCGATGCCTATGTGCGCGCAGTTCCCCCCGGACAGCCAAACAGCGCCAGTTTCATGACCCTGACCAACGGCTCTGCCAACCCGATTGTGCTGAAGGGCGCGGAGAGCCCGGCTGCTAAGGTGGTGGAGTTGCATACCCATACCATGTCTGACGGCATGATGCGGATGCGTCAGGTCGAGAAGATCGATCTGCCGGCGGGTGAGAGCGTCAAGCTGCAACCCGGTGGACTCCATGTGATGATGATCGGTTTACAGGAGAAGCTGGTGCCGGGTGAACAGATCGATATGTCACTGGTGTTCGATGACGGCAGTAAACTGCCGATCAAGGTGCCGGTGGTAAAACTGCAAATGCAGATGGACAACATGAAGATGGATGGCATGAAACACGATATGCACTGAACGCCGTTCCTGCCTGACCCTGCGTACCTGTTCAGCCACGCTGACAGGTACGCAGGTGTTTCCTTCCCTTAATCACGCCGAAACTACAGTGATCCACCGCAGCCGGGTGTGGTGTTGCAACCCGGTCAAATTGCCCGGTCCGGGCCGGCAGACAGACCGGTTAAAACATCGGATTGCTCAGGCAATCTTCTTGAATGCCACTGACGCTGCCTTGATGGTGGCCTCGATGTCCTCGTGAGTATGGGCCGCGGAGACAAAGCCCGCCTCGAACGCTGAAGGCGCGAGATAAACGCCCTGTTCCAGCATGGCGTGGAAGAACGCCTTGAACTGATCCTGGTTGCAGGCCATGGATTGGGCGAAATTGGTCACCTGGTCCACTTCGGTAAAGAACAGTCCGAACATGCCCCCCACTTGGTTGGTGCTGAGTGCAACACCGGCAGCCTTGGCCGCATCCCGGATACCGGTCAGCAGTTCACTCGTGCGTTCGGTGAGTCGGTCGTGGAAGCCGGGTTGGGCGATCAGTTCCAGGGTCTTCAGGCCGGCGGTCATGGCGACCGGATTGCCGGACAGGGTGCCGGCCTGATAAACCGGGCCCAGGGGGGAGATCTTCTCCATGATTTCCCGTTTGCCGCCAAACGCACCCACCGGCATGCCACCACCGATCACTTTGCCCAGGGTGGTCAGGTCCGGAGTGATGCCGTAGAGTCCCTGGACACCGCCCAGGGCGACCCGGAAGCCGGTCATTACCTCGTCAAAGATCAATACGCTGCCGGACTGATCACACACCTCCCGAAGCGACTCCAGGAAGCCGGGCAGCGGCGGTATGCAGTTCATATTGCCGGCAACCGGTTCAACGATAATACAGGCGATCTGCTCACCGATCTCGGCAAAGGTGGACCGGACCTGGTCGATATCGTTGTAGGTGAGGGTGATGGTGTGTTGCGCCAGGGCGGCCGGGACGCCTGGTGAACTGGGTTCACCCAGGGTCAGCATGCCGGATCCGGCCTTGACCAGCAGGGAGTCGGAGTGGCCGTGGTAACAGCCTTCGAATTTGACGATCTTGTCACGTCCGGTATAACCACGGGCCAGCCGGATGGCGCTCATGGTCGCCTCGGTACCGGAACTGACCATGCGCACCAGATCCATTGAGGGGACCAGTTCGCACACCCGGTCCGCCATGGCGGTTTCAACCTGAGTCGGGGCGCCAAACGAGAGCCCTTTTTTAATCACGGCGGAAACCGCTTCCAGTACCGCCGGGTGGGCGTGGCCAAGGATCATGGGACCCCAGGAGCCGACATAGTCGATGTATTGCCGGCCATCCGGGTCATAGATATAGGCGCCGCTGGCGTGATCGATAAATACTGGATCGCCTCCCACTCCCTTGAAGGCTCTGACCGGAGAGTTCACTCCGCCTGGAATATGTTGCTGGGCCTGGATAAAGCGGTTGTGTGAAGCGGTCATGGGAATGGTCTCTCCGAAATTTCGAATAGCTGTGAGAAATGGCGGCAGCGGCTGGTGATGTCAGGCACTCCGAAAATGCCATTGATAACGGCCAGCATATCCGCGCCTGCCCGGATAAGTGTGGCGCCATTTTCCGGGGTTATGCCACCGATGGCAACCACCGGAATCTGCAGACTCTGTTTCGCTTCGGTCAACAGGTTGATGTCGGCCTGGACCGCCTCAGGCTTGGTCAGGGAGGGGAAAAAACGTCCGAAGGCCACATAGTCAGCACCGGCCTTCTGGGCCGCAACCGCCAGCGGCAACCGGTTGTAGCAGGAGACACCGATGATGGCATCGCTGCCGACCCGGTTCCGCACCGACACCGTGTCCCCATCCTGTTTGCCGACATGGACACCATCGGCACCGATTGAGCGGGCCAGACCGGCGTCATCATTGATAATCAGCAGGGCGTCATGTTGATGGCAGAGCGACAGTAGTGCAGCGCTTTCGGATCTGCGTCGGGCCTCCCCGGGTTGTTTGTCCCGGTATTGAACCACCCGGACCCCTCCCGCCAGGGCCGCCTCCACCTGGCTCATCAGGGCATTGAATCCCGCCGGGTGGGGCTGGGTAATGGCATAAAGCCCCTTCAGCTCTCTTGTCTTGGGCAACGGTAATTACTCGCTCTGTCTGTGATGAAGGCGATCCGGTATATGTTGTCCCCGTCCCGGTTTCCAGCCGGCTGCCAGGCTCTCCCAGGTGTACCGTTGCGCCGCACTGACCGCCTGATCCAGGGGCAGTCCCCGGGCCAGTCCCGCGGCGATTGCGGATGCAAGGGTGCAGCCGGAGCCATGGTAGGAGCTGGCCAGTCTGGGCCACTGCTCACTGTGGGGTGGCTGGTCCGGGCGATAGAGGGTGTTGGTTACATCGGTTGCCGCCTCATGGGTGCCGGTGATCAGTACCGCACCGCAGCCCTGGGACAGCAGCGTGGCGGCGCAGGCGTCCAGTGGCTGTTGGCCCGTCAGCCGACGCACCTCCTGGGAATTGGGTGTCAACAGCAGGGCGCGCGGTACAATCTGCTGGAGCATACCCTCCATCAGATTTTCGCTGGCCAGTTCGGCACCGCCACCGGCCGCCAGAATGGGATCCAGTATTACCGGTATCTCCGGGTGACGAAGTAAGAGCTGGCCGATTGCACCGGCCACTCCGGCACTACCGAGCAGGCCGATTTTGATCACCCGGACGGGGTAGTCTGCCAGCACCGCCTCGACTTGTCGGATGATCTGCTCCGCCGGCTGGGGAATCAATTCATGGACATTGCGGCTGTCCTGGATTGTCAGGCAGGTGATGGCGGTGGCCGCCTGACAGCCGAGGGCCGCCAACGTTTCAATGTCGGCCTGAATACCCGCTCCACCGGATGGATCATGGCCGGCGATGCTGAGCACAATAGGTTTGGCAGTGGTCTGGGTCACAGCAAGTCACTACCCGGCTCAGGGACGGGTGCTGGGGTTATGTGTAGAAACGGTCGTTTCATCGACTACAATTAAACCAGCAATCACCAAATACCTCTAGTCCGGCCGATCTGGGGTGCCGGGATCAAGCGCTAGGGGTGCCCGTCGCCAAATGGAATCTGTCGGTTGAAATATCCCTATTGGTGAAAATATGGATAAGCGAATGAATGAACTTTCCCAATTGGCCAAAGTTTACTGTCTGCTGATCGAGTCAGCAGATGAGACCGATATTGGTTGGTTGCGGGAACTGTATGCCCTGTTGCCGCAACTGCACGCAGCGATCACAGCACTGGGGGCACCCCCGCAGCGTGCCGCTTACTTTACACCGGATCTGGATGAGCGTTTCGAGCGGTTTGCCCGGCTGCGTCGTCTGCTCGGGCATCGGGACGCCTACTGGATGGAGTTTGACGTGGCACCGGATGAACAGGGCATGTCGGGCAGTCTGGCCGATGATCTGACCGATATCTATTGCGAGCTGAAGCACGGCCTGCATCTGCTGGAGGATCGGCGGGAACCGGAACGTGCCTTCGACGACTGGTGCTGCGGCTACCAGAATCACTGGGGACAACACCTGCTGGATGCCGAGCGCCATCTCTATGAACTGGCCACCCGTAATCAGCTGTAATCACCGGTGGGTCCGAATTCACCAGAAATTCAATGGTTCATCTAAGAGGCATATTTGTTATAGTATCGCGCAATACTGATGATTTTGTTTGGAGACAAGCCGATGAGTGAAGCAACCACTAACCTGCTGAGCAAAGAAGAGCTCAGTCTGACCGAGACGGCACAGGGCAAGATGGCTGAACTGGTGGGACAGGTTGAAGAGGAAGTGAAGGGGATTCGCGTCTATGCCACTGCCGGTGGCTGCAGCGGTGTCAGCTTTGGCATGACCTTCACTGATCAGGTCAATGACAACGACTATATTCTCAATGCAACCGGGTTCGATGTGATTGTCGACGGCGAAACCATGCGTCATCTGGTTGGTGTCGAGATCGATTTTGTCGATCACGGTCAGGGCAATGCCAGTTTTGTATTCAACAATCTGCAGCCCGCAGCGGGTGGCGGTTGTAGCAGTTGCGGCTCCAGTGCAGCCCAGGGTGGTGGCTGCTCCTGATCTTTTCGCAACCAGAAGCAAAAACCGCAGTCGGTAACGCCTGCGGTTTTTTTATGCAGTAAATTCCCGGCCTGGTTGATCTGGCCGATGAGCGGTCCCGTTGGCTAAAAAGGCTTCAGCGACGCCAGCAGCACAACAGCAAACAGTATCAACACGGGAATTTCGTTAAACCAGCGATACCAGACATGGCTGCGGGTGTTCTTCTCTTCGGCAAAATCTTTCAGCAGTTTCCCGCAGTAGAAGTGGTAGATCACCAGAATGCCAATCAGCAGCAGTTTGACATGCAGCCAGCCCATTTTGCCATAGGCCGCCCAGGCGTAGTCATAGAGCATCCAGAAACCGAAGAACAGGGTCAGGATCATCCAGGGGGTGGTGAAATAGTAGAGCTTCCGTTCCATGATGCGGAATCTCTCCCTGCCTGGTTGATCTTCGGTCATGGCATGGTAGACGAACAGCCGGGGTAGATAAAAAATTCCGGCAAACCAGGTCACCATAAATATTAAATGCCACGCTTTCAGCCACATCTTTAATCACCTGCTGCAGAAATGGTTAATGGTTCAGTTTCTTGGGTTGGTTGCTGGCGTCCTGGTAGAGTGCCCGGAGAATATCCTGCCGCCGAGTGGCACTGTGGCCCGGATCGCTGGGATCGTCCGGCTGCTTGCCGGCAAAAAAACGGCCAATGGCTCGAAATACCCGCTTCAGGGCCCGCCAGAGTTTAGGTAACAGCCAGATGATCAACCCCAGGGTTATCACCAGCCCGGCGATAAACAGCCAGGGATAGTGGAGTGACGCCCAGAGCCCCCCGATCACCACCAGGTCCTCAGAGATGGATGCGGTCCAGTTGCTGAACGGTTCAGGTGAGGTGTTGATCAGTACCCGGCTGCTGGTTTTGGTCAAGTGGGTGGTGGCGGCGATACTGCCGCCGATCAGCAGGGCGGCGAATTCTGCCGCCTGACTCACCTCCAGTCCCTGGGCCATTCCGGCCGCCAGCACTGCGCCGGCCGGGATACGGATAAAGGTGTGCAGTACGTCCCAGCCGGTATCGACGCCGGGGGTCTTGTCGGCGAAGAATTCCACCATATACATGAAACCGGCGGCCGCCATCACCAGTGGGTCGCTCAGTAGTTCCAATCCCGGCGGCAGGGTGATATCGCCGGTCATGCCGAAATATCCCAGCACCAGTACGGCGGCATAGAGATTAATGCCCGAGGCCCAGGCCACGCCCAATGTGAGAGAGATGAGTTCAATGGTTTCCATTGATTAATTCCTTGTTGGCTCTGGTCTGTCCATAGGATAGCGGTGAAGCCACTCCGGTTCCCAGCTATTTACCATTGACCAGACTGCTCCCGTGTCTGCCGGGAGGTGAAAGTGAAGTTTGAGGAACGGAAGGGGTTGGAGTCAAGCGGGAAACCGAACCGCGGGCCAGACGACCCGGTCGTTGCTCTTAGAACGCCGTGGGTTATCTCCGCTGGTTGCGCTCACGGCGGACCGGTTTAAGCGCTGTTTTTTTCCTATCAGTATGAATTTCAAGTCAATAATTGACCCTACAAAAGGCCGGTTGTATAGTGATTCCGTTCCTTGTTTGTGACGTCCCTGGCAATGAGCCCGGGATATAAGGAATTAAAAGAACTGTCACGTAGCGCTTAAGCGACCCGCGGGTCGCTTTTTTATTGTTTCCGGTCTGCCGTTACGGGTTTGGATCTTTAGATTTTTCCCCCGGCGCCGTATGATTAGCTACGTTTTTTATCTGCGTGTGGCATATCATGTCCTGTCTCGCATAACCGGTTCTCGGGCGGAGCAACCGGTAGATACTCGCTAGTTTGGAATCGAAAATTATGGTCAAAGTAGGTATTGTGGGCGGCACGGGCTACACCGGGGTCGAGCTGTTGCGTTTGCTGGCGGGACACCCCCAGGTGGAGGTTACCGTGATCACATCGCGGGCCGAAGCCGGGCGTCCGGTTGCCGATATCTATCCGAACCTGCGGGGCCATTTTGATATCGCCTTCAGTGAGCCGGATCTGGCAACCCTGGGTGCCTGTGACCTGGTCTTCTTTGCCACCCCCAATGGCACTGCCATGAAACTGGTCCCGCAACTGCTGGAACAGGGGTGCCGGGTGGTGGATCTGGCCGCCGATTTCCGGCTCCAGGATATCCCGCTCTGGGAACAGTGGTACGGTATGACTCACAGCTGCCCGGAGCTGGTGGCCGAGGCTGTATACGGTCTGCCGGAGCTCAACCGGGAGGCGATCCGTTCGGCCAGACTGGTAGCCAATCCCGGCTGTTACCCTACCGCCGCCACACTGGGCTTCCTGCCGCTGATCGAGTCCGGTCTGGTCCGGCTCTCCGGGCTGGTGGCTGACTGCAAATCAGGGGTCAGCGGGGCTGGCCGTGGCGCCAGTGTCGGCACGCTGATGGGGGAAGTGGGTGAGAGTTTCAAGGCATACGGCGTGCCCGGACACCGGCATATGCCGGAGATCCGGCAAAATCTTGCGCAGCTGGCTGATCAATCCATCGATCTGACCTTTGTGCCCCATCTGTTGCCCATGATACGGGGTATCCATGCCACTCTGTACGCAACCCTCACTGATGAAGCGGATCTGCAGTCGCTATATGAGACCCGTTTCAGCCATGAGCCCTTTGTCGATGTGCTGCCGGCCGGGTCTCACCCTGAGACGCGCAGTGTCAGGGGCGTCAATCACTGCCGTATAGCGGTCCACCGGCCGCAGGACGGGGACACCGTGGTGGTATTGGCGGTAATTGATAACCTGGTGAAGGGTGCGGCCGGCCAGGCCATTCAGAACATGAACATTATGCTGGGCCTGGAAGAGACCCTGGGTCTGCAGGCGGTTGCGTTGCTGCCGTAATTCGCTGTTATTCACGGAACCGTTACTCCTGATGGCCAATAATATGTCAATACTCCCCGGCCTGGTGATTCAGGGATGAGGGTTAAAACGCCCCGGATCGTGCCGGCCCGCAGTGGTTGGTTTTTTCTTTGGGTCGGGCTGCTGGTGGTGTTGGGGGCTCTGATGTTGGTGGCCTGGCTGGGAGACTACCGGTTTGACCAGACGGTGGACCGGGTCACCCCGCTCAAACTTCAAGTGGCTGCACAGCGGGAGCAGATTGAACAGCTGGAGGCGGAGCGGGGTCGGCTGCGTGAGCAGTTGGCGGTGCTGGAGCGGACCAGCCAGGTAGACCGGGAGTCGATTCGTCAGGTGCGGGAAGCGCTTCAAAAGAGCCAGTCCGGTTACCGGGAGATGGAGAGGGAACTTCGGGTGTTGCGCGGAATCGTAGATGCGGGAGTTAAGTCGGAGGGGCTCTTTGTCCGTGGATTCAGCCTGTCCCGGGGGGAGCAGCCCGGCAGTTATCGCTATCGCTTTACCGTCAGTCAGGCGCTGAAGAACTCCGGTGCAGCGGTCGGCTGGATTCTGCTGAGCCTGGAGGGCAAGCGGGCCGGGGAGCCGGTGACCCTGCCACTGAGCGAGTTGACCGAGGAAAAAGTTGAGAAGCTGAAAATGCGCTTCAGGCATTTTCAGGATGTTGATGGAGTGCTCCAGGTGCCGGAAGACTTTAATCCTGAGCGGTTGACCGTGGAGTTGAAGCCCACCAGTAACAGGCTTCCTGAAATCAGGGCCAGTTTCGACTGGCGGGTGGCCGATTGAGAGGATGACAAATGGCGCGTTTTAAGAAATTCAAGGCCCCGAAAATCGCCACCGTGATTGGTAACGGAACTACCATTCATGGCGATGTGAATTTTACCGGAGGCCTGCATGTCGATGGACTGATCTGCGGCAACGTGATTGTGGAACAGGATGGGCCATCGGCGCTCACATTAAGTGAACAGGGGCGGGTTGAAGGCGACATCCGGGTCCCCAATGTAATACTCAACGGCACCGTGGTCGGCGATGTGTACGCATCGGAACGGGTGGAACTGGCGCCCAAAGCGAAAGTCAGCGGAACCGTCTATTACAACCTGCTGGAAATGGCCATGGGGGCGGAGGTGAATGGGCAGCTGATTCATAGCAAGGATGCCCAACCCCAGATGCTTGGGTATGATGGCCAGGAAGGGAAAGCAGAAGATCCGGATGGGGCGGAAGCCGCCGGAAAGCCAGCAGCGGAAAGCGATGAAGATGGTTCTGAAAGATTGCCGCGGGGGCGTTGAAAGCCGGTATACTGTAATACTTGACTAATTTAATCAGAAAAGCATAATGTTCTGATGATGGCTCGTTCAGAGCGGTTTTGATAGAGATTTGGAGTTGGTTATGAGTGGCGCACAAGCTGAAACCGAGAGTCCGCTGGTATTTACCAATGCTGCGGCGAACAAGGTAGCTGCCTTGATTGAGGAAGAGGGTAATCCCAACCTGATGTTGCGGGTATTTATTCAGGGGGGTGGTTGTTCGGGATTCCAGTATGGATTCAGCTTTGACGAAGAGATGAAAGAGGGTGATACCCGGGTCGATACCGATGGTGTCACCATGCTGGTGGATCCGATGAGCCTGCAGTACCTGATGGGAGCCGAGGTCGATTACACGGAGAGTCTGCAGGGATCACAATTCGTGATTCGTAATCCCAACGCGACCACAACCTGCGGTTGTGGCTCCTCGTTCTCGGTCTGATAACCGGTTTTATTCAGTAGACCGAAAAGCCCCTGTATCCTTCGGGATACAGGGGCTTTTTCATGCGGGACCGGCTGGTCCCGGGTTTGTATCAGTTGGCAGGGGCTGCCGGTGCCGGTGCCATCGGTGCTCCAGGTGCTACCGGAGGTGCGGGATAACCGTACGGGGCATAGCCATAGGGTGCCGGTGCACCGTAGGGGTAACCGCCTCCGTAGGGATAGCCATAACCGTAGTATGGATTGCCGTAACCGCGGCCATAACCGCGGCCATAACCGTTCCCATAACCACTACCACGGCCGCTGAAATTCATATTGAAATCACCTGTGCCGTCACCCCAACCATCACCCATGCCGTTCCATGGACCACCGCCCCAAGGACCGCCGCCCCAGGGACCGCCCCACCAGGCAGTTGCGGAAGCGGATGCTGCAAGCATGGCCGCAACGGCGGCAGCTTTGAGGATGTTTTTCATAATATCTTCTCCCTAAGTCATTTTGGGTTAGGAGGGCCACTACTTTGGTGGCCCTCTCTAAATGAAAATATTAACCGTTTCTGGATAAGTCAACCTGGATTACAGTTATTGTTGATCTGGGTTAACTGGGTCTCGACGCCTATTTTTTGAACAGCAGGGGGGCGACATCGTCAAAACTGCTGGCGAAATGGATCTTGATACCTTTCCGGATGTGCTCGGGCACCTCTTCATACTCGCCGCGGTTGTCCTCCGGCAAAATCAGTTCATGGATGCCTGCACGTCGGGCCGCAATCATTTTTTCCCGTACACCACCAATCGGAAAAACATGCCCGGTAAGGGTCAGCTCGCCGGTCATGGCGATATTCCGGACCGGCTGGTTGCGCGCCAGGGAGAGCAGGGCGGACGCCATGGTGATACCGGCACTGGGTCCATCTTTTGGTGTGGCGCCTGCCGGCACATGCAGATGGATGAAACTTTTTTCGAAAAAGTCCGGGTCGGCCCCCAGTTTTGCCGCATTGGCGACGATGTAGCCGTAGGCGATCTCGGCGGATTCACGCATCACCTCGCCCAGCTGGCCGGTCAGTTTGAAACCACGGGTAAAACTGTGGGTACGAACCGCCTCAATACTGAGCGTGGCGCCCCCCATTGCGGTCCAGGCCAGTCCGGTTACCACGCCTGGTCCGGTCAGGTTACGTTCGTCACGGAAGATAGGGCTGCCCAGGTACTCCTTCAGGTCTGACGGTTCCACCACGATGGGTGTCGCCTCCTTGTCCAGAATCCGCACCACTGCCTTGCGGACGATCTTGCCGATCTGCTTTTCCAGTCGCCGGACCCCGGCATCCCGGGCGTAACCTTCAATCAGTGCCTTCAGGGCCGGTGTATTGAGTTTCAGCTGGTTGCGCTTCAGACCGGCCCGCCTGAGTTGCCGGGGCAGCAGGTACTTGCGGGCAATCTGTAGCTTCTCCTGGGCAATGTAGCCGGACAGGGAGATGATCTCCATACGATCCCGCAGCGGTGGCGGAATGGTGTCCAGCTGGTTGGCGGTGCAGACAAACAGCACCTTGGAGAGGTCAAAGCGCAGGTCCAGATAGTGGTCCAGGAATTCGTTGTTCTGTTCCGGGTCCAGGGCCTCCAGCAGGGCGGAGGCCGGGTCGCCATGGAACGAGGCGCCGATTTTATCGATTTCATCCAGCATGATGACCGGGTTGGCAGTCTCCGCCTCCTTCATCGCCTGAATGAACTTGCCTGGCATGGCGCCGATGTAGGTGCGTCTGTGCCCCTTGATCTCCGCCTCGTCCCGCATGCCGCCAACGGAAAAACGGTAGAAGGAGCGACCCAGTGCGTTGGCAATCGATTTGCCGATGGAGGTCTTACCCACTCCGGGTGGGCCCACCAGCAGAATGATGGAGCCGTTGACTTCCCCTTTCATCATGCCCACGGCCAGGAATTCCAGGATCCGTTTCTTGACGTCATCCAGTCCGTAGTGATCCTTGTCCAGCGCCTTGCGCGCTTCGGTCAGGTCCAGTTTGTCCTGGCTGTGTTTGCCCCAGGGCAGCAGGGTGATCCAGTCGATATAGTTCCGGGTCAGGGCGTACTCGGGTGAACCGGTCTCCAGAATCGACAGTTTCTGCATCTCTTCATCCAGTCGCTTGCTGGCGGCTTCCGGCAGCACCAGGGAGTCCAGTCGCTCCTTGAACTTGTCCAGCTCGGCGGTACGGTCGTCCTTCTCCAGCCCCAGTTCCTGCTGGATCGCCTTGAGCTGTTCGCGCAGGAAGAATTCTCGCTGGTGGGTGTTGATTTTGTCTTCCACCGATTTGCGGATTTCATTTTGCGTCTTGGCCAGCTCCAGCTCCTTGTTGAGCAGCAGCAGCACCTTCTCCATCCGGGGCAGCAGCTGGATCTCTTCCAGAATCTCCTGCAGTTGATAGCGGTCGGCTGTGGTCAGGCTGGCGGCAAAGTCGGCCAGGTGGGACGGGTCATCCGGTCCCAGCCGGTCGAGAAATATGCGCAGCTCCTCGCCATACAGGGGATTCAGCGGTACCAGCTCCTTGATGGTGTTGATCACCGCCATGGCGTAGGGTTTGATCTCGTCGCTGGGGCTGGGAGACTCCTCCTTGAAATAGTCTACCTGGGCCTTGAACGGGGCTTCCCTGGAGACAAAGCGTTCAATCCGGAAGCGTTGCAGACACTCCACCAGCACCTGCAGACGCCCCTCCACTTTCTGTACCCGATGGATTTTGCAGGCGGTACCGACACGGCGAAAGTCACTCGGTACCGCCTCTTCCGAAGTGGGTGCGTCGGTCATCACGATACCCAGGATGGCCTGACCCGACTCGTAGGCCGCGGAGATGGTCTCCTCCCAGTGCTCATCGTTCATGAGCAGGGGCACTGCCTGTCCGGGAAAAAAGGGTCGGGTGGTGACGGGTAACAGGTGGATCAGGCCGGGCAGTACATCTCCCTGACGAGCGGGTACGTTGTCGGAAATGATGTCCAGGGCTTCGGCGTCGATGGCGTCATCATGCATGTTTATTCTGCTCTTTAGGTAAGTCTTGGGTCGCGGCTTGTTCCAGGCAGCGACGGTGCGGATCCCAGGGTTATAAAAACCCTATTCAATACTGTTATATCAGGCTCATGGGGTGGTTTTGCAAGCCAGGTTTGCGAGACGGACAAAATCACCCAGCGACAGTCGTTCAGCCCTGAGCGTTGGGTCAATGCCGGCGGCGCTGATCTGCTTCGCATCCATCAGCTTGCCCAGGCTGTTGCGCAGTGTCTTGCGTCGCTGGGCAAAGGCGCTGGTGACCAGCCGGGCGAAACAGGCCGGGTCCTCAATGGGGTGGGGTGGTTCCCGGTAAGGGGTCAGGCGCACAATGGCGGAGTCCACCTTGGGGGCCGGCTTGAAGGCGCCCGGGCCGATCTCGAACAGGGCCTCGATGTCGCACCAGGCCTGCATCATCACCGATAGCCGTCCGTAGGTCTTACTACCCGGCCCGGCGGCCATCCGGTCCACCACCTCTTTCTGCAACATGAAGTGCATATCGTGGATGCAGGATGCGTATTGCAGCAGGTGAAACAGGATAGGGGTAGAGATGTTATAGGGCAGGTTGCCCACCAGGCGCAGCGGCCGACCATCCGTGGCCAGGCTGGAGAAATCGAACTTGAGCGCGTCGCTGTTATAGATATTCAACTCGCCCAGGTCAGCACAGCTGACCGCCAGGGGATGGATCAGGTCCCGGTCCAGTTCCACCGCGTCCAGCCGGTTGGTTCGCTTCAGCAGCTCCCGGGTGATGGCCCCCTGTCCGGGGCCGATCTCCACCAGGTGTTGATCCGGCTTCGGGTTGATGCAGTCGATGATGCGCTGGATCACTCCGGGGTCATGCAGGAAGTTCTGGCCGAAGCGTTTCTTGGCCTGATGGGGAGGGCGGGTGTTCATGCTTGCCATGTGATTCGTTTACCTGTCTGGGGAGTCTGCTAAGCTGGAAGTGTCCACAAGGCATTCCGATACGTGGTAGCCCAGCCCACGGGTAATTCCCGCTACACCGGATCTCTCCGTGATCGGTGAATCATAACATCTGACCCCGGCATTTGTGCCGAATCTCTTCAGGCATTGCGAGTTATCAATGATATGGTCAGTCGAAAGACATACTATTTATCTCAAGTATTTCTACAGGTGAAAACAAACGGGTTTTTGGAGATGCTGTTTTCGCCTCAAACTAAGGAGCTAGACAATGAACGCTGATATGAATACAACCCCATCGATGCCACGCATCAACGAACCGGCGCCTGCCTTTGAGGCACGCACCACCCACGGTGTTCGGAAACTGGAAGATTATCGGGGCAAGTGGCTGGTACTGTTTTCCCACCCGGCTGATTTCACCCCGGTCTGCACCACCGAGTTCATGGCCTTCGCTAAGCGCCATGCCGATTTCCAGGCACTCAATTGTGAACTGCTGGGGCTCTCCATTGATAGCTACTACAGCCACGTTGCCTGGGTACGCAATATCAAGGAGAAGTTCGGTGTGGAAATTCCGTTCCCGATTATCGAAGACCTGAGCATGCAGGTTGCCAAGGCCTACGGCATGATCCACCCAGGTGCTGCCGATACCTCGGCGGTTCGGGCCACCTTTATTATCGATCCTGAAGGTGTATTGCGGGCCATGGTCTATTACCCGATGAGTAACGGACGCTCGATTGATGAGTTTGTCCGCCTGGTTACGGCACTGCAGACTTCCGACGCCAATGGCGTCGCCACACCGGAGGCCTGGCAGCCGGGTGACAAGGTGATTGTGCCCCCACCTGCCGACATGGAGGCCGCGGAGGCCAGGCTTGACGAGGGTTATGAGTGTACCGACTGGTACTTCTGTAAAAAACAGTTGTAACTGGACGTCGCCTGCCCAGGGTCCCGGGATCGGGATCCCTGGGCAGGATCATCAGGAAGATATCCTAATGGACAGAAAAACCTACCGGACCCTGGTGGCCGAGCAGGCGGTCGGTGTCGCGGAGCTGTTTCCCTGGGACGTGCAGGATCAGTTGCAGGCCGGCACTGATCTGTTGCTGCTGGATATCCGCTGTCCCGACGAGTTTTCAGTGGCACATATTGCCGGTTCCACCAATGTGCCGCGGGGGATACTGGAGCTGGCGGTCGATTATGGCTACGAAGAGACGGTGCCGGAACTGGTGGAGGCGCGACAGCGGCCGATCGTGGTGATCTGCCGCTCGGGCAATCGAAGTATCCTGGCTGCCAGCACCCTTCAGTTGATGGGGTTTGAGCGGGTGGCTTCCCTGCGCACCGGGCTGCGGGGTTGGAACGACTATGAACTGCCCCTGGTGGCTGCCGATGGCACCGAACTGGATGCCGACAGGGTGGATGAGCTGTTCCGTGCCAGGGTCACTGCCGCGCAACTGGGGCCGGAGTCCAGTCAGGCCGCCTGACAAGGATAGGGATGGGACGTCGCTCAATGAACAGATCAGGAACCTAACATGGACAGATTTACCCGCAATTATGCCATCACCCTCGGTGTCATCCTGGTCGCCCTACTGGCCTGGATGTTCTATGAAGACCCGGAGGTTTCGGCCCTGAACAGCCTGCTGGAACAGGATAGTGAAGTGGCCGCCTATCCCTACCGCTTTCGGGTGCTGGCGCTGAACAAAGGGGTGGCGGTTGTGAGTACGCCGCGCTCCAGCGAGTTCCCGGTGCAGCGGGCCCTGGGGCTGCTCTATCCGTCCCTGGCGAATCGCGCCCAGGACGATCCGGATCTGATGAAAGCGCAGCAGGCATTGGCCCATGTACAGAAACGGGTCGTCGCTATCCTGGAGGATTCTGACCAGGTTGCGCGCGTACGTTGGGAGCTGGACCGGAACTGGTTGAGCCAGCATGGTGCCCAGCTCGGGTCGTCTCCGCAGTGATCTGGATATCCTTTCAGGACGCTCTGATCAGTGACTGATACCGACGCCTGATGATAGCCGTTCCCGGACCTGCAGGGGTCGGTAGGTTCGCACCCCTGATATGGATGAGCAGTAACAGGCTGAAGGAGGGCGTGATGATGAAGTATTTCGAACGGTGGCTTCCCGTTATCGGGTTGCTGGTGTTGTTTTCCGGGCCGGTGCAGGCTGAATCCGCTGTGCCGTTCACGGAGTCGGTGGTGATCTTCAATACCGTTTGCGCCAAATGTCATGAGGCGGAGTGTAGTGGGCGGCTCAGTTTCGATGACTGCTACGAGGTCTCCAGAAATCACATTATCCGTCATTATGGCGCGGCGGCGGACAAGCTGTGGCTGCAGAGAGAGCTCTATTCCATCCTCAACTACACCAAGGAGCAGTGCGCTTACTACCCGATGGATATGGCGATCCCCGCAACTAAAGTCTGGAGTGGGGAGGTGCTGCAACGGATGTCCACTATCCCGAAACGAAACTACTTTGTTCCGGTGGGGATCCTTGCCCCCGGGCAGTTCCGGATTGAACTGGAGATGGATGAGAATGTGCGGGTGACGGTCCATCTGATGTCGGAAAAGTTCGACATGGTTGTGGAGGACTGTCTGGAGCCGACCGAAAAGTCGCTCCACATCCCGGTGACCATCACGGAGCCGGGTGACTACTACTTCCGTCTCTATCCGAGGCGACCGGTGCGGATCAATCGTCTCGCAATAGTAGAGGATGGGGAGGCGGATCATTAATCCCTGGGGGCTGAGCTCCAATCGCTGCAGCGATCGGTCAGACTTCATCGCGTCCCTTAGCCGCTACGTAACAGGTAGAGGGCGAACAGCGCCTCCCGCCCCAACCAGTGCGCCTCCAGTTCCAGTCCGGCGCTGGCTGCCAGGTCGATGAACTCCTGGGGGGTGTACTTGTAGGAGTTCTCGGTGTGCAGGCTTTCACCTTCGCAAAACTGGAAACGGTGATCGTGCAGGTACAGGGTCTGGGCCCGGCGGCTTACCAGGTGCATCTCGATACGCCCCTGCTCCCCGTTGTAGAAGGCGTGGTGTTTGAACTGTGCAGGGTCACATGCCAGTCCCGCCTCATCACGCATGCGTCGCAACAGGTTGAGATTGAAAGCGGCGGTGACGCCGGCAGCATCGTTGTAGGCCGCCTGCAGGATGTCCGGATCCTTTTTGGTATCCACACCGATCAGCAGCATGCCGTCCGGACCCAGCCGGTCATGCACCATGGCCAGGAAATCCCGGGCGCTAGCCGGCGTGAAATTGCCGATGCTGGAACCGGGGAAGAAGGCCAGGCGCGGCCCGCTCGGCACGGTCTTCGGCAGGGGCAGGGAGTGGGTGAAATCAACACAGGTGGCGTGTATGGGCAGGCCGGGAAATGTGTCGGCCAGGTTGCAGGCTGCCTCCCTGAGAAATTCGCAGGAGATGTCCATCGGTACATAGGCGAGCGGCTTCAGATGGGGCAGTAACAGCCGTATTTTTGCGGCGGCACCGGCACCGGGTTCGAAGATCACCCGTCCGGTGCCGGTCAGCCCGGCGATCTCCCCCGCCAGCTCTGCGAGCATGGCCTGTTCCACGTCCGGCGGGTAGTACTCCGGTTGTTCACAGATAGCGGCAAACAGGGCAGAGCCCCGTTCATCGTAAAAAAACTTGGGCGGGATCGACTTGGGGGTGCGGGAGAGCCCCCGGATGACCGCGTCATACAGGTTGAGCGTTACCGGTTTATGGTCGTGAAAGGTGATCGGGTGAACCATCAGGCATCCTCGGCCAGGCGCAGGCCGGAGAACATCCAGCGTTCATGGGGATAGAAGAAGTTTCGATAACTGGGGCGCAGGTGCCGGCTGGCAGTGACACAGCTGCCGCCCCGTAACACCACCTGGCTGGACATGAATTTGCCGTTATATTCCCCCATGGAGCCAGCCAGGGGTCTGAAGCCGGGATAGGGGGCGTAGGGGGAGGCTGTCCAGGCCCACAGGTCCCCGTACCACTGGCTCCGGGTGCCCGCCGGCGCCGGGTGCAGCAAGTCGCTCTCAACGAAGTTCCCCATAATCGGCTGTTCGGCCAGGATCAGCTCCAGCTCCTCCTCCCGGGGCAGCCGTTTGCCGGCCCAGCGGGCATAGGCGTCAGCCTCGTAGAGACTGAGATGGCAGACCGGCTCGTGGAGATTGAGCGGCCGCACGCCTCCCAGGGTGAACTGGCTCCACTGGCCATCCCGCAGTTCCCAGTAGAGTGGATGCTGCCAGCCATCCCGCTGCAATCGGGCCCAGCCATCGGAGAGCCAGAGTGCGGGTTCCCGGTAGCCGCCATCTTCAATAAACGCCAGGAACTCCCCGTTGGTAATCAGCCGGTCAGCCAGTCGATGGTCATAGATCAGCACGCTGTGGCGGGGTGTCTCGTTGTCATAGGCGAAACCACGGCCGTGGTGTCCGATACTCTGCACGCCGCCGCCCCGCTCCAGCCAGCGCATGGGGGGCGCTTCGCCGCTGGGTTGCTTCAGGTCGTCCCGGTAGGCCGGCCGGAGCGGGTTTGCCCAGAAGTTGTGTTTGATATCCATCAGCAGCAGTTCCTGGTGCTGCTGTTCATGATGCAGTCCCAGGGTGATACGGAAGGCAATCTCGTCCCGGTCTGCTCCGGGTTCCCGGCTCAGCAGTGCTTCCATCTGCTCATCAATCTGCTGGCGGTATTCGAGCACCCGGGTCAGGGTCGGGCGTGACAGCAGACCCCGCTGGGGGCGTGGATGCATGGGGCCCACCGTGTGGTAGTAGCTGTTGAACAGGTAATGGAAATCGGTGTCGAACGGTGCATGGTCCGCCTGAAAGGGAGTCAGTACAAAGGTTTCAAAAAACCAGCTGACATGGGCCAGGTGCCACTTCGGGGGGCTGGTTTCGGTTATGGACTGGATCTGGTAGTCATCAACCGCCAGTGGCTTGCACAGTTGTTCGCTGAAACTTCTGACCCGACGATACTCTTCCAGTAGTCTTTTCCAACCCACTACGGGTCACCTGCAGTTGCCGTCTTTCAGATAACCATAGTCGAATTTCACCGGCCTGCCGGCGATTGCGCCGCAGTGGCCATCTAGGTAGAGGGGCTGGCGGTCGGGGGTATGGATGCGTCGGCGGATCGGTTGTGTTGAATCAGCAGGGCTTCAACCTGATCAGCCGGCATGGGCTGGCTGTAGAGATAGCCCTGGCCCATTTCGCAATTCAGCTCCCGCAGAAAACGCTCTTGAAAATCGGTCTCCACTCCTTCGGCGATCACCACCAGTTGCAGACTCTTTCCCAGGCTGACGATGGCCCTGACAATGGCGGCGTCATCATTGTCCACCGCCAGGTCACGAATAAAGGAGCGGTCGATCTTGAGCCGGGAGATGGGTAGTTTTTTCAGGTAACTGAGAGACGAGTGGCCGGTACCAAAATCATCGATGGCCAGCAGAATGCCGGTGTCACGCAGTTTCTGCAGGGTATCGAGGGCGGTGTGGATCTCGCTCATGATAAATCCCTCGGTCACCTCCAACTCCAGCCATTCGGCTCGACAACCGGTCTCTTCAAGGATGTCGGTGATGCTTTCCACCAGATCATCCCGGCGGATCTGTTTGCCGGCCAGGTTGACTGAAACGGTTTCAATCGGCAGTCCGTTCTGTTTCCAGATCACCATCTGGCGGCAGGCGCTGCGCAGTACCCAGTTACCGAGAGGGACGATCAGGCCGGAGGCCTCTGCCACTGGCAGGAAGCGGGCTGGCGGGAGAATGCCAAGATCGGGGTGATTCCAGCGCACCAGCGCCTCCACGCCCACGTAGCGATCAGTGGCCAGGGATTTCTGCGGCTGGTAGTGGACCACCAGTTCCTCCTGCTCGATGGCGCGCCCCAAGCTCCCCACCAGGGTAATGCGGTCGTAGGCCGAGGCCGTCATCTCTTCAGCGTAGAAGTTGTAGCTGTTCCGTCCCTCCTCCTTGGTGCGGTACATGGCGGCATCGGCATTTTTCATCAGGGTTTCTGCATTGTCCCCGTCCTGGGGATAGAGGCTGATGCCGATACTGCAACCGACAAAAATCGTTTCGCCATTGATCTCGATGCGTTCGTTCAGTTTGTCCAGGATCTTCTGGGCCAGGTAGATCACCGTGCTGGAGTCCTGAATCTCACCCATCAGCAGGACGAACTCATCCCCGCCGAGCCGGGCAACGGTGTCATCCTGCCGGGTAATTGACAGCAGACGTTGGGTGACCTCCTGCAACAGCTGGTCACCGGCTGCGTGGCCCAGGCTGTCGTTAATGTGCTTGAAATTGTCCAGATCCAGAAACATCACGGCCAACTGGGTCTGTTCCCGGCGGGCGTGCTGGATGGCCTGCTCCATCCGGGCATCCAGCAACAGCCGGTTGGGCAGGTTGGTCAGGGTGTCGTGATGGGCCAGGTGCTCCAGGCGGTTCTCCACCTGTTTACGGATGTCGATCTGGTTTTCCAGGCTCTCGTTGGTCCGGGTCAATGCCTGGGTACGCAGCTCCACCTGCTCCTCCAGTTGTGCCTGATGCTGTTCCAGTGCTCCCTGGGCCGAGCGGCGCTGGGTCACTTCTTCGCTCAGGTCATCGATCAATGACTGGTTGTGATCCTCCAGTTCGATGGAGCGACGGATCTGTTGGTTCATATTCTGGCCGGTGGCGACCAGCAATCCGGTGTAGATGAGGGTCGCGATACTCAACATCAGACTCCAGCGGTTGTTCTGGATCAGCAGCACGGCCACCAGGAATAATGCCTGCGGGAGAACGTAGGCCAGCAGGGCCGGTAAGCGGGATGCCAGTACCGGCACCGCTACCGAAATGGCGCCGAATATGATCAGAAAGATGACGAAGTGGACGAAGGGTTCCTCGGTGGTCAGGATCAGCAGGGTCAGGCTACCCCAGGAGATGCCCACCAGCAGGGTACTGAAAATGTAGTATTGCCCCCAGGTGGCCAGCGTATAACGTTTCGGTGCCCGTTTGTGAAACAGCAGTAAAATGATGCGCAGGCAGACAAACAGCAGCATGCCGCCGTTCCAGCTGAGCAGCAGGGAGTGGTCCAGTTTGTCCCACATGCTGGCGGAAAACAGCAGGGAGATGGCCGCCACAGTCAGATTCGCCGGCATAGCATTGGCCAGCAGCAGTGTGATCTGCTCATTCAGTGCATGTTCTGAAAGCGGGGGAGTGCGACGCATATTCCGTGCCTGTTAGCCTGATTGCTGGCTTAGGGGGCTGGTTTGCCGAATTTCCTTAATATCAGGTTGTAATGGTAAGCGTAGGCATTTATCTCTGGTTTGGTAACGGCGATTTACCCCGTCCGTGCGCCGACTCACCCCTTTAACCTGGAAAAGCGCTAATATTGGGGGTAAGCTACTGCGCCTTTGGCGCCCCTGAATTTTGTACGAATCGTATGCCCGGCAAACTCTATATCAAGACTTTTGGCTGTCAGATGAACGAGTACGACTCCGACAAGATGTCGGATCTGCTTCGGGAATCCCATGGTTACACCCTGACTGACCGGCCTGAAGAGGCCGATCTGCTGCTGCTTAACACCTGCTCGATACGGGAAAAGGCGCAGGAGAAGGTGTTCTCCCAGCTGGGACGTTGGCGGCCCTGGAAGGAGCAGCGTCCGGATCTGGTGATCGGTGTGGGCGGTTGTGTGGCCAGCCAGGAGGGCGAGGCGATCCGGGAGCGGGCGCCCTACGTGGACCTGGTGTTCGGTCCCCAGACCCTGCATCGCCTGCCGGAGATGCTGGATGCCGCCCGGCGTGACCGGGCGCCGGTGGTGGATATCTCGTTCCCTGAGATCGAAAAGTTTGACCGGCTGCCGGAACCCCGTTCTGACGGTCCCAGCGCTTTTGTGTCGATCATGGAGGGGTGCTCCAAGTACTGCACCTTCTGCGTGGTACCCTACACCCGGGGCGAAGAGATCAGCCGCCCGTTTGACGACGTACTGGCGGAGGTGGCCAGCCTGGCGGCACAGGGCGTACGGGAGGTCAATCTGCTGGGCCAGAATGTGAACGCCTACCGCGGCCTGATGGATGACGGCTCGATTGCCGACCTGGCCCTGCTGATTCAGTACGTGGCCGCTATCGACGGGATTGACCGGATCCGCTTCACCACCTCCCATCCAATGGAGTTCTCCGACAGCCTGATCGCCGTCTACGGGGAAGTGCCGGAGCTGGTGAGTCACCTCCATCTGCCGGTCCAGAGTGGTTCTGACCGGGTGCTGGCGATGATGAAACGGGGTCACACCGCCTTCGATTACAAGGCCAAGATCCGCAGATTGCGGGAGTTGCGCCCGGATCTCAGCCTGTCATCCGACTTCATTATCGGCTTCCCCGGCGAGACCGAACAGGATTTTGAACACACCATGAACCTGATCGAGCAGATCGGCTTTGATCACTCCTTCAGCTTCATCTACAGCGCCCGTCCCGGGACGCCGGCTGCCGAACTGCCGGATGATGTGCCGCTGGCGGTGAAACAGGCGCGCCTGGAGCGGTTGCAGCGCCGCATTACCGAGATGGCGCAGCAGATCAGCCGGCGCATGGTGGGTAGTGTCCAGCGGGTGCTGGTGGAACGGCATGCCAAGAAAGATCAGCGGCAACTGGCGGGGCGTACCGAGAACAATCGCGTTGTCAATTTTGACGGTCCCGAGCGGCTGATCGGCCAGTTCGTGGATATCCGTATCACCGAAGCCCTGCCCAACTCTCTGCGGGGCGAACTTATCGATGAGGGGTTGGCCCAATCCGCATGAGCAAGGCTGCTTCCAGGACTGAATCCGTGTCTGTCCATCCCAAAGCCCTCGAACTCTCCCTGACGCCGGAAGACAATGAGTTACTGGCCAACCTGTGTGGTCAGTTGGACGAACATCTGCGTCTGATCGAACGTCGGCTCGGTATCGAGATCAATTATCGTGGCAACCATTTCAAGCTGCTGGGTGAGCCGGAGGCGATTGCCGCCGCCGGCGAAGTGCTGCAGGCGCTCTATCGCCAGGCCCGGCAGGAGGTACTGACCCCGGAGTCGGTGCACCTCTATCTGCAGGACTCGGGCATCGACGCCCTGCTGGGGGAACTGGCCGAGAGCAGCGTGCCCGAAGTGGTGATCAAGACCCGGCGGGGCCTGATCCGGCCGCGGGGCGCCAACCAGCAGGAGTATCTGCACAAAGCGGTGACACACGATCTCAACTTCGGCATCGGTCCGGCTGGTACCGGCAAGACCTACCTGGCGGTGGCCTGTGCCGTGGATGCCCTGGAACGGGACCAGGTGCGCCGCATTCTGCTGGTGCGGCCAGCGGTGGAGGCGGGGGAACGCCTGGGCTTCCTGCCCGGGGATCTGTCCCAGAAGATCGACCCTTACCTGCGCCCCCTGTATGACGCCCTCTACGAGATGCTGGGCTTTGAGCGGGTGGCCAAGCTGATCGAACGCAATGTGATCGAAGTGGCCCCACTGGCCTACATGCGGGGCCGCACCCTGAATGACGCCTTCATTATCCTCGACGAGGCACAGAACACCACGCCGGAGCAGATGAAGATGTTCCTGACCCGTATCGGATTCAACTCCACCGCCATGATCACCGGTGACGTGACCCAGGTGGATCTGCCCCGGGGGCAGGTCTCGGGGCTGCGCCAGGCGATTGAGGTGCTCAAGGAGGTGGAGGGGATCAGCTTCACCTTCTTCAACGCCCGCGATGTGGTGCGCCATCCCCTGGTGCAGCAGGTTGTGAGCGCCTACGATCAGTTCGACAAACAGAAGGCCTGACCCATGAACCTGCAACTGGAACTCCAGCGGGTGGTGGCGTGTGAGCATGTGCCCGGTGTGATGCAGTTTCAGGCCTGGGTCGAAGCCGCCCTGGAGGGGCGTCTGGAACAGGCGGAACTGGTGGTCCGTATTGTGGATCGGGATGAGAGCCGGCAGCTCAACCGGGAGTATCGCGGCAAGGATCGACCTACCAATGTGCTCTCGTTCCCCTTCGAGGCCCCGGACGTGGTTGAGAGCGATCTGCTGGGTGACCTGGTGATCTGTGCCCCGGTGGTGGAGGATGAAGCGCGCGAGCAGCAGAAACCGCTGGAAGCGCACTGGGCCCACCTGCTGGTGCACGGGGTGTTGCATCTGCTCGGCTTTGACCATATTAATGAAGAGGAGGCCGAAACCATGGAGAGCCTCGAAGTGGAGATCCTGGCAACCCTGGGATTTCCCGATCCATACCAATCTGAAAGGGAACTATGAGTAGCGACGGCACTACCAGCGGTTCGCTGTCCAGGTCCTGGCTGAAAAAGCTGTTACGGACCTTCGGCAACGAACCGGAAAACCGAGACCAATTGATACAACTGCTCAGGGACGCCAAAAGCCGCGCCCTGCTGGATACCGATGCTCTCTCCATGATGGAGGGGGTGCTGCAGGTTTCCGAACTGCGGGTCCGGGATATCATGATCCCCCGGGCCCACATGGTGGTGATCGAGCGGGATGCACCACTGGAAGAGATCCTGCCAATTGTTATCGAATCTGCCCACTCCCGTTTCCCGGTCATCGGTGATGACAAGGGGGAAGTGGAAGGTATTCTGCTGGCCAAGGATCTGCTGACCTACTTTGGCGAACAGAAACGGCGTTTCGATATCCGTGACGTGCTGCGGGCAGCGGTGTTTGTGCCGGCCAGCAAGCGGCTCAACGTGCTGCTCAACGAGTTCCGCGCCAGCCGCAGCCACATGGCTATTGTGGTGGACGAGTACGGTGCCGCCGACGGCCTGGTCACCATCGAGGACGTGCTGGAGCAGATTGTCGGCGAGATCGAGGATGAACACGATTTCGATGAAGGAACCACCATCCTGAAGCGCAGCGACACCGAATACACCGCCAAGGCGGTGACCTCGATCGATGAATTCAATGACTACTTCGATAGCAGTTTTCCGGATGAGGAGTTCGACACCATCGCCGGCCTGGTGACCCAATCCCTGGGACACCTGCCCAAGCGCGGTGAAGTGGCAGAGATAGACCGGTTCCGCTTCGAAGTACTGCGGGCCGACAGCCGGCGCATCCATCTGCTGAACATCCGGCTGCTATCGCCCCAACCGGACAGTGCCCATTAGCCTGGTGCAGCGTCTGCGAACCTCATCCCCGTTACGGCTGGTAGTCGCCTTCGGGGCGGGCGCCTTGACGGTGCTTGCTTTCGCCCCCTTTTCCCTCTATCCCCTGGCCCTGCTCGGTCCTTTGCTGCTGTTGGGGCTGTGGCGGGACGGAACGCCCCGGTTCGGCTTCCAGAGCGGCTGGGCCTACGGCATCGGGCTGCTCGGATTCGGGGTGTTCTGGCTGCACATCAGTATCGACCAGTTCGGCAACATGGGAACCCTGGCGGCGATCGCCATTACCCTGCTGTTTGTGCTGGCGATCGCCCTCTATTACGGCCTGGTGGGCTGGCTCACGGTGCGGTTGTGGCGCGGTCGTGGTGTCTGGTTGTTCGGGGTGATTCCATCACTCTGGGTGCTGGGAGAGTGGCTGCGGGGCTGGATCTTTACCGGCTTTCCCTGGCTGCTGCTGGGTTACTCCCAGATCGATGCGCCCCTGGGTGGCTATGCGCCGCTGGTCGGGGTCTATGGCGTCAGCTGGCTGGTGATGTTGAGCGTAGCGCTGCTGTTGTGCCTGCTGAGCCCCGCGGTCTGGGGGCGTTTCTGGCTGGCCGGTGGCCTGGCTCTGCTATGGGGTGGCGGTCCGCTGTTGAACCAGGTGGCCTGGACCGAGCCGGCCGGGGCAGCGCTGCGGGTCAGCCTGATTCAGGGCAATATCGCCCAGGAGGAGAAGTGGAAACGGGGTTCGCTGCAACCGACCCTGGAACTCTATACCGGTCTGACCCGCCAGCATTGGCAGAGTGACCTGATTATCTGGCCGGAGACCGCTGTGCCGGCGTTTGCCCACCAGGTGAATGAGCCGTTCCTGCAGCCCCTGGCAGGGGAGGCGAGAGCCAACGGGAGCGCTCTGCTGATCGGTATACCGGAGTGGGACACCGAGAGCGGCGCTTACTACAACAGCATGATCAGCCTCGGGCATGAGCAGGGCAGCTATGCCAAGCGCCACCTGGTGCCGTTTGGGGAGTTCATGCCGCTGAAAGGCTGGTTGCGACCGCTGATCGACTGGCTGCAGATCCCCATGTCCGATTTTACCCCCGGTGACTCACCCCAACCGCTGCTGCGGGTGGCCGGTTATGCTGCCGGTATCTCGATCTGCTATGAGGACGCCTTCGGCGAAGAGGTGGCGGAGGCGCTGCCGCAGGCGGCTTTTCTGGTCAACGCCAGTAATGATGCCTGGTTTGGCGACTCCCTGGCACCCCGTCAGCATCTGGAGATCGCCCGTATGCGTGCCCTGGAGACTGGCCGTTACCTGCTGCGCGCCACCAATACCGGCATCTCGGCGCTGATCGACCCGAAAGGCCGGGTACTGGCCTTCTCCCCGGCCTTTCAGCAGGATGTACTGAGTGGTGAGATCCTGCCCATGCAGGGGATGACCCCCTACGTGCGGGTGGGCAACTGGGCGGTGGTGTTGTTGTCGGTTCTGATACTGCTTGTGGCTGGCGCGCGCGCTGTCCGTTCCGGTTAAATTTCTTCTACACCGCTGCCGGCTCAGTCGGGGGTGGTCGTTGTGGAGAGCACCAGCTGCCCATTCTCCAGTTCGGGCCAGCAGTTGCCCGCCAGTACCTCCAGCAGCCGGTTGCCGGCAATGGTGCGGCGCCAGCCGCGCAGGATATCCAGTTCCCGTTCGCCGCTCACCAGGGACTCGATCTCCTTACGGTTGGCCAGAGCAGCCGGGGTGATGTTGTTCTGTTCCGCCAGCAGGCGCAGACAGCTGTAGAGCAGGTCGGTCAGGGCCTCCTGGTTGGGGGTGAGGCGAATAATGCGCCGCTTGTCCCGGGGCCACTGTTCCCGGGGCAGGGCCCGGGCATCGGCAATCAGTTTCAGCAACAGTTCGCCGCGCCGCTTGATCACGCCCGGTTCCAGTCCGCGGATCCTGGAGAGTTGCTCCAGACTTTTCGGCTGACGTCGGGCCAGGTCGGTCAGGACTTCGTCCTTCAGGATCCAGCGTTTCGGCCGGTTGGCCTGTTGCGCCTCCTGTTCGCGCCAGGCCGCCACCCCCTGCAGCACCGCCAGCTGGACGCCCTTCAGCTGCTGGCGTCCCTTGATCCGTTTCCAGGCCTCCTGGGGCGGGTTGCGGTAGGTGTCGGGATTGGCCAACTGGTCAAAGTCATCCTGTAACCAGCCTTCCCGTCCTGCGTCCCGCAGCATCCCGGTCAGTTTGATGTAGATATCGCCCAGGTAGATCACGTCGTCCAGGGCATAGCGTAACTGCGCCTCGTCCAGTGGGCGGCGTGACCAGTCGGTACGGGAGTGTCCCTTCTCCAGGGTGTGATTGAGCAGTTGCTCGACCAGGTTGCCGTAACCCACCTGATCCCCCAGACCCAGCAGGGAGGCGGCCAGCTGGGTATCGAACAGTGGCGTCGGGAGCCTGCCCCAGAGGTTGTAGAAGATCTCCAGGTCCTGATAGCCGGCGTGGAACACCTTGATGATGGCGTCGTCATAGAGCAAATCCAGCAGCGGTTGCAGCTCCTGTATCTGGATCGGGTCGACCGTGGCGGCGATCTCGCCGTTGCTGATCTGCAGCAGGCAGAACTGCGGGTAGTAGGTCTTCTCCCGGACGAATTCCGTATCCAGGGCGAGCCAGGGACTGTGAGCCAATTGTGTACAGAGCTCGATCAGTTGTTGTTCAGTTTGTATGTGACGTTCCAGCATGGGGACCATTTGTGGCTGCGAAGTGTGGGGCAAGCATAACAAATCTATCTCTTTGGTTTGTCTGTTTTCGGTCAAACGGTATGATGGGGCAGATTTTGTCCCGGCCCGGGCGGGCCCGGAAGATGGTCGTCTTAACAGAAGGGCAGGGCGCTGGTGAAAAGGTTAATCAATCTGTACGTGGATATCTGTCTGCTGCGGGCCGCGCCGCAGGATTTGCCGGCGGCGACCTTTCTGGTGAATCTGACCCTGTTCCTGAATCTGTTGACCGGCACCATTGTGATTGTGGGCAATTTCGGCAGCATGGTGCCGGCCCTGCTGGCCCAGTCAATGGATCTGGCCCTGCTGGCCCTGCTGCTGCGGCTGGCCCTGAATTACCAGCGCCGGGTCGGGCGCTTTAATCAGGCCATCAGCGCCCTGTTCGGGTGTGGTGTGCTGATCAACCTGGTGGCCATGCCGGTGCAGCTGATGATCGGTGACGACCCCCGGGTATCACCCATGGGCGGGCTGGGCGTGCTGCTCTACGTGGTACTGGTGATCTGGGGGCTGGTGGTGGTGGGACACATCCTGCGACACACTTTCCAGATCCGTTTTGGCAACGGTATGTTGCTATCCATCGGTTATTTCATGCTGATCAACTGGCTGGTAGAACTGTTTTTCTCAAGGAGTAGTTGAGATGCATATCCATATCCTCGGTATCTGCGGCACCTTCATGGGTGGGGTGGCCCTGCTGGCCCGGGCGCTCGGCCACGAGGTGAGTGGCTCCGACGCCAATGTCTACCCGCCTATGAGCACCCAGCTGGAGGCGGCGGGTATTCAGCTGCGGGAGGGTTATGATCCGGCCCACCTGATGCCTGCCCCGGACTGTGTCGTGGTGGGCAATGCCCTGTCCCGGGGTAACCCGGCGGTGGAGTATATGCTGGATGCGGGCCTGCCCTACACCTCCGGTCCCCAGTGGCTGGCGGAGCAGGTACTGCATGACAAGTGGGTGCTGGCGGTGGCCGGCACCCACGGCAAGACCAGTACCGCCAGTCTGCTGGCCTGGATTCTGGAGTATGCCGGCATGGGACCGGGGTTTCTGATCGGCGGCGTACCGCTCAACTTCGGCCTCTCGGCCCGTATTGGGGACACGCCGTTTTTCGTCGTGGAGGCGGACGAGTACGACACCGCCTTTTTCGACAAGCGTTCCAAGTTTGTCCACTACCACCCCCGTACCCTGGTGATGAACAACCTGGAGTTCGATCACGCCGACATTTTTGATGATCTGGCCATGATTCAGCGTCAGTTTCACCACCTGGTGCGTACCGTGCCGGGCAGTGGTCTGATCATAGCGCCCAAGGATGAAACGGCCATGGACCAGGTGCTGGCGATGGGCTGCTGGACCCCGCTGGAGAGATTCTCCGCCGGTGACACCACCGCCCAGTGGGCGGCCCAGCCCCTGACGCCCGATGGCAGTCGCTTCAATCTGCTGCACGAGGGCAGGTGTATCGGCGAGGTGGCTTGGGCGCTGACCGGTCAACACAGCATCAGCAATGCCCTGGCGGCCATTGCGGCGGCCCGCCATGTGGGCGTGACACCGGCGGTGGCGATGGAGGCGCTGGCGGAGTTTCGTAATGTAAAACGGCGTATGGAGCTGTGTGGCGAGGTGGATGGCGTTCAGGTATACGACGATTTCGCCCACCACCCGACCGCGATCGAAACCACCCTCAGCGGCCTGCGTGCCCAGGTGGGCGAGGCGCGTATCTTTGCCGTGCTGGAACCCCGTTCCAATACCATGCGTATGGGGGTGCATGCCGCCCAGCTGCCGGCCTCGCTGGCCGCTGCAGACCGGGTGCTGGTCTACTCCCCGGCTGCGCTGGATTGGGATGCCGATGCGGTGTTCGCCCCCCTGGGTGAGCGGGGACGGGTGTTCCGGGGTGTGGAGGAGATCATCCAGGCCCTGGTGGCGGAGGTGGCGCCGGGTGACCGGGTGCTGATCATGAGCAACGGCGGCTTCGAGCAGATCCACCAGCGACTGCTGGATGCCCTGTCGGCCAGGAGCTAATCTTCAGCTATGACCGATCAAGCCGCCAAACCCATCGCCCTGGCCATTACCGGTGCCTCCGGGGCGCCCTATGCGCTGCGCCTGCTGGAGTGCCTGGTGCAGGCCGAGCGGACCGTCTACCTGATGATCTCCAAGGCGGCCCAGGTGGTGATGCCGATGGAGACCGGTCTGACGCTCCCTTCCCGGGCCACCGAAGCGGAGGCGATCCTGAGGGAGCGCTACGGAGCGGCGGCGGGGCAGTTGCGGGTGTTCGGGCGGGAGCAGTGGACTGCGCCGGTGGCGAGCGGCTCCAATCCCCCGGGGGCGATGGTGGTCTGTCCCTGCAGCACCGGTACACTCTCGGCGATTGCCTGCGGTGCCAGCAATAACCTGATTGAACGGGCCGCTGATGTGGTGCTGAAGGAGCAGCGCAAGTTGATTCTGATGGTGCGGGAGACACCCTTTTCTCCCATCCACCTGGAGAACATGCTGAAACTCTCCCGCCTGGGGGTGGTGATCATGCCAGCCAGTCCCGGATTCTATAACCGTCCCACTACCATTGAAGAGTTGATCGACTTCATGGTGGCGCGCCTGCTGGGTCATCTGGGCATTGAGAACTCACTCAACCGTCCCTGGGGTGGCGACGCTTCCCCAACCTGACAACCCCTTTCCAGGCTGCGCCGGCTACTGCCGGATCTTCAGCAGACTGCCTGCATCCTTAAGTTGTCCGTTCACCAGCGGGCGCAGGTCCTGGCGTAACTCTGCCAGGGCCTGATCGAAGTTTTGCGCCGTCTGGGCGTAAGTGAGCAGGCCCAGCAAGGTTACCCGCTGCTGCTCGCTGACATTACCGACCCAGACCGGAGTATTGATTCCCGCCAACTGGAAGTCAGTGGGCCAGAGGCGCACCACCAGTCGTCGGTCATGTGGCAGCGTTTTCTGCAACAGCAGCGCCTCGTGGCGACCGTCATGCACCTGTGGCAGCACCGGCAGAGCCTGCAGCGGTTGTGCAGGTGAGAGCAGTGTGAGCCAGTCGGTGCTATTCAACCGGATAGCATCGTGCCAGCCGGCACGGTTCAACTGCTGGCTGAGCCAGTCCAGTGAGCCGGCAAATTGCAGATTCAGCGGGTGATCCGCACGGTTTCGCAGATCAGCACGAAACGCCGGTAGGGCGGTAGGTCCGTTGCCCCACCACTGATGCTCCGGGATCAGTTGGATTGTCCGGACCGGCTGGTAATGGGCCATGTTTCGCTCATGGTGCAGTGCTGTCTCCACACCGAATGCGCCGCTGGTCAGTAGCAGTGCCACCAGCAGCAGTTGCCGCCATTGGGTCTCCCGGGTTGCATGACGATGGTAGGCGAGGCCCAGCAGGGCGACCCAGGCCAGCCCCAGGGTGATACTGCCGACCACATCGGAGAGCCAGTGCACACCCAGATAGAGCCGCGACATGGCCACGGCCAGAATCAGCAGGCCGGCCAGACTGTAAGGCAGCCAACGCCAGCGATCCGACAGAGGACGGGCGATCAGTACCGAAAGGAACCCATACAGCACCACCGAATAGAGGGTATGGGCGCTGGGGAATGAGAAGGAGTCGGGACTCTGCACGATAATATCGGGGCGGGAAACCTGCATGCCCAGCTTTAACAGAAAAGCGGCCAGGCTGCTGAACAGTACCGCAGCCAGCCAGTAACTGGCCGTACGCCGATGGCCGCTGAAAAACAGGAACAGCCAGACCCCCACCGCCAGGGTCAGAATCACCCCGGTATCGGCCAGTCGGGTGAAATAGACCATCAACTCATCGGCCCAGGGTGAACGCAGGCTCTGCAGTGTCTGCAGGACGGTCAGGTCGGGCAGGGTATGCATGCCGCCCTCGGGCAGCAGGCCGACCAGCAGGGCAAACAGAATGGAGGTGATCACCAGCAGGCTGGCCAGGATCGACAGGCCCCGGGTCTCCGGATGGTCAGGATCGGCCAGGGCGCTGGCGATCTCACCCATCACCGGGTGGGCCTGGCCCCACCTCATCAACCACTGCACCCAGCCACTGGTATAGGGGTGCAGGCGCCGGAACAGCCAACGGATCAGGTTGTAGACCAACCAGGCGATAACCAACAGTGACAGGGCCAGGATCACCAGCCGCATGGCCACTTCGGAAGCCAGTTCCAGGGAGGCCCCGAAGACGATGCCCGGCAACAGGTAGAGCGGTGCCCAGGCCAGGGCCGAGAGCACGTTGGCGATCACGAAGCGCAACGGGGTCATGCCCAACATGCCGGCGATCAGTGGAATCACGGCCCGGATCGGGCCGAAGAAACGACCCAGCGCTACGCTTTTGCCACCATACTTCTGAAAAAAATCGACGCCGCGCTGTAACGATTCGGGGTACCGGTTGAAGGGCCAGATAGTGGTCAGGCGTTGCTGGTAATGACGCCCCAGCCAGAAGCTCAGGCCATCACCCGTGACCGCCCCGGCTACTGCCCAACCCATGGCGGGCCAGAAGGCGATGGCGCCGCTGGCAATCAGGGCACCGATACCGAACATAATGGCAACGCCGGGCACAATCAGCCCGATAATGGCCAGCGATTCGGCCATGGCGATGAAAAAGATGACGCTGTAGGACCAGCCGGGGTGGAGTGTCACCCACTCCAGGATCTGTTGAAAAAACTCGGTCATCAGTCCGTGGGTTGTGTTTCTGCAGAAGCGGTTAGTCTAGCCTGTTTTGCGTGACTGATCTGCATCTGTCTGCCGCACCCGGTTGCCGGTTTCCATCGACAGCCAACTGCAAGTAGGATTGAATAGGCTATTGAGATTCATCCGGCGAAGGCCCATTTTAGCTTAAAGACCCGCTGCAGAGAGGAAGTGCAACATGAATCAAGAAGTAACCCCGTCGAATAACAAGATCTGGATACGCGGTCTCTACATGCTGCTGTTTCTGATTATCCACGGTCTGGCCAAGGGGATCGTTTTTGCTGTAGCGGTGGTGCAGTTCATTCTCGTCGCCATCAATAAGGAGCCCAATGAGCCGTTACGAAAATTTGGCCAGGGACTCAGCACCTATCTGTACGATATTACCCAGTTCCTGGTTTTTAATACCGAGCACAAACCGTTTCCTTTTGACGATTGGAACAACGCCGCTCCCCGGGAAACGTCGCCCCTGCTGGAAGAGGATATGGAGTACCAGGACGGGCAGTGAAGTTGTCGACAATCCGGGTTGAATTTTGGTGGCCTGCCGACTGATATAAACCTGAGTCGTGAGTGATAAGATGGAACAGGTCAATTTAGTCGGTCTGTTGTTTGCCGATAAGGCGTCAGCGTAGCAATCACATTAAAGGGTTGCCAAGTATATATTGGCGGGATGTTTAAGTGCTGAAAGCGATTTTTCTCGATCTGGATGAGACTCTCTGTGACACGCGAAAAGCCACTGAACTGGCCAAGGCGCGTCTGGCCGGGACGGTAAGCGAGCAGTTCGGTGTGGATGGTGTGCTGTTTGCCGAGCGATATGAGACCGGTTTCTATCGTCGTTGGAGTGATAGCCAGCGGGCACGTTATCTACCCATTATCCAGCAGCAGGGAGAAGACGGGTTTCGCGTGCAACTGATGATTGATCTGTTGGCCGAGCTGGGTGTGGCGGAGGCGGGTCAATCGTCTGCGCAGCGTCTGCAGAATCAGTTCGATCGTGATCGGCTGGCTGCCTTCGATTTCTTTCCCGGTATCGAGGCCTTTCTGGCCGAAGCCCGTGACTCTTTCACCACCGTGGTGATCACCAATGGTCCGGTATTCTCCCAGGTGCCCAAGATTGAGGCGGTCAATCTGGCAGAACGGGTGGATCACATCATTATCGGGGGACAGGAGCCGGAGGAGAAGCCGGCCCGCTCCATTTTTCAGAAAGCACTCAGGCTGGCCAATTGCGCGGCCCACGAGGCGATCCATGTGGGAGACAGCCTGGCGGCGGACATCGCCGGTGCCCAGGCCAGTTCTATCCCCTCGATCTGGGTGCAACATCAGCAGTCGCTGGATGCCGGCCTGGGGATTACGCCCCACCACACGGTGGCACACCCGAGCCAAATACCGGCATTGATTCGCCGATTACAGGATGCATGATTCGGCGACCTGTCGTTAAGCTGTTATTTTCCCCATCTGCCAATCAGCCCGAACCAGGGCGATTTCACGAAGGATGAGATATGGCCCTGAAGCCAACCATTTACAAATTCACCATCAATCTGTCCGATACCAATCGCCACCACTACGACACCCTGAATCTGACGGTGGCACAGCACCCGTCGGAAAATCCGCAACGGATGATGGCCAGGGTCATGGCCTATTGTCTGAATGCGCAGGAGTCGTTGCTGTTTACCAAGGGGTTATCAGAACCCGATGTACCGGATATCTGGCAGCGTACCCTGGACGATCAGCTGGAGCTGTGGATTGATGTGGGGGAACCGGCGGTGGAACGGATTAAAAAGGCCTCGCGACTGGCGAAGCAGGTCAAGGTCTATAGCTTCAACGCCAAGTCGGATGTCTGGTGGGATCAGTCCCGGGCAAAGCTCGCGGCCCTGCCGGTATCGGTATTTCGCTTCGATGCTCGTGCTATCAGCCAATTGGCTGAGCTGGTGCAAAGAACCATGACCTTCTCCGTCACCATCAGCGGCGACTCAGCCTATGTGGCAACCGAAGCGGGGGAAGTTGAAGTGGAGTGGTTGTGCCTGCAGGAGCGTTAACGCCGATTACGGGCGTAACCGGTTCGACCTGGCGTGTCGATTCCGTAATAGGCGATCAGCGTGGCGGGTCGATCTGCCGGTTGATGGAGCCGTTAACCCGAAACCAGCCGGCCACACTGTAGCGATCCCGTTCGGCTGCCAGGACCTCATGGGGGAACTCTTCGCTGAGAAAGATCACCAGGGTGCCGAAAGTGGGCATCACCCGGGTAATCTCAGCGCCGTCGTCCGGGGCGTAGATAACCAGTTCGCCGCCCTGATCGGGCTCCCAGCCCCGGTTCAGATAAGTAACCAGGCTGAGCACCCGGTTGGACTCACCGCGAAAGGCGTCCAGGTGTTTCCTGTAGAAATCCCCAGGCCGGTAGTGGGCGAAGTGACTCTCGAACGAGAACAGGCCCAGAAACAGTCGCCGGTTCAGATAACGTTGCAGACGATCGGTCCAGTTGAACCAGGCGTCGGCTTGCGGGTGGGCCGGGTCCATCCAGACAATCTTGTCCCGACGGACGAACTGATTGCGGGTCTGTTCGATTCCGCGCCCGATGCGTGCCCGGTGAAACCGATCCTGCTCCTGCTGGCTCAGGTATTGCAGCAGGGCGGCAGCAATTGGCTCGGGTAGCGCCGCGGGCAGAATAACATGACCGCGATCCTCAAGACCGCAGGCGATACGCTCGAACAGACCGTCATCTTCCGGCGGTGCGGCGGCGTTAAAATCGGAATTCTCTGGTATCAAGTGTGTCCTTTCCATGACTGCCCGGCAGGGGGGACGTCGGGCATGGTGTCAGTTTATGCCCGGATGGTTGTGTTAGCCAAGACTATTTTTTACCCGAGTGTCCATTGCCCGGCCTGCCCGGCCAGTAGCGTCTATGACGGGCTTGCTGTATTTTAATTCCTGTCGCGCAAGTTTTGGCGGGATATGCCGCTGTTATCCAGGTAGTCACTTCGGGAGCAAGTGAGACATGGCAAGTCTGATACCCACACTCAATAGTTGTATCGGTCGCATGCAGGCGGGTGAGAAGCGTTTCGCCTGGCGCTTGGGAACCCACCTGGAAGAGGACTATCTCTGCTGGTATGAGCTACCGGTGGGGCGACGACAGCGCTACTCGGATTTCATTATTCTGCACCCGTTGCGCGGTCTCCTGTTGCTGGAGGTGAAGGACTGGAAACTGGAGACGATCCAGAAAATGGATCGGGCCTCCGCTACTCTGATCACCCCGCGTGGTGTGAAAGTTGTCTGCAATCCCTTGGAGCAGGTTCGCCAGTGTACTTATCAGTTGATCAACCGGCTGGAGAAGGATCCGCAACTGGTGGTCCAAGCAGGTCGCTACAAGGGCCACCTGGCTATGCCATACGGTTATGGCGTGGTGTTGAGCAACATTACCCGGAAGCAGTTTGACGCCACTGATTTGGGGGAAGTGCTGCCTGCGCACCAGACCATTTGTAAGGATGAGATGGTGGAGAGTGTGGAGATGGAGGCGTTTCAGAGCCGGTTATGGGACATGTTCAATGTCCAGTTTTCACAACCGTTGAGTCTGCCGCAGATTGATCGTATCCGTTGGCACCTGTTCCCGGAGGTGCGTATCAACACCGACGCTCAGGAGGAGCTGTTTGGCAGCGATCCGGAAACTGCAGATGTGGATACCCTGGTACCTGATCTGGTCAAGGTGATGGATATGCAACAGGAGTTACTGGCACGCAGTCTTGGCGAGGGGCATCGGGTGATTCATGGAGTGGCGGGTTCTGGTAAGACCCTGATTCTCGGCTACCGCTGTCTCTATCTCGCCAAGCTGCTGCACAAGCCAATCCTGGTGCTCTGCTACAACATCACCCTGGCCGCCCGGTTGCGCGAGTTGATGCTGGAGCGGGGGGTATCGGACAAGGTCAATGTCTACCACTTTCACGACTGGTGCGGAGAGCAGTTGCGCACCTACCATGTGGAACGTCCGGAATCGGGAGATGGATATTACGACCGCTTGGTGGAGGCGGTGATCGAAGCGACCGAGCAGGGTCGGATTCCCAGGCAGCAGTACGGTGCCGTAATGATTGATGAGGGGCACGACTTTGAGCCGGAGTGGTTGCGGTTGGTGGTCAATATGGTCGATCAGGAGAGCAACTCTTTGCTGCTGTTGTACGACGATGCCCAGTCGATCTACAGCAAGAAGAGTCAGCTCGATTTCAGTCTCTCCAGTGTCGGCGTGCAGGCGCGTGGCCGGACCACGGTGCTGAAACTCAACTATCGCAACACCGAAGAGATACTGGAGTTCGCATACCGGTTTGCCGCCCGTTATCTCAGTCCGGATGACCGGGACGAGGACCATGTGCCGCTGGTGGAGCCCCAGTCAGTCGGACGACACGGTCCACCGCCCGTGGTGAAACTGTTCAATAACTATGAAGGCGAGGTGTGCTATATCGTGCAGCTGTTCAAACGGTTGCATGAAGAGCGTGAATTGCCCTGGTCAGAGATGTGCGTCACCTATCGTAGTAACTGGATGGGCGAGCGCCTGCACAGTGAATTTGTTGACGCCGGCGTACCCTGCCAGTGGCTCGGGGACTCCACCAGCAAAAAACGCTTCAAGCCTGGAGAAGAGCAGGTCAAACTGATGACCATGCACAGCAGCAAGGGGCTGGAGTTTCCGTTAGTGGCGGTATCCGGGGTGGGTTACATGCCGAGCAGGGATGCCGATCCGGTAGCGGAGGCTAAACTGCTCTACGTGGCTATGACCCGTTCTACCGAAAAGCTGTTGATTACCAGCCATCGGGAGACCGACTTTGTGGCTCAACTGCGTGAAGTAGAAGCGGAGAGCGAGCCGGCCGCGAGCCCGGTCGAAACCTGACTGTATCGATCCCGGGGCCAACCGGGCCTGCCGATGGTCCTCAGTCTGTCCGGCGTGAACAGCGAAAGGCCAGTCGATTCTCATGCAGCAGTGCCCGGGCGTGTCTTTGTAGCGGGATGTCCATGAGCTTTCCCGATACTTCCGCCGCCTGAATAAACCGTTTGCCATGCAGTCGTGGTATGCCGGCATCAAAAGCGAAGGCGATGCAGTTGCCATCCGGTATGCTCAGGGTGACCACTTGTTGATCGAAGACGTTCTGTAACGCCTCATTGAGGGCGTGGCTGGTGAGTGGGCTCTTCAGCCAGTAGTTGGCGACCAGGATGCCGCCCGGTTTCAGTGCGCTGCGGCAGGCGGCCAGGAACTGCTGCTGGGCCTGCAACTCGTTCATTCCGTCACTGACATAGAGATCGGTCAGCAGCAGGTCGGTAGGGAGCGGGTGATGGCTCAGGTACTCCCAGGCGTCTTTGTGGTGCAGGCGCAGCCGCCTCTCCTCGGGCAATGCAAACCACTCCCGGGCCAGCTCCACCACCCGGGGGCGCAGTTCTACCGCATCGATCCGGCAGAGGGCATAGTGGGTGAGTACCGCTTGGACCAGTGCGCCGGCACCCAGTCCCAGCAGAGTGCAGTGGGTGGCGTTGGGCGCCAGCAGGAATCCGAGCATCATCACCTGGGTATAGGGATGGCAGAGCCGGGCCGGCTGGTGAATATCGATGCAACTCTGTTCGATCTGGTTGCCGAAACAGAGCATGCGCCGATTACTCTCCTGATAGACCGATAGGCCTCCCCACTCGTCCCGGCAGTGGTACAGCAGTTCTCCGTTGTGGGGCATGGTTGGTCTCGAGGCTGGAAAGATGCCGGCCATGGTAACAGTCGGCGCAACAGGCTGGAATCATTCATGCCCTGTGATAACCTGCCCGTTATGGTGTCGAATCAATCCATATCAAGGTCCGCCAAACCGATCACATGAACATCTGGGAAAAGAGCCTGTTGCTGATGCGCCTGCGCCGGCGACTGGAGAGCGAACGCTCCATCGACTGGCAGACCCTGCACAAACGGGATCGGAGCTGGGCCCTTACACAGCCCCGGCAGTCAGCCTGGCAGCTTTTGCAGGGTTGGCTGGGGCAGTGGGAAGGGATGCCCCGCGGGGGGATCAATCTGTCTGTTTTTGGTGCCTCTGCCATGGCGCTGGTGATCGGTTTTGTCCTGATGTCCGGGCTGCTTGCGTTTCAGCCGTTTCAACGTATCAATCTGCTCTGGTTTATCGCCTTCGCAGTGGTGTTGCCTTTTGCCTGGTGGTTGCTGGCACTCTTTTTTACCTCCGCACAGGTGCCGTTTCCCCTGCGCACACTGGTTATGCACCGCCTGCTCCCGGGGGAGGTGCCGGCCGGGTTGACAGCCTTGCTGAAGCCGACCCTGATCGCCCTGGGTCAGCAACTGTCACTGCTGTTCTCATTGGGTATGTTGATCGCCTTTCTGCTCTATCTGTTGATGACCGACCTCGCCTTCGGCTGGTCCTCGACCCTGGATCTGGGCAGTGGGCTGGTGCACCGGATCACCAGCCTGCTGGCCTGGCCCTGGTCGACAGTCTGGCCGGCGGCGGTCCCGACGGTGGAGTTGATTGAGCAGACCCACTACTTCCGTGCCGCCCCGCTGGCGGTCGAGCAGCCGGCCCTGTTCGGCCAGTGGTGGCGCTTCCTGCTGATGTGCCTGCTGGTCTACGTGTTGTTGCCGCGCCTGGTTACCACCGCCCTGGCGCGTCTGCGCCTGAGCCGGATGCTGGTGCGGGTGCGGGATCGTGATGCCCTGATCAGCGGCCTCTGGCAGCGTCTCACCACCGGCCTGGTGGACCAGGAGATGGAGTCGGTGGAACAGCGGGAGGGCGACAATCCAGCCACCGAAATGGAGTCCCTCACGGGCCATTACGGGCAGATCGTCTGTTGGGGTATCTGGCCCGAAGAACTGATCAATCCGTTGCGTGCACAACTGGTGGGCGGAGGGGCCGGGACCCGGTGGATTGAAGTGGAGAGCTCCACCGCCCCGGAGTCTGTCCAGGCGTCCCTCGCCAACCTCCCGGACCAACCCCTGCTGCTGCTCTGCAAAGGGTGGGAACCGCCCACGGGTGAGCTGGCCGATCTCTGCCAGTTGCTGGCGCAACAGCGCAGCCGCCTGTTTCTCTGGCCGGTGCCGCTGGAGGGAATGGCCGCTGCGCGCCAGAGCCAGCTGATTCAGTCATGGAAATCGTTTATGCGACAGATACCGGACCGGGTGCACCTGGTCAGTGAAAATGTGCCCGGCCGGAGCTGACCATGGCTGACTATCCGATCCTGGCAGTGGTGGGACACCCCAATAAGGGCAAGTCGTCGGTGGTGTCCGCCCTGACCCAGAACGACCAGGTGCATATATCGCCCCTTTCCGGCACCACCCGGGTGGCTCAGCACTTCAGTCTCAAGCTGGATGGAGAGACCGTGTTTGAGTTGGTGGACACGCCCGGTTTCCAGCGCGCCGCCAAATGCCTGGCCTGGTTGAGGGTCGAGGAGTTACCGGCGGATCAGCGGCCCGCCCGGGTGGCGGAATTCGTTGAACAGTTCAGGAGTTCCGGCCAGTTCTTTGACGAAGTGGAGTTGCTGAAACCGATTGTGGCTGGCGCCGGGATCATCTACGTGGTGGACGGGTCGTTGCCCTACAGCCCGGAGTATGAGACGGAGATGGAGATCCTGCGCTGGACCGGTCGGCCGCGGCTGGCTCTGATCAACCCGATCGGGGGCGATGCCTACGTGGCCCAGTGGCAGCAGGCGCTGAACCAGTATTTCAGCCTGGTGAAGCAGTTTGACCCGTTGCACGCCAGCTTTGACCAGCATCTGCAACTGCTGCGCAGTTTCGGTGAGCTGGATTCCCGGCCGGGCCGGATATTTGATCAGGCGATCGAGCAGCTGGAGCAGTATCGCCGGCAGAAACTGGAGCAGGCTGCCCGTATCCTGGTGGAGAATCTCTACCGGTTGCTCACCTATCAGCAGTCCAGCAGCCGTCTGGAGCAGGCTGCCCGGGAGCAGCTGCCGGAACTGCTGCCGGCCGAGATCAGCCGCTTCAACCAGCACCTGAACTGGCTGGAGCGGGACGGTCAGCAACAGCTGGAGGCGCTGTTTCTCTACCATCGACTGGAGTCCGATCTGGCCCGGCTGGAGGTGCGCCAGAGTGAGTTGATGGATGAGTCTCAGTGGACGCTCTGGGGGCTGGAGAAAAAACAGCTGGTGTTGGTCAGCGCTGCGGCCGGCGCCACCCTGGGGCTGCTGGCGGATGCGGGGCTGGGTGGCAGTTCTCTGTTTGCCGGCGCGATCGGGGGTGGCGTGCTGGGGGGAGTTTCGGGCTGGCTCGGGCTGGACTGGTTCAAACAGCAGTTGCCAGCCTGGCTCCAGTTCAGCGCTGAGCAGCATCTGTTAGGGCCGGTCAAAGATCCCAACTTCGCATTTGTCATCCTGGGACGGGCCCTGAGTCACGCCCGGGCCATGCTGGCCCGCAGCCATGCCGACCGGGAGCGTCTGACGATTCACCAGGCGGGCGATCATTTCATGCAGTCACTGGAGATGAAAGTCCAGATCCGCTTGTTGAAACAGTGTAAACAGCTGGTCAGGCAGGGGCCGCAGGGCCAGGCGGCGGAACAGTTGCGGGCCTGGATCTACCAACAGCTGACCGCCTAGCCCGATGAGATAGTCCCGCCAGGCGGTACCCGGGTCAGCGATGATAAGATACCGTCTCGATCGGTTTATGGCGTTGAATGATCTCTATCACTTCGTTTTGGATATCGTCCGGTATCATGATTTTCAGTTCGGTATGCGCGTCGTCAGCGAACATCTTTTCCCGTTCGATACCGTTGGCCAGGAGATCTTCCATGGTGTTACGGATAGTCTCCATCGAGGTGAAAGTACTGGTTATAGTGGTGGTCATGGTTAGCTCCTACTCCGGATGAGCGGGGCCACATCATCGTGTTACTTCAAGAGGTGATGCGCTCCTAAAGGTGAAGTTTCAGGGCTGCATAAACAGAAGCTTAGATCAGGCCCGGTACACTTACCAGATCGGCCGCAGAAAATACCTCCGGTTACGGAGGATAAACCGGTTTGATCGGTCAGCTTTCAGCTTCAGTTCAGCTGTCCGGGCTATTCTTAATCCTAGATAAAACTGGCAAGGCCTGCCCGCTGCAGAACTTTCGGGATGCCGATTGCCCGCGCCCCGCGCAACCTGCGGGAGAGAGGTGATGTGATGAAACGAATAGTGATAGCTCTGGCGCTGTTATTGCCCCTGTGGGTGGTTGCGGATGGTGATCATGAACGGGCCAAGGCGCTGTTTGAGTCGGGTGAAATCCTGCCCCTGGAGGAGATTCTGAAAAATGTCCGTGCCGAGTATCCCGGTCGTCTGCTGGAGATCAAACTGGAGCAGAAGAAAAAGAGTGTAATCTATGAAGTGGAACTGCTGGATGAGCAGGGCAAAGTGTGGGAATTGAAGCTGGATGCGGTGACCGGTGAACTGCTGAAGCGCGAGCAGGACGACTGAGATGCGCTTGTTGCTGGTGGAAGATGATGTGGAACTGGTCGCCCGACTGAAACCGGCTCTGAAACGGGCCGGGTTTGCCGTCGATGTGGCGGACAACGGCATTGATGGCCAGTTCATGGGGGAAGAAGAGCCCTATGATGTAATAGTGCTGGATCTGGGTTTGCCGCAGCGACCGGGCCTGGAGGTGCTGGCCAACTGGCGGGAGCAGGAGATTCCGGTGCCGGTTCTGGTGCTCACTGCGCGGGATGCCTGGCATGAACGGGTGGATGGATTCAAGGCGGGTGCGGATGACTATCTGGGTAAGCCGTTTCACGTAGAAGAGCTGGTGGCGCGCCTGCTGGCCCTGGTGCGTCGCAGTGCCGGCCAGCCGGCGCACACACTGAAACAGGGCGGCCTGCAACTGGATGAGGCGCACCAGCAGGTGATTCTGACCGATGGCAGGGCTGTGGATCTGACCGGCACCGAGTTTCGCTTGTTACGCTACTTCATGCTGCATCCGGGGCAGATTCTCTCCAAGACGCGCCTGACCGAGCATGTCTATGATCAGGATTTCGATCGTGACAGTAATCTCATCGAGGTCTATATCCGTCGTTTGCGGGAGCGCATTGGCCGGGAACATATTGAAACCCGGCGTGGGCAGGGCTATCTGTTCAAAGGGGACGTGGAGTGAAGTCCCTGGGCTATCAGCTGCGATTGGGACTGGCAGCCGGTCTGGTGGTGCTGTTCGGCGTGATGTGGTGGGGTGGTATTCAGGCGATCCACAGCCTGACGGACCATTTTGTCGCCTCCCGCCTGGAGCACGATGCCGAGGCGTTGCTGGCCGCCATGCGGCTGGACGGTTCAGGTCGGCCCCTGGTGCGCTGGCGCCGGGTGGATGCCATCTATGAACAGCCCCTCTCCGGTCACTATTACCAGATCAGCTTTCCGGACGGCAGAAAAGTCAGTTCCCGCTCCCTGTGGGATCAGCAGCTGGATATTCCGCAGTTTCCCCCGGGCAGTCAGGGACAGTGGCGCATGGAAGGCCCGGCCGGTCAGGACCTGCTGGTGTGGGCTGCCGGTTACGACAAGCAGGGGCAGGTTTTTTCGGTTGCGGTGGCGGAGGATATGTCGCCCCTCAACCAGCGCGTCACACAGTTCGAGTGGCTGTTTGTCGCCCTCACCCTGGGGATTACGTTGCTGCTCTTTTTCGGCCAGCAGATGATCGTGAACAGCGCAATGGGGCGATTGGAACGGGTTCGGGAGGATATGGCACGCCTGGAGCGGGGTGAGGTTGACACCCTGACCACCGATGTGCCGCTGGAAGTGGAACCGTTGGTGGCGCAGTTCAACCATCTGCTGCAGCTGTTCCAGCAGCGCCTGGAGCATTCCCGTAAGGGGTTGGGAAACCTGTCCCATGCCCTGAAGGGGCCGATCAATCTGCTGCAACAGCAGATCGATAGTGAAGAGATGGAGTCTCACGGCGAGCTGAAAAGGGCCATGGCTCTGCAATTGACCCGGGTGCGTCAATTGATGGAGCGGGAGATGAAGCGGGCCCGGCTGGCCGGGTCGGGCATCTCCGGCGGGCGTTTCAATGCAGCCCGGGAGATGCCTTCGCTGGTGCGGGTATTACGCCAGATCTACCACGAAAAAACGCTGCAGATCGACAGTAGGGTACCGGAGTCCGGCGGGCTCTCGGTCGACCGGGAGGACATGCTGGAACTGCTGGGTAACCTGCTGGATAACGCCTGTAAATGGGCCGTTGGCCAGGTACGCTGCACGATAGAGCAGCAGGATTCAATTGTTATCGAAGTGGAAGATGATGGCCCCGGAGTGTCGCCGGAGGCGTTGACCCGGCTGGCGGAACGGGGTGTGCGTATTGACGAGTCGGTGGATGGTCACGGGCTGGGACTGGCGATTGCCAAGGATATGGTGAAACTCTACGGTGGGGAGATCTCCTTCATGCTGTCACCCGATCTGGGCGGTTTGAAGGTGCAGATCAGACTGCCGCAGTAGTCGCCTCAGTTGCTGGATTCGTATGGGATCCCTTCGCGAAAAACCACCCGGTAGCCCCGTTTCAACTGCATATCCCGCCGTTTGATCAGGGTGCGTTCGGCCGCTTCCCGATCTTCGAAATGCTCTTTGGTGACCTGACCCCGGGCACCTTGAATGCCGGACTCCCGCACCAGGTTCCAGCCACCCAGCAGATCGGGTTGCAGATGCAGATGGTAATAGCGGAGCGGTTGCTCCGGTGCGTGCAGGGTCTGCATGTAGATGCGCATGGTGTTCGAATTCGGCTGGCTGTAGGTTGACGGGTTACTTATCTGCCCAGTTGTAGAGCATTTAGCCGAAAGTTTACAGTTTTTTCAATATGCCGGATATTTTCAGCCTGGTTTCAGTTGACAGGGGTAGGCTTTAAATCAAGAGAGAGCAGTACACAGATAGAAGGAGCAAGGCAATGAAGACCAACAAACGTATGATGACATTGGCAATAGCAATAACCGCCCTGTTGGGTGCCGGTGTGTTGATGGCTGCCGGGCCGATGGCTCCACCGGGACCGATCCCTTTCAGCGATTATGATTCCAACGGGGATGGCCGGATCAGCGTGGATGAGTTCTATGCGGCCAGAAATGCCCGCATAGCCGAACAGGCCAGGAAGGGCGGCATGATGCGCAATGCAGGTAACGCACCGGCGTTTGAACAGTTCGACATCGATGGAGATGGTTACCTGAGTGAAAACGAGTTGCTGAAGGGGCAGTTGTCCCAATTGCAGGAGAACCGCATGAACCGACCGATGGGTGGTCCGGGCGGTCCGGGTGGTCCCGGTGCCCGCCCCATGGCGAGCTTCAGCGACTTCGATAGCAACAGTGACGGCGTGGTGACTCCGGAAGAGTTCGACCAGACCCGTGCCGCCCGTCAGGCGGAGAAGGCGACGCAGGGTTATCCGATGCGGAACGCCGCATCGTCCCCCAGTTTTGCTACCTTTGACAGCAACGGGGATGGTGTCCTGACACCGGACGAGTTTGTACCCCGCAGTCGCAACCGTCTGCAACAGTAACCGGATGCCTGTCGTCCATACCAGAGAGCCCGGCGGAAGCCGGGCTCTCTGTTTGTTGTTGTGAAATGGTCAGTCATCCACGGTGGAGAGATAGGCGAAGATGTCCGTCAACTCCTGGTCGGTGAATTCATCCAGCAGCTCTTCTTCGGGATCGTCCGGGTCATGGATGCGCTGCTTGGTGCGTAGCTGTTTTACCTGACGCCAGAGATAATTGGTGTACTGCCCGGCCAGCATGGGTACCGCCTTTTTATGGTTTCCCCAACCCTCCTTGCCATGGCAGGAGTCGCACTCCTTGTTATAGATCTTTCTGCCTTTTTCAATATCCCCTGGCGCCCGGGGGATCTGCATGATCTTTTTTGAAGCCAGCAGACGGGCATAGGCGTCAAAACCGGGCGCGGACTCATCGACCGGCGGCAGGCGGGTCTCGAGGGTGATCTCGGAGAGGTAACGGGCGATGTCACGCATATCCGATTCAGGCAACTGACGATGGTCCACATACTCCACCATGGCCAGGTTTTTTCGCTTCCGGTCACGGAACAGGCGTAGCTGGTCAAGTATGAATCCGGCCGGTTGGGTCGCCAGTCGGGGATACTCGCCATCCTTCCCTCCCTGGCCGAATTCTCCATGACAACCAGCGCAAAGCTCATTGATCTCTTCCCCGTTATCTGGATCATAGTCGTGCTCCTGCGCCGGCAGTGGGAGACTCAGGACGAGCAGCACGAGAGTTGCAAATCTGATTGGCGCTGTTTCAAAGGACATGGATGGTAATTTCTCAAAAATTAGGCGGCAAACCTGTAAATGGGGGTCGTAAGTCGAAAACAGGGCCGTACACTGACGGCCCACGGTTGGGCCGTATTGGAACAGAAAACGGCTGGCTTTTATGTTGATCTTGATCAAAACAGGGTGTTTTCCATGATTTTGTCTGCTTCCGACCATTCGAAACACCACTCCCCGGGGAGACCGCAGTGACCCTTGCGCCTGCACCGGCCGATTGGCTGCTGGAGAAAAGCCAACAGATCCCCCGAGGTGTAGCGCTCACCGGTGAGCAGACACTCTCCTATGAAGAGCTGGAGTCGCAGACGAGTCGTCTGGCGGCGGGGCTGACGACCCAGGGGGTGCGGCATGGTCAGATTGTGGCGGTGCAACTGGAGTCCGCGGAGCAGCTGGCCCGGCTCTTTTATGGGACGCTGTATCTGGGTGCCACCTTGCTGCCGCTGGACCCCGCTCTGGAGCGGGGGCGTCGGGACCGGTTGCTGGCCACAGTAGGGGCGCACTGCCTGATCGCCCGGTCGCCGTCCAGCGCCACCGGCGTGGCCTGGATCGATCCGGCAACGCCGCTGGTGAAGGCAGGTGACGGAGTGGCCGCCTGTACGCCCCGACCCCTGGCAGGGGATGGGATACAGTTGATCATTGCCACCAGCGGCACGACCGGGGAGCCCAAGGGAGTGCAGTTGAGTGCGGCCAACCTGGCGGCCAGCGTGGTGTCCTCTGGGCAGCGGTTGGAGCTTCACGGGGATGATTGCTGGCTGGCCTGCCTGCCCCTGTTTCACATCGGGGGGCTGTCGATCCTGCTCCGTTGTCTTGCCGCTGGTGCCCGGGTGCAACTGGAGGAGGGATTCGACCCGGAGCGGATCTGGCGACAGATCGTGCAGGGAGGCGTGACCCATATCTCCCTGGTGCCGGCCATGCTGGATCGACTGCTGCGGCAATCCGCCGGACAGACGCCACCGGCCACCCTGCGGGTGGTTCTGATCGGTGGCGGTCCCCTCTCAACCACCCTGGCACAATGGGCCCACGATGCCGGCTGGCCGCTCTGTGTCAGTTATGGCCTGAGTGAAACCGCCTCCCAGTTTGCCACCGACTGCTCGCCTCGAGCCGGGCTGGTCGCCGGTCGGGTTGGGCTTCCCCTGACCGGTTACGAGGTGGCGATCGGTGCGGCCGGCCGGATCCGGGTGCGTGGCCCGGCGGTGATGCGGGGTTATGCCAATGTCGCCGGCGTGCTGGGGCAGGGTTTGACCCAGGGCTGGTTCGAGACCGGTGATCTGGGCCGCCTGGACGAACAGGGCCGGCTGACAGTGATCGGGAGGGTGGATGATCTGTTGGTCAGTGGGGGTAAGAATGTCCACCCTGCGGAGGTGGAGGAGCGACTCATGCAGTGTCCCGGAGTGGTGGAGGTCGGCGTGGCCGGTCGGCCGGATCCGGTCTGGGGGGTGATCCTGGTGGCACTGTTCAACGGCGAGGTGACAGTGGAACAGCTGACCCGGTGGTCGCAGCAACTGCCCGGGCATCTGCGCCCCCGTCAGTTTATCCGAACCGGCAAACTGCCCCGTAACCGGATGGGAAAGCTCAACCGGCCGGCCCTGCTGGCTCTGCTGGACCAGTGATATTGTGAGTGCTCACTCACGGACAGCGATCGGCTGTCATCCGGCCTCTGGTTCGGGTACAAAGCCGGTGCCCGGAACGGCTCCCACCGTCACCTGACCATCGACAATCGCCGGTGGCGCGCCCAGGTTTCGGGAAAACCAGTCACTGGTGGCCAGTCCATGGGTGGCCGGCGTGGTCAGGGTGTCGGCCGCTGCTGCCAGATGGCAGAGTGGCCAGATTCCCGCGCTGCTCTCCAGGGTGCTGGTGATCACACAGCGGATGCCCGACCGGTGGGCCAGGCGGATCAGATCCAGCGCCGGCATCAGGCCGCCCAGGCAGGTTGGTTTGATAATGATGCGTCGGACCGGAATCGACTGCAGTTGCTGTCCCTGGATATAACCGGGCAGGGACTCGTCCAGGGCCAGGTCGAAGCGGGCCCGGGTCTGCAGCTGCGCCAGAGTCGCCCCGATGGGATGGCGCAGTGGCTCTTCCAGGCATTCGATGGGTAACGGGTTGAGCTGTTCAATCAGCTGCAAGGCCTCGGCATTCCGCCAGGCCCGGTTGGCATCCAGGCGCAGTTGTACTCCGGGGGGTAGTTGATCGCAAAGCTGGTGCAGCAGGTCCAGTTCCGTATGGATTGGCGCCAGGCCCAGCTTCAGCTTGAGTGTGGCGTAGCTGGCGGCGATGGCGGTATGGGCGCGTGTGGCGGTCTGCGGATCCAGTCCGCCAATGGCGGTGTTGAGTCGGATTGCCTGCCCTGGTGAACCGCCGAGCAACTCATAGAGGGGAACTGCCTGCTGTTGCGACTGCAGATCCAGCAGCGCGGTTTCGAGACCACAACGGGCCGCCGGATGGTTACCGGGTTGGGGTAGCTGGCTGCGGGCCTGGGTCGGGGTTTCTCCGGTCAGCCTGGCGAATCGGCTCAGCAGCCAGGAGCGGGCCTGGGGCAGGGTTTCGGTACCGGCGGCCGGCAACGGGGCGGCATCGCCATGGCCGCTGCGACCGGACTGGTCAGTGATACGGATCAACCAACCCTGCCGCGACTGCCAGCGGCCCACGGCGCTGGCCCAGGGGCTGGTCAGGGGGAGTCGATAAGGCAGCAGCGTGGCATCGACAATCTGCATCAGAGCAGCAGTCCAACACTCAACAGGCCGCCGTAGAGCAGTTGCAGTTTGGCGGTATTGGCCAGAATGGCGTTGAACCCGCGCCCCAGGGGCTCCCGGGAGAAACGGTGCAGCAGCCAGAGGGCGAACGGCAGGCAGAGCACCACCAGCCAGCTGCCGTTAAAGCGGTGATTGAACAGGATCGGCAGGGCAAAAGGCAGGATCAGCAGCAGCACGTAGAGCTGCCGGGCCCGTTCCCTTCCCAGGTAGTGGACCAGGGTCAGCTTGGCGGCCCGTTCATCGGTTTCCAGATCCCGATAGTTGTTCACCAGCAGCACGGCGGCGGCCAGCAGCCCGACCGCGGCGGCACTGAACAGGGTGTCCAGGGAGAGCGCGCCGGTCTGCAGGTAGTAGCTGCCGCCCACCGCCAGCAGACCAAAGAAGATGAATACAAACAGCTCACCAGTGGCGCTGTAGGAGATCGGCCGGGGGCCGCCGGTATAGGTGTAGCCCGCCAGCAGGGAGAGCAGGCCGATGATGACAATGGGCCAGCCACCGACCCAGGCCAGGTAGATGCCGAAAGCGAAGGCAGCGCCAAAACTGATCAGGGCGGCCCGTTTTACCTGGCCAGCACTGAACCACCCTTCGGCCGTGGCCCGTTCCGGACCGAGCCGGTCCGGGGTGTCGGCACCCCGTTCAAAATCGGCAGCGTCGTTATACAGATTGGTACCGATCTGGATCAGAATGGCGGCCGCCAGGGCCGCCAGGGCCGGCAGCCAGAGCAGTTGTTCCAGCTCGGCCCAGGCGAGGGCGCTGCCCACCAGCACCGGTACGACGGAGATGCCCAAAGTCTTTGGGCGGATGGCCAGCAGCCACTGTTTTATCTGCATGTCTGGATTCAGCCGTGATCAGGGACGGCGCGGAAACTTGTTGAAATCGGCCGGACGCTTCTCCACGAAGGCGTCGCGCCCCTCCTGGGCCTCGGCGGTCAGGTAGAACAGTCCGGTGGCGTTACCGGCCAGCTCCTGGATGCCGGCCAGGCCGTCGGTCTCGGCATTGAAGGAGGCCTTGAGCATGCGCAGGGCGGTGGGGGAGAGTTGCAGCATCTCCCGGCACCACTGCACGGTTTCATTCTCCAGTTCAGCCAGTGGCACCACGGTGTTGACCAGTCCCATCTGCAGTGCCTGTTGGGCATCGTACTGGCGACACAGGAACCAGATCTCCTTGGCTTTTTTCATACCCACGGTGCGGGCCAGCAGGCCGGCGCCCAGGCCGCCGTCAAAACTGCCCACCCGGGGACCGGTCTGGCCGAAGCGGGCGTTGTCGGCGGCGATGCTCAAATCGCAGATCAGGTGCAGCACATGGCCGCCGCCGATGGCGTAGCCCGCCACCATGGCCACCACCGGTTTCGGCAGGGTACGGATCTGGCGTTGCAGTTCCAGCACATTCAGATGCTCGACGCCACTGCTGTCCCGGTAGCCGCCATCGCCCCGGATGGTCTGGTCACCGCCGGAGCAGAAGGCGCGCTCGCCGGCACCGGTCAGGATGATGGCACCGATATTCGGGTCCAGGTGGGCGTGCCGGAACGCCTGGATCAGCTCCATGACGGTCTCCGGGCGGAAGGCGTTGTGCACCTGGGGCCGGTTGATGGTGATCTTGGCGATACCCTCGGCCTGATGATAGAGGATGTCATTGTACCGGGTTCCGTCGGGAACCTGCCAATCGATGCTGCTGCCCATGACTGCTCCAATGTTCTGATCGCTGAAAGCGGGCATTTTAAACAAAACGCCAGCGCTGGGTAGAATATTTGCCGCTCAGGTCTGGCCGGCTGGGGGAAACTGGTTGTTCCCGGAGTTGGTGCGGAGCCAGGTAGTGCCACTTCTCAGCTGAGGATATCATCCGTCAGGGATTGGTTGACCAGCTGTCGGTAATGGCGGTGCTGTTCGATACTGAATGCCCGATCGAGGACGACTTCGATCAACTGCGCCCCCCCCTCAGCCAGCGCCCGGCTCAGTGCCGGGCGGAATGCCGACTGCTGTGCTACCCGCTGATAGCCCAGGCGATAGAGAGCGGCGGTGTGGCGGAACTCCAGGCCGGTGGCGGTGTTCCAGTAGGTTTCATAAGTCGCCAGGCCGGACTGGGGCAGGTAGCCGAAGATCCCGCCCCCCTGGTTGTTGAGCAGGATGATCACCAGGTCACGCCCCTGTGCCGCCAGCAGTCCGTTCATGTCGTGGTAGAAGGTGAGGTCCCCCAGCAGTGCAACAGTGGCCGGATAGTCACCGTCTGTCATGCCGATAAAGGTGGAGATATTGCCGTCGATGCCACTGACACCCCGGTTGGCATGCAGATGGATGCGCTTGGTCGACGAGCCGCTCCAGCTATCCAGTTGCCGGATCGGCATGGAGTTGCCGCTGAACAGCAGGCTTCCCTCCGGCAGGCTCTCCAGTAGCTCCCGTACCAGGCAGCCCTCAAAGGGCTGGTCATCCAGGGTCTCCGGGGCCATCAGCCGTGCCACGCGCTGCTCCAGCTGCCGGAAGCGCTGCAACCAGTCTGCCGGCGCGGCAGTCGGCGCCCGGGCGACCATGGCGTCACTGAGCCGCACGGGATCGGCGATCAGGGTCAGCTCGGTATGGGGCGCCGGAACCGGCCACTGTCCGTAGGGATCACACAGAATCACCGGGGCTGTGCACAGCTCCATGAACTGTAACAGTGGTTTGGAGACCGGCAGGGCGCCGAAGCGCAGAATCCAGGCCGGCTGCAGGGATTCGGCCTGGCCCGCCAGGAAGGCGTCGTAGTGACAGATCAGCGTCGAGCAGTCTGGCGCGCCGAAGCGCAGGTTGCTCAGGGGGTCGGCCAGGATCGGGCAGTGCAGTTGCGCCGCCAGCCGGGTGACCGCCTCAGCAAATTGAAGGCCCAGGTCGGTGGCGCCGCAGATGATGATGCCGGGACCGCTGTTGATCAGGCTCAGGGCCCGATCCAGCAGCGTCGGATCGGCTGCCGGACAGGACGGCTGGATGGGCTCAACGGGGCGCGGTGCCGGCAGCTGGAGAGGATCCCCTACCAGTGGTTCCCGCAGTGGCAGGTTGATCTGTAGGGGGCCGGGATGGGGTTGCAGGGCCTGCTGGGCTGCCTGCCTGCCCAGCCGATGCAACTGCTCCCGTGCGGCGTCTTCCGCCCTGGCCGGACCGGGATCATGGAAGGCCCGCAAGTGAGAGCCGAACAGCTGCTGCTGATCGGTGGTCTGGTTGGCACCCCAGCCGTGCAGTTCGGGTGGCCGATCGGCGCTCAACAGGATCAGTGGGATATTGCTGTGACTCGCTTCGATGACTGCCGGAAACCAGTGGGCCGGGGCGCTGCCGGAGGTGGCGATGAGGATCACCGGCCGGCCACTGGCCCGGGCCAGGCCCAGGGCGAAGAAGGCGGCGCACCGTTCATCCACCTGGACGCTGATCCGGATCGCCGGGTGGGCATCACAGGCCAGTACCAGTGGTGTGGAGCGGGAGCCGGGTGAGATCACGGCCCGACTTATCCCGGCGCCCGCCAATCCGTCGATCAGCGCAAAGGCCCACTGGAGATTGATCATCCCCTGGGACGGGTCAGGCATGTTCCAGCGCCTCCAGCATGGTACCGAACTTCAGCTCGGTCTCCTGGAACTCAGCAATCGGGCAGGACTCACTGGTCACGCCGGCCCCGGCAAACAGCTCGGCACTCTCCCCTTTCAGCAGGGCGCAGCGTAACAGCACAGCCAGTTCGCCATCCCCCTGCTGGTCCAGCCAGCCGGCCGCGCCGGTGTACCAGCCCCGGGCGTCATTCTGATGGGCGCTCAGCCAGCGTCCCGCATTGGCGCTGGGAAAGCCGTTGACCGCCGCGGTGGGATGCAGATCGCTGGCGATACGCAGCAGTGTGCTGTCACCGCGCAACTCGCCGCTGATGCCGGTCCACAGGTGTTGCAGTTTGCGCAGCCGCTTGAGGGCCGGCTGATCCGGTGCATCCAGCTGATGACAGTGGGCATCGAGGCTGGCCAGGATGCCTTGCACCACCAGTGCATGTTCGTGGCGGGATTTGGGGTCGTGCAGCAGTTGTCGACCCAACAGCCGGTCCTGCTCGGGATCTGGAGCTCGGTGGATGGTGCCACCGACCGCGTCACAGTCGATCAGCACACCGCGCCGGGTGATCAGGCGCTCCGGGGTGGCGGCCGCAAAAGTGCTGCCGGCCAGTTGGATGGAGAACAGCAGGCTGCTGGGATAGAGGTCATCCAGCGAGGCCATCAGCCGGGCCGGATTGAGGGGGTGTTCCGCCCGGACACTGATGCGGCGGAACGGTACCACCTTGTCCAGGGTGCCCTGGCGGATCTGCCGGGTCGCCTTGCTGACCTGATGTATCCATTCGTCATAGGAGGGCCTGGCGGCCGTTCTGGCCAGGCGGTTGGGCGGCCGTGCCGGCTCCGGTTCGCGTCGCAACGCTTCACTCAAGGTCTCCAGCAGGTGCCGGGCCCGCAGCCGGGTGCGTGCCGGGTCGTTATGGGCGAAGCTGAAGGTCAGGGCGCAGCGATCAGCGCTCTGTTGCAGCAGCAGCTCCGGAAAGAAGATGGCGCTGTTGGGCAGGCCGCTCCAGTTCTGCTGCATGGGATCGGCCGGATCGAAGGCAAAACCGGTAAAGGCCGTGGCGCGGAATCCGCAACCGTCCAGGTCCAGGTGGTGCCAGCGATCCCGTTGCAGCTCGAACTGGTCGGACAGCATCTCGAGTCGATGACTGCCGGTTGCACTGAGCCGCAGTGCCTCGCCAATACCGAGCAGATAGTGCTGCCGGTTGGGTTCGCCCCAGTAAAACCAGTCGCCGTTCAGCTCCGGCAGGTGCTGCAGGCGCAGCTCCGGAGTCGCCAGGGTGACACTGGTCAACCGCCCGTCCCCCTGTAAGCGATGGGAGGGGAGTGTGGTCAGGACGCTTTCAAGGCGATCCAGTAGAGTCTGGGGCGATAATGGCCGGTTGGGCATCTGGCTTTGCCATCTCTGCAGTAGTCGAGAGGATGATGATACTGCATTCTTGCAGCGCGACGCATTCCATCACAGACAGAACAGCCGGGACAGGATAATTGTCAAGCCGGACTGTCAGGCGGTGGCCCACGGGCAGTGGGTTGCGGAAACGGTTGACGGGGCTGTTATGAGCCTGTAAAAAACCGGGTTGATTTGACCCGGAGCCGCGCCATCTGGTATACATGCACGGCTTTTTTCGGACCTGGGCGGTTGATGATCGATTCCCGGGTGGGTTGATTTCCGGGGGTGATTGAAAATTGTCGCCCGGTGGGTTTACTAACGACTGGGTGCGTCAGTCGACACAGCAGGTTTGACCATGAATAAATGGCTAGTTTCAGTTTCCATCCTTTTGGCTATGGCCGTCGGCACTGCTCAGGCAGCGGGCGACGCCGAGGCCGGCAAGACCAAATCCGCCGTCTGTCTCGCCTGTCACGGTGCAGATGGAAACAGTGCCAATGCGATTTGGCCGAAACTTGCGGGGCAGCATCCCAGCTATATCAAGAAGCAGCTGCTGGATTTTAAAGGGGGCGTACGCAAAAATGACCTGATGTCCCCGATGGCCACCCCGCTCAGCGAGCAGGATATGGACGATCTGGCGGCCTACTTCAGCAGTCAGGAGCAGGCACCGGGTACCGCGGCGGCAGACCAGGTAGAGCTGGGCGCCAAGATCTACCGGGCCGGTAATGCGGCTACCAACGTCGCCTCCTGCATGGCCTGCCACGGTCCTACCGGTATGGGGAATCCCGGCGCCAAGTTCCCGCGTATTTCCGGCCAGCATGCCGCTTATGTTGAGAAAATGCTTAAGGATTTCCGTTCCGGCGACCGCAGTAACGACAATGCCAAGATGATGCGGGATGTGGTAGCGCGCATGACCGATCAGGAGATCGCGGCAGTTGCCCAGTATGTGCAGGGGTTGCGCTGATTCGCCATTAAGCTATCCAGAGAACTCTTGGCGGCAGGATGGGTAAGGCTTTGCCCCCATCCTGCCGGTACCGCTCATTTCTGCTCCGCCGTCCCGGGCACTTCGTCGGCCCATCCGGTACCAACACACCTGCTGCGGGACTCGCCTGCCCGGCCACCCGGTCACCGCCGCTTTTCGATTTCAGTACCCTTTCCTCTGTCCCGAATGCCCAGCCGCAGCCCCAGGTTGCTTACTCCGTCGTAACGCGTTTTCTGCCATTTGTCATGGTGACCTGTTGAACCACGGGCGATTTGACCGGTCGGAAAGAGTCAGCAGTTTGAAGTCGGATTTATGCTCAATAATTTCACTGATTGGCCGCTTAACTCCCTTAGAGGTACAAATATGAAAAAAATCACACTGATCCGGGTACTTTCCCTGCTTAGCCTGTTGTGCGTTGGTTTTACTGCTTCCGCCCAGACAGCCCCGAAATTTGAGGAGGATCTGCATTACTTCTCCATCATTCCTGAGCAACCTGGTGGTGAGGGGGACAAAGTACAGGTGGTGGAGTTTTTCATGTATAGCTGTCCTCACTGCGATAACATGGAGCCGCACATCGAGGCGTGGCTGGAGAAAAAGCCGGACAACGTAGAGTTTGTCCGTATTCCCGCCATGTTTAATCGGCCGGATATTGTGCTGCATGCCAAGACCTTCTACGCCCTGACCCTGATGGGGCTGGAAGATGAATTGACCCCGGCGCTGTTCAGCGCGATTCATGACAAGAACCAGCGGTTGTCAGACAGCGCCCAGATGGAGGCGTTTCTGGCCGGGCAAGGGGTTGATATCGAGGCTTATCGCAAGGCGATGAAATCCTTTGCCGTGCAGACCCAGTCGCGCCGTGCAGAAGTGCTGGCGGATCGGTTTGACATCCGCACCGTGCCGGCTTTCGTCATTGACGGGAAATACCGTACCGGGGGGCTGGAACCGGCGTCGCAGATTCAGGCGATCAATTATTTAATCGATAAGGTAGTCGCTGAAAAACAGGCCAAAACACAGTAGACTTAAATAGAGAGTACTGAGGGAGTCCAAATGGGAGATACGGCTGGTTCACAGCGTCTGAAACTGCTCAGCTATAACATACAGGCTGGGATAGATACGCAGCGTTACCGCCAATACCTGACCCAGAGCTGGAAACAGGTGCTGCCGCACCGGGATAGGCAGGTCAATCTTGATCGTATCGCCGGGGTGATCCATGGTTATGACGTGGTCGGGTTGCAGGAGGTGGATTCCGGCAGTCTGCGCAGCGGTTTTGTGGATCAGACCGAATACCTGGCCAATCAGGCGGCTTTCCCTTACTGGTATAAGCAGGTCAATCGCAGCCTCGGTAAGTTGGCGCAGAACAGTAACGGCCTGCTGTCCAGGGTACGCCCCTCTGAAATCACCGAACACAAGTTGCCCGGCCTGCCCGGGCGCGGTGTGATCGTCAGCAATTTTGGCGGTCCTGCCGGTTTAACGGTCTGTATTGTGCACCTGGCACTGGGTCGACGCGCCCGGATGCGTCAGGTGGCCTTTATCCGGGAGCTGGTGGCGGGTCTGCCCCACGTGGTGGTGATGGGGGATCTCAATTTTGGTTGTGACTCCCAGGAGATGCGCTTTCTCACCGGCAACAGCGGGCTGATTCAGCCGGCCTGTCACATGAATACCTTCCCCAGCTGGCGCCCGATCCGGAAGATTGACCATATCCTGGTGTCCGACTCACTGCAGGTGGAGAACGCCAAAGTGGTTGAGTATCCGCTTTCGGACCATTTGCCGATTGGTATCGATGTCATTATCCCGTCCGGAATGCGTTTGGCGGCCTGATCAATGAGCGAACAGGAGATGACGGCCACCAAGGATTGGAAGCTCAGATACCTGGATCTGATCAAGGTGCAGGCAGCTGAGAAGGCCGACGCGGCCGAGACCGAACAGCTGCTCTGCCGTATTATTATCCGTCTGACCCTTGCCACCAGTGGTCTGGATCCCGTTCTGGACCCCCATCTCGTGTCACTGCGTAACGCGGTCAGAAAGGGCGTTCAGCCCGAGTTGAAAGAGCGTCTGACAGCGATTTCAGAGGCCCTCATCAGGGCCGAGGATCCTGTCGATACCACCACACCCTGTGATAGTTGTCTGCTTACCCGTATGGTTGCCCGTTCGGGGGCCGATGGCCGTAGGCTGAGTAAACTGCGCAAGCAGGTGGAGCAACTGTTGGCAGCCGGTGATGACGCCTCGGATCAGCAGATCGACCGGTTTCTGGAGCTGCTTACCGGCCCCGGAGCGCGTCCGGCTGCCCCCGGGTTGCTGGGTCGGCTGTTCGGTGGGGCGGGGAGTGCCGGGGGCGGTTCTCCCGCCCTTTCAGACGATGCTGTTACCCCCAATCAGCAACTGACCAAGCTGCTCAATACGTTGGATTGGCCGTCCCAGTTCAGTCTGGATATTCAGCGCATGGAGATGGAGCTGGCGACCCAACAGGACACCGGTGCCTGGATGGAGGTGCTCTCCTCCCTGCTGCAGTTGCTGTCCCGTTCGGTCGGCGAGGTGGAGACCGAGATTCGGGATACCCGTGGTTTCCTCACCGAGTTGACCAAGCGGCTGGAGGAGATCGACAAGCATGTCAGCAGTAACAACGATCTGCGGCAGGCTTCGCAGGCGGATCGGGAGTTGCTGGGCGAGTCGATGGAGCAGCGGGTTGGCGATATGCGCAGTTACATGAATAACGCCACCACGCTCTCCCAGTTGCGCAATGAGATCAGCCAGCACCTGGAGGCGATCGAGTCCCACGTGGGCAAATACCTGGTTAATGAGGCTGAGCGTCATAAAGAGGCGGAGCGCCTGGAGGTGCAGTTACGCAAGCGGCTGGATGAAGTGCAGAAAGAGAGTCGCGAGCTACGCACCAAGATGATCGAGGCGCATCGCCAGGCGGCGACCGATACCGTGACCGGACTGCCCAATCGTCTGGCTTACGAGGAGCGACTGGAGCAGGAGTTTGCCCGTTGGAAACGGTTTGGTGAACCGCTCACCCTGCTGGTGTGGGATGTGGATGATTTTAAACGCATCAATGATCGGTTCGGCCATCACGCCGGTGACAAGGCGTTACATATTATCGGCCGGAGTCTGCAGACCTCCCTGCGGGAGACCGATTTTGTGGCCCGTTTCGGGGGAGAGGAGTTTGTCATGCTGCTGACCGGTACCCAGAGCGACGACGCCGTGCACGTGGCCGAAGCGGTGCGCCGAGAAGTGAAGCAGAGTGGCATTCACTCCCTGGGTAAGCGGGTCGAAATCACCATCTCCTGTGGCATGAGCCAGTTCATCCAGGGTGATACCCCGGAGACGGTGTTTGCCCGTGCGGACAAAGCTCTGTACGAGGCAAAGCGGTCCGGCAAAGATCGCATCGTTGTTCATTGATCACTCAGTTGGGTGATCTTCTCCGGCTAACGGATTGTTGCCAGCGGGCCATACCAGTGGCTGTTGCGCATAGAAATAGGCCCAATCCCCGCTCCCTTCTCTAAGTGTCTCCAATAAGCCGCCGGTGGGTACCGCCTCGCCGGGAAATACCTGGGAGATGGCGATAAACAGTCGGGCGGCGCCGGCAGTCTGGCGCCAATTCAATTCCGGCCATTCAGCCGCTTGCTTGCACTCCGGACAATCGACCTGCCAGTCCGCTTGGGTGATCCGGTCACGCCACTCCCGGAAGCTGTGGCCGCAGCCATGGCAGCGTGGCGGGCGACAGTTATGGTCGGTTATCATGCGTTCGGCCGGGTAGGGTCCCAGCAGTTGAACGGTGCAGGTTGCCCGGGCAGATTCGCTGTTTCCAGGCAGGGGTAGATTGGGTGAGCAACCCAGAAAGGTGATACGTTGCAGAAAGCGCGGACCAGCCAGAAAACCATTGGATGGCTGGGGCAGGGGGGTGCCGATCAGGCCGGTATCCGACAGCCGTTTCAGCAGTGCCTGGAGGTCGCTGGGTGGCTGGCTGGTGGGATGCAGTATCAGGTAGCCGGGATTCATCGCGGTTCGGGGCCTCGGTATGTCTGTTCCGGCTGGCATGGTAACGGATTGGCCGCGTGGATGTCCTGTCAGATTTTGTTATGTGATAACATAACAGTTTTATCCGTAAAACCATTCGGTGTAGCTATGATCTTACGAAATCTGTTGTTAGCGCTGTTGTTGGTGACAGGCGGCGCTGTCACGGGCGGCGCTGTTTTATCGCGTCGGCATGCCTTTTGAAGATGTCTGGATGGGGACAGTGCAAAAGAATAACCCGAACATTTCTGTTCTGGATGCACGTCAGGGGCTGACACTGCGGGAGATGGAGCCGGCGGGTGGACATCACCATGATTTCGATCATCATGATCATCACCATGAGGAAGGAGGAGCGGATCCCCATATCTGGCTCGATCCCGCCAACGTGCGGATCATGATCGGCTATCTGCGTGACCGGTTGATTGAGCTGGATCCGGCGAATGCTGCGGCCTACAAGGAGAATCATGACCGCTTTAAGCAGGAGTTGCTGGCGCTAGAAGAGGAAATTCACACCCTTCTGCAGCCGCTGGAAGGGCGCAGTTTCATGGTGTTTCACCCCTCCTGGGGCTATTTTGCCGATGCTTTCGGCCTGCGGCAGGTGTCGATCGAAAGTGAGGGGAAAGAGGCCGGTGCGCGCACCCTGACTCGCCTGATGGAACAGGCAAAGAGGGAGCGAGTCCAGGTGATTTTTGTGCAGCAACAGTTCAGTCGTGACCAGGCTGCAACGCTGGCGAGTGCCATGGGGGCCCGGTTGGTAACACTTAACCCGCTGGCGGAGTCCTACCTGGACAATCTGCGTCAGGTCGCCCGTTCAATCAGCGAGGCCTATCAATGAACGCGCCGGTGGTGTCACTGCAGGATGTCTCTTTCTCCTACGGTGGCCCGTTGGTGCTGGATGGGGTCCACCTGGAGATCGCCGAGCACGAGTTTATCGGCATTGTGGGTCCCAATGCGGGGGGCAAGAGCACCCTGCTGAAGTTGATGCTGGGGCTGCTGGAACCACCCAAGGGTAAAGTGCGGGTGTTGGGCAAGCCGCCGGAACAGAGCCGCAGACAGATCGGCTATGTCCCCCAGTATCCCCAGTTCAGCCGCGACTTTCCCATAACCGTCGAGCAGACGGTGCTGATGGGACGGCTGGGTACATCCGGGCTGTTCGGAAACTACCGGCGCCGTGACAGGGAGGCGGCCCGTCAGGCCATGGCCGAAACCGAGGTGTTGAATCTTGCCGCCAGGCAGCTTTGTACCCTGTCGGGTGGGCAGCTGCAACGGGTGCTGGTGGCCCGGGCATTGGCCTGTGATCCCCGTATCCTGATACTGGATGAGCCGACCGCTAACATCGATATGCGTATCGAGACGGAAATCTTCGATCTGTTGAAACGTTTTAATGAACGGATGACCATCGTGGTGGTTTCCCCCGATGTCGGTTTCATCTCCGGTTATGTGAACCGGGTTGCCTGTCTGAATCGCACCCCGATCTGTCACTCCACCGCCTCGATTGATGGAGACGCCATACATGCGCTCTATGATGCGGATGTGCGGATGGTGGAGCATCGGCACTGAGGGACGGGGGTATGATGGAAGTATTTACAGCACTTTGGGAATATCCGTTTCTGCAGCATGCGCTGATTGGTGGTCTGCTGGCCAGTATCGGCTGCGGCATCATCGGTAGTTACGTGGTGGTCAAACGGATTGGATTCATGGCCGGCGGCATCTCCCACAGCGTACTGGGTGGAATGGGCATCGCCTTTTTTATCGGTGCGAGTCCACTGGGTGGTGCGCTGGTGGCGGCGGTGACCGTGGTGCTGCTGATCCAGGTGGTGGGCCTTATTCTGGTCATTGCGCTGTTTACCCTGTCAGGGCTGTTTATCTCCTATACGCCCGACCTGCCGGCGGGTGCCACCATTATCCTGGTGGCGGGAGTTACCTATATGATCTCGCTGCTCTATACTACGGGGCGGAAACGGAGGGATCTGCGCCGGCAATTGACGAAGGTGGTGCAATGAAAGCGGACTCCTGTAGTACGGACTGTGGAAAAATATTGCGTGTGGCGGAGCAGCTTTGCGAGGGGCGGGGTGCCCGGTTGACCCCCCAGCGTCGTCAGGTGCTGGAAATTCTCTGCACCAGCGGCGAGCCACTGGGTGCCTACGATATCCTGGAACTGCTGAAGAGTGGCGTGCCAACTGCCAAACCGCCGACTGTCTATCGGGCCCTGGAGTTTCTGCTGGAACATGGATTGGTGCATCGCATCGAGTCCCTGAATGCCTACGTGGGTTGTGTGCATCTGGACCATCCTCACTCCAGCCAGTTCCTGATCTGTCGGGATTGTGGTGAAGTGCGGGAGCTGGAGAGTCGCAGCGTGGAGCGTACCCTGGGCAGTGCAGTCAAAGAGTGTGGTTTCAAGGCGGATTCACGGGTCATCGAAGTGACCGGCCGCTGTCAGCGCTGCAGTCAACGGGGGCAAGCATGAAACGGTTGGTGCTGCTGGTATTGAAGGGCTACAGCTACCTGATCAGTCCGTTGCTGGGGAACAACTGCCGTTACTATCCCAGCTGCTCCGCCTACACCCGGGAGGCGGTGGAGATCCACGGCGTGCTGCGCGGGCTGTGGATGGGTACCCGGCGCATTCTGCGCTGTCATCCGTTCCATGAGGGGGGCTATGATCCGGTACCGGGCTCGGAGTGCCGGCACAAGCATTGATTCATGATGGGATAGCGGGCCTGTTTCGGCCCTGATCACTCAACGGCCCACTTCCCCGCCGGCCGGGGAAGTGGCGCACTGTCTCAGGCTGGCAGATTCTTCAGCTTCAGTCCGGTCATGTTCTGCATCACTCGAATCACCTGGTTGCTGTAACCGGCCTCGTTGTCATACCAGACATAGAGCACAGCCCGATTCTCCTCCACAATGGTGGCGGCCGAGTCCACGATGCCGGCCTCGGTGGAGCCAACCAGATCACTGGAGACCAGTTCGGTGGAGGTGGTGTAGCCGATCTGCTCGCACAGGGGGGAGTTCAGGGATGCCTCCCGCAGCAGACCGTTCAGCTCCTCCACACTGGTGTTCCGGCCCAGGTTCAGGTTCATCAGCGCCATGGAGACGTTGGGGGTGGGCACCCGGATAGCGTTGCCGGTCAGTTTGCCGGACAGTTCCGGCAGCGCCTTGGCCACCGCCTTGGCGGCACCAGTGGAAGTGATCACCATGTTCAGCGGGGCACTGCGTCCGCGTCTCTCCGCCTTGTGATAGTTGTCGATCAGGTTCTGATCGTTGGTGTAGGCGTGGATGGTCTCCAGATGGCCGCTGTTGATACCCAGGCTTTCGTTCAGCACCTTCAGTACCGGCACGATGGCGTTGGTGGTGCAGGAGGCGGCGCAGAGAATCCGGTCATCGGGTGTGATTTCCTGGTGATTGACGCCGTAAACGATATTCTTGATGTCGCCCTTGGCGGGTGCCGTCAGTAACACCTTGGCGGTACCTTTCGATTTCAGGTGCAGTCCCAGGCCCGCTTCATCTTTCCAGATGCCGGTGTTGTCCACCACCAGGGCGTCGTTAATGCCGTACTGGGTATAGTCGATGGAGTCCGGCGAGTCGGCGTAGATAACCTGGATGTAGTTGCCATTGGCGATGATGGCGTTGTTCTCTTCATCGGTGATGATGGAGCCGTTAAACGGTCCGTGCACCGAATCCCGGCGCAGCAGGCTGGCGCGCTTTTTCAGATCGCCTTGCCGTCCTCCCCGGACCACGATGGCTCGCAGGCGCATCTTGTTGCCGGCCCCGGTGCGTTCGATCAGCAGGCGTGCCAGCAGACGACCAATACGACCGAAACCATACAGCACCACATCCTGCGGACCGGGCAGCGGGCTCTTCTTGCCGGTGTTGATCTCCGCCAGCTGCTGCTCCAGGAAAGCCTGCATGCTGATCTCATGCGGCAGGGTCAGGTAGGTGCTGCAGAGCTTACCCAGGTCGATCCGGGCCGGTGCCAGATCCATGCTGGCGATCGCTTCCAGCATGGCAAAAGAGACCGTGATATCCAGCTCTTCTCCCACCATCTGGCGGGCATAACGATGCGCCTTGAGGATATCGATGGTAGTGGCGTTCATCAGCCGGCGGCCGTACATGAGGATTACCAACCCGCTGTCACGATAGAGTTGTCCCACCAGCGGAATCATCTGCTCCGCCAGGGTCTGGCGGTCTTTCCACTCATTCAGGTACTGTTCACTTGCATTCAAGCCCATATCTCAACCGCCTCTAACGTGCTGTTTATTCGATTAAAGAAGAGTTTATTGGTCCATATACACCGCTGGTGTGCGCGGATAATAGCAGAAAACAGGGGTTTTGTGCGGCGCAAAAACAAAAAATATAAAAAATAATTGGACGATTGTACTAATGTTCTGGTTTTGGTTTTGTCTTGGCCTGTGCGGGTACTGGAGAGGTCAGAACGGTGAACAGCTGGCTTTTCGGGCGGGGTGATCGGTGGATCAGGCCGGGCCGGAGCCGGGCATGATGCCCGGCCCCGTGCGGTTGCTAGTACATGTGCTGGCCGCCATTGATGGAGAGGGTGGATCCGGTGATGAATCCGGCATTGTCATCCACAAGAAACAGCACGCTGCGTGCGATATCTTCCGGTTGTCCCAAGCGGCCAACCGGGATGGTGCGGATGATTTTCTGTAACACTTCCGCCGGTACCGCCCGGACCATGTCTGTCTCCACATAGCCCGGCGCGATTGCGTTGACGGTAATCCCCTTGGTGGCGCCCTCCAGGGCCAGGGCCTTGGTAAAGCCGTGGATACCGGACTTGGCGGCGGCATAGTTGACCTGTCCGTACTGGCCGGCCTGTCCATTGACTGAACCGATGTTGACAATGCGTCCGAAATTCCGCTCACGCATGCCGTCGATCACGCAGCGACAGGTGTTGAAACAGGAGGCGAGGTTGGTCTGTATAACCTTATCCCACTGGTCGAAACCCATCTTGTGCATGGTGCCGTCGCGGGTGATACCGGCGTTGTTGACCAATACCTCGACCGGCCCACTGGATGATTCGATCGATGCGATGCCGGCGGTGACCTGATCAAAGTCGCTTACGTCGAATTTTACTGCCTGAATGCCGGTACGTTTTGTAAATTCGGCGGCGGCTTGGTCATTACCGGCATAGTTGGCCACGACCTCATATCCGTTGTTTTTCAATGCGACACAAATTGCCTCGCCGATGCCGCGGGTGCCGCCTGTTACCAATGCTACTCGCCCCATGGTCTACTCCTTCTGATACTTTTTTAATGGTGAGATGTGGATACTCATAAGATAGCGCCCGGCTGTGGCGATTTGTGACGCCACCTGATATCTGCTCAGTCAGGCCTGTCTCCGTTTCCATCGTGCCCATCAGATCATGCCTGTTTCTGGTGGGACTTTGATAAGTGTAGTCCATACAGGATTCGCTCCTGCGGCTTCCTGCAGGGGTGACCGTGGCAGTGCCTGTACGGCCGATTTCGTTCTGGCGATGCAAACGCGTTGGGCGGTAGTCAGTTGCTGATGGATAGAGTTGCCATTTATTGTTAAATCACGTGAAATACCCGTAATGAGCAACCAATCAAACCAGCCGGACAATCCACTCCCATGAAATTCCTTTCGTTTTTTCACCTGGCGCTGGTGATCGTTTTCGCCGCCCTCAACGGCATCATGCTCTATCTGTTCATGCTGCAACTCCCTTTTGGATTGGATCCTTTCTTGATCAGTCTCGCCGCCTGGGACCAACTGAGTCCACAGATAGTGTATGTGGCGATTATATGCAGTCTGATCGCGGTGGCCGGGGCGCTGTTGGTGCAGCGGTTGTCAGATAGCTGGAAAAACCGCTTGCTCTATGCCCGTGGCCAGTATCCCCATCCCGCCAGTGATGTCTTTCTGTCCAGTCGCAAACAACCGTTCGAAGCGGCAGATCTGCAGGCGAAGTTCTCCCGGGTGAAGGACGCCGGATTCAGTCGCAAGGTGCAGACCGAGGTGTGGCAGGAGGCCTATCTGCGACAGTCGGGCAAGCCGGTAGTGCTGAATACCCGGATTCATTGGAGTATGTTGCGGGACCTCTACGTACTGGCGCTCTATTTTCTGGTTTTTTTCCTGATTGGCTGGGTGATCAATCTCGGCGTACCGTTCCAGATCGTCGCTATCTACCTGTTTCTGTATGGCACCCAGACCCTGTTCCTGATGCTGACCGCGCGGCGCACCGGGTATCGGTTGGTGGATAATGTGCTGGCGTTGGAGTTGGGCCTGGGTGATGGGGCGGCTAAATCGTCGGGTAAGTAATGTTGTGGTGGTGGTCTAGCTGACCACCACCAGGTCTTTCAGTCGCAGGGCCCGCTTGGTGCGCCGATAGGCGGCCTGGGCCAAGAACAGTTCCCCAGCGGCCAGGGCGTCCGTCAGGGCGTTATGGGCCGGGTAACGGGGCAGGCCGTAGCGAGCCCGGGCCTTGGCCAGGCGCAGATCGCCGGAGCGGATGGCGCGATCCTCGCGTCGGAACTGGCGCACCTCCAGTGCCAGGGTATCCACCACGGGACAGAGAAAGGGGTAACCGTACAGGTCCTGGCAGGCGTGATTGAGGAACTCGTACTCGATGGCAGCGTGATGGGCCAGCAGCGCTTTGCCTTTCAAGGCGTCCAGAATACCCGGTAACACCTCCTCCAGGGGCTGGGCCTCGGCAGCCCGGTCATGCAGAATGCCGTGCACCACGGCGGACGACTCCGGAATGTCCATAGTGGGTCTGATCAGGGTGTGGGCGGCATCACCCAGCAGTATCCGGTCACCCCGCAGGGTAACGTACCCGACGCTCAGGAGCTGATCGTGACCCGCCTCCAGTCCGGTGGTTTCAAAGTCAATCGCCAGGTAGTCCACCTGGCGCCAATCATTCTCCCGGGAGGGGAATGGGGTGTCGTAAAACTCCCGCAGCGGCCCGTCCGGCATCTTGCGCATCCACCAGTTTCGGCGCTCCTCCAGGTTGAACAGATACTTCCAGATCGACACCGGCTACCTCTGGTACCGTTGGCTGAGTACATTCTGCATGGTACGGACAACCGAGAAGGCGTCCTTCAGATGACTGCGTTCGAAATGGGACAGGTCATCCGGTGACATGTAGTTGTCCGGGGCCTCGCCCGCCTTGATCTGCCGGGCCTGGTGGCGGATGCGCAGGGAGCTGACAAACTCCAGGGCGTCCCGCAGGTCGTGGGCGCCGCCGTGGGACACCTCGCCACCGGCTGCCACCTCCTTGAGCCGGTCCTGGGTATTGATGGCGTGGCTGCCGGCAGCCAGGGCGTACACCCGGGCCAGATCCACAATCGGCACGATCCCGGTGTGTTTCAGGTCGAAGGTGTGGTCGTGTTCGCCGCCGCTGATCAGCACGAAGTTGCGGAAAAAGCCCAGTGGCGGCTTGGAGTTCAGGGCGTTACCGGCCATGTAGGCCAGGAAGATCTGGTTGCCACGGGTCTTGTCGAGCAGGTATTGGCGCAGCTCCCTGAACAGCTCTTTCTCGCCGTAGATGCAGCGCAGATCGAAAAATACGCAGGTCAACATGAGCGCCTTCGGCTCGGGTTGATTGACCCACTGGTTGAAATAGCGCTTCCAGCTGTCCATCGGCTGACGCCATTTATCGGTGACGGCCATCATTTCACCGGGACAGTAGACATAACCGCAGGCGTTCAGGCCGTCGCAGACAAACTGGGAGAGTGTCTTGAAATAGGTGCCATGGGCCTTCTCGTCATAAGCGTTGTCGAGTACCAGGCAGTTGTCCTGATCCGACTTGGCGGTCTGTTCGCTGCGCGCCTGGGAGCCAGCCGCGACCCAGGCGTAGGGTACCGGTGGTGGACCCAGCTGTTCTTCGGCCAGCTGCAACAGGCGCACCGTAATGGCGTCCACTACGGCGGTAATAACGTGGCCAATACTGTTGGCCGTGGCATCGGCCGCGGCCAGGTTGGTCAACAGTTGTGGCAGCTTGGCACTGATGCTGGCCAGTCCCTCCACTTCGTGCTGCTTGTAGATGGAACCGACCAGGTAGACCGCCGAGGTGGAGTTGCGCTCGGCAAAGTCGGTCGCGGTCAGCATACCGGCCACTTCGCCGTTCCGCAGTATCGGCAGGTGATGGATGTTGGCCCGGGCCATCTGCAACATGGCATCGAAGGCGTAGTCGCCCGCCTCCAGTGTCTGGGGGTCGGCGGTCATGATGGTACTCACGGGTTGACTGGTGTCCAGCCCCTTGGCCACCACCCGGCGGCGCAAGTCCCGGTCTGTGACAATACCAACCAGCTTGCTCTCTTCAGTGATCAGGATTGAGGAGACGCGCTCTTCCGACATGACGCCGGCGGTCTCCTGGATGGATGCACTGGGTGGCATGCTGATCGGGGCACGGCTGATCATATCGCCGATCTGGGTGGTCATGAGTCCCAACTGGGCGCTGCCAACCTCACCGGCACCGCTGATGGCGTCACGTAGCCGGTCGCCACCGGCCGGTTCAAAGTAATAGGAAAACTGTGGGTGCTCCCGGCAGAAGCGGTCCACTTCGGACGCCGGCAGCAGGTAGAGCAGGCTGTCCTCCATCGCCGTGCCCCGAAACTCCGCGTGCCCCTCCATGTGGGATGCACGATAACCGAACAGATCCCCCTCACCCAGTTGGGCCAGCAGTTCGTCCTGGGTGCCATGGATCTCCACCGCGCCACTGCGTACCAGGTAGAGATAGTCATCGATACTGCCGGTATCGGGTATGGTGCTGTCGCGCCTGAAATACCTCACCTGCAGCAGTTCCGGCATCTGGTTGAGTGCCTCTGCCGGAAGTTGGTTGAAGGGGTGGTAGGCGGCGAGAAAGTCCCGGATCTCAATCAGTTCAATTTCCATGTTCTGCTCCTGGTCTGCCAGGGGTGCTGGCGCATCTGGTCCGTTGGTTGATCCCGGTCACTGCCCGGGGCCATTTATAGTTATCGGTTCCGTGTCCGGTGTGCCTGGCCGCTGGAGTCGATCGCTGTGGCAGGCCACTGCGTCACCCGGCAGGCAAAGTCGGGCTGTTCAGCCGTGATTCTTCCATCTATGGGTGTATCTTAAAAGGCCGCCCAGGCTGCCCCTGTTTTTTATCATATGTTTTCATCCCGGGGCACAAAAAAAGGGCCTGCGCGAGGCAGGCCCTATCTTAACATCACATTTGACTAACTGTGATTAGTGGCCGGTGGCTCCACCTGCACCCCGGGGGGTACGGATGTCCTCGACCATGTGCTGGATATGCTCGGGTGGCTCTGCGGTCACCTTGGATACCAGAATGGCTGATGCGAAGTTCAGTATCGCGCCTACCGCACCGAACGCCTCGGGTGAGATACCCAGGAGCCAGTTGTCAGGCGTATTGGCGGACATTGCGGTACCCGGAATGAAGAACCAGCCCTTGAACCAGAAGATGTAGAGCAGGGTGGTACCCAGGCCCACCAGCATGCCGGTGACTGCACCGGTGTTGTTGATGCGTTTGTTGAAGATACCCATCATCAATGCCGGGAAGATCGAGCTGGCGGCCAGACCGAACGCCAGCGCCACCACCTGGGCGGCGAAGCCGGGGGGGTTCAGACCGAAATAACCCGCTACCGCAATGGCACCCGCCATGGAGATACGGGCCGCCATGAGTTCGCCTTTCTCCGTGATCTGGGGATTGAAAATACCCTTCAACATATCATGAGAAATGGCGGAGGCGATGGCCAGTAGCAGACCTGCCGCGGTAGAGAGCGCCGCAGCCAGGCCACCTGCGGCCACCAGGGCAATAACCCAGTTTGGCAGCTGAGCAATCTCCGGGTTGGCCAGTACCATGATGTCACGGTCGACGGTCAACTCGTTGGCAGTGCCTTCAGCTTTCGGACCACGGTACTCGATGCGACCGTTACCGTTCTTGTCCTCGAACTTGAGCAGACCGGTGGTCTCCCAGGTCTTGAACCACTGGGGACGTTCAGCGTACTCCAGTGCGCCATCAGCTGCCGCAACAGCCCCCGGCTGTACCGTATGGACCAGGTTCAGCATGGCCATGGCACCCACGGCCGGAGCGGTGGTGTAGAGGAGGCTGATGAACACCAGTGCCCAGCCAGCGGATGAACGGGCGTCCTTCACCTTGGGTACGGTGAAGAAGCGGATGATCACGTGGGGCAGGCCCGCGGTACCGATCATCAGTGAGAAGGTGTAGAGCACCAGGTTCAGCGTGTTGGTCTTCTGCGCGGTATATTGCGCGAAGCCGAGATCCACAATGGTCTGGTCCAGCTTGGCCAGCAGCGGGGTATTGTCCGCCACGGTGTTGCTGAACATGCCCAGCTGCGGGATCGGGTTACCGGTCAACTGCAGGGAGATGAAGATGGCCGGAATGGTGTAGGCCATGATCAGTACGCAGTACTGGGCGATCTGGGTGTAGGTGATACCCTTCATGCCACCGAGTACCGCGTAGAAGAACACGATAGCCATACCGATGTAGAGACCGGTGTCGTACTCCACTTCCAGGAAGCGGCCAAAGGCCACGCCGATACCCTTCATCTGACCGATTACATAGGTCAGTGAAGCGACGATCAGACAGATCACCGCCACGACACGGGCGGTCTGGGAATAGTAGCGATCGCCGATAAACTCCGGCACAGTGAACTTGCCGAACTTACGCAGGTAGGGCGCCAGCAGCATTGCCAGCAGTACATAACCGCCGGTCCAGCCCATCAGGAACAGGGAGGCGTCATAGCCCTGGAAGGCGATAATTCCGGCCATGGAGATGAAGGATGCGGCTGACATCCAGTCGGCGGCGGTAGCCATACCGTTGGCTACCGGGTGCACGCCGCGACCGGCAGCGTAGAATTCGCCGGTACTGCTGGCCCGGGCCCATACGGCGATGCCGATATAGAGCGCGAAGGTCAGGCCGACGACAATGTAAGTAAGTGTTTGTAGTTCCATTAATTCGGACCCCTTAATTTTTAGTCTTCATGTACGTCGAATTGACGATCCAGCTGATTCATCTTGTAGGCGTAGAAGAAAACCAACACCAGGAAGACGATCATGGAGCCCTGTTGTGCGAACCAGAAGCCGAGGTCGGTGCCGCCGATATGGATGCCGGACAGCATGGGGCGAAGGATGATGCCGAATCCGTATGAACATACGGCCCAGATCACCAGACAGATTGTGATGAGCCTGACATTGGCCTTCCAATAGGCCATGCCAGACGGGTCTTGTGTACTCATTATTAAGTCCTCCGGTTTATTAGTAGTGCGCGTTCGCTCTTTATTACGTGCCGGTCGGTTGCGGGTGGATCATGACCGTTCCACGTAGAGGCGGAGTGCCATAACAGCTTGTGACTCTGAAACTCCTTCTTCGCGACCGCGCTTCATTCTGCATGATTTAGGCCAGAAAAAACAATTGATATTTTTATCAACAAGATACTGAATATAGGCCAATTTCGGGCTTTGTGCAGATAAGGTTTACTGTTACCGCAGGTAGCGTTAGGGTGTGCGGTTGCGGGGAATTTCGTTACCATAAGTAACAGCCTGACGCTGGTCTCTGCGCTAACTGTGGCGGGTGCTACCATGTCCCAATGTGAACTAATCAACCCAGACTGAAATTTAATGAGCCATTCTTTGTTTGAATCACCGGAAACTTATCAGAGCGCCTTTATCGCTGGTCTCAATACCATGTTGTCGGGATACGATGAGCTGGGCGTGTTTATTCTGGTGCTGGCCAACGCCATGATGGAGCCGGAGATCTGGGACGGCCTGTCCGGGCCATTGCGGCAGAAATTTTCCCGGCTGTCAGCGCGACCGGGGGACTCCCTGGACGACGCCGTGGATGATCGGGCCGTCTTTTCCCAGCTGATGAGCCTGGGACTGGATCATCTCGGCCCGATCAGATTGCGCCATGCCGGCCCCTGGGAGTTGCAGTTCAACCCGCTGCGGGTGTTGCGACCACCCCGTATGGTGCAGCAGCGGGTGACCGGGCTGGCGGCACCTTTTGATCCGGACGGATTTCATTTTGCCAAACCTTTTCTGCGCAAGGAGATATTCTGGCGCGGCAGACTGGAGGGGCGGGATGTAACCCTGCTGTACAACAAGTTCCCCTTCGTCCGGCTGCTGGGGCTGCTGGTGCCGGAAGCCCGGGAGGGACGGCCCCAGTACCTGCAGCAGTCCGATCATGACTACCTCTGGCAGGTTGTGGCGGGCCTGGGGCAGGGGCTGCCGGGGGTTGGTGTCGGTTATAACAGTTACGGGGCCTGTGCCTCAGTGAATCACCTCCATTTCCATCTGTTTGTGCGGGATGAGCCATTGCCCGTGAGCGCCGCCCACTGGGCTCACAACGGCGGGCAAGAACCCTATCCGGCGACCTGTTACCGATTTGATTCTGCCCAGGAGGCGTGGCGTTTTATCCTGGAACTGCACGGCCATAAAGTGCCCTATAACCTGATTGCCTATCCCGGTGTGCTCTACTGTCTGCCCCGTATGCCCCAGGGCAGTCGGGCGTTGCCACCCTGGAGCGGTGGCTATGGCTGGTACGAGATGGCTGGTGGTTGTGTGCCCCTGGATGTGACCCACTTCGATCGGCTCCAGGAGCGGCAGTTGGTGGATCAGTTACGGGCGACCACTGCTGATTTGGCTTTGCCCGGGTAATCCAGGCAGGCCCCCTTGTGATGGCCGGCTGCTCGATCGGTTCATCCTGGCTCAGGGTGCGTTTGTCAGATAGTCGCCCATGATGCGTGTGAAGGTGCCGTCGGTTTTTATCTGTGCAAAAGTGTCCAGGTAGGCCTGCTTCAGTTCGGCCGGAAACGCCCGGGAGAAGGCGATATAGATGTCGACGGAGAAGACCGGCTCACTGTAGGTGATCGGTTCGGTGACGAACTGTTCCCGCATCGAGTAGGATGCCAGGTCGCGGGCGGTAAACCAGGCGTCCACCCGGCCAGCCCGCAGCATGCGGATAGGGATGGGTGCGGCGCTGGTGGTGATGATCAGGTTGGTGAAACCGTGCTGGCGCAGATACTGTTCAAACGGACTGTTCTGCTGCACCGCAATGGCGCCCTGTTGGCGGGCCGAGTCCAGGTCCAGTTGCCGACCGTTCAGCGTCACGAAGACCGGCGTCAGAGGGGCGACTTTAATCGCCCAGTCGAAATCCGCCTCCCGTTCAGGGGTGCGGGCGAGAGGAAAGATGACGTGATTCGGTGACACCAGGGCGTTGCGGTATGCCCTTGGCCAGGGCAGGAACCGCACCGGTCGATTGGTGCCCAGGCGTCGCTCGATCTCCCGCACCAGTTCCACCATGAAGCCTTGCTGTCGCCCCTCCTGGATGCTGAAAGGGAGCAGATGGGCGGTGACCAGGGTGATGTTACTGCCTTCCGCTGGCGCCGAACTCTGGGCTGTGGAGGAGGCGCTGACAATCCCGCAGGCTATCAGGTTGAGCAGGCAGGCCAGCAAGGTGGCGTGCATTCCCCGCCCCTTCTTCAGGTGCTTAGGTATGGTAAAACTCATCGTACGATTGGTTGCGGGACCGTTTGCAGGATCCTCTCTTCAAACAGATACCAAGAGTTTAGTGTCAGCAGGTTAAAGTTGCTATAGGGATTTGTCTGCACACCGGTCAGCCCGGGTTACTCCCCGGCCGGCAAGACCACCACGCCATCTTCATCCGCATACAACCAGTCGCCTGGGCGGAAGGTTACCTGGGCAAAAGTCACCGGCAGATCGGTCTCGCCGGCCCCTTTCCTGATACTCTTTTTGGGGATGGTGGCCAGTGCCTTGACGCCGATCGGCATCTCACCGATCTCCCGGGCATCCCGGATGCAGCCATACATCAGTATGCCGGCCCAGCCATTGTCGACGCCTTTCTGCGCCAGCAGATCCCCCAGCATGGCGCAGCGCGTGGAGCCACCGGCATCCACTACCAGGACCCGGCCTTCGCCGGGTTGGCCCAGCCGTTCTTTGACCCGGGAGTTGTCTTCATGGCACTTGATGGTGACAATCCGGCCGCTGAAGCGGATGTGGCCGCCGTAGTCCCGGAAGATCGGTTCGCAGACCTGGATGTCGGTCTCATGTTCGTCATAGATATCGGCGGTCTTTTCCAGAGAAGTGGGTGCCTGGGTCATCTTTTTCTCCTCCTGTTACAAAAAACGGCCACACCCTTGCGGATGTGACCGGTTGTGCCGTCAGTTCCGGTAATTAACCCTCGAACTGCTCTTCTTCCGTGGAGCCGGTCAGCGCTGTCACCGAAGAGGCGCCACCCTGAATGGTGGTGGTCACGTCGTCGAAGTAACCGACACCCACTTCCTGCTGGTGGGAGACGAAGGTGTAACCCTTTTCGCGGGCTGCGAACTCGGGCTCCTGGACCTTCTCCACATAGTGTTTCATACCTTCGCCGCGGGCGTAGTCATAGGCCAGGTCGAACATGTTGTACCACATGTTGTGGATACCGGCCAAAGTGATGAACTGGTACTTGTAGCCCATGTCGGAGAGCTCATCCTGGAACTTGGCGATGGTGGCGTCGTCCAGGTTCTTCTTCCAGTTGAACGAGGGCGAGCAGTTGTAGGCCAGCAGTTTACCCGGGTTCTTCTCCAGTACCGCCTGGGCAAATTCGCGGGCGAAACCGAGATCGGGTGTACCGGTTTCACACCAGACCAGATCCGCGTAGGGGGCGTAGGCGATACCGCGGGAGATAGCCTGCTCCAGGCCGTTCTTCACGTTATAGAAGCCTTCCGGGGTACGCTCACCGGTGACAAAGGGTTTGTCATTGGGATCGAAATCGGAGGTCAGCAGGGTGGCCGCCTCGGCATCGGTACGGGCCAGCAGCAGGGTGGGAACACCGCACACATCCGCTGCCAGGCGGGCAGCGATCAGCTTCTGTACCGCTTCCTGGGTCGGAACCAGCACCTTGCCGCCCATGTGCCCGCACTTTTTGACCGCTGCCAGCTGGTCTTCGAAGTGCACACCGGCAGCGCCGGCGGAGATCATGTTCTTCATCAGTTCGAAGGCGTTCAGAACACCGCCAAAGCCGGCCTCGGCATCTGCCACGATGGGCAGGAAGTAGTCGATATAGCCTTCGTCACCGGGGCCGATCTCCCGGGCCCACTGGATCTCGTCGGCACGCTTGAAGGCGTTATTGATACGCCGCACCATGGTGGGTACCGAGTCATAAGCGTACAGCGACTGGTCCGGATACATGGTTTCGGAGGTGTTGCCATCGGCCGCTACCTGCCAGCCGGAGAGGTAGATTGCCTCGATGCCCGCTTTTGCCTGCTGCATTGCCTGACCGCCGGTGATGGCGCCCATGCAGTTCACATACCCTTTCTTGGCGCTGCCGTGGACCAGATCCCACAGCTTGTCGGCACCGCGCTTGGCATAGGTAAATTCGGGCTGCACCGATCCGCGCAGACGGACGACGTCTTCAGCAGAGTAGCCGCGTTTAACGGTTTTCCAGCGGGGGTTCTCTGCCCAATCTTTTTCCAAGGCTTCGATCTGTTGTTTACGGTTCATAGAACAATCTCCTTCAGTATTGCAGTCATCAAACCTCCTCCGTTCAATCATCCCTCCGGTAGAAGGGGGGATCAATGGTATTGGCTATGCGGTTAAATCAGGCCAGCTTATGGTATGCGGGCAGTGTAAGAAACTCGATAAAATGGTTTGTGTCGACCAGTTCGCCCAGCAGTTCCGCTGCTGTCGAGTAGTGGTCGGTTGTCAGGGCCGGTTCGCCGATCTCCTGTCGTACCCGCTCCAACTCCTGGGAGAGTTTTTGCTGAAACAGCTCGATCGTGATCTCCTGGCCATCCTCCAAAATCCCCCGCGGGTGTTGTATCCATTGCCAGATCTGGGCTCGGGCGATCTCGGCAGAGGCGGCATCTTCCAGGCAATGGTTGATCATTACGGTCCCCTGTCCACCCAACCAGCCGGCCAGGTAGTGCAGCGCCAGGCTGATATTGTCACCGAAGCCGGACGCGGTGATCGTTCCTTGCGCTGGCTGCAACAGGTCGGCTTCACTGACGGCTGATTCAGTCGGGCGGCGATCAGCCCGCGACGGACAGCGCTCCAGTTGGCGGTTGGCCAGGCTCACCAGGCCGGGATGGGTCACCCGGACAGCGTCGTACCCTTCGGTCAGTGGCTGTGCCAGATCGGCTTCCAGCCGTTTCACCGCGTCGCTGTCTGCCTCGGCGGGCATTGCTGCGGCAATGGCGCAGGTTGCATGGGCACCGCGCTGATAGCAGGTTTCAAGCAACAGGCGTGAACAGGCCTGTACAAAACCGCTATCTACAGTTATCTGCTTGTGCTCCGGGAGCACCCGGGCAGGGTCGGCCTGGAATCGCTTGATGAAACTGAAGATGTAGTTACGACGACCAAAGTCTAGACCAAGTGCGTAATCCCGCAAGGCGTAAAGCATCTCGTCCATCTCGAAGGCCGCCGGCAGGGTTTCGATGGCTACGGTGCAGCAGATGTCGCCATGGTTCAGGCCCAGGCTCTCTTCGGTGTAGGCGAACAGATCACTCCAAAGCTGTGCCTCGATATAGCTCTCCAGCTTAGGCAGGTGGAAACTGGGCGTCGCGCCCTGTTCCAGCAGTTGCAGGCCGTTGTGGAACATGAACAGGCCAAAATCAAACAGGCTGGCGGAGACCGGATTACCGTTCACTTGCAGATGGGTCTCACTGAGATGCCAGCCGCGGGGCCGCATGCTCAGGGCGATTCTGCTGGAGTCCGACCCCCGATCCTGTCCGTTGCCGGCGTCCGGGCGATCGAAGTCGCCGCGCACAGCATCATACAGGTTAAGCTGGCCCTCGAGTGTGCCGTTCCAGGTGGGTGCGTGGCTATCCTCGAAGTCCATGACGAAACAGCTGGCGCCGGACTGGAAGGCGCTCATCACGCTCTGTTGATCCACCGGGCCGACGATCTCCACCCGCCGCCCTCGCAAATCGGCCGGGGTCTGCTTTACCCGCCACGCGGTGCGCCGGAGCTCCGCGGTTTCCGGCCGGAATGCGGGCAGTTCGCCTTCATTGAAACGACGCTGCCGATCTGCCCGCAGCCCCAGTAGTTGCTGGCGGCGCTGACCAAAACGCTGCTCCAGGTCGGCAACAAAACGGAGCGCCTCTGGCGTCAGAATCCGTTCCTGACCCTCTGCCAGTGGCGCATTGACCCGAATGCGCTGACCGGTGCTTGCGGTGCTGAATTGAGCGGCTGTCATCTCTGGTATCTCCCAGGCTGCCTCATCGGTAAATACCCGAAACTCAGGTAAAACCCTAATAATAACAAGCAAATAGATCTGTGAACCGGATAGAGCATACGCAATTGTGCAGTATTAGGAACGATAAATACTTTAATCCTTTGTATTGAAATTCTTTATGCTGCAACGCGGAAGAAAATAGGGTAGTAATAAATATTTAATGTGGCATGCTCCTTATAAACCGGCGCCACAACTGAGAGGAGTATGGGTAAATGAGAGACCTTGCACAGCAGTTGGCCAGAACCATCTTCACCGGCTTTGAGCGTCACTTCTCCTTTTTTCAGGAGATTACCAGCCAGGTGCGGCAGAGTTTTGAGCAGGCTGACTGGGAAGCGATCCGCCAGGCATCGGTGGATCGGATCAGCTTTTACGACCGCCGGGTGCAGGAGGCGATCAGCAAGGTACGCTCCACGTTCGATGTTTCCCAGGTGGATGATGCCCTGTGGCAGCAGGTGAAGAGTCAGTACCAGCAGTACCTGGTCAACTACCGACGTCCGGAGCTGGCGGAGACCTTCTATAACTCGGTCTTCTGCAAGATGTTTGACCGTCAGTATTTCGATAACGACAAGATCTTTATCGAATCGGGCGTGGACCGGGAGGCGCTGACCCGGCGTGACCGGGTTTTCATGTCCTTTTACCTGAAGGATGGCGGACTGGAGACCTGTTTGCGGGAGATATTGTCCGCTTTTTACTTCCGTATACCCTATCAGGATATTGAGCGGGACATCGGCCATGTGGCCAACGCCTTCCGTACCCGCTCCCCATTCGGCAAACGGCCCGACGAGGCGCTGCGTATCGACGTATTGGAGGCGCCCTTTTATCGCAACAAGGCGGCTTACCTGATTGGCCGGGTGGTCAGTGGTGATGAGGTGCAGCCGCTGGTGATGCCGCTGCTCAACTATCAGGGGACCATCTTTGTCGATACCCTGCTCACTGGCCAGGAGGAGGTGGAGGCGCTGTTCAGTTTTGCCCGCGCCTATTTTATGGCGAACAACTCCATTCCCGCCGCCACGGTCTGTTTCCTGCAATCCATCATGCCCAACAAGCCGCTGGCGGAGCTTTACATGAGCATCGGATTCCACAAGCAGGCCAAGAATGAGTTCTACCGGGACCTGTTGCACCACCTGGACAACAGTAACGACCGCTTCATTGTTGCTCCGGGCGTCCGGGGGCTGGTGATGATGGTGTTTACCCTGCCCTCTTATCCCTTTGTCTTCAAGGTGATCCGGGATCGTTTCGCGCCGCAGAAGAATATCACCCACGAGCAGGTGAAGGCGCGCTACCTGCAGGTTAAGTTGCACGATCGGGTAGGGCGCATGGCCGATACCCTGGAGTTCTCGAAAACCGCCTTTCCCCGTGATCGCATCGCCCCGGAGCTGATGGCGGAGCTGGAGGATTCGATACCCTCCCAGCTGGAGATGGACGGGGATAACGTCATTATCGACCACCTCTATATCGAGAACCGGATGACGCCATTGGATATCTGCCTGGCTGAAAGCCCGCCGCAGATACAGCGGGCCATGCTGGACGACTGGGGATTGGCCATCAAACAGCTGATGGCGGCGGATATCTTTCCCGGCGATCTGCTGTTCAAGAACTTCGGGGTGACCCAGCAGGGTAAGGTGGTGTTCTACGACTATGACGAGATCACCCGGATGACCGAGTGCAATTTCCGGCAGATCCCGCCACCCCGCACACCGGAGGATGAGATGAGCAGCGAGCCCTGGTATTCAGTGGCCGATGACGATGTGTTTCCTGAAGAGTTTCTCACTTTCCTGAGCGCCAGTCCGCTGATTCGCAAGACCTTGCTGGAGTTGCATCCGGAGCTGTTTGACGCCCACTACTGGCGGGAGCGGCAGCTGGATATCGGTCGCGGCATCCATGCAGACGTATTTCCCTATCCGCAAGATATCCGTTTTATCAATCTGCATCGGGAGGCGTTCGAGAAATCCGCCGCCACCGGTTGAACCCCTGGCGGTGAAGGGCCGGGCCACCGCCACCCCGGGTTTATGCCCCGGGGTGTGGTGAGCCGGCTGGGGTTTGTCAGGCCTGGGCCAGCGCCTTTTGCATGGCTGGAATGGCCACCCCCTGGCTGATATCGGCACCCATCTCCGACAGTATCGCTTCCAGGGAGCTGATGCAGAGCAGGATGTTTTCGGCACGGCTGGCGTGACCCATGAGGCCGATCCGCCACACCTTGCCGGCCAGGGCGCCCAGTCCCGCGCCGATCTCCAGGTTGTATTCGTTAAGCAGACGGCTGCGCACAGCCCCGTCATCCACGCCCTCCGGGATGGAGACGGCATTCAACTGGGGTAACCGATCCCCTTCGTTGACGATGAAGGTGAGGCCCATCGCCTCCAGCCCGGCCCGCAGCGCCAGGTGATTCTTCTGGTGTCGTGCCCAGGCGTTCTCGAGTCCCTCCTCCTGCAGCATCAGCAGTGCTTCATGCAGACCGTACAGCGCATTGATGGGTGCCGTGTGGTGATAGGCGCGCTTGGCGCCGCCACCCCAGTAACCCATCACTAGGTTCAGGTCCATGAACCAGCTCTGGACCTTCTGCTTCCGGTTGCGGATCTTCTCAAGGGCCCGCTCATTGAAGCTGACCGGTGACAGACCAGGGGTGCAGGAGAGGCACTTCTGGGTGCCGGAGTAGATGGCGTCGATCTCCCACTCGTCCACCTTGATCGGCGTGCCGCCCAGGGAAGTGACGGCGTCGACAATGGTCAGACAGTCATACTGGTGGGCCAGTTTTACCAGGGTCTCGGCATCCGACTGGGCGCCGGTGGATGTCTCAGCATGTACAAAGGCCACGATACAGGCCTCCGGATTGGCCTTCAGGGCAGTCTCCAGCTTGTCCGGGTCAACCGCCTCTCCCCAGGTGTCTTCAACCATGATGGGGATACCGCCGCAACGCTCCACGTTCTCCTTCATGCGGCCGCCAAACACGCCGTTCTGACAGACGATGACCTGATCACCGGGCTCCACCAGATTGGCGAAGCAGGTCTCCATCCCGGCGGATCCGGGGGCCGATACCGGCATGGTCAGTTCATTTTTGGTCTGGAATGCGTACTGCAACAGCGTCTTCACCTCCTCCATCATCTGGATGAAGGCGGGGTCCAGGTGGCCGATGGTGGGCCGGGACATCGCTTCCAGAATGCGCGGATGGACATCGGAAGGGCCGGGGCCCATCAGGGTGCGGACAGGGGGATTGAATGGACGAAATTGCATAGCTGTAATCCTGGCTGGTGATTAAAAAAACATTGAATCAAGTAACGATATTCAAAGGGTTATCGTTCATGGACTCTATAAATTGGAATTGAGAATATGCCGCATTCTAACCGAAACTGCCGCGGGCGGAAGCCCCGCCCGATTAAAGTGTCCTTGCAGTTTATCGGGATTAGGCCCCGGTGACAGACTGGCTGACCCACCAGTCGAACAGCTTGTCGGATATCTGTCGCATGGCCGCCAGTTTCTGCGGCAGATCCTGCAGGATGGCATCCCGGTCCTGGCGGCAGATAGTGGGCTTTTCGACGCAGGTTTCGAATTGAGCTACCCAGTCGCGTACGATCTGGTCGGTCACTTCAGGATGAAACTGCACCGCCAGGCAGCTCTTATAGAGGAACCCCTGGTTGCCAATGCAGCCGCCGCTAAACATCGGGATGGCGCCGTTTGGCAGGGTAAAGGTCTCCTCATGCCACTCGAAGGCGGTGAACTGTTCCGGCATGGAGAGATCGACAAAGAGTTCCTGGCACTGTTGAGTGGTTGTCACCGGGTGCCAGCCGATCTGCATGGCCGGGGCGGTAAATACCAAGCCGCCAAATGCCTTGCTGATCAACTGACTGCCAAAACAGATACCGAGTACCGGAATGGCTCGCTCCACACAGTGGCGTACCAACGCTATCTCTTGGTGGATCCACGCCAGATCACTGTTCACGCTCAGCGGTGCACCCAGGAGCGCCAGGCCGGCAATCTGCTCGGGATCGGGCAGGGGGTCGCTCGATTCCACACAGAAGCGTTGATAGGGGAGGTCGCGCTGTTCCAGATACTCACACAGGTAGTCGGGATGACTACTGGCGACGTGACTGATGATGAGCAACGGTTTCATTAAACTGACAACATCTTCTCTGCTAAACAAAACCCGGAGCAGGGCGGACTGGTGTACAGCTTGTCTGACCCGTCGGAAAATAACAACCCGCTGACCTGTAGATAAGGCCTGCTGAAGCATCGCCATGGCCGGTACGCCATTTGGGACAGTTCTGTTGGATTTGGTTCCGGCCCTGTAATCAACGCTCCCCGATTTTCTTGATCGGTCTGTATCGACAGGATCGGTTGATCAGGTTGCGACTTGACAGGCAACGGAAGGATTCAGGTTGTTCTGATAAATGTCAGTTGCACCTGATACTATTGTCTGGAGCAGATCTGTGTTTCAGTCTTAACAATCTTTTTATATATTCGATTAAACATATATATAAGAATCTTTTACTGAAGCAGGACTCAGGGTGTACGGGATTTCAGTAATCTCTTTTTAGAATACTTTCAAGGCGCTGCATATCTTCCGTATAGGGCTTGTAGTTGGCGCAGCCATCAAACAGGTTGTTCAACGCGCGACTGGCCCAGGTGGGGAGCTCAGGATTTATACGGTAGTAGATCCATGTTCCATCCCGTCTGTTATTGATAATCCCTGCGCTTCGCAACACTTTCAGGTGGCGTGAGACTTTTGGCTGGTTGGTGTCGATACCTTCCACCAAATCAAAAACACACAGCTCACTGTACTGATTCAGCAGGTAAATAATGCGCAGGCGTGTCTGATCATGGACGGCGTTAATCAACTGGTGCGGAGAAATTTTCATGCCTCATTATATATCCCTAAACATATATATGATCAACTGATTCTCAAGGTTATGAGGTCTGAATTGAAGGCTGTGAAGGAATCATAAATGTCAATTGTTTTTGGATGTCCGACCACTGGAGAAACGCGTTGACAATGCCGTTTGCGGCGCACAAAAACAGTCTGTTGACCGATACGGTGAGGGAATTAACGCACAACTTCTGACAGCAAAAAACCGCCGCTTTTAATAACCATGTGATTATTAAGTAATTATTAATAAATTTCCTTTTTTTCTGTAGGCAATAGTCCAGAACTGTCCAGCGCTAGGTCATACAATCTGGCCGTACAAATTAAAGGGAATTTCTTCAACACAGCTATCAGGAGTTTCGTGTGTTGAGGGCGATCCAGTTGTCCACTCAGCACGTCCCTTTATCAAAACTGTCAGGTTGGAATGTAGTTATGCCTACCATCAAACATAGCAGTATGCTGTTTTCAACGCTCACCACTTCCCTGCTCATATTCAACAACGGTCTGTTGGCCGCCGATGGCGAATACGCTGAATCGATACAGGCCTCCGATGAGACGGTGGATACCATCAGTGTCACCGCTTCCCGGATCGCTCGCGGTACCAAGGAGGTACCTGCCGCCATCAGTGTGATCGATGCCAAGCGCATTGACGCCGAACAGATGCAGAATATCAAGGATGCGATCCGGGGTACTCCGGGTGTGTTGATCGAATCCAAAAGCGGCGGTTATGACTCACGTCTGATTATTCGGGGTGCCGGACAGAAAGCCAATTACGGGGTGCGTGAGATCATGGTGATACGGGATGGCGTACCCATGACCGATCCCGACAGCTTCTCCCGGTTTGATTTTATCGATACCCAGGATATCGAACGTATTGAAATTACCAAGGGACCCGGTTCGCTGTACGGCAGTGGCTCCTCCGGTGGCACCATTCAGATTATCTCCAAGTCGGTATTTGATGTGGATGGTAACCGGGTCAAACTCGGTATCGGCAACGAGGGGCAGGAGAACCTCCATTTCCGTTACAGCCAGGATATCAACGACAGTAACAGTGTCTTACTGACCGGTTCCCATCGCGCATCTGACAACAGCTGGCGTGACTGGAATAGGTTTGATACCCAGCAGCTGAGCCTGAAGCATGGCCTGATGCTGGACAGCGGCGCCACGCTTGAGACTGAGTTGAGCTACTCCCAGGCGGACTTGCAGTTACCCGCCAAACTGACCGACAGTGAATTCCAGACCTACCGGAATAGCGGTGAACAACACAACACCAGCAGCCAGTGGCAAAACAGTGGGCGTTACTCCACCATCTGGTTCTTTAATAGCCGTTATGAACAGGAGTTCGGCAACCTGACGTTCAAGCCAAGGTTCTATTTCAACCGCTGGGATCATTTTCATCCGGTGACCGGGGCGATCAACGACAATCCCGGTACCAATGTGTTCGGTACCGACCTGGAGTTTGCCTACAACCACAACCTGATGGGTGAAAGTACCCTGGTGGGCGGCGTGACGGCGCGACTGGACAAGACTGAGAATTCCAAGAAGTATCAGTACGCCGATGTCGACACGGTATGGGTTGATCCAGACGGACCCTTTGGACCGAGCGGCTTTGTTAACCAAATCGTACGTACCAACTCCGATCGGAAGGGTGCACTGCTGTCCACCGAGGACGCATCAAACAGCCTGTTCGGGCTGTTCCTGCAGGAGACCGTGCGGCCGACTGATCGGTTGACTATCGATGCCGGTTTCCGCTACGACCGGATGAATTTCGATATCGACCAGACCGAGTACGGCGAATACAGCTGGTCGACCGGGAGTTACGATATGTTTGGTGCGCCGGTATTCACCAACACCGATACCTCCTTTGATCTCTTCTCGCCCAAGCTGGGTGCCACCTATGCGCTGAACAATATCTACAGCGTCTACGGCATGGTGGCCCAATCCGGCCAGGTGCCGTCCGAGTCGGAGATCCAGAGCAACCCCAACCTGGATGCGGCCACCGCGCGGAATATCGAGGTGGGCCTGAAGGCGCGGGCCAAGGAGTGGAATCTGGATCTGTCGTTCTACAGAACCACGGTTACTGACGAGATCGTCTCGGTACTCCAGGGTGGTACGACCGAGTTTCAGAATGCCGGCGAGACGCTGAAGAATGGATTTGAACTGAGCGGTAATCTGGCTCTCGGCAAGCACCTCTGGCTTGGTGTGAGTTACGCCTACAGCGACTACCAGTTTGAGGATTTCAAAGAGGTGGTCGGTTACGGGTCCTCCAAGACTGTCGTGGATCGGTCAGGCAATCAGACTCCCTTTGTGCCCCGGCATCAGTACAGCCTGAGTCTCGACTACAACCATCCGTCCGGTTTCATGGCCCGCATCCAGGCGGATACCTGGGGTGAGTATTACATGGACAATGCCAACACCGAAAAATATGACGGTTACAGCTTCCTTACCAGCCTGATGCTGGGTTACGAGACGGGTCCCCATAAAGTCTCATTGAACGTGGATAACCTGTTCGATAAGCGCTATGCCACCGAAGTTACAAAAGACACTCAGGGCGACAAGTCTTACAGTGCGGGTTCGCCCCGTACCGCCATGCTGAACTACACCTACAGCTTTTAACAGGAGGCGGCATGATCTGGTTCAATAATCGTTTAATCGTGCTGCTGTTCGGCCTGTTGCTGCTGGTTGGCAATGGGGTTGTTCCGGCGGCCGGCCAAGCCGAACACGGCGTGGCCGGTGGAGGTAAGAAGCCGGCTGCACCGGCTATGCATCACCGGGCGCCGAAGCGTTTGTCCCTGTCCAATGGGGAGGGGGCGGAGATTACGCTCTGGAAGCCGGATCTGAGCAAGCGCGCGCTTGAGCCCAAGATGGGCGTGATCACCCTGCCACCCACCGGGGTGGATAACTACCACGCCATCGTGGTGGAGAAGAATTGGGGGAATTCGGTGGATGCGATTGTTCGCTACGAGTACCTGTTCGGGAAACCCAGTGGCGAGAGTCCGGTGAAACTGCTGGCAGCGCAAAAAACGCCACTGGAGATCGTCCCGGATCCACTGCCCCGGGAGCATCACCGCTACTACGCACGGGCCGAAGTGGCATTTGTGGTGCGTTACAAGGACCAACTGCTGGCCGATCAGCAGGTAGAGCTTCGCACCGGTAACGGCAGTTCTCTGCGGGGGGTGTCGGACGATCAGGGACGGGTGGTGTTCCGGATACCGGATGACTTCCCCAATATCGTCCCCGGTGACCGGGATCGGCGCACAGCGGACCTCAGTTTTCATACCACCTATGAAACAGCGGGTATTCGCTATGACACGACTTTGAGCGCCGAATACCGGGTCTCTCCCGAGCACTGGCAATCCAAGCCCTGGGGCATTGCTGTGGCCGGAGTCGGGTTCCTGTTCGGTGGCTTGATAACCCGTCGGGCCGCTCGCGGAAAAAAGGGGGTATGGAAATGAATCCGTTGAAAAACCTCTCTGTTATCCGAAAGCTGGTTCAGTTGGTTACCTTTGTGCTGCTGGTTTATGGCAGCAGCCTGGGCACTTTCTACCTGGCGGATAAAATCAGCGGTGCCTTGCCGGCACTGAGTTGTGCTTACGATATGAACGGTTCGGATATCTGTGTGTTGATCCCGTTTCAACACCAGATGGATCATCGCCTCGGGACGGTGATCAGCGCGGGTGGCGATCTGCTGATGGGGGTGATGCCGACCCTGATCAGCCTGGGCATATTCCTGCTGCTGTTCGTGTTTTTGAACAAAGCGTTCTGCGGCTGGATCTGCCCCTTGGGTACCTTCCAGGAGTGGATCCAGATCCTGGGGCAGAAGTTGGGTCTGCAGCGGATCGAGTCGGTTGATGCCGCTGTGGTACAGAAGACCCGGCCGGTCAAATGGGCCATTCTGGGCCTGCTGGTATTTGGCTTCCCGCTGCTGACCGGTCTGGGTTACGTCAACCATGATCTGGGTGACACATTCTGCCGGATCTGCCCGAGCCGGATTCTCACCACCCTGGCCAATGGGGATGCCGGGCAACTGGTGGTGGATAGTGCCAATACCACCACCATTGTCCTGTCCCTTCTGGCGGACTTCCTGTTTGGACTGATGATTGCGCTGGCGCTGACCGTCCGCCAGCCGTTCTGCCGTATCTGCCCCATGCTGGCGCTCCATGCAGTGTTCAGAAAACTGGGACTGCTGCGGCTGGTCAAGCAGGCATCGCCACGCTGCGAGAAGTGCGGGCTCTGCGCCAAGGCGTGCCCGATGGATATCCGGGAGATTCACACCGAGATGGTGAAGAGCGATGTCACCTTCGAGGACTGTACCCTGTGTGGCCGTTGCGTGGAGTTCTGTCCCGATAAGGGTGTGCTGCAGCTGAAATACGCCATGTTCCCGCTATTCAGGGCCGATCCTCAATACTTCAAGGTTCGTAAAAAGGCCCAGACCCAGTGGGAGAAAAACACGCTGCGGTTGCTCTGGTCGAAAATGAAACCGGGAGGAGTCCGTGACTCATGATGCCCCTGGAACCGGTTGTGCTGAGCTTCAGCGCCGTGCTGTTGCTCGGCCTGGGATTTGGAGCTGGCCCCTGTAATATCGCCTGCCTGCCCTACCTGGGTCCGGTATTTGTGGCTACCGGTGAGGGTATTCGCGGCGCCTGGCGCATCCTGTTGCCGTTTTCCGCCGGTCGCCTGACAGGTTACGCCCTGTTGGGTGCTTTCTCCGGGTTTCTCGGCCTGGTGGTGCAGGACTGGCTCACTGCACCCTGGGTACGCTGGGTCCTGGGTGGGGCCACCATCATGGTGGCGCTCTCCCTGCTGTGGCGGCGGTATAGATACCAGGCCGTTTGTGGCGCCAATAGAAGGCGTGAAATCCAGGCTGTTGTGGCTCCACCCGTGCCCGGGGAGAAAGTATCGCTGTTGCCTGGCGGACTGTTTTTTATGGGTGCCGGCATGGCCCTGAACCCCTGTGCCCCGCTCTCCATGGTGATACTGGCAGCCGCCACAACGGGTAGCGCAAAAGCGGGTATGATGCTAGGGTTCGGCTTCGGAATCGGTGCAGTATTGGTACCGACCGTCATCTTTTCATTAGGTGTCGCCCATTTCGGTCAGCAGTTGACACAGCACATGGCTCGCTGGGGTAATTCACTGGAAAATGCCAGTATCACGCTGTTGATCATTATGGGTATGGGCACAGTATTGGGGTGGATTGCACCATGAATATGGCCGAACTATTAACCAAGGGCGGGCCGGTTGTCTGGATACTGGTCGGCTACTCCGCTATCGGCCTGGCTATTGTGCTGGAGCGGTCGTTGCTCTTTGCGCGGCAGCACAAACTTCCCCGGTCGTTGCAGGAGAATCTTGGGAACCTGTTGAATCAGCCGGATAAGCTGAGTCAGGCGGGCGCCAGGCCGGGGCCTGAATACCGTATTGTGAATGCAATTCTGCAGGCGGATGCCCACGACGTGGAAGATCTGCGCAGTGTCGGCAACCGTGTGCGCAGTGATGAACTGCAACGGATGGAGTTCGGGCTTCGTACCCTGGGCATTCTGGGCAACACCGCACCGCTGCTCGGCCTGCTGGGTACCATCACCGGCATGATCAAAGCTTTCATGGTAATTGAGCAGGCAGGAGGCAAAGTGGATGCCCAGGCCCTCGCCGGTGGTATCTGGGAAGCGATGATTACCACCGGGGTCGGCCTGGCGGTCGCTATCCCCCTGCTGATCCTGTTGCACTTCCTGGAGGGTGCCGTGGAGCGGCGCAATCAGAATATGGAGACCACCATCGCCCTTCTGCTGGAGCGGGAAGGAAAGTCGCAGGGCTATCAGGACAGCGCAGAGCAGCCGCATCAATGGGAAGGAATAACGGATGGGGTCTAAACCCAGACGACACTCCAATGTGGTGCTGAACCTGACGCCACTGATCGATATCGTGTTCCTGCTGCTGGTGTTTTTCATGTTGACGGCCCACTTCATCGAGGAGGAGCGGATCGACATCAAGCTGCCGACCGCCAGCAGTAGCGACGCGATGGAGGAAGATAAGTACGTGACAGTAACCCTGACACCGGAAGGACAACTGCTGGTGGATGGCGCTGAGACCGAGATGGCGGAGCTGGAAGAGGTGTTACGGGGGGCACTCCATTCACCGGGCAAAAGTCTTGTACGCCTGAAAGGTGACCAACAGGCCGATTTTGGCATGGCGGTGCAGATTATTGATGCGGCCCGCCTGGCCGGTGCCGACGCCCTGGATATTCAAACCGAGAAGCCGTGATAGCGCGGGATATCAACTGGCGCCTGTTCGCCATCTGCTGTTCTATTGTCATCCATCTACTGGTCATTATGGATAGTTGGCAGAGTCAGGTGATCAGTGCGCCGGAAAAAATTGCCAAGGCTGATCCCACCCCGGTACGTATAAGCTTTCCGGAACCAAAGCCTGAAGTTGTGCCGGTAGAACCGGAGCCAATACCCGAACCGGAGCCGGTAGTTAAACCGGAACCCAAGCCTGAGCCGAAGCCGATACCGAAGCCCAAGCCCAAGCCTAAGCCGAAACCCAAGCCTAAGCCGAAACCTAAGCCCAAGCCCAAGCCAGAGCCGCAAAAGGTGATTGAGCAGCCTCGGGTGGTGGAGCAGAAGTTGCCGCCGCTGCCGGAGAAGACCGAGCCGGTGGTGCCCCGGCAGCCCAACCTGTCTGAATTAAAGGATCGCTATATTGCCCAGCTGCTGCGGCATATTGAAAAGTACAAGCACTATCCGCTACCGGCCCGGCGTCGGGGTATCGAGGGGCTGGTGAAAGTGACTTTCACCCTGGCTGAACAGGGGCGCATCCAGGGTCTGCAGGTGGGTGGCGGGCATAGTCTGCTCAACAAGGCGACCCAGCGTGCCCTGAAAAACGCCTTGCCACTGCCGGCCTCGCCGGAATCCCTCAGCCTGCCGATCAAAATCAGTTTTAATCTGAAATACACCCTGGCCCGGTAGTCATGGCTACGCTCTGTCAGATCAAAGCACCCGGCCCGAATCGCCAGAGGTATCCGCTGGCGCGGCAGGTCCGGAAGCCATCCTGTGTCAGCTACCCGGGACGTTGGATTTTACTGCTCGGCTGCCTGCTGCTGGCCGGGCTGGCAAGCGCCGGCGAGCAGTCACTGCATGATCTGCAGGGCAAGCCCCGTTCACTGGTGGAGTTTGAAGGGAAGTGGCGGCTGTTCAATTACTGGGCGACCTGGTGCACCCCCTGTCTGGAGGAGATACCGGAGCTGGTCCGGTTTCATGCCCGGCATAAGGATCGGGATGCGGTTGTGATCGGTATCAACATGGAACAGCTGGATGGGGAGGCGTTAGCCTTTTTTATCCGGGAGCTCGCCATTAACTACCCGATCTGGATCTCCCCGCCTACCCAACAGAGTGCACTGGGCGCAATCCCTGGATTGCCCACCTCCTTTCTTGTCTCACCCCAGGGCGAGGTCGTGGCTCGTCAGGTGGGGGTGGTTTCGGCCCGGATGATTGAACGCTTTATTGAGCGTCAGGGCAGCCGGAAGGTTGAGCCGTCACACCCCTAGCCATGGGTGAACAGAGCAGCCCGGTCAATGTCTAGTTGCTTGCCTGGTTGTCGATCGTGTCCCGGGCGTGGTGCTGAAGATATTTGAGAATCAGTTGCTGGTCATCTTTCGGCAAGCCGGTGCGTGGCCCCATCACCTTGAGTAGTGCACCCCACTGGTTGGCGGTGTACTTGTCGGGGATACGCCGTTGATGACAAACCGTGCAGCGGGTAGCAAACAGATCCCAGGCCGCACTCCAGATGCTATCCAGGTCGTCGGTAATCGCCTGGTCCTGGATCCAGCCTTCAAACACCGCCTCTGTCCAGGTGAGCCCGGTATCCCCATCGGTCTGGCTGGTGAGTTCGCGCAGTTCCGCCGCCGCGGAACGGCCGAGTACCAGGGTAAAGATCCGTTTGCCCGGCAGTGCATACAGTACCCGTTTGGCTCCCTCCTGGTACCAGCCTTTCAATGATACCCGAAGCCAGCCCGGCTTCCGGTCCAGTACCCGCAGCGGGGATGCCACAAACAGACGACCGACGGGCTTGTCGCTTTTATCGGGTTGCAGACGGACTTTTACTGTTCTGTTGGTAAAGAATGGTTTGGCCCCTTCGGCTGTGGTCAACAGCGGGGTGAATTGCAGTGTGATGGCGATAATAAAAATTAAAAAAAAAGGTCTCGGGATTACCCGGAACAGTGGATCATGATGTTGAATGACGTTCATCGGAACCGAGACCTTGAGGGTTAAACGCTCATGAAAAGTGAATCGTGTTACTTGGTAAACTGTTAATTAAATCCATTCGGCAATCGCCTTTCCGATTTCGTCCGGTGAATCCTCCTGTACATAGTGGGCACCCTTGACCGCCACTTCGGTCTGATTGGGCAGGGATTGACAGAACTCCAGTACTTTTCCGGTGACCATCATTCCGGGTTCAACCCGAAACAGCAGTTTCCGAACCGGCGACTGCTGCAGCCATTCACAATTGGCCTCCAGTGCGGCAGTCACATCCGCCGGTTCCCCCTCGATCGGAATCTGTCGAGGCCAGGTCAACGTGGGACGACGGCCCTCTCCCGGTTCCAGGTAGGGTTTGCGGTAAGCGGCGCGCTCTTCCTCACCGAGTTCCCGGATTACCGCCATGGGGATAACCTGTTCCACGAACATGTTGTCTTCCAGGCACATCTTTTCGCCGACGCCTTCTGTACGGAACCCCTTGAACGCCTCAATGGCTGACTCAGGCATCAGTTCCCAGGTCAGGGGCATGGTCATCGCTTCCATGTAGGCGATCCCTTTTACCTGATCGGCGTGATTGCGGGCCCAGTCAAACCCCAGTGCACCGCCCCAGTCATGCAGAACCAGGGTGACATCGTTCCCCAAGTCAAGTGCATCGAGCAGGCCAAACAGATACTTGCGGTGATCGGCGTAGGTGTAGCTGTCAGGTCCGGAGTCCGGCAACTTGCCGGAATCACCCATGCCCACCAGGTCCGGTGCGATACAGCGTCGGGATCCTTGCAGATAGGGGATTACGTTGCGCCAGATATAGGAGCAGGTCGGGTTGCCATGCAGAAATACCACCGGCGAGCCTTCGCCTTCATCCACATAAGCCATGGGTACGCCATGGATCGTTTGGTACTTGCGTTCAAAAGGATCTTTTGCACTTGGCATTGTTTTTCCTCGGTTGAAAAAGGTGGGCCCGAATGCCCACCTCAAAGTGGAGCGTGGGTTCAGGCTCCTTTCGGGGCGTCAAACACGGTCACTTCCGGCAGGGTGCCGGTGAACTTCTCCACGTCGGCCAGTCCGGTATGACCGCAGTTGCCCTGGGCCAGTTTGGAGGTACCCAGGCCCGGGGTCAGGCAGTTGACGTCACCATAGGCGTCCAGTGAGCCGGGTTTGCCACCTTCAACCGGGTTGTACCAGCCCCCCTCGTAGAGCCGGATAACGCCGGGCCGGGTGTCCTCACTGATGATTGCGCCGGCCAGAACCTGACCGCGATCATTGAAGACCCTTACCACGTCACCGTCTTTGATACCCCGCGCTGCTGCATCCTGGGGATTGATGACACAGGGCTCACGTCCGGCCACCGCATAGCTCTCCCGCAGCACCGTACCGCACAACTGGGAGTGCAGACGATCATTGGGGTGTGACGAATTGATGTGGAGCGGGTACTTGGCACCAGGACCATTCAGGCGTTCGATCGGCTCCATCCAGGTCGGGTGGGGAGGACAATCGTCGTAGTTCATCTTCTCGATATTTTTCGAATAGATCTCGATCTTGCCGGTCGGGGTACCCAGGGGCTCCAACAGGGGATCTTCACGATAATCACCATAGCGGACAAACTGTTTCGCCTCGTCAGAGATCGGGAATACGGCCACACCCTCTTTCCAGAAGCTTTCAAAGTCCGGAACATCCATCTGCTGGGCCTGACCCTGTTTCTCAGCTTCGCTATAGAAGGACTGGATCCACTCCAGCTCGCTCTTGCCTTCGGTGAAGGCTTCCCGGTTACCCAGGCGCTCGGCAATGTCGGCAAAGATGTCGTAGTCATTGCGGGCTTCGAAAACCGGATCGATCACTTTCTTCATGGCCAGGATCGCCTTCAGTGAGTAGTCACCGATGTGTTCGATATCGTTACGCTCATAGGATGAAGTGGCGGGCAGCACGATGTCGGCGAAGCGGGCAGTCGCGGTCCATTGGAAATCCTGAACCACCACCGTCTCCAGTTTCTGCCACGCCTTGATCATGCGGTTGCGATCCTGGTGATGGGCGAACGGATTACCACCGACCCAGTAGGCCAGTTTTGCATTGGGATACTTGGCCCGTTTGCCGTTGAAGTCGAAGTCACCACCCGGGTTCTCCAGCATCTCGACCACGCGGGAGACCGGAATGTTGGCAGCGCCGGCATTACTCAGCCATGCGGCCCCTTCAACAGCCTGGCCGCCGTCGGTGATGCCCGGCAAAATCGGGCTGGTTGCGGACGGGCAGCCGCCGCAGGAGTAGTGGTAGCTGAGACCGAAGCCACCACCCGGCAGGCCGATCTGGCCCAGCATGGAAGCCAGTGTTACCAGCATCCAGTGGGACTGTTCGCCATGGTGCTGACGCTGAATTGACCAGCCGCTGGCCAGCATGGTGCGACCTTCCGTGAACAGGTTGGCGAGGGATTTAATCTGTTCTGCGGGAACTTCACAGATGTTAGCGGCCCACTCGGCGGACTTGGGAGTGCCGTCGGTCTCACCCATCAGGTAGGGCAGGAATTTGTCAAAGCCGAAGGTGTACTCGTCAAGGAAATCGGCGTCGTGTTTACCTTCCACATAGAGGGTATGGGCGACACCCAGCATCAGCGCGGTATCGGTATGGGGACGGATGGGGATCCACTCGGCGTTGAAGAACTTGGCAGTCTCGGTCTTGAACGGGTCGATGCAGATCACCTTCTTACCGGTATCCTTGAACTCCTGCAGATAGGTGTAGGTGTCGTGATCGGCCACGGTCCAGCTGATCTGGTTGGTCTTAACCGGATCGGCGCCCCAGAACACCAGGGTATCGGTATGCTCGACCACCACGGGCCAGACCGTCTGCTGTTCGTAAACTTCCAGCGTACCCATAACGTGGGGCATGATCACCTGGGAGGCGGCAGTTGAATAATCGCCGGTGCTGTTGACGAAGCCGCCATTCAGGCCAACGTTGAGTGCCCGCCGCAGCAGACTCTGGCAGTTGTGCAGTTTGCCGGAGCTCTTCCAGCCATAGGAGCCGGCATAGACGCCTTCCGGTCCATAGGTCTTGTTGACCCGTTTCAGTTCGTTCGCCACCAGGTCGAGAGCCTTGTCCCAGGAGACGCGGACAAAGTCGCCGGCGCCCCGCTCTTCAACCGCAGCGCCTGGACCCTTCTCCAGGAAAGCACGCCGCACCATCGGATACTTGATGCGCGAGGCGGAATAGACCGAATCCATAACGCCTTTCAGCTGGTGCGAGGGATGGGGATCCCCTTCCCAGGGTTTGACGCCGACCCAGCGGCCATCCTTGACCTCAGCCCGGAAAGCGCCCCAGTGAGAACCGGTGAGCACTTCGCCATTGGCTGCGGCATAGGCGGCCCCTGACATCAGCAGGGATGGTGAGATCGCCCCAAGCGCGCCAATTGCCGATACGCTCTTCAGAAAATCACGGCGTGATATATGATTCGAACGGGATGATGACATGGTCAATTCTCCTTTTCCATTTAGCCAAAGCGGGGCTTCTCACGAGATGCTTCCGCCTGATATCTACTGTTTATTCAAAAGTCTGTTCTTGTATATCAGCCGAAGGTAAATACCGTACCTATGGGTAATGAACAGGCTGTATAAGTTTGTAAACCAACGATGAATGACGGCTCAGTCACCACTTTCGATCGCCGCCAGCCAGGCCCGGTCCCGGGCCAGGTACTGCACCGTGGCCCGGGCCAGGTTGGCGTAGAAATCACCCTTGTCGTTGAGAATACAGTCGTCCCTGAAAGCCGGTGTCCAGTTCAGCAGATGGCGATCGATAAAGTTCATCTGCTGCTCAATCAGCTCAGCTCCCGCAACCCCGTCCTCAAGGTTGGCGCTGACACTTTTATCCGCCAACTGCGCCATGACGCTCAGCTGGATGGCGATATGATCCGGCGGCTCTTTCAGTTCGCTCACTACGGAGAGATCCAGTTCCCGGAGTACCGCATCCATCTCGGTCGTGCTCTGTTGAAAAAGCATCCCGCTTTTATCGCTATAGGCCGACTGGTAGGGCGGTGCCGAGTACCGCCCGCCAACGCCAAGAAACAGGTAAGCGAAGTGGGTGGCAAGATCCAGGGCAGCTGACTGGAACTGGTCCGGCTGTTCCGTGAGCTTTCGGATGGTGCCGATCACCGGGGCGAAGCATGGCTCCGCGGCCAAGGCGTTCAATGCCACCTGCCCCTCGGTGCCGGCATAGTTTTCCAGCATCTCCGGGGTCAACTCGTTGGAGTAGAGCCCGGCCAGCCAGCGATAAGCCATGGGGCGATCAATCGCCGGCAGGGCAGAAACCGTTTCCTTACCCATGGTATTTGCCTCCACTGGTATCCTGGGCATTGAACTGCAGGTACTTCTGCAGGAACCGATACTGCTCCTTGTCCAGGGAGATGAACCGCTTCATCGCCTTCAGGGTGCCGATCCACTGGTTGGCCAGGGAGTGCTCGGGTGCCGGTGTTGAGTGACAGACACTGCAGCTGGCGCTGAACATCTCTTTTCCGTAGGCCAGCAACTTGCCTTTATTGGCCAGTAACTTGCCCTTCGGTACCCAGACATCCAGGCTGACCTGGTGCCAGGTGAGTTCGGTGTCAGTGTCCAGTTCGGTCTTGTGGATCACCACCTTGTCGCGAATCTTCTTACCCAGTGCTGCCGAAAAGATGCGCTTGCCCTGCAGGGCATAGATGAGTCCACCCACCTTGTCCTGTTGCCAGCCATCGATTCTTACTTTGAGCAGATCGCCTTTGCGTTCCAGTACGCTCACTTCCGTCAGGCCCAGCAGGCGTCCATCCGGCTTCTTGCCATTGGCGGCCTGTTCCTCGGTGCTGAAAAAGGACTGGGTCTCCACGGTGTACAGGGTGTCGGCCTTGGCTTCCTCTTTCTTGGCCAGGGCCTGTAACTCCTCGTACATCGCCTTGTATCCCTGGGACATGTCAGGTAGCTTGTGGGCAATACCTTTATGGCAGGCGATACAGGTCTCGCCGTTCTCCCGGCCCTTCTTCATCTGCTTGACCGATTTTTCCTGCTGCTTGGTCGGATCCATGGCCTCCCAGGAGTGACAGTTGCGGCATTCCCGGGAATCGGTTGCTTCCATGGCCGCCCAGACGTTCTGGGCCAGTTCCAGCCGCTTGGCTTCGAACTTCTCCTTAGTGTCGATGCTGCCGACCAGCTTGTGATAGATCTCGGCGGATGCCTTGATCTTGCGGATTACTTTTGGACCCCACTCCTTGGGGACATGGCAATCGGAACAGATGGCCCGTACACCGCTGCGGTTGGTGTAGTGCACGGTCTTCTTGTACTCCTGGTAGACCGTATTCTCCATTTCATGACAGGAGATACAGAACTCCAGGTCATTGGTCGCTTCCATGACAGTATGGAAGCCGCCCCAGCCGATAATGCCTACGACAATACCCAAGGTCAGGAGCAGGCCAAGTGAGTATTTGGCAGAAGGTTTTCGTAAGACCTTCCAGAATTTAACTAACATTTTTTCCTCCTGGGAATCTCGCGTGGATAACAAAGAAATCGAGACTGTCCCAAATGCTAGAAAGGGGGTGTAAATGCCGTTATCCTAGGCGATGAATGGCCTGTAGAAGTTTGTGAACAGGTTGTAAACGTTCAGCAGTGTTCCGCTTTAATTTCCAGGGGGTGGCAGTGGCCGGTAAGAATCATATTCTTGTCGTTGAGGATGATGCGACCAGCCGGGTGACGCTTTCCAGCTATTTCGAGAAGGAGGGTTATCGGGTTACCGAGGCGGTGGATGGGGAGCAGATGCGTGCCGCTTTTGCCAAAGGTGATGTGGACCTGATCATGCTGGATATACGCCTCCCCGGTGAAGATGGACTGACCCTGTTAAGGGAGCTGCGTCAGCAGTCCACGGTGGGCGTGATCATGGTGACCGGCAAGTCGGATGAGGTTGACCGGATTGTGGCGCTGGAGATGGGGGCGGACGATTATGTCACCAAGCCGTTCAATCCCCGTGAGCTGCTGGTGCGTGCCAAGAACCTGCTGGCCAGAATCAACGCCGCCCGGATGGCGAAAAGTGATGAGCGGATTAAAAAGTTCTCCGGCTGGTCACTGAACATGAACACCCGCAGCCTGGAATCACCAGAGGGAGAGGATGTGCGTCTGACCCGTGGTGAGTTTGAGTTGCTCTCCGCCCTGGTCAACAATCCCAACCGCGTCATGTCCCGGGATAATCTGCTGGACTACACCAGTAACCGGGATTGGGCACCCAATGACCGGACGGTAGACGTACTGATCGGCCGCATCCGGCGCAAGATTGAACCCGACCCCCACGCTCCGTCCATGATTATCACGGTACACGGTGTCGGTTATGTATTTGCCGGAGCCGGTGAATAAAGCGATCCGGACCCTCTTCACTACTCAGGCGACATGATCTGACAAGACGTTCTCCCACCCCTCCTGCAGTAGTCGTAGCGACTGTCGGAAGTTGGTTTCAAGTGCCTGGTAGATTGCCAGGGATCTATCCTGATTCTGCTCGTTGGCGGCGATCTCCAGTTGCTTGGCCAGGTCGGCGGCGTGAACCAGGCCGACGTTGCCGACGGCGCTTTTCAAGCTGTGGGCCTGGTCAGCCACGTCTGCATATGCCCTGTTGTCCAACGCCTGTCGCAGTGTCTCGATGGTTTGGGGGGCTGTATCCATAAAGGCTGTGATGATTCGGGTGGCAGGCTGCGGACCCAGCAGTTCCAGGTGCTGCTGCATCACTTTGGGATCAATAAGCGGATAGGTTTTCTGTTGCGGTTTGTTGGTGATGCGTGCAACACCGGCATGTTCCGACAGGCAGTCGCTGATGGCGCTTTCCATATCTTCCGGTGTGAACGGTTTACCCAGAAAACCGTTTGCACCTGCCACAAAACACTTCTCCACTTCACTGCGAATCACATTGGCGCTAAGTACAATGATGGGTGTGCGGGCACACAACTTGTCCCTGGAAGCGCGAATCGCACGGACCGCATCCAGGCCGCTCATGCCCGGCAGGCGGATATCCATCAGGATAAGTTCAAATGGCCTCTCAGCCAGCTGATCGAGGGCATCTTCGGCACTGCCGGCTCTGAATACATTATGGCCCTGGCGTTTCAGAAAACCTTCGGCGACCAGCATGTTGACTTCATTGTCCTCAACCAGCAGGACATCCAGGGAGCGCGGTTTCCAGACTTGTGAAATCACTTCCCCGGAAGATGACTGGGGTTTGCCTTCATGTAACGGAACTTCAAACGTAAAGATACTGCCCTGACCGGTGTTGCTGCAGGTGATGGTCCCGTCCATGGCAGTCACCAGTTTTTTGCAGATTGCCAGTCCCAGGCCGGTGCCACCATAGAGACGCGTAATGGAGGCGTTCTCCTGGGTGAAGGGTTCGAACAGGTGGTCAATCTTCTCTTCTGATACACCAATCCCGGTATCGATGACATTGAAACGAACCATCGGCTTATCGCTTTCCTGGTTACACTGCACTTCCATCGTGACCGAGCCGGACGGCGTGAATTTGACCGCGTTACTGGCCAGGTTCAGGAGCACCTGGCGGATTTTTCCCGGATCGCCCAGCAGGAAACAGGGCACTTCTTCAGATAGCGATAAACCGAATTCCAGTCCTTTCTTGGTGGCGGCGGGGGCGACCAGTTCGGCCACCTGTTCCATCACCTCGCACAGGTTGAAGTCGACCGTTTCCAGGGTCAGCACACCGGCTTCGATCTTGGAGTAATCGAGAATGTCATTCAGAACAGCCATGAGCACCTCGCCCGACGAGGTGATCTTCTCCAGGTAATCCATCTGGTCCTGGGATAACGGGGTGTCCATCAACAGGTTGGCCATGCCGAGAATGCCGTTGATGGGGGTGCGGATCTCATGACTCATGGTGGCCAGGAAAGACGACTTCATTTTGCTGGCGGCTTCGGCCAGTTCATTGGCGCGTTTGTAGGCGGCCACGTTATTCAGGATCATCACCGTGCCGAGAAATTTGTCGCTTACATCCAGCATACGCTGAACCCGCACTTCAAATTCCTGCATACCATCTTTGGTCTTGAGTGCGATTTCAAATTTATCCGATTCACCGATGTGGGCTTTCAGAAAGTCCACCTGGTTCTCAATGGAGTGCTTCTGATCTGCACCATAATAGAGTGCGCCGGGATCCCGATTGCCCACAAACAACTCATGGGCGGCATGATTCATGTTCTGGATGGCACCTTCATCGTCCAGCAGAATGACCGGGTCTTTAAGGCTTTCAAATATGGTCAGGTACTTGTTTTTCTCATTGGCCAGAGCGCGGTTGCGCTCCTGTGTCTCGGCCAGTTTTTTACTCTCGGTGGCATTGGTCCATTCGGAGCAGAAACCCAGCTCAATCAGATCGAAAAAACGTTCAATGAACAGTCGATAACGCTCCTTTTCCTCGCTGGGAAGCCGATCTTCCATGACCAGGTCGACGTAGGTTTGACGATAGTATTTATTCAGTCCCAGAAACAGCTGTAAGGTTACTCCCCGTGCCCGGTGCTGAATGGCCTGTTGCACGCCAAAGGTGGTAATCGGGTTTTTGGTGAAGTCTGTACCGGCGTGCAGGTCCGGTAAGTTCCCGAAAATGGTCAGGGCATCGATCAGGGGCGCGGAGAGTCCCTGGATCGAGGCCCGCCAGGCCTCCTTCAGGGTCGAGGTGAATTGGGTATAGCCGTGCTTCTTGGCATAGAACAGTACCCGCTCAATCAGCCAGTCTTCGTTGTCGGCAATCAGTGTCTGGAGTTTTTTCATCGGTTACTCTCCACAGTGAATGGATATCCGTATCCAGAATTTACGGGTGGCGACAGATGGGTGTTCTACCGCTAGAGCACTACCCGGTCGGGTGTTGCAGGTCATGGCCGACGCCAGACCGTTATCATACCGTGACAGCGCCTCCTGTCCACGGTTGGCGGAAAAGCAGTCGCGGGGATTTTTGATCGGCTGGCGTCACTGCGAACCGTTGAGCGCAGGTGCTGCGTTACCGGCACAGACTCTTCGTGTGGCGCGCGGAGAAGGGCGTGGTCGGTATAGGATAGGGAGAGCACGATCTGCTATATCCCGGAGTACTGTCGAACCGTCGCCGGTTTAAGTCATTGTGGACTGGATTGGAGCAAATGGGGGTGGGGCGCTGCTCACTGCTGTCCCGTGAGCCTGAAAAATGGCGCGCCCGACAGGATTCGAACCTGTGACCCCTGCCTTCGGAGGGCAGTACTCTATCCAGCTGAGCTACGGGCGCTTGAGATTCCTGACCGCCGTTTCGGTGCTGCGGCGGGCGAAGAGGGCGTATCTTACCCTGAGGTGCCGGTTACGTCCATCCCATCAGCCCGGTTTTCCGGCCCGAATACCGGCTTGACAGTCGATCTTTATTGCGGTTGTCGTTATACTGCGCCGAATTGAATCCGGGGTTGGCCGATGTCTGGCGTCTGTCGCCCATCCACTTGATCACCATGTATAAGGAGTTAGATTGTGAACCCTAGAGCTGTTTCCCTTATGAAGCGTATGACGATGGCGAGTGTTGCTGCCCTGGTAGTGAGTGCACCGTTGCTGGCGCAGGAGAGGAGTGAGGTGATCGAACGTATCAAGCCGGTTGGCCAGGTCGCGATAGAAGGGCAGGCCCAGGCGGCTTCCGCTGAACCGGCCGCTCCAGCCGCCCCTGCCGCCCCGGCTTCGGAAGCAGCAGCTCCCGCTGCGGCCGCCGCTCCGGCGCCCGAGGCAGCGGCCGCCGCCCCGGCAGCGGGGTCCGATGATCCTGGCGCCGCACTCTACGTGGCCAAGGGTTGTACGGCCTGCCACGGGGCCGATGGCAAGACCCCCATTATGCCTATCTATCCGAAAGTGGCAGGGTTGCCGCAGCAGTACATCGCCAATCAGATGACCGATATCAAGAGCGGTGCCCGTAGCAACGGACAGTCGGCTGTGATGAAAGGGATCATGGCGGCGGTTTCCGATGAGGATATCCAGGCCATTGCCACCTGGCTGAGTAACCAGCCACGTTAAACTAGCCAGTGGCTGGAACAAAAAGGGCATGCTATCGGCGTGCCCTTTTTTTGTTTGCTGAGTGACGGTGCTGTTTGATGATCAGGCTGTCTGAGCGGATCTTCTAGTCACCCAGCAGGTTGCGCAGATTGGCGAGATGGGCATTGCCCCGCTCCTGTTTCTCCTCTTTTGACCGACTGTCGCCCTGTCGTCCCTCCCATTTCAGATCGGCCTCCGGCAGTTCGCCCAGGAAGCGGCTCGGTTCACAGGCGATGATCTCGCCAAAACGCTTGCGCTTCTCGGCAAAACTGATGGTCAGGGTGCGCTGGGCCCGGGTGATACCTACATAGGCTAGGCGGCGCTCCTCCTCGATGTTGTCCTCTTCAATGCTGCTCTTGTGGGGTAGCAGTTCCTCCTCCATGCCCACCAGAAACACGTGGGGGAACTCCAGCCCCTTGGAGGCGTGCAGGGTCATCAGGTGGACCTGGTCGTTACCGCTGTCATCCTCCTGCCGCTCCAGGATGTCCTGCAGGGCCAGGTGGTTAACCATCTCGGCCAGGCTCTCACCCACCCGGTCGCCCTTGTGCAGGCTGTCCAGCCACTGCACCAGGTCCAGTACATTCTCCCAGCGCCGTTCCGCCACCTTGTCGCTGGAGGCCTTTTCGTACAGCCAGTCCTCGTACTGCAGCTCCCGCAGCATGTCCCGAACGGTCTGTACCGGATGGTCGTTCTCGGCCCGTTGCTGGAACAGGTTTATCCAGGCCGCGAACTCCCGCAGCCGCTCCAGTGGCCGGGCGGAGAGGTGCTGTTCCAGGCCCAGTTCGGTACAGGCGGTCAGCAGGCTCACATCCCGTTCGGTGGCATAGTTACCCAGCCGCTCCAGGGTGGTGGCGCCGATCTCCCGCCGCGGGGTGTTGACGATACGCAGGAAGGCGGCATCGTCGTCCGGGTTGGCCAGCAGGCGCAGGTAGGCCATCACATCCTTTATCTCGGCCCGGCTGAAAAAGGAGGTACCGCCACTGAGAAAGTAGGGGATGTTGTGCTGGCGCAGGGCCGATTCAAACAGCTTGGCCTGGTGGTTGCCGCGGTAGAGGATGGCGTAGTCGCCATGGGCGGCGCCGGAGGTGAACTTGTGATGAATGATCTCGGAGACCACCTTTTCCGCCTCGTGCAGCTCGTTTTTACAACTCATCACGCGAATCGGCTCGCCGGGACCCAGGTCGCACCAGAGGCGCTTTTCGAACACGTGGGGATTATGGGCAATCAGGCTGTTGGCCGCTCTCAGGATACGCCCCGAGGAGCGGTAGTTCTGCTCCAGTTTCACCACCTTGAGCCGGGGGAAATCCTCCTTCAGGCGGATCAGGTTCTCCGGTCGGGCGCCGCGCCAGGCGTAGATCGACTGGTCATCGTCCCCCACCACGGTGAGGGCCTGGCGTACGCCCACCAGCTGGCGCACCAGCTCGTATTGGCTCAGGTTGGTGTCCTGGTACTCGTCCACCAGTAGGTGGCGGATGCGATTCTGCCACTGCTCCAGGGTCTCCGGGGACTCCCGGAACAGCTGTACCGGCAGCAGGATCAGGTCATCGAAATCCACCGCGTTGAAGGCCCGCAGGGAGCGCTGGTAGTGGGCGTAGAGCAGGGCCGAGCGCTGATCCAGGTCGCTCTCCGCTTGACTCAGTGCCTGCTCCGGGCTGAGCATGTCGTTCTTCCATTCGGAGATCCGCCACTGATAGCTGGAGGCGACCTCGTCATCCCCATTGCCCTTGCGCAGCAGCTCTTTGATCAGGCTCTCGGCATCCTGGGCGTCAAAGATGGTGAAGCCCGATTTCAGTCCCAGCAGCTTGTGTTCGCGACGGATGATGTTGAGTCCCAGGGTGTGGAAAGTGGAGATGGTCAGGCCCTGACTGTTGCGGCCTTTCAACAGGGCCGTCACCCGCTCTTTCATCTCCCGGGCCGCCTTGTTGGTGAAGGTGACGGCGGTGATGTGGCGTGGTTGCAGGCCGATAGTCTCGATCAGGTAGGCGATTTTACGGGTTATCACGCGCGTCTTGCCCGAGCCCGCGCCGGCCAGCACCAGGAGCGGGGTATCAATATGTCGGGCAGCCTCTTGCTGACTGGGATTCAGGTCGGACATCTCTTTAAAACAGAAAACAGGATAGAATCTAAAGGGTTTGCGTGGACGTGCTGGCAGGTCACCGCCGGTATTATGCGGAAAAGCGAGGATATAGACCAGATGGGAAAGAATAAAGCGTATGGTGAACGGCCGCAGCAGAGCCAGCTGTCACGGGAATCCTGGAAGGTGTTCCAGATTATGGCCGAGTTCGTGGAGGGGTTTGAACGGCTTTCGGGGATCTGGCCGGCGGTCAGTATCTTCGGGTCTGCCCGGGTCAGCCGGGATAGTGCGGATTACCAGAAGGCGGAACAGATCGCCTATCTGCTGTCGGAAAGCGGTTTTGCGGTGGTCAGTGGCGGTGGTCCGGGCATCATGGAGGCGGCCAACAAGGGTGGCTACCGGGGGAGGGCGCCCAGCGTGGGGCTCAATATTGAGCTGCCCAAGGAGCAGAAGCCGAATGAATATCAGGATGTATCCCTCCATTTCAGGCACTTTTTCTCCCGCAAGGTGATGTTTGTGAAACATGCATCCGCCTACGTGGTGATGCCGGGCGGTTTCGGCACCCTGGACGAGTTCGCCGAGATCCTCACCCTGATCCAGACCGGCAAGACCCGGCGCATCCCGGTTATCCTGGTAAATGGCCAGTTCTGGGGCGGGCTGCTGGAGTGGATGCGCACCACCATGTGCGGGAACGGCACTATCTCACCGGGTGATCTGGAACTGGTGCAGCTGTGTGAAGAGCCGCAGGAGGTGGTGGATGCCATCTTTGCCCACTATGAGACGCGTGGTTTCGAACCCTCAATTTCCGAGCAGGAAATCCTCCTGGAACTGTAATATGATTTCAGTGCTGTGCTGATCAGCGGGGCGGTCTGGGTAAATCGTGGCAGGGACGCTAGAATCAAATAGGGAAGCGGTCAGTTTTATCCTGGGTTTGCGACCGGGCCGGAGCGGATGCCGATCGCTGGTGTTTGAACTCCGATCTCAGAAATAGTGGGGTTTGTCTGGTACCTATTGATGTAGGGCAGATCGCCCGGAAAAGGAAACGAGAAGAAGATGAAAAAGATTTTATTGGCCACACTGTTCATGCTGCTGGCGCCATTGCCGGTTTTGGCGCAGGAGTCTGCTGCCCTGCCCCAGCCCCCGGAAATACCGCCCCAGGTGGAGAGCGGCGAGGTGCTGGAGCCGGAAGTGACCATTATCGAAAGCGACAAGGGAACCACCGAGGAGTATCGCATCAGTGGTCGGCTCTACATGGTGAAGATCACCCCGGTTGCAGGCCCTCCCTACTACCTGCTGGACAGCAATGGGGATGGCGTGCTTGATGTTCGTGAAGAGGCGCGTCCCGGCAATATCTCCATTCCCCAGTGGGTGCTGTTCAGTTGGTAACTGCTCACTGACCGTTCTGGTCCGGTCAGGCGACTCGCGCGATCTGTCATCAAACCGTAATGTTGTGACGGTGTAATAGGCACTTAACACAATAGTCAGTTGGAAAATCAGAGAAGGCAGTTCGACGCATATGGCCACAAAGATCCTGGTCGTTGAAGATGAATCCGCAGTGCGGGACATGATCCAGTTTGTACTCGAGCAGTCCGGTTACGATGTAATCGGTGCGGAGAGTGTGGACAAGGCAAAGGCTTACCTGGCAGATACACCACCGGACCTGATCCTGATGGACTGGATGTTGCCGGGCACCAGTGGGGTGGAGTACACCCGCGAGCTGAAGCAGGACCCGGTAACCCGCGATATCCCCGTTATCATGCTGACCGCCCGGGGCGAAGAGGATGACAAGGTCCGCGGGCTGGAGTGCGGTGCCGAAGATTATGTCACCAAGCCATTCTCGCCCAAGGAGCTGGCGGCCCGTATCAAGGTGATTCTGCGCCGCGTAGCACCCCATGCTACCGAGGAGGCGGTGCTGGCCGGGGACATCCGGCTCGATCCCGTCTCCTATCGGGTCACCATGGGTGATCGTCCCATCGAACTGGGGCCGACCGAATTCAAGTTGCTGCACTTTTTCATGACCCACCGGGAGAAGGTCTACAGTCGTTCCCGTCTGTTGGACAAGGTGTGGGGTACCAATGTTTATATCGAAGAGCGCACGGTGGATGTGCATATCCGGCGCCTGCGCCAGGCCCTTGAGCCGTTCGAAAAGGATGGCCTGATCCAGACGGTCCGTGGCGCCGGTTATCGATTCTCGGAGCAGGTTGCCACTCGATGAGCCTCGCTGAGGCGTGGCGGAGCGAACTGATCGCGGTCGGTTTGTTTGCCCTGCTGCTTATTAGTGTCGGCCTGGGTGCTGGACAGCTGCTCCCGGTAATCTGGGCTGGCCTGACGCTCTATTTCGGCTGGCATCTCTACCAGCTGGTCCGTTTCAGCCGCTGGCTGGTCAAACCCAAACGTCACCCGCGTCCCCATCCGTTCGGTATCTGGTCGGCTGTCATGCGCCGGGTGGATGATCTCTCCGGCCGTGGACAGAAGCGTAAGCGCAAGCTGAACCGGCTGCTGAGCGGATTTCTTGAATCCACCGGTGCCCTGCCGGATGCCACCCTGGTGCTGAATGACGAAGGCAAACTGGATTGGTGGAACAGTGTGGCGGCGGAGTTTTTCGGCCTGGAGCGAAAACGGGACAAGGGCGCGGTGATCGATGATCTGATTGCCGATCCGATTTTTCTCAGTTACCTGCATGGTGGCAATTATGCCCGGCCGCTGCAGATGCCGGCGCCGGTGAACGCCAATATCAGCCTGGAAGTGCGGGTGGCCCCCTATGGTAAAGGTAAGCGTTTACTTCAGGCCCGGGATATTACCCGGCTGCACCAGTTGGAGATTGTGCGGCGCGATTTCGTTGCCAACGTCTCCCATGAGATCCGTACGCCGCTGACCGTGGTGCACGGCTACGTGGAGACCATGCAGGAGAGTGATGAAGCGTTCCTGGGGCCCTGGAAGCAGATTCTCAACCAGATGCATGTGCAGACGGTGCGCATGCAGCGGATCGTGGACGACTTGCTGTTGCTGTCACGGCTGGAGACCCGGGCCAGCAATGAGGGGCAGGGTGTGGTGGGGATCTATCCCATACTGCGCGGCATTCTGGAAGCGGCCCGGCAACTGAGTGGTGACGACGGGCATCGCATCAGCCTGGATGCCGATGACCGACTGCGCCTGGTGGGAAATGGCCATGAACTGGAGAGCGCCTTCACCAATCTGGTCTTCAATGCCGTGCGCTATACCCCTGCCGGGGGTGAGATTCAGATCCGCTGGTGGCTGTCCGGCAATGGTCCCTGTTTTTCGGTTGCGGACAGTGGGATCGGTATCGCCCCGGAGCATATCCCCCGCCTGACGGAGCGCTTCTACCGGGTCGACGTGGGTCGCTCCCGGGAGAGTGGTGGCACCGGCCTGGGGTTGGCGATTGTCAAGCACGTACTGACCCGGCACGATGGCCAGCTGCTGGTGGAGAGCGAGCCCGGCAAGGGAAGCGTGTTCACCTGTCGTTTTCCCCATGAACGGGTCGCCACCTGACAGCTGTCAGGCGCGAGGGGGATCGGTCCGGTCGATCGGATACAGATCCCTGTCACACACCCCAACCTTCCGTTCCGCACTGTCACAGACCTGTAACATTAACCCAAGATTCCTGTAACAAAACATCCTGATAATTCTCCCCAGGTTGAATCTACCAACTATCAAATGACCTGGAGGTCTCAGTGATCAATAATCGTCTTATCCTGGCAGCCGCTCTGGCTTCCGCCGTGGCGTCAAGCGCACAGGCTGCATCCCGTGACTATATCTCTATCGTGGGCTCTTCCACGGTCTATCCGTTTGCAACGGTTGTGGCAGAAACCTTCGGCAAGACCACTGCTTTCAAGACGCCGAAGATCGAATCCACCGGTTCCGGTGGCGGACTTAAGCTGTTCTGTGCCGGTGTTGGTGTGGAGCATCCCGATGTCACCAACGCCTCCCGTCGCATCAAGAGTTCAGAGGTTGAGAACTGCGCGAAAAACGGCGTCACCGATATTGTCGAGGTGAAGATCGGTTATGACGGTATTGTGGTAGCCAACTCAAAGGCTGCCGCGCCGATGCAGTTGACCCGTCGTGACATCTATCTGGCCCTGGCCAAAAAAGTGCCGAGCGAGCAGGGTAACGGTGAACTGATCGATAACCCCTATAAGACCTGGAAGGACGTCAACGCCAGCCTGCCCGACAGCGCTATTGAGGTGCTTGGCCCGCCCCCGACTTCCGGTACCCGGGATGCCTTCGTGGAACTGGCCATGGAGGGTGGCTGTAAAACTTTCGACTTCATCAAGGCGATGAAAAAGAAAGACAAAAAAGCTTACAAAGGTATCTGTCACACCATCCGTGAAGATGGCGCCTATATCGAAGCGGGTGAAAATGACAACCTGATCGTACAGAAACTGGAAAGCAACCCGAAGGCGCTGGGTGTGTTCGGCTTCAGCTTCCTGGATCAGAACGCCGACAAGGTACAGGGCTCAATGGTTGATGGGGTCTCCCCCACGTTTGACGCAATCGCAGATGGCAGCTACCCGGTCTCCCGCCCGCTCTACTTCTATGTGAAGAAAGCGCACGTGGGTAAGATTCCCGGTATCAAGGAGTATCTGGCCGAATTCACCAGCGACAAAGCGTGGGGTGAAGAGGGCTACCTGGTGGACAAGGGCATGATCCCGATGCCGACCCAGGAGCGCAGCCAGTTTGCGGCGGATGTGAAAGGGCTGAATATCCTGCAGCTTCCCAAGTAAACCAGCCTGGTTCCCGGCCCGTTGTTTCCGCAAGGAATAGGGTAACCGGATAAGCCCCTCTCCCGGTATTTCGGGAGAGGGGGTTGTCGTTCACGAACCGGAAGTCACTGCACTAGAAGCCTTATGTCTAACACCTTCCTGATTTTGATACTGATGGGTCTGATGGCCCTGGCCTACCGGCTGGGTCTGCACCGCTCCCTGCGTCTGGCGGGCGGACGTGGCGGTGTACGCAATCTTCACTCGCTGCCCTCCTATTACGGCTTTTTTACCGCCATCTGGTGCGGCTTGCCGGCCCTGCTGGTTCTCTTCCTGTGGGTCTCACTGCAATCCAGTGTCATTCGGGATCTGGTGGTGGCGGACCTGCCTGAAGCGGTGCGCACACTGCCGGATGCGCAGTTGAGCCTGGTTATTAACGATATTCAGAATCTCGCCCAGGGCAATATTGTCTCCAGCGAGGTCAACCCCGCCATGGAGCAGGCGGCAGCCCATTACCAGCGTCTGCAACAGACCGGTTCTGCAGCATCCATCGTGGTGGTGTTGAGCCTGGCACTGGCCGGACTGGCATTGGGGTGGCGGATGATTTCACCCGGCTTCAGGGCGCGCAACCGGGTGGAGGCGGTGATCAAGTGGCTGCTGATCGGTTGTTCGACCATCGCCATCTTCACCACCCTGGGTATCGTGCTGTCGGTACTGTTTGAAGCGATCCGGTTTTTCGAGATTATCCCCATCACCGACTTTCTGTTCGGACTGGATTGGAGTCCCCAGATGGCTATCCGGGAAGACCAGGTCGGATCGTCCGGTGCCTTCGGTGTCATACCGCTGTTTGCCGGTACCCTGCTGATCGCCCTGATCGCCATGCTGGTGGCCGTACCGATCGGGCTGATGTCCGCCATCTACCTGTCCGAATATGCGGGCTCCCATTTCCGGGCCTACGCCAAGCCGCTGCTGGAGATCCTGGCCGGTATTCCCACGGTGGTGTATGGCTTCTTCGCCGCACTCACCGTGGCTCCGTTCATCCGCAACAACGGTTCGCTGCTTGGCCTGGATGTCTCTTCCGAGAGCGCCCTGGCGGCCGGCCTGGTGATGGGCATCATGATTATTCCATTCATCTCATCTCTGTCGGACGACGTGATCAACGCGGTTCCCCAGAGCATGCGGGATGCCTCACTGGGCATTGGTGCCACCCGCTCCGAGACGGTGTTGAAGGTGATCCTGCCTGCGGCACTGCCGGGTATTGTGGGCGGCATTCTGCTGGCGGTCTCCCGGGCCATCGGTGAGACCATGATTGTGGTGATGGCAGCCGGGCTGTCGGCCAACCTGACCGCCAATCCGCTGCAGAGCGTCACCACCGTAACGGTTCAGATCGTGACCCTGCTGGTGGGTGACCAGGAGTTTGACAGTCCCAAGACGCTGGCGGCGTTTGCCCTGGGTCTGGTGCTGTTTGTGATCACCCTGGTGCTCAATGTGGTTGCCCTGCACGTCGTGAGAAAATATCGGGAAGCGTATGACTGATTCAACTAAAAACCAGAGCCGGACCATGGACCGGGTGAATGCAACGTTGAACAAGCGTTACCGGCGTGAGCGGCGCTTTCGCCGCGTCGGGCTGGGTGCGGTAACCCTGGGCTTGCTGTTTGTCGGCCTGATGTTTCTGGACATCATCAGCAATGGCTACAGCGCTTTCCAGCAGACCCGGATTCTGCTGGATATCGAATACCGCCAGGAGGTGATCGATCCGTCTGGCGAGCGGGATGTGGCCACGCTTTCGTCGGCCAATTATGCGGCCCTGGTTAAGGCGTCCCTGCGGGAGCTCTATCCCGACGTGACCAAGCGGGGTGAAAAGCGTGATCTCTACGGCATGGTGAGCAGCGGTGCAGCGCTCATGCTGCGCAGCCGGGTGATGGAAAATCCGGACCTGATCGGAACCAGCGAGTCGCTCTGGGTACCGGCGGATGATGATATTGACATGCTCATCAAGGGACGCATCGATCGCACGGTGCCCGAGTCGGAACGACGTCTCAACGACCAGGTGGTGGGTTGGGTTGAGCAGCTGGAAGCGTCGGGGCGCATCGAACGGCACTTCAACACCACCTTCCTGACCGGGGGAGATTCTCGGGAGCCGGAGCTGGCCGGTATCGGCGGCGCGGTGATGGGTTCACTCTACACTCTGGTGGTCACCCTGCTGTTGTCGTTCCCGATCGGGGTGGCGGCGGCAGTCTACCTGGAGGAGTTCGCGCCCCGTAACCGCTGGACCGACCTGGTCGAGGTGAATATCAATAACCTGGCCGCGGTGCCCTCCATCGTGTTTGGTCTGCTGGGTCTGGCGGTGTTTATCAACTTTTTCGGACTACCCCGCTCGGCCCCGCTGGTGGGCGGCATGGTACTCACCCTGATGACCCTGCCCACCATTATTATTGCCAGCCGAGCGGCGCTGAAATCGGTACCGCCATCGATCCGCGAAGCGGCGCTGGGTATTGGCGCTTCGCGCATGCAGATGGTGTTTCACCATGTGCTGCCCCTGGCCATGCCCGGCATGCTGACCGGCACCATTATCGGTATGGCCCAGGCCTTGGGTGAGAGCGCCCCGCTGCTGATGATCGGCATGGTGGCCTTTATCGTGGATATTCCCGGCGGGGCGCTGGATCCCTCCACCGTCCTGCCGGTACAGATTTTCCTCTGGGCAGACAGTCCGGAACGCGCCTTTATGGAGAAAACCTCGGCCGCCATCATGGTGCTGTTGGGTTTCTTGGTTTTGATGAATCTGATTGCCGTACTGCTGCGCAAGCGGTTTGAGCGCCGCTGGTGAGAGCCACCGGTCCAGTCAAACGGTTAACAAGTTAAGTGGAAGAACAGAGAGCTGAATGCAGAACAGGAGTGATGACATGCTAAGTGTAACGCCTAACACCTTGGGTACCGCGACCGTTCCGGCGGGCGTCATTACCGCGGGTTTCAGCCCGGTTGAAGATGAGTCCCGGGCCATCAACGGTACTGTGGGTGATATCACCGCGGCCGAGCCCCGTATGACTGCCCGTAACGTCAATGTCTACTACGGGGAGAAACTGGCGATCAACAACGTCAGCCTGGATATCGGCAAGAACGAGGTGATCGCCATGATCGGCCCGTCCGGCTGTGGCAAGTCCACCTTCCTGCGCTGTATGAATCGTATGAATGACACCATCGATATCTGCCGTGTAGAAGGTGAAATCAAACTGGATGACCAGGATATCTACGCCAGTGGCCTGGATGTGGTGCCGCTGCGTGCCCAGGTGGGCATGGTGTTCCAGAAACCCAACCCGTTCCCCAAGTCGATCTATGACAACGTGGCCTACGGACCGCGCATCCATGGTTTGACCAGCAGCAAGAGCGAGCTGGACGAGATCGTTGAGCAGTCCCTGCTGAAGGCCGGTCTGTGGGATGAAGTAAAGGATCGACTGGATGAAGTGGGTACCGGCCTCTCAGGCGGTCAGCAGCAGCGCCTCTGTATCGCTCGCACCATAGCGGTTGCCCCGGAAGTGATCCTGATGGATGAGCCCTGTTCAGCGCTGGACCCGATCGCCACTGCCCGGGTGGAAGAGCTGATTGATGAACTGCGGGAGCAGTACACCATCGCCATCGTGACCCACTCCATGCAGCAGGCGGCGCGGGTCTCCCAGCGTACCGCCTATTTCCACCTGGGTGAGTTGGTCGAAGTGGGCAAGACCGATGATATTTTCACCAATCCCCGTCACCGCCTGACGGAAGACTACATCACCGGAAGATTTGGATAAGGTATGAATGAGATGACCGATGGCCACATTGTCACCAGCTATAACAACGAACTGAATCATCTGCATCAGCTGGTGATCCGGATCAAGGACCTGGCCTGCAAACAGGTCAGGGAAGCCGCCCAGTCGCTGGAGGACGAGGATGTGGAGTTGGCTGGCAGCGTGATTGTCAGCGACCGGGAGATCGACGAACTGGATGTACAGGCCGATGAAGAGATCATTCGGCTGATTGCCAAGCGTCAGCCGGTGGCCCGCGATCTGCGTGAAATCATGAGCGTGGCAAAGATCGTTGCCGACCTGGAACGGATCGGTGACCAGGCACGCCGCCTGGCCCGTCTGACCATCCGTTTCTATGATGGGGACGTGAGTCCACCCAACAGCCGGCTGCTGGATGACCTGAATAAAATGGCCGCCTATGTCAATGTCATGGTGGACGATTCGGTAAATGCCTTCGATAACCTGGACCTTGAACTGGCGCTGGATGTGATCCGACGTGACGACCAGGTCTCGGAAGATTTCCGCTCCGCTCTGCGTCGCCTCTCCACTTTTATGATGGAAGATGCCCGCAGCGTAGGGCATATCGTGGACGTGGTGCTGGGATTGCGGGCCATGGAGCGGGTCGGCAGTCATGCCAAGAACATCAGTCGCTGCGTGGTCTATCTGGTGAAAGGCAAGGATGTTCGCCACAAGGATCTGGATGCGGTCAAGGCGGAGATTATTGCCGCCTCCGAATAGTCTCCACCACTGCCTGTTCCCCTGACATCATTACCCTGGGATTTGCTGGCATACGGGGCCAATCCGGTTACACTTGAAAGGAAGTGATCCGTTCAAGTGTGAGGAGGCCCCGTGAACAGTGCAATCCGTATCCATCAATATGGCGGACCCGAAGTCCTGAGCCTGGATTCTGTATCTGTCGGCGAGCCGTCGGAGGGGCAGGTCAGGTTGCGGCACAGCGCCATCGGTCTCAACTTCATCGATGTCTATCAGCGCACCGGGCTCTACCCGGTGGGCAGTTTCCCCCAGACCCTGGGTATGGAAGGGGCCGGGGTGATCGAGGCGCTCGGGCCGGGTGTTGAAGGGTTCCGTGTCGGCGACCGGGTGGGCTACGCCATGGCGCTCGGCTCCTACTGTCATGATCGGCTGATCGAGGCGGACAAGCTGGTTAAGTTGCCGGACGGCATTGAAGACCAGACTGCGGCCGCCATGCTGCTGCAGGGCATGACCGCCCGTTATCTGCTGAAAAACTCCTACCCGGTGCAGGCCGGCGACACCATCCTGGTGATGGCGGCAGCCGGTGGGGTCGGCACCCTGCTCACTCAATGGGCCAACCACCTGGGGGTAACGGTGATCGGCTGTGTCGGCAGTCCGGAGAAGGCTCGCCTGGCACAGGAGCAGGGCTGTCATCACACCATTCTCTATACCCAGGAAGATGTGGCCACCAGAGTACGCGATATCACCGGTGGTGAAGGGGTGGCGGCTGTCTATGACTCGGTCGGACAGGCAACCCTGCACGCTTCGCTGGACTCCCTGCGTCCTACCGGCACCCTGGTCAGTTTCGGCAATGCCTCCGGGCCGATCAACGATTTTAACGTCGGCCTGCTGGCCCAGAAAGGCTCTCTCTACCTGCAGCGTCCCACCCTGGCTACTTACGTCCGTAACCGTGAACTGCTGGATGGGTGCGCCAATGACCTGTTCCAGGTGGTGCAGTCGGGGGCGGTCAAGGTGAAGATCGGTCAGGCCTACCCGCTGGCCAAGGTGGCACAGGCACATCGGGAGCTGGAGGCCAGAAAGACCATCGGTGCCACCGTACTGCTGCCCTGACGCCCGCTGCGCGGTGTTTATCCCTGCGCAACCACACTCACTCTGGTATGAGCTTGCCTGCGGCCGCAGACTGGCGGACAGAAGGTTTCACCTGTGGGCAGCTATGGTGGTCAATCGGAACGAACACTCCTCCCCTGTTGACAGCAGCTTCTCCCCCGGGCAGATTAACCTTGTAGATATGTAGATTATTCCCGGCTGATCGGGTCGTCGGTCAGGCGCGGCTCGAATGTGGTGGCAGCCTATAACAAGATGAACGGGCCATGCATGTGAACTACTTACGCGAGATCTTGATTGGCCTGGGTTGTGCACTGCTTGTCTACGCCCTCAGTTTCACTGCTCCCCTGCAAAGTCTGGATCGTGTCACCTACGACTGGGGCATGCGATTGGCCGATCGGGACGTCAATGAGCAGGTCGTGATTGTGGCGATCGATGAGGAGAGTATCGCCAGCCTAGGGCGCTGGCCCTGGTCAAGGGATATCCACGCCGCCCTGATTGATGCCCTCGGTGCCGCCCGGGCGAAAGTGATCGCCTACAGTGTGTTCTTTTTTGAGCCGCAGCGGGGACAGGGTCTGGAGGCGGTTGACGAAGTGCTGTCCCGGGTCCAGCAAAGCGGCCTGTTTGAGCTGACCGGCCAGGTCAAGGAGCCCATACTCCAGCAACAGCTGGAGACAAGCCTGGGGGAGTTTACCCAATCCCTGCTGGAGATGCGCACCCGGCTGGACAGTGACGAGGCGTTGGCCAAAAGCCTGAGCCAATCCGCCAATGTGATCCTGCCGATGCTGTTCTCCATTGGTAAGCCCCTGGGCAATCCTGATCAACTGCTCCCCCAGCCACTGCAGGATCAGCAACTGCCGGTGGACAGCGGGCACGACCCGGCTGCAGCGAACCGGCAGGCGCTGCAGGCCATACAGGCGTTTGTGCCCCTGCCACTGTTCATGCAGGCGGCAGCGGGAATCGGTCATCTCACGGTAGAGAAGGATATTGATGGAAATACCCGCTCCGAACCGGTAGCAGTGGATTACTACGGGACTTTCATCCCCTCGGTGGCGGTACAGGCGGTTATTCAGTACCTGAACCTGACGGCGGCGGATATCCACTTCATACCGGGCCAGCTGCTGCGTCTGGGTGGTCTGGAGATCCGCCTCGACGATCGCAGCCGGATGAACAATTTCTACTATCAGGACCAGTATGGGCGGACCCCGTTCCGGGTCGAGAGTTTTGTCGATGTGGTCAGTGGACGCACACCACCGCGGCATCTGCAGGACAAGATTGTGTTGGTGGGCGCAACGGCGGCGGGGATTGGCGATACCCAGGCGACTGCGGTGGATTCCAACATGCCGCCGGTGGTGGCCCTGGGGCATACCATCTCAAGCCTGCTGAACGAGGACTTTATCGTCACTCCCGGGTGGAGCCGCTGGGCTGCGCTGCTGGCATTTGTGCTGGTGACCCTCTACCTGGTGATCTGGGTGCCCCGGGGCGGGGCGGCCGCCACCTCTCTGACCAGTCTGTTACTGGTGGCCGTGTTAATGGCGGTCCAACTGATCCTGGTGGCCAGTGAATCGCTGTGGATTCCGCTCATGTCGCCGGTCGTGTTGCTGCTGCTGGGTCATACCCTAATATCCACCAGCCGGTTTCTTATGTCTGAAAAAGCCAAGCGGGACTCGGACCTGGATTCGGCCGAAAGCAACCGCATGCTGGGGCTCTCGTTCCAGGGGCAGGGGCAGCTGGATATGGCATTCGACAAGTTCCGTAAATGCCCGCTGGACGAAAAGATGCTCGACCTGCTCTATAACCTGGGGCTCGATTTCGAACGCAAACGCCAGTTCAACAAGGCGGTGGCGGTATACCAGTACATGGCCGAACTGAATCCTGATTTCAAGGATATTGCGGCGCGCCAGGACCGCTCCCAGGCCATGGATCAATCCATCATGCTGACCCCCCGGGGTGGCGTGGGAGACTCCCTGGTGCTGAATGGCAGTGGTGTGGAGAAACCGATGCTGGGCCGCTACGAGGTGCTGAAGGAGTTAGGCAAGGGGGCCATGGGTATTGTCTACCTGGGCCAGGATCCAAAGATCAGCCGCACCGTGGCGATCAAAACCATGGCGCTGTCCCAGGAGTTTGAAGGCGAGGAGCTGGAAGAGGTAAAGGGGCGCTTTTTCCGGGAAGCGGAGACCGCCGGACGGCTCAACCATCCCCATATCGTCACCATCTACGATGCGGGTGAAGAGCAGGATCTGGCCTATATCGCCATGGAGTTTCTGCACGGCTGTGAACTGACCGAGTACACCAGGCCGGATAAACTGCTGCCCATCAGCCAGGTGCTGCTGTTGATGGCAGACGCGGCGGATGCGCTCGGTTATGCGGATGAACACAACGTGGTGCATCGTGATATCAAACCGGCCAACGTGTTATTCAATCCCGAAACCGGCAATATCAAGCTGACCGATTTTGGTATCGCGCGTATTATTGATTCCAGCAAGACCAGGACCGGCACCGTACTGGGCACACCCTCTTACATGTCGCCGGAACAGTTTGCCGGCAAGAAGGCGGACGGGCGCGCCGATCTCTTTTCGCTGGGTGTGATGACCTTCCAGTTGCTGACCGGGAAGTTGCCGTTTGTCGGTGATTCCATGGCCAGCCTGATGTATGCCATTACCAGCAGTGAAGCCCCCGATCCACGCCAGTACCGGCCTGAATTGCCGGAATGTGTGGGTGGTATACTGCAAGTGGCCCTATCCAAGGATGCGGAGGACCGGTATCAAAATGGTTATGAAATGGCGGCGGATCTGCGCCAGTGTGCGGCGTTGGCGGACCAGCAGGCGGGTTGATGAACTACTCCGTTGAGCTGGCCAAGGGGACAGACGCCGGTCGGGTGCGACGTCTGAATGAGGATTGTGTGGCTATCGATCCCGCCAGAGGGGTATTTGTACTCGCCGACGGGATGGGGGGACACAACGCCGGGGAGATCGCCAGCGCCATGGCGGTAAATTTTTTACTCGATGCCCTGGCCGGTTTACATGATCAGTTGCACCAGCGTAGACATGGTGATATTGCACCGGTCCAGCTCGGTCTGCACGATGCAGTCACCCGGTGCAATGCACAGATATTTCAGGCCGGTCGTCGGGATGCGCGATACAAGGGGATGGGCACCACGGTGGTTGCCGGCCTGCTGCTGGAACAACAGCTGCACTATGTACATGTGGGTGACTCCCGGCTCTACCGTCTGCGGGACGGGGTGTTGCGGCAATTAACTCAGGATCACAGCCTGGTGCAGGAGATGATTCAGCAGTCAGGACAGAGTGAAGAGGAGGTTATGGCCGCTATTCCCGGCAATATTGTTACCCGGGCCCTGGGCGCCGAGGCCGAGGTGGAACCGGCCGTGGGAAGCGACGGGTTACAGGCCGGGGATCTGTACCTCTGCTGCAGTGATGGTCTCAGTGATCGACTGACTGATGAGGCGATTCGAACAACCCTGGTGGGGTGCGAAGGTTTGCCAGCTGCGGTGGAGCACCTGATCATGCAGGCCAACGAAGCGGGCGGCGAGGATAATATCTCGCTGGTACTGCTGCGTATCAAGCCGGCATCGTTATTAACCCGTATCAGGGGTTATTTCCCCTGACCAGTGAGTGATTGCCAGGTATCAAGCAGTTCGCTGCCCCTAATCACGTTAATGTGGATGACCTGTTTTATGAGTAGTCGAATGGTAACTAGAAACCTGTTGATCGGAGCCGTGCTCATCTGTTCGCTCAATGTACTGGCCAATACCGGCTGGCAACAGGCTGGCCAGTTGCTGGAGTCGGGTGATGCCGAAGCGGCCTATCAGCTACTCAAGCCGCTCGAAACCACCGAGGCCGGACGGGCCGAGTATGATGCCCTGCTGGCCCGCAGTGCGGAACAGAGCGGTCGTTATACGGAGGCGATATTCGCCTACGAGCGGCTGCTCACCGTTCGGCCCGGGGATCTGGAGGCGCGTTATCGACTGGCACGGATCTATTTCCGGCTGGGTGAAACAGATAATGCAACCGCCGCCTATCACGCCATTCTGGAACAGGGGGCAACCGCCGGACTGCGGGAGGCGAGCGAACGGGATCTGGCGGCACTGAGTGATGGACAGCGTTTTAACCCCACCCGTGTGAGCGGTCTGGCCGGGGTGAAAATCGGTTACGATTCCAACGCCAACAGCGCTACTGACCTGTCCACCTTTACTCTCCCGGGAGGCGGTATCTTCCCCCCTGCGCTGGTCAGCCTGGTACCGTCCAGCCTCGAGCAATCCGATCAGTTTTACAGCCTCTACGGGCGTCTCCGGGTCGATCATCAACTCAGCGCCAATGTGTCACTATACGGCGGGGTGGATCTGCAAACCAAGCGTCTGGACGACGCGGATACCTTTGATTCCCAGCAGCATGGGGTGATTGGTGGGATCAGGGTGGCCCGCGGTCGTGATCAGTACCGGCTTGGGATCAGTGCCAGCCACTACCGGCTTGATGACAGTGACTACCTGAAGCATGGCCACCTGGTCGCCGGCTGGAGTCGTATGATCGATCCAAAGCGGATGGTTGAGGTGCGGGGTACCTGGGGGCAATTGCATTATACCGGGGTGCAGTCTGTACGGGACGTGGACCGGGGTGTGATCGACCTGGGGGTTACCCAGCTGTTTGATACGGTTTATCAACCCCGGTTACGCGCCAACCTGTATGTTGTTCAGGAAAGCAACCGGCAGGCCGGTTTTTCCCACGTAGCCCACGATGCGGTGGGTGTGCAGCTGTTTGGTGAGCTGGCGCTGGCAGGAAATCTCTCCGCGTACGGTTTAGTGGGTTACGAAGTCCGTGATTACGGGGGAGCGGATCCACTCTTTTTCCGCCCACGTGATGATAATTACGGGAGCGTCACCCTGGGGTTGAAATATGTCCCGGCTCCCCGCTGGGAACTGGTGCCGGAAATTCGCTATTCGCAGAACCACTCCAACCTCGGTATCTACGAATATGACCGGCTGCAGGCGACTATTATGCTGCTGAGGCGTTTTGACTAGGAAAGGGTATGAAAAGATCTGTGTGGATGTTCATTCTGTTGGGACTGCTTTCCGTTAACAGTCAGGCTGCTGCACCGGCAGGCCAGGTGGTTTTCAGTACCGGAGAGGCCAAGGCGATCGATGAATCCGGTATCCAGCGTCAGCTGAACAAGGGAGATGCGGTGCTGAGCGGCGATACCCTGGAAACCGAGAATGGCCTGTTGCAGGTAAAGTTTTCCGATGGCGGTTTCATGTCGTTCAAGCCCCACAGTCGGTTTGAGATCCAGGAGTACCGGTTCAACGGTGTATCGGATGGCCAGGAGCGCAGTCACTTCAAGTTGATGAGAGGCGGTCTGCGCACCGTCACGGGCCAGATCGGCAAGACAAATCGTACCGCTTACCGGATCAACACCCCCTCGGCGACGATCGGTATTCGCGGCACCAAGTTTTTGCTGGATCTGGATAACGGACTGACCGTCCATATGGGTGAGGACGGTGCCCTGGAGGTCCATGACCAGGCGGGCGGCATGCGCTTTCTCAGTGCCATGGAGGTCTTTGCCGCCGGAGGCAGGGACGTGGTGATTGATCTGTTGAGAACGGGTGGACTGGAAGCCCTGTTGCCGGTGGGTAGCGCCCTGCTGGGCAGTGGTGGCCGCAGTGTACCCTTTGTCTCGGGGGAGCAACTCGATGCCAGTGGCCTCCCCGTCGGAGTGACTATCTCTGATGGCATGCCCCCTGTGAGTAATCAGTTGCCGATGCCGTAGTCAGCCGTCTTACCAGTCCGCTTTTGCCGGCGTCTGCATGCGGGCGATGCCCTGCGCCACGATCGGGAACCGGTTGTCCTGATAACACTTGCTTTTGAAGGCGTCGAGTTTGGGTGGCGTCCAGCCGGGTATGGGGTCGGGATCGGACATCAGCCCCATCAACCGTTTGATGGTGTTGGATATGATCGGCACATACATGGGATAGCAGTAGGTGACACGTAGCTTGAGCAGATTGGCGTCCTGGATTGACACCCCGCCCTTCGGTAGGGCAGACCGATAGATCAGGTTGTCATTCGGTATGACCTTGGTGAATTTTCCGTTCGGGTCCGGGATGCCATGGGCGGAAAAGACGGTGGGCGACGGGTTGATTCGCTCTATGAGAACGTAATCCCCGGCCAGTATCTCCGCCAGCACCCGATCGCGGCTCGCCTTGACGCTGTTGATTTTATCCATCATGCCATCCGCCGGGTTGACTGAAGTGTAGAGTGGAGAGAGGCCTCTGGCGAGGGCGTATTCAATGGCCCGGCGGTCGGCATAGTTCACTGCGCCGGCACGGACGGCCTCAAATGCGGCATAGGTGAGGGTTGTTTTTGCATTGTAGATCAGGGCGAACTGGATGATCCCCAGCAGTAACAACAGCGTCGCAAAAATGATTACGACAGTTTCAACCATGGCCTGGCCCCGCTGCCGATGGGCGCTGTTGCCCCTCTCCATGGTTACTCCTGCCCTCCGGTTTCCTGTTGCCCGGGTTGGGGGGCAGGGAGAGGCGTTTTTTTACCCAGAATGGTCAGCAGCTGTTGCGATATGGCCTCACCACGGGCATAGAGCGGATCATGGATCGGTGTGTTCTGCAGCATCTGGGTAAAGGTGTTGGTGGATTGTTGAATCTGCACCACGCCCATGTTGTGCCAGGCCTTGCTGTAGCGCGGGTTGAGCTTCAAGGCGGCACGATAGGCTTCAATAGCCGGTTCCGGTTGTTTCAGGCGGGCGTAGATGTTGCCCAGCTGGAACCAGAGTTCCGGGTCGGTGGTCACTTCGTTGGTCAGGTGGATATACAGGGGTAGGGCGGCTTGATAGTCGCGCCGCTGATAAGTATCGATGGCTTCCGTGCGGATGCTCATCAGGCTCCTGTCGCCGGTGTCTGTGTCCCGAATCAGGGGGGAGTTGGGCTGGCAGGCGGTGAGCAGCACCAACAGGCCGATTGCAATGAGGTATCTCATGGGTTGTTCTCTATCCATTCCACCCGGTCCCCGATGGTTATGCCGTTTGTATTGATGATACCCGCCTGCAATTCGATCACGCTACGGGCCCCCAGGCAGAGCGAGGTGCGGCGGGGTGCCAGCGCCGGTACGATCTTCTTCACCACACCCTGGTGATTCAGGTAGACGATGTCCAGTTCACTCTTCATGCCGAAAGTGTGTACCGAATTACAGGGCTGTATCCACAGCGCCTGATCCGCCTCAAGCGGTGGTTTACCGAGCAGACCTTTTGTCCGTTCCATCAGGGTTTCTGTCAACAGTGCCCGGGGCAGTCGTAATTTTACCGGCTGTTCCCTATCGCTTGGTAAAAAACAGAGTTCACCGCTGCGCATCAGTTATTCAGAAACTTCATGGCGATGGGAAAACCCAGGATGATGAAGGTGACCGGGAATATGAAAACAATCAGGGGAAATATTAACTTCACCGGCGCCTGCATAGCCTGTTTTTCCGCCCGCTGAAAACGTTCACTGCGGCGCTGTTCGGACTGGATCCGCATGGTGGTGGCCATGCTGCCGCCCATCCGTTCAGCCTGCACAAGGGCGTTTACAAAGCTGGTGATCTCCGCGATATCCAGCCGGTCAGCCATGCGTTTGAAGGCCTCGGCACGGGTGGAGCCGGATCGCAGGTCCCGCATCACGATGGCGAACTCGTTGCGCAGGGGGCCGGCGGGGCCCTTTTGCATCGCCTGTTGCAGGGCGCCGGAGAGGTTAAGCCCGGCCTCGATCGCCATGGTGATGAAGTCGAGGTAGACCGGCAGCGCCTTGATCACCGCCTTGGTTCGCCGCTTGCGCACATCGGACAGCCAGACCAGTGGAAACAGGAAGCCACCCAATGGGGCCAGCAACAGGATCAGTGTGGACTCCTTGGGTTGCAGTGCCGCCACCATTAACAGCGCCATTCCAAAGGTGATAATGGCTGACAGATAACGCAGTGCCACGAACTGTTCCGCGGTCATCAGGTAGCCGACACCGGTCTTCTGCAGTTTCTCTTCGGTATTGTCCAGGTAGCGATTGGAGTAAAGCTGAACCAGTGTATTGGAGAGCAACAGAATAAACGGCCACAACAGCTTCAACATGGGGGGCAGTGGATCCATGTAGCTGCGGTCTTCGCTGTCTATCGCCGGTGCTGCGGTGCCCACAAGCAGTACCCAGAACAGCGTGCTGAGGCCCAGCATGAGTACGGCGGCGATGTAGAGTATTTCCATGAGCTATACGCCCTTCAGTAATCAGATGTCGATATTGGTGACTTTGCGTATAAAGATAAAACCGAGCAGTTCCATGACAACGATAACTGCCACGGTGCCCCAGCCGATTGCGGTGGTGAACAGCAACGACATCGCCTCAGGTTCCAGAAACGACAGCAGCAGGCCCAGAAACAGCGGCAGCCCGGTCATCACATAACCCTGCATCTTGCCCTGGGCGGTAAGACTCTCTATCTTCCCCTCCATGGCCGCCTTTTTGCGCAGTGTGTCACTGAGCGTGTCCAGTGTTTCAGCCAGGTTGCCGCCCACTTCACGGGAGATCCGCATGGCCGCACCAAACATCAGAAAGTCCGGCACCGGCAGGCGGCGCTCCATGTTGCGCAGGGCGATGTCAAAATCGAGGCCGATCCGCCGTTCACGTAGAAACAGGATGAACTCCTGGGAGAGTGGTGCCGGTTGTTCCTTGACCAGGCTCTCCAGAGCGATATTCAGACTGGCGCCGGCGGTCAGACTGCTCGAGACGATCCCGAGGGCATCCGGCAGCTGCTTTTCAAAAGTGCGCAGGCGCCGTTTCCGGGCCGCCTTGTAGATATAGAATGGCACCACCATGACCAGCAGGGCCACCACCAATGTGACAATAATGTCACCGGTGAGCAGCAGTGCCAGCAGGGGCAGAATCACCAGCGCCAGGACGTTGTAGAAGAACAGCCGGGCCGGATCGATGAACAGGAACATATCCTCCATGTTGACGCTGGCGGTGTCCTTGAAAACGGCTTCGTATTCACCCCAGAAGGAGCGTCCCCGGATGACCAGGATGTAGGCGATGATAAAGAATGCCACGAAGAGCAGCAGCAGACTGCTCCAGAGCAGCATGTTCGTAGATAGTGTACTGGGCAGTGCTACGGTCAGGTCCATAATCAGAAGATCGTCATGTCTACCGGGATACCCCGTGCCCGCAGTCCTTCGAAGAACTGTGGTACCTGGCCGGTGGATTCAAAATGCCCCACCACGTTGCCATCCGAGTCGAAGCCTTCCTGCTTGAACAGAAAGATATCGTTGAGTTGCACCACGTCACCTTCCATGCCGGTGATCTCCGAGATATGGGTCACTTTACGGCTGCCATCGGCGAGCCGGGATTGCTGCACAATCAGGTTGACCGCTGATGATATCTGCTCCCGGATGGCCCGCACCGGCAACTCCATGCCGGACATCATCACCATCACCTCCAGTCGGGAGATCACATCCCGGGGACTGTTGGCATGGGCGGTGGTGAGCGAGCCGTCGTGACCGGTGTTCATCGCCTGTAACATATCCAGCGCCTCGCCTGAGCGGCACTCACCCACCACGATCCGGTCCGGACGCATGCGCAGGCAGTTCTTAACCAGATCACGGATGGTGACCGCCCCTTTGCCCTCCAGGTTGGGTGGGCGGGACTCCAGCGAGACCAGGTGCGGCTGACTGAGTTTCAGTTCGGCCGCATCCTCCACGGTGACGATGCGTTCCGTGACCGGGATGAAGTTGGAGAGAATATTAAGCAGGGTGGTTTTACCGGAGCCGGTACCGCCGGATATCACGATGTTCTGGCGCTGCTCAACGGCGGTTTTCAGCAGCTTGACCATGTTCTCGTTAATGGTGCCGAACCTGATCAGATCCTGGTCGGTCAGCTTGGTCTTGGAAAACTTTCGAATCGTGATGCAGGGGCCCTTCAACGCCAGTGGCGGGATGATGGCGTTGACGCGGGAGCCATCCGCCAGGCGGGCATCCACCATCGGCGAGCTCTCGTCAATACGCCGTCCCAGCGGGGAGACGATCCGTTCGATCGCCGACATCACCGCCTCATCACTGCTGAAAGCCACATCACTCTTGGTCAGGCGGCCCCTCTGTTCCACATAGATATCATCATAGCTGTTGACCATGATCTCGGTGACATCCTCGTCCGCCAGCAACTCCTCCAGGGGGCCCAGCCCCACCGCTTCATTGAGCACCTCGCGTTTCAGATCGTCTTTGTTGATGTAGTCCGGCAGCTGGCTTTCCATGCCGCCCATGATCTCGTCGATCATCTGTTCAACACGCAGGCGCAGTTCATCCTCATCCATGTCGCCCACGTTGGTTCTGCGCAGATCCATCATGCGCAGCAACTCCTGGTGGACACGGTTGCGCCAGAGGTAGATGCGTTGTTTTTCGACATTGACCTTGGTGGTCTCCTTGTCGTCGGCCTGGATGGCCTGACCGACAAAGGTCTCCATGGTCCAGTCTTTGTCATCCAGGGGTTCCGGCTCCGCGGCGAACGCGGGGGTCTCTTCGATATCTTCTCCGACAGCGTTGCCGACACGGAAATCGTAACTGCCGATATTGATAATGTCGGCGCTTCTGAGCGGTCCGTAATAGTCGATGCGGGAACCGTTCACCGAGGTGCCGATACCTTCGCTGACGTCCTCTACGTAGATCCCCTTATCGGTCATCTCCAGCCGGGCATGTACGGGGGCAATACGCCAGCCGCGAATCTGTACCAGGTTTTCCCGGGATTTGCCGATGGTGCACTGCTTGATTGCACAGCGAATGCGCTTGGTATTTTTACCTTTATCGGTAATGACAATGACATCAAACATCAGTCGAGAATCTCATCGCTTTCGTTAATGGATTCGAAAAAGGCCTGGCGGAGTTCCTGCGCCTTTTCGATCGCAGCCTGATTGCTGGCGCTTTGAGTATCCACCACGGTGGGGGTAATAAAGATCACCAGGTCACTGCGGTTGTTGCGGAACGAAGTGGAGCGGAACAGCGGCCCCAGTATGGGCAGGTCACCCAGCCAGGCCACTTTGTCCGTATCCTTGGAAACTTCGTTGTTGACCAGTCCGCTGATGACCAGGGTTTCACCATCGCGAAGATTCGCCTCGGTCAGGGTCTTGCGGGTACGTATGCCGGGAACACCGTTGACGGTTACCGATGCATCGATAGTACTGACTTCCGCCTCGACTTTGGCCGACACGTTGCCATTGATGCCGGCCTCCGGCTCCACCTTCAGGGAGATGCCGTAATCCTTGAATTCGATGGTGGTGGTGCCATCCGGGCCGGGTACCGGAATCGGAATCTGCCCGCCGGAGAGGAATTCCGCTTTGCCGCCACTCTTGGCAGTCAGGGTGGGCGAGGCGAGGATCAGTGCGTCACCATCGGTCACGGCGATATTGATCGCCGAAGTGATCAGAGTGGCCAGTCCGAAAAAGCCATGACCATTACCGGCGATTGTGGCGCCGGTAACACTGAGTACATTCTGGTTTTCCAGGACCGTGGCGACGCCCTTGTCGGCGAAGTCCTGCGTGTAGCCGATGGAGGGGCCGTTAAAACTGGTGCTCCAGCGAATACCCAGTTCATCCAGTTTGTTGGTATTGAACTCGGTGATCTGCACATTCAGTGAAATGGTCGGCTTGAGTGCCAGTTTGGTCTGGTTGGTAAGGTCCAGAATGGTGGGGAAGACTGATTTGGCCGCTTCAATAAGGGTCTTGCCATCCGCATCCACCGAACCTTCGATGACCGCATACTTGCCGACCTGGCTGACCTTAAGTCCGGTCAGCGATGACAGGAGGGCGGAGATGTCACCCAGGCTGCTGATGGTGGTGAGGTTGATCAGGTCGCTGTACTTGGCGGCAACCTTGTCAATCAGTTGACTGGTCTGTTCCGTGACCGATCCCTCTATGATTGTGTTTTCGCCCACTTTCCTTAAGGTCAGGTTGGGCAGGTTTTGCAGTACGCCGCGTATCTCTGAAGAGGTTCGGGTGGAGTCCTGTTTGGTGATGTAGATCTTGTGACGGACCTGGTTGCCATTCTCCAGCCAGATCTGCAACTCGGTATCGCCCTCTTTTTCCGCCAGTACCAGCAGATTGCCATTCTCCAGGATAGAGGTGCTGAGCAGGTTACCATTGCCCACTGCGACCCGGGTGATCTTGCCCAGTTTGAGTACCTGCATGTCACCCACATAGAGCCTGAAGTTGTCCGCCAGGGCTGAAGTGCTGACGGACGCGATGAGCAAGGCAAATAGTCCCAGGGTGGCGATGATCTTTTTATTGTAAGACATGAGTCTTGTTTCCTGTTGATATCTTGAGTATCTCTGTGTTAACCAGGTTGAATACCACTCTGGCTACTGCAATACCGGAACCTTGTTGACCGTGGCGACACTATCCTTGCTGACTCCGCCGACAATGTAATCCACCTCGTAGCCGGGTCCGACCCCTCCACCTGGGGTGCCGGGCAGGCCACTGTTCTCTGCACTCAATCCGGCCAGCAGGGTGCCATCTTTGCGGGTTACCGTACCGTCGGCATTGATAACCACATCGTCGGGATCCACCACGGTGCCGTCCGCCAGCACCAGCTTGCCGTCCTTGTTCAGCCGGGCCCCCTTGATGACCGCTCCGTTCTCAGTAAGGATATTGCCGTCACTATCGGTGCGCAGATTGCCTGCCAGCTGACCGGCCTTGACCCCATTGAGCAACTTGCCATCCTTTGTCATTACCGTGCCGTCCGCCTTGATAATGACATCGTTGGGATCCACCACGGTGCCGTCCGCCAGCACCAGTTTGCCATCCTCGTTCAGGGTTGCTCCGGAAAGGGCAATACCGTTCTCCGATACCACGGTGCCATCGGCCAGGGTGGATAACTTGCCTGCCTGGCGGCTCTTCGCTCCACCCAGTAAAACCCCGTCTTTGGTGATCAGGCTGCCGTCTTCAGTTACCCGGATGCTGTCCGGATCAATCACGTTACCGTTGGCGTCCACCAATGCACCCTTGTCGTTGATGGACAGCCCACGCCCGGAGAGTACCGTGCCGTCCTTGGTCATGATGCTGCCATCCTCCCCGATAACCAGGTTCTGGTTGGCGAGAGCCTTGCCATCCCGGGTGCGGATCACACCATCCTCGCCCACCACCAGATTACCGGCCAACCTGGCGGCAGCCGCCCGGGCTGCTGCTTGGGCGGCCAGCGCCTGTGCGTTTGCCTTGATGGAGTCGACCGAGACCTTGGTAAAGCCTGAACCCGCGTTATCCTTGCGATTACGCAGCAGCGCCAGGATGTCCCCCTTATCCTGGGCGATGGTAATCAGCGCGCCCTGTGTTGGTGTCACATTCAGGGTCAAGGTGGTGAAGTTCTGATCGGGCAGGGCACCGATGCCGCCGCGCAACAGCCGGACTTTTTCTTCATAATCCCGTGCCGAATCCCTGCCGGTCGCCAATACCTCCACATTCTCCAGTACCGGTATCACTTCATTGGCAACCTGCTGGCCGGAGGGGTCGGAGCCCGGTGGCAGATTTACAAACAGATCAATGCGATTGCCCGGGCGTATCAGGCCCGCGATGGAGTTGATCTCATCAACCTGAATGGTCATGGCACGACGCTTTTCCGGGATGGTGTCGGAGAAATCGAGTGGGAACTCCCTGTCGATATAACTGCTCAGGAGTGGCTTGCCGGCGTCCAGGTTCTGTATCAAAACCTGGTTTTCGATATCATCAAATTTATCCGGCGTTACCGCATTGTTGTCGAGATATTTGTTCGGGATCTCACGCACGGCCAGTGTGTCGCCGTTGAGTATGTCGCCTTTCACCAGGTCCTGTTTGGCAACAATGACAGCAACCATCTGTTGCTTGGGTGTCAGCAGATCCCTGAGTTCCGCTTCCCGGCTGTTCAGGTACAGGGTGGCCAGTCCGGTGCCTACCAGGCCCAGTACCAGCGCGATAACAAATAACCCCAGTGTCTTTTTATTATTGGTAGACACGCTCGTCCCCTATTGTTGTCAAACAGATTTGATTGAATATTGTTCTGTAATTGATGTGATTGCCGATTTAGAAAAAGGCGTCAAAAACCCCCAGGTCGGGTTTTACATTGATGTTTTTGAACGGGTCTTTGAATGCGTCGATATCAAAGTTCTGCAATGTGGTGTCGACCTTGTTCAGGGTATTGGCCAGATCTCCCAGTGTACTCGCCCCGGCTGCCAGTTGGGGACTCAACTCCGGATATTTGCCCAGGCTGTTGTAGTAGGTTGACAGCTCGGACAGATCGTCGGTCTCGGGAATCTCTGACAGCGAAAGCGCGTAACTATGGCCCCGATGCTTGCTGGCGATGGCTTCCAGGAGAGAGTCGGATTCATTCTGGGTAATGCCGACAGAACCGAGCCCCGGTGCCAGCAGTGCGGCCGAGAGAGCGGCCAGGATTACGACGTACTCCACCATTGACTGACCTGCCTGACTGCAGGAGATGGCGGGGGCAGTGGATCGATTTTCAGATAGTTTCATCGCCCCAATAGTCCTCTGGATACCTCGTTGGCGACTATGGATGTCTTGCCATCGAGTTGGTTGATGGTGATGGATACAGTCTGGCGACCCTGCCTGAAATAGAGCGCGTAACCTTTTTCCCTGGGCGCGGTGGACTGGGACATGATTGCTTCCCAGCCCTTGTTCTTATAATGATTTTCGTAAAAGGTTGCATTGGCACGTGGCGAGAAATCATTGTATAGCAAAAGCGTGCGTGCTGTCTTGCCGGGGTCTTTGCTGCGCTGGTCATTGATCACCTGACTGCCCGCCATCTTGGGAAAGCCTTCGCCGCCGGATACCTGATACTTGCCACTGTCCAGCTTGCCCGGCAGGTCGCTGATACTCAAGTATCCCCAGGTGTTGCGGCTGCCGCCGTATTGGATCTGCACGTTGTACAGTTCATCGCCCTGGCGGCTGGTTATCATCTGCCAGGGACTGGCCTCGGATTCAACGTATTCACCCTCGCCCCACAGCTCTCTGTAGTACTGCAGAATATCTTCAATCGCGGCATCGGATTCAAACTTGCGGATTGCCAGCGTCATCCCCAACACCGTGGTGGATTCGGTCACGCTGCCCACACTGGCATATGGCGGGGCCGGAAATGGGTCATCCGCGCTGGCATGCCCGATTATGAACAGGCTGGAGATGACAATGATTGCGACCAGAGAGTGTTTAATCGACACAGTATCCTCCGTCGCACTGGACGGTCCGGCTATCGTTCTTTAAAGCGCCAACCGGTACATCGTCCTTGGTCATGTGACCGAACTTCAGACTGTCATCAGCCAACTCCGGTGACAACAGTATGGTGCTGGCAATATCCTGAATCGGTATGCCCCAGCCATTCAGAATAGTGTCAATCAGGATGGTCGGAACCAGCCCCTTGGCTTGATAAAGGGTGTGTTCCTGTCCTCCTGCGCCCCAGGTTTCAGTCAATAACTTGCCTTTTGCGGTCATGCTCAGGTTGAGCGGGGTGCCGAACAGGGGATTGCGCGTGCCCGAGTTGAGCGTCAGGTAACCGGGTGCCGGTTCCACCGGCATGGCGACCGAAACATCATAGCGGCCATCGATCGAGAGGTTGCCATCCGGGTTCATGGCGTCAAACCCGGCGTCGATGCCCAACAGGTTGAAAGCGCCGGATATCAGATTCAGGCCAGCGCCGATTATTCCGGTAACCGCGCCGAATACATAGGTCTTGTCAGGAGTTTTGTTGGACCCGCTGGCGTTGGTGGTGGAGTTGCCGGGGGGTACGAACATAGGGAGACCATTGTGGTAGGTCCACAACGGATTTCTGTCTGTCGTGTTGTAGCCGGCCTTATCCACACTGGTGCTGATGGCGATGCCGGTGTCGGAGAAAAAGCGGCGCTCGGCTTCCCGCTGCGCGGTCACCAGGGGTTTAAGTGGCATCTCGGCCTGACTGATCGCTTTGAAGCCGGCTGGCTGGTCATTCAGATCGGAGTAGTGGGCAGTGTATTCCCAGGTGACATAACGGGCTGCCTGGGTCGACGCCAGCTTCATGTCAATATATTTTCCCACCGCCGGCACGATGATAAACAGCGGAACCAGGGCGAAGGAGGCGCTGACCACAAATTCGGTCATGGACTGGCCTAGTTGCCGCCGTCGCGCCATCATCAGAAGAAGCCCTTGACGAAATTCAAAATGTTGCTCAAGTGATTGAGATTGGCGGTAACCTGGACCGGTAACCAGACCTGCCCTTGCTGGATCGATAGTGCAGCGGTTCGGTCGATGTAGCTGGTATCCACTAATCGTGCTGCCCAGTAAGGATTGAAGGCGTTCCCCAGTTCAGTCGCCCCATCATCCCGGGCGAAATAACTGAGCGAGTTGGGGCGGCTGAAATAGACCTCTGATTTGCCCAGTACCGCCAATTTTTCATCGGCGGCGGCCGATTCCAGTGCAAAGCGTCCCTTGGCACTGCTCTGGGGGATCTTGTCTGCTTTTTTGGTCAGGCCGATCAACAGGTAGGGTGACTCAAATCCCAGCTTCAGCTTTGGATCTATTTTGATCGGATCGGGGCCGGTCTTGCTGTCGTTGTAACGGGGCAGGCCCTTGTTGGCACCATCCAGTATATTGCTGTTCACGGCGGAATAGGGGCCGTCGAGACCGGACACCGATACCGGTGGATTCCACCACCAATTGCCCGGGCTGATCTTGGGGCTGCTGCCATACCCATCCTTATCCACACCCAGCAGGGACATCATCTTGTAATTGACCTTACTGGCGTTATTGCCGGTGCTCTGAGCGATCTGTGCACCGCCCGTACCCATCGGCACTCCGGCGCGTTCGTTCATGTCGATCCCCAGGCCAACGACCTTGAACAGCAGGTTGATTTCCACATTCATTCCGACGGTATCTACGGCTGTCCAGCTGTAACGTTGTTCCTTGCTTTTGGTGATATAGCGTACGTCCGACCCCCCATTTCTATCCATGGTGACCGAGATGGCCAGGCGAAAACAGAATACGCACTCTCCCAACACCTTGATATCCGGCGGATCGATGTTTATGGGCGGGAACATGGGGATTGACCAGCCACCCGTCTGCGCGTCATTGCAAATGAACCCCGTGCTGCAGTAGCGGTTTCTGGAGAACGGATCCCGGGCGGCATTGACCATGGCAGCCAGCCGTTCCATGCCCGATTTCTGGGCGGCAGTGGTGGGTTTGTCACCCAGTTGCGGAATCAGGTCCCAGCCCTTGTGGGAGCGGTAGGAGGTGATAAACGGGTCGCCTTCGAAGTTAAAGTCGCTGAAATGGGTCTGGTAGTGGCGCAGCAGGGCGAGGACGCCAAACAGTGACAGTTCAGCATCCTCGGCGTTGCCACTGATCATTTCGCTCAGGGTACTGAGGCTGAACACCAGGCTGCCCATATGCATGCCACGCTGGGCTACGCTGTAGGCCTGGTTGATATAGTTAAGTGGTTTGGATACGCCCTTGGTAAAGACATTAACACCCTTTTCGATCACGGTGGTGACCGATTTCAGCGCCGATATGATGCCTTTGATAATCTGTCCGATGACCGGAACCGGATAGACGGGGGAGAAATAGAGGTCAAGAAAACCGGGTGTTGAACGGGTCATCTTGGCCCAGGATGCCATGCCGACCATCTGCCCCAGAGCCACTTCATTGGCCACCATGGCCCGGTTGGTGTAGGCGGTGAAATTCAGGTCGCGGGCTTCAATTGTGGAAACGCTGTAGGCGGCGGCATCAGCGGCATTCTGCAGCTGCATTTTTTCGCTGGTGAGGATGCCGTTGTTAACCAGCGACAATCCGAGCAGAACGCAGGCCACGGTGACCAGCAAAATCAACAGGATCGCCTGCCCACGTTGTCTCAGTGGGGGGCTGAAACGATGCCCACGATAGACCCTGGTCATAAGATGAGAAGGATGCCGTACGGTCTGTACGGCATCCGGGTCTAGTTGGACTGGCCGGTGTAGTCGCTAAGTTTTTTCGAACTGCTGGCTGTACCGGCGGCCTTGGTTCCGGCATCTGATGCCTTCTGCAGGGTGGTGCTGCCATCCTGTCCCGACAGCTCCTGGGTCATGGCGCCCATCTGGCCGCGGATGGTATCACCAAAGAAGCCGTACACAGCAATTGCTGCGATCGCGATCAAGGCAACGATAATGATGTACTCGGTCATGCCTTGCCCCATCTGTTTCATGTAGCGCTTCACTGTTTGCTCTCCCGTTACGTTGATCATGATGCTGGATGGATTACTCACCATAACAGGCGACAGACCGCCATGATGGAGTTTTCATTATAACTAAAAATAGTATTCAGGAAAGCGGCACAGAAATGCGGCCTTGTGATCGGCCCACTGGCCGGGTCCCGGGGTGACACGGTTGCCGTATGGAGGCTGGTTAAGGTTGAGTGTCGTTTTGAAGCCGTGCCTGGCGATGGGCAATCAACCCACCGAGAGAGAAGCCCAGAAAGGTGACCAGGGCGACCAGCCGCCCCCCTGGTTCGACAATATTCAGCAGCACCACGCCGCAGATCAATCCGGTTAGTGGAGAGACTACCAATGCCCGGGAATTTCTGCCGGTGATAAATCCGATCAGGGTGGCAACGAGGATCAGGGCGACCGCAATCAGGCTGGTCCACTGACCGTTGGTGATGAAATCGTAGGTGATTTGCGCATAGCAATCGGGGAGTTCCGCCTCCGGCAGGTTCTGGCAGGGCGTGTAGTTCGCGTTACTCAGCTGGCCTATGCGATAGTACAGCAGAGCGACAAATATACCGCCCAGGATGAAAGATCCGAGAATTGCTGCCGATAGAATTCGGATGAAGGGGAGTTTATCCAGCATCTGTGTCTGTGACCCGGAGAAGACGCAATTATGAGTTTGAGACTGAAGTTTAATCTAATACTGGTTGTAATGGGTATTTTCGGCCTGCTGGTGGCCGGTCTCATTGCCTATGATCTGCAGATAAAACATGCACGGGAAGAGGTTCTGGAGACGGCGGCGATTCTCATGGAGAGTACGCTGGCGGTACGGGATTACACCGTGGACGAGGTTCGACCACTGATCTCGGCTGGTTCGGGCGACTTTGTGGTGCAGACGGTGCCGGCCTACGCGGCATCCAAGTATGTGCATAATCTGCAACAGAAGCGACCGAACTACTCTTACAAGGAGGCGGCCCTGAATCCGACCAATCCGCTGAACAGGGCGACCGATTGGGAAGTGGATATTATCGATCACTTCCGCACCCACGATATTCCGGAAATGGTGGGTGAACGGGAAACACCGATCGGCAAAACCCTCTATCTGAGCCGGCCCATCCGGATTACCAATCCCAGCTGTCTGGTGTGTCACTCCACGCCGGCTGCTGCGCCGGCCGGACTACTGGATCGGTATGGTAACTCGAACGGATTTGGCTGGCAGCTGAACGAGGTGATCGGTGCCCAGATTGTCACGGTTCCTCAATCGGTGGCACTGCAGCGGGCCCACCATGAGTTCTACCTGTTTATGGGGGCCCTGCTGGGGGTGTTTCTGGTGGTGGGATTTGCCCTTAATCTGCTGCTGCACCGTTTTGTTATCGCACCGGTAATCAAGATGGCGGAGCACGCCGACAAGGTGAGTACAGGTACCCTGGATCTGCCGGAATTGACGGTTCACGGGAAGGATGAGATTGCTTCACTGGGACGGTCTTTCAACCGGATGCAACGCAGTCTCGGCAGCGCCGTGAACATGCTGAACGACACGCTGGAGTAGATGGGGTTTGATGATGTCTGACATGCCGGAAAAACTGGGCAAATATCAGATTAAGAGTGTTATCGGTCAGGGTGCCATGGGGGTGGTCTACCAGGCCTTTGACCCGGATATTGAGCGTAATGTGGCGATAAAAGTCCTGCATGCCCATCACTGTACCGGTGAGCATGGCAGGGACCTGGGTGAACGGTTCCGACGGGAGGCACAGGCGGCGGCCCGTTGTATTCACCCCAACATTGTGGCGATATTCGAGCTGGGGCGTTACCGGGAGCAGGATTATATCGTCATGGAGTATGTCCAGGGCGAGGAACTGAAATATTTCCTCGCCAGCGGACACCGCTTCTCCCAGGATGAGGCGCTGTTTATCACCATGGAGGTGCTGAAGGCGCTGGTGGTTGCCCATGCTCAAGGTGTGGTACACCGGGATATCAAACCGGCAAATATCATTTTGCTGGACAGTGGCGGGGTCAAGGTGACCGATTTCGGCGTGGCGCGGCTGGATCAATCCGATCTCACTCTGGCCGGCAACATGGTGGGTACCCCTAACTACATGTGCCCGGAGGGATTGCGGGGCGAGGTGGTGGATCAGCGGGCCGATATCTACAGCACCGGAATGGTCCTGCTGGAGATGCTTACCGGGGCCCGTATTACCCCTAAGGAGCTCTACTCGGTACCGATTCACCAGTTCATTGACAAGGTGTTTGAGACCGAGCGGGGGCAGTTGGTGGGTGACCGCTTGCAGTCGATAATTCGCCAGGCCCTGAGCGAGTCGATAGCCGAGCGGTTCTCCTCCGCCCAGGTGTTTCTGGACAGTTTACAGGCCCTGGCCGGTGATAACGGTGCAGCGCCCGATACCAGCGCGCGCATAGCCCAGACCGTGGTCAATCAGAAACCACTCCGGGAGTCAGTTTCGCCGGCCACAGGGCAGTTGGTCTCCATGGATACCCTGCATGAGCTGGAGCATAGTCTGACCAGCTACGTCGGACCCATTGCCGGAATTCTGGTGCAAAAGTCTTTCAGTGGGGTTTCATCGCCCGACGAACTGGTGCAGTCGCTGGCAACCCATATCAGTGATGTAGGGGAACGGGAGGCGTTTCTGGTCAGGGCACGGACGGTACTCAGTCAGGATTCCACGGTATTGAACAGGTCGGCCGCCAGGCCGTTAGAGACGTCTGAGCTGAATCGAACCACGGCAACGGACTTTTCATCCACCCTGGATCAGGCCGCCACCGAGAGGCTGGCCAGACTGCTGGCCTTCTACGTGGGGCCGTTGGCACAGCACCTGCTGAAGAGGTGTCTGGCCAAAAGTCACTCTTACGAAGACCTCTGTCAGCGTCTCGCCAGCAACATCCCCACCGAAGCGGAGCGGGTCGAATTTCTGAGCAAGACCTGATCCCTGGATGTGGGCGGAGTCTAATCCCTGTCCGCGGCCCGCCTTGGCAAACTCTTGTTGAGAATCAGGTACCCGAACAGGCCGGAAGCCAGGGAGCCGATGATAATGCCAAGTCGGTCGTCAAACACCCGGTTGATATCGGTCTCTTCAAACGCCAGGGAACCGATAAACAGGCTCATGGTGAAGCCGATACCGCACAGGGCAGCCGTACCATAGAGCGAGCTCCAGGAGACTCCCCGGGGCAGGCGCGTCAGGCTCAGTTTGATCGCCAGCCAGCAGAAGCCGAATACCCCCAGTTGTTTGCCGATGAACAGGCCCAGGGCGATGCCGACCGGCACGTTATGCAGCAGTTGCTCTGCGCCGACTCCGGTCAGGGTGATGCCGGCATTGGCAAAGGCGAATATGGGTAGTATCCAGAAGGCCACCACGGTGTGCAGGTCCCGCTCCATCTCCCGGAGCGGCGACCGTTCCGGGTCGCTTTTTGATTTCATCGGGATAAACATCGCCAGGATGACGCCGGCGAGGGTGGCGTGTACCCCCGATTTCAGCATCGCCACCCACATGATCAGTCCCACTAGCATATAGAGACTTTTTGATTCCACCTGGCGCCGGTTGAACAGCAGTAGCAGGGGAATGCAGCAGGCCACGATCAGTAGCGAGGTCAGGGATATCTTGGCGGTGTAGAAGACCGCGATGATGATGATGGCGCCGATATCATCGAAGATTGCCAGCGAGGTGAGAAAAATTTTGATGGCGGTAGGGACGCGGGATCCCAGAAGTGCCAGCACGCCCAGGGCGAAGGCGATATCAGTTGCCGCCGGTATGGCCCAACCGGACATGGCGGAGCTGTCATCCAGGTTGAAAAAGATGTAGATAGCTGCCGGTATCGCCATACCGCCGATGGCGCCGATGCCCGGCAGGACTATGTTGCGTGGGTCGACCAGCTCCCCCTCCATCAGTTCCCGCTTCAGCTCCAGCCCGACCAGAAAGAAAAATACCGCCATCAGGCCATCGTTTATCCACAACAGCAAAGGTTTGGCAATTTCAAAGGTGCCAACACTGACTGCCACCTGGGTGTCCAGGATCAGGGAGTAGTAGGGTTGCAGTGGCGTGTTGGCACAAACCATGGCGAATGCTGCCGCAATCATCAGGATAATGCCGCCCGCCGATTCGAGCCGGAAAAAGCCAGTAATAAATGTTTCTTTTAGGATGACCATGGATGAATTAGGTGTCTGGTTGGAGGGGAAAGTATAGCCCCTGATTATTGGCTAAGCAGCCTGACCATGTGCTGTGAGGGCCACGGCGCATGATCTAAAACGCTAAATTTTGCCGATTCTTTGGATTCAGCTCAACCCCGTAAACTGCACAGTGCCGACGAAATATCCGCTGATCAGCGATTGAGGACCTGGTGGGTCTATTTTCCTTTTGATGAACGACGCGCCTTCCGGGCCGCCCGCCGGGCCGCTTTCTCCGCCTGGAGGCGACGGGTCTCTTCCTGCTCCCGTGCCATCATTTGTGGTGTCTCCAGGGTGATCCGGCCCAGGTTCCCGGCGCGCAGTTCGGTCAGCAGCAGTTTGCCGGCCTTCTCCATGTCGACCCGGCCCCCGCCGCGCAGGCAGCCACGCTTGCGGCCGATCTGCTCCAGCAACTCATATTCTGCATCGGGAAGCTGGTCCAGCCGGTAACGCTCCCGGAGATTGGCTGCATAGGTGGCCAACAGGTATTCGGCGGCGAAATGGGCCACGTCGTCATTCTGCATGGCCGTCTCCTTGATGGCGCCGGTGGCGGCCAGGCGGTAGCCACTGTTGCGGTTTTCGATATTGGGCCAGAGTACGCCGGGGGTATCCCAGAGAATCAGTCCATCGCCCAGATTGATCCGTTGTTGGGCCTTGGTAATGGCGGGTTCATTACCAGTCTTGGCGATGGTCCGGTTGGCCAGCATATTGATCAGGGTCGATTTGCCCACGTTGGGGATACCCACGATCATGGCGTGAACACCCTTGACGCTCCCGGCTTTGGCCGGGAACAGCTGGCGGCAGAGTTGCGGCAACTGTTTCAGCGTGGCTGGTTGCTGGCAGCTGATGGCCAGGCTTTTTACTCCCTGTTCCTGCTCCAGGTAGTGTTGCCATAGTTGGGTGATCTCCGGATCGGCCAGGTCACTCTTGTTCAAAACCTTGATGCAGGGCTTGTCGCCTCGCAGAGTCGACAGCATCGGATTGGTGCTGCTGAAAGGGATGCGTGCGTCCAATACCTCGATAATGACATCGACATTGGGCAGAGTCTCCCTGATCTGCTTGCTGGCCTTGTGCATGTGGCCCGGATACCACTGAATCTGCATGGGTCTTACCTGTCGCCGCTGTTGTCAGCCCGCCTGACGCTGTCTGGCGGGCCAGTATACCGAAGTTCGACGACCGGTGTGGGTGGTTTGGCCGGTTATGCGCCCGGTTGGGTCTCCCGGCTCAGCCGTCCTCCAGCAATCGCTCCGGGGTAAAGCCAAGAATCAGCGCTCCCCAGTGTTTGCCTTCGATATACAGGGGCAGGGAGAGATCGTTGAGTACCTCCCCGGTATCCCGGGTGTAGGTCTGCAGCAGAAACGGTTCGGTGTTAGCGGCGCGACGCTTCTCCGCCCGGCTGTTGTTATATATCTTCAGGTGCCGGCTGTTGAGGTTGTCGGTTTCGAAATCTCCGGTCATGGGTTTCGACAGGTGTTTGTGGTGGGCCGGCAGAAAGCCATTCTTATCCACTGGTACCACATAGATGAATTCCGGACGCTCTTTGATGAAAGCGTCGATCATCGGCTGAATGACACTCTCGAAAGCGTGCACGTAAGGCAGGTTGTATTTCTGCGGATTGGTGTTGGGCACCGGCTGGTAGTTGGTGTCAAACAGATTGGTGCCGCGCGTGGCCAGCCCATTGAGCGCCTCCTGCACTTCAGCGGCCCACCCGCGGGCGGTCTGGATGATATTTTCAAAACCGCCGTGGCCGATGATGAACCGGGAGAGCAGTTCCTGGGTCTGTTCGGTAGCCACTTCCAGCTCGTCCGAGTGCTTCTCTGACTCATCCATGTCGGTCTTAATGCTTTTGCTCAGTTCGGCAATCTCGCTGACGTTGCGATGGGACTCCTGATTGGTGATGGAGAGCTCCTCGATAGCGGCACTGATCTCGATCAGCTGGCTGTTGACCGCCTCAAAATCGTGCATCATCCGGTGGAACTGGGTTGCGGTTTCAGCGACCACCGCCTGGGTGTTCTCCGTATAGCTTTTGATCTCCTGGGTGCCGGTCTTGGTGTTCTCCACCAGATGGGACATCTCATTGATATTCTTGCTGATTTCCCCCGTGGCACTGTTGACCTTGTGGGACAGGTTGCGTACCTCATCTGCGACCACCGCGAACCCCCGGCCGTGTTCACCGGCCCGGGCCGCCTCGATGGCGGCATTCAGTGCCAGCAGGTTGGTCTGATCGGAAAACTCCTGGACCATGGAGAGTATGGTGCGGATGTTTTCCGAGTTTTTGCTCAGGAGGTTGACGGTTTCGTTAAAGCCCTCCAACAGTTTACTGACCGCGGCCACCTGTTCAGTCACGGTGGTGAGCCGCTCTGACGAGTGGTTGGCCTCTTTCAGGTTGGCGCTGTTCTGTTCCGATATGGCGTTGGTGTGGCGGGCAATTTCATCAATGGCTCGGGTCGCTTCTCCGCTGGATTGGAATACCTGGGTCGCGTTCATCTCCTGGCGATCGGCCCGCAGGTGGGCGGAATGGAGCATCTTGTCCAATCGGGTCGCCCCCACCGCCACGCTGACTGTGCGGCGGCGGGTGTTGTCGATAATGTTACGCAGACTCTCGGCGAAATGGTTGTAGGCGTTGGCCATATCAGCAATCTCATCCTGAGTCGTGATCGGCAGTGTGGCTGAGATGTCGCCATCATTTTCAGTGATCCCGTCCAGTATCCGGGTGATCCCTTGGATCGGACGCAGAAACAGGTGGCGCATGTAGAGTATGATGCCGACGGCGACCAGAACCGCGAGCAGGGTGGCACCGAGCATGATTGTCAGGTGGCGATCCAGCAGGGCGATGCCGGCTGGGTTGTCGACCAACAGGGCGCGCATATCGTTGATGTTTTCGTAGACCAGCCAGAACGTCAGGAGCTGAAACAGCAGCAGGAAAACCACATTGCCGACGATTTTACGGGTGAGTGTGTGGAAAAAAAGCTTCTCGATTTGAGTGTATAGGCTCATGGTGCGATCTCTGATCTTAATAATTATTGCGTTGGAAGTTGTCACTCCCGATTCCTCCTCCTGTGACAGTTCCCGTGTCAGTGACCGTCTAGGCGATGAGCTCTGTTGGTCTTCCCTTAGTCGATCCGCAGTGGGCGGTCCTCCTGTATGCGGGCCTATCAGGTTTTCGGTCGTAGATCGAAATTCTTTAATCCTCTCCAGTGGGTGAAGGAGCGCTCGCCCTATTTGGAACCGCCCCGATAGGTGTCCGTCAGCCTAAACCATTGCGGGAATTTATGGTGCTGCCGGTGTGTCAGGTACTGGCCGGATCTGATATATCACTGATACACCATAGTTGGTAAGATACCGGCACATTGGATGCTGTGAGTTCCGGGGGGGCCAGAGGAGGGTGAACGGCGTATCAGGCGGCGCAGGTGTCCCGGAAATGTTGGTCACGCCAGGAGAGAATGCAAGATATGATCGAGTTTCAATACCACCTCGACCTTGATCCCGGCTCACGGGCATTGGGAGTGGCACTGAATGAACGGGACCAGCATACCCAGGCTCACTCCCGGCGCGTAGTCGGGTTCTCCCGGCTGATCGGTCTCGCCTGTTCTCTTGAGAAGGCCGAACTGGCCGTACTGGAACTGGGCGCTTTTTTTCATGACATCGGTAAAATCGGCATCCCCGACCATATCCTGTTAAAGCCGGAACATTTCACGGAGGCGGAGATGGAGGTGATGAAAAGCCACTCCGTAAAGGGGGAGGGCATCGTCAGAGAGCTGAACCTCCAGGCGGGGGAGCGGGTGGCCAAGGCGGTGAGGCATCACCATGAGTTTTTCAATGGTGAGGGTTATCCGGACGGCTTGCAGGGAGAGGAGATACCGATAACTTCCCGCATTATCTCCGTGGCGGACAGCTTTGACGCCATGACCAATTACCGCCCCTATCATAAAGCCCGTTCTGTTAGCGCGGTGCTGGATATTATGTCGAGCGAGGCCGGAAGCAAACTTGACCCCTATCTGGTGAACAAGCTGGAGTTGCTGGTTCAGAAAGGGAGCGACAGGACCATTGGGTGAACATTTTAAGCCCCTATGCCGCTGCAAGCGACCAACCACGCCACCCGGATGGTGTGCCCGTTTTCAGGAGGCTGGTTCCGGTGCCTTTACTGCATAATGTGTTAGTCTCTACTGTTTCAGCAGGGAGCAGATCGGAGCCGGGATGCGGATCACCAGAATAAAAACTCACGCAATATGATAACAGCCAACGTACTGGAGCAGATTCCGCTTTTCTCTGATATGAGCCGTGCCGACCTTGAACTGGTGGCGCTGCACACCCAGGAATCAGTTTGTGAAAAAGGAAATTATCTGTTCCGTGAAGGAGACAGGGCGGACTACCTTTATATCCTGATCTCCGGCCTGGTACAGATGACTGCCAAGGGACCCGGCGGACAGCAGACGGTGATAGAGATACTCTATCCGGGTGACTCCTTTATCCTTGCCGCGGTTATCACCGGCAAGCGGTTTCTGATGTCGGCGGAGGTTGTCAAGCGGGCGCACGTACTCAAGATACCCGGTGACCAGCTGATTGAACTGATCCGCCACGGAGGAGACCTCGGTCTCAGGATGATGGCGACCCTCTCCACCCAGTACCGCAGCATGGTGCGGCAGGTGAAGAACCAGCGCCTGCGTACCACTGCCCAACGGGTGGCGGCTTTCCTATTGGACCTGGCCCATGACCAGGAGCGGGGCGAAAACCAGATTACCCTTCCGCACAGTAAAAAGATGCTGGCCGCTCTTCTGGGTATGTCGCAGGAGGGGCTCTCCCGCACATTCAGCGCGCTGCGGGAGCAGGGTGTGGAGATCGATAACAAACAGGTTCAGATCGCCTCCGTTTCTAAATTGCGGCGTTTCTGTGGTTTCAGCGCGGTGTTGGATGCATCGGATCGAACCACTGGCCCTAACACCTGATCGAAAGCCCCGGCCCGGGGAAATCCAAGCCAAAGGGTACCGACTATCCCACTTGTTCCAATGGCGATGGAGCCTCACCGCTCGGGCGGCGGTAGGCTGATTCCACAAAACGTGCTATCCCTTAAAAGGCGGGCCGTGGGACGATACCTGCAGGCTGCTTGAATGGTTGATTAATACCGGGGGACATGTGGATCAATATCGACAGGCAAATGGCATCAGGTTGCACTATCTGGATTATCAATCGGACGGGGTGACCTTACTGCTTATGCCCGGCCTGACCGCCAATGCGCACGCTTTCGATGGCCTGGTGGCTGCCGGACTGGTGCCGGCGGTGAGATTGCTGGCCCTGGATCTGCGTGGCCGCGGGTTGAGCGACAAACCGGAGACGGGATACAGCCTGGCCGATCATGCGGCGGACGTTATCGGTCTGCTGGATCAGCTGGCGCTGGACCGGGTGATCCTGGGTGGCCACTCCTATGGGGGACTGCTGGGCCTCTACCTGGCGGCGCACTACCCGGAGCGGGTGGAAAGACTGGTGGTGATAGATGCCGCCGCAGAGATGCATCCGGATACCCGGCAGCTGATACAACCGGCCATTGATCGACTGGGTAAACCGGTGCCATCCTGGGAGACCTACCTGGCTGCAGTGAAAGTGATGCCGTTCTTTTATCACTGGTGGGACCCGGCCATTGAGAGTTATTTTCGTGCCGATGTGGAGACGCTGCCGGATGGTCGTGTGGTGTCCCGCTCATCACCGGCAGCCATAACCGAAGCGGTGGAGCATGTACTGGCTGAGCCGTGGCTGGAGAAACTGCCCCTGATCGGTCAACCCACCTTGCTGTTGAATGCCACCGGCAGTTACGGTCTGCCCGGTGCGCCGCCACTGCTGCCGCCTGAACAAGCGCAAGCAACCGTGGCGGCCCTGCCCCGGGGGCGCTACTGCGCGGTGCCGGGTAACCACATGACCATGCTGTATGGCGCCGGGGCGGATCGTATTGCTGAGGAGATTATCCGCTTTGTGACCAGTTGATCGGTAAGACACTCCTGGGCGGCGGTTTATTGCATGGGCACAGGCGGTGCCGATAAAAATGTCGGCGGGCCGCTATGATAGGGAAGTGGTGGGACTGATCCGGATTTCCAGTCAGAACGGAAATGGGCGGTAGTGAAAAACCAGGAGTATTCGAATGAGAATAGCCGTGTATGGCAGTGGTGGTGTGGGTGGTTACTTCGGCGGCCGCCTGGCCAATAGTGGACATCAGGTGGGGTTCATTGCCCGGGGCGCCCATCTGCAGGCGATGCAGCAACAGGGGCTGGTGGTGGAGAGCATTAACGGGGATTTCACGCTTCCGTCGCCAACCGCTACGGATAACCCGGCGCAGATCGGTCCTGTGGACCTGGTGCTGGTCTGTGTCAAGAACTGGCAGGTGGATGAGGTGGCCCGGGCCATGGCGCCCCTGATCGGCCCGGATACCTTTGTTGTCTCCCTGCTCAATGGGGTGGAAGCCCCTGACCGGCTGGGTGAGGTGCTCGGGCCGGAACGGGTGCTGGGTGGCGTGGCGAAAATATTCAGTTTTATCGAAAGACCGGGACTGATTCGTCATATCGGGCATGAACCGACCCTGATGCTGGGGGAGCTCGATGGCACATCCAGCGCCCGTCTGGAACAATTGGCGACGGCATTGACGGAGGCCGGTATCACAGTGGAGCTGCCCGATTCCATCCTGTCGGCGATGTGGAAGAAATTTCTGTTTATCACCGGCTGGGGTGGACTGGGGGCGATCAGCCGGGCGCCGATCGGCATTCTGCGTGAGCAACCGGAAACGCGTGCGATCATTGAAGCCTGTATGCAGGAGACCCGGGCGGTCGCCCGGGCGGCCGGTATCGACCTGCCTGATGATACGATCCCCCAGACCTGGGCATTTATCGATGCCCTGGAACCTGGCGGTACCAGCTCTCTGCAACGGGATATCGCTGCGGGCAGGCCGTCGGAGATCGACGCCTGGAATGGTGCCGTGGTGCGTCTGGGGCAGCGCTACGGCGTGGCCACACCCGCCCATCAGTTGATCACCGGTGCATTGATGCCCCTGGAGCGTCGGGCCCGTGGCGAGTTGACCTTCTGAACGTCAGTTATCAGTCCACAGATTTTCAGATTCCCCCTATAGTCAATCGGGTTGTTTCGGTTAACATTTGGCCACTGTTTAAATGTTGTAGTGAGAGTGCAGGTCGATGGGGTTGTTAAGTTTATACCGAAGGTTTCAGCGCAAACGGGAACCAGTTAATCAGGATCGCCGGGTCAACCGCCGAATAAAACCCCGCGCGGGGACCACGGTGCTGATTGTGGATGATTCCCGCACCGTGCGCCGGCTGATGAGCAATATGCTGCAGCAGTCCGGTTACCGCACACTGGAGGCGGAAGATGGTGCACAGGGCATTGAGCTGGCGCGTACCCACAAACCGAATCTGATTTTCATGGATGTGATGATGCCGGGCATGGACGGGTTCCAGGCAACCCGGAAACTGCAGACCGACGTGGACACCCAGGATATCCCGGTCATTATTGTCAGCGGCAACCAGCAGGCCACCATCCGCACCTGGGTGCGGAAAATCGGCGCCAGAGGGTTTATCGCCAAACCCTTCGAGCGGGGCGAGTTTTTCCGGCGGCTGGAGCGTGCCCTGTATTGATCCGACCTGTCCTCCGGGACCGGAGAGATCACCCCCGGCTCATTCCGGCCCGGTTGCCCACTGCCCTCCAGGCACCCGGTCGGAGCCGGCGGCAACAGCACTTCCCGGGTAGTGTTTGGCGTTTTACCGCAGGACCGGCAGCGCCTGACAGCGCTGGGTCAATTTCAGTACGGAGTGCAGCGGCACCCCGTTATCACTCTGACCGGGTATCGATAGCACCATGGGACCATTGAAGGGGATAAGGGTACTGGACCTGAGTCGTGTACTGGCCGGTCCCTGGGCAACCCAGTTACTGGCCGATTACGGCGCTACGGTGTGGAAGATCGAGCGACCCGAAGTGGGGGACGACACGCGCCACTGGGGTCCCCCGTTCCTGAAGGACGGGCAGGGTGCCGATACCAGTGAATCCGCCTACTATCTCTCTGCCAATCGCGGCAAGAAGTCCGTCGCTGTGGATATCACCACCCCCTCCGGTCAGGCCATTATCCGGCAGTTGGCCAGCCGGGCCGATGTGCTGGTGGAGAACTTCAAACTGGGTGGGCTGAAAAAGTACGGTCTCGATTATGCGTCCCTGTCGGCGGAACATCCCGGCCTGATCTACTGCTCCATTACCGGCTTCGGTCAGACCGGTCCGGATGCGGGGTTGGCCGGTTATGACGCCATGGTACAGGCGCGGGGCGGTCTGATGAGTATCACCGGCGAACGGGATGATCTGCCCGGCGGTGGCCCCCAGAAGGTCGGTGTGGCCGTGGTGGATCTGATGACCGGGATGTATGCGGTCAGCGCCATCCTGGCGGCACTGCATCACCGGGATAGAAGCGGCGAGGGGCAATATATCGATCTGGCACTACTGGATACCCAGGTCGCCTGGCTGGCCAACCAGGGTATGAACTATCTGGTGAGTGGCGAGGCGCCGGGGCGTCAGGGAACTGCCCATCCCAATATTGTGCCCTACCAGGCGATGCCGACCCGTGATGGTTTTCTGATGCTGGCGGTGGGCAACGACCGGCAGTTTGCCGCCTGCTGCAAGGTATTGGGCCAGGCGGAGCTGGCCCGGGATGACCGTTTTGCCACCAATCGACAGCGGGTGAAGCATCGCCAGCAGTTGATTCCGCTACTGGAGTCCCTGTTCAGGAAAAAAACAACCACCGAGTGGCGTCGGTTGCTGGATGCGGAGCAGGTTCCCTGCGGGCCGATCAACAGTATCGATCAGGTGTTCCAGGATCCCCAGGTGCTGGCCCGGGGTATGCGGCTGGATCTGCCCCATCCGCTTGCCGGTCAGGTGCCCCAGGTGGCCAACCCGGTGAAGTTTTCCCGCACCCCGGTGGAGTACCCGGGCGCGCCCCCCCTGCTGGGGGCCGACACCGAAGCGGTATTGAACTGGCTGCTCGAAGAGTAACCGTCAGAATCTGGCGCTCGGTGCCGGGGCGTGACGACGGGTGGGCTGGAAGCTGAGCGGCAGTTGGTCGTGGGCGGCATCATAGAGCTGCTGCTGGGGCTGCCGGAACAGGACGCCGATCTCGTGGGGAGTGGTGTGGGTGATGACCGCCTTGATCTGCCAGGATGTGCGCCCCAGGGTCAGTGACAGATCCACCTCCATGCCGACCGGCAGGGTCAGTGCGTGGGTCTCCAGCAGTGCCCCATCGGTAGTCAGACTGCCCAGGGTGGCCGAGAAGGTGCGGCCGTGGTAGCCGATCTGGGCCGGTTGCAGCAGGTTGATATGGTTGTTCAGGAACGCATGGGAATGATTCATGTTCGATCTCTTTGCTGTTAGTCCTTGGTTTCAGGGCAGCAGGCTATCGAACTCTGATGTCAGACCGGTTGCGCAATGATTAAGGTTTTATGACACCTCAGGTGAGGGCGGCCACCAGCTGGCGCAGTGCCTGGCCCCGGTGACTCAGGGCGTTCTTCTGTTCCGGGGCAAGCTCGGCGGAGCTGCAGCCGAATTCGGGCACCAGGAACAGCGGGTCATAGCCAAAGCCGTTCTCCCCCTGGGGTGCATGCAGGATACGCCCCTCCCAGGTGCCCTGGCAGATCAGTGGCGTGGGGTCGTCGGCGTGCCGCAGATAGACCATGACACACTGAAAACGGGCGGTGCGCTCTTCATCCGGAACGCCTTCCAGGTCGGCCAGTAGTTTGTCGTTGTTGGCCTGATCATCGCAGGCGGGCCCGGCAAAGCGGGCTGAATAGATCCCCGGCGCACCCTGGAGTGCATCCACTTCGATACCGGAGTCATCGGCGATTGCCGGCAGGCCACTGTGGCGCGCGGCATTACGCGCCTTGAGGATGGCGTTCTCCACGAAGGTCAGACCGGTCTCTTCCGCCTCCGGCGTGTCAAATTGACTCTGGGGTACCACCTGGATCTCCTGTTGCGACAGCAACTGGTTGATTTCACGCACTTTGCCGGCGTTGCTGCTGGCCAATACCACCTTTTCTCCACGATGAGTTGCTGTCATGACACGGTTTCCTGCTGTGAATTGATGAAGAGGATTCTACCCCGGAACACGGCTGTATGGGAAAGCTCGGTCAGGCTGTGTACAATCGGGCGGTTTTTGGCTCAATTAAAGGTGTTCTCAATGCTCGAAGTGGCGGGCCTGGCCTGCATCCGCGGTGACCGTAAACTGTTTTCCGACCTCAGCTTCACGCTGGAGGCGGGAGAGCTGCTGCACCTGCACGGTCATAATGGCAGTGGTAAGACCACCCTGATGCGCACCGTGTGTGGCCTGATGCGGGAAAGTGATGGTGAGATCCGCTGGAATGGCGAATCGATCCACCGACTGCGGGAGGAGTTCAGCCGGGAGGTACTCTTCATCGGGCATAAAAACGGTATCAAGGATGACCTGACCGGAGTGGAGAATCTGCGTGTATGCAGCACACTGGATGGCAATCCCATTACCGAGCGGCAGGCCTGGGATTCGCTGGAAAAAATGGGTCTGATGGGGCATGAGGATCTGCCCAGTCGAGTGCTTTCGCAAGGGCAGAAAAGACGGGTCGCGCTGGCCCGACTGCTGGTGAACAGATCCCGTCTCTGGGTGCTGGATGAACCCTTCACCGCCCTGGACGTGGCGGCGGTTGATTTTCTCCAGTCGATCATGCGTGAACACATAAATGGTGGCGGTATGGTGATGCTCACCACCCACCAGGAAGTAAATATCACCCGGGAACAGGTCAAGGAGCTGCGCCTGGGCTGGAAGGAGGATGGACGTGTTTAGCACTTTCAGGGCACTGGTGGGTCGTGACCTGTTGCTGGCGATGCGTCGACGTTCCGATCTGTTCACTACCCTGTTCTTCTTTGTCATCGTGGTGAGCCTGTTTCCGCTGGGTATTGGTCCGGAGATGAAGACCCTGCGTCTGATTGCTCCGGGGGTCTTCTGGGTGGCGGCCCTGCTCGCCTCCATGCTGGCGCTGGAGCGGCTGTTTGCGGTCGATTTTGAGGATGGCGCGCTGGAGCAGATGCTGCTCACTCCCCAGCCGCTGTTTATTCTGGTACTGGCCAAGATCGTGGCCCACTGGCTGGTAACCGGCTTGCCCCTGGTGCTGATGGCTCCACTGCTGGGGCTGCAGTACGACCTCTCCAGTGAAGCGCTGGGTGTGATGGTGGTGTCACTTTTATTGGGAACGCCGGCCCTGAGCCTGATCGGTGCCATCGGTGCGGCTTTGACCCTGGGGCTGCGTGGCGGCGGTGTGTTGGTCTCGTTGCTGGTCCTGCCTCTCTATATTCCAGTGTTGATTTTCGGTTCGGGAGCGGTAGAGGCTACCGCGTCCGGTCTGGGCGGTCAGGGGCATATCTCCATGCTGGGTGCCATTCTGGTATTATCCCTGCTGTTGGCGCCGTTGGCCGCTTCGGCGGGATTGCGAATTTCCGTGGAGTAGCAGGAGAAATGCGTGCTACTTTTGGCTGCGGATTTGTCCTTAATCAAAGCTGGTCCGTGACCAGGTTGGGAATATATCAGTAGCGGTATTAATTTATCTGGCGGATGGGGGAACCAAACCCCGTTTGTATTATCAAACGCCCGGAGCAGTTGGTCTTAATATAATCCAATGAATTCAAGATTAATTAACTGGTTCAAGTTTTCATCACCAGCCACTTTCTATCCCCTGGCGGGTCGTATGGTGCCGATTTTTACCGTGCTTGCCGTTGGCCTGATTGCTGTGGGGCTCTACATGAGTTTCTTTGTGGCACCCACCGACTACAAGCAGGGCGAGGGGTACCGCATTATTTTTGTGCATGTCCCTGCCGCCTGGATGTCCATGTTCATCTACCTGATCATGGCCTTCTGGGCCGCTGTCGGACTGGTGTTCAATACCCGCCTGTCGGGCATGATGACCCGTGCGCTGGCACCCACCGGGGCCATGTTCACCTTTCTGGCGCTCTGGACCGGCGCCTTCTGGGGTAAACCGATGTGGGGGACCTGGTGGGTATGGGATGCCCGGCTCACCTCCGAGCTGATTCTGCTGTTTCTCTATCTCGGCTATATGGCCCTGCAGGGCGCAATCGACGATACCCGTCGGGCGGACCGGGCGGGCGCTCTCCTGGTGCTGGTGGGCGTGGTGAATATCCCGATCATCTATTATTCCGTGCAGTGGTGGAATACGCTGCATCAGGGGGCCAGTATCAGTTTGGATAACGGTTCCAAGATGGGCGAGACCATGCTCTGGACCATGCTGATCATGGCCCTGGCTTTCTGGGCCTACACCATTGCGGTTGCCATGGCCCGTGTGCGCTCCATCATCCTGGAACGGGAAGCGGATACCACCTGGGTCAGTCAATTGGAAGAGGTGCGGCAATGACGGTGGCTGAGTTTTTTAATATGGGCGGTTATGCCCTCTATGTGTGGGGCTCGTTCGGCATTTCCGCGCTATTGATGATTATTGAGCCGATTATGGTTCGGAGTCACCGGCGTGCCGTATTGCAGCGCATTGTCCGAATTAACCGGATGAAAGCAGGAGAAAAGGTATGAAGGCAAGACATAAGAGACTTGGGTTCCTGGTGGCAGGACTGGCAGGACTCGGATTGGCCGCCTGGCTGTTGTTCAATGCGCTGGACAGCAACCTATCCTATTTTTTCTCGCCCACCGAAGTGGCCCAGAGCAAGGCGCCGGATGATCATGTCTACCGTCTCGGCGGTATGGTCGCGGCAGGAAGTCTGGAGCGTGGCAAGGAGTTGACGGTGCGGTTTGCTGTGACTGACTATGCCAACACCATCAATGTGGCCTATACCGGTATTCTGCCGGATCTGTTTGCTGAGGGTCAGGGGGTGATCGCCCAGGGTCGCATGGGCCCGGATGGGGTGTTCATCGCCGATGAAGTGCTGGCCAAACACGATGAAAACTACATGCCGCCCGAAGTGGCGGATGCCATGGCGAAGGCCCAGACCGATACATCGACGGGAGTTGCCAACTGATGATTCCTGAACTTGGACATGTGGCGCTGATTCTGGCGTTGTCACTGGCGCTGATTCAGGCGACTCTGCCGATCATCGGCGCCCATCGGCGCATTGCCGGCTGGGTTGCGGTGGCCAAGCCTGCGGCATTGGCACAGCTGCTGTTCATGGTGGTGGCCTATGGCTGCCTGACCTACTCCTTCCTGGTACATGATTTTTCTGTCAGCTATGTGGCGCACAACTCCAACACCCAGTTGCCGTTGATCTACCTGATTTCCGGCGTCTGGGGTGCTCACGAAGGTTCACTGCTGCTGTGGACCCTGATTCTCTCCTTATGGACCGGGGCGGTCGTGCTGTTCAGTCGCAGCATGCCGGAAATCATGCTGGCCCGGGTGATCGGCGTGATGGGAATGGTCAGTGTCGGATTCCTGCTGTTCATGCTGTTTACCTCGAACCCGTTTGACCGGCTGGTTAATCCGCCCATAGAGGGTCGGGAACTCAACCCGCTGTTGCAGGATCCCGGTCTGGCGATTCATCCGCCCATGCTCTACATGGGTTACGTGGGTTTCTCGGTTGCCTTCGCCTTCGCCATCGCCGCCATGCTGGGTGGCCAGCTGGATGCGGCCTGGGCCCGCTGGTCCCGTCCCTGGACCAACGTGGCCTGGATGTTCCTGACCGTGGGTATCGTACTGGGCAGCTGGTGGGCCTACTACGAGCTGGGTTGGGGCGGCTGGTGGTTCTGGGATCCGGTGGAGAACGCCTCTTTCATGCCCTGGCTGGTGGGTACGGCGCTGATCCACTCCCTGGCGGTGACGGAGAAACGGGGGGCTTTCAAGGCCTGGACGGTACTGCTGGCCATATTTGCGTTCTCGCTCAGCCTGCTCGGCACTTTCCTGGTGCGTTCCGGTGTTCTCACCTCGGTGCATGCCTTCGCCACCGACCCGGGCCGGGGTATCTTTATCCTCACCTTCCTTTGTGTGGTGGTGGGTGGTTCACTGGTCCTGTACTCCTGGCGCGCTTCCCAGATCCGCAGCAGTGTCAGTTTCAAGCTGATCTCCCGTGAGACCGGCCTGTTGCTGAATAATGTGATTCTGGTGGTGGCGGCCTGCAGTGTGCTGTTGGGGACACTCTATCCCCTGGCCATCGACGCCCTTGGTCTGGGTAAGATCTCGGTGGGTCCGCCCTACTTTAATTCGGTTTTCATTCCCCTGACCGCACCGCTGGCGGCATTGGTGGGCGTTGGCGCGCTGGCGCGCTGGCGGCACGACAGCGGTCAGCGCCTGTTTGCCAAGCTGCGCCTCTCCCTGCTGTTCAGTGTGATTGCCGGACTGGGTCTGATGTTGCTGGCACCCCATTTTTCCTGGGGTGCCGCGCTGGCCCTGGTGCTGGCGGTGTGGATCATGCTCACCACCCTGCAGTGGCTGTTTGATCGGCATACCGCGGGACGCTCTTTCTCCCAGACCATGGCCAATACACCCCGCTCGGGCTGGGGCATGATGCTGGGCCATGCCGGCTTGGCGGTGTTCGTCGTGGGTATTACCCTGACCAGTGTCTACAGCGAGGAGAAGGACGTGCGCCTGGCACCGGGTGAGAGTTATTCGCTGGGTGGCTATGAGTTCATGTTTCAGGGGGTAAAGCGCTCCCAGGGACCGAACTACCAGGCCTTCCGGGGTGAGGTGGATGTCTATCTGGAGGGGCAGAAGATTACCCATCTGAGCCCTGAGAAGCGCAATTACCAGACCGGTATGCCCATGACCGAAGCCGGTATCGATGCCGGTCTGTTCCGTGACCTGTTTGTTGCACTGGGGGAACCGCTGGGTGATGAGGGGGCCTGGAGTGTCCGCCTCTACCACAAGCCCTTTATCCGCTGGGTCTGGCTGGGTGGTCTGCTGATGGCATTTGGTGGCCTGCTGGCGGCGACTGATCGACGTTATTACCGACTGAAGCGCAAAGCCAGCGTCGCGGTCGAAGGTGTTACGGTGGGCACGGTATGAAAGCGCGCTTTCTGATCCCGCTGGGTATTTTTCTGGCTCTGGTGGCTTTGCTTGGCATCGGGCTGACCCTGAACCCCCGTGATGTGCCATCGGTGCTGGTCAACGAACCGGCTCCCGGCTTCACGCTCCCTGACCTGTTCGAGCCAGACAAAACCGTCAGTTCCGACACTATGAAGGGCAAGGTGTGGCTGCTCAATGTCTGGGGAACCTGGTGTCCCGAGTGTTGGCGTGAGCATGAGTTCCTGCTCCATCTGGCCAAAAATGAAGGAATCACCATTATCGGCATTGACTGGCGTGATGAACGGGCCGAGGCACTCAATTTCCTCAACAGAAAGGGCAATCCGTTTGCCGCTGTCGGGTTTGATCCGGAGAGTGAGTCGATTATGGACTGGGGCGTGTATGGCGCTCCCGAGACCTTTGTGATTGATAAACAGGGCATGATTCGAAAGAAGCACACCGGCCCACTTTATCAGCAGGTTTGGGATGAAGAGTTCAAGCCGCTGTTGCAGCAACTGGAGGGTGAGTCATGAGACGTGCCTGGCTGTTTTTACTCCTGTTGGTGCCCCTGGTTGCCCTGGCAGGTATTGAAGCGATCGAGTTTGATGATCCTGAGAAGGAGGCACGCTACAAGGAGCTGGTTGATGAGCTGCGCTGTCTGGTCTGCCAGAATCAGAATCTGGCCGCCTCCAACGCGGAACTGGCCCAGGACATGCGCCACAAGACCTACCAGATGGTCCAGGATGGTTCCAGTAAACAGGACGTGGTTGACTACATGGTCAAACGCTATGGCGACTTCGTGCTCTATCGTCCACCGCTTCAGGCATCCACCCTGCTGCTTTGGGTGGGCCCATTCGCGATCCTGGCCGGTGGTGTATTCATACTGATCTTTTTCATTCGGAGAAGGGGTAAACAGGCGGATACCCGGATCAGTGATATCGACCTGCAGAGAGCCAAGACGTTGCTTGGCGAAGAAGATAAAAACAGATGATAGTATTCTGGATTGTAACGGCGGTCATGATACTGATCGCGTTGGCGTTTATCGCCCCCTCACTGCTGCGCGCCTCCGAATTACCCGATTCCGACCGCGACACGCAAAATGTCATTATTGCCCGGGAGCGGCTGGCGGAGCTGAAAAGCGAACACGAAGCCGGCTCGCTGTCTGAGGAGGAGTACGAGCAGACCCGCCTCGAACTGGAGCAGGCCCTGCTGATCGATCTGGATAGTGGCAGCGGCGACAGTGCCGATACGGCTGCTCCGAAAAGTACCGGATCCAGCCCCTTTGCCCTGCTGTTTTCCGCCCTGTTTATTGTTGGCGCCACCCTGTCAGTCTATTTCTATTTGGGTACCCCCCAGCTGGTTGATGGGGAGGCCCTGGTGGCGCAGCAGCAGGATGGTGAACTGCCTTCAATTGACGAGATGCTGGGTATGCTGGAGGCCCGGCTGGCACAGAATCCCGAGGATGCGGAGGGGTGGTATCTGCTCGGCCGTACCCACATGGCGATGAAAGAGTACCAGAAGGCGGCAACCGCCTTTGACAAGGTGAATCAGCTGGTCAGTGATCAGCCCTCAATTCTTCTGGCGCTGGCCGATGCCCTGGCGATGTCGGCCGGTGGTGATCTGCAGGGCCGTCCCGCCGAACTGATTCGCCGGGCCGTCAGCCTGGCACCAGACGATCAGACCGCGCTCTGGCTGGCCGGGATGGTGGAGAGTCAGTCGGGCAATCCGGCCCTTGCCCTGCAACATCTGCGTCATCTGAAGCCCATGCTGGCTGCAGATCCCGATGCCACGCAACAGGTCGACCGGCTGATCGCAGCGACGGAGCAGCAACTGGCAAACCTGGCACCAGGCGCTGCCCCGGAACAAACAGCGCAGGCTGAGCCCGCTGCCGCCCCGTCGGGAGCCGCTATTACCGCCCGCATCACCCTGTCTGAAGAGCTGGCGGAGCGGGTGAAGCCTGACGAGATTCTGTTTATCTACGCCCGCGCCCTTAGCGGCCCGAAAATGCCCCTGGCGGCTGTGCGCATGCGGGCGAGTGACCTGCCCGCCACCGTGGAGTTGAATGAAGCACAGGCGATGGTTCCGGGAATGAGCCTGGCCCGATTCCCCCAGGTGGTCGTTGGTGCGCGGATCTCCCAGTCCGGCAACGCCATCGCCGCAAGCGGGGACCTGTTGGGTGAGGTGTCACCTGTCACGGTCAGTGACGATGCTGTGGTTGAACTGGTGATCGACTCGGTTGTGCCCTGATCCGGGTTCCGGTAGCTGATCGACAAGGCCTTACCTTTGCGGGTAAGGCCTTTTTATTGTGCGGGTGATCGGTTTAACCCCGGCTACAGGCACTCGCCCTTGGAGCCTTCGGCGCAGACCCGACCATCTGTCCAGATGGCATTATCCAGCCTGGCCGCGATCAGAATCGCCCCCGCCAGGTTGGCGCCCCGAAGGTTAGCGCCCCGAAGATCCGCTTCCAGGAAGTTAGCGCCCTGCAGGTTGGCCAGCATCAGATTGGCCCCCTGCAGGTTCACTGCAACCAGCGTAGCGTGTTCCAGGTTACCCAGCATCAGGTTGGCACCTTGCAGGTTTGCCAGCTGCAGGATGGCGCGGGAGAGATTGGCCCCTTGCAGGTTGGCATTGTCCAGCTTCATTGAGGCCATGGATGCCTCATGCATGTCGACGCCGGGAAGTTGCACACCGCTGCGTACCGCCCAGGAGCACTGGGCTCCGGGTTCGTACCTGCAGGTGCCGTTTTCCGCTTCTCCGGTGGCCGCCGCCCCTTTCTGGTCGGCGTTTGATTCGATGGAGTAGCCGGTGAGCAGTGCGGTGGCAACGCCCAGCAGCGTCAGTCGAAGTTTGGGTGAGATCATGGGTTTCCCCTGGTTCTGTTAGGGCGGTATGGGGCTGGCAACCGACGACAGGTCACCTGAGGACAGCATTCTAGCAGAAGCGCTTCGGCTCGGCGGTATAAATCGCCCCATCTGCCATACTGCTACTATCGTTGTATCACCGGTCCCTGTCGTTCGGGGGATTCGCTGGATTTCGCTGCATTAAGGAAAGTGCCATGTCAGACTTCGATCCCCGACTGAGCGCCGGCCTGGAGCGTGAGGCGCTGGAAGCGCACTGGATGCCCTTTACCGGCAACCGTCAGTTCAAGCAGCAACCGCGCATGATAGTGGCCGCGGAAGGAAACTATTACCAGAGTGCCGACGGCCGGCGCATTCTGGATGGTGTGTCCGGTCTCTGGTGTTGCGGCGCGGGCCATAACCGGCCCGAGATAAGCCAGGCGATCAGCACCCAGCTGGATCGCCTGGACTATGGGCCGGGATTCCAGTTCGGTCACCCCCTGTCGTTCCAACTGGCTAACCGGCTCAAGCAGCTCACCCCGCCTGGACTGGATTATGTATTCTTCTCCAATTCCGGTTCAGAGGCGGTTGAGACCGCGCTGAAAATGGCGCGCGCCTACTGGCGTCTGAAAGGGATGCCGGGAAAGAGCAAACTGATCGGCCGGGTGAAGGGGTATCACGGGGTCAACTTTGGTGGAATCAGCCTGGGTGGCATCGGTCCGAATCGCAAGTTGTTCGGCACCCTGCTGGATGCCGATCATCTGCCCCATACCCTGCTGCCGGACAACGCCTTCAGTCGGGGTGTGCCGGCCCACGGGGCGAACCTGGCGGATCAGCTGGAGGAGTTGGTGGCACTGCATGACGCCTCCAATATCGCCGCGGTGATCGTAGAACCCATCGCCGGGTCGGCCGGGGTGATTGTGCCGCCGGCGGGCTATCTGCAGCGGCTGCGGGAGATCTGCGACAGGCACGCGATCCTGCTCATTTTCGACGAGGTGATCACCGGCTTCGGGCGCACCGGTCACGCCTTCGCGGCGGATGCCTTTGGCGTGACCCCGGATATCATGACCCTGGCCAAGGGGCTGACCAACGGCGTGGTACCGATGGGGGCGACGCTGGCCCGGGCGGATATCTACCAGACCTTCATGGAACATGGTGGACCGGAATATCTGGTGGAGTTTCCCCACGGCTACACCTACTCCGCCCACCCCCTGGCCTGTGCGGCGGGTCTGGCCGCCCTGGAACTGTTTGAACAGGATCGACTGGCTGAGCGAGCCGCGGAGCTGGCGCCCCACTTCGAGACGGCCCTGCACAGTTTAAGGGGGCTCCCTGCCATTACCGATATCCGCAACTTCGGACTGGCCGGTGCGGTACAGATCGCACCCAGTCCGGGTGAACCGGCCCGGCGTCCCTGGGAGATCGCCATGCGTTGCTGGGATCAGGGCGTTTATGTGCGCTACGGAGGGGACACCATCCAACTTGGCCCGGCCATGACTATCCGGCAGCATGAAATTGACCGGATGATCGAAGTGCTGGGGGAGAGCATCCAGGCGGTATGACCGGTGTGGGGCACAGAACGGCTTCCCGGTGGAAGCCGCTTTTATAGTGTGCGGGTCAGTTGTCCAAGGTGGCTTGCTGCACTGCCATGATCTGCCGAATGCCGCTATCCGCCAGTGCCAGCATGGCATTGAGCTCCTGCAGATGGAAGGCGTGACCCTCCGCCGTGCCCTGTACCTCAATAAAGGCACCGGCGTCATTCATCACCACGTTCATATCGGTCTCGGCCTGGGAATCCTCGGCGTAATCCAGGTCCAGTACCGGCGTGCCCCGGTAGATGCCGACCGAAACGGAGGCGAGCTGTCCGTGCACCGGGTCAGTGGCCAGTTTGCCGGATGAGCGCAGGTTGCCGATGGCATCGCACAGCGCCACATAGGCGCCCGAGATGGAGGCGGTGCGGGTGCCGCCGTCGGCCTGGATGACATCGCAGTCCAGCGTGATGGTGCGCTCCCCCAGGGCCTGAAGATCGATCACCGCCCGCAGGCTGCGTCCGATCAGGCGCTGGATCTCCAGGGTGCGGCCGCTCTGTTTGCCCCGGCTCGATTCCCGCGCCATGCGGGTGTTGGTGGAGCGGGGCAGCATGCCGTACTCCGCGGTAACCCAGCCCTGCCCTTTGCCCTTGAGAAAGGGGGGGACACGATCCTCCACCGAGGCGGTGCAAATGACCTGGGTATCGCCGAAAGCGACCAGTACCGAGCCCTCCGCGTGTTTAGTGAAATGTCGGGTAATGGATACTTCGCGCATCTGATCGGGAGTACGGCCACTGGGTCTCATTCTTTGTCCTGTTTGTTTTCGGTTTCAAAACTGTTGATTGCATTCTGGAGTTCGGCAATGGCCTGGGCCAGGTTGCTCTCATCCGAATGCTCCGGTCTGTCGTGTTTCGGTGGCTTGGCCCGCTGCTCGTCCAGCGGTTCCATGCGCACGGCGATGGCGGTGATATTGTCACTGTCCGGAAACGCCTTGTGGGCGGCCCGCTCTGCCAGCTCCTGGACTGCTTCCGAAAGGGGTAGTTTGCCGAACAGGGTGGTCAACATCTCGTCTTCACTGATACTGCCCCAGAATCCGTCACTGCACAGCAGCAGGATATCCCCCGCCTCCAGCTTGTGTTTGCCCAGGGTGATCTCGGGTGAGACCAGGGTGCCGCCCAGGCAGCGGGTCACATAGTTGCGCTGCGGATGGTGCTTCTGTTCGCGGGCGGTGATCACGCCCTGCTGCTTCAGTCGCTCCACATAGGAGTGATCGATGGTCCGGGCCAGTACCCGATGTTCCCGTAGCAGGTAGAGCCGGCTGTCCCCGGCGTGGGCCCAGTGGGCGACATTTTTCTGAATCAGACAAGCGACCGCTGTGGTTCTGGGGTCGATGGCCGGTTGCTGCTCATAGCCGAAAGCGACGATGTTCTCATGTGCCTTGTGCAGCAGCCGGGTCAGGAAACTGCTGGGGTTCAGAATCGGATGGGGGGTGAGATCGAAGTAGTTCTGGCAGGTATCAATCAACACCTGTGCGGCGGTCTCCCCCCGTGGGTGGCCCCCCATGCCGTCGCCCAGTCCCAGCAGGGTCACATCTCCATCTTCCACCCGGATGCTGCGATCCTGGTTGATCTTACGGTCGCCTATCAGGCTGCTGAAGGCGAATTCGCCCGGTTGAATACTCATTCAGGGTGTTTCTCCGTGAACAGGCTGTCGGTGGATTCAAGCTGTGACTGTTGGTTGTTGGCCGGGCGTCCAAGCTGCTGGGTCAGGGCTTCCAGCATGATGCCGGCATTCTGTGGTCGCAGCAGCGGATCCACCTCCATCGCCCAGTCGATTATCTCCAGCAGAAAAGCCGGGTACTGTTTCTTATACAGACTTGCGATCGGTTTCATGGAATCTTTAGCATGTCGTTCAATAGCGGATGGGGGTGGCTTGCCTTCGATACAGGAGCGCATGGTGGCGCCGATGGCGTAGACATCACTCCAGGGACCTACATAGCCCGAGGCGTAGTACTGCTCCACCGGCGCAAAGCCGGGGGTCACCACCTGGGATGACTGGCGGCTTCGGGTAGTGGCGAACTGATGTACAGCGCCAAAGTCCAGCAGCAACGGATTACCCCCCGGGCGCAGATGGATGTTGCTGGGTTTGATATCCAGGTGCAGCTGACCTTCCGAGTGGATCAGGTTGAGCGCATCCAGCACACCCGGAAAGACCGTCAGCATAAAGGTGGTGCTGAGTCCCCCATTGCGCTTTTTGATATAGCTGCCCAGGTTCTTGCCATGTTCGTAGTCCATCACCAGGTAGGCGGTATTGTTGGCCAGGAAGAAGGTGCGGACATTGACAATGTTGGGATGGCGCAGGGTGGCCAGCGCCTTCGCCTCCAGATAGAAGAGCCGGCGGCCGTTGTGGAACGAGTCGCTCTGTTTCTCACTGCAAACCTGAACCAGGCCGGCCTCGTTGCGCATCGCCAGCTTCTTGGGGAGATACTCCTTGATCACCACATGATCCTGGGTATCCTCATCCTCAGCCAGATAGATCAGGCTGAAACCGCCACTACCGATCAGCTTGATGATCGAGTAACAGTCGATAATCGTACCGGATGGCAGGCTGTTTCTGTTCTGTTCCGTCGGTGAAGAAATGGTTGGCTCCGGATGCACTCAGTCCAAATGCGCATTATGATACAGGTTACCACGCCCGCCTATCGACAGGAGAGGAACGACTCCACGAACCGGCGAGTACCCGATGTCTGCGATTACTGATAATACGCAGTACACATCCAAGTATAAATGACAGGTGCGCCCATGATCTGCAGTATGACCTCATTTTCGAGAAGAGAGAGCCGGGATGAACTGGGAGAGCTGGTTTGCGAACTGCGCTCGGTGAATCACCGTTATCTGGAGCTGTTTGTGCGGCTGCCCGAGGAGCTGCGTGCCCTGGAGCCGGTGGTCAGGGAGCGGGTCGCCGCCCGCCTGGGTCGTGGCAAGGTGGACTGCCAGTTCCGTTTTGTGCCGTCCAAAAATGCCACCGCTGGCGTCGCGGTCAATGAACGCTTTGCCCAGCAGATCATCGATGCCGCCGGAGAGATCGGCCAAATGCTGCATCAATCCGTACCGCCCCGGGCGATAGACATCCTGCGCTGGCCCGGCGTACTGGAGACGGAGGAGCTGGATCTGACACCGGTACATCAACGTGCCACCAGCCTGCTGGAAGAGGCCCTGGACGGCCTGGTGGAGTCCCGGCAACGGGAGGGGCAGCGGTTGGCGGAATTGATTGTCCAGCGTTGCGAATCGATGCGTGAACAGGTGACCAAAGCCAAACAGCTGATGCCGCAACTGCTAGTCTCCCTGCGGGATCGGCTGCGTGCCCGTCTGGTCGAATTGACCGCCGAACTGGATGAGGGGCGTATCGAGCAGGAGATGGTGCTGCTGACCCAGCGGCTCGATGTGGATGAGGAGATGGACCGGCTGCTGACCCACCTGGATGAGGTGGAGGCGGTGCTCGAGCGGGATGAGCCGGTCGGTCGGCGTCTCGATTTTCTCATGCAGGAGCTTAACCGGGAGGCCAACACCCTGGGCTCCAAGTCCAATGATGTGGAGATGACCCGGGTTTCGGTGGAACTGAAGGTGCTGATCGAGCAGATGCGGGAGCAGATCCAGAATATCGAATAGACACGACACCTCTTACCCATTGACCAGATAACCGCAACGAAAAGTGAATAAAGCATGACTACAGGTACCCTGTTTATAGTGTCCGCGCCCTCGGGTGCGGGTAAGACCAGCCTGCTGAAGGCGCTGGTAGAGACCGAAGAACATGTGCGGGTCTCCGTCTCCCACACCACCCGGCCGAAACGGCCCGGCGAAACCGACGGCGTGGATTACCATTTTGTTGATAAAGAGGTGTTCAGCAATATGGTGGAGTCGGGGGCGTTTCTGGAGCACGCGGAAGTGTTCGGGAATTTCTACGGAACCTCCGAGGCGGGCATCCGTGACCAGTTGGAGCAGGGTGATGACGTGATCCTGGAGATCGACTGGCAGGGGGCTCAGCAGGTGCGGGCCCGTTTCCCCGCGACAGTATCGATCTTTATTCTGCCTCCCACCCCGGAGGCACTGCGGCAGCGGCTTGGCAGTCGAGGTCAGGACAGTGACGAGGTGATTCAGCGCCGCCTGGGCGAGGCGCGGGAAGAGATGTCCCACTATCCCGAGTATGACTACATCGTGGTGAATGACCTGTTCGATCAGGCGTTGGGTGAACTCCGGGCCATTATCACTGCCCAACGGTTACGCCAGCCATCGCAGGCGGCGCGGCTGCAGGAGCGGTTGCGCTCCCTGCTGGGCTGATCAGCGCCGGTTACTTTCGGGATTACTGCCCCGTCAAGGCCGCCCGGTACAGGATGGTTACCGGATGCCGCTTCAATTGTCTGGCATCTGGTGTGGCGGCGCGCATTGTTATACTATTTAGTGTTCCAGCCGATTCGGCTGTGTTATTTTCTCTCCCGTTAAACCGTTGGCGGGGATTGGACTTTCGGAGTGTATTGAACATGGCCCGCGTTACCGTTGAAGATTGCCTTGAGCATGTGGATAACCGTTTTGACCTGGTGTTACTGGCAACCAAGCGTGCCCGCCAGCTGAGCAATGGCGTGACCCCGCTGCTGGCCTGGGAGAATGACAAGCCGACCGTCATGGCGTTGCGGGAGATTGCCGCCGGGCTGGTGGACGATCAGGTGGTCGCACCCAAGAGCGAGCCGGAAGTGGACATGAGCGCCCTGGAAGATAACTTCGGCGCAGCTGAGATGGTGGACGACCAGGCATTTGCCAGGTAAGGGATGTCTACGAACGGCCATTCAGTCACTATTTTCAGCCTGCATCTTGTCGAGGCTGCGCCCCTCTCCTGCGCGGTCTCGGGCTGGGGCACTTTATGAGCAGTCCGGCCGGCGCCCAGGTCTCCCAGTCGCCCAATAAACCCCGCTTCCTGATCAGCGATCTCTGTGTCTACCTCGAATCCTACCTGAGTGTTGAACAGATCCGCGAAGTCTATCGCGCCTACGTGTTCAGTGCCGAGGCGCACGAGGGTCAGAAACGTCTGACCGGTGAACCCTATATTTACCACCCGCTGGCGGTGGCCCGTATCCTGGCCGATATCCGGCTCGACTTTCGCTGCATCATGGCGGCGATCATGCACGATGTGCTGGAAGACACCCCCATCACCAAGGAGCAGCTGGAAGCGGAGTTCGGTGAAGAGGTGGCCACCCTGGTGGATGGCGTCAGCAAGCTGAACCAGATCAACTTCCCCTCCAAAGCCGAGGCGCAGGCCGCCAGTTTCCGCAAGATGCTGCTGGCCATGACCCAGGATATCCGCATTATCCTGATCAAGCTGGCCGACCGTCTGCATAACATGCGCACCCTGGAAGTGATGCGGCCGGAAAAGTGCCGGCGCATCGCCCGGGAAACCCTGGAGATCTACGCTCCCATCGCCCATCGACTGGGTATCTACAGTCTGCGTACCGAACTGGAGGAGCTCTGCTTCGCGGCCTACTGGCCGATGCGCTACCGGGCCCTGAAGGAGGCGGTGCGCACTGCCCGGGGCAATCGCAAGGAGGTGATGGGGAATATCGATGCCGCATTGGTGGGTCGGCTGGAGCAGGAGGGGATCGTGGGTGTGGTGCGGGGCCGGGAGAAGCACCTCTACAGCATCTACACCAAGATGCGGGACAAGAAGCTCTCTTTCTCCGAAGTGGTGGATGTCTACGCCTTCCGTATCATTGTTGATCGCCTGGACACCTGTTACCGGGCGCTCGGGGTGGTGCATAACCTGTATAAACCGGTACCGGGACGCTTCAAGGACTACATCGCCATTCCCAAGGCCAACGGCTACCAGTCGCTGCACACCCTGTTGTTTGGCCCCCATGGCCTGCCGATCGAGATCCAGATCCGCACCGTGGAGATGGACCGCATGGCGGAATCGGGTATTGCCGCCCACTGGCTGTACAAGTCCAGCGACAATCAGAGCAGCGAGGCCCACGCGGACGCCTCCAACTGGTTGAAGAATCTACTCGAGCTGCAGAAGGACGCGGGGGACTCCATGGAGTTCCTGGAGCATGTCAAAGTGGACCTGTTCCCGGACGAGGTCTATGTGTTTACTCCCCGGGGCAAGATCATGGTGCTCTCCAAGGGGGCCACGGTGATCGATTTCGCCTACGCGGTGCACTCCGATGTGGGCAACCATACCGTGGCGGCCCGGGTGGACCGGCATATGGTGCCGCTGCGCACCCGTTTGTACAGTGGCCAGACAGTGGAGATTATTACTTCCGATACTGCCAACCCCAGCGCTGCCTGGCTCAATTTCGTGGTGACGGGCAAGGCGCGGGCCAATATCCGTGGCTACCTGAAGAATCTGCGGCACCAGGAGGCGGTGACCCTGGGACGACGGCTGCTGAACAAGAATCTGGCCCAGTATGATCTGAATATCGATACCATCCCGGCCAGTCGGCTGGCACCGGTGCTTAAGGATTTTCATCTGGACAGTTCAGATGCCCTGCTGGCGGAGATCGGACTGGGTAATCGCATGCCGCTGCTGGTGGCGCGCCGCCTGACCGATTCCGCGACCGATCCGGCCCGGGAGGAGATGCCGCCGGAAACGGGTTCGGCGCCGTTGGCCATCACCGGTACCGAGGGTATGGTGGTGAGTTTTGCCAAATGTTGTCGTCCCTTGCCGGGTGATGAGATCGTGGCTATCTTCAATCCCGGAAAAGGCATCGTGGTGCATCGGCAGGAGTGCCGTAATCTGGGTGATTTCCGCAAGACCGACAGCTGGCTGGATGTGAGCTGGGAGAAGGACCCGGTGGGCGACTTCACCACCGAGATCAAGGTGGATGTGGGCAACAAGCGGGGTGCCCTGGCATCGGTCGCGTCCGCCATATCCGAGATGGGCGCCAACATCAAGAATGTGATCATGGAGGAGCGGGACGGTCTCACATCCACGCTGCATTTTGTGGTGGCGGTGGACAGCCGCATACACCTGGCCAATATCATGCGCCGCCTGCGTCGCTTGAAGACGGTGCTGCGCATCTACCGGGTTAACTAGATAACAGAGAGAACGGACATCAATGGAAAAAGAGATTATTCGTACAGATCTGGCACCCCAGGCGATTGGGACCTACTCCCAGGCGGTCAAGGTGGGTAATACGGTTTACCTGTCCGGGCAGATCCCCCTGGTACCGGAAACCATGGAGATGGTGGAGGGTGATATGGAGGCACAGATCCGGCGGGTCTTTGATAATCTGCAGGCGGTCGCCCGGGCCGCCGGTGGCGAGCTCAAGGACGTGGCCAAGCTGAATATATTTCTGACTGACCTGACCCACTTTCCCCTGATCAACAGTATCATGGCGGAGTACTTCTCCCAGCCCTATCCGGCCCGGGCCGCAATTGGTGTGGCCGAACTCCCCAAGGGAGCAGCGGTTGAGATGGATGCGGTCATGGTGCTGTAACTCTCTGCTCCTTACGCCCCTGCCGGCTGGCGCTGTCCCGCCCCGGTAAGGGGACAATCCCTGAGAGGTCGATGCCCGTTGAACGGGCCGCCAGCTTCTGCCTGTCACTCCCCCTGAAGTGTAATGACCACCCGTCTGCTGCCCCCCTGGTTGCGGTGTTCGCAGAGATAGATTCCCTGCCAGGTACCCATGTTGAGCCGGCCGTTGCTGATCGGAATCTGTACACCGGGTCCCAGGATACTGCTTTTCAGATGCGCCGGCAGATCGTCGCTCCCCTCCAGTGTGTGCCGGTAGTAGGGTTCATTTTCCGGTACCGCCCGATTGAAGAAACTTTCGAAATCTGCCCGCACCGTGGGGTCGGCATTTTCGTTGATCGTCAATGCGGCGGAGGTGTGCTTGATAAAGAGGTTCAGCAATCCGGTTTTTATGGTGCCGATTTCACCGATTGCCTGCTCAATCTCATCGGTGATGAGGTGAAAGCCACGCGGGCGCGGCTTCAGGCTGATCTCCTTCTGTATCCACATAATCTACCTGCTCTATTCAGACTGGCGCAATTTTCCAACCCCGGGGAGTATCCTCATCCCGCCGGGGTTTCAGCTGTTGATGTCACCGATCCTGGCGCGAATCGACGCCACCTTGCCCTGCATACGGTTATCTTTACCCTTACGGATATCCAGATTCAGGGAGGAGTAGACCCGGGAGCAGCCGGCCTGTTCCAGGGTTGCATAGGCCGCCTCCACCAGCGCCAGGGCCTGTGACAGGGTGTCGGTCTCGATAATGGTGCCCATGGGCGTCAACTGGTAATCACAGCCACTGTCACGTATCAGTTCAATCACCCGGCTGACATAGGGGCTGACACTCTCCCCTTTGTCGGTCGGAAACATGGCAAACTCCAGTAGTACGGACATGGACGCTCTCCTTGGTTTGTTCTCTATAGGTTTTCCATGGGGAATTATCTGATAATATTACCACGCATTGTTTAACGACCGTTCCAGCGGCTGTAACCACCCCGTTGATCCGGGGATGCGGCTGACTTCGGCCGATGAATCAGGAGGGATGCGGGGCATGCCACAGAAGAAGCCCTTGAAGAACAACGGACCGGCTGCAGGGTTGGACCAGTTGCCGGTGACCGCACTGAAGGGCGTCGGTACACGTAACAGCGCGAAACTGGCTAAGCTCGGCATCCAGACTGTCCAGGATATCCTGTTCCATCTGCCGTTTCGCTATCAGGATCGTACCCGTGTGGTGCCGATCGGTGCATTGCGTCCTGGCGACAATGTGGTAGTGGAGGGCGAGATCGAGTTGGCGGATATCCGGTTCGGGCGGCGCCGCTCCCTGTTGGTCAAACTGGCCGATGGCAGCGGTTCCCTGACCCTGCGCTTTTTCCATTTCTCAAACGCCCAGAAAGCGGCGCTGGGCCGGGGTAACCGGCTGCGCTGCTACGGTGAGGTGCGCCCCGGCCCGAGCGGTTACGAGATGGTCCATCCCGAGTACCAGCGTATCAACGACGGCGACAGTCCGTTGGTGGAGGAGAGCCTCACCCCGGTCTACCCCACCACTGAGGGGATGCACCAGCTGAGCTGGCGATCCATGGCGGGTGGGGCACTGGCTCTGCTGGAGGCCAATCCGTCGGCGTTGCCGGAGTGGTTGCCGCAGGAGTTGCTGGAACGGTTTCGTCTGCCGGATCTGGCCGCCGCCATCAGTTACCTGCACCGGCCGCCGCCGGATGCACCGCAGCAGCAGCTACTGGACGGCGGTCATCCGGCCCAGCAACGTCTCGCCTTTGAGGAGTTGATGGCCCACCAGCTCAGTCTGCAGGAGACCCGCCTGCGCCAGAAGCGACTGGATGCACCGGGCCTGGTGGCCACGAAAAAGTGGATCCGGCCGTTTCTTGATCGCCTGGGATTCACCCTGACCGGTGCCCAGCAGCGGGTGTTGCAGGAGATCGGCCGGGATCTGGAGCAGCATCACCCCATGCTGCGGCTGGTGCAGGGTGATGTGGGGTCGGGCAAGACCGTGGTGGCGGCGCTGGCTGCCCTGCAGGCGCTGGAGGCGGATCATCAGGTGGCCCTGATGGCGCCGACCGAACTGCTGGCGGAGCAGCATCTGCGGGTGTTGCGTCAGTGGCTTGAGCCGCTGGGGCTGGAAGTGGCCTGGCTCACCGGCCGCCACAAGGGGAAAGCCCGGGAGCAGTTGCTGGAGGGACTCTCCAGTGGTCACCTGTCCATTGTGGTGGGCACCCACGCCCTGTTTCAGGAGGATGTGTACTTCCACCGCCTGGGGCTGGTGATTATCGATGAGCAACACCGTTTCGGTGTTCACCAGCGTATGGCATTGCGGGAGAAGGGGGCGGCGAACCGTGTTCCGCACCAGTTGATCATGACCGCCACGCCCATTCCCCGTACCCTGGCCATGACCGCCTATGCCGATCTGGATCTCTCCATTATCGACGAGTTGCCGCCCGGTCGTACCCCGGTGACCACGGTGGTGATACCGGACAGCCGCCGGGCCGAGGTGGTGGAGCGGGTGCGCAGCGCCTGCATGGCGGGGCGTCAGGCCTACTGGGTCTGTACCCTGATCGAGGAGTCCGAGGCGCTGCAGTGCCAGGCGGCCGAGGAGACGGTGCGCATGCTCCAGGAAGCGTTGCCGGAGTTGCGTATCGGGCTGGTGCATGGACGGCTGAAACCGGCGGAAAAAGAGGCCGTGATGGGGACCTTCAAGCAGGCCCGGTTGGATCTGCTGGTGGCCACCACCGTGATCGAGGTGGGGGTGGATGTGCCGAATGCCAGCCTGATGATTATCGAGAATCCCGAGCGCCTGGGACTGGCCCAATTGCACCAGTTGCGTGGCCGGGTGGGGCGCGGTGCGGTGGAGAGTCACTGTGTCCTGATGTATCACCCGCCGTTGTCCCGGCACGCCCAGCAGCGGCTGGCGGTGATGCGGGAGACCAATGACGGTTTCCTGATCGCCCGTAAGGATCTGGAGCTGCGGGGCCCGGGTGAGGTGCTGGGTACCCGCCAGACCGGCGAGATGCAGTTTCGTATTGCCGACCTGTTGCGGGATCAATCGTTGCTGGAAGAGGCGCAGCAGGCCGCCCAACTGCTGCTGGAGCAGTATCCGGAGCGGGTTGCTCCGCTGGTGCGACGCTGGGTGGGTGACCGTCAACACTATATCAATGTCTGAGTCGGTGTCTGTGGCGATCTTTTTGAGAGGGGAAACGGGGCGGAAAATCGGTGATAATGTCTCTTTTGTGATCACTGGATCCGGTTCTTGAAGTATTTTTACAGCAGACGTGAACCCAACTGGAGCCCCTGGTGCCGGTTTCGCTATCAGCAGGTGCCGGTGGGCATGGCGCATTGGCTGCGCTATCCCGGCTCATTGACAGCCCGCCTGAAGCAGGCCGCCCAGGGCAATTTCCGGCTCAGGCTGTTGCGTCAGGGCTGGGCCAGACCGCTTGAAAGCGAACGCCGCTTGCTCGGCATGCGCCGGGGTGGGGTTGTGATCCTGCGTGAGGTGGAGATGCTGTGTGGCGATGTGCCCTGGGTGTTTGCCCGGACCCTGATCCCGGTGCACAGCCTGCGCGGGCGGGCCCGACGCCTGACCCTGCTGGAAGAGCGGCCACTGGGTGAGGTATTGTTCAGTGACCCGACCATGCGGCGCGGAGTCACCCAGATGGCACAGCTGCGACCGGGGCATAGCCTGTTTGCATCGGCCACATGCGGGCTGCAATCGGTGCAGACGCTTTGGGGACGGCGTACCCTGTACCACCTGGCCGGTAAACCCCTGCTGGTGAATGAACTGTTTCTACCCGATATACCAACGAGTCGCCCATGAGTTATTCGGAATCTGATGTCAAAAGCGGTACGGCATCCCGTACCCTGCGCCAACAACTGGATGGATATATCCGGCTGATCCGGCTGGATAAACCGATCGGCATCCTGCTGCTGCTGTGGCCGGCGCTCTGGGCGCTCTGGATGGCCGGTTCCGGAGAGCCCCGCTGGGGCGTGGTAGTGATCTTCATCCTGGGCGTCGGGCTGATGCGTTCCGCCGGTTGTGCCATCAATGACTATGCCGACCGAAACATCGATGGCCGGGTGAAACGGACCTGTAACCGGCCCCTGGCGACCGGTGTGGTGTCACCCAAAGAGGCGCTCTGGATCTTCGTGCTGCTCTGCCTGGTGTCGTTCGGTCTGGTGTTGCTGCTCAACCGGGAGACGGTCATGATGTCGGTGGTTGCCCTGCTGCTGGCGTCGCTCTATCCCTTTATGAAACGTTACTCCCACATGCCCCAGCTGGTGCTCGGCATGGCGTTCGGCTGGGCGGTTCCCATGGCCTACATGGCGCTGCTGGGCACGGTTCCCATGGTCGGCTGGCTGCTCTATCTGTCGGCCATCATCTGGGCGCTGATCTACGATACCGAGTACGCCATGGTGGATCGGGATGATGATCTGGTGATCGGGGTGAAATCCACCGCCATCCTGTTCGGACGACAGGATCGGCTGATTATCGGTCTGCTGCAGCTGGTGATGCTGGCGCTGCTGGTGGTGGTGGGCATGGAGGTCGGTCTGGGGATCCCCTACTACCTGGGGCTGGTCATCGCCGGGGCGCTGTTTGTGTGGCAGCAGGTGCTCATCCGGGAGCGTGAGCCGGCCGCCTGTTTTACCGCCTTTCTGAACAATAACAATGTTGGCATGGTGATCTTTTTCGGTCTGCTGCTGGACTACCTGCTGGCATGACGCTCAGAACAGGGAGTGACCTCAGCCGGTGAGCATCATCCAGGATCTCTATCTAATCTTTGACAAAGAGTATGCACGGCACAGGGAGCGGCGCTGTTCAAAAAACCTGCTGGTGCTGGAGCTGCGCCACAACCTGGCCTTTCTGCGGGCGGGACTGGCGGAGCAGCTTCCCGGTACGACCATTGTTGCGGGGCTGGAGCAGGCGCAATATCGCCAGGCCACTGAAAAGGGGACGGCGCTCAACGCCATCCAGAAACGGCGCCTTGCAAGACGCACCTACGGTGGGATCAGGGAGTTTGAGAAATACCACGACTGGTCGACCGAACAGCTGATTCACAAGGCCTATGAACGGATTGCGGTGCTGAAAAAGCTCGATCTGGATGCGGGCTCGGTAAACGTGCGCGCCCGCCTGCAGTACCTGTTCAAGTTTCTGATGCTGTTGATTGCCCATATCGACGGCGAAACACTGCATCTGTCGTCGTCGGCATCCCGGCAGTAGAAGGGGTACGGATAGGGAATGGGCCGATACCCGGCACGGGGCCGGGTACCGGCAGTGGCACTAGTGGGTTGTTCCCGCTTTGCGCTCGTTCCATTTGGCAGCCTGCTCATCCCAGTCGTCTGTACGGACATAGGGATTGGTACGCGGCTGGGAGATCATTTCGGGTTCGATCTCCAGGCCGATGCCTTCCAGGAAGTTGATCAGACCGATGCGCTCGATCATCTCGCCGGTGCGTTCATGCTCCAGGGCGTTCTCGGCAAAGAAATCGAGGATTGTGGTGCTCAACTCTTCCAGCCATTCGTAATCCTCGTCCGTTTCCAGTTTGTGGAACGGCACCACCACGGTTCCCATCAGGTCACCGATCTTCAGGGTACGCTTGCCACCCACCAGGATGGAGACGCCCCGGTCATCGCCGGGTGAGAGCGCCTTGGTCATGACGTTGATGCAGTGCATGCAGCGTACACAGTTGTGGTTATCCACGCTCAGGGTGTCGTCATCGTTCAGCGACAGTGCCTGGGTGGGACAGCGGGTGATCACGTTGTCAATGGTGTACTTGCGGCCTTTTCTGGCCACAAACGCCTTGACCTCATCCTGGTCCACCTTCATGTCATCCCGCCAGGTACCGATCATGGCCACGTCTGCCCGCTGGATCGAGTTCATGCAGTCGTTGGCACAGCCGGAAGCCTTGAACTTGAGCTTGTAGGGCAGGGCGGGACGGTGCATGTCATCCAGGTTGGCGTTGACGCAGGTACGCATGGCCCGCGCTTCGTCATAGCAGGACTGTTCACAGCGGGCAGCGCCAACACAGGACATGCCGGTGCGGACAGCCGGTCCGGCGCCGCCCAGGTCGAAGCCGGCCTTGTTGATCTCGTCAAACGCCTTCTGCACATTTTCCGTGGTACAGCCCTGGAACATGATATCCCCGGACTGGCCATGGAAAGCGATCAGGCCGGAACCGTATTTCTCCCAGATGTCGCACAGGTGGCGAATGGTCTTGGTGTCGTAGTGCATTCCGGGTGGTGGAATGACACGCAGTGTGTGAAATTCGGCGGCGGCCGGGAACATCGGCTTGTTGTTCTCGTCTTTCAGTTCGGTAAAGCGGGGAATAATGCCGCCGCCATACCCGATGACGCCCACTGTGCCGCCTTTCCAGTAACCCTTGCGGGTTTCATAGGAAGTCTCAAGCTGGCCCAGCAAGTCAACCATCATGTCGTTGTCTTTGGCTAATCGCTTGAGTCCGGTTACAAAACTCGGCCAAGGCCCCCCCTCCAGCTGATCCAGCATCGGGGTATCATGCATTGGTTTTGTCATACTGCTCCTCCCAGAGTTACCAGTCACCCGGAGTATGGTTCCGGAACTGTCTTTTAGAGTGTGACCCGCCTGTCAATGGGGGCTTGACGCAGATGATAGATCAAACTAATACCAAGTAAACCACTAGGTATTTGGGGTATCCGCTGGTTATTCGGGACCGGGGCCTGTCAGACGCTGCACAGGATGACCACTCAGCCTGTCGGTACAGCCAGGGAGTGATGGGGAGATAAAACAGTCGGGCAAAAAAAATGCCCGGCGGGGAGCCGGGCGAAAATCTCTCTATGCACTGTTCAGAGAGAGGAGGATCTATGCCAGAGGGCCTCTGTCGACCTTCGGGACTTCAGCGCACCCGCTAAAGCGGATTCGCATATAAATTCAGGACTTCATCACCTCGTCAGCAGCCGCTTTTACCTTGCTGTTGAAGGTGCTGATGCCGCTTTCCAGCCAGCTGCGATACTCGTTGCTGGCCTGGGTTGCCAGATTGACGGCGTCGCGACTGGAGCCTGCCAGGCTCTCACCAAAGGTCTTGCTCAGGGCGATCTGGCTGGAGAGCAGCTCTTTGGGATCGCTGGTCTTGCTGCTGACTGAAAGCTGCTCGATACCGGTGTCCACCAACAGGCCGAAGGCATTCATCTGTTTTTCAAGCAGTTGTTCCCAGGTGCGCAGGTTGATTTCTGCCAGGGAGCGCATGCTTTCGTAACCGTTTATGCCGAACTCTTTAAACAGTTCCAGATTTGCTTTCGGGTCTTTCATTGCGCGCTCTCCAGAAGTTGTGCGTTGCAACAATATTGCGATGCAGCATAAGCCCTGCTGATGGCGGTGTCAAGAGGAGTGATGAAAAAAATTGTGCGTTGCACCAGCCATACGGCCGATGCAAGCCAGGCAGCTCACCCAAGTGGCTGAATAGATGGGTTTTTGACAGAGATAGGGCGGGTGGCGGAGGGGGCTACTCTTCTTCTTTTTTTCTTTTTCCGGCACTGGCCAGACCGGCAGCCTTGAAGAAGTTCTTCTGCATATCGGCCCACATGCGCATATTCTGTTCGGCCATGTTGGTGATGGCTGTTACCGGGTCACTGCCGACGCTGTTGTTGAGCTGTTCCTGCTGCTGTACGAACATGGACAGACTCTCTTCCAGGTAGCGGGCCAGGATGCCCTGCACGGTGCCGCCATAAAACCGGATGATCTGGGAGAGCATCTTGGCGCTGAACAGCGGTTCGCCGCCCGACTCTTCATCTAGCATGATCTGCAGTAGAATGGAGCGGGTGAGATCTTCGTTTGTGTTGGTGTCGACTACCTGGAAATCCGTTCCACTCATGACCAGTTCCCGAATATCGGTCAGGGTGATATAGCGACTCAGCTCCGTATCGTAGAGGCGGCGGTTGGGGTACTTTTTTATAATTCTGATAGTGGACATGAAGTCGTATCCTCGAGAATAATTTTCATCTTCCTTCAGACAGTTTACCCGGGAATATTGGCAAAGGGAAAACTGTTTACTCTGTCCGGATGGCTTTACCTGGGCGAACAGGGTTCTGTTTGTCCTGTATCTCCCACGGGCATGGGCAGGCGAGGGGGGCTACCGTCTTGCCGGCGTATGCTCGGAAAGCTCTGCTGACAAAGTGATGGAGGCGGGGCATCTGATTCTGCACTGGCCGGGTTCAGGGGATAAAAACCAGGCGTCAGGTCAAAGCGGTGAAGAATGGGGCTGAACCGAAACGACGGCTCAGCCCCGCGGATTCCCCGCTGTTTATACCCGTTCTACCGCCAGTGCGACACCCATGCCGCCACCAATACAGAGGGTGGCCAGACCCTTCTTGGCGTCACGTTTGCCCATCTCATAGAGCAGGGAGACCAGGATTCTGGCGCCGGAGGCACCGATCGGATGGCCCAGGGCGATGGCGCCACCATTCACATTGACCTTCTCCATATCCCAGCCGAGCTCCTTGTTGACCGACATCGCCTGGGCGGCAAACGCCTCGTTGGCCTCGATCAGATCCAGATCGTCTACCGTCCAACCAGCTTTCTCCAGGCACTTGGTGGTGGCGGGAATGGGACCGGTACCCATGATGGAGGGATCGACGCCGCTGGCGGCGAATGCCTTGATCCGCGCCATCGGGGTCAGGCCCAGCTCCTGGGCCTTGCTCTCTTTCATGACCACCACGGCGGCGGCGCCGTCATTGATGCCTGAAGCATTACCGGCGGTGACCGTTCCGTCACGACTGAAAGCGGGACGCAGCTTGGCCAGGGTTTCGGCGGTGGTGCCATGGCGGGGAAACTCATCTTTCTTGAAAATGATCGGATCGCCCTTCCGCTGCGGGATCTCCAGCGGGATGATCTCATCCTGAAAACGATCGGCCTTCTGGGCCGCCTCGGTCTTCTGCTGGGAAGCGGCAGCAAACTGATCCTGCTCCTCGCGGCTGAAGTCGAACTTGGTGGCGATATTCTCGGCGGTGACGCCCATGTGGTAGTCGTTGAAGGCGTCCCACAGACCATCCACGATCATGCTGTCTTTCAGCTTCCAGTCACCCATGGTTTGGCCCTTGCGGGAACCGGGTACCACGTGGGGGGCGATACTCATGTTTTCCTGACCACCGGCAATGACGATCTCCGCATCGCCGCAGGCGACTGACTGCATGGCCAGATGGACCGCCTTGAGACCGCTGCCGCAGACCTTATTGATGGTCATGGCGGGAACTTCTTGCGGTAAACCGGCTTTCAGGGTTGCCTGACGTGCCGGATTCTGTCCGCAACCGGCTGTCAGTACCTGGCCCAGGATCACTTCATCGACCTGCTCGGGAGAGAGCTTGGCACGTTCCAGGAGGCCGGAGATTACCTTGGCGCCCATCTCACTGGCCGGTACGCCTGAAAGGGTTCCGGTGAAGCTGCCGATAGCGGTACGGCCAGCTGCGACGATTACGATGTTATCACTCATAACGCATTACCTTTTGCTGTCATGGATATGGGAAGGTGACATCCTGGTGTCACCGCCTTTCCTCTTGATGTTGCGCCCCAGGGCGCCGGAAGTATCTTTCTACTCTATCTGATCACCCTACCAGTCTAATGCAAATTGCTGCACCGCACCACATTGGTTTGCATGCTAGTATGCGGTGTTGTGATCATAGCAGGGTTAAGGCGTGATGGAGGAAAGTGGCTTCTTGAACAAAGAGTGGCTGGAAGCTCAGCGGAAGTTCTGGTCCGACTGGTCCGCCGCTGCCCAGAAAGAGGGCGAACCGCTGACCAACCCCTGGGAGCAGGTGCTCAACCAGTGGTGGCAGGCGTTAGCGCCCAGTGCGTCGCCGGGCATCCAGGAACTGTTGGAGAAGACCCTGGCCCAGGGGCGACAGGCATTCCATCTGGCGGAACAGTTTATCCGGGCGCAGCAGCAGTCGGAGGGTGAACCTGACTGGCAGGCCGCCGTGCAGCAGACCTTCGGGGATCTGCGGGGTATTATTGCCGCCATTACCGGTACCATGAATCCGTTGCCGGAAGAGCTGTTGTCGGAAACGGCCATCGACAGTTCGCGCGACTACATGGAGCGGCTGTTCGCACTGCCCGGCCTCGGTCTTGGGCATCGCAGCCAGGTTCAGCAACGGGAGATGCTCGCCCGGTTGCTGCGTTACCAGAAGGCGCGCCAGGCCTATGAGCTGTTTCTTATCGACCTGGGACAGCGCTCGGTCAAGCGGCTGCAGGAGGAACTGGCGGCTCTCGATGGCCAGGCGGAATCGATCGAATCAGCCCGGGCCCTGTATGATCGCTGGGTCACCGCCTGCGAAGCGGTCTACAGCGAACAGGCTATGACACCCGAGTATGTCAGGCTGTATGGTGAGTTGATCAACAGCCAGATGGCGGTCAAACAGCAGATGCGTGACATGCTGGATGAGACCTTCACCGCCATGGGTATGCCTACCACCCGGGCGGTGCGTGCCCTGGAACGGCGCGCCCATCAGGATCGCCAGGCGCTCAAGTCTTTGCAGGCTACGGTCGCCGCCATGCAATCCTCCGCGCCGGTAAAAAAACCGTCCCGAACCCGTAAAAAAAACTGCAGAGTGGAAAAACGCGATGGCGCCGCCTGATCTGAAACCGGAAAAGCTGATTGAAGAGCTGGCGGATTACTGTCGCAAATTACAAACCGGTGCGGAGCGTTTGTGCGCCACGGAGGAGCGCGGCATGGGTGCCTCTCCCCGGGAGGCGATCTACCGGGAGGATAATCTGACCCTGTACCGTTACCTGCCGGCCAACGGTGCCCCGTCCAATCCGGTACCTTTGCTGATTGTCTATGCGCTGGTCAACCGGCCCTACATGGCCGACCTGCAGGCCGATCGCTCCATGATCCGGAAACTGCTGGAGGCGGGGCAGGCGGTCTACCTGATCGACTGGGGTTATCCGGACAGCGTGGATCGTTTTCTGACCCTGGACGATTACGTCAACGGTTACATCGACCGCTGTGTTGACCAGTTGCGGGAGCGGCATGGCGCAGCGCAGGTCAACCTGCTGGGGATCTGCCAGGGCGGGGCCATGAGTCTCTGCTACACCGCATTGCATCAAGCGAAAATCCGCAACCTGGTGACCATGGTGACGCCGGTGGATTTTCAGACCCCTGACAATATGCTGAGTGCCTGGGTACAGCATCTGGACGTGGATCTGCTGGTGGATGTGCAGGGCAATATCCCGGGGGAGTTTCTTAACTGGACCTTTATGGCACTCAAGCCCTTCACCCTGACCGGCCAGAAGTATCTCCATCTGGTGGATATTCTGGAGGATGACGCACAGGTGGAGACCTTTTTGCGTATGGAGCAGTGGATCTTCGACAGCCCGGACCAGGCCGGTGAGACCTTCCGCCAGTTTATCAAACAGTTCTACCAGCAGAACGGGCTGATCAAGGGTGAAGTGGTTCTGGGCGGGCGTAACGTGAAACTGGAGGCGATCACCTGTCCGGTGCTGAATATCTATGGTGAACAGGATCATCTGGTGCCACCGGCCGCTTCCCGCGCCCTGCAGGGGTTGACCGGCAGCCGGGACTATACCGAGCTGGCTTTTCCGGGCGGCCATATCGGCATCTATGTCAGTGGCAAGGCCCAGGCGCTGGTGCCGCCGGCCATCGGCCAGTGGCTCGATGAGCGCTGACGGTCCGGGTCATACGCCCACTGTGTAATCAGATCATCTTGCGCAGTTCGTACTCCAGAATACCCTCCGCACCGGCGGCTTTCAGGCGCGGCACCAGGTCACGCACTTCGCCACTGTTGACCACGGTCTCCACCGCCAGCCACTCCTGATCGTACAGGTGGCTGATCGTGGGGGCGTGCAGGCTCGGCAGCATGCCGATCACCAGCTCCAGCTGCGCCGCCGGCACGTTCATTTTCAGGGCCACTTTCCGGCGGGCGGTCAGCGCGGCCTGCAACAGAGTGGCGATCTGTTCGATCTTGTCCCGTTTCCAGGGATCCTGCAGCGCCTGCGGGTTGGCGATCAGGCGGGTCTCGGTGTGCAGGATATCGCACACGATGCGCAGTCCGTGTGCCCTGATGGTGCTGCCGGTTTCGGTGATCTCCACCACCGCATCCACCAGTCCCTCCACCACCTTGGCCTCGGTGGCTCCCCAGGAGAACTCCACCTGTGCCTCGATACCCCGCTGTGCCAGGTAGCGTTTGGTGAAGGAGACCAGTTCGGTGGAGATCTTCTTGCCCTGCAGATCTTCAATGGACTGGATGGGAGAGTCTTTGGGGACCACCAGTACCCAGCGGCACGGCTGGTCGGAGCTCTTGGAGTAGACCAGCTCGCAGATCTCCTCGACTCCCTTCTCCGATTCTGTTTCCAGAATCCAGTCGTGTCCGGTGAGCCCCAGATCCAGGGTGCCATTGGCCACATAGGGAGCCATCTCCTGTGAGCGTACCAGGGCGCAACTGATGTCGGGGTCATTGATGGAGGGGAAGTAGTTGCGGGATCTGGCAGTGATGCTCCAGCCGGCCTGTTCGAACAGGGAGAGTGTGGCGCTCTCCAGACTGCCTTTGGGGATGCCGAGTTTTAGTTGTGCCATGGGAATCTACTATGTGGGTTAGTGAAAAAATATCCGGTTGATTTTACCCGATTTTCCGGTTGAATAGCGATTCGCCCGATCCCGTCCCCGGGGCAGGTGGAGACAGGGGAGGGACGGCCCTCGCCCCGGTCAGCACGACCAGTATTGCGCCATCCCAACCACCCACTGCAAAGGGCCGGGTCCGGGGTTGGGATCAGGCTCTGTGGGGCGTCCTACTTGTTGTCACGCAGGTACTGGTAAATCTGGTCTTTTAACAGCGCCCGGGTCTTCTTCAGCTCCTCCATTTTCAAGTCATCGATCGGCTGGTTGAGCTCCTCCAGGTTACGGATTTCGTCATCCAGGCTGTCATGCTTCTCCATCAGGCCGGCAAACTCGGTGTCCTCCTGACGCAGTTTGCGGATCGTCCCCTCCAGGTCGGGGAATTCGTGCAGAATGTCGTGTGTTTCTCCCAGCATGGCGTATCTCCTTGCGTTGAGTAGTGGGTTGTTATGGCGGGTTGCACCATTTATATCGCCTAACTGAAATTATAGGAGGGCGTGCCTGCTATCACATGACGCACGACAACTGATTGTCGGGTGTCGGCTGTTTAGGGTGTGCGCGCCAGGGCCCAGACATCCACCCGGGCTACCCCGGCTTGTTTCAGCTGCCGGGCCAGTTCGTTGACCGTGTTGCCGGTGGTGACCACATCATCCACCAGGGCCACATGCCTGACCGTCAGGGGACGGACGACCCGAAACGCCCCGCGGATATTGGATTCCCGTTGCCGTCTCTTCAATGCGTGCTGGGGACGGGTTTTCAGGGTGCGCTGGCAACTGCGGTGATCGAGGGGAATACCGAACCGGCGGCCCAACGGTCTGGCCAGTTCCAGCGCCTGGTTATAGCCACGCTGACGCAACCGGTCAGGATGCAGGGGGACCGGTATCAGCAGGTCGGGCCGATCGATCCGTTGCGTCAGATACTCCGCCAATAACCGGCTGAGCAGGCGACCCTGGGGTAGTCGCTCGGAAAATTTGAACTGACTGATCAACCGGTCGACGGGGGCGGCGTAGAGAAAGGGTATCCAGCTGCGGTCAACCGCCGGCGGCTGTTGTTGGCAGCTGCCGCATAGCACTTCCAGCGGTTGACTCAGGGGCAGGCCGCACTGTGGACAGGGGTGCCGGTTATAGGGCAGATCCTCCCGGCAGGGGGTGCAGAGACCCTCGGTGGCCGGGGCGTCACACAGCTGGCAGTGGTCGGGATAGAGAAGGGATAGAGTATTTTTTATACAGCTGTAAACCATAGAAATCCATTCTGGTTGACGAGCAATCCTGCTCCGGTATCATAGCGGATTCGCCGGGAGCGCCCTGCGAAGCCGACAATTATCCCCCAATCCGCTGAATACTGACAGAGTCCGATTATGAACCCTATGACGATACGACACGACTGGAGCCTGGACGAGATCGAGGCCCTGTTTAATCTGCCGTTTAACGATCTGATGTTTCAGGCGCAAAGTGTCCACCGTCACCATTTTGATGCCAACCAGATACAGGTGAGTACCCTGTTGAGTGTCAAGACCGGCGCCTGTTCCGAGGATTGCGGCTACTGTTCCCAGAGTGCCAAGCACGCCACCGATCTTGAAAAGGAGAAGTTGTTGCCGCTGGACGAGGTGAAGCGGGCCGCCAGAGAGGCCAAGGAGAAGGGGGCCACCCGCTTCTGTATGGGAGCCGCCTGGCGCAATCCAACCGACAAGAACCTGGAGCGTGTGGTGGAGATGATCCAGGCGGTGCGCGACCTGGGCATGGAGACCTGCGTTACCCTGGGCATGTTGACCGATAGCCAGGCGCAGCGCCTCAGGGAGGCGGGGCTGGACTACTACAACCACAACCTGGACACCTCTCCGGAGTTCTATGGCAACGTGGTCACCACCCGTACCTACCAGGACCGGCTGGATACCCTGGCACGGGTCCGTGAACAGGGGATTAACGTCTGCAGTGGCGGCATCCTCGGTATGGGTGAATCCCGCCGGGACCGCGCCTCCATGTTGCGGGAGCTGGTGAATCTGCCCAAGCATCCGGAATCGGTACCGATCAACATGCTGGTACAGGTGGAGGGCACCCCCCTGTTCGGCGCCGATGCCCTGGATCCGTTCGAGTTTATCCGCACTGTCGCGGTGACCCGCATCCTGATGCCCCAATCCTATGTGCGCCTGTCGGCCGGCCGTACCGAGATGAGCGATGAGATGCAGGCGCTCTGCTTCATGGCCGGTGCCAACTCCATGTTCTATGGCGACCGCCTGCTGACCACCGACAACCCGGAGGCCGATGCTGATCGCCGGTTGTTTGAACGACTCGGCCTGCAGTTCCAGGAATCCCAGGAACTGCAGGCGACCGAGAAGGAGTGCGACAACAAGCGCCAGGCCCGTCTGGCCGCCGAGTTCTCCTGAGCCGGACATTTCCCCATGCGACCACTGGAACCGGAGCTGGAGCGGCGCAGGGCGGAACACCTCTACCGCCGCCGTCGGGTACTGGGTTCACCCCAGAATCCCCGGCTGCAGATGGATGGCCAGGAGCTGCTCAGCTTCTGCAGTAACGACTACCTGGGGCTGGCCAACCATCCCGAGGTGATTGCCGCCCTGCAGCGCGGTGCGGACCGTTACGGGGCCGGCAGCGGTTCGGCCCATCTGGTGTCGGGCCATAGCCAGGCCCATCACGCCCTGGAAGAGGAGCTGGCGGCGTTTACCGGCCGCCCCCGAGCGCTACTCTATTCCACCGGCTACATGGCCAACCAGGGGGTGATTGCCGCCCTGCTGGGGCGGGACGATACCATCTACCAGGATCGCCTCAACCACGCCTCGCTGATCGACGGCGGACTGCTCAGTCGTGCCGGGCTGAAGCGCTATCCCCATAACGACACGGCTGCCCTGGCCGCCCGCATGGCGTGCCAGAGCGGTGGCGATGCCCTGGTGGCGGTGGACGGCGTGTTCAGTATGGACGGTGACCTGGCCCCGCTGCCGGAGCTGGCCACGCTTTGCGAGCGGCAACAGGCCTGGCTGATGGTGGATGATGCCCACGGCTTCGGTGTGCTGGGTCGTGGCGGCCGGGGCAGCGTGGACCATTTCGGCCTGGATCGCCAGTCGGTGCCGATCCTGGTCGGTACCCTGGGCAAGGCGTTCGGCACTTTTGGTGCCTTTGTGGCCGGCTCCGAGGCGCTGATCGAGACCCTGATCCAGCAGTCCCGGAGCTATATCTATACCACCGCCCTGCCACCTGCGGTGGCCGAAGCGACCCGCACCAGCCTGCGTCTGTTGCAGCAGGAGGAGTGGCGTCGGGAGCAGTTGCGGCAGCTGATCGCTCATTTCCGGGCCGGCGCCACCCAGCTGGGTCTCAACCTGATGGCATCCCAGACCCCCATCCAGCCCATTCTGGCTGGCAGTGCGGAACAGGCTCTGGCCTGGAGCCAGGCACTGGAGCGTCAGGGTCTGCTGGTCACCGCGATCCGTCCGCCTACGGTACCGGAGGGGAGTGCCAGGTTGCGGGTCACCTTGTCCGCCAGCCACACCCTGGAGCAGCTGGATCAGCTGCTGGAGGCGCTCGCTCGGCTCAAGCGGGAGGCAGACGCTTGAAACTGAGTGTGGAGATAGCGGGGGGCGGACCGGATCTGGTGCTGCTGCACGGCTGGGGTATGAATGCCGCGGTCTGGTCCCCGGTGGTGGCTGAATTATCAAAAAGTTGGCGGGTTACCCTGATTGAACTGCCCGGACACGGTGCCAGCAGCTATGATGCGGCCCGGCCATCCCTGGATGACTGGGTCCACGCCTGCCTGGCGGTGGCACCGCAACGCGCTGCCTGGATCGGCTGGTCCCTGGGCGGTCAGCTGGCGCTGCGGGCCGCCGTGCGGGCGCCGGAGCGTATCGCTACCCTGGCCATGGTGACCGCCAGTCCCCGTTTTGTGGTGGGCGATGACTGGCCCCACGCTATGGCCCAGGCCACCCTGCAACAGTTCGCCCGCGCCCTGCAACGCAATCACCATCAGACCCTGGAGCGGTTTCTCTCCCTGCAGGTGCAGGGCGACGAGGCGGCGCGCGAGACCCTGCGACTGCTGCGTCAGGATATCGCCGCCCGCCCCGAAGCCGACCCGATCGCCCTGGAGCATGGCCTGGATCTGCTCCGTTCCGTGGATCTGCGGGCCGAGTTGCCGGACATCCGCTGTCCCACTCTCTGGTTGTTCGGCGAACGGGATACCCTGGTGCCGGTCGCTGTCTGTGATGAGCTGGAGCGGCTGATGCCGACTGCCGAGATCCTGATCCTGCAGGGTTGCGCCCATGCCCCGTTTCTCTCCCATCCGCGCCAGTGCCTGCGGGCCCTGAACCACTTTCTGGAACCGGAACATGCCTGATCGAGAACACCGTATCGACAAACAGCAGGCCCGCATGGCGTTTTCCCGTGCTGCGGAACGCTATGACCAGGTGGCGGTGCTGCAGCGGGAGATCGGCCAACGCATGCTGGAGCGACTGGACGTGGTGCGGTTGCAGCCGCAGGTGATTCTGGATATCGGCGCCGGTACCGGCGTGGCCACGGCGGCCCTGGCGCAGCGTTACCGGAAATCCCGGGTGCTGGCGCTCGATTTTGCCCTCCCCATGCTGTTGCAGGCCCGCAAACGGGGCAGTTGGCTGCGTAAGCCACGCTGTATCTGCGGTGACCTGGAGCAGTTGCCGCTGGCGGATCAGAGTGTGGACCTGATCTACTCCAACGCAGCGATTCAGTGGAGCAACGACCTGGATGGCACCTTTGCCGAGTTTCGCCGCGTGTTACGACCCGGCGGACTGCTGATGTTCACCACCTTCGGCCCGGACACCCTGAGTGAACTGCGGGCCGCCTGGGCCGCGGTAGACAACGGCTCCCATGTCAGTACCTTTATGGATATGCACGACGTGGGGGATGCCCTGCTGCGGGCCGGGCTGGCCGATCCGGTGATGGATGTGGATCGCCTGACCCTGACCTATGAAAAGGTCACCGGGCTGATGAAGGATCTGAAAATTCTCGGTGCCCACAATGTGAATAGCGACCGGCAGCGGGGTCTCACCGGCAAGGGGCGCCTGCAGGCGATGCAGAACGCCTATGAAACTTTTCGTCGGGCATCGGATGGCCTGCTACCGGCCAGTTACGAGGTGGTCTATGGCCACGCCTGGGCGCCCGAGGCGGGACGCCGCTCCAACGCTCCCAGCGTCGCCCTGGAGAGTATCGGCTATGACAGACAGCACGCCGGCGGGGAGCGCTGAATCGGCATGGTCAATGGTTATTTCATCACCGGAACCGATACCGATAGTGGCAAGACGGTGATCACCCTGGGATTGATGCAACGGCTGCAATCCCGGGGACTGCAGGTGGCCGGTCTGAAACCGGTGGCGGCCGGTGCCGAGCAGACCGACGCTGGTTTGCGTAACGGTGATGCCCAACAGCTGCTGGCCCAAGCCTCCCGGCCGGTTGCCTATGACCTGGTCAATCCCTATTGCTTTGCTCCCCCCATCGCCCCCCATCTGGCCGCGCAACGGCTGGGCCAATCCATCGATTTCGCCGAAATCAACCGCTGCTATGGACAACTGGCAGTCGCTGCCGATCGGGTACTGGTGGAGGGCGCCGGTGGCTGGCGGGTGCCCTTGGGCGCCGGTCGTACCATGGCGGACCTGGCGGTGACACTTAATCTGCCGGTTATCCTGGTGGTGGGGCTGCGGCTCGGCTGTATCAACCATGCGCTGCTGAGTGCCGAGTCGATCCGGGCCAGCGGTCTGCCTCTGGCCGGCTGGGTCGGCAACCAGGTCGATCCGGCCATGGCCGAGCTCGATGCCAATGTGGCGACCCTGCGCAGCTGGCTGGAAGCTCCCTGCCTGGGGGTGATTCCCCACCTGGCTTCCCCGACACCCCTTGCCACCGCTGATCATCTGCAACTCCCCGACCTTTTCTGACCGTCCGGTACTGCGCGCCCTGCTCCCCAGCGCATCGTTAGGGGGTGTATTCCTTCCCTGTGTTAGACTCAGACTGAGTGATAAAGGAATAGACGACAATATGGATAACCCGGGGAGCGTACGTGGGACGTATTCTGATCGTTGAAGATGACCCGCTGATGGGGCAGGACATAAGCCTCAAACTGCAGCACTTCGGCTACGAGGTGATTGCGGTGGTGGTGTCATCCGAGGAGGCCATTGCGGTCGCCGGCGAAGCCCGCCCCGACCTGATTCTGATGGATATCCTGCTGGAAGGGGATGTGGACGGCATAGAGACCGCCGAGTGCATCTCCCGCCAATATCGAATTCCTATCGTTTTCCTGACCGCCTATGACGATGCGGAGTTCATCCGGCGGGCCAGTATCACCGAGCCCTATGGTTATATTCTGAAACCGTTTACCGGTAGTGAACTGCAGGCGGTGGTGTCGATCGCGCTGTATAAATCCCAAATCGAGAAGAAGGTCCGCCAGACGGCCCAGGTGGCCGCCACACTCTCCGGTATGAGTGATCCGGTGTTTCGGGTTGACCGGGCAGGTGTGGTGGTGATGTGCAATCCGGCTGCGGAGCAGTTGCTGGGCTGCTCCCAGGCGGAAACCATAGATCAGCCCATTAGCGGGTTGCTCAACCTGGTGCGTGATGGTGGAGAGGTCAATGTGCTGGATGGGTTGTTGACCGCCGTTCTCGACCGGCCGGACCCGGTGAGTGTGGATCGGGGGCTGGTTTTGCGCCGACCGGGCCTGCCCGAACTGCCGGTAAGTCTGAAAATCAGCGAAATCCAGGACGAGGCAGATGACCCGGGTGGTGCGGTTCTGCTGCTCCAGGACATCTCTTCAAGAGCCCATCTGCAGGCGGAGCTGAATCTGCTGGCCCAGGTGTTCAAGACCGGCTCGGAGGGGATACTGATCACCGATCCGGATATGCGTATTCTGCGCGTCAATGACGCCTACCAGCGGATTACCGGTTTTACACTCGACGATGTGGCGGGCCAGCAGCCGGTGGCCCTCTCCTGTGGGTATCATGATGACGCTTTTTATCAGGAACTGCGGGCCGAGTTGGAAGAGACCGGCAGCTGGACCGGCGAAATATGGAATCGCCGGAAAAATGGTGAGCTGTTTCCCGAATTGCTGAACCTCTCCGCCGTGCTCGATGAGCGCGGCTGCATCACCCACTACGTGGGTATATTTACAGATATCAGCGCCAGTAAACATCTGCAGGAACGCCTGGTTTACCTCAGACAAAACGATGAACTGACCGGCCTGCCGAACCGGAACATGTTTGAGGAACAAGCCAAGCGGGCCATTGATAGCGGCAAAAAAAACGGCAAGAGCGTTGCCTTCATGTTGGTCGATATCGACAATTTCAATTCAGTCAATGAAGTATTCGGACACCCTTTCGGCGACCGGTTGCTGACAGACTTTGCCGGAAGAATCGCCAATATTGTTCAGGATAACGGGCTGCTGATGCGCTTCAGCGGCGACACCTTTGCCCTGATCCTGGAAGAGGATAAGGGCGATGCCAGGCTGGCTGATCTGGCCGATAGCCTGCTGGAGGTTTTGTCGATTCCCTTCTCTGCCGATGGCAAGTCGGTGCAACTGACAGTCAGTATCGGCATCAGTGTCTACCCGGTGGATGGCAAGGAGTTCTATGGCTTGCTGAAGTGCGTCGACAACGCCCTGCACTATGCCAAGCGTGCTGGTAAGAACAGCTACCGCTTTTTTGATCGAGCGATGTATGACAGCGCCCTGGCGGCGCGCCGTATCGAGCAGGCGTTGCGCAGCGCCATTGAACGACAGGAGTTTCAGCTCTGCTATCAGCCGCAGATCGAGATTGAAAGCGGCAAGGTGACCGGTTGCGAAGCACTGATCCGCTGGAAAAACGGCGACCTGGGTCAGGTACCACCGACCCGGTTTATTCCCATTGCGGAAGACACGGGGCAGATCGTGGCGATTGGAAAATGGGTGTTGCGGGAGGCTTGCAAGACCTATCTGAACTGGGTGGAAGCCGGTCCGGCACCGGACCATGTGGCGGTGAATGTATCTGCTCGCCAGTTCAGGGATCCGGATTTTATCGACGTGGTGAAATCTGTTCTCGATGAGACCGGCATGCAGACCGAACATCTTATGCTGGAAGTGACAGAGAGTGTCGCCATGGATCAGGGTGAGGGGGCGATTCGCAAGTTGCGGGAGCTGAAGTCAATGGGGATCCAGCTGTCGCTGGATGATTTCGGAACCGGTTATTCAGCACTTTCCAGTCTGCAGCGATATCCGTTTGATACCCTGAAGATCGATCGCTCCTTTATTCTCGAAAGTCAAACCAGCGAGCAGGGAAGGGTGTTGTTGGAGGCCATTATCAGACTGGGCGCCGGTCTTCGACTCGAAACCATTGCCGAGGGGGTGGAAGAGGAAGCCCAGGTCGACTATTTACGCCGCCTGGGCTGCCGGTTGATCCAGGGTTACTACTATAGCCGGCCTGTACCGGGTGATCAGGTAGGGGCGCTGGTTCAGACAGGATTTACCCCTTTTGTCGAATAGAGATACAGAGCGGCGAAGTGTGGTTATGCAGGATCAGCGGGTCTGGATCCACTGGTTGATCCTGTTCCTGGGCATCACGCTGACCCTGGGTGCGTTTCAGTTTGTCAGGCAGTGGGAGGTGGAGTCGCAACAGCAGCAGTTTCGGGATCATGGGGATATCCTGTTCGCCACCCTGAACAAGGAACTGGCCATCAATATCGAGGCCTTGCTGGGGTTGAGGGAGCTATTTCAGTCCTCCGAATTCGTGACCCGGGAAGAGTTCCGGATCTTTACCCAACCGAAGCTCAGGCGTTTGGATACTATACAGGCCCTGGAGTGGGTGCCGCGTATTACCGCTGATCAGCGGGCCAGGCATGAAGCCGACGCGCGTCGCGAAGGATTGGAAAACTATGTCATCACCCAGGGCTCCCGGGCCGGCACCATGGTGGCGGCCGAATTGCGGGATGTCTACTTCCCTGTCTATTACGTGGAACCCCTGGTGGGTAACGAGATCGTGATCGGTTTCGATGTCGCATCGCTCCATTCCCGTCAGAATGTGCTGATGCTTGCCGAACAGGCCAATGATGTCAGGGTATCGGCCGGTATCCAGCTGTTGCAGGGCGACCTGGGTTTCCTGGTTGCTGTACCTCTTTATAGCCACGATGAGCAGTACCTGCTCCAGGGATACCTGCTGGGGGTCTACCGCATGGATCGGGTGCTGAAGGCCGTTATCTCCCAGTCCCACATCGAGAAGACGGAGTTCAACCTGACGATATGGGATGTGACCGAGACGGCAAAGCCGCAACGGCTGTATTCAAGTGGCGACGACAAAACCGCGGGTCGGTCCGCCCTCTTTTCCAGAGCGTTCTCCTTTGCCGGGCGCACCTGGAAAGTTGATATGAGCCCGTCGGGAATATTCATGGGGGCAGTGGATAGGTCAACATCCTGGGTGATTCTGGTTGCGGGCCTGCTGTTGAGCCTGCTCCTGACCCAGTATGTGCGCATCCTGTTGCTGCGGGGCCAGCGGGTGCGCTACCTGGTTGAGCAGCGCACCCGGGAACTGGAACGGAGTGAGCGCACCACCAATACGATTCTGGATACCGCCATCACCGCGGTGATCACCATTGACAAAGCGGGCGTGGTGCAGCGGTTTAATCCGGCCGCCGAGCGAACCTTCGGATACAAACAGGCGGAGGTGGTGGGGCAGAACGTCAAGATGCTGATGCCGGAACCGTATCACTCAGCACATGATGGCTATCTGCGTCGTTATCAGCGCACCGGAGAAGCCCGCATTATCGGTGCCGGCCGTGAGGTGAGCGGTCGCCGCAAGGATGGCAGCGTATTCCCGATGTTGTTGTCGATCGGTGAAGCGAAGGTGGATGACAATCCGCTGTATATAGGGACGGTGCTGGATATCACCCTGCAGAAAGCGGCCGAAGTGGCACTGATCAACGCCAAGAACAATGCGGAGCACGCCAATCGCCAGAAGTCCGATTTTCTCAATATGATGAGCCATGAACTGCGCACGCCGCTGACCGTGATACTGGGTTATCTGCCATTGCTGAAAAATGCGCAGTCCCTGCCATCACCCGCGATGATTGCGGAGATCGCACGGGATATCGACCTGTCGGGACAACACCTGTTGCGATTGATCAACGATCTGCTGGATATCTCCAAGATCGAGGCCGGCAGCATGAACCTGCACAGGGAGTCGATCATGGTGGGTAAAGTTGTGGCGTCGGTGTGTAACAAAATGCAGGGGCTGGCGGACAAAAAAGGGATAGCGCTGGTTGATCAATCGGGCAGTGAGGAGTTGTTTGCCGACCCCCTGCGGTTGCAGCAGATTCTGCTTAACCTGATCGGTAACGCCATCAAATTCACTGCCCAGGGGAGTGTCCGGGTGGAGACCCGACACTGTTCTGACGGGGTGGAGATCAGTGTCACCGACACCGGCAGTGGCATACCGGAGGCAGACCTGCCGTTTATTTTCGACAAGTTCAGGCAGGTTGACAGCTCCAGTACCCGAAAACTGGGGGGCACCGGGCTTGGTCTGGCCATCACCCAGCGGCTGGTAGCGCTGCATGGTGGCAGCATCGAGGTCACCAGCCAGGTGGGCCAGGGGAGCTGTTTCCGATTTACCATGCCAACCAAGGGAGGTGATAGCTAGTGGCAAACATCTTGTTAGTGGAAGACGATCCCCTGATCAGTCGCATGCTGACCCTGCGCCTGAGCCTGCGGGACCATACCGTCACGCCGGCTGAAAATGGCCAGGAGGCGTTGGAGATGGCGCAGGCATCGCCGTTCGATCTTATCCTGATGGATATGCATATGCCGGTGATGGATGGGCATGTGGCGACCCGCAAATTGCGGGAGGCGGGTTATGTGGGGCTGATCGTGGCGGTTACCGCATCAGTCATGAGCCAGGAGAGCGACGCGGCCATTGAATCGGGTTGTGACAACTACATCAGCAAACCGGTAGGGGATGACTTCGAACAGCAGGTCGAGGCGTTGCTGGCGGCACATCGATAGGGGGCAGGGATGGGCGATAAAGGGAGCATAATAGAACAACTGGAAGCTGTCACCCATGCGTTTATCGCCCAGTTGCCAACGCGGGCGGATGAAGTAGAGCGGCAATGGCTAGGCCTGCAGCAGCAGCCGGACAACCGGGAGCGCTGGCAGGATCTGTACCGCCTGGCGCACAATCTGGCCGGTGGTGGTGGCACGTTTGGATTCAGCAATATTACCGACGCCGCCCGCCTGGTTGCCGATCTGTTGCGCACTGCCTTGAAGGAACAGCAGCCGTTGGCGGCACTGGCTGAGAATCAACAGCTGGAACTGTATCTGCATCAGTTACAGGAGCTCTGCCGTTACCCGGCAGGCAACCACAACTCCGCGCAACCGGTTGCCGAGAACCGGCTGCTGACCGAGGTGTCACCCAGTCGTCTCGGTTATCTCTACTCAACAAAGCCGGAGCAGTATGCTGCCCTGAGTAACAATCTGCAGGGGATGGGTATCGAGATTGAACGCTTCGATCAGTGTGATCTCCTGCAGGCGGCCATACTGGAAAACAGCCCGCTTTTTGTCCTGGTGGATATAGCCCAGTGTGACACCATGGGTTTTCTGCACGACCACTCCCATCCGCCCATGATAGCGATCAGCCGGACAGGGGACTTTTCCACCCGGCTGAAGGCGGTGCGATCCGGCATGGACGGTTTTTTTGTCGAGCCGGTGGATGGGGTGACCCTGCTGAATTTTGTCGATACGCTGTTGCCCCAGGCGTGGGGTATGCCGTTCCGGGTGTTGATTGTGGACGATGACCGAAGCCAGGCTGAATATGCGGCGTTGGTACTGGAGCGGGCGGGCATGATTACCTGTGTGGTCAATGATCCCGCCACCATCATCGAGCAGTTGACCGCATTCTCTCCCGAGTTGCTGCTGCTGGATATCTACATGCCCCAGTGCAGCGGGATCGAGCTGGCGCAACTGGTTCGGCAGATGACCCAGTATGTCAATGTGCCGATTATTTTCCTCTCCGCCGAGCATCGACGCGACCGGCAACTGGCTGCGCTGCAGGTGGGGGCCGATGATTTCATCACCAAGCCGATCATCGCCAAAGAGCTGATTGCCGCGGTCAATCTGCGGGCCTGGCGGGCCCGCATGCTCAATTGGGTGATGCTGCGGGATGGGCTTACCGGCTTGCTGAATCACGCGGTGATCATGGAGCGTCTTCAGCATGCCGTAGCCATTGCCCAACGGCAGAAAGAGGCCTTGAGCATCGCCATGATCGATCTGGACCACTTTAAACAGGTGAATGACCAGTATGGACATCCGGTCGGTGATCGGGTGTTGGCCGCCTGTTCCCGAATGATACAGCAGCGGTTGCGGGGTAGTGACGCCATCGGTCGCTATGGTGGAGAGGAGTTTCTGGTGATACTGCCGGCCACCGAATCGGCGCAGGCGTTGGTCGTGCTCGATGAGCTGAGAATCGCCTTCAGTACACTGCGGCATACGGCAAACGGGGAGACTTTTAGGGTCCAGGTCAGCGTCGGAATCGCCTGTTATCCCCAATTCAAAACGGCGTCGCAGTTGCTGGAGGCGGCCGATGCCGCCCTCTATCGGGCGAAGCGGGAAGGGCGGAACCGGGTGGTCATCGGTGGGCCGGTTGGCTGATCGACTATCGGCAGCAGCGCATGGCAACTGCGGCCGACCCGGTTAGCAGCCCAAGCCGGTGCCGTCGCTTATTAAAGATCGCCCAGTGCCTGGATAATGTCTGCCGGTTCCATGCGCCGGGTGTAATCGGCATCCACAAACCCGTAGCTGATGGTGCCGTCCGGCCGGATTACATAGGTGGCTGGCAGGGGCAGCTCAAAACGGTCGTCCCCGTTGTAGGCTGGCAGATCGGTACCGAAGCTGGCATAGATGGCGCGAATCGATTCCGGCAGGGTGAACACCAGGCCGAACTGTCTTGCTACACGGTTGCCCCGGTCGCTTAACACCTCGAACTCAAGCTGGTGTCGTGTGCTGGTCTCGGTCGCCCTGTCCGGTTGCTCCGGGGTGATGGCTATCAGTGAAGCTCCCAGGGCCTGAATGTTGGGCAATTCCGCTTGCAGGGCGGCCAGTTCCAAGTTGCAGTAAGGGCACCAGCCACCCCGATAGAAGTTCAGCACCACAGGGCCGCGATCCAGCAGGTCGGTCAGGCGAATGGTCTCCCCGTTGGCATTGGGCAGCCTGAAGGCCGGTGCCCGGTCACCGGCGGCGAGGGCGCGGTTCTCAATCCCTGACGCCTTCAGCTCGGCAGTGGCCTGCAGCATGGTCTGGATGGTCTCGGGGGAGGCTTTGTTAACGGTGCTTTTTTTCTGTTCTTCGAGCTGCTGCTGTAGTCCCATGGTCTTCTCCTGGTGGGAATGTGATAAATTGAACGATCGTTCAAATATGTTAATTGAATGATCGCTCAAACTGTTGCTAAAGTAAAGCGATGATGGTTCCGGTAAATTCTGATCGGCTTGTGGGGATGGCCAGCGTGGTGGAATATGCGCTGGCTGTGTCGTGCTGTTGAGCGCCGGTTTGCCGTCTTGAACTACCTGGCACACCTGTTTCTCTCGTCGGCCGATCCGGATGAGCAGCTCGGCAGTCTGATTGCCGACTTTACCCGGGGGCGTCTGCAGACCCTCTCCCGGATTTACACCCCGGGCGTGATGCGGGGGATCGCCCTGCATCGCCAGGTGGACAGCTTCACCGATAATCACCCCGCAGTGGTACGCAGCAGACAACGTATCGCGGCGCCCTATCGGCGCTACAGCGGCATCATCCTTGATATACTGTACGACCATTTTCTCAGCCGCTACTGGTACGAGTTCAGCGACCTGGATCGACACGCTTTCATCCGGGATATCTATCGACTGCTGCTGGCGCGCCGGGATGAACTGCCGGAACAGCTGGCCGCCCTGGTGCCGCGCATGCAACAGGAGGATTGGTTCGGCTCCTACCGGGAGCTGGCCATGATCGAACGGGTCTACCAGCGTATGTCCGGCCGGCTACGCAGGCCGAATCAGCTGGGTGGGGCGATGGTAGAGGTGCGTCGGCATTACGCCGAACTGGCACAGGAGTTCCGGTATTTCTTCCCGGAGTTGATGGTATTTGTAGAACAGCAACAGGAGCAGATGAATCAGCCATGATACCGGACAGAGTCAGTACTATTTTGGACCAACATGGGTTGACGGCGCTGGAGTTTGAACCGGGCAGCACGCCCACCTCGGAACGGGCGGCGGAACGGATCGGCGTGGCGGTGGGACAGATCGCCAAGTCGATGCTGTTCAAGGGCAAAAACGGCAACTACTACCTGGCCGTCTGCCCGGGCGACCTGCGGGTCTGCAGCAAAAAGATGAAAACCGAAACCGGCACCAAGGTGCGCATGGCCCGGGTGGAGGAGACCGAGGCGGTAACCGGTTTCCGGCCCGGCGGTGTCTGCCCGTTCGGCGTGGAGGGGGCGGAGATACTGCTGGACCAGGGACTGGCCGAATATCCGCTGGTCTACCCGGCGGCGGGCAATGACGCATCGGGCGTGCCGCTGACGTTCGAACAGCTCAAGCAGATTACCGGTGGTCGGGTAGTGGATGTGATGGAGCGCTAAGGCGCTGGATAACACCGGAGAGGGATCTCTGCTGTCATCCACCTCCGGCCGCTGATCCCACCCGGGCAGTGCGGGTAGCCGCCCGAACCGCTTTAATTCTGATACTATGGCGCTGTTTCAATGCTTTTTGTTGCATGCGCAGCAGATTCTGTTCGGCAGAGGTGGCAAAAGGCGGGCAAATTTCCTATTCTTCCAACCCCTTTTGTTTGTACAACCGAGCCCCGACATGTTCAAAGACAGCCTGACCAATACCAACCTGCTTTCCGAGCAGGTGCTGATCTCACCCATCGAACTGAAGCGTCGTCTGCCCCTGTCGCCAGAGGGTGAGCGCAACGTCACCGAGGGCAGGCAGACCATCAAGCGGATATTTGACCACCAGGATCATCGCCTGCTGGTGGTTACCGGTCCCTGCTCCATTCACGATGTGGAGGCTGCCAAGGAGTATGCCCTGCGCCTGAAAAAACTGCATGACGAGTTGGCCGATACGCTCTACATCGTCATGCGTATCTATTTCGAGAAGCCCCGCACGACGGTTGGCTGGAAAGGGCTGATCAACGATCCGTACATGGATGACAGTTTCCGTATCGAAGAGGGGCTGCACAAGGCGCGGGAGCTGCTGGTCTGGCTGGCCGAACTGGGCCTGCCGGTGGCCACCGAGGCGCTGGATCCGTTCAATCCCCAGTACCTGGGTGATCTCTTCTCCTGGGCGGCGATCGGTGCACGCACCACCGAATCCCAGACCCATCGGGAGATGGCCTCCGGGCTCTCCATGCCGGTGGGCTTCAAGAATGGCACCGATGGTGGCCTGGCGGTGGCGATCAATGCCCTGGAGTCGGTGGCCCATCCACACAGTTTTCTGGGCATTAACCAGAAGGGCGAAGTGACGGTCATCAAGACCAAGGGCAACGTCTGCGGACACGTGATTCTGCGCGGCGGCAACAGCGGTCCCAATTACGATTCGGTCAATGTGGCGCTCTGCGAAGAGGCGCTGAAAAAGGCCGGCCTGCCGCTCAACATCATGATCGATTGCAGCCACGGCAACTCCAGTAAAAAACCGGAGCTGCAACCGCTGGTGGCGGAGAACGTGGTGAACCAGGTGCTGGAGGGCAACCGCTCGATCACCGGCATGATGCTGGAGAGTAACCTGGAGTTCGGCAACCAGCCGATCCCCGACGATCTCAGTCAACTGAAGTACGGTGTCTCGGTGACCGATGCCTGTATCGACTGGGAGACCAATGAAAAGCTACTGCGCAGTATGGCCGAGAAACTGAAGGATGTATTGCCGGCCCGGATCAGGCCCCAGGCCGACTGAGCTGGAGCGGCACGCTCACCGGGGTGGGACCGGCCGCGGTTTTCGGGATAAAAAAAAGGCCGCAAGGAGGTTGCGGCCCTAATCCAAAAGGAGGAGTTGATCAGAGTGGTCACGCTACTTCGATACTGCCTTCGGTCCACCACCCTGACCATGGGACGCATTTGATCACAGAAGCTGAACAGGCCGCATTGAGAATTCTCAACGCGGCCTGTTTTTTTATCCGGAGATAGCCGAAAGTGGGTTTGGAGAGGGAGCGGTTTATGCCCCATAAGGGGGCAGCCCCTAGCGACGCCCCATCTTGTGGGTTATCGCCAGCGCCATCTCCAACGCCTGTTCGTAATTGAGACGCGGGTCGACCTGGGTCTTATAGGCCCGTTTCAGGCCGGCCTCATCCAGCCCCCGGGCACCACCGATGCACTCGGTCACATCATCACCGGTCAGTTCGAAGTGGACTCCGCCCAGAATCGTACCTTCACTACGGTGGATTTCGATCGCCTGCTCCAGCTCGGAGAGAATGTTGTCGAAATGGCGGGTTTTGTAGCCGTTTTGGGTCGACTCGGTATTGCCGTGCATCGGGTCGCTGACCCAGAGCACCGGTCGCCCGGTACGTTTTACCGCCTGGATAAGCGGCGGCAGACCTTCGGCGATGTTGTTCACGCCAAAGCGGTGAATGAACAGCAACTTGCCCTCTTCACTGTGTGGATTGAGCCGCTCCACCAGCTCCTGAATCCACTGGCTGGACATGCCCGGTCCGACCTTCACTCCGACCGGGTTCTGAATGCCGCTGAAATATTCGATGTGGGCATCGGTGGTGGCCGCCGTGCGGAAGCCGATCCAGGGCAGGTGGGTGGAGAGGTTGTAATAACCGCTGCGATTGGGTACCTGGCGGGTCAGGGACTGTTCGTAATGCAGATGCAGCCCTTCGTGGCTGGTGAAGAACTGTACCCGGTTCAGGTCACTGTTCCTGGCGCTGCCCAGGGTCTCCATGAACTTGAGCGAGTGGGACAGCTCTTCAACCACCTGGCGGTACTCCTTGGCCAGGGGAGAGTGGCTCATGAAGTCCAGATCCCAGTTCTCCGGATGGTGCAGATCGGCAAAGCCGCAGTCGGACAGGGCCCGGATGAAGTTCAGGGTCATGGCGGCCCGGCCATAGCCACGCAGCAGTCGTACCGGATCGGGGGTGCGGGCTTCCGGGGTGAACTCCGGTCCATTGACCAGATCGCCCCGATAGCTGGGCAGGGTCACCCCGTTGATGGTCTCGGTATCGGCAGAGCGCGGCTTGGCGAACTGCCCGGCGATCCGGCCGACCCGGATGACCGGCTTGCTCAGGCCATGGATCAGCAGCAGGCTCATCTGCAACAGGATCTTCAGTTTGTTGGTGACGATCTGTGAATTGCAGTCGCTGAAGTTCTCCGCACAGTCGCCGCCCTGCAACAGGAACGCTTCGCCCCGGGCCGCCGCCGCCAACTTCTCCTTCAGTGCCTCGATCTCCCAGGAGGTGACCAGCGGCGGCAACTGGGCCAGTTGCGCCAGGGTCTCGTTGAGGGCCTCCAGTGAAGGGTAGTGGGCCTGCTGTTTGGCGGGTTTATCCTGCCAGGATTCGGGGTGCCAGTGATTCATCTGTGTGACTCGGGATTCGGGTGGAGCGGCTGGTACGGGACCGGCCGGATCAGTACAGCGGGCAGCATAGCGGAAATTGCTCACCTTGGGGAGTGCGGAGGTGGAATCGGGCCACCGCTCCGGCCGGTAAGGCGGGTTACCGGGGAGCGGGATGCCCTGTCCAGGGTTGTGTCAGGTTGAACTTATGCTGGGACTGCCGATGCCCCGTGGACTAGTTGTCCGCAGCAGCCTGACGACCCAGTTCGAAGGCCTTCTCGTTGATATCCACCAGAGTTGGCTTGCGGCCCCGGAAACGGTCCAGGATTTCCGCCTTCAGCACTTCCGCAGAGAACGGCAGCAGTTCGGAGATGGCGCCCAGCATGACCGTGTTGACCAGTTTGAAGTTACCCAGCTCGCGGGCGATGGCACCGGCATCAAAGGCGTGGCACTCGATACCGGTGTTGGTGATTTCCCCTACCGGATCCTCAGGGTAGTCGTACAGCCCGAGGCTCACCACCGGCGGTTCCTGGCGCGTGGTGTTGATCATGATCACCCCTTCGGGACGCAGATGGCTGCACCAGCGCAGTGCCTCGGCCGGCTCAAACCCCACCAGGATATCGGCCTCGCCAGGGGGGATGGCGGGGGACAGCACCTGGCTGCCGAAGCGCACATGGGAAGTCACCACGCCACCCCGCTGTGCCATGCCCGCCACTTCGGTCTTTTTAACATCAAAGCCCTGGGCAAGGGCGGTCTGGGAGAGGATTTCGGCAGCGGTCATGACACCCTGACCGCCGATGCCAGCCACCAGGATATTGGTGATTTTGTTTTCGCTCACAATAGGTACTCAGTTCTGATAAACGGATTCATTAAAGGCCCTGTATCACTGCCGGACATAGTTCGCCAGTGGCACGATGGCGTCCGGGCCGCAGGTCTTGGGACAGAGATCGCAGCCGGTGCAGGCGCCGCTGTCGATCTTCACGAAGGCCAGCTCCTTCTCGCTGCCGTTGGGTTTCACCACGGTTTCGCGACGGGTTACCAGGATCGCCGGGCAGCCGATGTCCAGACAGTTTCCGCATCCGGTACACTTGTCATCGTCCACGGTCAGAGCCGGTTGGGCACCGTAATGGTCCACCAGCACACAGGGCTGATTGGTGATGATGACCGATGGCTCGGGAACTTTCACCTCCTGCCGCAGTGCGGTGAACAGGGTGGGCAGTTCGTAGGGGTTCACCTCGTGGATCCGTTCCGGCTTGACCCCCAGGGCTTCGCACAGCTTGCGGAAATCGACCTGCATCGCCTCCTCGCCGTGGATATCCCGGCCACTGGCCGGATTGTCCTGGCCACCGGTCATGCCCACCGCCCGGTTATCCAGCAGCAGGATGGTGACATTACCCTTGTTATAGGTGATGTCGAGAAGTCCCTGCATGCCCATGTGCATGAAGGTGGAGTCGCCGATCACCGCGATCACTTTCTTGTCCTTGTCCGCCTCGACCCGTCCCTTGTCCAGTCCGTGGGCGATACCCATGGAGGCGCCCATGCAGATGGTGGTGTCGAGGGCGTTCCAGGGGTGCCCGGCACCCAGGGTGTAGCAGCCGATATCACCGGAGATGGTGGTGTTGCGGATTTTCGACAGGCAGTAGTAGATGCCCAGGTGCGGACAGGCCACGCACATGGTGGGGGGGCGGGGGAACACGTTGATACCGGTGGCCGGATCGATACGTGGTGCCGGTGGCTTGATCTCCACCGGTGGTTTGACCGGAGCCTCCTCCACAACTTCCTCGCCCAGCAGCCCGGCGATGGCCGGACGCAGCACATTGGGGGAGAGCTCCCCGATGCGCGGCAGTATCTCCTTGCCCAGCAGTTCAATACCGGCCGCCTTCAGCTCGGTCTCCAGCAGGGGTTCCACCTCTTCAACCACGACCAGCTGGTCCACCTGATCCGCCAATTGCCGGATCCTGTCGAAGGGTACCGGGTAGCTGAGGCCGAGTTTGATCAGTGGTGCATCCGGGAATGCTTCTCTGACGTGCATATAGGTCGGTCCCGAGGTGACAAAGCCGACCCGCCGGTCACTGCCGGCCTGGATGAAGTTCAGTTCACTGGCTTCACTGTGCCGCTGAACTTCCTCGTCCCGTTCGAACATCATGGGCAGGCGCTTTTTGGCCACGCCGGGGGTCATGATCAGGCGCGCCGGGTCCTTGACGAACCCTTCGTTGCGGCTTATCTCCTGCCGTTGCCCCAGGTTGACCACGCCTTTTACATGACAGATCCGGGTGGTCAGACGGAGGATAACCGGGGTGTTGAACTGTTCGGACAGCTCAAATCCGCGCCGGACGAATTCATAGGCTTCCTGGGTATCGGCCGGTTCCAGTACCGGCACATGGGCAAAGCGGCCCCAGAAGCGGGAGTCCTGCTCATTCTGCGAAGAGGAGAGGCCCACGTCATCGGCTACCGCGATCACCAGTCCGGCCCCGACGCCGGCCAGGGTCTGGCTCATCAGGGCGTCCGAGGCCACATTCAGTCCCACATGCTTCATGGCGCAGAGGGCGCGGCTGCCCGCCAGTGAGGCGCCGATGGCCACTTCCAGGGAGACCTTTTCGTTCACCGACCATTCGGTGTACATCTCCGGGTAATGGGCTGCATACTCCAGAATTTCGGTCGACGGGGTGCCGGGGTAGGCGGCGGCGAGATTACAGCCGGCTTCCCAGGCCCCGCGCGCTATGGCCTCATTTCCCGACATGAAGCGCCGGTTCGATTCGCTCAATGGGGGGACTGCACTCACAATATTCACCTCTGACACTTGAAACAACAGGGGCTGCCACATCGGCCAGCCCCCTGGAATCGCACTATATTACTATAAAGTGGGATAGCGTTACTTTTTCCGGTGATCGATCACCCGAACCGCTTTGCCCTCGGAGCGCGGCAGCTCGCCCACGCCCTTGATCACCACTTTACAGGAGACACCGATGAAGTCCTTGATGTCACGCACCACCTTGGCGGCGGTGCGGTCCCGGGCTTCCTGGGGCTGCTCCATCAGTGGGGGACTGCCCTCCACGTTGACCACCATGGAGTCCATACTGCCTTCGCGGAACAGTTCGATCTGGTAGAAGGGCGACAGGATTTCACTCTGCATCAGTATCGCCTCAACCTGGGTCGGATAGACATTGACGCCGCGGATGATCAGCATGTCGTCGCTGCGACCGGTGATGCGTTGCATGCGCACGTGGGTACGGCCACACTTGCACGGCGCCTTGTCCAGCACCGAGATGTCCCGGGTGCGGTATCGGATAATGGGGAACGCCTCTTTGGTCAGGGATGTGAAGACGATTTCACCCTCCTCGCCGTAGGGAACCGGCTTGCCGGTATCCACGTCAACACACTCCACCAGGAAGTGATCCTCCCAGATGTGCAGGCCATTCTTGGCCTCGATACACTCGTTGCCGACGCCCGGCCCCATCACCTCGGAGAGGCCGTAGATATCGACGCAATCGATACCGAGACGGGACTCCAGTTCGTAGCGCATCTCCTCGGTCCAGGGCTCGGCGCCGTGGATACCGACCCGGAGCGGCAGTTTACGGATATTGACGCCCATCTCTTCGGCAGCCTCGGCCAGATTCAGGGCATAGGAGGGGGTGCAGCTGATGGCGGTGGGGGCAAAATCCTGCAGCAGCATGAGCTGCTTCTGGGTCTGGCCGCCTGACATCGGAGTGACCATGACGCCCAGCTCTTCACCGCCGAAGTGCAGGCCCAGACCACCGGTAAACAGGCCGTAGCCATAGGCGTTGTGCAGCCGGTCCCCGGCATGCAGACCGGCGGCGGAGAGGCAGCGCGCCACCAGTTGGCTCCAGGTGCGGATATCCCGTTTGGTGTAACCCACCACGGTAGGTTTGCCCGTGGTGCCGGAGGAGGCGTGTACCCGCACCACCTGTTCTGTAGGAACGGCGAACAGGCCAAACGGATAGTTCTCCCGCAGGTGTTCCTTCTTGGTATAAGGGAGATGGCTGACATCACTCAACTTCTTGATGTGTTCGGGTTTTACCCCCAGCTCATCCATCGCATTCCGATAAAATTTAACCGTGTGATAACAGCGCTCCACCGTCGCTTTCAGGCGCTTCAGCTGGAGTGCTTCCAGCTCTTCCCTGGGCATGGTTTCAAAATCGGAATGCAGTATCATTTTTTATCCTCCGGGATCAGCATTTTTCTCCATCCAGTCGGCAACCAGGTCGGATCGACGGAACACCGTACCGCTGAACAGTCCCACCAGGCGACCTTCAGCGGTTCGCACCTCCACCGTGTAGAGACCGGTGCGTTTGGTTGAATTCTCTTCCCGGGCTTCGGCGATCAACCGGTCACCTTCACGGCTCGTCCCGGGGAAACTGAGTTGGGTCGACAGGGCCAGCGATGTGATGCCGTGGGAATTGGAGGCGACCGCAAAGGCGAAATCCGCCAGGGTGAAGGTGACGCCGCCCTGGGTGACCTGAACCGCGTTGAGCATGTCCGGCCGCACGGTCAGGGAGGCGCGGGCGTAACCCGGGCTGGCTGCTTCCAGTTTGATACCCAGCAGCCGGGCAAACTTGTCCTGCTGCTCCATCCAGTGGCCGATCCGCTCGGCTTGCTGTGCTGTTTCTGTCGACATAAAGACCCTATTCTAAAACGTGGGGGCTGGGATGACCAAGCCCTTTCTGTTGCAAAGGATACCGTTCCATAGGAGACGGCGGCTGATTATAAAGTTACCGCTGTGGCAGTTTTTCCGAGAGTAAGGTGTAACCCTGCTGGCGCAGAGTCTCATCGACCTGCTGCGGCTGTTCAGCGGTATAGCGCACGATGGCGACCCGTTTGGGGCTGCTCATCTGGGAGACGGGTGACACCACGGTGGCGATATAGCCGCCGGCGTCGTTGATCTCATGCAGCAGGCTGCCGAGGGCGCGGGCCCGGTTGGGCAGGCTGACCGCGATGCGGGTGGCGTTGTCCATCCCGCAGCCCATCACATCCAGGAAGAAGTCCAGGATATCGGTCTCACTGACCACCCCGACCAGCTCGCCGTTGTCGATCACCGGCAGATTGCCGATGCGCCGGTCCCGGATCAGCCGGCCCGCATCCTCCACCAGGGTATCGGGGGCGCAGGTGATCACCTCCCGCACCATCAGCTCACCGACCGTGATCTTGGCGGTGAGATAGTTCACCTCGCCCACCGACAGGGTGGTGATGGCGGAGGGCTCGGCCCGATCCAGCTCCTTCTGGCTGAACAGCCCCACCAGGTGGTTCTTGTCATCCACCACCGGCAGATAACGCCGGCTCTTCTCCCGCATCACCTGGGCCGCATGGCTGAGCTTCATATCGGCCGTCACGGTATCCACGGCGCGGGTCATGATCTGTTCCACATACATAGCGTCTTCAACCTCGGTCTTGTTAATCACCCGGCTGGCCCGGGCCATCGTTTATCAGTGGCCCAGGTAGGCCTTCTGCACCGCCTCATCGGCCAGCAGTTCGTCGGCAGCGGCACTCAGTACCACCCGGCCGGTCTCCAGCACATAGCCGCGATCGGCGATGCCGAGCGCCGCCTTGGCGTTCTGCTCCACCAGCAGGATGGTCACGCCCCGCTCATTGAGCTCGCGTACCACCCGGAAGATCTCCGCCACCAGCAGCGGCGCCAGCCCCATGGAGGGCTCATCGAGCAACAGCAGCTTGGGCCGGCCCAGCAGCGCCCGGCCCATGGCCAGCATCTGCTGCTGCCCCCCCGACAGGGTACCGGCCGCCTGGCGGCGCTTCTCCTGCAGGATCGGGAACAGCTGGTAGATCCGCTCCAGCTCCTCGGCCACCCAGGCCTTCTCCTTGCGCCGGGTAAAACTGCCCAGCAGCAGGTTATCCTCCACACTCAGCGGCGCGAACACCTGACGCCCCTCGGGGATATGACAGATACCGGCCTGGACGATCTTGTGCGGCGCGGTGCGGGTGATCTCCTGCCCATCAAAGATCACGCTGCCGCCGCTCGCCTTGTGCACGTTGGAGAGGGTGTGCAGCAGGGTGGTCTTGCCGGCACCGTTGGCGCCCACCATGGCCACCAGCTCACCCGGCTTCACCTCCAGGGAGATGCCGTGCAGGGCCTGGATCGGTCCATAATGGGCGGTCAGTTCGGTTACCTGTAACAGGGCCTCAGACGGCATACTGCACCTCCCCACCCAGATAGGCCTCGATCACCTTCGGGTTGTTCTGTATCTCCTGCGGCAGCCCCTCGGCCAGGCGACTGCCATAATCGATCACCAGGATGCGGTCGGAGACCTGCATCACCAGCCCCATGTTGTGCTCCACCAGCAGCACGCTGACCCCGGTCTGGCTGATGCGGCGGATCAGCTCGCGCATCTCCACCGTCTCGGTATCGTTGAGCCCGGCGGCCGGCTCGTCCATCAGCAGCAGCCTGGGCCGGGCGGCCAGGGCGCGGGCGATCTCGACCCGCTTCAACACCCCGTAGGAGAGGGCATCGGCAGGCTGGTCGATATAGGCCTCCAGGCCGCAGAACACCAGCGCCTCCCGAGCCCACTCCTCGGCCTGGCGCTCCTCGCGGCGGATGTTGGGCAGGCGCAGGGCGGCACTCCAGAGCCGGCTGTGGGTGCGCAGATGACAGCCCACCTTGACGTTATCCAGCACGCTCATGTTGAAGAACATCTGCAGGTTCTGGAAGGTACGGGAGATACCCATCCGGGCCACCTGGTGGGGCCGGCGGCCGACGATCTCCTGGCCCTGGAAACGGATACTCCCCTCGTTGGGCCGGTAGATGCCGGAGAGCATGTTGAACAGGGTGGTCTTGCCGGCCCCGTTGGGACCGATCACCGCATAGACCTGGCTCTCCGGGACCTCGAAGTGGAGATCGGCAATGGCGGTCACACCGCCAAAGGAGATGGTCAGATCCTGGACCTCAAGCAGCGCCATGGGGATCCTCCTTCTGTGGAGTAGAGAGGTTGGCCGGCCGGGAGCGACGGATGAGCTTGCGCAACAGCTCCAGCAGGCCGACGAACAGGCCCTGGGGCAGGAAGATCATCATGCCCATCAGGATGGCGCCGAAGATCATCACCTCGTAATCCTCGAACACCACCAGCAGCTCGGGCAGGAAGGTGAGGATAATGGCGCCGAGCACGGCGCCGTAGGTGGAGGCCATGCCGCCCAGTACCACCATGGTGACCAGCTCGATGGAGAAGGCAAAGCTGAACGAGTCGGGACTGACAAAGGCCTGCTGGTGGGCGAACACGCTGCCGGCCAGGGCGGCGATCAGGGCGGCGAGCACGAACACGCCGGTCTTGGTGGCGGCGGTGTTGATACCCATCATCTCGGCCGCCACCTCGGAGCCGTGCAGGGCGCGCAGGGCGCGGCCGCTGCGGGAATCGATGATGTTCAGCGCCAGCCACACCACCAGCAGCAGCAACCCGCCAATCACCATATACCAGCGCTCGTCACTGTCCACCGTCCAGCCGAACAGGGAGAGGGTGGGGATACCCCCCAGGCCATCCGGCCCGCCGGTGAGCCAGCCGAGCTGGACAATAAAGATGTGCACGATAATGCCCAGGCCCAGGGTGGCCATGGCCAGGTAGTGGCCCTTGAGCTTGAGGATCGGGCGCGCCACGATGTAGGCCAGGGTGCCGGTGAAGGCGAGGCCGACCAGCAGGCTCGGCCAGGGGTTCCAGCCGTAGCGGGTGGTCAGAATGGCCGAGCTGTAGGCGCCGATGCCGAAGAAGGCGGCATGGCCCAGGGAGATCTGGCCGGCATAGCCCATCAGCAGGTTGAGGCTGACGGCGAGGATGGCGTGCAGCCCGGCCGAGACGCCGACCACGGTGACAAAATAGTTATCGGGAAAAATGATCGGCAGCACCACGATGGCCACCGCCAGAAGAAACAATCCGCTCAGGCGCTTCATGGTTATACCCGCTCCACGGACGCTTTGCCGAACAGGCCGCTGGGGCGGAAGAACAGCACCAGCAGCAGGATGATAAAGCCGATCGCATCCTTGTAACCGGACGAGATAAGGCCGGCGGAGAGGGACTCGATCAGGCCCAGCAGCAGGCCACCGGCGACCGCCCCCATGGGGTTGCCCATACCGCCGAGGATGGCGGCGGAGAAGCCCTTCAGGCCGAGCATGACACCGGTGTCATAGGAGGCGAAGGTGATCGGTGCCACCAGGATCCCGGCCATGGCGCCGAGGGCGGCGGAGAGGCCGTAGGCGACCAGCAGCATGATGCTGACGTTGATCCCCACCAGGTGGGCGGCGGTCTTGTTGCAGGAGCAGGCGAGGATCGCCTTGCCCAGGGTGGTGTGGGTGAAGAAGTGCTGGGCACCGAACACCAGCACGGCGGCACCGCCCATGACCCAGAGACTCTGGGGCAGCACGGTGGCGTTGCCGACCTGGATCGGTGCATCACCGGAGAACGGCGGCAGGGCGAACAGATCCTTGCCCCACACCAGCAGGGCCACGCCGCGCAGGAAGATGGAGGCGCCGATGGTGATGATGATGGTGGTGACCACCGAGGCGCCCCGGGCCGGGGCGATGGCGAAGCGCTGCAGCGCCATACCCACCAGGGTGGTGATCAGTACCGCACCGAGGGCGGCGGCCCACAGGGGCAGACCGCTGTCGCCGGCAGAGAGCGCCACCGCGCTCATGGCACCGATCATGACGAACTCCCCCTGGGAGAAGTTCACCACATCCGAGGCGTTATAGATAATGGCAAAACCGAGTCCCACCAGGGCATAGGTGGAGCCGACGGTGATGCCGGTAAGCAGAAACTGGAGGATCTGATCGAACATCCGAGAAATCCTGTGTCGGGGAAGCTGTCCAGCCGTACCGCTGCCGGTTGACAGGGCGGTGAGGTGGCGCTACTCCCGGGTTTTTGAACGGGTTGCGTGTCGGGCCCATCCGCCACGGGCGGACGGTGGACGGCCCGGTCACACCGGGCCGCCCGCCGGACTCAGTTGACGATGGTCCAGTCGCCGTTTTTGATCTCCAGCATCTGGAAGGCGTCCAGCCCCAGACCCAGGTGGTCGGTGGGACTCATGGTGAACACGCCGCCGGTGCCGGGGAAGTTGGTGGTCTTCTCGATCTCGTCACGCACCTTGGCCTTGTCGGTGGAGTCGGCGCGATCGATCGCCTCCAGGGCGATCATGAGGCCGTCATAGGCGTGGCCGCCGAAGGTGGAGACATCACCGTACTTGCCCTCGTAGAGGTTCTTGTAACCGAGCAGTACCGGCCGCTGGGGATCGCTCTGGGGCAGCTTCTCGGCCACCAGCAGTGCAGCGGCGGGCAGGCGTACGCCCTCGGCCGCGTCACCGGCCAGCTCGATGAACTTCTTGGAGGCGACGCCGTGGGACTGGTAGAGCGGCAGGGTGATGCCGAGCTGACGCACGTTCTTGGTGACAATCGCCGGACCGGAACCGAAGCCGAAGTTGAGGATCGCCTGGGCGTCGGTGTCGCGGATCTTGGTGAGCTGGGCGGTCATATCGGTATCCTTGGCGCCGTACTGCTCGTCGGCGACGATCTCGATATCATAGTTGGGTGCCATGGCCAGGCTCTGGGCACGGCCGGACTTGCCAAAACCGCCGTTGCCGCTGATCAGGGCCACCTTGGTGATGCCGCGCTTCTGCATATCCTCGTAGATCTTCTGGGCGGCCATGCGGTCGGTGTGGGGGGTCTTGAAGGTCCACTTCTGTACCGGGTCGATGATCTTGATGGAGCCGGCCAGGGAGATAAAGGGGATCTTGGCGCGCTCGACCAGCGGCATCACCGAGAGGCTGGAGCCGGAGGTGGAACCGCCCACGATGACATCCACCTTGTCCTTCTGGATCAGGCGCTTGGCGAAGTTGACCGCCTCCTTGGCATTACCGCCGGTGTCGTAGTGCACCAGCTCCACCGGGCGACCATCCACACCACCCTTGGCGTTGATGTTCTCGATATACATCTGCAGGGTCTTCAGCTCCGGATCGCCCAGAAACGATGCCGGCCCGGTCACCGACAGAAAAGTACCAATACGGATCGGCTCCGCCGCCGAAGCCTGCCCGGCCCCCAGGGTCAGTAGTGCGCCGATGGCCAGGGTGGATGCCAGTTTTGTTGATTTCATTATCCTCTCTCCTCGATTTCACTCGCTTTGCTGTGCACAGATTGCAGATACATGGTCTGCAACATTTATTAACCCCCGGCCGGTGGCCGCATCAAGCGGGAGGCCGGGGTCGGGTTCATGCGGCTCCGCTGGAGACCTTGTTGGCCGTCTCCATCAGAACGTCATCTTTGGGGCGATTATCAACCACCCGTTGTGCCTTGCCCTGTGAGCGGTCCACCTGGCCCGGTTCACAGACCGTGACCTGGGTACTGATGCCCACATAGGATTTGATTTTATGCCACAGGGTCTTGGCTAGCGTATCACGTTGTTGGCGATCCAGGCCCGCATCGGGCTTCTGCTCGACAAAAACTTTCAGCTTATCCAGGTGGCCGTCCCGATACAGTTCCAGCTGATAATGGGCGGTCAACTGCGGCATGGTGAGAATGATCTCCTCGATCTGGGTCGGGAACACATTCACCCCCCGGATGATCATCATGTCGTCAGAGCGGCCGGTGATCTTGTCCATGCGGCGCATGGTGCGGGCGGTGCCGGGCAGCAGCCGGGTCAGATCCCGGGTACGATAACGGATCATCGGCAGTGCCTCCTTGGTCAGGGAGGTGAATACCAGTTCGCCCGGTTCACCGTCCGGTAGCACTTCGCCGCTCTCCGGGTCGATAATCTCCGGGTAGAACAGGTCTTCCCAGATGGTCAGGCCATCCTTGGTCTCGGCGCACTCCTGGGCCACCCCGGGACCGATCACTTCGGAGAGGCCGTAGATATCCACCGCATCGATGCCCATACGCTCTTCCATCTCCTGGCGCATGGCGTTGGTCCAGGGCTCTGCGCCGAAGATGCCGATCTCCAGGGAGCTGGATTTCGGGTCGAGTCCCTGGCGCTCCATCTCGTCGATGATATTGAGGAAGTAGGAGGGGGTGACCATGATGATGCGGGGTTCAAAGTCACTGATCAGCTGCACCTGTTTCTCGGTCTGGCCACCGGACATGGGGATAACGGTACAGCCGAGCCGTTCGGCACCGTAATGGGCGCCCAGTCCACCGGTAAAGAGTCCGTAACCGTAGGCGATATGGCAGGTGTCACCGGGTCGGCCCCCGGCGGCGCGGATGGAGCGGGCCACCGCGTTGCCCCAGGTGTCGATATCATTCTGGGTATAGCCGACCACGGTCGCCTTGCCGGTGGTGCCGCTGGAGGCATGCACCCGCACTACCTTCTGTTTCGGTACCGCGAACATGTTGAACGGGTAGTTGTCCCGCAGGTCCTGCTTGTGGGTGAACGGAAAACGACTCAGGTCGGAGAGATTCTGCAGGTCATCCGGATGTACGCCGGCCTGATCAAAACGCGCCTTGTAAAAGGGCGAGTTGTCGTAGGCGTGCTTCAGGGACCACTTCAGTCGCTCCAGTTGGAGGCTTCGTAACTCATCCAGGCTGGCTTTTTCAATCGGTTCCAGTGCGGCCCGTGGGTCGTTCATAATCACACTCCTCTCATCTCTGTCATGACCGGGTGTTGTTGGTGTTATTCAGGTCGCTGGCGGCGCCTGCCCGGATAATGTTGTTTTTAAATCGGTCTGCTTTTGTTAAGGGTTTCGCCGCGTCGGCTGGCTGTCGCACTGCGTCGCTTCAGTCCTCAACCCGTTCAATGATCAGGGCGATGCCCTGGCCGACGCCGATACACATGGTGCAGAGGGCGTAACGTCCACCGGTCTGCTGCAGCTGGTACATCGCGGTGGTGACCAGCCGTGCCCCGCTCATGCCGAGGGGGTGTCCCAGAGCGATGGCACCGCCGTTCGGATTGACGTGAGGGGCGTCGTCCGCCACCCTCAGGTCCCGTAGCACCGCCAGTCCCTGGGCGGCGAACGCCTCGTTCAGTTCAATCACGTCCATCTGTTCAATGGTCAGACCGGTCATCTGCAGCAGCTTGCGGGTAGCGGGTGCCGGGCCGAAGCCCATGATGCGGGGTTCCACCCCCACCGCCGTGGCCGCCACCACCCGTGCCCTGGGCGTGAGGCCGAATCGCTCTGCCGCTTGCCTGGAGCCCAGTAACAGGGCGCAGGCGCCGTCATTGACACCGGAGGCGTTACCGGCGGTTACGGAGCCGCCCTGGCGGAACGGGGTGGGCAGACTGGCCAGTTTCTCCAGCCGGGTATCAGGACGCGGATGTTCGTCCTCGGTCACCACAATCGGGTCGCCTTTACGCTGTGGGATGGTGACCGGCACGATCTCCTGTGCCAGGCGGCCACTGGCTTGGGCGGCCCCGGTACGCTGCTGGCTGCGCAGGGCAAAGGCGTCCTGATCCTGGCGCGAAATATTGAACTGTTCGGCCACGTTTTCCGCGGTCTCCGGCATGGAGTCGATGCCGAACTGCTGTTTCATCAGCCGGTTGACGAAGCGCCAGCCGATCGTGGTGTCATAGATCTCCGCCTTGCGGGAGAAGGCACTGTCCGCCTTGGGCATGACGAACGGTGCCCGGGACATGGACTCGACACCGCCGGCAATCATCAGTTGCGCTTCGCCGGTCTTGATGGCGCGGGCCGCCATGCTCACCGCATCCATCCCGGAGCCGCACAGACGGTTGACCGTGGTGCCGGGCACGTTGACCGGCAGTCCCGCCAGCAGGGCGGACATGCGGGCCACATTGCGGTTGTCCTCACCCGCCTGGTTGGCGCAGCCGAAAATCACGTCCTCCACCTGGTTCCAGTCCACGGCAGGATTGCGCTCCATCAGTGCCCGCAGGGGGATGGCCCCCAGGTCGTCGGCACGCACGCTGGAGAGGGCGCCACCAAAGCGGCCGATGGGGGTACGGATGGCATCAAAGATATAGGCGTCGTTCATGTTCATTCTCTATGTCTGGTTTGTCGGTCAGTCCGCTTCAGGGATAGAAGGTGTTGCTACCTTCGACCTTGCGGCGCAACAGCTGTGAGACCCGGTAACGATCCAGGCCATAGGCCTGTTGCAGATTCTCCAACACCGCCAACACCTGGGGCAGGCCGATCCGTTCTGCCCAGGTCAGCGGGCCGAGCGGGTAGTTGACGCCGTTCTGCATGGCGCTGTCGGCACCGGCGGCGTCACACACCTGCTGGAACACCGCATCCGCCGCTTCGTTGGCGAGCATGCAGACGGTACGCATCACCACCATGCCGGGGATATCGGCCATTACCGAGACCGGGTTGCCCAGCGCCTGGAACAGCCCGGTGGCCTGTTGCAGGGCCTCGGCAGAGGCGTTGTCGGCCGGGGCCAGGGCGAAGCGTTTCGCCTGGGTGTAATCCAGTGCCAGGTCGAACAGGATGGTGTCCGGCAGATGATCGGTAGCGGCCCGGCGGGTGGCCGAGCGGCCATCGGTGAGGGCGATGCGGGTATGGCCGATACGGATCCAGCCGTTACCTTCGGTGCGCTTGATGCGGATGCCCGCCTGCTTCCAGCGTTCCACCAGTGGCTCAGCGATACCCAGTTTGCCGGTCACCTCGATGGTGGCGGGCATCGGTGCTGATGGTGCGTCACTCGGTGCTGCCGGTGCCGCTCCCTCCCGGTAGTCGTAGAAGCCCTGGCCGCTCTTGCGCCCGTAGAGGCCCCCGTCCACCAGCTCTTTCTGGATCAGGGAGGGGAGAAAACGGGGATCATAATAGAAGCCGGCGTAGACCGTGTTGGTGACGGCGTAGTTGACGTCATGACCGATCAGATCCATCAGTTCGAACGGTCCCATGCGGAATCCGCCCGCTTCGCGCATGATGGCATCCAGGGTAGCGACATCAGCGGCCCCCTCTTCCAGCAGACGCAGCCCTTCGGCATAAAAGGGCCGGGCCACCCGGTTGACGATGAAGCCGGGAGTGGATTTGGCAAACACCGGTCGCTTGCCCCATTGGGCGGCGGTGTCGAACACGGTCCGGGCCGCCGTCGGGCTGGTGGTTACGCCGGAGACCACCTCCACCAGTTTCATGACCGGAGCCGGATTGAAAAAGTGCATACCCACCAGGTTGCCGGGTCGTGCCAGCCCGGCGGCGATGGCGGTCACTGACAGCGACGAAGTATTGGTGGCGAGAATGGTCCGGGCATCGCACAGGGCTTCCAGCTGGGCGAACAGCTCCTGTTTGACCTGCAGATTTTCGACAATCGCCTCCACCACCAGGGCGGCGCCGGCCAGCTCCTCCAGGCGAGTGGCGGGTGTGATGTTGGCCAGCAGGGCACTGCGCCGGGCGTCGTCCATCTTGCCCCGGGCAACCCGTTTTTTCAGACCGGCGTCGATCTGCTCGATACCCCGCTCGACCGCCTGCGGGTTGGCATCAAACAGCAGCGTGGGGTGGCCGGCAGCCGCAGCGATCTGGGCGATGCCGGCGCCCATGGTGCCGGCACCGATGACGGCGATGGTCTGGTCGGGGGTGAGGGCGGTCATGGCTGTCACTCTCCCTTGAATTCCGGTTTGCGCTTGCCGACGAAGGCGGCGACCCCTTCCCGATAATCGTGGCTGCAGCCGGCGATGTATTGCAGGTCGCACTCCAGCTCCAGCTGCTGCTCCAGGCTGTTGCCGCCGGCCGCGTTGATGGCGCGCTTGGTCAGAGCCAGGCCCTTGGTGGGTTGGGTGGCCAGATGGGCGGCCAGGCTGTGGGCTTCGTCCATCAGTTGGTCATCATCCACCACCTGCCAGATCAGTCCCCACTGGGCCGCCTGCTCCGCCGTCAGCTTGTTACTCAGCATGGCCATGCCCATGGCCCGGGCCCGCCCCACCAGTCGGGGCAGGGTCCAGGTGCCGCCAGAATCGGGAATCAGGCCGATCTTGGAGAAGCCCTGGATGAAGTTGGCCGAGCGGGCCGCCAACACGATGTCACAAGCCAGGGCAATGTTGGCGCCAGCGCCGGCCGCCACGCCATTCACGGCGCAGACCACCGGTTTGTCCAGGCTCATCAGGCTGTGTACTAGCGGATTGTAGTTCTGTTTGATGGAGCGACTCAGATCCGGCATCGCCTCGCCCGGCGCCACGGCCCGGTCGTTGAGATCCTGGCCGGCGCAGAAGCCGCGTCCGGCGCCGGTCAGCAGCAGGCAGCGGATGGCCGGGTCCTGTCGGACCTGCTTGAGTGCATCCCGGATCTCCGCATGCATCTCGGTATTGAAGCTGTTGAGGCTCTCCGGACGGTTCAGGGTCAGGGTGGCGACACCGGCCTCAACCTGGAATAGTAGGGTGTGATAACTCATGGAACTCTCTGTTATTGGCCTTTGAATTGGGGGGGACGTTTCTCCAGAAAGGCGTTGATGCCCTCCTGGCGGTCTTCGGTGGCGGCCAGGAACAGGAACGCCTTGCGCTCCAGCTCCAGTCCCTGGCTCAGGGAGGTCTCAAAGCCGGCCAGAATGGCCTCTTTGGCCAGCCGTACTGCAACCGGTGATTTACTGGCGATGCTCTCCGCCAGGGCGATAGCCCGTTTCAGGGTCAGCTCCGGCTGGGTCACTTCCGCTACCAGGCCGGCGGTCAGCGCCTGCCGTGCCGGGATGAACTCGCCGCTGAGGACCAGTCTCATGGCCAGCGCCTTGCCGACCGTCCGTATCAACCGCTGGGTGCCGCCGGCGCCGGGGATGATGCCCAGGTTGATCTCGGGTTGGCCGAATTGGGCATCTTCGCCGGCAATGATGATGTCGGCGTGCATGGCCAGCTCCATGCCACCCCCGAGACAGTATCCGTTGACCGAGGCGATCAGGGGTTTGGGAAAAGTGCGGATAGCCTTCCAGTAGGTCGGACGGGGATCTTTCCAGAGTCCCACCGCATCCAGTGCCGCCATCTCCTTGATGTCCGCACCAGCGGCGAATACCTGATCCGATCCGGTAATGACCACGGCCCTGATCTGCTCATCCCGGGCCGCGTTTTGCAGCGCATCGGCCAGCTCACCCAACAGGGTATTGCGCAACGCATTACGGGCCTCGGGCCGATTCAGCCGTATCAGTTGGACGCCATTGTGGGGCGTATCCAGCAGGATGTCCGAATAGGCTGTCATGTCATCTCCTCTCCTCACCTGTGGATATCGCGTCGGATAATTTGTCCCTGTTTTTTAAGGTTTTTATCAGGGGTTACCCGTCTTGGGCGGGTATCCGGGCGATGATCCAATGATGGTTCCTGTTTTAACACAACTCCGTTTTAAAATGCTACAAAAAATAAAATAATTGATAATTTATTGTATCGTTTTAGATGACGGGCTACTATCCGGTCAGCCATCTGTAGCACTGCAAGCCGCTGTCGTCAGCATAGCCCCTTTCCCAGTCGGGGTGGTCGGAGCGGTCCGGCAGTCCATACTTTTAGCAAGTAACCAACAGCATGAAAGCAGGCCCTGGTGGGCCGGAGGAGCGAGCGATGCGTTTGAAGAGTTATGCCTGTGGCGCATGGGTAGAGGGGACGGGGCAGGGTACTGTGTTGCACAGCGCGGTGACCGGGGAGCCGGTGGCGGAGATCGACAGCCAGGGGGTGGATTTCCAGGCCATGCTGCGTTACGGCCGGGAAGTGGGTGGACCGGCGTTGCGGGCGCTGACCTTTCATGAACGCGCCTATAAACTGAAGGAGTTGGGTCTCTATCTGCAGGAGCGCAAGGAGGAGTTCTATGCACTCTCCCGGCACACCGGCGCAACCCGTTCCGACTCCTGGATCGATATCGAAGGCGGCACCGGCACCCTGTTTGCTTACTCCAGCAAGGGGCGGCGGGAGATGCCCAACAGCCACGTCTATATCGATGGTCAGCCGGAGATGCTGTCCCGCAAAGGTACCTTTGTCGGACAACATATCCATGTGCCGTTGGAAGGGGTGGCGATCCATATCAACGCCTTCAACTTCCCCTGCTGGGGTATGCTGGAGAAGCTGGCCCCCAGTTTCATCGCCGGCGTGCCCTGTATTATCAAGCCGGCCAGCCAGACCGCCTATCTGACCGAACTGATGGTCCGGCACATGATCGGATCAGGTATCCTGCCGGAGGGTTCGTTGCAACTGATCTGTGGCAGCGTGGGTGACCTGCTGGATCATGTCACCTGCCAGGATGCGGTCACCTTCACCGGCTCCGCCTCCACCGGCCAGATGTTGCGCCGCCACCCGGCTATCCTGGATAACTCGGTACGCTTCACCATGGAGGCCGATTCCCTCAACGCCTCTATTCTGGGGCCCGATGCCAAACCGGGCACGGAAGAGTTTGATCTCTACGTCAAAGAGGTGGTTCGGGAGATGACGGTGAAGTGCGGACAGAAGTGTACCGCCATCCGGCGCGCCCTGGTGCCACGCCAACTGGCCCCGGCGGTGATCGAGGCCCTGAAGGCACGTTTGGCCAAGGTGGTGGTGGGTGATCCGGATCAGGAGGGTGTCACCATGGGTGCCCTGGCCAGTGGTGACCAGTGCAATGAAGTACGGGGGCGCATCAGCGAGTTGGCCAAAAGCTGTGAGATCGTCTACGGCGATCCAAACGAGACGCCGGCCGGCGAGGGTGCCTTCATGAACCCGGTGCTACTCTATTGTGATCAGCCGCTGCAGCATCGTGAAGTGCACGACATCGAGGCGTTTGGCCCGGTCAGCACCGTGGTGCCCTACGACGGCGTGGATGAGGCGGTTGCCCTGGCCGGTATGGGGCAGGGCAGTCTGGTCAGTTCCGTGTTTACCTATGATGATGACTTCGCCCGGGCCATGGTGCTGGGGCTGGGTGCGTGGCATGGCCGCATGCTGATCGCCAACCGCGACTGTGCCCGGGAGTCCACCGGCCACGGCTCGCCGCTGCCGTACCTGATCCACGGCGGACCCGGGCGCGCCGGCGGTGGCCAGGAGATGGGCGGTATCCGGGGTGTACTACACTATATGCAGTGCGTGGCACTGCAGGGATCACCCAGTATTCTGACCGCCGTCACCGACAAGTGGATTCCCGGTGCCCGGCGCATCGAGGATTCGGTGCATCCGTTCCGCAAGAGCCTGGAGGAGCTGCGTATCGGTGAAAGTATCGTCTCTGATCAGCGCGTCATTACACTGGAAGATATTGAACATTTCGCCGATTTCAGCGGGGATCGTTTCTATGCCCACATGGACGAGGCGGCGGCCAAGGCGAACCCCTTCTTCGAGGGCCGGGTGGCACACGGCTATTTCATCGTTTCAGCGGCAGCCGGACTGTTTGTCGATCCCGCTCCGGGGCCGGTTCTGGCCAACTATGGTCTGGAACACCTGCGCTTTTTAACTCCACTCAATCCCGGTGATGCCATCCAGGTGACCTTTACCTGCAAGCAGAAAGTACCCCGGGTGAATGAGGCTTACGGGGAGGTGCGCTGGGACTGTCAGGTGCGCAATCAGAATGGGGATCTGGTGGCCACCTATGACGTACTGACCCTGGTGGCGAAACAGCAGATGGTATGACCCCTGGTGGGGCGGTCCGGTAACGTTGCGGCCGCCCCGCTGTCCCAGTAAATAGGGCATTTAACATGGCTTATGAAAATAAATTGATACAAAAATAAAAAAATAAAAAAAATATTTGTATCATTTAAAAATGCTTGGTATGTTTCCCCCATGCGCAGCAAGTCGCATGTGGTTTGTCTATCCAGGCGGCTCGATCCGCCTGGTTATCAGAGAGACGAGGAGCGATAAAAATGAGTGAAAAAGAGCGGTTAGCGGAGACCATGGAGTTTCCGCCGGAGACCCCCCAACCCAATATCTATCCCCTGAGCTGGGTGCGTGAAACCACCAAGATGCAGGAGGTCTGGGAAGCCGCCCAGCGCGAATACTGGGATCCGGAAAAACTCCCCTGGGACACCTTTGATCCGGATCAGTACAGCTGGGAGGAGCGGGAGTCGATCGCCTACTGGTGGACCCTGCTGTCGGTATTCGACGCCTCTGCGCCGCCGGTATTTGCCGAAGCCATGATCAAGACCTACGAAGATCACGAAGAGGATCCGGTACGACGCTGTTTCTTCTCGGTGACCCGGGATGAGCAGAACCATGAGCAGATGTGTGGCCTGGCCATCACCAAGCTGCTGGATCACCCCGATCCCATCACCTACACCCCGAAGACCGAGTTGGGCAGGAAGCTGCAACGCAATGCCAAGTGGCTCTACTTCAATGGCGGGCGGTACTGGAACGGCTACAAGAAGGCGGTACCCAAGTACAGCCTGGCGGTGCTGTTCAGCTCCTTCCTGATGGGCGAAATCGCCGCCGCCACCATTTTCCACCAGATGGCGAAAAGCTGCGAAGAGGAGGTGTTCCAGGAGGCGTTCCGCAATATCGGTCGTGACGAAGGTCGTCACATGGCCATCTGTATGGCCCTGATGGAGCGTGACTACCCGGGACTGCAGGAAGAGAACAAGTCCATCATCACCAAGCAGATCCGGGCCGGCTACCTGTTCCTTTCAGCGGTACTGTACGAACCCCCCATGGAGTTCTGGGATCTGCCGGATGATTTCATCGCCGTGCAGCGTCAGGCGGAGGAGACCGCCCGCAAGGCCGGTTTCGGCATTCCCGCCACCGAGGACAAACTGGAGAACTGGCGCAAGGCGATGCTGAACCTGAAAGGTGTGCTGGATCGCTACGATATCCCGTTCCCCGCCATCCCTGAAGTGGGAATCACCGGCGAAGAGATACTGGATGTTGATATGGATGAGATCATTCCGATATTCTGATTCTTTTCCCTGTTACCGGGAGGGTTTTGCCTCCCGGTTTTCTATCTCTATGGTTTGCCTATGAACAAGATCCGACTATATCCATCCGGCCATGAAGTGGAGTGCCAGCCGGGAGAGACCGTACTCTCGGCGCTGGAGAAGGCGGGATACGCACTGCCTAACAACTGCCGGGCCGGCGCCTGTGGCGAATGCAAGATCAAGGTCCGGGCGGGGGAGTTCGATCAGGGTATGGTGCTGGATATGGCCCTGGCCCCGGAAGAGCGGGAGCAGGGGTTCGGCCTGATGTGTATGGCCAAGCCGCTGTCGGAACTGCTGGAGATCGAATGGGGTACCGAGGATGCCCAGCCCAAGCTGTTCCCACCCCGGGAGAATGTCTCCTTCGTGGTGGTCGAGCGCATCGAGCGCACCCATCGTATTGTGGAGCTGCGGCTACGGCCGGTGGGCAAACCCCTGCGTTACTGGCCCGGCCAGTATGTACAGCTGCACCATCCGGAAAACCGGGTTCCGGCCCGGGCCTACTCCATCGCCAACGCCTCCCGGCCGGATGGCGAGATCACCCTGCAGATCGCCCGGGTGGAGGGCGGCGCTATCAGTAACTGGGTGCACGGCAGCCTGAAAGTGGGCGACCGGGTCAAACTGTCCGGGCCCTACGGTACCTTTATCGGCGATCCGGCAGCCGAGACACCGGTACTCTGCCTGGCGGCCGGCACCGGGCTGGCACCTATCATGGCGCTGGCCGAAGCGGCCCTGAGCCGGGGTTACCGGCAACCGGTGACGGTGCTGTTTTCGGCCCCCACCGATGCGGATCTCTATGACACCGGCCGCCTCGCCCTGTGGCAGGCGAAGCACCGCAATTTCAAGTTTGTGCGTACCCTGACCCGGGAACAGGGTGAGGGGCTGGTGGGCCGGATACCGGCGATTCTGCCGGAGATGTTCCAGGATCTTTCCGATTACAGTGTCTATGCGGCCGGCAGTCCCGAGTTTGTGGAGGCCTGTATCGCTGCCGCCAAGGCCCTGGGGGCGAAGGAGAGCAAGATCCACACGGAGGGCTTTTTCGAGCAGCAGGTGGCCCCCGAGACCCCGTCGGCAGATCGCCTGCTCTCCTGACCGGTTTGGCAGGGTCGCGTGCTACACGGGCCGGGCCTTATGGTCCCGGCCTTTTCCTGTCACCAGGGAGCGCTGTTTCGGTGCGGACGAGAGGTTTCCCTGAGACTGCTAGTCCCAGGCGGCGAAACGCTGGCTGAAACTGGATGAGATCTGCCGGAACGGTCCCGCCTGATTCTCACACAATGCGAGAATGTGCTGCTCCGAGATCGGTTCCAGTGGACGGTAGATGGCGGCGCAGAGATCCTGGGCCTGCTTGCCGAGCCAGTTGTCCGGCAATAGCTCTGGTGGCAGCTTGGGATCCTTCAGCAGGATGCGCCGGTAGTGGTGGATCAGCATGATGCGCAGTATGAAACAGTGTTCCGGTTGCGCCTGTTCGATATGCCGGGGGTTCTGCATGGCCCGGGCCAGGGCCCGGTAGTGTTTGATGAAGGCACTGTACTGCTTCTCCAGCTCCTCCAGCTTGAAACACTGGCGTACCATCCCCTTGGTGCCCAGTCCGTACATCGGATCATAGTTGCGTGCCCGCATTACCACCACTTCACTGGTCACGCCGATTCTGGCCAGCATCGCCTGGGTCTGGCTGATGGGCGCAGTGGGGTGGCCGTAGACATTGGGCGCGATAATGCCATAGCCGAGCCAGGTCAGCTCTTTACGCAGCCTGGCCCGCTGCTTGGCCTTGATGCCCTGGGTACCGGTAAACACCAGAATCCAGTCCCCATCCCAGCGTTTCTCTGAGGGGTAGTAGATCAGCCGGTCATAGGCGCCCACTTTTTTACGGGCACTGTCGGTCAGGCGGTAGTAGCTGCGGCGTCCGACTTTGGTACTCTCCACAAAGTCGTCTTTGGCCAGGCGATAGATGGCGGTGCGCACCAGGCGTTCATTGACGCCAAGGGGTTCCAGCAGGGCGGTGATACTGCCCAGCCAGATCTCCCGGTCGTGGGACTCCACCACGTCACCAAACAGGGTGGCGACCAGAGATGGTGTGCGACTGGGGGGCTCATTGCGAAACCCATCCAGGATGGATTTGAGCTGTCGTTGAAATGGATTGCTGGCCACGGTTTCTCATTGCAGGGTTTGGCGTGGCTGCATTTTAGCAGTCCGCCAAACCGGCGTCATAACGAATCTGCCAGATAGTGACTGACTAATCGCTGTGGGGGAGTATCTCGTTGATCAGCTCGTAACCCTGCTGACGCAGAGTCTCATCGACCTGCTGCGGCTGTTCAGCGGTATAGCGCACGATGGCGACCCGTTTGGGGCTGCTCATCTGGGAGACAGGTGACACCACGGTGGCGATATAGCCGCCGGCGTCGTTGATCTCATGCAGCAGGCTGCCGAGGGCGCGGGCCTTGTTGGGCAGGCTGACCGCGATGCGGGTGGCGTTGTCCATCCCGCAGCCCATCACATCCAGGAAGAAGTCCAGGATATCGGTCTCACTGACCACCCCGACCAGCTCGCCGTTGTCGATCACCGGCAGATTGCCGATGCGCCGGTCCCGGATCAGCCGGCCCGCATCCTCCACCAGGGTATCGGGGGCGCAGGTGATCACCTCCCGCACCATCAGCTCACCGACCGTGATCTTGGCAGTCAGATAGTTCACCTCGCCCACCGACAGGGTGGTGATGGCGGAGGGCTCGGCCCGATCCAGCTCCTTCTGGCTGAACAGCCCCACCAGGTGGTTCTTGTCATCCACCACCGGCAGATAACGCCGGCTCTTCTCCCGCATCACCTGGGCCGCATGGCTGAGCTTCATATCGGCCGTCACGGTATCCACGGCGCGGGTCATGATCTGTTCCACATACATAGCGTCTTCAACCTCGGTCTCGTTAATCACCCGGCTGGCCCGGGCCATCGTTTATCAGTGGCCCAGGTAGGCCTTCTGCACCGCCTCATCGGCCAGCAGTTCGTCGGCAGCGGCACTCAGTACCACCCGGCCGGTCTCCAGCACATAGCCGCGATCGGCGATGCCGAGCGCCGCCTTGGCGTTCTGCTCCACCAGCAGGATGGTCACGCCCTGCTCGTTGAGCTCGCGCACCACCCGGAAGATCTCCGCCACCAGCAGCGGCGCCAGCCCCATGGAGGGCTCATCGAGCAACAGCAGCTTGGGCCGGCCCAGCAGCGCCCGGCCCATGGCCAGCATCTGCTGCTGCCCCCCCGACAGGGTACCGGCCGCCTGGCGGCGCTTCTCCTGCAGGATCGGGAACAGCTGGTAGATCCGCTCCAGCTCTTCGGCCACCCAGGCCTTCTCCTTGCGCCGGGTAAAACTGCCCAGCAGCAGGTTATCCTCCACACTCAGCGGCGCGAACACCTGACGCCCCTCGGGGATATGACAGATACCGGCCTGGACGATCTTGTGCGGCGCGGTGCGGGTGATCTCCTGCCCATCAAAGATCACGCTGCCACCACTCGCCTTGTGCACGTTGGAGAGGGTGTGCAGCAGGGTGGTCTTGCCGGCACCGTTGGCGCCCACCATGGCCACCAGCTCACCCGGCTTCACCTCCAGGGAGATGCCGTGCAGGGCCTGGATCGGTCCATAATGGGCGGTCAGTTCGGTTACCTGTAACAGGGCCTCAGACGGCATACTGCACCTCCCCACCCAGATAGGCCTCGATCACCTTCGGGTTGTTCTGTATCTCCTGCGGCAGCCCCTCGGCCAGGCGACTGCCATAATCGATCACCAGGATGCGGTCGGAGACCTGCATCACCAGCCCCATGTTGTGCTCCACCAGCAGCACGCTGACCCCGGTCTGGCTGATGCGGCGGATCAGCTCGCGCATCTCCACCGTCTCGGTATCGTTGAGCCCGGCGGCCGGCTCGTCCATCAGCAGCAGCCTGGGCCGGGCGGCCAGGGCGCGGGCGATCTCGACCCGCTTCAACACCCCGTAGGAGAGGGCATCGGCAGGCTGGTCGATATAGGCCTCCAGGCCGCAGAACACCAGCGCCTCCCGGGCCCACTCCTCGGCCTGGCGCTCCTCGCGGCGGATGTTGGGCAGGCGCAGGGCGGCACTCCAGAGCCGGCTGTGGGTGCGCAGATGACAGCCCACCTTGACGTTATCCAGCACACTCATGTTGAAGAACATCTGCAGGTTCTGGAAGGTACGGGAGATACCCATCCGGGCCACCTGGTGGGGCCGGCGCCCGACGATCTCCTGGCCCTGGAAACGGATACTCCCCTCGTTGGGCCGGTAGATGCCGGAGAGCATGTTGAACAGGGTGGTCTTGCCGGCCCCGTTGGGACCGATCACCGCATAGACCTGGCTCTCCGGGACCTCGAAGTGGAGATCGGCAATGGCGGTCACACCGCCAAAGGAGATGGTCAGATCCTGGACCTCAAGCAGCGCCATGGGGATCCTCCTTCTGTGGAGTAGAGAGGTTGGCCGGCCGGGAGCGACGGATGAGCTTGCGCAACAGCTCCAGCAGGCCGACGAACAGGCCCTGGGGCAGGAAGATCATCATGCCCATCAGGATGGCGCCGAAGATCATCACCTCGTAATCCTCGAACACCACCAGCAGCTCGGGCAGGAAGGTGAGGATAATGGCGCCGAGCACGGCGCCGTAGGTGGAGGCCATGCCGCCCAGTACCACCATGGTGACCAGCTCGATGGAGAAGGCAAAGCTGAACGAGTCGGGACTGACAAAGGCCTGCTGGTGGGCGAACACGCTGCCGGCCAGGGCGGCGATCAGGGCGGCGAGCACGAACACGCCGGTCTTGGTGGCGGCGGTGTTGATACCCATCATCTCGGCCGCCACCTCGGAGCCGTGCAGGGCGCGCAGGGCGCGGCCGCTGCGGGAATCGATGATGTTCAGCGCCAGCCACACCACCAGCAGCAGCAACCCGCCAATCACCATATACCAGCGCTCGTCACTGTCCACCGTCCAGCCGAACAGGGAGAGGGTGGGGATACCCCCCAGGCCATCCGGCCCGCCGGTGAGCCAGCCGAGCTGGACAATAAAGATGTGCACGATAATGCCCAGGCCCAGGGTGGCCATGGCCAGGTAGTGGCCCTTGAGCTTGAGGATCGGGCGCGCCACGATGTAGGCCAGGGTGCCGGTGAAGGCGAGGCCGACCAGCAGGCTCGGCCAGGGGTTCCAGCCGTAGCGGGTGGTCAGAATGGCCGAGCTGTAGGCGCCGATGCCGAAGAAGGCGGCATGGCCCAGGGAGATCTGGCCGGCATAGCCCATCAGCAGGTTGAGGCTGACGGCGAGGATGGCGTGCAGCCCGGCCGAGACGCCGACCACGGTGACAAAATAGTTATCGGGAAAAATGATCGGCAGCACCACGATGGCCACCGCCAGAAGAAACAATCCGCTCAGGCGCTTCATGGTTATACCCGCTCCACGGACGCTTTGCCGAACAGGCCGCTGGGGCGGAAGAACAGCACCAGCAGCAGGATGATAAAGCCGATCGCATCCTTGTAACCGGACGAGATAAGGCCGGCGGAGAGGGACTCGATCAGGCCCAGCAGCAGGCCACCGGCGACCGCCCCCATGGGGTTGCCCATACCGCCGAGGATGGCGGCGGAGAAGCCCTTCAGGCCGAGCATGACACCGGTGTCATAGGAGGCGAAGGTGATCGGTGCCACCAGGATCCCGGCCATGGCGCCGAGGGCGGCGGAGAGGCCGTAGGCGACCAGCAGCATGATGCTGACGTTGATCCCCACCAGGTGGGCGGCGGTCTTGTTGCAGGAGCAGGCGAGGATCGCCTTGCCCAGGGTGGTGTGGGTGAAGAAGTGCTGGGCACCGAACACCAGCACGGCGGCACCGCCCATGACCCAGAGACTCTGGGGCAGCACGGTGGCGTTGCCGACCTGGATCGGTGCATCACCGGAGAACGGCGGCAGGGCGAACAGATCCTTGCCCCACACCAGCAGGGCCACGCCGCGCAGGAAGATGGAGGCGCCGATGGTGATGATGATGGTGGTGACCACCGAGGCGCCCCGGGCCGGGGCGATGGCGAAGCGCTGCAGCGCCATACCCACCAGGGTGGTGATCAGTACCGCACCGAGGGCGGCGGCCCACAGGGGCAGACCGCTGTCGCCGGCAGAGAGCGCCACCGCGCTCATGGCACCGATCATGACGAACTCCCCCTGGGAGAAGTTCACCACATCCGAGGCGTTATAGATAATGGCAAAACCGAGTCCCACCAGGGCATAGGTGGAGCCGACGGTGATGCCGGTAAGCAGAAACTGGAGGATCTGATCGAACATCCGAGAAATCCTGTGTCGGGGAAGCTGTCCAGCCGTACCGCTGCCGGTTGACAGGGCGGTGAGGTGGCGCTACTCCCGGGTTTTTGAACGGGTTGCGTGTCGGGCCCATCCGCCACGGGCGGACGGTGGACGGCCCGGTCACACCGGGCCGCCCGCCGGACTCAGTTGACGATGGTCCAGTCGCCGTTTTTGATCTCCAGCATCTGGAAGGCGTCCAGCCCCAGACCCAGGTGGTCGGTGGGACTCATGGTGAACACGCCGCCGGTGCCGGGGAAGTTGGTGGTCTTCTCGATCTCGTCACGCACCTTGGCCTTGTCGGTGGAGTCGGCGCGATCGATCGCCTCCAGGGCGATCATGAGGCCGTCATAGGCGTGGCCGCCGAAGGTGGAGACATCACCGTACTTGCCCTCGTAGAGGTTCTTGTAACCGAGCAGTACCGGCCGCTGGGGATCGCTCTGGGGCAGCTTCTCGGCCACCAGCAGTGCAGCGGCGGGCAGGCGTACGCCCTCGGCCGCGTCACCGGCCAGCTCGATGAACTTCTTGGAGGCGACGCCGTGGGACTGGTAGAGCGGCAGGGTGATGCCGAGCTGACGCACGTTCTTGGTGACAATCGCCGGACCGGAACCGAAGCCGAAGTTGAGGATCGCCTGGGCGTCGGTGTCGCGGATCTTGGTGAGCTGGGCGGTCATATCGGTATCCTTGGCGCCGTACTGCTCGTCGGCGACGATCTCGATATCATAGTTGGGTGCCATGGCCAGGCTCTGGGCACGGCCGGACTTGCCAAAACCGCCGTTGCCGCTGATCAGGGCCACCTTGGTGATGCCGCGCTTCTGCATATCCTCGTAGATCTTCTGGGCGGCCATGCGGTCGGTGTGGGGGGTCTTGAAGGTCCACTTCTGTACCGGGTCGATGATCTTGATGGAGCCGGCCAGGGAGATAAAGGGGATCTTGGCGCGCTCGACCAGCGGCATCACCGAGAGGCTGGAGCCGGAGGTGGAACCGCCCACGATGACATCCACCTTGTCCTTCTGGATCAGGCGCTTGGCGAAGTTGACCGCCTCCTTGGCATTACCGCCGGTGTCGTAGTGCACCAGCTCCACCGGGCGACCATCCACACCACCCTTGGCGTTGATGTTCTCGATATACATCTGCAGGGTCTTCAGCTCCGGATCGCCCAGAAACGATGCCGGCCCGGTCACCGACAGAAAAGTACCAATACGGATCGGCTCCGCCGCCGAAGCCTGCCCGGCCCCCAGGGTCAGTAGTGCGCCGATGGCCAGGGTGGATACGCTTTTTTTGATATTCATTTTACTAAGATCACTCCTCAATCCACTGTGTTTTAAGTTCTTACGGTGATGCGATTGTCGGGACTGTCGCGCAGTGCACGGCCAACGCAGTCGACAACTATACCTTTTTGTTATAACAGTGCGAATACTGTGGTAACTACTGCCCGATCAATTCCTAATCAGGAGATAGGAATAGTGATCCTGTGAGTTGCGAAATCGCCGGTTCGACAGGTTGCCAACCTGTCGGATAAAAACCCTGCTGATTACTGAGCAATAGGCATTCGAGGGGTGAGCATAACGGCAACGGAGTACGGTGGTCAACCGCGTGCGGGAAGTGGAACCACTATTTTTAAAAAATTTAAAAAATCACTTAACTTTATGTGATTGTGGATAAAAAAATAGTTGCAAATGAAAGCGGGTGGTTTGTGGCAGGTTGTGGCGGAGGGGGGTGTCAGTTCTCTGTGAGGATATTGGGGAGTCGGAAGAACATGAAAATCGTTCATGTTCTTCCGGCTGCTTCAGGCGACCAGATGGGCCTTCAATTTCCCCATGGCGGCTTTTTCGATCTGCCGAATGCGTTCGGCCGAAACGCCGAACTTGTCTGCCAGTTCATGCAGCGTCATCTTCTTCTCGGACAGCCAGCGGGCTTCCAGAATCTCTTTGCTGCGTTCGTCGAGTCCGTCAAGCGCCAGATAGAGCTGTCGCTTGTCGTTCTCTTCCGTATCGGCGCTCTCCAGTTGGCGTGATGGCTCCATACGCATGTCGGCCACGTAGGCAGACGGTGCCGGCGCCTGGTCATCATCGCCGTGGTCAATACCGTCGAAGGCCAGGTCGTGGTTGTTCAGGCGGCTTTCCATCTCCAGTACCGTCTCCGGTTTGACGCCAAGATCCTTGGCGACCCCTTCGACCTCTTCCTGGGAGAACCAGCCGAGACGCTTCTTGGAGCTGCGCAGGTTGAAGAACAGCTTGCGCTGCGCCTTGGTGGTGGCCACCTTGACGATGCGCCAGTTACGCAGCACGTATTCATGGATCTCCGCCTTGATCCAGTGGACCGCGAACGAAACCAGACGGACACCGTGATCCGGATCGAAACGGCGTACCGCTTTCATCAATCCCACGGTCCCTTCCTGGATCAGATCCGGAAGAGCCAGACCATAACCGGCATAACCCCTGGCGATGCGGATAACGAACCGAAGATGAGACATGACTAGGGCGCGGGCCGCCTCGAGATCACCTTCATCCCGCAGTCTCACCGCCAGGTTGTGCTCCTCTTCAGCGCTTAACATCGGCAGTTGGTAGGCCGCGCTGATATAAGCATCAATACTGCCTGTGGGCAGTGTATTTGCGATAGCGAGTTGTTTGCTCATCTGGGAATACCCTAGTTCTTTTGTCTGGTATTATATTAGCACTATTGAATATGAAGTGCTATTACATATTAGCACTCGCAGTATAGGAGTGCTAACAGCGGGATAAGTTCCGGCAGGTGGTGCAAATCACCCTAATCAGGAAGGTTCGATCTGGTGCAGATGTCTGCCGACCGCAATCCATGAGCCTGCCAGTCCCAGCAGTGTACTGCCGCCAAGCAGCATCAACAGGGTGGTAAAGCCGATGCCACGCAATTCAAAGCTGCTCTGGTAGAGTCCTGCCAGCTGTTCCACGGGGTTGTCCAGCAGCAGCAATGAGATGCTCACCATCAGCCAGGCGGAGATACCACCAAACAGGCCGTACCAGGCCCCGTTATACAGGAACGGGCGTCGGATGAAGGCGTTGGTGCCGCCGATCAGTTTGGTGATTTCGATCTCTGCATGGCGGTTCTGGATCTCCAGGCGGATGGTGTTACCGACAATCAACAGCACCGACAGTCCGAGCAGGGAGGCGAGGATGACCACGCCGCGCTGGGCAATCCGGGTAATGGCGTGGAAACGCTTCACCCACTGCAGGTCGAGCTGGGCAAACTCCACTTCGCTGTGCTGTTTCATCCTGGCCAGCAGGGCCTCGGCCGGGACCGGGTCCGCATGCTGCGCTGTTGGCTCCACCACCAGCAGGGCGGGCAGCGGGTTTTCGTCCAGACTGTCGAGAACCCCGGCAAAGCCGCTGAGTTGCCGGAACTCCTCCAGCGCCTCACTGCGACTGATCAACTGCACCTGGGCGATAGCGGGGTCTTCCCGCAACCGATTGGCCAGTTGTTGAGCCTGTTGGTTGCTGGTCTCCTGCTTGAGGAAGAGGGAGATGCTGGCGGCCCCATCCCAACTGCCGCTGAGCGTTTCGGCATTGTTCAACAGCAGGTAGAGTCCGGTCGGCAGCGCCAGTGCAATGCCGATCACCAGGGTGGTCATCAGGGTGGAGAGGGGGTTTCTGATCAGGCGTCCCAGACTGGCCAACGCCACCTGCAGATGGCGCAGCAACCAGACATCGACCCGCAGGACGCTGCGGGGACTGATACGTGCTGAACGTCTCCTGCGGGGCTTGCGCATCAGAGCGGCCCTCCGGCGGCGGTATCCCTGGCCAGGTGACTCTTCTCCAGTACCAGAATACGTCGGTTCATGCGTGAAATCAGTTCCAGGTCATGGGTGGCGATCAGCAGGGTGACGCCGACATCGTTGAACTGTTCAAACAGGCTCATAATCTCCCGGGAGAGATCGGGATCCAGGTTGCCGGTGGGTTCGTCAGCCAGGACCACCGGTGGTTTGCTTACCACGGCACGGGCAATGCCGACCCGTTGCTGCTCCCCGCCGGACAGGGTGATCGGCAGGTTTTTCTCTTTCGAGAGCAGGCCCACTTTGTCCAGCGCGGCGCGCACCCGGCGACCGATTTCTATATGGCCCAGGCCGGCCACCACCAGTGGCATGGCGACATTATCGAACACGGTGCGGTCATACAGCAGGCGATGGTCCTGAAAGATCATGCCCACTTCGCGGCGGTGATAGGGGATCTGGCTGCGGCTGAGTCGGGTCAGGTTGCGTCCGGCGACCCGTACCTGGCCGCGGGTGCTCCTCTCCAGCAGGCCGATCAGTTTCAGCAGGGTACTTTTGCCGGCTCCCGAATGGCCGGTCAGAAACACCATTTCGCCCGGGTTGATGTGAAAGCTGACATTACTCAGCCCCTCATGTCCTCCCGGGTAGCGCTTGGTAACGTTATCAAAGTGGATCATCTGGGGTGACCGGTACGGGGTTATTCTGCAAACAGGGCGTTGACGAACTCGGTGCCGTCAAAGTGTCGCAGATCCTCAATCGCTTCACCGACGCCGATAAAGCGGATCGGTAGACCCAGTTTCTCGGCAATGGCGAACACGATGCCGCCCTTCGCCGTGCCATCCAGTTTGGTCAGGGTGATGCCGGTGATTCCCAGAGTCTGGTTGAACTGCACCGCCTGGTTGAGGGCGTTCTGTCCGGTGGTGGCGTCCAGTACCAGCATCACTTCATGGGGGGCTTCAGGGTCGATTTTCTTCATCACCCGGGCGATCTTGGCCAGCTCCTCCATCAGATTGCTCTTGGTGTGCAGGCGCCCGGCGGTATCGGCGATCAGCACATCGATACCGCGGGACGTGGCCGCTTGCAGGGCGTCAAAGATGACCGACGCGGAGTCGGCACCGGTGTGCTGGGCCACGACCGGGATCTGGTTGCGTTCACCCCAGGTCTGCAGCTGCTCCACGGCGGCGGCCCGGAAGGTGTCGCCGGCGGCCAGCATGACGCTCTGCCCCTCGTCCTGCAGACGCTTGGCCAGTTTGCCGATGGTGGTGGTCTTGCCGGCGCCGTTGATGCCCACCATCAGGATTACCTGGGGCTTGCCCGGTTGCGGCTGACGCACCGGCTTGTCGCAGCCGTTCAGTATCTGCTCCAGATGCCCTTTCAGTGCCGCGGTCAGGCGTTCCGGGTCCGATAGCTCCTTACGTTTAACCTGACCGGTCAGGTCGTCGATGATGCGGGTGGTGGCATCCACGCCCACGTCCGCCATCAGTAGCAGGGTCTCCAGCTCCTCCAGCAACTCCGCATCGATACTCTTGCGTCCCAGTACCAGGTTGGCGAGCCCATCGGTAAAGTTACTGCGGGTCTTGACCAGACGGTTTTTCAACCGTTTGAACAAGCCCTCTTTTGCTTCCGGCTCAGGTGTTGTGCCGGCCTCTTCGGGGACGGCCTGGGTCGATTTTTTCTTTCCGAATCCGAACATGCTGGTTTATCCGGTATGCCGTTGAACTGATGGCATTATGTCTTGTCTCTTTAAAGGAAATCCGGACCTGGACTTTATGCGATACGTTGAAAATAATCTGCAGGCCGGTTTTTAAGTGTTAAAGTCGGATCGTAACATTTTGCGGGGAATCAACCTATCCCTGTCGTTCCTCCGCGAGGCAAACAGGGCCACGGAATAAATTATGAGACTACTCCTTAGTGCGGCAATTGTAATGCTCTCTTGCCCGATATGGGTCAATGCGTCGGTGCTGCCTGAAAAACAGGTGCATGAAACGGTACTCGACAACGGAATGAAGGTTATTGTGAAGGAGGATCACCGGGCACCGATCATGGTCTCCCAGGTCTGGTACAAGGTGGGCTCTTCCTACGAGCCGGATGGGATTACCGGTGTCTCCCATGTCCTTGAGCACATGATGTTCAAAGGGACTACCTCCCACCCCCCCGGTGAGTTCTCCCGTATTATTGCTGCCAATGGCGGTACCGAGAACGCCTTCACCGGGCGGGACTACACCGCCTACTTCCAGACCATGGCCAGTGATCGTATGGAGATCTCCTTTGAACTGGAGGCAGACCGCATGCGCAACCTGCTTCTGCTCCCGGAAGAGTTTGCCAAGGAGCTGGAGGTGGTGAAGGAGGAGCGGCGTCTGCGTACCGAGGACAAACCGACTGGCCAGCTTTACGAGCAGTTCCTGGCTGTGGCCTATCGCAGTCTGCCCTACGCCAATCCGGTGATCGGCTGGATGAATGATCTGAACCATATGCAGGTAGACGACCTGGCGAAGTGGTACCGGCGCTGGTATGCCCCGAACAATGCCACCCTGGTGGTGGTGGGTGATGTGGTGCCTGAAGAGGTTTTCAAACTGGCGAAACACTATTTCGGACCACTCAAACGGGAACAACTTCCTGAATTGAAGCCGCTGCGTGAGCCGGAGCAGAAGGGTGAAGTTCGTTCCGTGGTGCGGGTCCCCGCCAACGAGCCCCATCTGATCATGGGCTACAAGACACCCGTGATCACCACCGCCGAGACCGCCTGGGAACCCTATGCCCTGGAGATGCTGGTAGCCATACTGGATGGTGGTAACAGTGCCCGCTTCAGTAGAGATCTGATCCGTGGCAGTGAAGTGGCGGTTTCGGCCAGTGCGGATTACAACGCCTTCTCCCGCCTGCCGGGCATGCTGATGCTGGATGGCACACCCGCCCGGGGACAGGATATCGATCAGTTGGAACAGGCGTTACGGGACCAGATTGCCCGGTTGCGTACCGAACTGGTAACGGAGGAGGAGCTGGAGCGGGTACGCAACCAGGTGATTGCCTCCAAGGTGTATGAACTCGATTCGGTCTTCTATCAGGCCATGGAGATCGGCATGCTGGAGACCATCGGGCTCGACTGGCGGCTGGCCGATCGCTATGTGGATGAACTTAAAAAGATTACGCCGGAACAGGTGCGCGAAGTGGCGCAACGTTACCTGCGGGATGACAATCTGACCCTAACCCGGCTGGATCCGCTGCCGATGGATAATACCAAGCCCCGGCAGGCAGCAGCAGGGGGGCGTCATGGAGGTTAAGTTAATGGGTTACCGGGTATTTCTACTGTTGTTGGTACTGTTTTCCGGCCAGCTGTTGGCCGGGCCGGCGATCCAGAGCTGGACCACGGAAAAAGGTGCCCGGGTGCTGTTCGTGCCGGCGCCGGAGCTGCCGATGCTGGATCTGCGGGTGGTGTTCGACGGCGGCAGTGCCCGTGACACTATTCCCGGTGTGGCTGCCCTGACCAGCGCCCTGCTGGAGGAGGGGGCAGGGGATTGGGATGCCAACGAGATAGCCCGGCGCCTGGATAGCGTTGGCGCCAACATGTCGGTGGATTCCCAGCGTGACATGGCCTGGTTGACAGTACGCACCCTGACGGAAAAGCGGGCGTTGACCGAAACCATGGATACGGTCGCCCAGGTGTTGGGGGCGCCCCGGTTTGATATGGACGCCTTCGAACGGAATCGCAAGGCGATGCTGGTGTCGCTGAATCACGATGAGCAGTCGCCCGGTGCGGTGGCACAGAAGCGCTTCATGAACACCCTGTTTGGTGATCACCCCTACGCCTCCCAGGTGGAGGGGACCAAGGAGTCATTGGCGCGCATCACCCGGGAGGATGTGCTGGCCCATTATAAAAAGTACTACGTGGCGAAGAACGCACTGATCGCTATAGTCGGTGCAGTGGATCGTGCCCAGGCGGAACAGCTGGCCGAGCTGGTGACTGCCGGTCTGGAACCGGGGGAGCCCGCTCCCGAGCTGCCACCGGTTGCCGATCTGGACGGCCCGCAGACGCTGAACATACCGTTTCCCTCCAGCCAGTCCCACATACTGATGGGCCAGCCCGGTATGCATCGGGGTGACCCGGACTACTTCGTCCTCTATGTCGGTAATCATATCCTGGGCGGCAGCGGGCTGGTCTCCCAGTTGAGTGAAGAGGTGCGGGAGAAGCGTGGGCTCTCCTACAGTGTCTACAGCTATTTCTCACCCATGCGCCGAAACGGACCATTCCTGATCGGTGCCCAGACCCAGAATGCCAAGGCCGCTGAAGCGCTGGATGTGATTCGCCAGACTCTGGCCCGGTTTATCGAACAGGGTCCGAGCGAGGCGGAGCTGACCGCCGCCAAGCAGAATATCACCGGTGGATTCCCACTGCGTATCGCCAGTAACAGCAAGATTCTCGGTTATCTCGCCATGCTCGGTTTCTATGACCTGCCGCTGGATTATCTCGATACTTTTGTCGATAAGGTCAATGCGGTAACCACCGAACAGATCCGCGAGACCTTCAAACGCCGCGTCAAGCCGGATCAACTGCTCACCGTGGTGGTGGGCCGAGAGCCATCGGCCCGGTAGGGATTATGGGCAAACGGCCTCACACGGGTCCGGGTAACCGGATCCGTATCATCGGCGGCGAACATCGGGGTCGGCGGCTGGCGTTTCCGGACAGTCCCGGATTACGCCCCACTGCCGACCGCACCCGTGAGACCCTGTTCAACTGGCTCCAGTCACGGCTGCCGGGTGCCCGATGCCTGGATCTGTTTGCCGGCAGTGGAGCGCTGGGATTTGAAGCAGCCTCCCGTGGGGCCGGTCAGGTCACCCTGTTGGAGCGTGATGGCCGGGTGGCCGGGCAGTTGGAGGCCAACCGGGCGCTGTTGGGCATCTCTTCGATGCAGGTTTGCCAGGCCGATGCCCTGGGTTGGCTTGACCAGCCGGCCAGTCCGTTCGATATCGTATTCCTGGATCCACCGTTTGCCGATCATCTGCTCAGCGAATGCTGCCGGAAGCTGGATAGGGGCGGCTGGTTGAGACCCGACCCCCGTATCTACCTGGAGTGGGACCTGCATGGGCCGGCGCCCGAAGTGCCGGAACAGTGGGTCAATCTGAAACAGAAAAAGGCCGGCCAGGTGGCCTATGGGCTTTATACCCGATAGGGCGTGTGGTTGATAAATTCCTGAAAAAATGAGATTTGTCATTTGACATTGTCTCATCCGATACTATTATCTCGCTCCCTGAGGAATAAACGGGCTCGCTATGCCGGACAGGAACTGGCGCGGCGCCGCAGGATGGTGGAAGTGATTCAAACGCCGGCGATACCGTTTTTTCGTGTTGTCCGGCAGATGCCGTTGACACCAGCACCGATTCAGGCAATCGAAGAACAAGGATATCCAGTATGGCTGTTGCACTCTACCCGGGTACGTTTGATCCCATTACCAACGGTCATACCGACCTGATACAGCGGGCAGCGAAACTGTTCGATAAAGTCATCGTCGGCGTGGCCGCCAGCAGTGGCAAAGGACCCCGTTTTTCACTCGAGGAACGGGTCGACCTGGCCAACCAGGTGCTGGCGTCGGTCAAGAAGGTGGAGATCATGCAGTTTGACACCCTGCTGGTGGATTTTACCCGGCAGTGCAAGGCGGATGTGATTCTGCGTGGCTTGCGTGCGGTGTCAGACTTTGAGTATGAGTTTCAGTTGGCCGGAATGAACCGGCGATTGGCGCCGGAAGTGGAGACCATGTTTCTCACTCCGGCCGAACAGTTCGCCTATATTTCCTCAAGTCTGGTAAAGGAAATTGCAGCCCTGGGGGGGAATGTGTCAGAGTTCGTCCATCCCCTTGTTGTCGAAGCGCTGAACGGCAAGCAACCGGATTAACCTAAAAGATATGAGGTGAAGGACCTCGTTCAGGAGTATGTGTTATGGCATTAATGATTACTGATGAGTGCATCAACTGCGATGTGTGCGAGCCGGAGTGCCCGAACGGGGCCATATCCCAGGGTGATGAAATCTATGAGATCGATCCGGATCTCTGTACCGAATGTGTTGGACACTACGACGAACCCCAGTGTGTCGAGGTTTGCCCGGTCGACTGTATCCCCAAGGACCCGGAGCATGAGGAGACCCATGAGGAACTGCTGGCCAAGTATGAGCGGCTGTGTGGCTGAATCCGCTCAAACCTGCTGACTGAGTTCACAAGGCCCTCGCTATGAGGGTCTTTTTTGTTTCCGGCCCGAGCCGAACCCCTATCTGATCGCCGCAGTTGTGGTCAGCTGTTGCAGATGGCTGATCCTGCCGTGCACATCTCAGCCGCTTAAAAACTGCTCCCGCATCTGTGTCAGTGTGGCCGCTTGATCGGCGACATCGGGCCTACTGATAACGCTGGCCGGTGTCCGGAAGATCAGCCCGGTGGTCATGGGGTCACCTTGCAGCATACGTTGTGCCGCGACCAGCGGGTCGTCGGTGGTGGATTCGGTCTGCTGGTGTACGCGCTGTTTCCACGCCTTCTGTTCGGGCTGGAAGGTGACGCAGGGGCTCAGTACATGAACAAAAGCCAGGCCGGGATACTGGATCGCCTCCACCAGCAGCTGGGCCAGCCCGGTGGGGTCACCGGAAAAGCCGCGTGCGATGAACCCGGCGCCCGCCGCCAGTGCGATGGCAGCCGGGTTAAATCTCGGCAGGCCGGTACCATGGGGCGTCAGCTTGCTCTGGGTCCAGTCCGGCGCGGTGGTGGGTGAGGCCTGTCCCTTGGTCATGCCGTACACCTGGTTGTCCATCACGATATAGGTCAGGTCAGGGTTGCGGCGACAGGCGTGTATGAAGTGATTACCGCCAATGGAGAAGCCGTCACCATCTCCGCCGGTTACCAGCACAGTGAGATCCGGGCGTGCCGTCTTCAGCCCTGTCGCCACCGGCAGGGCGCGGCCGTGCACGCCGTGGAAGCCGTACACATGGGTGTAGGCCGGCAGTCGGGACGAACAGCCGATGCCGGAGACCAGGGCGATCTGCTCCGGGGGCAGTGCCAACTGGGCCAGCGCCTTGGTGATGGCGCTCAGTACGGCGAAGTGGCCGCATCCGGGGCACCAGATCGGTTTCACGTCCGATTTGTAGTCTTTTGCTTTCCGGGGGGGTTGGGGGGCTGGATCGGGCATTTCACAATCCTTGCATGATGCGGTTGACGATCTCCTGGGGCCGCAACGGTAGCGGACCGGGGCGGGCGAGGGAGTCCGTGTCCGATGGCAATACCTTGCAGCTGTTCAGATAACGGTAGAACTGTCCGCCGTGATTCTGTTCCACCACCAGCAGACGGGTGGCGCCCGCTATGGCTGCGCTGAACCGTTCGGTCGGCAGTGGCGCCAGCAGCCGTACCGCGATACAACGGGCGGGATGGCCCGCACGGCTGAGCCGCTCGGCGGCCTCCCGGGTGGCGCCGCTGGCGGAACCCCAGCTGATCAGGCAGATCTCCCCAGCGCCACTGAGCTCGGCCCAGTCATCACCATAATCGAAATCGGTCAGCTTGCGCAGTCGCTTGTCCAGTTGCCGTTGATGATCGCTGGCGGCGGCCGAGGGCGTGCCGCGCTGATTGTGTTCCAGTCCGTCGGCGGTGTACATACACTCGGCTTCGCCCGGAATCGCCATGGGTGAAATGCCGTCATCGGTCACTGCATAACGCTGGTATGGCGCATCGCAGGTGGGCTGTTTGCGTCTCCCTTCCAGGGCCGGGGAACTGGGTGGATCGATCACTGCCCGGGCCTGGCCCTGGGACTGGTCGGTCAGCACAATGGCGACGCTTTGCAGAGTCTCGGCCAGTTTTACCGCCCATTCGGTGGTGAAGGTGCAGTCCCGGATCGAAAGTGCCGAGAGCACCAGGTGGGGGGCGTCGCCATGCAGGCCGTACAGGGCGATATTAAGATCCGACTGTTCCGATTTGGTCGGGATGCCGGTGGAGGGACCGCCCCGCATCACGTTATTGACCACCACCGGGGTCTCGCTGGCCACCGCCAGGCCGAGCCCCTCCATCATCAGGCTGAGGCCGGGGCCGGAGGTGGCGGTGAGGGAAGGGACACCCCCAAAAGAGGCGCCGATGGCCATGTTGATGGAGGCCAGTTCATCCTCCGCCTGAACCAGTGCACCACCCAGCTGCTCCAGATTGGGAGCGAGCCACTCCAGCAGACCGCTGGCGGGGGTGATGGGATAGGCGGCCACAAAGCGTACGCCACCCTGTACAGCGCCGAGTCCGCTGGCTTCGTTGCCACTGATATTCCAGCGTCTGGAGACGGCAGCGGGCGGGGTCAACGGAGCGATCGGTTTTTCTGTCGGCACCTGTGCAAAACCCAGCTCGATACAGCCCAGGCTTGCCATCACCACCGCTTCTCCTTTTGTCTTCAGCATATCCCGGGTAGCGCGCTTGACTGTCTCCTGGGGCAGTCCCATCAGCTGTGCCAGCAGACCCAATGCCACCATATTGGCGCGCCCATGTTCGATATCGGCGGCCAGTTTGGCGAATGGGAAGGCGAGCTGTCGTTCAGCGGCAAGATTGAAAGCGGCAGGTACCTCCTCGTTCTTGCTGTTGTCATGCAGAATAAGTGACGTCGGGTCGATGGGCAGTTCGTCGGTGAAGCGATCCACATGCTGCCAGTCCAGAGCCAGCAGCAGGTCGAACCGGTCATCCAGGTTATCCACCGGATGGTCGGCTACCCTGAGCATGATGGCGGACTCCCCGCCGCGGATTTGCGGACCCGATGAACGGGTCATCAGGGCATACAGACCAAACCGGGCGATGCTCTCCAGCAGTATGGTTCCGGTGGTGACCACGCCGCTGCCACCAGACCCTACAATGGCCAGTGAGAGGCTTTCTGTATCAGTAACTCCGGATTTCCTGTCCATGATCGCTAGCCTTGCCTGATAGCCCGCTTGGGTTTTCCAACGGGTGATGCCTAATCCAATTGTCAGTACTTATAATCGCACCTGGTTCACTGTAGAGAAATGATAATGGTCATCTGTCACGTTGATTGTCTGATTGACCCGCTGGCTACGGCGGGCGCGCTGGTTCTGCGGGAGCGATTCATCCTGTTGTCATTTTCAGCCTGTATACCGGATCTCAATTCGAGTTTTTCAGCGAAGGAGAGACCGCAACGATGGCGAAAAAATCCCATGCAAGACGATCGGCCTATAACCAGAAACAGACAGCATCGAAACGGGACAGAGAGTCCCGCAACAGACCGACAAAACGACGCCAGCCACAGGATGGGAATATTGTCGAATTGAACGTGCCCTTCCACCATCTGGAAACCCATTACTCCCCTCAACGAGTCCGCGAACCCTTCAAGGCACGCACCGAATCCCAGCAGCAGTACATCAATGCCATCAAGCGCAACTGTCTTACCTTCGGTATCGGTCCGGCCGGCACCGGCAAGAGCTACTGCGCCGGCGCCCTGGCGGCAGAGGCGCTGGAGTCCGGTCGTATCGAGCGGATTATCCTGACCCGACCGGCCGTGGAGGCGGGGGAGAGTCTCGGTTTCTTACCCGGCGATCTGGATGAGAAATTTTCCGTCTACATCGACGGGTTTCGGGATATTCTGGTGGAGCGGCTCGGTTCCGGAGCGGTGGATTACGCCCTGCGTCATGGCCGCATCGTGGCGGCGCCGCTGGCCTTCATGCGGGGCAAGACATTGGGTCGCAACACCTTCGTGATACTGGATGAGGCGCAGAATACCAGCCCGGCACAGATGAAAATGTTCCTCACCCGGATTGGTGAAGGGTGCAAGGTGGTGATCAACGGTGATGTGGAACAGAGCGATATCCGGGGTCCCAATGGCCTGGCGGATGGGATCTCTCGGGTGGCCGACCTGCCGCAAGTGCATGTCCACCGTTTCGAACGTCAGGATATTGTCCGCAGTGGCCTGGTGCGGGCCCTGATTGACCGTTACGAGCTGAGTGACGTGAACTGATGCAACCGACCGCCGGATCGGTTGATCCGGCGGTGATTCTATCGGACGGGACAGTCTTGTTCATTCCGGCAGGTTGGTGACCAGATTGCTCAGGGTTGCGCCGGCAGGCTGTTCAATTTTCAACTGAAACAGATGATCAGCCCGGGTCTTGCCCTGGTTGATGGCGGCAATGGGCTTGCCCAGCCGGGCCGCTTCCCGCATGAACTGAAACGCCGAGAACACCATCAGGGAGGTGCCGGCCACCAGCAGTGCATCGGCCTGGTGCAGGGCATCATAAACCGCCGCGATACGACTACGCGGTACCTGTTCACCGTAGAACACCACGTCCGGCTTGAGAATGCCGCCGCAGATCGGGCAGCCGGGTACGACCATGGGGCTGAAGTCGGTCTCCAGGTCAGTATCCCCATCCGGGGCGGTGGCGGCGTTCAGGGTATCAAGCCAGGGATTGAGTGAAACCAGCTTCTCCTGCATCCAGTGGCGGGACTCCGGTTCGCCACAGGATTGGCAACGCAGCTGTTCCAGTCGACCGTGCAGGTCGATCACCTGCTGGCTGCCGGCCTTCTGGTGCAGACCGTCCACATTCTGGGTGACCAGTTGGCCGATCCGACCCCGGGACTCCAGTTGGGCCAGGGCGTGGTGGGATGGATTGGGCCTGGCCTGACTGAATGGCAGCCAACCCAGGTAGCTGCGAGCCCAGTAGCGTTGGCGTACCGACTCGCTGGTCATGAACTCCTGGTAGAGGATCGGTTTACGCCGTTTCCAGCGACCTTCGCCATCCCGGTAGTCAGGAATACCGGAGTCGGTGCTGCAGCCGGCGCCGGTCAGTACCAGCAGTTTCCGGTGTCGGGTGACGAATTGCTGAAGTGCCTGCATCGGAATGGTGGTCCTCCCCCCGGGTGTGTGGATATAGTGTATCGTAGTAGCGCGCCGGCTGGGCAGCCGGTTAGCCGGACAATGTCACCCCAGGGAGCACCATGACCAAAATCGCCATACTCATCATCATTGCGCTGATTATTGCAGCCGGTGTCTATACCGAACTGCAGCGGGGCAATAACCTGGCCCAGACCGCCAAGCGCCTCGGACTGGATTTCACAGCCGGTCTGCAGCCGATACCGCCTGAACTTGAGTCACCAGGGTTCGATCTGCTGGTGCAGGGTAATAGTGAGATCGGCAACCGGATGTCCGGCACGCGACAGGGTTATGGGCTGGATATTTTCGACTACAGCTATGATGCCAGTTCAGCAGGGGACGGGTTTGCCTCTCATCCGGCGGCCGATGACCAGATGGGTATGGAGCGGCGCAACCAGACCGTGATCCACCTGCGCTCTACGCTACTGTTTCCCGATTTTGATGTCAGCCCGAGCCGGGGCCACCAGCGCCAGGTCGCTGCCCGGTTCGGTTTTTCCCCGCTGGTGTTGGAAGAGGATCGTCCGTTCAACCAGGACTACCGACTGTTAACCCGGGACAGTCAACGCTGCCGGGCTCTGTTTACTGCCGAAGTACGGACATTTCTGCTGAACCATCCCGGCCTGGTGGTGGAGGGGCGTGGCCAGGATCTGCTGTTTTATCGTTTCAGTCAGCGCCTGAAGGCGAAACAGCTGCAGTCGTTTCTGCAGGAGGTGGAGGAGCTGGCGGGGCTGCTTGAATCCGCACTGGCGACTGCCCAATAGCCGCCTCTTCCCTTCGCTCCACTCCGGCGGCCATTCCCATTTTCGGCGCATTGATCAGCACAGATTAAGCCGGTTTGTCCGGTAAAATCTCGATTCTGATCTGTCCTGAAGCAACCTAACACCGCAGGATACAGACAGTGGAGCGATCGCATCAGCTCATTGACCAGGTCTATACGGCGGCACTGGATAGTGCCGGCTGCCACGGGTGCAGGAGAATCTGGAGCAGCTGTTCGATTGTATCGCTTCCGGTATTAACACCGTGCGCCCGGCGCAGGGTAAAACATCCCTGGTGAAGTTTCCTGCTATCGATGCGGCGCTGCTGGAGTGTTATATCGAACGCTTTTTATACAACACTCCCTGGCTCGATATCCCCGCACTGCAACGGCAAGGCTATCTGCGCACCGACAGGGCACTTGCCAGCCACTACAGAAAACCGGGCTATTAGCACAAGACTGCGCTCTATAACGAATGGATGAAGCCCCAGGATTTCATCTATACCCTGGGTGTGAATCTGTATGTCGATGAACAGGCGCAGACAAAATTACTCCTCTATCGACCCCGGCAGGCGCTGGTCAATCCGGTCGGTATTGGACTCGCATCCTATGTGGCCCAGTTATTCAGCGCCACATCTATAGTCAATGGCGAATGGAGTGCTATTGTTGCCGGCCTGCCCGGGACGTGGGAGGCGGTGCGCAGCCTGGTTGCCCGTTGAGCGTGTCGTCAGGGGCTGGATTGGGGTAGAATGCGGCTCTGAACACTATCCGCTAATCGAATCCCTAGAGCTGTTTTCGAAACCTCAATCCATGCGTGCCTTCGCCTATTTTCTCCTGTTGTTGCTGGTATCCCTGCTGCTCAGTGCCCTGGTCAACTATCCGCTCTACAGCCTGCTGCAGGGGGGTATGGACCATGGCCCCAACAAGTTGATCAATACGGTGGCAAAACTGATCGCCATACCGGGGTTCATTCTGATTCTGCAGCGCTATGCCATCGACAACCGGGTTGGCCTCGGTTATGGCTTACCCAGAGCGTCATTTCTGCGTGAACTGTTAAGCGGCTGGCACAGTGGTCTGTGGATACTGCTGCTGCTAAGTGGGTCGCTTTTGCTGTTCGGGGTACGTGACATCACACCTCTGCCGGCAGAGTGGTTGCCGCTGTTGTTGAAAACCACCCTGGTCGCCCTGGTCGGTGGCTTGCTGGTGGGTTTTATCGAGGAGACCTTTTTTCGGGGCGGCCTGTATGGAGCCATTCGCCGGGATCACGGGTTTGTTCTGGCCCTGCTACTCTCCAGTCTGTTTTATGCGGCCCTCCATTTCATCAGTCCGCCCCCGCTTCCGGATAGTGAGCCGGTCACCTGGACCAGTGGGTTATTGATACTCTCCGGCGCCTTCGGGCAGTTCAGTCAGTGGCAGATTCTGGACTCATTTCTCGCCCTGTTTGTGCTGGGTATCTTTTTCGCGGTAATCCGGGAGCGTACCGGCAACATCGCCTACTGTATTGGGCTGCATGCGGGGTTTGTATTTGTTATCAAGATCGTGCGGGAATTCACCCAGGTTAATCCGAGCAGCGATTTCAGCTTTATGGTGGGCAGCTACGACGGCATGATCGGTTATCTGTCCGCTGTTGGCTTGTTGATCTACACCCTGTTTATCCACCACTTCTGGCGCCGCCCGAAAATGGGCCGGATGGTAACGGAATAACGGTATTCCCGGGTGGCGGGTCACCACGTCAGAATGCGCTGGCACCTAGTCAGACAGAGCGGGGGGGTTATCATTGAACTGGAGCAGGAAGGCGATCAGATTAGCGCGCTCCTGGTCCCGACGGATGCCGCGAAACTCCATCAGTCTGCCCGGTACCGCACGCTCCGTATTGGTGAGGTAGTAGTTGAGGGTATTGATGGTCCAGGTGTGGCCACTGTCCCGCATGGCCGCAGAGAATTTGAAACCGTCAATGCTGCCCGCTTTACGGTTGAACAGATTCCACAGGTGGGGCCCCTTGCCGTGCCCCCCCTGTTTTTTATGGTCGTGGCAGGCGGAGCATTTGCGCATGAAGGTGCGTTCTCCAGCGGCCAGGTCGGCTTCCCTGAGTTGTTGTCTGAACGACTCGCTCAGCTGGGGTTGATACTGGCTCAGTGGACCGCTGTTGTCATCGGCAACCAGGATGCCGGAGAACAGCAGCAAGATTGTGGTCATAAGGAGTCGGTCGGTTCCCGGAATCATGGTAGGTCCAGTTGCTGTTGAGAAAAGATATAACACCGGCCGGGTCGGTTGTACCCCGCCATACTATTAACCTGTAGCACGCTCAGGCTGGTAATACCATCTTCTATCCGCTTTCTGGCCGCAGGGCGAGTTTGGCTGACGCAGGTTCCGGCGAGATATTCCCGCCTCAAACCACTCCCTGCTCAATCATGGCATCCGCCACTCGCCTGAACCCGGCAATATTGGCGCCCAACACCAGGTTGTGGGGTTCGCCAAACTCTTTTGCTGTCTCACTGGTATTTCGGTAGATGCGGGCCATGATCTCCTTCAGTCGCCTGTCCACTTCATCAAAACTCCAGTACTGCATGCTGGCGTTTTGTGCCATCTCCAGTTGACTGACCGATACGCCACCGGCATTGGCCGCCTTGCCCGGGCCAAAACAGATCTTGGCGTCCAGGAACAGATCGGCCGCCTCCTGGGTTGTGGGCATGTTGGCTCCTTCGGCCACGCCAATGCAGCCATTGCCAAGCAGCGTCTCCGCGTCGGCCGCACTCAGTTCATTCTGTGTGGCGCAGGGGAATGCCAGATCCCCTGGAATACGCCATACAGCATGGCCATCCTCAGGATATTCGCTGGCCGGAATGAATTTGGCGTCCGGGTGGGAATCCAGGTAGATGTTCAGCCGTGCCTTGCGTACCTCTTTTACATTTTTCAGGGTATCCAGGTTGATACCGTCGGCGTGGTAGAGCGTGCCGCTGGAATCAGAGCAGGTAATTGGTAGGGCTCCCAGCTGATAGAGCTTTTCGATAGCGTAGATCGCCACATTGCCAGCGCCGGAAACCAGGCAGCGTTTTCCAGCCAGGCTGTCACCTTTTGCTTCCAGCATATACTGGGCAAAATAGGCGCAACCGTAACCGGTGGCCTCTCTGCGCGCCAGGGATCCACCCCAGAGCAGGCTCTTGCCGGTGAGCACGCCGTCATAGCGACCGCTCAAGCGTTTATATTGCCCGAACAGATAACCGATTTCCCGCGCCCCCACGCCGATATCGCCGGCCGGTACATCGATGGTGGGACCCAGGTGGCGGTACATCTCGTTCATGAAGGATTGGCAGAAACGCATGATTTCGGCATCCGATTTACCCTTCGGATCGAAGTTGGCGCCCCCTTTCCCAGCCCCCAGGGGCAGGCCGGTCAGGGCGTTTTTGAATACCTGCTCAAAGCCCAGGAACTTGATAATGCTGGCGTTTACGCTGGGATGAAAACGGAGCCCGCCCTTGTAAGGGCCGAGGGCGGAGTTGAACTCGATGCGATAACCCTTGTTGACCTGGATCTCGCCGGCATCATTCACCCAGGGTACACGGAACATGATCTGGCGTTCCGGTTCCACAAGCCGTTCAATGATGGCCTGATGGCGGTAGATTTCGTCGTTTTCCAGAATCGGGCGCAGGGAGTCCAGGACCTCTTCAACCGCTTGATAAAACTCCGTCTGTGCCGGACTGCTGTGTTCCAGCTTGAGGATGGTTTGATGAATATAAGTCATGACCTGCTCTGTTTTTATTGTGTAGATAAAAGCTATCTGGTGTTGAGTGGCGTCTGCCTGCTTCCAGTTTTCTGGAGTCGACCGACCCATTCTACCTACCGTTCAGGATCAGCCACAAGGCGGGAATAAAATTAATTAATGGTTTTGGGGAGCGTGGCTGTTTTGGGAACGGGGTTTGAGTTGATCTCTACGCGGGTTCGGGAAAAGGGGGGCTGGTGATCCTTGCGACGGGGAGCGGCGGGCTCTGCCGTTTGACCAAGTCACCTGTCTGACGGAACCAGTGCTTGGCTTCTTGTCGGTTAATAATGTGCGGGTACGGCATCGGCGCGGGGCTTTTGCCTTGCACTGGCCAGGTTTCGTGGAAAGGGTAAAAAATATTGACAATCACTAACAGAAAAACCCCGCCGAAGCGGGGTTCTATAGGTCGATATGGGCGTCTGATTATACGTTGTGACGCCGATACCCCAGGCCGAGCAAGCCGATGGCGAACAGTGCCAGAGTAGCGGGGGCAGGTACGGTACCGTCGCCGCTGGGATCTTCGATAGAGGTTCCGGCAATGGTGATACCATCGAACGCCATACCGGTGTTGTAGGCGGTATCACCCCAGTTGATGACGCCGAACTCCAGAATATAGTTGCCGGCATTGGGGATGGTGTAGAGGGATTGCACCCAGCCGCTGTAGCCGCAGCCATCTCCATAGCATTCGCCGGAATCGTCACCCAACGGTGACCATGTGGGGGCTGCGCCGGAAATATTTACAACTGCGGGATCGATGGTTGCCTCGATTGGTGGCAGGTCAAAACCGGGCACGGCTGATCCGACTGGATTTGTGCGCGCGGTAAACAGCAGGGCTACCGGGTTCAGTGCTGCGTCAAGCAGTCGTGCCCAGCCGTACTCTACATATGACTCTGTGCCGTCTGAGGTGACATAGTTAAAGTAAAATTCCAGGTCATCGCCAGCGTTGGCGGAGAACACACCGGAGCGCAACAGAGAGCCGTTGGTCTCTTCGCCGATGTTCAGATCGTCGTTGCCCAAGCTAGAGGCGCCGTTATCAGTGGATACCCAGCCGTAATCACCACCTTCCGGTGAAGTGGTGACGTCCCCATCGGCGCCCAGGGTGCCGCAGTTCCCGGTACAGGTCCAGGAGGCGGGTATACCACCGTCAAAAGCGGTGGCCATGGCCGATTGTGGAAGAAGCAGGGCTGCGGCTGCAAGTGTCACTGCCCCAAAGATTGCCGGCAGGCGGGCTTGGCTGTTCCGTTCCTTAAACATAGTTCATAACTCCGGTTTATAGTCTAATTGCAATACTCCCTGTTTAGATAAGCAACATGTATGCCTGTAGATATTGGCAAGAAAAAACAATCAGTTGCCGATGACTTGTTAATCTCTTGTAAAAAATATTGACAGTTTATGAGGGGTGGTGATGCCAATTTATCGGGGAAGCCGTACCCCAACCAGACATCTGCAGAGACTGGCGGGCAGGCATATAGTGCTGGATCAATGGTATGCAGTCAGTGTGATTTGACTGACCGAAGAGATACAAAACGGCAGAGCCTGTTTGGGGGGATAGAACAACCCTGTCGCCTCGGGAAAGATGAGTCGGCAGGGTTGTCTCCATGGCTTGATAGTGCTTCACTCCTCCCGAATGATCGTGGTGCGGCGGAACTCATCTTCGGGAAAGACCCGGCCGGAGAGCAGGGTTTCGAAAATGTGTTCGAAAACCAGTCCGGGTTGGCCCTGTTTTCTGCCGGACCTGAAGTAGGAGTGACCCTTGGGATGGTCGTAGATATTATTGACGTCGTCGCAATCCACGGTATAGACGTTGGCCGGGGTCAGACGCATATCTTCCGGGCCGGTGTGACCCAGGCGTCGGGAGGCGATCTTATTCTTCAGATTGGAGGCTTTGCTGGCCCGCAACGCCAGGTCGTCGGAGGCGAAGTAGACCACCACATTGCGTGAGGCGTGGCAGATCAGCTCGCCCCTGTTGCCCTCCTGCAGGGATTCGTTGACGATGTCGGCCGCAACCAGAAAAGTGTTTCTGAAGATAAGGGGCACTCCGTCCGCCAAATCGTAACGGTTCCATGCCGCCAGGGTTTCCCGTAATACCCGGTTGCCCATGGAGTGGGCAAGTATGTTGATCCGCTTGAAGCAGGGATCGGTGTGCGGGTTGTAGGCTTCGGAGTTACGCCAGTAGAGAAACTTCTCCATTACCCGGGCAAACGAGTAGGCGCTTGAGTCGGCCGCTTTCTGATCATCCCAGTAATCCTGCACGATGCCAAAATCGTTGTCACAGGGCCAGATCAGCGGGACAACCAGAACCTCCTTTTTCTTCTTTTTGTCGCACAGTGCCTGAAACTCCTCCGCCCCTTTGAACACATCTTCCGGCAGGTTGGAAAAGCCATGAATGTAGATCAGTATCTGGCGGTAGGAGGCGGTTTTGAGCCTGGAAAGAAATTCGACACTGCCTATCTCGGTGTAGGCCTGGTCGCCGGTCTTCTCACAGAAAAAAACCGAGTTGCTGGGTGCATTGTCATTCAGGTCGAAATCGAATTTACGGCCGATTCGGGTGCGAATGCTCTGCTTCGGGAAGCGATTGGTGATGAATAACATCCGTATGTTTCTCCTTTCCTGTTTCGTCCATCCGGGGCTGGATCTGATCTGCTCGCCCCTCATTCACGCCTTTTTTATCGGTCGGCCTGTTCATTGGAACAGGCGGTCTGCCACTCCCGGGCGAGGGTCCCACGATCGGGCTGTGGCAGGGAGAACGGTTCCCCGTGTTGAGTGAGGCGATGTCGATCATAGCCAAGGTTAGCAGAGAACAGGACGGGATTGCATATTTAGACCCGGTCACGGGTGATCCGACAGGTCGTTGCTGAAGGCGGTTGGTTACAATTTGTTACAGACTAAACATAGGCCGGAAAAGTACCCCAGGTATTCTGTCACCGTTAATCACACAGGGGGAACAACATGGCAAGTCAAATACACAAGCGCGTGGTTGAGCTGTTTCCGCGCAAACTGATTACACCGGTCACGGGAGCACTGGCGCTGGTCATCGGCATTAGTGGCGGGATGCTCTTTTTCCATTTCGGTGAGGGGCTGGTCAAGTCGGCCCATGAGTGGCTGGGGATGCTGTTTGTGGTGTTCATGCTGATCCACATTCTCTCCAACTGGAATGCCATTACTCAACACTTCAGACAGCGCGTGGCCCGAAACGCGGCCCTATCGATTGTGCTGGTTACCGGGCTTTTCCTGGGCAGTGGAGCTGTCAGCCAGACGAAGGATCCCAACCTGGTATCCGGGGCCCTGGAAGAGGCGCCTATCAGTTTGCTGGCGGTGCTGTTCAAGGTGGATGAAGCGGCGTTGATCGATGAACTCGGCAAGCGGGGACTGGTGATAGCAAATGATGGGCAGACCATACAGGAAGCAGCCAAACGCGCCGGTGTGGATGGGCACCACGTTATCAAGCAGTTGGTCAGTAGTGTGGCGGTTCTCCGGTGAATCGGTCGCGACTCTTCAGCGAGGTCTGCGAAACTGTGGCCAATGGGGGTTAATTTAGTCATCACAGGCTAATAACCTGACCCCATAGTTTTCCGGATTTCGGTTATGCACGCAGAGTCAAGGTAAGGTGTTCCAGCATCCTGTCACAATCTGCGAGTTGTTGGATGCTGATGTACTCATCGGGTTTATGGGCCTGTTCGATACTGCCGGGACCACAGATCAGTGTTGGAATTCCGATAGCATCATACAGGCCACCCTCGGTACCGAAGGCTACGGTGGTGAAATCATCAGACTGACAGATCTGAGCAATCAACTGAGCAGCGACGCTGCGGGTATCCGTCAGGAGCCCAGGGTAGGATGAGAGCTCGGAAAAATTGATGCTGCTAGCGGCATTCACGGCACGCATATTCGGTAATAACCGCTGTTCGGCATACTGTTCCAGTTGCTGATTGATCTCTCGGGGGTCCTGTGTGGGCAGGGCGCGTATTTCATAATCGAAGTAGCAGTCGGCTGGCACGATGTTGATAGCTTCTCCTCCATGAACGATACCGGTCTGCACGGTGGAAAATGGTGGGTCGAATCGGGCGTCACATAATCGAGCGTCCCGCAGGTCCCTGGCAATACGGCCCAGTTGAGTGATCAGGTCAGCGGCATATTCGATCGCATTGACCCCCTCAGGTGCGTAGGCAGAATGGCAGGCAGCGCCATGCACATCACAGCGCATGGAGAGTTTACCCTTGTGTCCCACCACCGGTTGTAACGTGGTAGGCTCACCGATGAGACAGAGCTGCGGTTTGGGAGTACGTTTCTCCAGTTCATTTATTAAGCTGCGTACGCCCAGACACCCGATCTCTTCATCGTAGGAGAGAGCGATATGGATAGGCATACGCAGCGGGGCCGCCAAAAAACCGGGTACTGCGGCCAATACGCAGGCTATATAGCCCTTCATGTCCGCCGTACCTCTGCCGTACAGTCTGCCTTCTTTTTCTGTAAGTTGAAAAGGGTCCGTCGACCAGTGCTGGCCATCCACAGGTACCACATCCGTGTGTCCGGAGAGAACAATACCCTGACAGTCAGACGGCCCCAGGGTTGCAAAGAGGTTGGCTTTACTCTTCTCGTCATTGAATATCAATTCGTAGGGGACTTTGAACTGAGTAAGGTAGTCAGTTACAAACTCGATCAACTTCAGGTTTGATTCCCGACTGGTTGTGTCAAAACTGATTAACGATGCCAGTAGCTCTCTGCTGCGGCTCATGAATTGTCTCCGGATAGGTTATAAATATACATCTGGTACTGGTTGAGCATACCCCGACGTTACCCTGTCTTTTTACATCTGATCACAGCCACATGTTTTTGCCCCGCGCCGGGGGAACCCGGATTGCGGCAGTAATGTGTGTCTGATTATCTTTATCGGTGGAAGATTGAGGTCTTTTCTCTCTGTTTGAAATGCTCTTCCCTGTCATCAGGGAAGAGCTGGTGGGTTATACCTTTACTGCAATAACATCAATCTCAACATCCCACTCGGGTCGGGCGAGATGGGCGATCATGAGTCCGGTGGAAACCGGGAACACACCCTTCAGCCAGCGCCCCATGATCTGGTAAACCGTTTCGCGGTAGCGTACATCGGTGAGATAGACTGTTATTTTGCAGATCTCCTCCAGGTTGCTACCGCACTCTTCCAGCAGCATTTTGATATTGGCCATGGCCTGTTCGGTCTGTGCCGCTATGTCTCCGATGCCGATCGATTCGCGGGTATCCAGATCCTGCCCGATCTGACCCCTTAGAAAGACCATGTTTCCCGCGACTACAGCCTGACAGAGATCGTTATTCAAGTTCTGTTCAGGGTAGGTATCTTTGGTGTTGAAAGGACGAATACGTGTGTGAACCATGTTTATCTCCTGGTTGCTGTGTGGATTACGCCAGGAACTGGCGAAGCTCCGCGGTTTGTGGATTGGTGAAAAGCGTCTCTGGTGTACCTGCTTCATGGACTTTTCCCTGGTGCATAAATATCACCCGATCACTGACCTTTCGGGCAAAATTCATTTCATGGGTCACCATGATGATCGTCATGCCCTCCTGGGCGAGCGACTCAATTACCTGCAGCACTTCACCCACCAATTCAGGATCCAGTGCTGATGTGATTTCGTCGCAGAGTAGTATTTCCGGATTCATGGCCAGTGACCGGGCAATGGCAACACGCTGCTGCTGCCCGCCTGACAGGCTGTCTGGCCAGCTGTCGAATTTGTCGGCCAGTCCGACACGTTCAAGTAGATGTCGAGCCCGCCGTTCAGCCTGGCTATTGCCGAGCTTCTTCACCAGCATGGGCGCGAGCATGACATTTTTTCCGACAGTAAGATGGGGAAACAGGTTGAAGCTCTGAAATATCATTCCAACGTTCTGACGCAGTTCCCGCAGGGCGTTGGGGTTATCCGGCTCGGCGGGTTTGCCGTCTACCCGTATATCCCCTTCCTGAAATGACTCCAGTCCGTTAATACAGCGCAATAACGTACTTTTGCCTGAACCACTTTTGCCGATAATACAGACCACTTCCTGTCGTTTGATCTGAAGATTGATTCCTTTCAGTACTTCGTTTTCACCAAACCGTTTATGTAAGTCCTGAATATCGACCAGGGAAAAATCTGCTGTATCTGTCATGTATGGGCTCTCCTGGACAGTCGCTGTTCAAGGTGCCGACTCCACATGGAAAGTGGAAAGCACAGAAAGAAATAGAACAAGGCCACGCTGCCATAAACCAGAAATGGCGAAAAAGTGGCATTGGAAATTATCTGCCCGGACCGGGTTAACTCGACAAAACCGATCACCGATGCGAGGGCGGTATTTTTAATCGCCTGGACCAGGAAGCCGACCGTGGGGGCAATGGCAATACGTAAGGCCTGTGGCAGAATGATGTGGCGTAACTGCTCCCGGAAATTGAGCGCGAGGCTCTGCGCCGCCTCCCATTGCTGGCGGGGAATCGACTCCACGCTGCCGCGCCAGATTTCGGTCAGATAGGCACTGGCATACAGGGTCAGACAGAGACAGGCGGTTAACAGCGGTGAAGTATCAATACCGATCATCGGAAGCCCGAAATAGACAAGGAACAGTTGCAGCAGCAGGGGAGTGCCCTGAAAAAGTTGCACATAGGTGCGAACAAAAAAGTTGGCCACTCGCGAACTGGAGAGGCGGAGAATCAACAGGATGCCGCCCACCACACCACCACCGATAAAGGCGATTGCAGACAGGCCTATCGTCCAGCGCAGTGCCAGCAGTAGGTTGCGATAGATATCCCACAGTGAAAAATCAATCATAAGAGTTCCTCAACGACGTCGGAAAATGAGGCGCGGACCTGCCCAATTGAGGATCTGGCGCACAGCGATGGCCAGCACCAGGTAAACCAGGGCGGCGATGGTGTAGGCTTCAAAGTTGCGAAATGAGCGACTGGCGATCAGATTGGCACTGTACGATAGTTCCTCGGTGGAAATCTGACTGCATACGGCAGAGCCGAGCATGATAATGATCACCTGGCTGACTAACGCCGGCCAGACCCGTCCCAGGGCAGGAGGCAGTATTATGCGTGTGAATATCTGCCAACGATTCAGTGCCAGGCTCTCCGCGGCTTCTATCTGACTGCGGGGTGTGCTGTCAATCCCGGCCCGGGTAATTTCACTGGCATAGGCTCCAAGATTGAGGATCAGAGACAGCACGCTGGCGGTCAGGGCAGAGAGCTGAACACCGACAGCGGGCAGTCCAAAGAAGATGAAGAACAACTGGATGATATAGGGGGTGTTGCGCACCAGCTCGACATAGGAGGCAATCAACCAACGCACCGGGCGTGGCCCGTGACTTCGACCCCAACCGCAGGCAATGCCCAGGGCAATACCGAACAACGTCGCTGCCAATGTCATGCTTAATGTTATTGCGATCCCTTTCAATAACATCGGCCATTGGCTTAACACCGCCAGAAAATCAAAGCTCATGGTTTGGAATCTCCAGTGTCGAATTAAGTTCTAAAACAGATGGGAGGGAGTCCACAGCGCGTAACTCTTTCAGCAAACGTCTGCTCTGGAGCGGTGAGAGTGCCGCCTGTGCACAGGCCAGAAACTTCTCATCCAACTCTGTGTCGCTAAGTGGCAGGGAGGCACTGCCTCTGGCCCGGTCAACCTGCTTAGAGAACTGTTGGCCATCTTTTAAGTAGATGGTGACATCTGCCCCCTCGGGTGCGGATTTGAGACGTTCAGGCTGCTCCCACTGCGAACTGGTCACCATGGATACCTTTGCCATCAAGCCCTGGAGTGGTCCTGGTATCAGGGGTTCCCGTGTTAACTGGGACAGCGTCAGCTCACCGTAGTACAGTGCCGCTGCGACGGCGTACTGGAGGCTGAACCTGGCCTCCTGCGCTGTGCAGGGGCTGGTATAGATCAGATTGGCGGCGACTACGGGCGGAATATCGCAGCGGATCATTTCAATCTCATCCAGTGTGATCTCATGTTTATGAACAAGTGCCACGGCAGCATCCACGGCCGCATGGGATGACAGGCAGACCGGGAGTCGTTTGATATCCAGGCCGGGTGACAGTAGGCGCCAGCCAGATGCGTCAAGGCGTTCTGGTTGCCAGTCAGAACCGTTCATCAACCTGGGGAGACCGTATCGATGCTCCAGCGTGTTCAGCGGTCCCGTGATACCGGCTTGCGCCATGAAGGCGGTGAGCACGCCACGCTCCGCCGCTAACCCGGCCATCACCGGCTTGGCATCGCTGCCGAAAGCGCTTTTATTGCCCCCGGTGGCTGACAGGGCGATGGCAATGGCATGGGCTGTTCGGGAGACATCCAAGCCAAGCAGGTGCGAAGCAGCCACCGCAGCACCCATGACACCCAATACACCGGTCGTCCACCAGCCACGGTCGTAGAGTGTTCGTCCCAGGGCTTCACCGAGACGGTACTGGCATTCGCTCCCGGCAACGATAGAGGCCAGCAGAGTCTCTCCATCGCAATGGCACTGCTGGGCAACCGCCAGAGCCGCAGGAACAATCACTGCCGAGCCATGTACAAATCCGGCGTAGCAGTTATCATCGAAATCCAGGGCGTGGGCTGCACATCCGTTTACACGGGCCGCTTCAAGGGCGCTGACTTGTTGCTGATATCCCAGGATGCCAGCCTTACCTTCGGTCATCGGTATGGCGACCAGTTGCCGGACAACCGGCGTCTGGCTACCCGCAAGGGCTACTCCGAACGTATCGATCAACGCCCGGCAAGCGGTCTGCCGGACTGGGTCCGGTATACCTGACAGTGAAACTGCCGTGGCCTGTTCTGCCAGAATATGGGTTGCGAGGCGGGACATTGTTACTCCGGACTACTACGCTTGTGGTCAGCAATGGTAAAGGTGGTTAGTGGGCTTCTGTCGTGTTGTGATGCCTGTTGCGGCAAGCCGGTGATTTGTCAGAACCTGCCATGGATTGCCGAGGAGACCATGGAGCGTTCCACAGGCTCCCCGGCTGTCCATTCATGATCAGGATTCAGGAAGATCTCCAGCGGGAGCGCCCAGCCATTTCTGTGAAATTGCATCGATGGTGCCGTCCGCTTTCGCCTCGCGCAGGATTTCGTTCACCTTCGCCACCAGCTTGGGATTGCCCTTGGGCAGGCCGACATAACAGGGGGCATTTGACAGGATCAGTTTCAGGTTGATATCCAGGTCCGGATCCTTTTTCTTAAGTGCCGCCGTCACCGTTGTACCGATGGCGACCAACTCGGTCTGGCCGGAAAGGTAGGAAGAGATGGTGCTGTTGTTATCCTCGAAACGGCGAATCACCGCATTCGGTGCGAATTGACTCAACTCATCATCCTGCATTGAACCGCGGGTCACGGCGACAGTTTTACCTGCCAGCTCTTCGCCGGTACTGACATCCAGATCGGCTTTACCGAACACGGCGTCGAAGAACGGTGCATAGGCGATGCTGTAATCGATCACTTTGGCCCGCTCTTCGGTTTTACCTAACGACGATATGGTCATGTCGGCCTTACCGCTCTGCAGATAAGGTACGCGGTTCGGGCCGGTCACCGGGATTAACTGCAGTCTTACGTTAAGCTTGTCGGCAATCAATCTGGCGGTATCGATATCGATACCCTGTGGCTGCATGTCGCTGCCGACAGAGCCGTATGGTGGATAGTCCTGGGGTACAGCAATTCTGACAACCTTGTTTTGCATAATCGTATCCAGCAAATCGGCAGCGTTAGCGGACAGGCTGGAGAGCGAGGCGGTGATTCCCAAAATAGCAGCGAGTACAAATTGTTTTTTCATCTCATATACCTATTCAGTTGATGTGATTGCGGGTGGAAAGAGGTTTCATTTCAGGTCTTTCTTTCTGTTGAAATAACCGGCACGTACGGCGGTGCCAATCAGATTTACGAAGAAGCGGCAGGCTGTGACAGCAGTGATCTGATTCAGGTCTTTCTTGGGCGTAATCTCGACGATATCCATACCGACCACCTTTCCTTTCCGGACCAGGCCTTGAATCAGTTTGCGCATCTGATCATAGGTAACGCCCCCAAGGGCAGGGCCATTGACTGCGGGCATGATGGTGGGGTCGACGCCATCGGCGTCGCAGGTAATATAGTAATGTCCGTTATCCGGGATTCTTTCCAGCAGGCTCTCTATCCCTTCATCATGCAATTGGTGAGCGGGGACCAGGTTGGCGCCATAGGCGAGCGCCGCATCCACCTCTTCCTGGCGTGCCGAGCCATTGGCACGTAGACCGATTTGCCAGATTTCTCCAACATGGGACATTTCCGCGGCACGGCGAATTGGGCTTGAATAACCATCGGTCACACCATTGACCTCCTCACGCCAGTCAAGATGAGCATCGATATGGATCAATGTAATGGTCTCCCCCAACTCGTCTAACGCCTGTATGACGGGGATGGGCACACCATGGTCGCCACCGATCACCAGGGGCATGCCACCGAGTTGTAGAATTTTGCGGACGACCGCTTCGGCTGCTTTATAGTGCTGTCCGAGTGCGCGGGCATCGCCGGCGATGTCGCCACAATCGATCATACGAATATCCTGACCCGCCATCAGGGGACCACCCAGGTCAAAGTCGTAACGTTCGATGCTGCGCACCGCACGATCAGTGGCCTGACGTACAGCGGTCGGTGCATTGGTTTGATCGTTAGTCACTTCGTCAATTGTGTAGGGGGAGCCGTAGGGGATGCCCAATACAGCAATATCCACCCTATCCAGAGTATTCAGATCGCTGACGTACTCGGAATAAAAGAGACTTTTGTGACCGTGTTTAGGGGCGGTTAACAGTTCAGGTTTATAGTTCATGGTTACTCTGCTTCTCACAGTTGTTGGTTAATCCAGGCTCCACCACTCTCCGACTTCCCATAACTGCTCTTCGGTTTTTTTTACGGCCGAATGGATATCGATCCGTGCGTTGGCAGCAAACAGGGCGATCAGAAGTTCCGTGACCAGAAATGCCGGGGTCAGGGAGTCAAAAAATGAGGTGGTGGTTTTTTTTACCAGGATGCTTTCATTGGCCAGTCGGGCGAAAGGCGAGCTGGCGTTATCTGTAATGGCGACAATACGTATTTTTTTCTGGGCAAGATGACGGCATAGGGTAACCGTGCGACGTGCATGGGGTTCCAGACTGACAACCAGCAACACGTCTTTGGGTCCCAGGTCATGCATAAGGGACATGATGCCGGTCTCACCGGCACCATCTATCAGCTGGACATTATTGGTAAACCAGGAGCTGACATGGTGAAAATGGAATACGACGGGAAAAGATGAACGCATCCCCAGGCAGTATATGGTGCGTGCATCACCCAGTAACTTGCTGGCCCGGGTAATACTTTCAAATATTTCCTGCTGGTAGAGAGATTCCGTGTTAGAAAGCGCGCTTGCGATCAGGTCACGCAGAAGCGAGTCTTCCCCTTGCTGATTCTTTGCCACCAGGCCAGGCACACGGGATTCGTATACATTGCCTTTTGCCCTGATGGTATCGATAAATGCTTCCCGCAAGGCGTCATAACCACTTAAACCGATCCGCTTTGCAAGGCGGGTCATGGTGGAAGGTGGAACGCCCGCCAGTCGGGACTGCTCACGCATCGACATCACCGCCACTTCTCGCGGATATTCCAGAACAAAGCTGGCTGCCAGACGTTCTTGACGTGGCAGCTCCTCGTATATCGCTTTGAGTTGGGCAGTGACTTCGGCTTGGTTCATTTTCGGTCCCTTGTTGGGTTGACAGAACCGATATTGCAATAGGTGTGCCACTGGAAATTGATAATGATTCAAATGAATCATTACCGGCGCGGTGGGACAGGGATCATTATCCGCAGCAGGTGGACCAGGTCGGTCGGAAATGGTTGGGTTGATTCAAAACTGATTGAAAAATTGCGGTGACGCTGCCGGGCGGCTTCCGCCCCGCAGCTTCCGGTCTGCTGTTTGTTGCTTTTTTATGGTGCGGGGAGCCCTTAAATGGCGCATTGCGACGTACATGGGGATTGCCAAAAGGGCGTCATAGCGGAGATCGGTTTTGTATTCACCGAATAGGGTATCAATTCATGGAATTTTAACTGTGTGGGAGACAACTGTTCCAGTTGCTGCACAGATCAACAGCACCCTGTCGGCTTGGTTCGGTGCAAGTTCCCTATGGGTTTCTGAAATGGGCGTCTAAGCTCTTCCTATAGATCAGCATAGAGCAGACCGGTGACGCGCTGTTTCTATTGTTGATCCGGTAACGGGTGGTGACGAAATGCCTTTGGGTTGATATCACAGGTGATGCCATGACAAAAACGACCCCGTTGGATTGGTATGCGGAGGCGATACCTTTTGATGAGTTGCTGCAGATCGCCCGCTCGCACATCGATCAGTGTAATGCCCGGTCCCGCCCGGAAGTTTATCAATGTGCGTTGCAGGTAGTACGGCAGAAACTGTGTCCCTGTGCAGCGTCCGAGGCGCAGCTTGTCAACGCCCTGGTGGATGAGTTTCTGCGCACCGGCCAGCGCTGAACCGGTGGAGCTAGCGGGCGGTCAGCTTGATCTCTATCCGGCGGTTCTGGCGATAAGCCGCCTCGGTATGGGCCGGGTTCAGCGGATGGAACTCGGCGAAACCGGTGGCTGCCATGCGCTGCTCGGAGATACCCCGCGCCGCCAGGTGGCGCAATACGGACACAGCCCGGGCGGTGGAGAGCTCCCAGTTGGAGGCGAACAGGGCGCTCTTGATCGGTACCCGGTCAGTGTGCCCGTCGATGCGCAGAATCCAGTCGATCTGTTCGGGGATGATCTTGATCACATCCCGCAGTACCCGGGCCAGTTCGTCCAGCTGGCGTTGACCCGCCTCGCCCAGCTGGGCCGATCCCGAATCAAACAGAAGCTCGGACTGGAACAGGAACCGGTCACCCTTGACCTGGATGTAGGGATTGGATTTCAGCAGGCTGCTTAACTGGCCGAAAAAATCCGACCGATAGCGCTCCAGCTCGTTGACCCGCCGCGCCAGCTCCACGTTCAGTCGTTTGCCCAGATCGGTGATCTCGGCCGCCTGTTCCCGCTTCTGCCGTTCCGCCAGCGCCAGTGCCTGGCCGATCTCCTCCAGTTGGGAACGGAGTCCGTCGATGCGCTGTTTGAGCAGGGCGATCTCGGCCTGGGCGTCGGCAGAGAGGCGACGCTGCTCTTTCAGCGCCTCGGACTGCTCCCCCACCAGGGCGCTGAGGGCCTGGATACGAATCTTGCGCTCCTCGATCTCCACCTGGGCCAGGTGGGTGCGTTCGTTGGCCTCGGCCAGGCGTGCCTCCAGCGCCTTGTTCCGATCGCGCAGTTGGGTCGCCTCGTCGCTCTGTTGCCGGAGATTGGCGCTCAGTTTGCCAATTTCCCCCTCCAGCTGGTCACGCAGTTGCCGCAGCCGGTCGATGTCCTGTTGCAGGCTGGCGATATTGAGCAGCTGCTGTTCGATCTGTTGGCGATCGGTCGCCTGGCTCTCTTTCAGTTGGTCGATCTGGCTGGTCAGGTCGAAACGCTGCTCGGTGAGCTCGCTGATCATACCGGAGAGATTTTCCACGTTGCTGGTGAGGGCACGGTTCTTCTGCTGCTCCAGGCCGAGCTCGATGGTGAGCTGGTTGAGCCGCTGTTCCAGATCACCCAGCTCGCTCTCCTGGGTGGCGAGGATCTGGGACAGCATGAACTGGGCAAAGGTGAACACCAGCAGGACGAAAATCACCAGCATCAGCAGGGCGGCCAGGGCGTCCACATAGCCTGGCCAGACGTTAATGCTCTGCCGGGAGCGGCGTGAGTAGGCGGACATGGTCTCCTCAGCCGTCGTCTTTGTCGGGTTGATCGATAGCCATCCGGTCAGGCGCCGGCGGCGCTTCCCGGTCTGATCGGTTGCGCTGTTCCATCTTCTCCCGCAACTGCTGGTTGAGGCGTAGCTCCAGGTTGTCGGCATCTTCGGTGGGTGGGTGGCTGCCGGGCTCGTCGATCAGCTGGGTGAGGCCGGAGAGCCACTCCTCCAGGTCATTGAAGAAACGGTTCTGGGCATGGCCGGCCAGGATGTCGAGGAAGCCGAGCACCAGGGAGCCGCCGAGTCCGAACAGGGAGGAGCTGAAGGCGGTACCCATACCCTGCAGAGGCTGCTGCAACCCGGCTTTCAGTTGCTGAAAGACGGCGCCAAAATCCCGGTTGCCCACGTCCAGCCCGTCGATCACGCTGCTCACCGAGGCGATGGTGCCAAGCAGACCCCAGAAGGTGCCCAGCAGGCCGAGGAACACCAGCAGGCCGATCATGTAGCGGGAGATCTCCCGGGACTCGTCGAGGCGGGCGCGAATCCCGTCCAGCACGGTGCGTAGCGACAGGGCGGAGAGTCTGAATCTATCTTTGCGGCGTCCGTGCAGATGACGCGCCAGGGGCTTCATCAGACGCGGGCTTTCGGCCAGGGAGATTCCCGCCTCCCCGGAACGGAACAGGGTGACCCAGCGGATCTCCGGCTCCAGCACAATGACATGGCGGATGTTGATGATCATACCGATCAACAGGGCGCCCATGATCACCGAGTTGAATCCCGGATTGGCCATGAAAGCGGCCTGCAGGGGGACGAACAGCAGCAGACAGACGCCGGTGACCAGCGCCAGGTAGATTCCCATCCAGAACAGGGATTGACGTGGATTACTCATAACAGGGGGAAGCCTCCCAAAAATGCAGCTGTCACCATACTCCGGGATGGGCCGGGGTTCAACGGACCGGGACACAGATTAAACCGTCTCGGCGGACTTGACCGGGGAGCGTATGATTGGTCTGATCAGAAGCGCCTCACCAGCACCGGATGGCAGCGGTGCCCGCCGGGGTCAAATCGCTAATTCAATTCACTGAAGAAGATCGCTATGAACTCAAAGACTAGAGCGCCGTTCAAATGGGAAGACCCGTTACTCCTGGATCAACAGCTCAGCGAGGAGGAGCGGATGGTGCGGGACAGTGCCCACAAATACTGTCAGGAGCGGTTGATGCCTCGGGTGCTGGAGGCTAACCGCCATGAGCATTTCGATCGTGACATCATGAACGAGATGGGGGAGTTGGGTCTGCTCGGCGCCACGATTGAGGGTTACGGCTGCGCCGGGCTCAATTATGTCTGCTATGGCCTGATTGCCCGGGAAGTGGAGCGGGTCGACTCCGGTTACCGTTCCGCCATGAGTGTGCAGTCCAGCCTGGTGATGTATCCCATTCACGCCTATGGTACCGAACAGCAGCGCCGCAAATACCTGCCGGGACTGGCCAGGGGTGAGCTGGTGGGCTGTTTCGGCCTGACCGAGCCGGATCACGGTTCCGATCCGGCCGGCATGAAAACCCGTGCCCGCAAGGTGGAGGGTGGTTACGCCCTGTCCGGCGCCAAGATGTGGATCACCAACTCACCGATTGCCGACCTGTTCGTGGTCTGGGCCAAGGATGACGCCGGGGTGATTCGCGGTTTTATCCTGGAGAAGGGAATGCCGGGACTGTCCGCACCCAAGATCGAGGGCAAGTTCTCCCTGCGCGCCTCCATCACCGGCGAGATCGTCATGGACCAGGTGTTGGTGCCGGAGGAGAACTTGCTGCCCAATGTGCAGGGATTGGCGGGGCCGTTCGGCTGTCTCAACCGCGCCCGCTACGGTATCGCCTGGGGGGTACTGGGGGCGGCGGAGGAGTGCTGGCACCGGGCGCGCAACTACACCCTGGATCGCCAACAGTTTGGCCGACCGCTGGCGGCCAACCAGCTCATTCAGCTGAAACTGGCCAATATGCAGACCGAGATCACCCTGGGACTGCAAGGCTGCCTGCAACTGGGGCGACTGTTCGATAGCGGTCAGGCGGCACCGGAGGCGATCTCCCTGATGAAGCGTAACAACGCCGGCAAGGCACTGGATATTGCCCGTATGGCCCGGGACATGCACGGCGGTAACGGGATCTCCGACGAGTTCCATGTGATCCGGCACGCCATGAACCTGGAGGCGGTCAATACCTACGAAGGCACCCATGATGTGCATGCCCTGATCCTGGGCCGTGCCCAGACCGGCATTCAGGCGTTCGCGCCCTGATCGGACGCCGGGAGGGCCCCTTCCCCGCTCAACCCGGTTGGCCGGCCTCCCTGAACCGGTCCCGCTCTTCCAGGGTGTTGATATTCAGGAAGGTGTCCGGGATATCGGAGAAGTCGGCGGTGACCGTGTTGTGCTTCCGGTACCACCAGTCGATCTTCCGTTCCCCGGCGGCCAGGAACTCTTCCAGGCTCGGTTGCAGGCGGGTGGAGATGAGGGCGTAGACCGGCTGCATGCGGTTGCCGTCATGGGCCACCGCGATCTCCGCCCCAGCCGCCTGCTGGGCGTGGTAGAGGCGGTTGACCAGATCTGCCGGCAGGCAGGGGCCGTCACAGGGGAGCGTGACGATAAAGTCGCTCTCCACCTGCTGCATGGCGGCCAGAAAGCCGGCCAGGGGGCCCTGGAAATCGCTCAGGGTGTCGCTGACCACCGGGTGGCCGTAGCGGGCATACTGTTCAGTATTGCGGTTGGCGTTGATCAGGATCTGGTTCACCTGGGGTGCGATACGGGCGATCACATGTTCGATCAGGGGCTGGCCGGCCAGCTCCACCAGGCCCTTGTCCTGTCCGCCCATGCGGCGGGCCTTGCCGCCAGCCAGGATAACCGCGGTAATGGAGCCGCGGGAGGGGTGGTCACTCATGCTTTTTTACCTGTCGGTCTGATTCTGCGGGGTGGCTGGTCGAACAGGAACTGCTCGATACCGTGATAGAGTAGGAAATGTTCGCCTTTGGCACGGGCCACCAGGGTGACGCCGAGGCGCTGGGCCAGCTCCAGTCCCATCTGGGTGACACCGGAACGGGAGAGCAGAATCGGTATACCCATCTGCGCTACCTTGATCACCATCTCCGAGGTGAGTCTGCCGGTGGTGTAGAAGATTTTGTCGTGGCCGGGGGTCTGGTTCATCCACATGTGGCCGGCGATGGTGTCCACGGCGTTGTGGCGACCCACCTCCTCGACGAAATGGAGAATCTCGGTGCCCTGACAGAGGGCGCAACCATGCACGGCGCCGGCCCGCCGGTAGATCTGGTTGTGCTCATCCAGGGCATTCAGCAGGCCGTAGATCAGGGATTGCCGGAGCTCACGCTTTGGCAGGGAGATCCGGTCCAGGTCATCCATCAGATCGCCGAACACGGTGCCCTGGCCGCAACCGGTGGTCACGGTCTTGCGACTGAGGCGCTGCTCCAGATCGGGAATCTCCTCCCGGGTCTGGATGGCGGCGGCACCGGTCTCCCAGTCCACCTGAATCACGGCGACCTGCTCAACCCGTTGCACCAGGCGCTGGTTGCGCAGCCAGCCCAGTACCAGCATTTCCGGTTGTGATCCCAGGGTCATCAGGGTGACCAGTTCACGCTTGTTCAGATAGAGGGTCAGGGCCCGCTCCGCCGCCACATGACCGTCACGGGGACTGCCATACTCATCCAGCGAGGTGACGGCCAGGGTGGAGTCCAGCCCGGCGTCACTCAGCAGCAGGCCGGGGGGCGCGGTGGAGGGTGTTGAATCGGCAGTCATGATGTATGGAATCCTTGATCTGACGCTATCCCCGGACCGGGCCCGGCGCAGGAACGGTAAATGGCCTGGCCACTCGACCTGGTGCGGCATTATGCCATGGAACCGGCTGTCGACAGTCCCGATAGTTACAACGATTGATTGCTATTATCAGTTAATTCTGCCACAACGGGTAGAAGATATAATCCCTGGCAAGAAGCCAATTATAGCTGGAGTTTGAACATGGCCCTGATCATTACCGATGAGTGTATCAACTGTGACGTCTGTGAACCCGAGTGTCCCAACGGCGCCATCAGCCAGGGGGATGAGATCTACGAGATCGATCCCGATCTCTGTACCGAATGCGTGGGTCACTATGATGAACCCCAATGCGTTGAGGTCTGCCCGGTGGACTGTATCCCCAAGGACCCCGATCGGGAAGAGACCAAAGAGGAGTTGCTGGAGAAATACAACCGGATCTCCAGCACCTGAGCCAGCCGCATCCGGCTGACCGATTCCCGGCTGCCAGACAGGGTCGACTTGATTAATCGGACTTATCTGGTTTCAATGTGCCTGCCTTCAGTAGCTGCCGGGAAGAGTCGAGTTTGAGGAAATCTGTCTTTATCTGCCTGCTGGTGCTGCTCCCCGGTCTGGTTGTGGCCGGGAAATACCGTCAGGCGGCCTATATTACCAATCTCTATTTTGCTGACCGGATTGTATCCGATAACCATTCGGTGCAGCCGGAGCAGGTGATCACCCGACTGAAAGCAGGGGATCCGCAAGTGGCCGTCTATCTGGTCATCAACCTGTTGCTGGATCGGGGTGAGCACCGGCTGGAAGTGGATATCATGGACAGCGAAGGGACGCTGTTCGACAAGCTGAAGTTTGACAAGGTGCTGGCCAACCAGGATGACTGGCGCTATGCCGCCACCGGTCGGTTCGGAGGGGAACTGCCCGAGGGCGGAATGTTCTTCAGAATCTATGACAGCCACGAAGGTGGTGCGAAAGAGGTGCTGGGCACGGCCCGTCTGATGACCGCCCGTTGAGAGTAACCGTTGTAAAAGCGAGGAGAGTATTTATGCAATTCAGTCCCTGTAAAGGTGGAGATTTTTGTAGCAAGGAGGGTAGCCACTGCTCCGGCTGCGGACGCAGCCATGAAGAGATCGCCAAGACCCGGGATCTGGTCTTTGCCATCACCCGGTTTGCGGTGGAGATGGGCTATGAGAATGTTGAGGATTTTACCGCGTTCGTGGGTGACAAGGCGGCAAAAAATGTGCGCAAACAGCAGCAGTTGGGCCAGATGGGTGGTATTGGTATCCCGGTCGGCAAGTGAGATTGGCAACCGGCCGTGCCGGTGATGCTCCGCGCTTGTCGAACGACCGGTTTGCCCGGCTTGTTCCGCCGCCGTCAGCGTTGGCAGCGGCTGCAGTAGACGCTGGAACGCTGGCCGATACGCTGCTGCTTGAGCGGGTTCCCGCAGCCGGGACAGGGGCTGCCGGCCTTACCGTAAACCAGTAGTTCCTGGGCGAAATAGCCCGGTTTGCCATCCTCCTGCTGAAAATCCCGCAAGGTGGTGCCGCCCTGAATAATGGCGGCCGCCAGCACCTGCTTGATCTCCTCCGCCAGCCGGGCGCAGCGTGCCAGCGAGATCCGGCCGGCCGGCCGGGCCGGATGGATGCCGGCTCGGAACAGCGCTTCGTTGGCGTAGATATTCCCCACCCCCACCACTACCCGGCCATCCATGATCAGGTTCTTTATTGCCACCCGGCGCTGTTGCGCCTGACGGTGCAGGTAGACACCGTTGAACTCTTCCGACAGGGGCTCCGGACCCAGGTGGGCTATCAACGGGTGTTGCTCCACCGGCTGATCGGTCCAGAGTACGGCGCCGAAACGGCGCGGGTCGCGCAGGCGCAGGCAACACTGCTTGAACAGCAGATCGAAATGGTCGTGTTTACCCGGAACGGTGTCCCGGGGCAGGATACGCAGGCTGCCGGACATGCCCAGGTGCAGAATCAGGCTGCCGTTGCTGAGTCTGAGCAGGAGATATTTGGCCCGACGCTCCACGGCACGAACCGTTCTGCCACCCAGCAGGTCGCCCAGGTTGCCGGGAATCGGCCAGCGCAGTCGTGGCTGACGCACCACCACCCCGCTGATGCGCTGTCCCTGAATATGGGGCGCAATGCCGCTGCGGGTGGTCTCGACTTCGGGTAGTTCCGGCATGTCAGGGTCCCTCTCCGGGTGGTTTCAGCAGGTTATCGTTGTCGAGCCGATAGGCTAACCCCAGCACCGGGTTGATCAGCAAAATACCTGACCCCTGGCGGATCAGTCCCAGCCGGATCGGGTGTGGCTGGTTCTGTAGCCGGATGCTGAGCTGCTGTTCCGGGACTGTGTCGGGTGCGCGGCTCACCCCACCGGCCTGGACCTGCTGCCAGTCGGTCACTTTCTGCACCAGCTGTGACGGATCAGTCCCGGTGGGGTCAGGGTCCAGCACCCAGCGCTGCTGTTGCCGGTAGAGGCGCCAGTCGGGCAGGTTGACTTCGCTGATCTGTGCACCCGGCGGAAACAGGTTGGGGCTGATGAACTCTTCCGCCCGGGCGGTGGCATGGTGGGGGAAGATGTCCTTGATCAGGTAGAGCTGGTCATCGATACGCAGATAGCGACGGTGATTGTAGGGATGGGTGCCACCAAAAATGATCCGGGTCTGGTCGAAGGTGAGTTCGGCAAGGGGCTCCTCCAGGCCGAATTCCGCCAGTCGATCGGCCGGCAGAGGGAAGGATTCGATGGCCGGCGTGGTAAGCAGACCCAATAGTTTCTCGATACGCGCTCCATTGGCGGCCACCCGGTAGGGTTCGGTCATCTGCCAGCCGGCGGCCTGCCGTTGCAGGATGAATCGGGGTGCCTTGCCATTGTGGATGGTGATCTGTTGCACAGCGGCCGGATCGAGCCGGGTCAGGGGGCGGGTCGCGGGACCGTCCTGCCGATCCGGGGTCAGCCAGACAGACAGGGCCAGTCCCCCTACCAGCAGCAACAGGAGCAGATTGATCAGACTCGCTCTGCGCATATCGGCATCTCCCTAGGCCTGGCGGCGGCGCCACCAGATCAACAGACCGGTGGTGATGAGCAGTAACGGCACAACAAACAGGAAGCCGAGCCCGATGACAGCGCCGGCGTTCCGGCTCAGGTTAAGACGGGTGTCAGGGGCGGTGCGGGCCGGGATGTCCAGCAGGTTGTGGTCACCACTGAGCCAGCGCACCAGGTTGAGCCCCAGGTCCAGGTTGCCGCCATTGCCCAGGTAGGCGTTGGAGAGGAAATCCCCGTCGCCCAACACGATCAATCTCTGCGTGTGGTCGGACTGTTGGCGACTGAAGGCGTATCCCAGGGTCAGGGGGCCGGGCCGTTCGCCCAGATCGCCATCCCGTTGCAGTTCGCCGACCAGCTCACTGGTTTCGTTCCAGCTGCCGGGGGCGGTCTGTAACAGTGGCGTGGCCTGCCAGTCACCGGTCGGGTTGGCCTCCAGGGCGGCGGCAAACGGATAGATGGTCACCAGTCGGAACTGGTCGGTGGCCGGATGATCCGGGAACTTGCTGACCAGGGCGAAGGCGGGATTATCCAGCCCCAGCCTGGCGGCGTTGGCATCCACCACCGTTCCGGGCAGGATGTTGAGTTGGAGTTCGGACAGCAGATCCGCAATGCCGTGTTGCGGACCGGGGTCGGTGAGCCAGAGCAGATTTCCGCCCCGGGTAAGATAATCCCGGATCAGTGCAGTTTCGCTGGGCAGGTAGTCGATGCGCGGCCCGGCGATGACCAGTAGGGCGGTGTTGCGCGGAATCATCGGTTGTGTGCTCAACTGCAGGGGCTGTATCCGGTAGCCCTTGCGCCGCAGGGCAGTACCGAAATCCCCCAGGTCATGGTTGGCCTTGCCGTTCAGCCGGCGTTCGCCATGCCCTTCGAGGGTGGCGATCCAGCGCTGGCCCTGCTGGATCAGTCGCTGAATGGTGTTGCTGATCTGCTGTTCATTCAGGATGGAGAGGTTCTCGCTGCGGCCCTGGTAGCTGAGGTGCAGCTCACCGGATCGGCGAATCCCCAGCTCCCGGGTCAGTTCCGGCTGCAGTGAGGGGTTGATGAACTCCAGGGTGATATCGGGACGCACCCGTTGATAGGGTTCGATGACCGCCCGGATGCGCTGCCGCAGTTGTGGTTCGTCGGGGGCAAAGGAGCGGATCTGCAGTGGCCCCTCCAGCCGCTCCAGCAGTTGCTGACTGGCACTGGTGAGGCTGTTTCTGGAGCGGTCACTCCAGTCGAACACGGACTGGTAATGTTGGCTCAGCCAGCCGGCCAGGCCGATGGCGGTTGCCAGCAGCAGATAGAACAGCAGTCCCTCCAGGCGCTGCCCGAGGCGTTTGCGAGGTTTCCGGGTGATCGCTTCAGTCACCATGACGCCGACGCTCCAGACGGTGGATGGTCATCAGCAGAGAGCCGATAATCAGCAGCAGGAAGTAGGCTACATCCCCGCTGCGTACCAGGCCATCGAGAAAGGGCCGGTAGTGGCTGGCCAGGGAGAGCCATTCAAACAGGCGACTCTGCTGGTCGGAACCGGACAGGTTGGCGATCCAGAGAAACAGCAGCACACCGTAGGTGCTGACGGCCGCCACCGCGGGTTGTGCGGTCAAGCTGGAGAGCAGCAGCCCGATTGCTCCATAGCAGCCCAGCAGCAGCGCCAGGCCGAGCAGACTGCTGGCCAGCCGGCCCATGTCCAGGGTGCTGCCCAGCAGCAGTGACAGGGGCAGCAGGGCGATCAGCAGCAGCAACAGGCCAAACACACCCATTACAGCCAGGTATTTGCCGAGCACGATACGGGTGCTGGAGAGTGGCGCAGAGAGCAGCAGCCGGATGGTGCCGCTGCGGTACTCGTCGCACAGCAGACGCATGGTCAGCAGGGGTGTCAGCAACAGCAGTATCATGGCACCGGAATCGAACAGGGGGGCTATCACCAGGTCGGTGACACCCAGCTCGGAGGCCCCGGCCACCAGCTTGGGTTGCAGTCGCATGAAGCTCTCAATCTGCACCAGAAACAGCCAGGCCAGAAGCAGCATGGCGATCCCCAGCAGGCTCCAGGCGAGCGGGGAGAGGAACAGGGCGCGCAACTCTCTGCCGGCGACTACCCGGATCATGGCACGCTCTCCCCGAGTGTCACCTGGGTGAAGATCCGCTCCAGATCGTCCTGATCGGTGCGCAGCTCACAGAGTCGATCCCCCTGGCCCACGATGGCCGCGGCGATCTCACCCGGTTGATGGTTGCTGTCCAGAGTCAGGCAGTATTGCTGCGGACCGATTGGTTCCACCTTCACCACATCCGGCAGTGTGGCCAGATAGTCTCTGTCCCGCGACTCCGGGGCCAGGGTCACCAGCAGCCGGTTCTGCTGCTGCCGGCTGACCGGTCCGGAATAGACCAGCCGACCCTGATGCAGGATCAGCACCCGGTCACAGACCGCCTGCACTTCGGGCAGGATATGGGTGGAGAGCAGGATACCGCATTCGCTGGCCAGGCTGCGGATCAGTTGCCGGATCTCCCGCACCTGGTTCGGATCCAGGCCGCTGGTGGGTTCGTCCAGAATAATGGTGCGTGGGTTGTGGATGATCGCCTGGGCGATACCGACCCGTTGCTGGTAGCCCTTGGAGAGGTTGCCGATCACCCGCTTTCCCATGGACTCCAGTCCGCAACGCTGTTTGGCCTGGCGGACCGCCTGGTTCAGTTCGGACGAACCGACCCGGTGCAGCCGGGCGCAGTAGTGCAGGTACTCGTCCACCCGCATCTCCGGGTAGAGGGGGGGTACTTCGGGTAGATAGCCCAGGGCCCGTTTGGCCTGGATTGGCTCTTTCTGCAGATCGAAACCGTTCAGTTGCACCGTGCCGCTGCTCGGGGCCAGGACACCGCTGATGATCTGCATGGTGGTGGATTTGCCGGCGCCGTTGGGGCCGAGAAATCCCAGTACCTCACCCGGTTGCAGATCGAAACTGATGTCCGCCACCGCACAGTGATCGGCGTAGTGTCGGGAGATATTTTCGATGTGGATTAATGCAGCCATTGGGGCTGCAAGGTACAGGAGATCGGGGCCTCAGATCAAGGTATCAGATCCCGTTCCCAGGCGGGAGTGACAGGCCGGCCTGATCGGCGTGGAGACGTCACTCCGGGCGGGTCTCCAGCAGCATGGGTGGGTTCAGAAAGAAACCGGTCGGTCCGCTTCACGAAAGGTCCGGACAAGACCGCTTAATGGTATTGGGCTGCCTCCGGTAACGTGGCGGCTGCTCCCCGGTTTAGCGGGAGAGTTGGTCCGGGGTCCGGGGTTGCTGGCAGATGCAGTTGGCGGTCCAGCGTGCGAAGGTGTGCTCGGACGGCGGTGTGACCCCGATGTAGTCTGCCGAGAGTGCAATAAAGTCGGCTATCCGCTCCCGCTCTTTGCATTGGCTGGTTTGATGTTCCATGGGATCTCCTTCTGTCAAATGGTGATTGGGTAATACCTTACTGTTACGCTTGGTTATTATCAACACACATATTGCGCTGGTATTCACCTGTTAAGCGGATGTGGTTTTCGGTGTCACCCACCGGTCCCGGTTGGACTGTATTGGTGCTTGCTGTGAGTCACTGTCCATCGGAAGGGGGCCGTTCAACCACCCTGCTGTGTGCGGCATCAGTATCGGTGCGCCGTGTTGCACTGATATTAACTATTCGGGAAGCTTCGGTTGCCGTTGCAGGATGCCCGGCGGTCAGGGCTTCTGGGGGTCGGTGTTCTGCTTTATCCAGTCGGGCTCTATCTGGTGCCGGGCCAGCAGATGCCTGAACTCAGCCGCCGGGATCGGCTTGCTGATCAGATAGCCCTGAATCTTGTCGCAGCCGCAATTTTTCAGGAATGTCATCTGCTCTTCCGTTTCCACGCCTTCGGCGATGATGTCCAGTTTCAGACTTTTTGCCATGGCGCCGATGGTGGTGGCGATGGCGCCGTCATCTTCGGAGCGGGTGATGTTACGGATAAACGCCCGGTCGATCTTGATCTTATCGAATGGGAAACGCTGCAGGTAGGAGAGCGAGGAGTGGCCGGTGCCGAAGTCGTCCAGGGCCAGCCGCACATGGAGTCTCTTGAGGGCGTCCAGGGCCTCGATCATCCGCTCCGGGTCTTCCATCATGGTGCTCTCGGTGATCTCAATCTCCAGGGTGGCGGGGTTGATTGCCACCTTGTCCAGTACCCGCTTGATGATCTCGGTCATGTCCTGGCCCTCCAGTTGGCGTACCGAGACATTGACCGCCACCATCAGGTCCGGGTAGCCCTCCCGATGGAACTGTCTGAGCTGTCGGCAGGCGGTCTCCAGCACCCACTCGCCGATCGGCAGGATCAGCCCGGTCTCCTCGGCCAGGGGGATAAAGCGGTCCGGTGTCACCAGGCCACGGCGCGGATGGTGCCAGCGCAGCAGCGCCTCCATACCGATGATCCGTTTCGCCACCTGGTCATACTGGGGTTGGTAGTAGACTTCCAGCTCGCCGTTGCGCAGCGCGTTGCGCAGGTCGTTTTCCATCTCCATGCGCTGCTGAACCTGGTTGCTCAGGGCCTCGGTAAAGAACTGCAGTTTCTCCCCATGGCGCGTTTTTGCCTGGTACATGGCGGCGTCCGCGTTGCTCAGCAGTTTGTCGAGGGTCCTGCCGTCCCGGGGATAGAGCGCAATACCGAGGCTGCAGCTGACGTGCAGCAGTCGTTTATCCACTTTTACCGGCTGGCTGATTGTCCGGCTGATGCGCCGTGCCAGATCGGTGACTGCGTCGACTGATTGCATTTTCGACACCAGAATGACAAATTCAGCCCCGCCGTAGCGTGAAATGGTGTCGTCGGGATGGATCAGCTCTTTCAGGCGGTTGGCAATCTCGACCAGGACCCGGTCACCGGTGTCATGTCCCAGGCTGTCATTGATCAGTTTGAAGCGGTTCAGATCCAGGATCAGCAGGGCGCCCTGGTGAGTACTGGATTGGAGGCGATCGGTCATCTGGTCAAACCGGTCGGTCAACAGCCTGCGATTGGCCAGGCCGGTCAGTTCGTCGTGGTAGGCGAGAAAATTAAGCTGCTGCTCCATCGCCTTGCGGCGGCTGATGTCGTGTTGAATACCGATGAAATGGCTGATCTTACCCTGTTTGTCCCGCACCGGTGAGATGCTGACCAACTCCCAGTAGAGTTCGCCATTGCGTTTCCGGTTGAGCAGCTCGCCTTCCCAGATGTTGCCCGATCTGATGGTGTTCCACATCTCCTGGTAGAGCTCAGGGGGTATCTGCCCGGAACGGGTCTTGTTGAATTTGCGGCCGATGATCTCGTCCTGGCGGTAGCCGGTGGTCAGTTCAAAACGGTGATTGACATACTCGGTAACCCCTTCGGCATCGGTGATCACCAGGGAGCTGACACTCTGCTCCACCGCCTGGTGCAGTTTGCGCAGCTCCTGCTCCGCCAGCTCCCGCTCCTTGCGATCCGCCAGCAGGCTGAGCCGCATGGACTCGAAACTCTGGCCCAGCTGGCCGAACTCATCCTTTGAATGGAGTTTAACGGGTTCCCCCAGATCGCCTGACTCGATGGTGCGGGCTGCCTGCTCCAGCAGCTTGAGGGGGGTGAGAATACGTCGGTAGGTGATGATGTAGGTGGTGGCAAACAGCAGGATAACCAACAGTATGGTGGCCAGCATACTCATGACTGTCTGATCGGCCTTCCGCTGGATGGCTTCAAGATCCTGCAGGTTTTGAACACTGGCCGCCTCAAACAGGGCGGACATGGTTGCGATGGCGCGGGATGCCTCTGAATACCAGGTCAGTTCGTCCACCGGGTAGGGTTTCCCCTGGCTGCTGGCATCCAGAACCTGGTTGCGCAGGTTTTCAAATTCACCGCGGAAGACCTCATGGTAGCGGGTGATGGCGGATTGGATGCCGTCGCTTTGCGGATAGGCGGCGAGGATTTCCAGGCAGCGGTTTTCACCGAACTTTATCGCCTCCCGGTACTTGAGCAGGGTAGGGTGCTGATCCATTCGGATCGGCTTCTTGGATGCGATGATGCTGCCGATGGTGGCTCTTTCGCGCCCGGTATACTCCATCATGGTGGACACCGCATCCCGCAGTATCTGGGCGTGATTCAGCAGGTGTCTGCCTTCTCGGTTGGATACAATAATGGAACGTTGCAGTTTGGCGACCTGTTCAATTTCGTTGGTTATCAGCTCGAACCAACGGGTAGCTGAAAGCCCCTGCTTCCTCTCCATCAGCGCCAGATCGGCATCGGTACGCAGTCGCAGCAGGCGTTGCCAGATCTGCTGCAGGACCGGGTCGGATTGATTGATGGGGATGGTGCTGGTGGGATCCAGGGTGGTGGGCAGTAGCTGTCTGAACAGGTGGTAGCTCTGGTCGGTCTGTTTGCGCTGGTTCTCCAGGAGCAGCAGCTGGGAGGTGGACAGCTGCTTGGATGTGGCCAGGAAAATCCCCGTGAGGCCCCGTTCGGCGGCCAGCTCCGTGTTCAGCTTGAGTGCCCGGTCCGCCAGCAGATTGGCCAGGCCCAGCTGGCTCGCGGTCTGATGTTGTCGTATAACATCGATACTGTTCCAGGCGATGGCGGAGATCGCGATACTGCACAACAGACCCAGCATCAGCAGCAGCAGCTTGCGTATGCGTAGACGGCAGATCAGATTGCGGAACTGGAACAAATTGATCTCTCCTTAGTATTTTGCACCCATATCCCCGGCGTGAAATAATGCCGGCCTGCCGGGTTGAGCTTATTATTCTGATGGTGCAGGTGGGCAGCCTGATGACTGCTATTATGATCATTATTTAACGGCATCGGCACCAACGGGCTATTCTTTAAATCCTTATACAACCGGTTACCTGTTACAGCAGTGTATCTGCGCTATCTCCCCTAACCTCCAACTTTTGAGATTATTCATGCAAATCAGTGATTTTAAAGCGGTTATCCTTGATTATGTGACCCGTGATCAGAGCGGCGAGATCATCGACAGTTCCGCCAACGATGGCTACCTGACCTATATTCACGGCACCGAGAGCCTGATTCCGGCACTGGAGCGGGCCCTCACCGGCCACAGCCAGGGCGAGAAGCTGTCGGTAACCATTCCCTGCGAAGAGGCCTATGGGGAGCGCGATGATAGCCTGATCGAAGGGGTGCCCCGGGAGAACTTCCCGGGTGTCGAGCAGATTGAAGTGGGTATGCAGTTCCAGACCGAAATGGACGAAGGTGTTCCGTTCCTGGTCACCGTGGTGGCAGTGGATGACAAGATGGTCACCGTGGACGGCAATCACCCGATGGCCGGCAAGGAGCTCAATTTTGATCTGGAGATCATCCAAGTGCGGGATGCCAGCGCGGAAGAGATCGAACATGGCCATGTCCACCACGACATGGACCATAGCCATACCCACTGAGTCGCCCCCTGTCCGATGGATTACCGGATTCCCCAGCGCCTGGAGACGCAGCGGTTGACGCTACGCACATTCCGGGAGGCGGACTGGCGTGATCTGCACGCCTACTACTCCGATCCCGAGTGCACCCGGCACACCGTGGGCAAACCGCTCAGGGAAGCGGCCACCTGGCAGGTGCTGGCGAGCATGATCGGCCACTGGGAGATGCGCGGCTACGGGCCTTATGCGGTGGTGGAACGGGCTTCCGGTCGGGTGATCGGTCCGGTCGGGCTCTGGTATCCCCTGGACTGGCCGGAGCCGGAGATCAAATGGGCTCTGGCCCGGGACTACTGGGGGCGGGGCTATGCTCTGGAGGCGGCCCTGGCGGTGCGGGAGATGGCCGCTGAGCAGCTGCCTGACATCCGCCTGATCAGTCTGATCCAGGCGGAGAATCGGGCCTCTATCGCCCTGGCGGAGCGGATCGGGGCAATGTTTGAGCGTACGCTGGCGTTTCGGGGTGGAGTATGGCACCTCTATCGGCATCAACAGCAGACAGCAGGGGAGGATAGCTGCAATGGCAGTGGAGCCACAGGAGATTATTGACTTCTGGTTCAGTGAGCCGGTTTCCCGCTACTGGTTTTCTGCACCTCCCGAGCTGGATCAGGAGATCGGCGACCGCTTTCAGGTACTCTGGGGGCAGGCGTGCACCGGACTGCTGGATCACTGGATGACCAGTGCCGACGGCTGCCTGGCGCTGGTGATCCTGCTGGACCAGTTCCCCCTCAATATGTTTCGCGGCCGGCCCGACAGCTTCCGGACCGAGGCCCAGGCCAGAGAGGTGGCTGGATTCGCCATCAAACGCCAGTTTGATCAGTGCCTGGAGAGTGGCCAGCGGGCTTTTCTCTATATGCCCTATATGCACAGTGAGGATCTGCAGGATCAGGAGCGGTCCGTCGCTCTCTATGCACAGGATGGTCTGCAGACCAGCCTCACCTTTGCGCGTCATCACCGGGAGATAGTGCGCCGGTTTGGCCGGTTCCCCCATCGGAACGCCATCCTGGGTCGTGCCAGCAGTGCGGCGGAGCTGGCCTACCTGGCCTCGGACGGCGCTTTTACCGGCTGAGTTTCCGGCAGGGCAGGCGGGCGCGTTTCACTGTCGGCTTATTCGTAGGTGCAGAGGTAGGCGGTCTCCACCGCCACCTTGAGTTGGAATTTCTCCCCCGCCTCCACCACGAACTGTTCACCCGCCTGATAATCCCGCCAGCTGTCACTGTCCGGCAACTTCGCGGTGAGGCAACCACTGACCACCGTCATGGTCTCCTTCTGGCTGGTGCCGAACTCATACTCACCCACTGCCATGACGCCGACTGTGGCCGGCAGGGTAGCGGTCTGAAAGGCGATAGAGGCGACTTTGCCGTCGAAGTACTGGTTGATCTTGAACATGGGGGTGACTCCCGGGATTGAAAAAAGGCGCTAAAGGTGACCCGATCCGTTGCCGGCGTCAACCCCTGATTGGAGCGCTGCCGGGTGGTGTGATGGGCCGTTCGCCGCTGCCGTGCGGGGCGGTCCGGTTCAGATCAGGAACAGGGTGGCCAGCCCCAGGAAGGCGAAAAAGCCGACAATATCGGTGACGGTGGTGAGCAGCACCGAACCGGCCAGTGCCGGGTCGATCCCCAGCTTGGCCAGGGCCATTGGCAGCACGGTGCCCACCAGGGCGGCCAGCAGCAGGTTGATACACATGGCAGTGGCGATCAGCAGGCCGATATTGGCATCGTGGAACCAGAAGCCGGCAATGACCGCCATCACCCCGGCCCAGATCAGGCTGTTCAGGCCGCCCACCGCCATTTCCTTGAGAATCAGCCAGCGGGTGTTCTTGGCGGAGAGCTGCCCCAGGGCGATACCGCGAATGGTCAGGGTCAGGGTCTGGCTGCCGGCGATGCCCCCCATACTGGCGACAATGGGCATCAGTACCGCCAGCGCCACCACTTTTTCAATGGTCGCCTCGAACTGTCCGATCACCCAGGAGGCCAGCAGGGCGGTGATCAGGTTGATACCCAGCCAGAGCGCCCGGCGCCGGGTGGAGATCATGACCGGGGCAAACATGTCCTCGTCTTCCGACAGGCCGGCCTGTCCCATGAACTGGTGCTCCCCCTCTTCACGGATGACATCGACCACGTCGTCGATGGTGATACGGCCGACCAGCTTGCCGGCCTCATCCACCACCGGGGCGGAGATCAGGTCATGCTGCTCGAAGCGGTTGGCCACCTTGCCGTCATCCCAGGTGGCGGGAATGCCCCGTACATCCAGGGACATCACCTCCGCCACGGTCTCGTCCAGGCCATGGGTCACCAGCACGGTGAGCGGCAGTACGCCCAGGTACTTGCCGTCCCGGTTGACCACCATGAGGATGTCGGTCTGGGGCGGGATCTTGTCTTTCAGGTGGCGCAGATAGCGCATCACCACGTCCAGGGTCACCTCCGGACGCACGGTGATGGCATCCGGATTCATCAGGCCGCCGGCAGTGTCCTCCGGGTAGGAGAGGACAGCCTCAAGCCGCTCCCGGCGCTGGTGATCCAGTGAATCGAGGATCTCATCGGTGATGGCCCGGGGCAGATCCTGGACCAGGTCTGCCAGGTCGTCGGTGTCCAACCCCTCGGTGGCGGCCAGCAGCTCTTCCGTGTCCATCTTGCTGATCAGGTCCGCCCGAACCTCGTCGGCAACCAGGATCAGCACCTCACCACCGTTCTCCTCGTTCACCAGCCGCCAGGCGATATCGCGCTGGGCCAGCGGCAACGACTCCAGCAGGTGCGCTATCTCACCCGGGTGCAGGGCGTTGAGCATGCGCCGGGATTGCTGCAGCGTACCGCTCTCCAGGGCCCTCTGCATACGGTCCAGGCGGGTACTGTCGTTGTGTTCGGGTGCCTGGTCAGACATGGCCGATAGGGTTCCTCGCCGGATGATGGGTCAATTGTGTGGACGGGGCCGATTCTAACAGCTGAAGATGACAAGCGGGAGACACCCGGTGTGAAAAATCGTTGTCAGGCTGGTGACCTTCAGGGTCGTTCCGCCGCGGTAATTCCTTTTGCCGGTATGGCCGGCTCAGTGCCGGGTACAGATCTGTTCCAGCAACGGTTCGTAGTCGCTCTCGCCGAGCCGCTTCATCAGTTTGCGGGTCTGTTTGGCCAGTTTATCCGCCTCCAGTTCTAGCAGTCGCTCCTTGGCAATCAGCAGTGAGCCCGGTTGCATGCTGAACTCCCGCAGCCCCATGCCGATCAACAGCGGGATGTAGCGGGGGTCGCCAGCCATCTCCCCGCACATACTGATCGGGATGCCGGCTCGCTGGCCGGCGTCGATAACCATCTGGATAAGACGCAGGATGGAGGGGTGCAACGGGTCATAGAGATAGTTGACCTCGTCGTCCACCCGGTCAATGGCCAGGGTGTACTGGATCAGGTCGTTGGTGCCGATAGAGAGAAAATCCAGTTCACGGGTAAAGGCGTCAGCAGCCAGCGCGGCGGCCGGTACCTCGATCATGCCGCCGATCGGAATATTTTTCGCAAAGGGTATCCCTTCCGCGCTCAGGGCCGCTTCCGTCTCCGCCAGTATGGCCTTCAGTTTGCGCACCTCCTGGAGCGTGGAGAGCATGGGGATCATGATGCGCACCGGACCGTGAACGGCGGCGCGCAGAATGGCCCGCAACTGGGGCTGAAACATTCTCGGCTCCTTGAGACAGAGCCGTATGGCGCGCAGGCCGAGAGCGGGATTGCAGCTCAGGGTGGTGCAGCCATCCACCTGTTTATCGGCCCCCAGATCCAGGGTGCGAATAGTGATCGGGATCCCGTCAAGACCCTCCACCACCTGGCGATAGGTCTGGTAGTGCTCCTCCTCGTCCGGCATCCCCTGGCGGTTCATATAGAGAAACTCGGTGCGGTAGAGCCCTACCGCGTCGGCCTGTAGTTGACGGGTGGTTTCGATATCCTCGGGCAGTTCGATATTGGCCATCAATTGTACCCGCACCCCTTCCCGGGTGGTGGCGGCCCGGCCGATCAGGTTGCGCAGCTGGATGGTCCGGTTGCGGGTGGCGTTGATGCGTCGTTGGTAATGGGCCAGGGTGTCCGGGTCGGCGTCCGCCAATACCACCCCCTGCTCCCCATCCACCACCAGGGTTTCACCCTGACGTAGCAGCCGGGTGATGCCGTGCACCCCGACAATGGCCGGGATATCGAGGCTGCGGGCCAGAATGGCGGTGTGGGACATAGGGCCGCCGAATTCGGTGATAAAGGCGGCGATTCCCTGGTGACGCATCACAATGGTATCCGCCGGGGTGAGGTCCTGGGCCAGGATCACCTTGCCTTGCAGGTCATCGCTCTCTTCCTCATCCAGCTCCTGCAGGGCAATCTGGATCTGGTTGACCACATGTTCCACATCATCCTTGCGGGTGCGCAGGTAGGGATCATCCATGGTATCAAACACCTGCACCAGGGACTCCCGCTGCAGTTGCAGTGCCCATTCAGCGGCGTAGGCGTGGCGACGAATCAGCTGGATCGGCACCTCCACCAGGGCGGCGTCATTCATCATCAGCAGGTGGGTGTCGATGAAGGCGATAATATCTGAGCGGGTGTTGTCGGGGATCTTTTTACGGGTCTGCTGAAGTCGTCCCCTGGCCCCGTTTACCGCCAGCTGGAAGCGCTGCACTTCGGCCGGAATATCGGCCGGGTCGATCTGGCGTGGGCCGATTTCCAGCAGGCCGGGGCGCAGAATATGGGCTTCGCCGATGGCGATACCCGAGGTTATGCCGATGCCGTTGCCGGCAAAGGTCATTCAGGTTCTCCGAAGCGGTCGTTGACCAGGGCTTCCAGGGCATTGGCGGCCTCGATCTCATCTTCTCCTTCGGTTGTCAGCGTCAACTCGGTTCCCTGGCTGGCGGCCAACATCATCACCTCCATGATGCTCTTTCCATTGGCAGGCTGACCATTGCGGATCAGCTGGATAGTGCTGCTGTATTGCCCTGCTTCGGTAATAAACTTGGCGGCGGCCCGGGCGTGCAGGCCCAGACGATTAATAATGGTTATCTGTTTGGTGACCATAAAAAAGCTCACATAGCCCCTGATCTGGAGAAACAATATCGCACAATGCACGCCAGTGACAAAATGCCCCGTCCGCACTTGGTGCAGGCCCCGGTTGCGGTAGTCACTGCCGGAAACGGAAGTTCTTTTCCTAATTCGTTACAGCTTAACCGGAATCGGCCGAGGCCACCCGGGGCAGATCCCGATGGCGGATCTGGCTCTGCCGGCCACAGGTACGGAAGTGGGCGGCCAACTGCTCCACCAGATAGACCGACCGGTGCTGTCCCCCGGTACAACCGATAGCGATGGTCAGATAGCTGCGACCCTCGGCTTCAAAGCGGGGTATCCACTGCTCCAGAAAGCGCACCAGATCCTCCTTGTAGCGTTGAACGTCGCTGTTTTCCCCGAGAAAGTGCTGTACCGGGCTGTCCCTGCCGGTGAGTGGGCGCAGTGCCGGCTGCCAATGGGGATTGGGCAGGCAGCGGGCGTCGTAGATGAAGTCCGCGTCCCGGGGAATCCCCTGTTTGAAACCGAATGATTGAAACAGCAGGGATATATTGGCGTCCAGCCGTTCCGTGATGCGGGAGCGGATCAGATCACGCAGTTCGTGCAGATTGGTCTCGCTGGTGTCGATGCGGATATTGGCGATGTTGAGAAATGGCGCCATTATCTCCCGTTCATAGCTGATCGCCTCCGCCAGGGGCCGCCCTCCACCGGTCAGTGGATGCCGTCGGCGGGTTTCGCTGAAACGCTTGATCAACGTCTCGTCCCGCGCCTCCAGGAAGATAACCTCATAGCGGATCTTCTTGGCCTTAAGGGGGTGGAGCAGGGTGGAAATGTTCTCGAACTCGGCCGGCGTGTTGCGTGAGTCGATACTGATGGCGACCAGTTGGAACCGTTTGTCCTGATCCTTGACCAGTTCACCGGCCAGGGCCGGCAGCAGGAACACCGGCAGATTGTCTATGCAGTAGTAGCCCTCATCTTCCAGGGTATGCAGGGCGACACTCTTTCCGGAGCCGGAGAGTCCGGTGATGATTGACAGCTTCATGGGGTCTCCGTTACCTCCGGTCAGATGCACAAAAGGGGTCAATCGTATGGGCCTTGAAGCGAACTGCGTCGTCGGCCCTCCGGGTCAGCCGCTGGCGCTGATAGGCATGGGTTCCTGCAGAATGAACTCCTGTAGCAGGCTGGCGCTGTCCCGGGCCTTTCTGAGCCGCTGACAGAACGCTTCATCACTGAACAGGGTGGCCAGTTTGGCCAGCAGTTGCAGGTGCTCTTCGGTGGCCTCTTCCGGTACCAGCAGTCCGAATACCAGGTCGACCGGTTGTTGGTCCAGGGCGTCGAAATCCGCCCCTGACTGCAACTGGACAAAGGCACCGCGGGCTTCCGTGACGCCGGCAACGCGGGCGTGGGGCAAGGCGATGCCATGCCCCAGCCCGGTGCTGCCCAATCGTTCCCGCTCAAGTAGTTTGTCGAATACATTGCCCTGGGTAAGCTCATCTGAAGCAGAGGCCAGCAGTCCGGCTACCTCTTCGAGTACGCGCTTTTTACTGGCCGCCGGGTTGGCGACACTGATGCGTTCGACGCTAATGAAATTTGCGGGAAACATGATTGTGGTGCCTTTTGGGTTAGATTTCGGCGTTGGCAGGGTCAATGCCCTTCATACCTGCACCATTGCGGTGATTAGTGCTTTTCTCCTTGAGTTTTTTGACCTGGCGGTCGATCTTGTCCACCAGGCCATCAATGGCTGCATACATATCCTCCTCTTCACACTCGGCGAAGACATCGGCACCATTCACATGCAGTGTTGCTTCCGCTTTCTGACGCAGTTTCTCAACACTCAGGATGACGTGGATTTTGGCAACATGATCAAAGTGCCGTTCCAGGCGCTCCAATTTTGTATCCACGTAGTTGCGCATGGCTTCGGTGATGTCCACATGATGACCGGTGATGCTGATTTGCATGGTTTGCTCCTTGGTTACGGGCCTCTAGACGAGGCGCTTGCGCTCGTTGGATGGCGGAATCGCCATGGACTCGCGATATTTCGCTACTGTTCGCCGCGCGACCTGAATGCCCTGATCGGCAAGTATACTGGCCAGTTTGTTGTCGCTTAGCGGTTTGTTGGGTTTTTCGGCAGCGATCAGTTTTTTGATCAGTGCGCGTATCGCCGTGGCGGAACACTCTCCCCCTCCGGCGGTACTGACATGGCTGGAGAAGAAATACTTGAACTCCAGCGTACCCCGCGGGGTATGCATGTACTTTTGGGTCGTTACCCTGGAGATGGTCGATTCATGCAGGTCCAGGGCCTCGGCAATGTCCCGCAGCACCAGCGGTTTCATCGCCTCTTCACCGTGCTCGAAGAAGCCGCGCTGCAGCTCGACGATTTTGGTGGCCACCCGCAACAGGGTCTCGTTGCGGCTCATCAGGCTTTTGATAAACCAGCGCGCCTCCTGCAGGTGGTTTTTCAGGCAGGTGTTGTCTTCACTGTTGTCGGCGCGCCGGATCAGCCGGGCGTAGTCCGGGTTGACCCGCAGTTTGGGCGCGGCCTCGGCATTCAGATCCACGTGCCAGGTGCCATCCCGACGGGTCACGAACACATCGGGGATGACATATTGGGCCTCAGTTTCAGCCACCAGGCTGCCGGGCCGCGGAATCAGTGAGCGGATCAGTTGGTTGATCGATTTCAGGGTGTCGTCGTCGATCTTCAGCTTGCGTTTGATCTGGTTGTGGTCCTGCTGGGCCAACAGGTCAAAATGGTCATCCACCAGCCGCAGGGTAAGTTCCATGGCCGGATGGGGTTCGGTGTACTGGCGCAGCTGAATCAGCAGGCATTCGCGCAGATCCCGGGCACCCACACCGGGTGGATCAAACTGCTGGATCCGGTGCAGCACCGCTTCGATCTCATCCAGTTCGATCTCGTCGGCCTCCATGTCGTCGAGAATCTCATTCAGCTCCATCCGCAGGTAGCCGTCTTCATCAATACCGTCGATGATGGCAACCGCTATCTGACGGTCGAGATCGCTGAACGGGGTCAGGTTCAGCTGCCAGGTGAGGTAGTCATAGAGGGTTCGGGCGCTACGGCGCTGGGCCAGGTAGTCACTGTCTCCGGAGTCCCGTGAGGCCATCCCGGAGGAGGGCGGCAGGGTGCTGTCGTAGACATCGTCCCAGCCGCTGTCCACAGGCAGCTCTTCCGGCATGGAACTGGCCTCGCCATTGATCTCTTTCTCGTTATTGAGATCGTTGCTGTTGGCCTTGTCAGCTTTCAGGTTTTCGCCGTTCAGTCCATCGATTACGCTCTGCTGCTCCTGTTGGCGGGCCTCTTCGCGGGCACTGTTATCCTCCTCGGTCTCCAGCATCAGGTTGGAGTCGAGGGCCTCCTGGATCTCCTGTTTGAGATCCAGCGTCGAAAGTTGCAGCAAGCGGATAGCCTGCTGCAATTGCGGCGTCATGGTTAGATGTTGGCCAAGGCGAAGCTGGAGCGTCTGCTTCATGCGAATATCTGAATCTGGTACGTAATTTGTATAGTTTTCACAGTTTCATTCTAGCGTAAAAACTGCACAGGCGCACAAGGGGAAAAAGTGTTAATTGTCATCGGTCAAGCTACAGACTGAACTCTGTTCCCAGGTAGACCGAGCGTACCTCCTGGTTGGCCAGAATCTGTTCCGGCTCACCCTCAGCCAGGACCTGTCCCTCGCTGATAATATAGGCCCGTCCGCAGATTCCGAGGGTCTCCCGCACATTGTGATCGGTAATCAGCACGCCGATACCCCGGGAGGAGAGGGAGCGGATAATATTCTGGATATCCTTGACCGAGATCGGATCGATGCCGGCGAAGGGTTCATCCAGCAGGATGAAGCGGGGTTCCATCGCCAGTGAGCGGGCGATCTCCAGCCGGCGACGTTCGCCCCCGGACAGGCTCATCGCCAGATTGTTCCGCAGATGGGTCAGGTTAAAGTCCACCAGCAGCGCCTCGCAGGCCTCGATCTGTTCCGGACGCCGTAGGTCCTTGCGAGTCTCCAGGATGGCAAAAATATTGTTGAATACCGATAACTTACGGAAAATCGATGGCTCCTGGGCCAGATAGCCGAGGCCGAGCCGGGCCCGGGCATGCATCGGCAGGCCGGTGATGTCGTGACCATCAATGCTGATGGCGCCCTTTTCCGACGGCACCAGCCCGGCGATCATGTAGAAACAGGTGGTCTTGCCGGCACCGTTGGGTCCGAGCAGCCCAACCACCTCGCCAGCGGCTACCTTCAGGGAGACCCCGTTGACCACCGCGCGACGGCGATAGTGTTTTACCAGCTTGTCAGCTACGAGCACACTCATGGGCGGGTTACTTTTTGCCACCGATAGTGACCCGGACCCGTTCCTTGCCCTTGGCGCTGGCACCGGCCTTTACAATGGCCCGGGCGCGGTCGTAGACGATCCGGTCACTCTTGAAGGTGTCCTTGCCCTGGATCAGGATTGCGTCACCGATCATATTGAGGGTCTCGCCGTTGGCCGAGTACTCGGCCTTTTTGGCACGGCCCTTGATGGTGCCCTTGCCATTGTCGGTATCCTGCTGGAATGTAACCGGACTGCCGATCGCTTCGATCTGGTCGGTCTGCTCCTGGTGCTGGGTCACGGTCACCTGGTCCGCCGTCATCACGATGCTGCCCTGGGTCAGTACCACATTCCCTTTATAGATGCTGGTGCCGTTCCGATCGTCGATATCCACCGCATCGGCCTCGATGTAGATCGGCTGGTCCTTGTCCGACTGCAGGGCGGGGGCTATCCCTGGAAACAGCAGCAGTAACAGGGTAATGGCGAACCAGCGGGCCCTGTGTTGGTGCTTAGGGTTCGACTTCATAATGTCCTCGTACATTGGCTAGCAGTTTGATGCGGATCGGCTGCTGGAGCCAGATCTGCATGCCCTTGGCATCGATACGGTCCTGGTTACTGCGCGCATGCACTTCAGCATCGGTTTCCACATAGTTGTCTCTTGGCTGTACCCGCAGATCCCGGGTGGTTATGTGCATGGGCCGGACCCCGGGCGCCGCAAAGCGGTCGATTTTAACCTCACCTTGCAAAAGAAGCACCTCCCCATCACCCGAGAGCCAACCGGTCTCCGAGCGGACATGCCAGGGCGGACGGTCCAGGTCGTACAGGGTCATCCGCGGTGACTCCAGTTCAGTGCTGTCGTCATCCATGAAATGGGTCATGCGATTGGCCACCAGTCGCTTACTGGGTCTCCCGCTCAGATCCATCAGGGTGGAGTCGACCCCTTCCAGATAATAGTCTACCCGGTGTTGTGGAGTTGTGCGTTCCGCCTCCTCCTGCATGCTTTGGCGGGCTATCCAGAGGGTGACCACCACGAGCAACAACAGCATGCCGCCGATTATCAGGTTTTTCTGTTCAGTCATGGTTGATGTCCTGCCCGGATACTTTGAAGGGTCAGTCGAGATACTTCCCAAAAGCCTGTTCCAGGGTCCCTTGCGCCTCCATCAACAGTTCGCAGATTTCCCGCACGGCACCGCGACCGGCTCCTGCCTGGGCCTGCCAGTGTGCATACTGCCTGACCAGGGGATGGGCGTCCCGCACTGTCATGGCCAGACCGACCTGGCGCATTACCGGCAGATCCACCACGTCATCACCCACGTAGGCGATCTGTTCATTCGTCAGTCCCAGTTTGTCGCGCAGTTCCCGAAATGCCGGTACTTTATCCTCTTGTCCCTGGTAGACGTGCCGGATACCCAGACTCTCCATCCGCAGCGCCACCACGTTGGAGGTGCGACCGGTGATAATGCCGATCTCCAGGCCGCTTTTCTGTAGCAGCTTCATGCCGAGACCATCCCGGGAGTTGAACGCCTTGTACTCCTGTCCGTCATCACCCAGGAACAGGCTGCCATCGGTCAGCACACCATCCACGTCAAAGATAACCAGACGGATCTGTTTGGCTCGCTTCAAGATCTCCTGCATCTTAGGCATCCTTTCTGCTGAGTCAGGGTGAGTCGCTACGGGCAGTGGCCGGTCAGACGATGCCCGCCAGCAACAGGGTGTGCATGTTCAAGGCGCCAATGGGCATCTGTTGATCGTCGACGATAAACAGGGAGTTGATCTTCTTCTCCTGCATGATCTTGAGTACTTCCGCCGCCAGCATGTCTGCACTGGCGGTGGTGCTGCCCCGGGTCATCACTTCGGCGATTTTGCAGTTGCGGATATCCACCGGTCGATCCAGGGTGCGGCGCAGGTCGCCGTCAGTATAGATGCCGCTGAGGCGGCCCTGGTCGTCGATAACCCCGGTCATGCCCATCCCTTTCCGGGTCATCTCCAGCAGTGCATCCTTGAGGCTGGCCTGCTCCGGCACCCGGGGGATCTGTTCGCCGGTCACCATCACATCACTCACCATCAGCAGGAGTCGCCGGCCCAGGCTGCCGCCGGGATGGGAGCGGGCAAAATCCTGCTCGGTGAAGCCCCGGGCCTCCAGCAGGGCAATCGCCAGTGCATCCCCCATTGCCAGGGTGGCGGTGGTGCTGGAGGTGGGGGCCAAGTTGAGGGGGCACGCCTCCTGTTCGACACTGACGTCGATATGCACGTCTGCCTGCCGGGCCAGATTGGAATTCGGGTTGCCGGTCATGGCGATCAGGGGCACCCCAAGACGCTTGATCAGCGGCAGTATGGTCAATAGTTCGCTGGTCTCGCCGGAATTGGAGAGCGCCAGCACCACGTCCTTGGCCGTGATCATGCCCAGGTCGCCGTGGCTGGCTTCGCCCGGGTGGACAAAAAAGGCCGGGCTGCCGGTGCTGGCCAGCGTAGCAGCGATCTTGCTGCCGATATGGCCCGATTTGCCCATGCCGGTGACCACAATACGGCCTTCGCACTTGAGCATGAAGCCGCAGGCACGGGCGAAGTCCCCATTTATCCGGTCGGCGAGCGCCTGGATGGCGGCGGCCTCGTTATGGATGACAGCCAGGCCCAGTGCCTGGAGTTTTTTGGCCTCTTCAGGAGAGGGGGTGCAATCCTTGTTCATGTACTTTGCTGCTCGATTGTCTGTTGATAGGCGGTGGGCTCGACGACCGTGGCGGCCCCCCCTTTCTGGGTGAAAAGCACGCCCTGATAGGCGATAAAGGCGGCTAACAGCAGGAATCCCTCAGTCCGATTGATACGCCCGTTTCCGCCGAAGCCGTAGCTGATGACAAACAGGGCCAGGGTCAGGCCGAGCATCATCGGCATATCCCGGGTCAATACCAGGGGATCGAACGGCCCGGGCGCGATCAGCCCCGGTACTGCCATAACCGCCAGCAGGTTATACATATTGGAGCCGATGACGTTGCCGATGGCAATATCGTGTTCATTTTTGAGCGCGCTGGCGATACTGGCTGCCAGTTCCGGCAGGCTGGTGCCCAGGGCCACGATGGTGAGGCCGATGACCAGGTCGCTGACTCCGTAGGAGGAGGCGATGTTGACCGCGCCCCAGACCAGGATCCGGGAGCTGAACAGCAGCAGGGCCAGACCCAGACAGAAGTTGAAAACCGCCTTGCCGGTGCTCATCGATTCCGGCAGTTCGTCCAGGATTTCAGCGGTGATCGGGTCGGGTGCACCGGACAGACTGCGCATGCCGATACGCACCATGGCGTACAGCATCCCCACCAGTCCCAGCAACAGGATCATGCCGTCAACCCTTCCCAGCACACCGTCCAGCATCAGTACCAGGGTGCCCAGACTGACCGCCAGCAGGATCGGGTACTCCCGGCGCAGGGTGTTAGATCGGACATTCAGGGGGGCGATCAGGGCGGTAACGCCGAGAATCAGGCCGATATTGGCGATATTGGAACCGAGTGAGTTGCCGATAGCCAGGCCGCTATTGCCCTGAATGGCGGCCACACCGGAGACCAGTATTTCCGGGGCCGAAGTGCCGAATCCAACGATAGTGAGTCCGATAATCATCGGTGGCAGGCCCAGGTTGCTGGCGATTCCGGACGCGCCGATGACAAAGCGGTCGGCTCCCCAGACCAGCAGGGTAATACCGGCGATGATGGCAGCAATATCTAGCAGCATAAAGTGATTCGTGGGGGATGGTAGAGTTAAATTTCAACGGATTCTTAGTGGCGCAGGCATTGTTTCAGACCTTGCCGGGATTGTCCAAGTTTCTTGGCGCCTGCGCCGGTGTGGCAGGGTGCCCTCTGGCGCTCCGACTATTCGGCCCGGTTGCGGGTGGCGTTGCAACGGCTGCAGCGATAACGGCTGACCAGTCTGCCCTGTTTCACGTCAAACACCTGGGATTGATCGAGTACCCACTTATGGTGGCCGTGCCGGCACAGGGTGTTGCCCTTGTGGCGTTGACTGGCGGTGATCTTTTTGAATGGTAGAACGTTACCCATCTCAGTCGATGTAGAAATCCTGGCTCAGTGATGCAGTTATCGACCTGGTGGCGCCTTCAGGGGTCACTTCCAGGGTGAACTTCAGGGTCTCCCCATCAACGATAGGGAAATCGCCGATGTAGTAGATGGCATCACCCTCCCGAATCTCCCGGAGTTCGATATTGTGCCGCCGACCGATCAGGTTCAGGGCATAAGCGGTCACTTTGGCGGTCACCGGCTGGCCGGTTGTACCCGGAATGTCCCGGATAACGCTAACGTTCAGCAGTCCCCGGTATTTACTGCGCACAATGCGGTAATTACTGGCTACCTCCGGTGCCAGAAGGGCGGTTGGGATGGCGTTGTGATGGATGGTGTAGCCATCAGCCTGGGTGCTGTTTTCAGCGCTCGCCAGGCTGCTGATAAACAGCAGTATCAGGGGTAAAGCGATGGTGGAGATTCGGACTTGCATGGTGCTGCCTCAGTTCTGTACCCGTGGGATGGAAGAAGGTCCATACCTCTTTGAAAGGATAGCGCCAAAGGCCGGATTATGAAAATCCCTCTGCAACGGAGGCAGGGTGCCTCAGCCGGCGGTTTTCCTGGCGGCCACCAGCTTGGGCTTGGGGCGGGTCTCGGCCGTGAGCGGATAGCTGCTATTGAGCGTGTTGTGAATATTACGCAGGATGGTTAACTGCTTGGCCACGGCAGCGTGCTGTGCCTTCAGCTCCCCCACCCGTGCATCCAGGGTGTCCCGGGAACGGCTGATCTTCTGCAGATCCACCAGGCGGCGCTCCATCTGCTCTTTGTGCTCACGGATCTGGAATGTGAGGGGTTCCAGGGCCGTGCTAAGCCAGCTGTCCACCTCCTGTCTGGCCTGGAAGAAGATATCCCGGGCCCGGCTCACCATGGCGACGAAGAAGCGTTTCACCACGAAGTGCTTCTCGGTCATGGCGGTAACCGGGCTTTTACGGAAGATCTCCGCCTCCTGGTAGAGCATCTCCAACTCCACCCGGTAGCGCATGATGGAGAACATCTTCGGTTGCACTACAGAGAAGCCGTGCTCGTTCTGGAAGCGTCGGTAGATACTGCGGATCAATTTGCGCGCCTGTTCGCTCTGATCCACCACGATCTGCATATTGGCGCGCATGTCGTCGAACAGGGTGCGCATGCTTGACTGCAGGCCGAGGGTGGTCCAGTTGTCCGCCATGGCGTTATGGGTGGCGGTGATGGAGCGCTCCAGCTTTTTCAGATCCAGTGCGTCCCGCAGGGTGGTGGCCTGCTCCTTCAGGATCTTGCGGCTGGCCTGGAAGGAGTTGACGTTCTGCATGTATTCGGCCTGTTCGGTACGGGTCTTGGCCATCATATGCTCGATCATTTCCAGACTCTTGCCACTGAGCTGGCGCAGTTCATCCAGTTGGGTCTGGATGCCGTTCAGTTTGGTGGCGACGATGCCCTGGGTATTCTCCACCATCTGGCTGATTTCGGTGGTCACGGTATCCCTGATGATCTCCTGTCGCGCGTCGAGGATGTCGTGCGCCAGATAGTGTTCCAGGGTAGGTAGCCGGCTCTGTTCCATCAGCTGCTGATCGTCCTTGATTTTTCCCAGCAGCCCCTTGTGGGCCGAGACCGGAAAAATCGCCTTCAGGTCAATGCCGAGAATCTGGGCTGTGTGATTGCGCTGGCGGTTGATGGCATTATTGATGTCGACCTCGTCCTGCAATTCGTCCCAGAGCGTATCGATTTTGTTCAGCACCACGATCAGGCCCCGTTGACGGCTGCGCTGGAAACCCTTGATGTGGTTCTGCCACATCTCCAGGTCGCTGCGGGTGACGCCAGTGTCCGCGCCCAGCACAAACAGCACCGCCTGGGCCGAGGGGAGCATCTTCAGGGTCAGCTCAGGCTCACTGCCCAGGGCATTGAGGCCCGGGGTGTCAAGAATGGTCAGCCCCTGTTTCAGCAGTGGGTGGGGGAAGCTGATCATGGCATGGCGCCACTTGGGGATTTCGACAAAATCGGGTGGCTGGTTCTGGGTGGGGTGCTGCTGGGGGTCATACATGCCCAGCCGCACCGCCTCGGCCAGGGTCACCTTACGGGTCTTGATTACCTCCCGCAGACACTCTTCGATCTGATCGGCGGACTCCAGGTCCAGGGGATAGGTGACCCAGAGCGCCGGTTTGCGCTTCAGATCACGAATACTGGTCTCCTGCAGCCGGGTCTCGATCGGTAGCAGACGGACGTAGGATTGGCCCGCCTGCTGATCATAGAACAGCTCGGTAGGGCACATGGTGGTGCGCCCTGCGGTTGAGGGGAGCAGGCGCCGACCGAAGTCGGAGAAAAATATGGCATTGATCAGTTCGGTCTTGCCACGGGAAAATTCAGCCACGAAGGCGATAGTGAGTCGATCACTACTGAGTGAATCGAGAGACTCCCGGATTCGTTTCACGCTGTCGTCCGTTGCCAGGCGATGCTTGCTCAGCCAGCGGTAGTAGAGCTTGACCGTACGAATGATATCCGCCTTCCATTGCTCGTACGCCTTCAGCTGTGTTTCCAGACGCGATCGCTCCACGGGACGCTCCTTCTGTAATTCTTATGGGCCGATCTTACTACAGGGCCAGATGATAATTCGAGAAATTATAGGCAGTTTGGCCCCTACTGCTTTGAAATTATAGAGAAACGGGGAGTTTTTCTTACGGTTTTGTGAGGGAGATTGGGAATTTACGTGGTGCTTCGATGCGGAATCCCTTGTTTTTGCAGCTGTCGCCGTTGATCAGGCTGACCTGGTCCCTTCCGACCCCGAATGCCTTGGCCAGGAAGCGTATCAGGTGCGCATTGGCCTTGCCGTCCACGGGCGGGGCGGTAATGCGCACCTTGTACTGGTCCCCATAGGGCCCGACAAACTGATCCTTGCCGGCGCGGGGCTGAACCCGCAACTGCAGCAGCAGGTCGTCACCGTCCCAGCGATACCAGGTGTCACTCAAAGTGGCTCTCCAGGCTCAGAGCAGCAGGGTTGCAGTGAGCATCTGCAGCGGGGGGATCAGCAGCATTTTGAGCAGTTGCAGCCCCACCAGGACCGCCATGGGGGAGAGGTCGATGCCGCCGATCGGGGGGATCAGGCGCTGCGCCGGTCTCAACAGGGGCGCGGTGATGCTGTCGATCAGTTCGGTTGCCGGGCTGTAACTGCCCGGGTTGACCCAGCTCAGAATCACCTGGATCAGGATGGCGATCAGGAAGAAGTTGATTGTCAGACTGATCAGTTCAGGCAGTGCGATGGCGACGGCGGCCAGGGGTTGCACCCCACTGCCTGTCACCAGCATGATCAGAATCAGCTCCAGGCTCTTGAGCAGGATCATCAATATGATTGAGGCGATATCGATACCGCCCACGCCGGGAATGATCCGGCGCAGCGGGCGCAGCAAGGGCGTGGTCATCTTGACCGCGAACTGGGAGATCGGGTTGTAGAAGTTGGCCCGCACCAACTGGAGGATGAAGCGCAGCATCACCACCAGTATGATCAGGTCAAAAACTACCTGGATCAGAAACGCCAGTGGATCGGTCAGATAGTTGCTGCCCATTACTGTTTTCCCAGCATGTTTGACAGCTCCCGGGAGCGTTCGCAGGCGCCGCTGATGGCCTGCTCAAACAGGTTCCTGATATTGCCCTGCTCCAGGATCGATACGGCACGTTCGGTGGTGCCGCCGGGTGACGTCACCTTCTGTCTCAGGGTGGCAGGGCTGTCGCTGCTCTCGATCGCCATGCGGGCTGCGCCGAGCGCGGTCTGGATGGTCAGCAGACGCGCCGTGTCGGCGGGCAGGCCGTTGCCGATCGCAGCGGCTTCCATTGCCTCCATGACCAGGAAAAAGTAAGCCGGGCCGCTGCCGGAGAGCGCCGTGGCGGTATCCAGCAGTGCCTCGTCATCGACCCAGCGGGTCAGGCCTACGGCGCGCAGAATCGATTCGGCCAGATCCCGCTGGGCCGTTGAAACCTTGTCGCCGGCGTGGAGCACGGTGGCACCGGACTGCAGCATGGCGGGTGTATTGGGCATGGTACGCACCAGGGTGACGTCGCCCCCCAGCCAGCGCTGTATGTCGGCCTCCCGGATACCGGCGGCAATCGATACCAGCAGCGGCTGGCGCTGTTGCACCGTTTCCCGGATCTCTGCGCAGAGTTGCTCCAGTATCTGCGGTTTGACCGCCAGCACCACCACGTCGGCCTGCTCGATGGCGCTGCGGTTGTCTGCCGCCTGGCGGATGCCAAAGCGGGCGGACAGGTCGGTCAGCTTGCCTTCGTCAGGATCGCTGGCAATGATGCTTTTGGGTTCATAGCCGTCGGCGACCAGACCGCCAATCAGACTGGTGGCCATGTTGCCGGCGCCGATAAATGTGATGGTATTACTGCTCATGTCGCTCATGGTGATCTGTAATCTTGGCTGGTTAAGCACTATATCGTAGCGCATTCGGTTCGCCTGTTATACGCCGGATCACTTCTGGTCGGGATAGTGCCTCGGGCCAAAGATGGCGGTACCGATGCGAACGATGGTGGAACCCTCGGCAATCGCGGCCTCCAGGTCGCCGCTCATCCCCATGGAGAGGGTCGGCAGGGGCAATGCCTCACTGGCCAGTTCATCCCTGAGTTCCCGTAGTCGTCGGAATGGTATGCGCTGGGCTTCCAGATCCACCGCCGGCGCCGGCAGGGTCATCAACCCCTGCAGGGTGAGTCGTGGGTAGTCGGCCATGCTGTTGATCAGTTCCCGGGCCTCCCGGGGTGTTATCCCCGCCTTGCTCTCCTCATCGTCTATCTTGATCTGCAGACAGATGTTCAGGGGGGGTAAATTGTCCGGTCGCTGGTCATTCAGCCGTCGAAGCTGCTTGGCACTGTCAATACTGTGAACCCAGTCGAAGTTTTCCGCTATGGCTCGCGTCTTGTTTCCCTGTATCCTGCCGATATAGTGCCACTCAATATCCAGGTCGCGCAGTTGCCCGATTTTGTCCAGGGCTTCCTGGATGTAACTTTCGCCAAACCGGCCTTGCCCGGCGGCGGCAGCCTGGCGTATCGCCTCTGCGGGGTGGGTCTTGCTGACCGCCAGCAGTTGCACTGAGTCGGCTCTGCGATGGTATCTCTCTACGGCCTGTTGGATCTGTTGTCTGACAGTTTCGAGCCGGGATTGGATAGCGGGCATGATATTGATAGGCCTGTGTGTCTATAATAGGTTGTCGGAGGCGGTCGCCGCCCGGGTTATTAAAACAAAAAACACCAGTTTCCCCAATAATGGCCGCTATTCCGTAAACGGAAGGTGTCATCGGGGCAGTGGGGACGGTGTCACGGTGCACCCTAAGCGATAACAAGATTATGGGAGAAGGGTTGTATGGATATTGCTGAACTGCTTGCTTTTAGCGTCAAGCATGAAGCTTCGGACTTACACATTTCGGCCGGTTTGCCACCCATGATTCGGGTGGATGGGGATATCCGCCGGATCAACGTGCCGGCGCTGGATCACAAGATCGTTCATGGCCTGGTCTACGACATCATGAACGACAAGCAGCGAAAGGATTATGAGGAGTTTCTGGAGACCGACTTCTCTTTCGAGATACCGGGGCTGGCCCGTTTTCGTGTCAACGCCTTTAATCAGGATCGTGGCGCCTCCGCAGTGTTCCGTACCATTCCCTCCAAGGTACTGACGCTGGAGGATCTGGGCTGTCCCGAGACCTTCAAGGATATCGTCAACGTGCCCCGGGGATTGGTGCTGGTGACCGGGCCGACCGGTTCGGGTAAATCCACCACCCTGGCGGCGATGATGGATTACAAGAATGACAACGAGTACGCCCATATCCTCACCATTGAGGATCCCATCGAGTTTGTTCACACCAGTAAAAAGTGTCTGATCAACCAGCGCGAAGTGCATCGGGACACCCTGGGCTTCGCCGAGGCGCTGCGCTCGGCACTGCGTGAGGATCCGGACATCATCCTGGTGGGCGAGTTGCGTGACCTGGAGACGATCCGGCTCGCGCTGACCGCGGCCGAGACCGGCCATCTGGTGTTCGGTACCCTGCATACCAGCTCGGCTGCCAAGACCATCGACCGTATTATCGACGTGTTTCCGGCCGGTGAGAAATCCATGGTCCGCTCCATGTTGTCCGAGTCGCTGCGCTCGGTGATCGCCCAGACCCTGCTGAAAAAGGTCGGCGGCGGTCGGACCGCGGCTTGGGAGATCATGGTGGGTACGCCGGCCATCCGTAACCTGATCCGTGAGGATAAGGTGGCGCAGATGTATTCTGCCATCCAGACCGGCCAGGCGCACGGTATGCAGACCCTGGATCAACATCTGCAGGAGCTGGTGAAGAAGGGTGTCATCAGTCGGCTGGATGCACGTTCCAAAGCGATGAACAAAGAGATATTCAGTAGTTAATGCATGCGTGAATCATGGAGCCGATAAAAATTCGGCAGCGAGGAAAAAGTGGACTTTAACGCAATCTTGAACCTGATGGCCCAGAAGAAGGCCTCTGACCTATTCATCACCGCGGGTATGCCACCCTGCATCAAGGTCAATGGTCGTATTATGCCGGTGGCCAAGACCAAGTTTAACGATGTGCAGGCCCGGGAGCTGGTGATGAGTATCATGTCGCCGGCGCAACGGGAAGAGTTTACCCAGACCAACGAGTGTAACTTCGCGGTCAGTTCCAAGGGGGCGGGCCGCTTCCGGGTCAGTGCCTTCGTGCAGCGCGACTCCGTGGGCATGGTGTTACGGCGAATCGAGACCCGTATCCCGGAGATTCAGGATCTGCTGTTGCCGCCTATTCTGAAAGAGCTGGCGCTGGCCAAGCGGGGCATTGTGTTCTTTGTCGGCGCCACCGGCACCGGTAAATCCACCTCCCTGGCCTCCCTGGTGGGATACCGCAATCGCAACAGTTCCGGTCACATCATCACCATTGAAGATCCGGTCGAGTTTATCCATAACCACGACGGCTGCATCATTACCCAGCGGGAAGTGGGCATCGATACGGAGTCCTATGAAGTGGCGCTGCGGAACACCCTGCGCCAGGCGCCGGATGTGATTCTGATTGGTGAGATCCGTACCCGTGAGACCATGGAGCACGCTATCGCGTTTGCCGAGACCGGCCATCTGGTGCTTTCCACCCTGCACGCCAACAATGCCAACCAGGCGCTGGACCGGATGATCAACTTCTTCCCGGAAGATCGCCGGGATCAGGTGTTTATGGACCTGTCGCTGAACCTGCGTGCGGTGATTGCCCAGCAACTGGTGCGACGTCCGGATGGCAAGAGCCGGCGGCCGGTGGTGGAGATCCTGGTCAACACGCCGTTGGCGGCTGATCTGATCCGCAAGGGCGAAGTGCACAAACTGAAAGAGCTGATGAAACGTTCCACCGAACACGGCATGGTGACCTTCGATCAGGCTCTGTACAAGCTCTACACGGATGGCGAAATCACCTACGAGGATGCCATTCTGTATGCCGATTCGGCCAACGAAGTGCGCCTGATGATCAAGCTGGGTGGGGGTGATGCGGAGCGTCATGCCGCCCGGATGAGCACCGTCTCGCTGCTGGACGAGGGCGAGATATAGAGGGAAACTCCGGTCACCCGAGAGCGTCAAGCGAAGTCACCTGCCAGGGGTAATCAGCGGGTTGCCCCTGGCAGGTCTCTTTCTCAGGCAGGGAAGACGGCGCGTGAATCAAACACCGGTCCATCCACACAGACCCGTTTCATTGCCGGGCCCTGATCAGTCTTCACCTCCACTACGCAACCGGCGCAACCACCGACGCCACAGGCCATGAACTCCTCCAGTGACACCTGGCAGGGCAGACTGAATTCGCTTGCCAGCCTGGCCACGCTCTCCAACATCGGGTGGGGGCCGCAGGAGAATATCTCCACCTGGGCCAGTTGCTCTGGGGGTAGTGCCTGCAGCCAGTGCCGGGCCAGATCGGTTACGTAGCCTTCGTGGCAACCGGGAAAACCCTGCAGGCTGGCCAGGCGGCTCGGTATCTGCCAGTCATCCATAAGCGGCATGCTGGCGATTACCCCGTCCGGCATATCGGGTAGCAGCAGGCTGGAAGGTTGGGGTTTGAAGGGGAACGGTACTTCCGAACCCAGGATTACCAGGGGTTTGAAGTTGCGGTTTCCGGCCAGCGTCTGGGCGATAAATACCATCGGCGGCATGCCGACGCCACCACCTATCAGTAGCGGGCGGGAGCGCTCGGGATTGAATCGGAACGGAACGCCGATGGGCCCCAGAACACTGATCTTTTCCCCCGGTTGACGCTGGGCCAGCAGGCGGGTGCCTTCACCCACCGCTTTGTACAGAAACTCCACCCAACCCTGGGTTGCCGATGTGCGCATGATGGAGATGGGTCGGCGCAGGGGTTTGGATCTGTCGCACTGGATATGGGCAAAACTGCCGGGTTGGGCGGACTCTGCGCAACGGGGTGCCTGTAGGCGAAGGATGTATTGATCACCCTCAAACGCCTGGTGGGAGAGAATCTCCCCATCTTCCAGAAATATGGTGTCTCTATGGGGTCTGTTGTCTGTCATGGCTGGCTCAGGCATGGGTTGAATGGTCGGGTTGGAATACCGGGCGGCCCTCAAACAGGGTATGGGTGACCTGGCCCTGGAACTCCCAGCCGATAAACGGGGTGTTGCGTCCGGAACTGGGCATATTTTCCGCCTCCAGTACCCAGTGCGCCCGGGGATCGAAAATGCAGATATCCGCGCTGCTGCCCGGCTGCAAGCGGCCGTAGGGGAGGCCCAGTATATCTGCCGGTCCGCAGGTGACCCGGGCGATCGCCTCGGAGAGACTTAACACTCCCTCGTCCACCAGCCTGAGAGTCAGCGGCAGCAGGGTCTGCAGCCCGGACATGCCGGTGGCGGTGGAGGGGAAGGGTGCCTCCTTGGCATCTGCTTCGAGTGGTTGATGATCCGAGCAGATGGCCCCGATGACGCCCCGGGCGACGGCACTGCGCAGGGCATCCCGATCCGCCAGACTGCGCAGGGGCGGATTCAGGTGGCAGTTGCTGTCAAAGTCCTCGATATCCATTTCGGTCAGATGCAGCTGGTGGGCGGCGACGTTGGCCGATACCTTGAGGCGCTGCTGCTGCGCCTGTTCGATCATGCGCGCCGCGGTGCCGCTGGAGAGCAGGTGGAAATGGATACGGCAGCCGGTGTGCTCGGCCAGCGCCAGATCCCGCGCCACCGCCACCGACTCCGCCGCCTCCGGGATGGCCGGCAGTCCCAGGCGGGCGCTGACCGGTCCTTCGTGGGCATAGCCGTTGTTACGCAGGTGACGATCTTCCGGGCGCAGGATGGCCATAATATCGAATGTCGCGGCATACTCCAGGGCCCGCCGCTCCACCAGGGTGTTGGCGAGCGGTGCGTAGCCGTTGCTCATGGCGACACAACCGGCCCGTTTCAGGGCTACCATCTCGCTCAGGTATTCGCCCGCCAACTGCTGGGTCATGGCGCCGATCGGCAGCAGCCGGGCCCGCGCTGAACGTTTGGCGCGTCGCAACAGCAGGGTGACCACGGCGGGTGTGTCGATGACCGGATCGGTGTCCGGTGGGCAGCAGAGGGTGGTAATGCCGGAGCGGGCGGCCAGGGCCGTCTCGCTGGCAATGGTGGCAATATGCTCCTGGCCCGGTTCCCGCATGCGGGCGCTCAGATCAACCAGCCCGGGACAGACGATCTGGTTGCTGGCATCAATAGTGCGCTGGGGTGTAAATTCTTCCGGCGGCTCGCCGATAGCGGCGATCTTGCCATGCTTGATGAAGATGTCCGTAACCCGGTCGATACCGTTAGCCGGATCAATCAGGCGACCACCGAGGATCTGGGTGCTGTTGGGGTTCTTCATCGTGCGGCTGCTCCCTGGGCCTGGGTGCCCATGGCGATGGACATCACCGCCATGCGCACCGCAATACCGAAACTCACCTGTTGCAGAATCACCGAGCGCGGTCCGTCGGCTACCTGGGAATCCATCTCCACACCGCGGTTGATAGGGCCGGGATGCATGACGATGGCGTCCGGTTTGGCCGCTTTAAGCCGTTTTTCGGTGAGTCCGTAAAGCTGGAAATATTCATGTTCACTGGGTAGCAGGGCGCCGGTCATGCGCTCTTTCTGCAGCCGCAGCATGATCACCACATCCACATCCCGAATACCCTCTTCCAGGTCGTGAAAAACATGCACACCCAGGGTGCGCAGGTCGGCGGGCAGCAGGGTTCGTGGGGCGATCACCCGAACCTCCGATGTGCCCAGGGTATTCAGCGCCAGGATTTGGGAGCGGGCTACCCGGGAGTGGAGGATGTCACCCACGATGGCGACCCGCAATCCAGTGAACTCCTGCTTGTGACGCCGGATGGTGAACATGTCCAGCATCGCCTGGGTGGGGTGGGCGTGCTGTCCGTCACCGGCATTGATGACGCTGATATGGGGGGCCGCGTGGGTGGCGAAAAAGTGTGCCGCCCCGCTGTCTGAATGGCGAATGACAAACATGTCCACATGCATCGCCTCCAGGTTACGCAGGGTGTCCAGCAGGGTCTCGCCCTTCTTGGTGGAGGAGGTGCTGACATTGAGATTGAGCACATCGGCCGAGAGGCGCTTGGCGGCCACCTCAAAGGTGGTGCGGGTGCGGGTGCTGTTTTCAAAAAAGAGATTGCAGATGGTCTTGCCGCGCAGCAGGGGCACCTTCTTGACCACCCGTTCCGACACCCCGGTGAAGGATTCCGCGGTGTCGAGTATCTCGGTCAGCATCTTCCGGTTGAGGCCGTCGATAGTGAGGAAGTGCTTGAGTCTGCCTTGGCTGTCGAGTTGTATATTGGGCTTGCTCACGATGTTTCCCTGGTCTCCTGTTTGGAGGTGCCGATGATCAGCTTGAGGGGGTCCGGCCCGGTCAATGTGATCTGCTGCTCGTTGGTCAGCGGTGGTCGCACACCGACCACGCTGGGCTGAATCGGGAGTTCCCGGCCACTGCGCTCTACCAGCGTGGCCAGGATGATTGAAGCGGGTCTGCCGTAGTCGAATATTTCGTTCATGGCAGCGCGAATGGTCCGGCCGGTCTGCAGCACATCGTCCACCAGGATGATGTGGCGGTCCTCCACTTCAAATGGGATCTGCGAGGGTTTCACCTTGGGATTCATACCGATACGGGTGAAGTCATCCCGGTAAAACGAGATGTCCAGGGTGCCCAGGGGTTGTTGGATAGCCAACTGACTGTGCAACCGTTCCGCCAGCCAGACACCACCGGTATGGATGCCGATCATGACCGGGTCTTTAACTTGCTGCACCTCAAGGCGGGTTTTAAGGGCCTGCACCATCTCCCCGATCAACCCGTCAATCGCTTCGGCCTGCATATAGATTTTATCGTCGTTCACTTAGCCAGGTTTCCAGTATTAGTTTTGCCGCGATGGCGTCCAGTTCTGCGTAATTTTTTATCCTGCGTCCCAGCTCCTGACGGGCCACCTGGGAAGTCAGGCGTTCGTCAGCCATGTGCACCGGCAGGCGGTAACGTCCTTCCAGCTGCCGGGCAAAACGGCGCGCCAGGGGCGCTATTTCCGTCTCGGTGTCATCCATGTCGAATGGCAGGCCGACCACCAGCGCTTCCGGCTGCCATTCATCGATCAGTCGGCTGATCGCCGCCCAGTCAGGTTTCTGCCGGATGGCCCGCAAGGTGGTGAGCGGATTGGCAGTCCCGGTCCCGGTCTGGCCGACGGCGATGCCTATCTTGGCGGTGCCGTAGTCAAAGCCCAGTAGTGTACCCATTTTTGGCAGTCGGTTCAGTGTTGTTGTGCCAGGCCGGCAGCGTCCGATCGATAGTCCATCGGGTGTTGTCCGGGGTCTGGGAAGATGGGTGCGAAACCGTAATCTGAGTGCGGCAGCAGCGCAGCGGTTCCGGCCGGGTTCCTAGGCATGTCCGGCCTCTCCTGACAGCAGGTTGAGGTCGACGCCGAGAGCTTTTGCCGCCGCCTCCCAGCGAGCTTCCGGCGGCAGATCAAACAGCACCTGTTCCGGTGCCGGTCCGTTCAGCCAGGCGTTGGCGCTCATCTCCTGTTCCAGCTGTCCCTCACCCCAGCCGGCGTAGCCAAGGGCGATCAGGGACTTTTCCGGTCCTTCTCCCCGGGCGATGGCAGCCAGGATATCCCGTGAGGTAGTGATGCTGATGGTGGGGGTGATCTGTAGGGTTGAATCCCACTCGGTGCCGCCGGTGTGCAGGACAAAACCACGGTCGGTCTGTACCGGTCCGCCTACATAGATCAGTTGTTCGGCGTCGGGAAGGGGAGTGTCGCTGATCTCCAGCTGTTCCAGAATATCGTTCAGCCGCAGGCCGGATGGACGATTGATCACAATGCCCATGGCCCCCTCTTTACCGTGTTGGCAGAGATAGGTCACGGTATGGTGGAAGTTGGCATCATTCAACCCCGGCATGGCGATCAGGAACTGGTTGGTCAGGGATTCAGGATCGTTCATATCTGCATAGTATCGGTCGCGGGCGGTGGCACCGCAACTGCTGGCGGCTATTTGGAGAAAAGTTGATCGTTGTTACGGAACTGCCAGGTCCGGATGATATCCAGGATATCGGTCTCCTTTCTGATCTCCGCCGGAAATGGGGCGAACGGGGCGGAGAGCTTGACGATACGGATGGCGGCATCATCCAGTAACTTGTGGCCGGATGATTTGCGCACATTGATCGACCGGACACTGCCGTCGGGCCGGATGGCTACATGGAGTACCAGATTGCCATACAGTTTGCGGCGTTTGGCTTCATCCGGATAGTTCAGGTTGCCGACCCGCTCCACTTTGCGTCGCCAGGCGTCCAGGTAGCTGGCGTATTTGTACTCCTGGGTACTTGCCATCAGGGTTTTACGTCGGGGGCGCTTGGCATAGGCCTTGGTTTTCTTGTCCAGTTCGGCGGTCAGCCGGCTGATCTCCTGATTGGTGCTGGCCAGCAGCTGCGCCGCCGTGATCCGTTTCTTTTCCGGTTGTGGCTGCTTTTTCGGTTCAGTCTCTATCTTGCGGCGCTCCGGCTGCTGCTGGGTAAGCACTTTTTTGGGCTGCTTGGCCGCGGCCTGGGCCGCCTGAGGCGGTGTGGGCGCGGTGGTCTGGACCTGTTTAGGTTGCTGCGGTGGTGTCGGTGGCGTCACCTGGGTCTTCGGGCGCACCTTGTCAGGCTGGTTTCCCCCTCCTACCTGGGTAGCCTGGGCGAGGAAATCGGCTTTCTCCAGCGGCTCCTTGGGCGGGCTCTTTTTCGGGTTCTGCACCACCATGATCTCCAGCGTGCGGTCAGGCGTGGGGAGTTTTTCGGGTGTTTCCAGGGTGAAACTGACACCCAGAATTCCTACCGCATGCAGGGTGACTGCTACGAACAGGGTCAGGCCTAAACGGTCGATCGAGGTGACTATGCCGGAACGCTTCATATTTGATCGGCTGCTCAATCCGCCGGTGCTACCCTGAGCGGTGGGCTCAGCTTGATGGTGTGATTGGTATCGGTCAGGGCGACCCGGGTCTGCATCGCCGGGTTCATATGCAGGGTGCCCTCAGTGTCCACCAGCAGTACATAACCGACTCCCATGCGTTGGGCGATCTCATACCAGCGCGAGGGTCCGGCAATGAACAGTGCCGTGGCGGCTGCATCGGCCGTGGTGGCGTCATTATGGATCACGGTGACCGATCGAGTGCCAACCGCGGGATAGCCGGTTCGGGGATCGATTATGTGGTGGTACCGTTTACCCTCCCAGGTGAAATTGCGTTCGTAGTCGCCTGAGGTAAAGATGCTCTCATTTCCCTGGGTCTCGATAACGCCCAGAACGCCTTCGCCACTGGGGTTGCGGATAGCGATGCGCCAGGGCTGGCCATTATGACTGCCGATGGCACGCAGATCGCCGCCCGCATTCAGGATCGTGTTCTGGATACCCAGATCTTTCAGGTGCTCCACTGCCAGGTCGATACCGTAGCCTTTGCCGAAGGCACCGAAATCCAGTTTTACCGCCGGGTTGCTGCTACGCATCCGAATACCGTCAATATGCAGATCACTCATGCTGGGCGCGTCGGCCAGAAACTGGTCGATTGTTGCTTGAGGCGGTGGTCGGTGCCCGGCAGGATCGTTGCTGTGAAATCCCCAGGCATCGATCAGGCGTCCGATGGCCGGATTGAACAGACCGTCGCTTTTCTCCGATAGTTCGGCGCCACGTATGATCAGTGGCAGCACGGAGGGCGGGGCAGAAAATGTCCCGCCGGTCTCCAGCAGTTTGTTGACACGTCCAAGCGGACCCGGATCCCAGGCGTGCCAGGAGCGATGCATGCGTTTGAAGTCATTTTCAATAATATCCGTAGCCGCCTGCGCTTCCTGCTGGGAGACTCCGGCTATGGAGATATCCACCAGGGTGCCAAAAGCGAGAAATTTGCCTTTAAAATCCGGTGGGGATTGGTCGCAGCCCGCCAGGAACAGCAGCAGGGCCAGCCAGGAGAAAATTTTAAGATACTTCATTGCGCCAGTTTCTCTTCAATACAATCCAACAGTTGAGCGCTGATATTGAGTCCGAACTGGCTATCCAGTTCCCTGATGCAGGTTGGACTGGTGACGTTTATTTCGGTGAGATAATCGCCGATCACATCGAGTCCGGCAAATAGTATACCCCGTTGCCTCAGGCTCGGACCCACCTGCAGGGCGATCCAGCGATCCTGCTCTGACAGCGGAATCCCCTGGCCGGTAGCGCCGGCCGCCAGATTGCCCCGGGTTTCACCTGGCTTGGGAATGCGCGCCAGCGCGTAGGGCACCGGCTCTCCGTCCACCATCAGGATACGTTTGTCCCCCTGGCTGATTTCGGGCACAAAACGCTGTGCCATGATCAGTCGCTTGCCCTGGCTTGTCAGGGTCTCGATAATCACGTTGATATTGGGGTCGCCCTGGCGTACCCGGAAGATGGAACTGCCACCCATTCCATCCAGGGGTTTCAATATCATGTCCTTGTGCTGGTCCATGAACTGCAGGATGCGCTCCCGATTGCTGGTCACCAGCGTGGGCGTGCAGCACTGGGGAAACCAGGCAGTAAACAGCTTTTCGTTGCAATCCCGCAGGCTGGCTGGATGGTTTACGGTCAATACACCACGCTCCTCAGCTTTCTCCAGCAGGTAGGTGGTATAGATATAGTCCATGTCAAAAGGGGGGTCTTTACGCATCAGGATGACATCCAGTTCATCCAGAGCGATGGTCTCCTCAGCGACAAAGCGGAACCACTCCAGGGGATTCTCTTCCACTAGCAATGTTCGGACCCGGGCACAGGCACGGTCATTATCCAGGAACAGATCCTGCTGCTCCATGTAACGCACACCCCAACCGCGCCGCTGGGCCTCCAGCAGCATGGCGAATGTGCTGTCCTTTTTTATGTTGATGGACTCAATCGGATCCATCACAACACCGAGAGTAATAGTCATTTTTCAATCATACCGGAGGATGTTCGGTTTGTCGGCGTTCCGGCCGCAACTTTCCATATTCATGGTTGCAGTTAGGGTTATCTGTTGTTATTTTCTCTCAGGTTGTGGTCGTAATAAAGCTCCATTATTAGAAAAAACCAGATTCACACAGTAACCTGATTTTAAAATTCCACCTCCAGGGATCAGGTGTTTGGAAACGGCGAAAATGTGTTGAACGCAGGATCAAGGATCTGGCGTACAGGTTTGGGTCGGGACGTGAGGTGTGTTTATGAGGATGTGGCGATCTCGGTTTAACAGAAGTGGCTTTGCCCGGCTGTCGGGCGTATTCGGTGGAGTGATTATCGGAATTGTGATCTCGTTCTCGGTGAATGGGGCGGAAGAAGATGATTATCTCAGCGCGCTCAAGGCGGAGGCCAGCAAAGTCGGAGTGCCGGCAACCGGTGGCTCAGCGGGCGATCGGCTCTCCCGTGAATCTTTTGAAAATGAGTTGAAAGACAGGTATGCCGGCAGCGCGGTGTTCTACAGCAAGCTGGATGCGGCCAACCAGGAGGAGATATACCAGGAGTATCTCTCCGGCGCGACGATTTCTGAGCTCAGGAAAAAGATCATGGATCGGTTTCTGCACCGCTGATCGAAAAAAATTATAGATATCGCTCAGGTTGCGCGGCTTTCGGACGATATATCTGGGAGTGACAGTGGTGTGCCACTAACGAAGCTACGTCAGATAGCGTTTTTTTATGGGGGTTAGTATGCGGAGACTAATGGTCTTTCTGACCGTTTTTTCTATCCTGTTGACGGCCGGACCCGGGTTTGGGGCAGAAGAAGAGGGCCAGGCCGGCAAGGATGACGTGATACCGTTGTACGAGGGGAAGCCCTATCTGCACGTGATGCATAAAGGTCGTTCGGTAAAGGTGCAGCGGGTCCAGGATCCCGATTTCGAACTGCACGGCTATTACGCCAAGACCAGTCGACACTGTCCGCCGTTCTGTATCGGACCTATGGATGCCGATCCGGCCGTCAAGACGATCGGTGAGGTTGAAGTGTTTAATTTTATGGAGAATCAACTGCGGGATGGCAACGGGCTTTTGATAGACGCGCGGACACCGGAATGGCATGCCAAGGGCACGATCCCGGGATCAATCAATGTCCCGTTTACCGATCTGACAAAAAGCGCTGATGATCCTGAGATGATCGAGGCGCTGCTGCTGTTCGGTGCCAAGCAGCGGGAGTCGGTCGGGGCGATGACCCAAAAGCTGGAAGAGTGGGGCGTCCTGGATGCCAAGTACATGACGGACCAGTGGGATTTCAGCGACTGCAAGGAGTTGGTGCTCTGGTGTAATGGCCCGGCCTGCGGGCAATCTCCCAGAGCAATTCGTGGCCTCCTTGCCGTTGGCTATCCAGCGGAAAAGTTACACTATTATCGTGGCGGAATGCAGGTTTGGCAGCTGTTTGGCCTGACGACGGTGCATTGAGCTGCCCGGCCGGATGCCGGGGCAGGTAGACTTACCCCGGCTCAGAGTTGCTAGCAGTACTGCATCTTCCATATTGAGAGGTTGTATGAATCAGAGGAAGCTGGGCAATGAGTGAAGATGTCGATATCTCCGGTCGGAAGGTGATGGTCGTCGACGACAGCAAGACGATCCGCAGGACTGCTGAGAGTTTGTTGAAAAAGGCCGGGTGTGAGGTATTTACTGCCAATGATGGTTTCGAGGCGTTGTCAGTAATTGCCGATTCGAACCCGGATATTATTTTTGTGGATATTATGATGCCGCGGCTGGATGGTTATCAGACCTGCGCCCTTATCAAACACAACAGCGAGTTCAAGAACACGCCTGTCATCATGCTCTCCTCAAAAGATGGCCTGTTTGATCGAGCTCGCGGACGCATTGTTGGTTCGGAGGAGTACCTGACCAAACCATTTACCAAGGATGAACTGCTTGGGGCTATTCGGAAACATATAGCCCGGGCCGCCTGATGAGCGGCATCTGAAATTGTATCCCATAGCTACAGAGACTAGATTATGAGACGTTTCTTCAAGAAAAACAGCGCAGGACAATCCGATGGAAGCAACGCGGCGGATGTCACCATTCTGATCGTCGATGATTCGCCAACAGAGACACACATCCTTAAAGGGATTGTTGAAAGTGGCGGTTATAAGGTGATTACCGCGTCGGATGGTGAGTCCGGTGTTGCAACGGCTAAAGAAGCAAAACCGGACCTGGTGCTGATGGATGTGGTGATGCCGGGGTTGAATGGGTTTCAGGCGACCCGACAACTCAGCAAGGCACCGGAGACCCAGGATATTCCGGTCATTGTAGTAACCACCAAGGACCAGGAGACAGATCGGGCCTGGGGATTAAGGCAGGGGGCCAAGGAGTACGTGGTCAAACCTGTGGCGGCTGCCGATCTGCTGGCTAAAATCGGAGCCGCTCTGGCGGGCTGATTGAATCGTTATGACAGAAACTACATCGGCCGATCTGCTGCATCTGTTACAGGATATTGAAAACAGAAGTCAACGGAATGCGGCGGGCCTGCCTCAACAGAAGACACAGCAGTACTGGGAAGCGGTGTTGTTCAACATTTCCGGCCTCGGGGTAATGGCCCCGCTTCAGGAGGTCAAGGAAATCCTCAACTATCCGGATGGAGTGACCCGGGTGCCGGGAACCCAGTCGTGGTTGCTCGGTATGGCCAATATCCGTGGCAATCTGTTACCGATTATCGACCTTCAACAGTTCCTCGGCGGCGTGCCGGTGGTTATCGGGCGACGTAGCCGGGTGTTGGTGATCAATCATCAGGGGATCTATGCCGGGCTGCTGGTGGGCGACGTCCAGGGTATGCGGCATTTCCTGGACGAGCAGCGCACCGGTGTGCCGGCTCTGCCGGAACATATCCGGCAATTTGTTCATGGCGCCTATGAGGCCGAGGGAGCTGCCAGACCGGTATTCAGTCTGAATCTTCTGGCAGAAAATACCGAGTTCAGAGTGGCATCACTCTAGAGCTTGCAAAGATGAATTTTTAAGCGTTTTCCGTGGGTGCATCAGCACATTTTGTGAACGTGGAAACATTACAAGAACAGGCCTCTTGCGGGAGAGAGACTCAATGAAAACGAGGGATTCCAGACGTACAGGTGGGGCGGCCTCAAACAGGTTGGTCGTCGTATTGTCGATTGGCTTGCTGGTCACGCTATTGGCCACACTGCTGGCGTTTGCCAATGTGGTGAAATGGTCCGCCAATGATGCTATCTACATTATCCGTGCGGAGGAGCAGCGGGTGGTTTCGCAAGAGATCGCCAAGAGTGCCCTCTCGGCAGCGGCCGGTAACAAGGAGGCTTTTGGTCAGCTATTGACCTCCCGGGATACATTTGAACGGATCATGACGGAGTTGAAAGAGGGTGATCCAACGGTGGATCTGCCGCCGTCGCCCGAGCCTGTGGCGGAGCCGTTGCGGGAGGTGGAAAACGCCTGGATGGAACTGCGTCAGAACGCCGATGACATTCTCTCCAACCGGGACGCCATTCTGGCGGTGCAGGAGTTTATCGGTGTCATCACCGAGTTCATGCCCCAACTTCAGGAACTCTCGGAACAGGTGGTTAACGATCTGGTGAAGGCCAACGCCGACCCGGTGCAGATCTCCATCGCCTCGCGCCAATTGATGCTCTCCGAACGTATCGATAAGAATGTGAAGAAAGTGTTGGCCGGTGGTCAGGCGACAGCTGCAGCCATCGATCAGTTCAGCCGGGATGCGGATCACCTGGGACGGGTGCTTGAAGGTATGCTGGAGGGGAGCCGGTCGCTGGGTATCACCAAGATTACCGATGCCCGGATTGTGCAGAAGCTGCGTGAAGCGGCCATGCTTTTCAGCACCATTAACGACCATGCCAACGAGATTATCGAAACTGTCCCTTCCGTGTTGCCGGCACTGGAAGCGGCAAGTCAGGTTACATCCGTATCTGACCGGGTGAACCAAGCGGCCAACAACCTGGTGCAGGCTTACGGAGACAGCCCGGGATTGGTCCGTATCATGGGAATCAAGGCCGGACCTGTATTGATCGCGGTGCTCGGTATTATTGCCGTTGCCCTGTTGATCTCACTCGGTTACGCACTGTTGCTTACCTCCCGGCGCCGCGAAGTGGAGAGTAACCAGCTCAACGAACGAAACCAACAGGCTATTCTGCGCTTGCTGGATGAGATGGGTGACCTGGCGGATGGTGACCTGACGGTGACGGCGACGGTGACCGAGGACGTGACCGGCGCCATTGCCGACTCCATCAACTACGCCATTGAAGCACTACGTAGCCTGGTAACCACCATTAACGAGATCTCTGAACAGGTATCCAGTTCGGCCCAGGAGAGTCGCGCCACAGCTATGCACCTGGCGGAAGCGAGTGAGCATCAGGCCGACCAGATTACCTCGGCCACCACGGCAATCAAGCAGATGGCCACAACCATTGACCAGATGTCCCAGGAGGCGACCGAGTCCGCCACGGTGGCACAGCACTCAGTGGGGATCGCTGCCAAGGGTAACGAAACCGTGCGCCGAACCATTCAGGGCATGGACACCATTCGTGAACAGATCCAGGAGACCTCCAAGCGAATCAAACGACTGGGTGAAAGTTCGCAGGAGATTGGTGATATCGTGGAGTTGATTGACGATATTGCTGACCAGACCAACATCCTGGCGTTGAACGCGGCCATGCAGGCGGCCATGGCAGGTGAGGCTGGTCGTGGTTTTGCGGTGGTTGCGGACGAAGTGCAGCGACTTGCAGAACGTTCCGGTAATGCAACCAAGCAGATTGAAGCGCTGGTTAAGACTATTCAGGCGGATACCAACGAGGCGGTCTCCTCCATGGAAGCCACCACCACGGAAGTGGTTGCCGGTGCCCAGCTGGCGGAGGACGCCGGTGAGGCCCTGAAGGAGATTGAGAGCGTATCAAATCATATCTCCGAGCGTATTCAACGTGTTGCCGATACGGCGCAAACCCAGTCCGAAGAGGCTGCGCGGGTGAATGACACTATGAGTGTTATCCAGGAGATCACCACCCAGACATCGGATGGTACGAATCAGACTGCCGCGGCTATTGGCACCTTGGCGGATATGGCTGACGAACTGCAACGTTCAGTGGCCGGTTTCCGCCTCCCTGAAGACGACAACTAACGGATCCCCGGTTTGATCGAAGGGTTCGACGACGGGACGTTGTCAACGATAAACGACCACTGGCGTATATGAAGGCCTGGTATGAGTGATGTCCAAGATCATAGTGTGCTGAAATGGATCAGGGTGGAGCTTGATTCGTCTCTCGAAGCAGCTCGCCATGCACTCGAGTCCTACGTGGACGAGTCCGGTCCGGAAACGGATCTGGAAAACTGCATTACCCATCTGCATCAAGTACGCGGAACCCTGCAGCTCATGCAGCTGTATGGCGCTTCCATGCTGGCGGAAGAGATGGAATTGGTTGCCAAGGCCCTCAGCTCGCTCGGTGAGAAGCGACGCAGGGAGTCTGCCGAGGCGCTGATGGTGGGCCTGGCCCAACTGCCGGAATATCTGGAACAGATTGAATCCGGCTCAGCCGATAGTCCGGTCCTCCTGTTACCCCTGATGAACGAACTGCGGGCGGCGCGGGATGCTGCCCTGTTGTCAGAGGTAACCCTGTTTGCACCGGATCTGGACAACAAGCTGCTACCCGCCGACGGCAGCCAGAGTGCCAATCCCGAACTACCGGCGATTGCCCGGAAACTCCGCTACAAGTATCACAAAGCCCTGCTCGATTGGTACAAGGGGGCGGATAGTGTCGGTGGCCTGGAACGGATCGCCGGTATTTTTCGAGACCTTGAAGAGGCCGCCTGGACCGACCCGGTCAAACGGCTGTTTCGGATCGGGCACGCGCTGGTCAATGCACTGCATGATGGCGGACTGGAGTCAGGCATCGCCACCAAGTTGCTGGTGGGCAAGATAGACCGTGAGATCAAGCGGATTATCGATGACGGAGAACAGCCGGTTGCCCAGGCGCCCGCCAATGATCTGGTCAAGAACCTGCTCTACTATACTGCCCGTTCAGATTCGTCCGATCCGGTGGTGTTGCAGGTGCGGCAGGAGTTTGACCTGGTGGCCGGGCCCCATAGTGAAACCGACCAGGCGGATCTGCACGCCCCCGGCAGGGAGCTGCTGGACTCACTTCGTAGCGCCATCAGTGCCGATCTGACCACCATAAAGGATCAGCTCGATCTGTTTATCCGCGGTAAACGCACCGATCTCAGCCGTCTGCAGGCCCAGCAGGAACCGCTGAAAAAGCTGGCCGATACGCTGGGTATGGTCGGTCAGGGTGAGCTCCGTTCCCGTCTGATGCGTCAGGCCAACAAGATCGGTGAGATTGTTGCCGCCGGTGACGAGCCTGATGAGCAGGATCTGATGGCCATGGCCGGGGATATCCTGTTCATCGAGACATCGCTGAACAACCTCTCGGTGGTCAGGCGTTACGTCCAGACGAAGGATGAACGGGAGCAATCCAGCCTGCCGGAAGGTGAGTTTGAGCGTCTGGTCGACTCGGTTATGCATGAGGCCGGGATCGACATGGCCCGGAACAAAGAGGCCATCATTAACTATATAGGGGAGCCGGGCAATCGGGATCTGCTGGCCGATGTTCCCCGTCGGTTTAAGGGTATAGCCGGCGCCTTCAGCGTACTCTCCCTGACCGATGCTGCCGCCCTGATGGGGCGCCTGAATCTCTACGTTGAAAAGAATCTGCTGGCGGGGGACGGTGTTCCCGATACTGACCAGCTGGATGCCTTCGCAGATGCGGTGACCGGCATTGAGTACTTCATGGAAGCAGTCACCGAGGGGCGTGGTATACACCCGGAAATTCTCGATGTTACCCGGGATGCCCTGGCAGTTCTCGGTGTGCCTGAATCGACACAAATCGAGGAAGAGGCGCCGGTCGATATTGAAATCGAACCACCCGCTGAGGATCGGCAGGAGGAACCACCGACATCTGCGGCGGAGCCTGAGCCTGCAGAAACGGTTGTTAAAACCCCATCGCCCGATCGCACGGCCTCCGTTGACAAACCGGCCCTTGAGGATATCGATGATGAGATCCTGGAGATCTTCATCGAAGAGTCGGAAGAAGAGCTGGCGGTTATTCAGGAGTATCTACCCAGATGGTGTAAAAACCAGGATGACCGGGATGCCCTGACCACGTTCCGGCGCTCGTTCCACACCCTGAAAGGGAGTGGTCGGCTGGTTGGTGCGAAAGTCATTGGTGAGTTCTCCTGGGCGATTGAAAACCTGCTGAATCGGGTCATAGATCAGACCATCGAAGTGTCGCCGCAAGTGATTGAACTGCTGAATGAGACACTGGACATACTGCCTGAGCTGATCGACTGCCAGAAGCGGGGAGTGGCGGCCACGGTTGACACACAACCCCTGATAGAGCGGGCCGAAGCGCTGGCCCAGCCGGATCGCACTCCGGCCGCCTCCAGTACTGCCGACAAAACCTCTGCGCCTGCGGAAACCCTCTCCACCGAAGCACAGCTGGAAGCGCTTGAAGATGAGGTCAGCGCCGATGAATCGATGGAGTTTGTGGCCACCGATGACCTGGATGCCGAACCTGTCGTCCAACAGCTGGATGAACCCGAACACCCGGTAGCTGATCTGCCCGATGAGAGTGCCACTGAAAGTGAAGCGGTTGAGGTAATCGAAGAGGATATAGAGATCCAGACTGTGAATAGTGCTGATGAGGGCGACGAGTCCGCCGAAGCACTACCGGGCGCTCCCATCAATATGGATGAGACGCTGCTGGAGATATTTGAAGCCGAATCCAGAACCCATATCGAGACCTTGTCCCGCTTCCATGAGGCTTGCAGCGGTAATCCACTCGTCTGCCGGATCGACAAAGAGATTGTGCGGGCGCTGCACACCCTGCACGGCAGTGCCGAGATGTCCGGGGTCGACCCGATTGCCCAGGTCAGTACTGCCCTGGAATCCCTGGTGTCGGAACTGAAGGGGATGAACCGCTCTGCCGATCCTGTCACCCTGGAGTTGATCGGTCGTGGTGTTGAACTGTTCAACACGATTCTGGGTGTGATTAATGTCCCAGGAGCAGAATTGCCGGATTGGCAGGGGCTGGTGGCCGATATCTATGACCAGAGCCGGGCGGCTCTGGCCGCTCAGGTGACGGATGAGCCCGATTCCGGTTTTGTCGAATCACCCGACCCGGCGACGGATGAGCAACCTGCATCCGCAGAAACAAGCGCTGAAGATCTGGATCAACAGGCGGTCCTGCCGGAAGCAGTCGATACCGATGCGCTGGCGGAAACCGTAACGATTGAACCACCGGAAGTAGTGGAAGATGCGGAGCCGGCGCCTGCCGAAACGGAGCTGGCTGCTGAACCGGTGGAACTGGTGATCGAAGCGCCTGCATCTGCCGACGAGCCTGGGGATCAGCCGGTTACGGAAGAATCCCCTCCAGCGCAGATTGAGGATCAGCCGCCCGCCCCAACCGCATCGCCGACCGCTTCCGATCAAGCAGCGAAAGTGGTCAGTGGACCGGTTATGGTGGATCTGGAAGGTGATCCGGAGTTGGTGGATATCTTCCTGGAGGAGGCGAGAGAACTGCACGAGTCTCTGGAAGGTGCACTGGAGTCAGGTGATTTTGATCTGACCAACAAGACCCTTTCAGAAGATCTGCAACGCACCCTGCACACCCTCAAGGGCGGTGCGCGCCTGGCCGGGGCGATGCCGATTGGTGATCTCAGCCACGCCTTTGAATCACTCCTGACCGCCATCGACCAGGAGCGGGTCAGTGGTGGGGATGAACTGATCCACCTGACCCACGAGGTGGTAGATCGCCTGGCGGAGCAGATAGACGATCTGTCGGCCGCTCCCCGACTGCGTTCGGCGGACGATCTGGTGCAACTGCTGGAGGCCTGGCTCGCCGCCGGTGGGCCACCGGAGGTGGTTGCCGAGTCCGCAGCCGCCGATGCCGCTAGGGAGCCTGAAGCCGCCCCGCCAGCGGAGGAGCCCGGAGAAGAGATCGCGGTAACTGCACCGCTCCCCCAGGAGCCGGCCAGTGAACCGGAAGTTCAGCCGGTCGAAGCTGAAATTCCCGAGGTGGTGGCGGAATCGCATGAACCGGAAGCCGATCAGGTAACGGTTACGGACACTCCCATACCTGCCGCTCCGGAGCCCGAGGTCACTCCACCGACGCCGATCGACACTGCCACCAGTGTCAGTGCTGAAACCACCGGCTCGGTGGCCAGTCGCGGTCAGCGAGAGCAGGTGCGGGTTCGTTCCGACCTGCTGGACCGGCTGGTTAACTACGCCGGTGAGGTGAGCATCTACCGAACCCGTCTGGAGCAGCAGAACGGACAGTTGAAATTCAACCTGTCGGAGATGGAGCAGACCGTCAGTCGTCTGCGTGATCAGCTCCGCCAGCTGGAGATTGAAACAGAAGCACAGATTCTGTTCCGCTACGAACAGGATCGCGACGACGAACAGGCGCTGGACGCCTCATTCGATCCGCTGGAGCTGGACCGTTTCTCCGCCATGCAGCAGGTCTCCCGAAGCCTGATGGAGACGGTCAACGATCTGACCAACATCAACAGCTTCCTGGAGGAGTTGCAGTCGGAAACCGATACCCTGCTGCTGCAGCAGTCCCGTATCACCACCGACCTGCAGGACGGCCTGATGCGCACCCGGATGGTGCCGTTTTCCCAGGTTGTACCACGGCTGCACCGGGTGGTCAGACAAACCAGTAACCAACTGGACAAGCGTGCCGAACTGGTCATCCAGGGCGGTGACAGCGAGATCGATCGCGGTATCCTGGAGCGGATGATTGGCCCGCTGGAGCATATTCTGCGGAATGCCATTGCCCACGGTATTGAGTCACCCGATCAGCGCCAGGCCGCCGGCAAGCCGAAGACCGGAAAGATCAGTCTGCTCCTCTCCCGAGAAGGATCAGATGTGCAGATCGTCGTCTCCGATGACGGTGCCGGAGTGAATATCGAAAAGATCCGGGCACAGGCGATCAAGAGTGGTCTGTTGGATCCCAACGCGGAAGTGGCGGATTCAGATGTGCTGCCGTTTGTACTGGAACACGGATTCAGCACCGCCAGCAAAGTGACCCAGATTGCCGGGCGCGGCGTGGGACTCGACGTGGTGGTGGCCGAGGTCAAACAACTGGGTGGTTCGCTGGATATCAAGTCCCAGGCGGGCCAGGGCGTCAGCTTTATTGTCCGCCTGCCCCTGACACTGGCGATCACCGATGCACTGCTGGTGGAACTTGCCGGGGAGATCTACGCCATTCCGCATACCAGTGTGGAAGGTGTGGTGCGGGTGGCGCGGCAGGAACTTGAAGCCTGTTACAGTGGCCAGCAGACCGTCTATACCTATGCCGGCCAGGACTACCAGGTCCGTTACATGGGCAGCATGCTGAATGTCAGTCAGGTCAATCTTTCGGATCAACGCAAGTGGTATCCCCTGTTGCTGGTACGGGCAGGCGATCATCATGTGGCCATGCAGGTAGACGGCCTGTTGGGTAACCGCCAGATCGTGGTCAAGTCGGTGGGGGTACAGGTCTCAACCGTACGCTGGATCTCCGGCGGCACCATTCTGGGTGACGGACGGGTTGCCCTGATTCTGGATGTGACAGCGCTGGTACGTTCCGATGTGGCCCAGACCGCAGCTCCCCATCCCGAGATCGCCAGGGTCGATATGACCGAGCCGGAACCGGGCATCGGCCGCACGGTAATGGTGGTGGACGATTCCATTACGGTGCGCAAGGTGACCGGCCGACTGCTGGAGCGGCATGGTATGAACGTCATCACCGCCAAGGACGGTGTGGACGCGGTGGCCCTGCTGCAGGAGCAGCGGCCCGATATTATGTTGCTGGATATCGAGATGCCGCGTATGGATGGCTACGAGCTGGCCCGGCATATGCGCAATTCGGATGAGTTGAATATGATTCCCATCATCATGATTACCTCCCGTACCGGTGAAAAGCACCGTAATGTGGCGATGGAACTGGGTGTCAGGCGTTATCTGGGTAAGCCTTACCAGGAGAATGAGCTGCTTGATAATATCTATGCCGTATTGAAAGAGGAGGCACTATGAGCAGCAAACAGACCTCTACCGAGGTGCGGGGAGTGTTGCTGCCCATGCGGGAAGGGCGGCTATTGCTGCCCAATGCGGCAGTCTGTGAAGTGGTCAGCTTCAGAACGCCCGATAAGGCGCCGGAAGGCGCGCCAAGCTGGGTGCTGGGCACCTTCAGGTGGCGGAATCATGTGTTGCCTCTGATCTCTTTTGAGCAGTTGCAGGGAGGGATCTCCGGGGAGATTGGCAACCGTGCCCGGGTTGCCATTTGTAATACCCTGAACGGCAGCGAACAGCTACCCTATATCGGTATACTGCTGCATGCCGCGCCCCATCTGACCCTGGTCTCGCAGGAGTCCCTGACCCCCTTCCTGGATGATGAGCCGCTGCACGAGATGGTTGCCAGTCGGGTGATTGTCAACGGGGTGGACGCCTTGATCCCGGATCTGGACGCCCTGGAGTCGGCCTTGTCCGGAGTTCCTCTTTAAGGTTATGGTCCGGGTGGATGGGGCAGCTCCGGCTGGCCACCACACCCCGCTGGTTTTTTTCGGCCTGCCCGTATAATATCCTCGGTTTTGCTCCCCCACTGCGATCAATCCCATGTCAGCACTCCCGGAAAAGACCAGAAGCTCCAATAATTTCAATAAATTGAAAAAACGGCTGGAGCGTGAGGTCGGCAAGGCGATCGGTGATTTCAATATGATCGAGGAGGGCGACCGGGTCATGGTCTGTCTCAGCGGCGGGAAAGATTCCTACACTCTGCTGGATATTCTGTTGACCCTGAAGGCCCGGGCGCCGATCGACTTCACCTTGATCGCCATGAATCTGGACCAGAAACAACCCGGTTTTCCGGCCGAGGTGCTGCCGGAATATCTGCAGCGCCTGGGTGTGGAGTACCGGATTGTGGAGGAGGACACCTACTCGGTGGTGCGGGAGAAGATACCGGTGGGAAAAACCACCTGTTCGCTCTGTTCCCGCCTGCGGCGTGGCATTATCTACCGGGTAGCCAGTGAGCTGGAAATCACCAAGATCGCCCTGGGCCATCATCGGGACGATATAGTGGAGACCCTGTTCCTGAACATGTTTTTTGGCGCCAAGCTCAAGGCGATGCCGCCAAAGCTGCATACCGACGATGGTCGGCATGTGGTGATCCGACCGCTGGCCTACTGCGCGGAGAAGGATATCGCCCGCTACAGCCGAGCCCGGGAATTCCCCATTATTCCCTGTAATCTCTGTGGCTCCCAGGAGAATCTGCAACGTAAGCAGATCAAACAGATGCTGGCGGAGTGGGAGCAGCAGTATCCGGGCCGTACCGCTAACATCTTCACCGCCCTGACCAGCGTGGTGCCGTCCCATCTGGCGGATACCGGATTGTACGACTTCAACAATCCCGGCGGCGACATAGGCGAAGGGGATACAGTGTTCGATCCACCCCAGATTGCCGGTCCCGGGCTGATCAGGTAAGCGCGAAACAGAGCCCGATCTGTCCCACAGAAGCTGTTGTCGTGGGCGGGGCTACTTGCCGGACTTCCCGATACAGGCCGAGGGTGGATATCCGAATGCCCGTTGAAATGCCGTAGAGAAATTTGCGGTACTCGAGTAGCCGGCGCAATGGGCCGCTTCTCCCACGGTAATTCCATCCTCCAGCAGTTTCTGTCGGGCCTGTTCCAGCCGGCGGGTCCGGATAAACTCCATGATGGTAGATCCATAAGCCCGTTTGAACAGGCGCTGCAGGGTGCTGGGGCTCATGCTGCTGTTCCTGGCCAGTGTCTCCACGCTTAATGTCTCTTCAATATGCTCCAGAATGAAGTCCCGCAGCATACGGGCTCTTTTCGCATCCCGTGAATTAAGTGTCTGCCCCTGTGTATCCGGGCTATCCGGTTCACTCTGCATCAGGGCCTGGCGTAATAGTCCCAGGGCAGCCATCCCGCCGGTCAGCCTGCCGATAGCGGAATGTTCCAGATCGGAAGCGAAAATCTCCTCTGCGAAACGCAGGGATTGGGCATTGGGCTTCCACCTCAGTAACTGCACGTCGGCAAGCGCTTCATCCGACAGGTTTACCAGACAGGTTTCGGATAGATCCACGAACTGCAATAACTGGGCAAAGGGCAGGCTGATGTTTATCTTGCGTATTCGCTGGCCGGCTCGGGTCCAACGATCCAGCCTGGCCTCCCGGCTGTTTATCCAGAGGTATCCACTGGGGCCGTCGTGACTCGTCATGTAGACCGGGTGGCCATTTATAGTGGCTTCCAGGTCGCCCTCCAGCATCAGGGCGACCGTTATTTTGGGTGGAATGGAGAACTGTTGATGGCCGGTCAGTCTTTCCAGGCTGTCATTGGTATGGATGCTGAGATCCAGACCAAGATTGCTGAAGGAGCATCTGCCCTCGATATAGTCGATGACCGACGTGCCGTGGTCGATCGGATGGGCTGGGTCTCTATTCCGAAGTGGGTGTAGCTCTCTCATGACTTAACTCGATCAGTCGGACCGCAACCGGGTCCGTTTGGTGTTTTCTCAAAACGCATTGAACTTTGCTCAAAAGCAAATACAGTTGAGAATCATTATCATATGCATCTCACAGATTTTCAACAGTTCAGGCTGAGTGCAGCCATTTTGGGTGATAACAATGCAATACGAACGAGTAATGGACGGAGTGCGACAACTGAAACAGGTTAATCGTTTGATGAGCCAACCTGGCCGGCAGCGGTGTTCATTGCTGAGAAGTAGCATCCTGTTGGCGCTGTTGGCACCGTCCGGCCTGGTTGTTGCCGATCAAGCCGATGAAGTGCAGATGCTCGATGTGGTACGTGTGCTTGGCCAGGCGGAAGAGGGTTTCAATGTCGCTGTTACCGATGACATGATCGAGGCCCGCCAGGCGTCCGATCTGGAGGATCTGTTGGGTCACGACCCATCAATCACCGTGGGTGGCGGGGCACCTGTTGCACAGAAAATCTACGTGCGTGGTCTGGAAGATACGTTGCTGAATGTAACCATTGATGGTGCGACCCAGGCCGGTTATCTGTACCACCACCAGGGGCGGGTCAATGTAGAGCCGGAATTGATCAAAAACGTAGTGGTCAAAGCCGGCGCCGGTAACGCGGCAGATGGTGCCGGGGCCCTGGGTGGCGCCATTCACTTTCAGCTCAAGGATGCGGCGGATATGCTGGCTCCGGGTGAAACCGCCGGTGCACTGATCAAGGGCGGGTTCTCCAGCAACAACAGCGCCTGGAAAAAACATGCGAGTGCCTATGGTCTGTTAACTGAGGATTTTGGGGTGCTGGTGAGCGGTACGCACCTGAAGTCGACTAAAGACTATAAAGCCGGTGATGGTAACCGGGCCTCCGAAACCAAGCAGCTGCAGCAGGATTTTCTGCTGAAGCTTAGCGGTAATCTGGCAGACAACCATTATGTATCCCTCAGTTACGAGAACTATCTCGATGAAGGGCGGCGCTACTCCCGGGCCAACATGGGGGCGCTGTTTCATCCGATCTATCCCAACCTGCCGGTGGATCAGCGAACCGAGCGCCAATCCTGGATCGGGAAATACGGATATAACCCGAACAGTGAGCTGGTGGATCTGTCGGCAACCCTGTATCACAACGACAGCACGATTCAGAAACGGGGCGACCTGTGGGCGGCAGCCTGGCCACCGGCTCCGCCATTCCCAACCGCCGACTATTACAATGGCGATTACCACGGTGGCGGTGTGAAGAGCCTGGGTTTCGACCTGCGTAATATCAGCAGACTGGGGGCGCATCAGTTCGAATATGGATATGAGTACCGCACGGATACCGCCTATCTGGTCAACCCGGTGGTGAACGGCTTTAATGATGAAGAGACCGATATCCACGCCCTGTTTCTGCAGGCTGATCTGCAGATTTTTGACAACCTGCGCCTGAGCACCGGCGTCCGCTACGATGATTACGACTATACCGATAACAATGGTCTGAATATCAGCGACAGTGGTGTGAGCCCGAACGCCACCCTGAGTTTCGATGTGACCGACGCCCTGGAACTAAGCGTCGGCTATGCCCGGGCATTCAAGGGGGTGAGCAGTCCCGAGGTGTTCTTCCTGGAGTTCCCCCCGACAGGTGGCACACTGTCCAGCTACACCGGTCCCAACAGCAGTGTGGTGCTCCCCGGCTTCACGGTCGGTGCCCTGCAGGCGGAGGAGTCTGACAATGTGGAACTGGGCTTCAAATACCGGGCAGGAGATTTTGCGGCGAGCGGTGAACTCTACCGGCAGACCATCGAGCATGCGCAGTACACCTCTTCAACCACCCGCTACAGCTACGTGGATGATGTGAAGGTTAAGGGCTACGCATTACGTATGGCCTACTACATGGATGATGTGTCGATCAATCTCGGTGTGGCACACAGCAAACCGGAAATTGGCGGACAGCCGCTCTCCAGTGGTGATATGGGTCTGGGTACCGCCTACGGACGAAGCTGGACCCTGGGCCTGGAGTACGACTACAGCGCCACTATCGTACTGGGTTGGGATGCCCGTTTTGTCGAACGCCTGACCGATGTCCAGGCCGGACAGGATGAGAAGGCCGGCTACGGGGTCCATGACCTGTTCGCCCAGTGGCAGCCCAATGACCAGCTGAGCGTCGGCATCGCCATTAATAACCTGTTCGACAAATTCTATTACGACCAGGGTACTTACTATTCGCGTGACAGCACAACAGACCCTTATGGCTTGCCCGAACCTGGACGCAACTTCAGGTTGTATGCCAGCTACCGATTCTGATTCGGCGTAAAACGCAGGGCAAATCATGTTCAAGTATCTGTGGTTGAGTGTTTTATGTTTACTGGCTCTGCCGGCTGGTGCGGAAATTCGCATCACCGACATTGCCGGTCGTACGGTGGTTCTGGAGGCCCCCGCGGAAAGAATTATCCTCGGTGAAGGACGGTTCCTGGCGGTGCTGGGTGTTCTCGGAGTGGAGCAACCCCTGTCCCGGGTGGTCGGCATGATGAATGAATTCCGGCGTTTTGATCCGACCGGCTTCAGCCGTTACCGGGAGGCGTTTCCCGAAATCGATCAGGTGGCCACTTTTGGTCAGACATCGGAGCAGACGGTCAGTATAGAGCAGGCGATTCTGGCCCAACCGGAGGTGGCTATCTTCGGTCTTCAGGGCCATGGACCCGGGGTTCGTTCCCGCCATATTGTTGAGCGGCTGGAGGCAGCCGGTATCAAGGTAGTGTTCATCGACTTTCGCCAGAAGCCCCTTGAGCATACAGCCCGTAGTGTGGAGATAGTTGCCCGGGTTCTGGGGCTTGATCAACGTGGCCGGGAGTTTGCCCAGCGTTACCAGCAGGAGTTGCACAGGGTCATTGACCGCCTGAAATCATCACCGCCGGAACAGTGTCCTTCGGTGCTGCTGGAGGTTCGGGTGGACCTGGAACAGCCCTGTTGCCTGACGATCGCCAGCGGGATGTTTGCTGACATGATCGATGCGGCCGGGGGGTGTAACGTGGCCCGAGGCCTGCTGTCCGGACCGACCGGGCAGTTGAGCATGGAACATGTGATTGCGACTGCACCGGAGGTGTATATCGGTACGGCTGTCGGCCAGGCGGTGCCGGACCAGCGTTATCGCCATATTGTATTGGGCGCCGGCAGTGACCGGGAGAGTGCGCGCCACTCCCTGGAAGCGATGTTGACACGGGATGGTTTTGCCGGTCTGCCGGCCATGCAAAACCATCGTGCACACGGCTTATGGCACCATTTCTACAACTCTCCGTTAAACATCTATGCCCTGCAGAAGATTGCCCAATGGCTGCATCCCAAGTTGTTTGAGGATCTGCAACCGGAGCAGTTGCTGCAGGAACTGCTGCGCGGATTCCAGCCTGTCGATCTGAACGGCGTTTACGCCATTACACGGGATTAATACTCCATGCTATCAGCCAATCTGAGCCTGCGGGCCGATAAGAGTCAAGCGTACTTCGATTCCCTCTGTAAGCACTTTGCACGCAAAGTTGAAGTCGAGCGTGTTGGTAATCAGGCCAGCGTCGCTTTCCTGCAGGGTAGTTGCAGCATGTCGGTTGAAGATGACCTGCTGATGTTTGTGGTGCACGCCGGGGATAGCGCTTCGCTTGAGACGGTGAAGACGATCATCACCACCCATGTGGTGCGTTTTTCGGCATTTGATGATGGGGATATGAACTGGTGTGCGGCCGACTCGGTTGTCGTGGGAGCACAGTCGTGACCACTGAGGCTCTGGTTGGCATCCGGTATCGCAAACGATCCCGCAATCGACTGCTGTTGCTGGTGCTGGTTTCTGTCGCACTGTTGTTGAGCCTGACGCTGGATGTGGCCAGCGGTCCGGGCAACTATCCCATTGATCAGGTGCTGTCGGTACTGTTCAGTGCCGAATCTCAGGGTACCCAACTGAAGGTGGTGATCTGGGACCTGCGTCTCCCTGTGGCACTGATGGCGGTGGCAGTGGGGGTGATGCTGGGTGCTTCCGGTGCGGAGATGCAGACCATTCTGAATAACCCCCTGGCGGAGCCATTTACGTTGGGTATATCTTCTGCAGCTGCTTTCGGGGCGGCGCTGGCAATCGTGTTCGGGGTGGAACTATTGCCGTTCGGTCATAGCGCACTGATCAGTGTGAACGCATTTTTGTTCGCCCTGTTAACGGCCTATCTGTTGTATCTGTTCACCCGGCTGCGTGGTGCCTCCAGTGAAACCATGGTATTGATCGGTATTGCACTGCTGTTCACTTTCAACGCCCTGCTGGGGCTGTTGCAGTACACCGCAAACGATGCCCAGTTGATGCAGATTGTATTCTGGATGATGGGCTCCCTGTCACGGGCAACCTGGGAAAAACTGGCCATCTGCGGCCTGGTCATGGGGCTGGTATTGCCATTTTTTATCTACCGGAGCTGGATGCTCACCGCATTGCGCCTGGGCGATGACCGTGCTGCAGCCCTGGGGATTGATATCCAGCGTCTGCGTATGCAGGTGTTGGTCGCGGTTTCGCTGCTGGCCGCCACTGCGGTGGCGTTTGTCGGGACGATCGGATTTGTCGGCCTGGTGGGCCCCCATATTGCCCGACTGCTGGTCGGGGAGGATCAACGTTACTTCCTACCCATGTCCATGCTGGCTGGTGGGCTGATGATGTCCCTGACATCCCTGATCAGTAAATCGGTAACGCCCGGGGTTATCTACCCGGTGGGTATCGTGACATCGTTGATCGGGGTGCCGTTCTTCATCAGCCTGATACTGTCAATACGGCGCAGGAACTGGTCATGACGTTACGGGTAGAGAGGCTGACCTTTGGTTATCCGGATAAGCCGGTACTGCGGTCGGTGAATACCGGCGACCTGCCGGTCGGCAGACTGACCGCTCTGTTGGGACCCAATGCAGCGGGTAAATCCACCTTTTTTCGTTGTGTTGCCGGCTTGCAGCAACCACAGGCTGGCCAGGTGTTGCTGGCCGGAAATGATCTGCACGCGGCGACACGGGCAGAGCTGATCCGTGATGTCTGCTATATGCCGCAGAGTTTTTCCAGCAATGCTGCTTTAACAGTTTTTGAAGTGGTTCTGCTGGCACGGAAACAGCTGCAGGACTGGCGTGTCCATGACGACGACGTGAGTGCCGTGTCCCACTTGCTGCTGCGTTTTGGAATTCAGCACCTGGCGGAGCGTTATATCGCCGAGCTGTCCGGTGGGCAGCAGCAGATGGTGGCCCTGTGCCAGGCCATGGTGCGTCGGGGCCGCCTGTTTCTGCTGGATGAGCCGACCAGTGCGCTCGATCTGCGGCATCAGTTGGAGGTGATGCAGACGCTGCGGGAGATCACCCGGGAGCGGGAAGCTGTCACCATTGCCGCAATGCACGATCTGAACCTGGCGGCCCGCTTTGCGGACCATATTTTATTGATGGAAGAGGGACGGGTGGTGGCCTCGGGTGCCACTGACGATGTGCTCTGCTCCTCGGAACTGGCCCGTACCTATGGCGTGGACATCGAACTGCAACGTTCCAGAGATGGTGTCTATATGGTCGGGGCCAGAATCTAGGGCAACTGCCGGTACCTGATGGAACCGGTAGTCCAATCCAATTATTCGGGTTCGGCAAAATCCGCTGTAACGGGAATGCCGGAACCACGCAATGTCTGTTGAGGTGATTGTGATGAAAGATTCAGTCCAGAAAACGGGGCAGGGCCTGATGCAGGGGAACGGCCTGCAACCGCAGATACCTATGGACGGGCCGACCCCCTTGCCAGATGGTCCGGGGTTGGGTGTGGATCCGGCATCCGGTATGGAGCCACTGCCCGGCCTGCTGGAGCGGGCACAGTCCCTGTTGGAGATTGGTGGTCCGGTGGTCACCATCCTGGTGATGATGTCATTTGTGGCGTTGTTGATCGTGGTGATGAAACTGATCCAGTTCAGGGCGCTTCGTATCGGAAACATCCGACCGGCGATGCGCGCCGTTTCAGCTTGGCGTAGCGGGGATCGGGAGCAGGCCCTGGAGCATCTGGACGGCTGTTCCAATCCCGTTGCCAGGGTGGTGGCGCAGGCGATACATGGCCGGCAATCCGCACTGCCGGAGGAGCGGGTGCGGGAAGAGGTATTACGCTGCGGCAGCGATATTCTTTTCCAACTCAGGCGGGGATTCCGACCACTGGAAGTGATCGGCTCACTGGCACCACTGCTGGGTCTGCTGGGTACGGTGCTGGGGATGATCAAGGCGTTCCAACAGCTGGAAGCTGCCGGTAACCAGGTGAACCCTGCGATCCTGTCCGGCGGTATCTGGGAGGCCCTGCTGACCACGGCGGTTGGCCTCTGTGTGGCAATACCCGCGGTGGCCATGCTGAACTGGCTGGAGCGGCGTATCGATCACCTGGCCCATGAGATGGATAACCTGGTTACCCAGATCTTTACCGAAGAGCTGTCCCAGCCTGTCGCTGTAAAACAGGATTCCGTGCCGGAACCGGCGCGACCTGTGTTACGGCGCCCAGCGATCACCGAATCCCATGCAGACGCCATCCAGACAGCCTAGTTTCAGCCAAGGAGAGGGGCGGCGCAGGGGCATCATCAGCCTGACACCACTGATCGACGTGGTTTTTATCCTGTTGGTGTTTTTTATGTTGTCCTCGAGCTTTCTCGAATGGCGTGCCATCACGGTCGCCACCACCGGATCATCGACGACTGGCTCTGGGGAGCGCAGCCGGGAATCCCTGTTACTGAGTGTCAGCGATGTAACAATCCGGCTGAATGGTGAGCAGATTTCCATCCGGGAGCTGATACCACTCCTGCAGCGACAGATGGAAGCGGACCCGACGCTGTTTATCCAAGTGATGCCGATAGGAGAGACCCGTCTGCAGTCGGTGGTGAAGCTGCTTGATCAGTTCAAACTGGCTGGAATTACGCGCTTCCGCCTGATCCGTGACGGCAACTGGTCCACTCCACCAGCGGGTGTGGCGGGTAGTTGAGAATGCATTTTGAACAACGTTCCCCAGACAACAGTGAGGCCAGCATACTGCCGCTGATCAATGTGGTGTTTCTGCTGCTGATTTTTTTCATGATTGCCGGCAGCCTCAGCGTCAGTGAGCCGTTGGATGTCAGCGCGCCGGAATCCACCAGTCAAGGTACGCCGGAACAGGAGAGCTTGCGCCTGTTGCTCGCTGGTGATGGTCAGATGGCGCTGCAGGGCAGGGTTATGGATGAAGCCGCGCTGCTGCATCAGGTGGAACTGGCTCTCCAGGCGGAACCCGGTTTGCGGGTACAACTCAAGGCCGATGCCGCTGTTCCCGGCAACCGTGTTGTTAAGTTCATGGAGCAGCTTCATCAGGCCGGTGTGGAGAAGCTGTTCCTGATCACCCTGCAGGCTGACCAATGACCCGGTTGCGGAGTCGTCACTGGCTGTTGGGAGGGGGCGTCACACTGCTCCTCTATCTGGGCCTGCTGGTGCTGATTCTGTGGCGTCCGCCTGCTCCGGCTGTGGCGGCCAATACGGGCGTGGGCGGCATAGAGATCGGTCTTGGTCCCCCGGGTGGTACAGCGGCAAGCGTACCATCGAGGGAGAATGGGCAGACAACAGCAGTCGAATCGACTGCCGGACAGGAGCCGGAGCCGGAGCCGAAGCCGGAGCCGAAGCCGAAGCCGAAGCCGAAGCCGGAGCCGAAGCCGAAGCCGAAGCCGAAGCCGGAGCCGAAGCCGGAGCCGGAGCCGGAGCCGAAGCCGAAGCCGAAGCCGAAGCCGAAGCCGAAGCCGAAGCCGGAGCCGAAGCCGAAGCCGGAGCCGGAGCCGAAGCCGAAGCCGAAGCCGAAGCCGGAACCGAAGCCGGAACCGAAGCCGGAACCGAAGCCGAAACCGGTATCGAAACCGGAACCGAAGCCGGAACAGACATCATCGTCCGTACCTGAGGCACTCTCCCGATCTCCATCGAATACCGGGGCAGACAGCCAATCCAAAACCCAGGCAGTGTCCGGGCCGGTTGCAGATGGGGCGACCAATGAAAGTGGAGGAGCTGATCGGGGTGACAACAGTCCCGGGGGTGGTCAGGTCGGCCGTTCCAAAGACTATATGCTGATCCTGCAGAGCTGGCTGGAACGGCACAAGGAGTATCCGAGACGGGCGCGGCGCCGGCACCAGCAAGGTGTGGTCATGCTCTATTTTGTCATGAATCGGCAGGGACAGGTCCTGCATTATGAGATACGCAAGAGTTCAGGTTATGCGCTGCTGGACCGGGAAGTGAGTGAGATGATCAAACGGGCCCAGCCTTTGCCGCCCATGCCGGCGACACTGACAGGTTCCCGGTTGGAACTGGTGGTGCCGGTGGAATTTGCACTCCGCTGACAGGTTTCCGAACAGAGGAACAGTATTTCTATTTGCTGGCGGTTCCCGGGAGCGCCAGGTTTAAACAGGTAGAGTGGGGAGCGACCCGCTATACAGGCCGCTCCCCGGTGTCGGGCCGACGGATCAGGCCACTTTCAACTGGCCCAGGCAGGCCTCAAGGACTTCCGATCCACCGGCGTACTCTCCGTCGATGCCGCTTTTGCCTTGGTAATGTTCAAACACGCCTTTACTCCGGTGGATTCAGTTAAATTCGGGGTGCTGTGAAAAAAGTGGGCGGTTTTGCCGATGTTCCCAAAACAGCTCGTGAAAGTGATAAGCGACGGTATTGATGGCCGGTTCGATCAACGCGATCGCTCCCCCCAACAGGGCGCTGCCGGTCATCAGGTAAGCGACCGAGAAGGCGACGCTGAAGTGCACTGCGGCAAAAGTGATTGTCTTGGTCATGGTTTGTTCCTTCCGGCATCCGGTATTTCCTGGTGATGGAAGGATTATCCAGCTTGACGGTAAATAGGTAAAATCGTTAGTTACTATCTGTATGATAGCTAATACCTATAGATGAGGTTATTAGCCCCGGGGTGTCAGGCCGTGCTGGAGGGGCGGATTCGATCCACGGTATTGGGGAGGTTGTCCAGTATCACCGTGGCCAGGGCCTGTAGCGCTGCCAGTCGTGGAAAACTGTGGCGATAGATCAGGGCCACCTGTCGGTAGGCGTTTCCGGCCTCGAGCGGCTGGGCCACCACCCCGCTGCCACTGATCCAGGAGCTGCGCATCGCCAGGGCGGGAATCAGGGTGATACCGTAACCGGCACCGACCAGCTGGATCAGGGTCTCCAGACTGGCAGCGCGCAGATCCGCCAGGTTGCCCTCCGCCTGGCGCTGTTGCAGACGGCATACCGCCATCGCCTGGTCCGCCAGACAGTGACCCTCGGAGAGCAGCAGCAGATTCTCCTTGTCCAGGTCCTGCTGGGTGATCTTTTCCCGGGTGTAGAACGGGTGATTGCGGGGATAGGCAACCCAGAACGGCTCCTTGAACAGTGGCCAGGTCTCCAGGTCGGGTGAACCCGCCGGGGTGGCCAGCAGGGCGGCGTCGATCTCATGCCGCTGCAGGCGCTGTAGCAGGGTATCGGTCAACTCTTCGGACAGCACCAGCTGTATCTGGGGGTAGCGTGTTTTCAGCGGCATCAGGAGCAGCGGCATCAGGTAGGGACTGAGGGTGGGAATGGCGCCGATGCGCAGGGGACCGGCCAGTGGATCCTGGTGGCGCTGGGATACCTGCTGGATCGCCTCTGCCTGCTCCATGATCTGCCGTGCATGGTCCAGTATCTCCTCCCCCACCGGGGTGATCTGCACATGGCGGTTGTTGCGTTCGAACAGGGTGACTCCCAACTCCTCCTCAAGCTTCCTGAGCTGGCCGCTGAGTGTGGGCTGGCTGACGAAGCAGCGCTCTGCCGCCCGGCCGAAGTGCCGGGTTTCGGCCACCGCAATGATGTATTTCAGATCCCGCAGGTTCATGGCATGGCCATCGCTGAAAACGATGATTCCGAGTATATCCCACTGGTAGGGACGATCAATCGGTTATCCCCGGAGGGGCCTATAACCGGGCGGCGATGGGGGCGCCCCAGTGGGATCAGCGGAAATCGCCCCACTGGGTCTGGATGGCCGCGATGGCCGCCAGTGGTGCGGTCTCGGTACGCAACACCCGGGGACCCAGACGCAGACCGGAGAATCCGTTTGTGGTGGCCTGTGTGCGTTCCGTTGCTGACAGCCCCCCCTCGGGCCCCACCAACAGGGTCACGGCTTCTCCCGGTGGCGGCAGTTCATGCAGGGCCCGGTCGGCCCGATGATCCAGTAGTAGCCCGTCCGCTGTGTTGGCAACGCCAAGCCAGCTATGCAGCTCCTGCACCGGATTGAGGCTGGGGATGCGGCGTCGGCCCGACTGCTCGCAGGCGGCGATGATCACCTGTCGCCAATGCTGCAGCCGTTTTGCCTGTCGTTCGCTCGGCAACCGTACCTGGCAGCGTTCGGTGATCAACGGGGTGATTTCAGCAACCCCCAGTTCCACGGCTTTCTGGATGGCGAAGTCCATCCGTTCGCCTTTGGAGATACCGATGGCCAGATGGATCTGTAAACAAGCCGGCGCCTCGGCGGGTTCCAGGCGCTGCTGCACCTCTGCGTAGCTGCTGCGTCGGGATGTCTCTCCCAGGTGGGCGCTGTAGTCATGGCCATCGCCGTTGAACAGGATGATCTCTGCTCCCGTCTTCAAGCGCAGTACCTGGACCAGGTGTCGGGTGGGGCCCTCCTCCAGCATGATGCGGTTGCCCGGTTGCAGGGGCTGGCTGGTGTAGATGCGATGCCGTTGCATATCAGTCCCGGGTGGCCAGATCGATGCCCTCGGTGGCGATCCGTGCCAGCTCCCGAATCTGCTCCGGAGTGATTACATAGGGGGGCATGAAATAGGTGACATTACCCAGTGGGCGGAGCAGGGCGCCCTGGCTGAGGGCGTGCTGGTAGACCCGCAGGCCGCGCCGCTCCTGCCAGGGGAAGGGCGTGCGGCTGGCCTTGTCCTTTACCATCTCGATGGCCAGGATCATGCCGTGTTGACGTACCTCCGCCACGTGGGGGTGATCGTTCAGGTGGGCGGTTGCTTCCGCCATCACCCGCGCCAGTTGGCGGTTGTTTTCGATCACCTGATCCTGGTCAAAAATCTCCAGGCTGGCCAGCGCCACGGCACAACCGAGCGGGTTGCCGGTGTAGCTGTGGGAGTGCAGAAAGGCGGTCAGGTTTTCGTAGTTGTCGTAAAAGCTCTGGTAGACAGACTCGCTGGTCAGCACCAGGGAGAGGGGCAGGTACCCGGCGGTCAGCCCTTTGGAAAGGCAGAGAAAGTCCGGGCTGATCTGGGCCTGTTCACAGGCGAACAGAGTGCCGGTACGGCCGAATCCTACCGCGATCTCGTCGGCGATCAGGTGCACCTGATAACGATCGCACGCCTCCCGCAGCAGTTTCAGATAGGTTGGATGATACATGCGCATGCCGCCGGCGCACTGCACCAGTGGCTCCACAATCACGGCACTGATCTCTTTATGGTGCTCAGCCAGCAGCGCCTCCATGTCGGCAAAGCGACGGACCGAGTAATCCTCCCAGGACTCGCCCGCTTCCCGGTCGAAACAGTCCGGGGAGGGGGCGGTAAACACCTCCATCAGCAGCGGTTCGTATGTCTCCTTGTAGAGTGATACGTCACCCACCGCCAGGGCCCCGAGGGTCTCCCCGTGATAGCTGTTGGAGAGGGTGACGAAACGGTGCTTGCCCTTGTAACCCTGATTGCGCCAGCTGTGGTAGCTCATTTTCAGGGCTGCCTCGATAGCCGAGGAGCCGTTATCCACGTAGAAGCAGCGCTCCATCCCCGGCGGAGTGAGCTCGACCAGTTTTTCCGCCAGCTGTATGGCTGGCTCGTGGGAGAATCCGGCCAGCATCACGTGTTCCAGCTGATCCACCTGGGCTTTCAGGGCGGCGTTGATGCGGGGGTTGGCGTGGCCGAACAGGTTGACCCACCAGGAGCTGACCGCATCGATATAGCGGTTGCCGTCAAAGTCCTCCAGCCAGACCCCTTCGCCGCGCCGGATCGGAATCATGGGCAGCCATTCGTGATCCTTCATCTGGGTGCAGGGGTGCCAGAGCACCGAGAGATCGCGCCGGGTGATTTGCTGATTGTTACTCATATCATTTTTACCTGATCCGCATTCGTGAGGGGGGATGATAACAGTTGCACTCAATAATTGGGGCGCAGAGAGAGGAGTACCGTGACGAGGAACTGGGCCAGCGCCAACAGCACCGGAACCAGGCCCCAACCCTGGCCGGCCAGGATGAACAGACCGCCCAGCAGGAATAGTGTTGCCCGCACTGCACTGTAACGCCCCAGCCGTGATCGGAGCGACTGTTCCCGCTGCTTGTTGCTGGTGCTGAGCCAGAGTGGCAACAGATGGGTTGCTGCGCCGCTCACCAGAGGCAGCAGAAACAGCGGAATAAAGGCGTGGGTGGTGTTGGTCGGCGGGAGCCAGCCCTCTGCGTGGGCTGCACCGCTGAGCAGAATCACCAGCAGACCCAGCACGGCACCGGCCAGGGATGTAACAGCGCCATGGGAGCGCCAGACAGTGCTGCGATGGGTCACCAGCAGTGATTTAAGCAGTCGGGCCAGCGGCAGCAGCCAAAGCAGCACGCCAAGCAGGGCTGCGGCCGGTGACCAGGCGGCTCCCGCCGCAATCAGCAGTGTGCCCGCCACCATCCAGGGCCATTGCTGCATCAGCCAGGGACCCGCGTCGGGGTCGCTGTACCCGCCGGTGGTGGGGAGCAGCACCCGCAGGGTACCCAGGGCGGTGAGACCGACAAATCCCAGGAGATTCAGGTGCAGGTGCAGGCGTCGCAACGGTCCCCACTGCTCCGGCAGGAAAAAGGCAGCCAGGATGGCGAGCAGTCCCCCTATCAGGGCCAGCAGCGCCAGTTGATACCAGAGCAGCCCCGGATGGGGGCGGCCCAGAGTCTGTCGTTTGCGTTGCAATATCCATAAACTCAGCCAGCCGGCGGCTACCAGTCCCAGCAGCGCGGCCAGCGGATAGAGGGAAAAGGAGAAGAACAGGCTGAAGCTGAGCAGCAGACCGGCGGCGAGCGCCAACAGGGCCGGCGCCAGAGCCCGGGGTTCAGCTGTCCGGGTACGGGTCAGTACCGGTACGAAATAGGTCATGGCGCCCATGATCAGCGGCATAATGCCCAGGGCGAAGATCAGGTGCAGTGGTGCGGATGGCCGCAACGGGAGCAGCTGGGGCAGCAGCAGCCCCGAGGCGAATCCCACCAGGGTAGTTAACAGCAGAACGATCAGCAACGGGTGCAGTTTCACCGGCACTCCCTATATGGCCCATGTGTGTGCCGCAGCGGGTGCGGTCGGGCTGTTGATTATATCGGATTGTGCGTGAACGCTCCCGGTACCACCGGCGGGATTGGCTGGATGCTTGAGCGGCAGATTGGTCGGGTGGACCGGTTCGCCCACCCGACACAGTTAAACGGATCAGCGCCGCAGCCCGCCGGCGGAATTACTCCGGCAGGTTGAGATTGTCCCAGATCTTCAGGGTCGCCGCCGACTGGTTCATGGTGTAGAAGTGCAGTCCGGGGGCGCCCTGATCCAGCAGGCGCTGGCACAGCTCGCTGACCACGTCTACGCCAAAGGCGCGGATACTCTCCACGTCATCGGCATAGGACTCCAGGCGCTTGCGTATCCAGCGCGGTATCTCCGCACCACAGGCATCGGAGAAGCGGCTCAGATTGCTGTAGTTGGTGATCGGCATGATACCCGGCACGATGGGGATCTGGATCGCCAGTTCTTTACAGCTGTCGACAAAACGGAAGTAGGCGTCCGCGTTGTAGAAGTACTGGGTGATGGCGCCGTTCGCTCCGGCCGCCACCTTGCGCTTGAAGTTCTCCAGGTCAACCCGGGCATTGGCAGCCTGGGGGTGGAACTCGGGATAGGCGGCCACTTCGATATGGAAATAGTCCCCGAACTCGCGCCGGATCAGTGCCACCAGTTCGTTGGCGTAGTTGAGTTCACCCCGGCCACTCATGCCGGTGCCCGAGGGCAGGTCACCGCGCAGGGCAACCAGTCGACGGATGCCCTGTGCTCTATAGCGGGTCAGCATCTCCACGATCTCGACCTCACTGCTGCTGACGCAGGAGATGTGGGGGGCCGCCTCGATTCCTTCGGTAACCAGCCACTCGACGCTCTGGAAGGTGCGCTGCTGGGTCGATCCGCCGGCCCCGAAAGTGACGGAGACATAGAGCGGATTGATCCGCGCAAGTTTTTTTACCTGGGTTTTCAGCTTCTCCATCCCCTCCTCGCTCTTGGGCGGGAAGAGTTCGAAACTGAACAGTTTTTGATCAGTCTGTTGTGAATGCATCGGCTTCTATTGATCTGTGAATAGCGCCCATACCGGTAACAAACTGCTATCCGGTATGGGGGCAATGAATGGGACAATGGCCGGGTCCCACCGTCAGGTCGGGACCCGGGTCAAACGGGGATCAGTAGCGGTAGTGATCGGGCTTGTAGGGCCCCTCTACCGGTACGCCGATATAGTCGGCCTGTTCCTGGGTCAGGGTGGTCAGCTTGACGCCGATCTTCTCCAGGTGCAGGCGGGCCACCTCTTCATCCAGCTTTTTCGGCAGGGTGTAGACCCGGTTTTCATATTCGCCGGTGTGATTCCAGATCTCCATCTGGGCCAGGGTCTGGTTGGTGAAGCTGTTGGACATCACGAAGCTGGGGTGGCCGGTGGCGCAACCCAGGTTCACCAGCCGGCCCTTGGCCAGCAGGATGATCCGCTTGCCGTCCGGGAAGATGATGTGATCCACCTGGGGCTTGATGTTCTCCCACTGGTACTGCTCCAGGCTGGCGACGTCTATCTCGTTATCGAAGTGACCAATGTTGCAGACGATGGCCTGGTCTTTCATTCGCGCCATGTGATCGTGCTGGATCACGTGGTAGTTACCGGTGGTGGTGACAAAGATATCGGCCTGGTTGCACACCTCGTCCATGTTCACCACCCGGAACCCCTCCATGGCCGCCTGCAGGGCGCAGATCGGATCGATCTCGCTGACCCAGACAGTGGCACCGAGCCCTTTCAGGGATTGGGCGCAGCCCTTGCCCACGTCGCCATAGCCCAGTACCAGGGCGATCTTGCCGGCGATCATCACGTCGGTGGCCCGTTTGATACCGTCCACCAGGGATTCCCGACAGCCGTACAGGTTGTCGAACTTGGACTTGGTTACCGAATCGTTGACGTTGATGGCGGGGAAGGGCAGCTCGCCCCGCTCCTGCATCTGATAGAGCCGGTGTACCCCGGTAGTGGTCTCCTCGGTAACGCCCTTGATGTTCTTCATTTTACTGGAGTACCAGTCGGACTGGATGGCCAGGTGTTCACGGATCGCAGCGTACAGTACCCGCTCCTCTTCGCTGCCCGGGTTGTCCAGCACGCTGATATCCTGCTCCGCCTTGCTGCCCAGGATCAGCAGCAGGGTGGCGTCGCCGCCATCATCCAGGATCATGTTGGGTGTGCCGCCATCGTGCCACTCCATGATCTTGTGGGTGTAGGCCCAGTACTCCTCCAGGCTCTCGCCCTTGTAGGCAAACACCGGGATCTGCTGGTCGGCAATGGCGGCTGCGGCATGATCCTGGGTGGAGAAGATGTTGCAGGAGGCCCAGCGAACCTCGGCCCCCAGCTTGATCAGGGTCTCGATCAGTACGGCGGTCTGGATAGTCATGTGCAGGCTGCCGGCAATGCGTGCACCTTTGAGGGGTTTGCTGTCGCCATACTTCTCCTGCAGGGCCACCAGGCCCGGCATTTCCGTATAGGCGATGGCGATCTCCTTGTGGCCCCACTGGGCCAGGGAGATGTCGGCGATCTTGTAGTCGTTAAAGTTGTTGTCCACTACGGCGTTCATGTTTAGTCTCCGAAAAAACCAAGCGCCGTTCATTACCCATGTTCCCACTCCCGAGCCTGGCAGGTGACCCTGTTGCAGCGCTTCTCGGGAGGGGTATTACGTTATCTCACTCTACTGTTTGCAGGCTGAATGGTTGGTTTCCCATGCCAGCGTGCTGCAGGTCATAACCCGGCGTCGGCGCGCAGTGCCTCGGCCTTGTCTGTCCGTTCCCAGGTAAACTCCGGTTCTTCCCGGCCGAAGTGGCCGTAGGCGGCTGTCTTCCGATAGATGGGCTTGACCAGGTCCAGCATCTGCAGAATGCCGTAGGGGCGCAGATCGAAGTGATCACGCACCAGCTGGGCGATCTTCGCCTCATCGATCTTGGCGGTACCGAAGGTCTCAATCGAGATGGAAGTGGGCTCGGCCACGCCAATGGCGTAGGAGACCTGGATCTCACAACGGTCGGCCAAGCCTGCCGCCACGATGTTTTTTGCCACGTAGCGCCCCGCGTAGGCAGCTGAACGGTCCACCTTGGAGGGGTCCTTGCCGGAGAAGGCGCCACCACCATGGCGCGCCGCGCCACCGTAGGTGTCGACGATAATCTTGCGTCCGGTCAGGCCGCAATCCCCCACCGGGCCACCGATCACAAAGGAGCCGGTGGGATTGATGTGGATCTTCTCCTGCGGGCACTTGTCCAGCCACGCCTTGGGCAGTACCGGCTGCAGGATGTTCTCCATCACCGCCTCAATCAGATCACTCTGCTTGATATCCGGGTCGTGCTGGGTGGAGAGCACCACGGCGTCGATACCGGTGACCACATCGTTCTCATAGCGCAGGGTTACCTGGCTCTTGGCGTCGGGACGCAGCCAGGGCAGTACCCGCTTCTTGCGCATCTCCGATTGGCGCTCCACCAGCCGGTGGGCATAGGTGATGGGGGCGGGCATCAATACATCGGTTTCATTGGTGGCATAGCCGAACATCAGGCCCTGATCGCCGGCCCCCTGCTCCTCCGGTGCCTTACGGTCCACGCCCTGGGCGATGTTGCTGGACTGTTTGCCGATCAGGGACATGACCGCGCAGGTGCTGCCATCAAAGCCCACGTCCGAACTGGTGTAGCCGATATCACAGATCACCTTGCGCACCAGATCATCCAGATCGACCCAGGCGTTGGTGGTGATTTCGCCGGCCACAATAACAGCACCGGTTTTGATCATGGTTTCACAGGCCACCCGGGCGTGTTCCGGGTCCGGATCCCGGGCCAGGATCTCGTCCAGCACCGCGTCGGAGATCTGGTCTGCGACTTTGTCGGGGTGGCCTTCAGAGACCGATTCGGAGGTAAAGATATAATCACTCATAAAGTATGTCTTCCGGAAAATAAAAAACCCGTCCAGCGAGTGCTAAAGACGGGTTTACAGTAATCCTTATAACTGTTCCCTCGCTTTAGCTGCATTTGTAGAGCGCCCGCAATCTGAGTCAAATTGGCGCCGTCCTACGGTAGCCGCAGCCCCAACCAATGTCAATTAATCCACGGTAATGACTTCCATAAGAATTTTATATCAATCTTGTCATTCTTTTAAGGTAGGATTATGTTCCTTTGATTTTGCGCCTCTGAATGGGAGGGTGCGGTATGGTTTCCCTGCAGACTCCGGTATGCGATTTCGGATTGCCGGCGATTGATTTTAATCTCCCCGGCGTGGACGGAAAACAGTGGACCCTGGCGGATTGCCGGGGGGAGAACGGGCTGCTGGTGATGTTTATCTGTAATCACTGCCCTTACGTCCAGGCGATACGGGAACGGATTGTCCGTGACACAGCAGAACTGAAGGAGTTGGGGGTTAACTCGGTGGCGATCATGTCGAATGACCCGACCCTCTACGAAGAGGATTCTTTTGAGAACATGGTCAGGGTTGCGCAGCAGTACCGCTTCCCGTTCCCCTACCTGTTGGATGAGAGCCAGTCCGTGGCCAAGCAGTACGGGGCTGTCTGTACACCCGATTTTTTTGGCTATAACGCTGATCTCCGGTTGCAGTACCGTGGGCGACTGGATGCCAGTGGCAAGGCGGCTGCACCGGAGGATGTGCGGCGTGAACTGTATGAGGCAATGCGCCAGGTCGCCATGACCGGAGCGGGTCCGGAGGAGCAGATCCCCAGCATTGGCTGTTCGATAAAATGGCGGGACCAGTAACCGGGACAGGTACGGTTCGTCCATTTTTTGTTTTTATTAAATATAAATAAATCAATATATTGCGATTAAATCGGGGCACTGTTTTTACCCCTATAAGCGGATCTGGCTTGCCCCGCGCAGATGATGGCGCAAGAATGATCCACCCGGTGCCGGGCATATGACCGGATCAGTACAGTTAAAAAATTTATCAGGCAACGCCTCCCTTGGCGGCGTTTCCTGTTGCCGACCAGGTTACAGCCGGACGGCCACAAAATTACTAAACCATCCTTAAGACAGGAGAGACATATGTCCTCACGCAGAAATCTTGCAAATGCCGTCCGTGCCCTGAGCATGGATGCGGTCCAGAAAGCCAAATCGGGCCACCCCGGTGCGCCCATGGGTATGGCGGATATTGCCGAAGTGCTTTGGAATGACTATCTGAAACACAATCCGGCCAATCCCGATTGGCCCGACCGGGATCGCTTTGTACTCTCCAACGGACACGGTTCCATGCTGATCTACTCCCTGCTGCACCTGAGCGGCTACGATCTGAGCATTGATGACCTGAAACAGTTCCGGCAGTTGCACTCCAAGACGCCGGGACACCCGGAGTATGGTTATGCGCCGGGCGTGGAGACCACCACCGGCCCGCTTGGCCAGGGCATCACCAATGCGGTGGGTATGGCCATTGCCGAGCGTGCCCTGGCGGCGGAGTTCAACCGTGATGGTCACACCATCGTCGACCACAATACCTACGTGTTTCTTGGCGATGGCTGCATGATGGAAGGCATCTCCCACGAAGCCTGCTCCCTGGCCGGTACCCTGGGCCTGGGTAACCTGATTGCTGTCTGGGATGACAACGGTATCTCCATCGATGGTCATGTGGAGGGCTGGTTCCGGGATGACACGCCGAAGCGCTTCGAGGCCTACGGCTGGCATGTGATTCGCGACGTGGACGGACATGATGCCGAGGCGATCAACAAAGCGCTGGAGATGGCCAAGGCGATGACCGACAAGCCGACCCTGATCTGTGCCAGGACCACCATCGGTTTCGGTTCACCCAACAAGGCCGGCAGCCACGCCTGCCACGGTGCGCCGCTGGGCGATGAAGAGATCAATCTGACCAAGGCTGCGCTGGGTTGGGATCACGGTCCGTTTGAAGTGCCGGAAGATGTCTATGCCGGTTGGGATGCCCGTGAGAAAGGTGCTGCTGCCGAGGCGGCCTGGAACCAGAAGTTTGCCGCTTACCAGGAGGCCTACCCGGAACTGGCAGCGGAATTCAAACGGCGCATGGCCGGCGATCTGCCGGAAGATTGGGCCGCCAAGTCGGCTGAGTTCGTAGCCCAGATGAATGCCGAGGCGAAGAGTCCGGCCACCCGCCAGGCCTCCCTGGCGTCGATCGAGGGTTATGCCGCCCTGTTGCCGGAGCTGTTTGGCGGTTCCGCCGACCTGGGTTGTTCCAACCTGACTGAGTGGTCTGGCTACAAGCCGATGCGGGCCGACTCGCCCGAATCCAACTACATCAACTACGGGGTGCGTGAGTTTGGTATGTCCGCCATCATGAATGGTGTGGCGCTGCATGGCGGGCTGATTCCGTTCGGTGCCACCTTCCTGATGTTCTCCGAGTATGCCCGTAACGCCCTGCGTATGGCGGCGCTGATGAAACAGCGCTCCCTGTTTGTTTACACCCATGACTCGATTGGCCTGGGTGAGGATGGACCGACCCATCAGCCGGTTGAACAGATCGCCACCCTGCGCATGATCCCCAACATGTCGGTATGGCGCCCCTGTGATACGGTGGAGACCGCCGTGGCCTGGAAGGCCGCCATTGAACGTGCGGATGGCCCCTCCTGTCTGATCTTCTCCCGTCAGGGGTTACCGTTTATGCAGCGGGACGAACAGCAGATCGCCGATATCGCCAAGGGTGGTTATGTATTGCGTGACTGCGAAGGTACGCCGGATGCCATCCTGATCGCCACCGGTTCGGAAGTGGGGCTGGCGGTTGACGCGGCGGCGGAGTTGACCGGCAAGGGCAAGCGCATCCGGGTGGTATCTATGCCGTCGGTGGATCTGTTTGAGGCCCAGAGCGAGGACTATCGTGAGCGTGTCCTGCCCGCAGCGGTGACGGCCCGGGTGGTGGTCGAAGCGGGTATCCCGGATGGGTGGTACAAGTATGCCAACAAAGTGGTGGGCATCAGCCGCTTCGGTGAATCTGCACCGGCAGACCAGCTGTTCAAGGAGTTCGGTTTTACCGTTGAAAATGTCGTCAAGGCAGTGGAAGAGACGCTTTAAACGAATTGGTGCCGGGGCGCCCCCGGGCGGCCCCGGTCTCAGGATCAGAATGCAGTAACTTACAATTATCTGGAGGTTTGTCTTATGACTATCAAAGTGGGTATTAACGGTTTTGGCCGGATCGGACGCATGGTGTTCCGTGCCGCGGTGCAGAATTTCGACGATATCGAGATTGTCGGTATCAATGATCTGCTGGATCCCGACTACCTGGCCTATATGCTGAAGTTCGACTCGGTACATGGCCGTTTCCAGGGTGATGTGGCGGTTGATGGCAATACCCTGGTGGTAAATGGCAAGCGCATCCGTCTGACTGCCGAGCGTGATCCGGCTAACCTGAAATGGAACGAAGTGGGTGCCGACGTGGTGGTGGAGTCCACCGGTCTGTTCCTGACCAAGGAGACCTGTGAAAAACATATCGCGGCTGGTGCCAAGAAGGTGATTCAGAGTGCCCCCAGCAAGGATGACACGCCGATGTTCGTTTACGGTGTGAACCACGACAAGTACGCCGGTGAGACCATCATCTCCAACGCCTCCTGTACCACCAACTGTCTGGCGCCGATCGCCAAGGTGCTGAATGACAGCTTCGGTATCAAGCGTGGCCTGATGACCACCGTGCATGCGGCAACCGCCACCCAGAAGACGGTGGACGGCCCCTCCATGAAAGATTGGCGCGGCGGTCGCGGTATCCTGGAAAACATGATCCCCTCGTCCACCGGTGCCGCCAAGGCGGTTGGCAAAGTGATTCCCGAGCTGAACGGCCTGCTGACCGGTATGTCGATCCGCGTGCCGACCTCCGATGTCTCGGTGGTGGATCTGACCGTTGAGCTGAAAAACGACGCCACCTATGCCGATATCTGCAGCGCCATGAAAGACGCTTCGGAAGGCAACATGAAGGGTGTCCTGGGTTATACCAACGAAAAAGTGGTCTCCACCGACTTCCGTGGTGAGTCCTGCACCTCCACCTTCGACGAGGGTGCCGGTATTGCGCTGGATAACACCTTTGTGAAAGTTGTCTCCTGGTACGACAACGAGTGGGGTTACTCCAGCAAGGTGCTGGAGATGATCCGCGTCATGCAGAAATAGTGGCATGGCCGGGCGGGAGTCGCTCTCTCCTCCCGCCTGACAACCGTCGCCCCGGTGCCGCAGCTGCGGCACCGGGGCGACGGTTTCACCACTAGAGGTATTAGCTGAGACAACCGTTTCATCTAATCCCTTTATAAGTAATAACCATACCTTCTCAGGAGATCCTTTCCATGTCCGTTATCAAAATGACCGACCTTGACCTTGCGGGTAAACGGGTGCTGATCCGTCAGGATCTGAATGTACCCATCAAGGCGGGCAAGGTGGCTTCGGATAAGCGTATCCGCGCCTCCCTGCCGACCATTGAACACTGCGTCAAGGCGGGTGCCCAGGTGCTGCTGATGTCCCATCTGGGGCGCCCCACCGAGGGTGAGTTTGCTGAAGAGTTCTCGCTGCAACCGGTGGCCACTTATCTGTCCGATGCGCTGGGGAAGGAGGTGCGGCTGGTCAGCGACTATCTGCAGACCCCCCCGTCCATGAATAACGGTGACGTGGTGTTGCTGGAGAATGTGCGCTTCAACGTGGGGGAGAAGAAAAACGACGAGACCCTGTCACGCCAGTATGCGTCCTTGTGCGACGTCTATGTGATGGACGCCTTCGGTACCGCCCACCGGGCCCAGGCATCCACCCATGGTGCCGGCACCTATGCGCCGACCGCCTGTGCCGGTCCGTTATTGGCGGGCGAACTGGAGGCCCTCGGCCGGGCGTTGGATAACCCGGCGCGCCCCATGGCGGCCATCGTGGGTGGTTCCAAGGTCTCCACTAAGCTGACCGTGCTGGATGCACTGTCAAAGATCGTCGATCAGCTGATTCCCGGTGGCGGTATTGCCAACACCTTTATTGCCGCGGCCGGTTATAACGTGGGCAAATCGCTTTACGAGGCGGACCTGATCCCGGAGGCCAAGCGGCTGATGGAGGTGGCCAAGGCCAAGGGTGGCGAGATACCGGTCCCCACCGACGTGGTCTGTGGCAAGGAGTTTTCCGAATCCGCCGAGGCGACCGTCAAGCGGGTCGAGGATGTGGCGGATGATGACATGATTTTCGATATCGGTCCCGAGACGGCGGCCCGCTTTGCCGAGATGATGAAATCGGCCGGCACCATCGTCTGGAATGGCCCGGTGGGCGTGTTTGAATTTGATCAGTTTGGCGCCGGCACCCAGACCCTGGGGTTGGCGATTGCCGAATCGGCGGCGTTTTCGATTGCAGGTGGCGGCGATACATTGGCCGCCGTGGATAAATATGCCATCGCCGATCGTGTCTCCTATATCTCAACCGGTGGTGGAGCCTTCCTGGAATTCCTGGAAGGCAAGAAACTGCCGGCGGTGGAGATGCTGGAGTCGCGGGCGGCTGGCTGACCAACGGGAAGCCGGCACCCGTGAGGATCGGGCGCCGGCTTCGGAGAAATTATGCTAAGAAGAACCAAAATATTGGCCACACTGGGTCCGGCAACCGACGACCCCAAGGTGCTTGATCAACTGATCGGTGCCGGTGTGGATGTGGTACGCCTGAATCTCTCGCACGGCACCCATGAGGAGCATCTGCGCCGTGCCGAAGCGGTGCGGGACCGGGCCCGGGCCAGCGGCCGGCAGGTGGGTGTGCTGGTGGATCTGCAGGGACCCAAGATCCGGATCACCGGATTCCGTGAGGGCAAGGTCTTTCTGGAGCAGGGGGCGCGTTTTGTGCTGGATACCCGCTGCGGACCCAAAGAGGGCAATCAGGAGCGGGTCGGACTCACCTTTCCTGAACTGATAAAGGATGTGAAACGGGGCGATACCCTGGTACTGGCCGACGGGGCTATTGTGCTCTGGGTCAACGAGGTGAGCGAGACCGAGATCGACTGCAAGGTGGAGACCGGTGGCGAACTCTCCAACAGCAAGGGCATCAACAAGCAGGGGGGTGGGCTCTCCGCCCCGGCGCTGACCGACAAGGACAAGGAGGATATCCGTTTTGCCGCCAGTATCGAGGCGGACTACCTGGCGGTCTCCTTCGTGCGCAGCGCCGAGGATGTGAACCAGGCCAGGGCGCTGCTGCGGGAGGCGGGCGGCGAGGGCGGTATCGTCTCCAAGGTGGAGCGGGCTGAGGCGCTGGAGGTGATCGAAGAGATTGTCGAGGCGTCCGAGGCGATCATGATCGCCCGGGGCGACCTGGGAGTCGAGATTGGTGATGCCGAACTGCCGGCGGTACAGAAGCGGCTGATTCGCCTGGCCCGTTCACGCAACAAGGTGGCGATTACCGCCACCCAGATGATGGAGTCGATGATCGAACATCCGATCCCGACCCGGGCCGAAGTGTTTGACGTGGCCAATGCGGTGCTGGACGGTACCGATGCGGTGATGCTGTCGGCGGAGACCGCCGCCGGCCACTACCCGGTACAGACCGTGGAGGCGATGAGCAAGATCTGCCGCGAGGCGGAGAAGCAGCGCAAGGTGCGCAAGTCCCATCACCGTCTCAACAGCGTGTTCGGCCGTATTGATGAGGCCATCGCCATGGCCGCCATGTATACTGCCAACCACCTGAATGTGGCGGCTATCGCGGCCTGGACCGAGACCGGCTATACGCCCATGTGGATGTCCCGTATCAGTTCCGGGATTCCGATTTATGCCCTCACTTCCCACGTAGGGACCCGGCGCAAAGTGACCCTGTTCCGGGGTGTCTATCCGGTCAGTTTCGATGTGGCCAATGGCGACGCTCAGGATATCAACAAGGCGATCGTGGATGAGATGCTGCAGCGGGGCGCGGTGCGCAACGGCGATCTGCTGATCATCACCAAAGGTGATACCAACGGGGTGATGGGTGGCACCAACGTGATGAAAATTCTGCGTGTCGGTGAACATACTGCCGACCCGGCCTGAATGGGATAACAGTGGACAGGATGGGCATAGTGAAGATGCCCTCATGAGAATAACGCGTCCGGGATGACCGCAGGGTCTGGAAAAGATGTGCACCCCCGGCGCTTGATTTATTACACGGGCGGGTTATCGTCCGGCGGATTACATAAGACATCATCTAGAGAAGGAGAACACAATGCCTCTTATTTCCATGCGACAGCTGCTGGACTATGCCGCTGACCACCAGTTCGGTATGCCGGCGTTCAACGTCAACAATATGGAGCAGGTTCACGCCATCATGCAGGCGGCTGATGAAACCGACAGCCCGGTCATCATGCAGGGTTCGGCAGGGGCGCGTGCCTACGCCGGCGAGACCTTCCTGCGGCACCTGATCCTGGCGGCCCTGGAGGCTTATCCGCACATCCCCATCGTTATGCACCAGGATCATGGCACCTCCCCGGCAGTCTGCCTGCGCTCCATCCAGTCCGGTTTCTCGTCGGTCATGATGGATGGGTCCCTGATGACCGATGGCAAGACCCCCTCATCCTACGAGTACAACGTGGATGTGACCCGGCGGGTGGTGGAGATGGCTCACGCCGGTGGCGTATCTGTCGAGGGTGAGCTGGGTTGTCTCGGCTCCCTGGAGACCGGTGAAGCGGGTGAAGAGGACGGCATCGGTGCTGAGGGTAAGCTGGATATGGACCAGCTGCTGACCGATCCCGAACAGGCGGCTGATTTTGTCAAGCAGACCCAGGTGGACGCCCTGGCCATCGCCATCGGTACCTCCCACGGTGCCTACAAGTTCACCAAGAAACCGACCGGTGAAGTACTCCGCATCGACCGGATCAAGGAGATCCATCAGCGCATTCCCAACACCCATCTGGTGATGCACGGCTCCTCCTCGGTGCCGCAGGAGTGGCTGGCCATTATCAACAACTTCGGTGGTGACATGGGGCAGACCTATGGTGTACCGGTTGAAGAGATTGTTGAAGGTATCAAGCACGGTGTGCGCAAGGTCAATATCGACACCGACCTGCGCATGGCATCGACCGGTTCGATTCGCCGGCACCTGCAGGAGAACCCCTCCAACTTTGATCCGCGTAAGTTCCTGAAGGAGGCCACCCAGGGCATGAAGGAGATCTGCAAAGCCCGCTACGAAGCGTTTGGTTGCAGTGGTCACGCCTCAAAGATCCGCGCCAAATCTCTCGAGACCATGTTCGGTCTGTATGAAAAGGGCGAGCTGGATCCGAAAATCAGCTGACCGGGATCGGTGCTGCTGCATGAAAGGGTGCCTGCGGGCACCCTTTTTTTATGCGGCTTCGGCCAGGTGTTCAGGACAGGGGTGGTCGGGATCAGGGTAGGGGAATTAAAAGGCGGGTCTCTCCGCCCATAGCCGGAATGCGGTAACGAAACCGGGTATAACCGACAAAATAGCCACCTGCGGGGCAATTTAATGGCGCCTTCGATTTAGATTTTTGGCCGCATGTCTTAGAATCCACCGCTAGTGCTCTGTCGGCGGCGAGGTCGGATGGTTGCGGATTTAGGGTACGGGCTTGGTGGACCACACCCGGGCGTGGTCCGCATAACAATAATGACAACCAGTTAGGAGATGATATTGTGGCGGAGCACTATCAGGTTATCTACACCGGTAAACTGCGATCCGGCATTGATGTTGAGGATGCCATCGCGGATTTCTGTAAACGCTTCAAAGTGCCCGAAGCCAAGGCGCGAAAGCTGCTCTCATCGGTCCGCGAGGTGGTTCTGAAGAAATCGCTGGAGAAGCTGAAGGCGGAAAAGTATCTGCAGGCACTGGAATCGGTCGGTATGGTGGTACGCCTGGAGCCGATGCAAGCGATACCTGACTCTGGAAAACTGTCACTGGTGCCGATCGAAGAAGAGGAGCGGGTCGATCCGGACAGCCCCACGGTCGCCTCACTGGATCCCGCCGCAGTGCAGGCCGCCAAGGCAACAAAGGTCTGCCCCAAGTGCGGCTCCGATCGACTGGAGAACGACAGCTGTCTCGCCTGTGGCATTGTGATTCCCAAGTATCTGGCCCGACAGGCCGAGCTGGCTGCCGCCGGTGAAACGGAAGCAAATTCTGAAGACCCCTATGCGGCACCCCAGGCGGACCTGGTCGGCGAGGCGCAGCAGGGCGAGTTGTCCGGACCGCACGCCCGCCCGTTCGGCAATGGCTGGAAATGGATCAGCCAGGGTTTCTGGCATTTCAAGCAGAATCCGCTGGCGTGGCTCGTGGCACTGGTTATCTGGGTGGTGCTGTCGGTGGTGCTCAGTCTGGTGCCGTTTATCGGTTCCCTGGTGATCACCCTGTTGTCACCGGTCATGCTGGCCGGCCTGATGCTGGGCTCCGCCGCCCAGGAGCATGGGGATGATTTCGAGATCAGCCACCTGTTTGCCGGTTTCTCATCCAGTGTGGGGCAGTTGGTGCTGGTGGGCCTGCTCTACCTGGTGGGTATGCTTGTGATGGGCTTTGTGATGGTCATGGTCGGTGGTGGAGTGATGTTCGGCATGCTGGGAGGAATGAGCGGTATGCCGGGGGCTGAACCGGGCGCAATGCAGTCCGCCGTGGGTGTCGGTTCCGTGCTGCTGATCGGGCTGCTAGGCCTGGGGTTGTCGATTCCGCTGATGATGGCCTACTGGTTTGCACCGGCGCTGATCGCCATGGAGGGATTGTCGGCGGTGTCTGCCATGAAGCAGAGTTTTACCGGCTGTCTGAAGAATATCCTGCCGTTCCTGCTGTATGGGGTGATCGGTCTGATACTGTTCTTTATCGGTGCCATACCGGTGGGTCTGGGTCTGCTGGTGGTGATGCCGGTGATGGCAGCCTCCATGTATACCGCCTATCGGGATATCTATTATCAGTGAACCCGGCTTGATGCTGGACACCATCCGCAGCTACGAGACACCTGAAGGGGTGGCGCTCAGTCTGCGCCTCGCCGGCCCGGTGGTTCGTAGCTGCGCCTGGGCCATCGACATGCTGATCCGTGCCGGACTCTATCTGGCGATTGCCATACCGTTTTCGTTTCTTGGGGGGCTGGGGTTCGGCCTCAGTCTGGTGCTGTTTTTTCTGATCGAGTGGTTCTACCCGGTACTGTTTGAAATGCGCCAGGGAGCCACACCGGGCAAAAAGGCCATGGGTCTGGAGGTGATTCAGGATAACGGGACACCAGTATCCTGGTCCGCTTCCCTGATCAGAAACCTGTTGCGGGCGGCCGATTTCCTGCCGTTTCTCTATGCGGCGGGGCTGGTTTCCATGCTGTTGAACCGAAACTTTCAGCGCCTGGGGGACCTGGCTGCCGGTACGTTGGTGGTCTATCGGAGCAGGGTGGTGGAGCGCCCCGCACTGCCGGATGTGCCGCCGGTTCATCCACCCATGCAGTTTGTCAGCGAGGAGAAACGTTCCCTGCTGGAGTTTGCCGAGCGTGCGCCCCAGTTAACCCAGGCACGACGGATCGAACTGGCCGAAATTCTTACTGACCTGACTAATCAGCGGGGTGAAGCGGCGGTCCATGAACTGCTGGCCTACGCCGGGTGGCTGGCCCAGGGGCAGGGGCGCTGACATGCGGCAGCGTGGCTTCGAGCAGCAGCACCGGGAGCAGTGGGAAAGGATGGGGCAGCTACTGGATGATCTTGACCGCTCATCACGTCGCCGCCAACACAGCGCAGCGGAACTGGATGCCCTGCCCGGACTTTACCGGGAAGTGTGCAATCACTACGCGATCGCCCGCAGTCGTCACTACAGCCCGGCGTTGGAACAGCAGCTGCACGAACTGGTATTGCGCGGCCATCGACAGCTCTACTCCGGTCGCACCGCCGAGCTCTGGCGCCTGGTGCAGTTCATCGCCTATGGTTTTCCCTGCGCCCTGCGTCGCCAGATCCGTTACTTCTGGCTGGCGGCGGCGCTGCTGTTGTTACCCGGCCTGCTGCTGGGTGGATTCTGCTACCTGCAACCGGATGTGATCTACAGCGTGATGGACGAGGATCAGGTGGCGACTATGGAGTCGATGTATGACCCGGCCAACCGCAAGCCGGGACGCTCCCTTGAGCGCACCGCCGAGACCGATCTGATGATGTTCGGGCACTATATATCGAACAATATCGGCATCGGCTTCCGCACCTTCGCCGGCGGCATACTGTTCGGCCTGGGAACGGTGCTGCTGTTGCTGTTCAATGGGGTGGTGCTGGGGGCCGTGGCAGGCCACCTGACCCGGATCGGCTACCAGGAGACGTTCTGGTCGTTTGTCTCGGGGCACGGGGCTTTTGAGCTGACCGCTATCGTGATCTGTGGCGCCTCCGGGCTGATTATCGGTCATGCCCTGATCGCGCCAGGTCGGCTACCCCGCCTGGCCGCCCTGAAACAGCGGGCCAGAGTGGCACTGCCGCTGGTGATGGGGGCCGCTTTCATGCTGCTGATTGCCGCCTTTGTAGAGGCCTTCTGGTCCTCCAGTTCACTGTCCGCCCCCATCAAGTACGCCGTGGCCGGTCTGTTCTGGATGTTGGTGTTGCTCTATCTTGGCCTGGCCGGGAGGAAGAGGCATGGAACTGGATAGGATCGCCGTGACCGTGCGGCCCCGCACCTCCTGGGAAGCGATAGACCTGGGCTTCGTCATGGCCCGGACCTGGTTCTTACCGCTCTGGTTGCTCTGGTTGGCCCTGGCCCTGCCGGTCTATCTGTTGTCTGCGCTGTTTTTTAACGATGATCCGGTCTGGGCGATCCTGGTTGTCTGGTGGTGCAAGCCGCTTTACGAACCGCTGCTGCTGTTCTGGTTGAGTCGTGCCCTGTTTGCCGATCAACTTGGTATCGGGGCGACTCTGGGGCAGACCTTCAGCGTTATCCGCCCTCAGTTGCTGGCCAATCTGACCTGGCGCCGCTTCAACCCCAACCGATCTTTCAACATGCCGGTGGCGGTGCTGGAGAAGCTCAGGGGCAAGGCGCGGAAAAAACGCCTCGGGATATTGAGTCGGGCGCAGCAGGCGAGTATCTGGCTGACTCTGGTCGGGCTGCTGTTTGAAGTGATACTACAGCTCGCCGCCATCTTTCTGATCGTTATCATGCTGCCCGAGGAGTTGCGTTGGCTGGATCTGGATAACTTCCTGTTTAATCCCGGACGGCTGGAGCAGTGGCTGCAGCATCTGGCCGATCTGCTGGCCATGTCATTGATCGCGCCGTTCTACGTGGCCGCCGGCTTTTCCCTCTACCTGAGCCGGCGTACCGATCTGGAGGCGTGGGATATCGAGATCGCCTTTCGGCGTCTGAGCCGTAGCAGGCGGGATGAAAAATCGGCTGGGCAGCGCAGGGCACCGGGTCAGGCCGCGCTCCTGTTGCTGTGTGGAGCGCTGCTGGGTGGTGGTTATGCCGCCGATCTGCGGGCCGCTGCGGCAGTGGACAGGGCTGAGGCGAAAGTGCTGATCCATGAGGTGTTGAAGGATCCGGCATTTGGTAAACGGGAATCGGTGACCTACTGGAAATATATCGGCAGGCAGGATGACCCGGTCGACGATCCGCAGGAGCTGCCTACACTCCTGCAGTGGATACTGGATATGCTGGAGGGCTTCACCCGGGGGTTCGCCGCATTTGGCAAGGCGCTGCTGCTAATGGTGGCAGGGGTGCTGTTGGGTTGGCTGCTGTACCGGGCCTGGCTCAATCGGGGCTATTGGGTGGTTCGTCAGCCTGCTGAAGTGCGGCAGAAAAATGGTCCATCCAGCCTGTTTGGCCTCTCCCTGGAGCAGGATGCCCTGCCCAGCGATGTGGCCGCGGCCTGTCGGGATCTGCTGCGGCAGGGGGATGTGCGAGGGGCCCTGAGTCTGCTCTACCGGGGGGTGCTGGTGGCGTTGCTTGAGCATGATCGACTGGAGATACCGGACAGCGCCACCGAGTATGAGTGCGTCGAGCAGGTCCGGGCATTCTGCCCCGAGGAACAGGCGAGCTACTTTGCCCGCCTGACACGGCTCTGGATTGCCACCGCCTACGGCCACCAGGCTCCGGAACAGCAGCGGATGGCCGGACTCTGTGATGAATGGGAAAGGCTGTTTGGCGGAGTGTCTGACCGTGCGCAATAGGTTGTTATGGATACTGTTCGTTCTGCTACTGCTGCTACTGGTCGGCTGGGGTGTACGGTGGTTTTTCGACAACTTTGAACGGGGTACTCGGGACGTGGTGCAGGGGATCTCCCCGGCGGCCAGGAAAAACCCGTTACTGGCGGCGGAGCGTTTTCTCAACCGGCTCGATATCGCCACCGAGAGTATCAGTGGCCGGGACCAACTGCTCAAGCCGCCCGCCGAGCCGGGACTGCTGCTGGTCTACCGTCTGGGGAGCAGTCTGCCGGCTGAGCGGGAGCAGGCGTTGCTGGACTGGGTCAGGGGAGGTGGCCATCTGCTGGTGGCGCCCCAGCAGGCTTGGGATGAAGAGACGGAAACCAGTGGCAACAGCCTGTTGGACAGACTCGGTGTTCAGCCGGTTTTCCAGGATAGCGAAGGGGATGAGTCTGATCTGGAAGCGTCGGATTCAGCCCCGGATGAAGGGGCTGTACCGGCCCTGGTACGCTTCCGGATGCCAGGGGTCAGCGGGCCCATGGCGGTCGCCTTCAATCCCCAGCGGCAGCTGTTTGACCGGCTGGGACATGCGCAGTGGGCGGTTGAGACGGCGCAGGGGAGTCACCTGCTGCAATACGCCCTCGGGCGCGGCAACGTAACGGTGATGAGTGATCTGCAGCCGTTCTCCAATGGCTCCATCGGTGAGCATGATCACGCCCTGCTGCTGGCCCTGCTGGCGGGAGAGCAGCGCCGCGTCTGGCTGCTCTACAGCAGCGCCATGCCGTCCCTGCCGGTGCTGCTGTGGCGGCACGCCTCCGGGTTGGTGGTATCGCTGTCGACGCTGGTCCTGTTATTGCTCTGGTGGCTGACCCGGCGCAGCGGGCCGCTGCGGTCGGGGGAACAGCCGCCCCGGCGTAACCTGATGGAACATCTGGCAGCCGTGGGTCGTTACCTGTGGCGCATTGATCGGGCGGTCGGGACTTTCCGCCAATCCCAACTGGCCCTGGAACAGGCGTGGCAGCGGCGCCATCCGGTGTTGGGAGGTCTGCAGCAGCGCGGGCGCTGTGAATGGATTGCCAAATATGCCGGCCTCTCGCCCAGGGCGGTGGAGCAGGCGCTATATGGTGACTATCAGGGCGAACAGGAGTTTATCCGGGTGACAATCACACAACAGCGACTGGCAGCCCAGTTGCGTCTTCAGAAAAAGCAGCAGGAATTCGGGGGAGAGGCGAGTGGATGAGGCGATGAACGGGACGGGGCAGGCAGCGAGCGGTCTGCCCGAGGAGATCCAGGCGCAGGTGCGGGGTCTGGAGCGGGAAGTACAGCGGGCGGTGATCGGTCAGAACCGGGTCATCCGGGAGGTGATCGTGGGTCTGCTGGCGGCGGGCCACGTGCTGGTGGAAGGGGTGCCGGGGCTCGGCAAGACCTTGCTGGTACGGGCACTGGCCGCAGCAGTGGGCGGCCACTTCAGCCGGGTCCAGTTCACACCTGATCTGATGCCCAGTGACATCAGTGGACACGTCATGTTCGATATGAAACGGGACGCCTTCCGGGTACGCAAGGGGCCGGTTTTCTGTAACTTTCTGCTGGCGGACGAGATCAACCGGGCGCCGGCCAAGACCCAGTCGGCCCTACTGGAGGTGATGCAGGAGCAGCAGGTGACCATCGAAGGCAACGCCTATCCGCTGGAGCTACCGTTCCTGGTGCTGGCTACCCAGAACCCGATTGAACAGGAGGGCACCTACCCGCTGCCGCAGGCGCAGTTGGACCGCTTTCTGCTCAAGGTCTATATCGACTACCCGACCGAGGATGAGGAGCAGGCCCTGGTGCACCATGTCACCCATGGTGCGGTGGGGGACCAGCTGGATATCTCCCAGGTGGGGCGCTTGCTGCAGCCTGCCCAGGTGTTGAAGCTGCAACAGGTGGCGGCCGGCCTGCGGGTGGATGAACAGATTGTCGCCTACGCGGTGCGGATTGTACGGGCAGCGCGGGACTGGAGCGGGGTGGAAGTGGGGCCGGGACCGCGTGGCAGTATCGCTCTGTTGCGTGCCGCACGGGCCCACGCCCTGCTGGCCGGCAACGCCTTTGTTACGCCCGACGATGTGAAGGGAGTGGCGCCGGCAGTACTGCGTCACCGCATGAAACTGACCACCGATCTGGAGATCGAGGGTTATCAACCGGACGATGTGTTGGCCGATATCCTGGTCAATGTGGATGCGCCCCGCATATGACCCCTGATCGGTCGCTGCTCTGGGCCCTCTCTGCCGTCTGCCTGGTGGCATTGCTGGCGGCTTTCTATCCGGCCCTGCAGATACTCTGGCAGGTGCTGTTCTGGATGCTGCTGGGGGTGGCGCTGCTGGATGCCCTGCTGGCGTTGAAGGAGCCGCCGGTTACGCTCAGTCGCAGTCTGCGCCGCGCGATCCCGGTGGGCGTCTGGTCGAAGGTGGCATTGAGACTGGAAAATAGCGGACCTCAGCCGCTTCGGTTATGGCTGCATGATCACTATCCGGCCGACTTCGACAGCGAGGCCATGCCCTACCGGCTGGAGGTTCCGGCGGGTGGCTTCAGCCAGGTAACGTACCGGGTCCGGCCACGCCGACGCGGCGATGCTAAATTTGCCGGTTGCGACCTGGTCGGGATCTCACCACTGGGGCTATGGCGCCGGCGCCACTTCTACCCGCTGGCGGAACCGGTCCAGGTGTTTCCCGACTTCCAGGAGATCGGCCGTTATGCCCTGCTGGCTACCGATCACCGCCTCAGTCAGATGGGGGTGCGACGGCGCCAGCGGCGCGGCCAGGGCAACGACTTCCACCAGTTGCGGGCGTATCAGGCTGGCGACGCGCTGCGCCAGATCGACTGGAAAGCCAGCTCACGCTACCGAAAGCTCATCTCCAGGGAGTATCAGGATGAGCGGGATCAACAGGTGCTGTTCCTGCTGGATTGTGGGCGTCGCATGCGCCACGAGGAGTCCGGCCGGGTGCATCTGGATCAGGCCCTGAATGCCCTGTTGCTGCTGGCCCATGTGGCGGCCCAGCAGGGGGACGCGGTGGGTCTGCTCACCTTCGGGGGCGTGGATCGCTGGTTGCCGCCCCGCAAGGGCGATGGGGTGGTTCGGGAGCTGCTGGCACGCACTTATGATGTCAGCGCCGGAGCCGGGGCGGCGGATTTCCTGCTGGCGGCCAAACAGTTAATGGCGCTGCAACAGCGCCGGGCCCTGGTGATAGTGATGACCAACACCCGGGATGAAGACCATGCCGACCTGGCCGCGGCCATTCAGTTGCTGAAACGGCGTCACCTGGTGGTGGTGGCCAATCTGCGCGAATCCATACTGGATGAGGTGTTGGAACGGCCGGTGACGGATCTTGATGGGGCACTGGAGTTTCATGCGGTCAATGAGTACCTGGAGAGCCGACGCAAGAGCCTGGAGCGACTGCGGCACCAGGGCGTATTGATGCTGGACCTGCAGGCTCCCCAACTGCCGGTGGCCCTGGTGAATGGCTACCTGATGATCAAGGCAGCCGGTTCCCTCTGAGCAAAATGGCAGAAAAACTGCAGAATACCGGTGAAATGACGCTATAGCTCTTTACAGGAAGGCAGGAATGCAACGAATCGTAACAGAGGGATGTTTGTTAGGGAGGTCGTGATGGCATTGTTTGGCATGGGTGAGCAGAAAAAACGTTTAGTTGAGCTGGAAGAGGAGAATCAGCGGCTTAGCCGGGAAGTGGAGCAGTGTAGAGCGGAACTGGCGGCCCGGGATGAGGAGCTGGATCGTCTCAGGGCGACCGCTGGCCGGGAGGCGCAACTGGATCAACTGATGCGCTTCGAGAATGAAAACCTGAAGCTGGGGCTGGTGGATATTCAGGGAAATCTGGCCGGATCGGTGAGCGCTGCCAAGCACTCATTGGCCGGATTTGGCGCAATCAGCGGTGAGATCGAGACGCTGGTGAACCACATCCAGCAGATCACCGCGGATCTTGACACCCTTTCCGCTGTGTCAGCAAGATCCGGTGAGTCGGTATCGGATATGTCTTCCCGGGCCGGTGAGATCAGTTCCATCCTGGCCCTGATCAAGGGGATCGCGGAGCAGACCAACCTGCTGGCCCTGAACGCGGCCATTGAGGCGGCACGGGCTGGCGAGCAGGGGCGCGGCTTTGCCGTGGTCGCCGATGAGGTGCGTGGGCTGGCCGACAAGACTCAGTCTGCCATCACCGAGATCAACGACGTGATTCAGACCATGCAGGATAATGTCAGGTCAGTCTCCCAGGCGTCGGTGCAGGTGATCGAGATGGTGGGCAAGGTGGCGAGCGCGGTCACTGGTTTTCAACAGGACCTGGGCAAGATGGGCGGCGGGATGCAGTCCTATTTTGAGGACCTCAACAAGATGACCGACAGTGTCTTCCTCAGTCTGGCCAAGCTGGATCATGTGCTCTGGAAGGTGAATACCTACCTCTCGGTCAATATGAATGCGCCGGCCTTCGATTTTGTCGATCATCATAACTGTCGTCTGGGCAAGTGGTTCTACGAAGGAGAGGGTAAGGAGTTTTTCTCCCACTCGAGTTACTATCAGCAGATCGAGGAGCCCCACTCGGTAGTACACCAGGGGACCAAAGGGGTATTCGAACTGCTGGGTGGCGAGCAGCGCAATTATCCTGCCCTGTTGCAGGCATTTGAGGTGATGGAGCAGAACAGCCACCAGGTATTCGAGATGCTGGACCGGGTCGAGGCGGATGTGTTGGACAATCCTCGCCGGTAAATAGATTTTTTGCGCGATACGCATCCTTCTGCCCATGCCGCTCTATTGCAGGGTAGGGGGCAATATCAGGCGCGGACAGGGGAGTAACTCAGTAGAGCGGCAGCGGTGGCTCATCCAGCAGGCGGAGCTGCTGCTCCAGTTCCCCCAGGTGGGACTGCCAGTACTGGTGGGTGTGGAACCAGGGGAACGCCTGGGGAAAGGCCGGGTCGCGCCAGCGTCGGGCCAGCCAGGCAGCGTAGTGGATCATGCGCAGGGTACGCAGCGGTTCAATCAGGGCCACCTCCCGGCTATCCAGTTCGCGGAAGGTCTCGTAGCCCTCCCGGATATAGCTCAACTGCAACGCCATCTCCTGTCGATCACCGGACAGCAGCATCCACAGATCCTGAATCGCCGGGCCGCTGCGACAATCATCCATGTCCACGAAGTGCGGGCCCTGGTCAGTCCAGAGGATATTGCCCGGGTGGCAGTCGCCATGCAGACGAATTGTCTGGCAATCCCTGGTGGCGCTGAAGGCGGCATCAATGTGCTGCTGGAGTGCCTCGGTGATCCGCCGATAGCTGGATTCCAGTTCCAGGGGAATAGCCCCCTCATCTAACAGATACTGGGCGCAGGCCCGGCCCATCTGATCCGGATCGATGCGGGGACGGTGTTCGAACGGCCGGGCGGCGCCCAGCAGATGAATCCGGGCGATAAAGCGGCCGATCCAGGCCAGGTTATCGGGGTTCTCCAGCTCCGGCCAGCGGCCGCCACGGCGGGGAAACAGGGCGAAACGGTAGCCCTGGTAGTGGTGCAGGGTGTTTCCCGCCGGGTCCTGCAACGGCGGAACAACCGGTATCTCGTCGGCGGCCAGTGCCAGGGTGAAGTCGTGCTCCTCCTGGATGCTGGCATCGCTCCAGCGTTCCGGTCGATAGAACTTGGCCACCAGGGGTGGGGAATCCTCCATGCCGATCTGGTAGACCCGGTTTTCGTAGCTGTTGAGAGCCAGCATGCCGCCACTGGGCTGGTAACCGACCGATTCCAGGGCGCAGAGGATGGTTTCGGGGCTTAGATCGGCGTAAGGGGTCTCCGCCTCAGACATCGAAGCCTGCCTGGCGCAGGGCCCGCTGCAACTGACGGGGTTCAAAGCCGTGGACCTGCTGTTCGCCCACCATGATCAGGGGTACGCCACGGCCGCCGGCGCGCATGAAATCGAGTTGCGCGCGCCGGTTGCGCTCCACATCCTGCTCGGTAAAGGGGATGTGGTGCTCTTTCAGGTAAGCTTTGGCCCGGCGGCAGTGACTGCAGTTGCGGCTGCTGTAGAGCGTGATGCGTGTCTGGCGCTTTTTCATCAGTGGATCACCTGGTCAGTTCCGCAGGGTGGGCACCAAAGCGGTGCCCACGCTTATGCACGACTTTGTCGCCAGTAAGTAGCGCTCAGCGGCCGGTCAGGATCTGCTCGGCCTCGCGGTACTTCTCGGCAGTCCGGGTGATCACCTCGTCCGGCAGCACCGGTCCTGGCGGGGTCTTGTCCCAGTCCAGGGTCTCCAGGTAATCCCGCACAAACTGCTTGTCGAAACTGGGCGGACTCATGCCCGGCTGGTACTGGTCGGCAGGCCAGAAGCGGGAGGAGTCGGGGGTCAGTACTTCGTCGATCAGGTAGAGCTGACCCTGCTCGTCCAGGCCAAATTCAAACTTGGTATCGGCAATGATAATACCCTTCTGCAGGGCGTAGTCGGCGCACTCGCTGTAGATGCGCAGGCTGGCGTCCCGTACCTGGTTGGCCAGTTCCTCGCCGATCAGATCAATCATCTGCTGGAAGCTGATGTTCTCATCGTGATCGCCCACTTCCGCCTTGGACGAGGGGGTGAAGATCGGTTCCGGCAGTTTGTCCGCCTGGCGCAGTCCCTCCGGCAGGCGGATGCCGCAGACCTCACCGGTTTTCTGATAATCCTTCCAGCCCGAACCGATGATGTAGCCCCGCACGATGGCCTCCACCGGCAGGGGTTTCAGCTTGCGTACCACGGTGGCCCGATCGCCCAGTCTGGCCCGCTGCGCCACGTCCGGTACCACCTCTTCCAGGGGCATATCGGACAGGTGGTTGGGCAGGATGGAACGGGTCCGTTCAAACCAGAAGTTGGCCACCCGGGTGAGTACTTCACCCTTGCCGGGGATCGGCTGGGGCAGTACCACGTCGAATGCCGACAGGCGGTCGCTGGCGACGATCAGCATGTGCTGGTCATCAATATCAAAAATGTCCCGGACCTTGCCGCGGTTCAGCAGCTTCAGGTGGGGCAGGTCGGTTTCAAACAGTGCGTCAGCTTGGCTCATAGTGGCGGAACTTGGTGATTGAAAAGGACCCGATTATACCCCGATCAGGGGCCTGTTTATAATCCCTTAACAGATTTTGATTTCAAATAGTTTACCGGTCGTGCGAGACTTCCCCAACCACCCAAATTTGGTTGCCTGGAGGCTGGATCATTGGAAGAAAACCCGTTTATGGCGGCCTTTCGGGGCAGTTTTATCGCCACCCTGCGCTGGCCCCAGCTGGATGCGCTCTGGGCCCTGTTGCTGCAAAACCCCACCGATGACTGGTATATCTACGCGATCGGAGAAGTTCCGCCGGAAAGTCCGGCAAGCGCACAGGATCTGTGCCGTTTTCTGGAAGAGATGGCGCTGTTTCTGCGTCGTGAGCATGATGAGGATTACTGCGGGATTGTCTATGCAGACAATCTGGAGCAGCCGGCCCTGATCAAGATTTATGATCCCCATAACCTGGGAGTCAGTTGCGGGTACAGTGACAACCCGCCCCTGCCGGGTTGGGTGTTGAGCAAACTCCCCCCCTGCGACCTGCCTTCAACCCGTGTCCTGCCCAACAATCGCCGCCGTTGGTGGCGGAAAATATTTGGCTGAAGCAAAGCTTTTCGAATAGTGGTACACTTAAAACCCAGTAAATAACTATGAAATAGAGACGGGTGGGAGGTTGTTTCATGAGTGCAGTAGCCATGAACCAGGCGATAAATAAAACGCGCGAGACCATGGAAGTGCTCCGGGTCTGGCGTCTTGGTGTTGAGCAGGTCTGTTTTGTCCTGGGGCTTCCGGAGACCCGTTCAAGAAAACTGAACCGGCTGGGTCAGTACGAGGCGTTTCCTGATGATCCGGATATTCAGCGTCGCGCCGCCTACGTGCGCCGCATTGCCGAAGCGCTGCATACCAGCTATCCCACTAATCCGACCATGGGCGGTCGCTGGTTGCGGCAGACCCATCGGCGTCTGGGCCGGGCGCCGTTGTCGCTTATCCTTGAGCAGGGCGAGGATGGTCTGGAGCAGGTGCTGGCGGAGCTGGACTGTACTTTCTGCTGGGAGCTGAACAGCACCCGCCCCTCGTGAGGGTTATTGGCCCGGGTTGAGCGCTTCAGCCAGACCGGTTCGCCAATCCTCCACGAACTGCTCTATTGATTCGATAAAATCCTGATCGTGTTCAGCGCGGTTGATGGTGCAGTGGATAACGATATGGTCGGGATTGGCAGTGATAGTCCAGGCCAGGGCATTAATACAGCCAGGCAGAGTGAAGCGAACCCCATCTCTGATCTTCTGGCGGGTAACTTCGAATGCGCCCCAGACACAATAGATCTGACCCTCCTCACCCCGCTGCTCCAGCAGCGTGTCAATGGAGGCACACAGGCTGGGGAGTTGCTCCAGCGTGATCAGTGCCTGCAGCTGTGCGGCGCTGCACTTTGACTCAACCCGTCGATAAAACTCCATTCTGAACTACTTCTGTTTTTCCCGCCGTTTCAACCACACCTCAAGCCCCTGAGCGCAGAGTGCAATGTCCATGCCCAGCACCTGATCGATTTCAGCACTGCTCAATGGCGAGCCGTGCTGTCTGAGCTGCTCCTGATAGTAGTGCGTCAGCTCCTGGTGGATCTGCTGTTCTCGCTGCTCGCCACCCGCGTTGAGTGCAATGGCTACATAGTCGTCGATCTCTTTATGCAACACCTTGGCCCGGAGCGCCGGTTGATCGATGCGACAGAAATGGGTCAGGTAGAGCTGGGTCGGGTCGAGACGGCAAAGCCGCTCCAGGGAATCATGCCACGCCTCCGGATCAAAATCGATCGGGGTGGAGGGGAGGAACATAAAGGGACCCTGGTCACTATCCAGTTCCCGGTAGGATATGCCGAATGTATCGCCGGTAAACAGTCCCCGGCTCTGTTGGTCCCAGATGCAGAGGTGGTGCCGGGCGTGCCCTTCGGTGTGAATGCAGCGCAGGGTGCGTCCGCCCAGGGAGAACTCAAAGCCATCTTCGGCCGCAATGGTACGCGCCTCCGGCACCGGCAGGATGGCGCCGTAACGCTCTTTGAAGATCTCCTCGCCATAAACGGCAATGGTACCGGCAATGATCTTCTCCGGATGATTCATGTGGCGCGCGCCGCGGGGATGGATGATCATCTCTGCTTCAGGCAACATGGCCATGAGCTGGCCGGTTCCGCCGGCATGATCCAGGTGGACGTGGGTCGGGATGACGTACTTGACCTGTTCTGGTGTCAGGCCACGCAGTTTCAACAGCTCCATCACCGCCGGTGCCACGTGGGACGTGCCGGCGTCAATCAGCGCCGCCTGGTCGCCCTGCTGGATCAGATAGCAGCCATCCAGGTTGGGGCGGTAGTAGAAGGTATCGATACAGAATATGCCCTGTCCGAGATCTTGATAGGAGAGTTTCACGAGATTGGTCCACCGCATGTTGTACTTCAGGCGGTGGACTTTGCCACGGATCGGGTGAGGCGGGCAAGTTCTTATTACCTTGTTTTTAAAAAGGATAATTGCTCTGCGCTGTTCCGGTCCTGGCTACCGTTATGGAAGCGTGTTGCCGATTGAGCTTTGTGACTGAGGCGGATGCTTTCCGGCACACGGCCCGGGTTCCGCCTACACTCGATCAGATCAGCTGATGATTCACAACCGGGAGATTGGATATGCATTCACACATATATAAAAAGATAGAGCTGGTGGGCTCCTCCAGTGAGAGCTCCGACAAGGCGGTGGAGAACGCCCTGGCCCATGCGGCCGACAGTGTACGCAACATGGACTGGTTCGAAGTGGTCGAGACCCGTGGTCACGTGGTGGAAGGCAAGGTGGCCCACTGGCAGGTGGTGATCAAGGTCGGCTTCCGGCTGGATGATTGACCGCCTGCGTCGATATAGGGATCAGGGGCGCAGCAGCATCTCCAGCAGGGCTTTCTGGGCGTGCATGCGGTTTTCCGCCTCATCCCAGACCACGCTGTCGGGGTGATCGATCACTCCGGCGGTCACCTCTTCGCCCCGGTGTGCCGGCAGGCAGTGCATGAACAGGGCGTCGGGCCGGGCCTGCGCCATCAACTGCTCGTTCACCTGGTAGTTGGCAAAGGTGATTTCCCGTTGCCGCTGCTCCTCTTCCTGCCCCATGCTGGCCCATACATCGGTGACCACCAGGTCGGCATCGGTGGCGGCTTCCATAGGCTCGCGGATGATCCGGCAGCGATCACCGGCTCCCTGCAGGATCGAAGGATCCGGGTCATGCCCCTCCGGGCAGCTGATATTCAGCTGGAAATCGAACTGGCGGGCGGCATTGATATAGGAGTGGCACATGTTGTTCCCATCACCGACCCAGGTAACCGTCTTGCCGGCAATATCGCCACGATGTTCAAAATAGGTCTGCATGTCAGCCAGTAGCTGGCAGGGGTGCAGCAGGTCGGTCAGGGCGTTGATCACCGGCACCCGGGAGTGGGCGGCAAACAGCTCCACCTTCTCGTGTTCGAAAGTACGGATCATGACGCAGTCCACCATCCGGGAGATGACCCGGGCGCTGTCCTCGATCGGCTCGCCGCGTCCCAACTGGGTATCCCGGGAGGAGAGAAACAGCGCATGTCCTCCGAGCTGGGTGACACCCGCCTCGAAGGAGATCCGGGTCCGGGTCGAGGATTTCTCGAAAATCATCCCCAGGGTCTGGTTCTTCAGCGGCTCGTACAACTCGCCCGCCCGCAGTATCCGCTTCAGTTCAGTGGCCCGGTGAATCAGGGCACGCAGCTCGTCGGGCGAAAGATCCAGAAGTGACAGGAAGTGTCTGACGGGTTTGTTGGCTGGAAGTGTCATCATTTCTACCTTGCGCGGCCCTGACAGGCCCTATTCGCTCTGTTCGGTCAGGAAGTCCCGGATCAACGTGGAGAGCGTCTGCACCAGTTGTTCGGCCTCCTTGTCGCTCATGATCAGTGGTGGCAGCAGCCGGATCACTTTGTCGGCGGTGACATTGATCAGCAGGCCCTGCTCCAGGGCCCGCAGGACCAGTTCACCACAGGGGTGCTCCAGCTCTATGCCGATCAACAGCCCCTGGCCGCGGATCTCTTCCACACCGGTCACATCGATCAGGGCATCGGCAAAATCGGCCAGTAACTTGGCGCCCAGCACCTCGGCCCGGGTCGTGAGGTCCGCCTGCTCAACGGTCTCCAGTACGGTCAGTGCGACCCGGCAGGCCAGTGGATTACCGCCAAACGTGGTGCCATGATTGCCCGGTCCCAGCAGATTGGCCGCCTTGCCGCTTACCAGGCAGGCGCCGATGGGCATGCCGTTACCCAGCGCCTTGGCCAGGGTCATTACGTCAGGCACGATGCCCTGGTGCTGATGGGAGAAAAATTTACCGCTGCGGCCTATGCCGGTCTGAATTTCGTCCAGCATCATCAGCCATCCGTTTTCATCGCAAAGCTGGCGGATCTGGGTCAGGTAGTCTTCGGCCGGGATATTGATACCACCCTCGCCCTGTACCGGTTCAACCAGCACGGCAACCACGTTGGGGCTGTTTTCGGCGACATTTTTCAAGCTCTCGATATCGTCGTAGGGGATCCGTATGAAACCCTGCACCAGTGGCTCGAAGCCGGCCTGCACCTTGCGATTACCGGTGGCGGTCAGGGTGGCCAGGGTCCGGCCATGGAAACTCCGTTCCATGACCACTATGGTGGGGTTCTGCACACCCTTCTGGTTACCGTGGAAGCGGGCGATCTTGATTGCCGCCTCGTTGGCCTCGGCGCCGGAATTGGCAAAAAAGACCTGCTGCATGTTCGCCAGGCCGATCAGTTTTTCGCCCAGTTGTTCCTGCAGCGGAATCTGGTAGAGATTGGAGGTGTGCAGCAGCTTGGAGGCCTGGTCACAGATGGCTTTCTGAATGGCCGGGTGGGCGTGTCCGAGACCGCATACCGCAATGCCTGAGAGGGCATCCAGATAACGTTTACCCTCGGTGTCCCAGAGCCAAACCCCATCGCCCCGTTCAAAACTGACCGGGAGCCTCTTGTATGTGGCCATCAAAGCGTTCGACATGGTCGTTATCCTAAATCTCCAATTCTGGAAAGCGTATAAACAGGCGCCTTGATCTTCAGGCGCAAATAGCCAAGAAAACCGTTAATACTATGAGTATTGGTCATCCATGGCAAGTGATTGCGCCGGCTATTCCGATTACAGGGCTGCGGGGATGGAAGGTGGCAGTTGTCCGGGGTCTGCTGGAACGGGGGGGCTGGCGCGCCTGATTGGCTGTGATCAGGGCAAGGTGGGGAAGAAAACTACCCGGTATCGGTCCGGTGTGGGCGGCTTGAGGGCGCTGGTGAGAGTCTGTTGTCGGGCTTGGCAGTAGCGGATTTCTTACATTCGGAAAAGCGGGCGGGTCGCCGGTTTCGATGACTTGTCGATACGACAATCCAAACCGGCAACCCCCATCTATCGCCAGCCCGGTATCAGGTTGAATCCGAGCTGTTTACCTGATGTCGGCCAGGCTGTTCCGGGCCTCCTGCTGTCTGCGTATCCGCCGTGAGGGTGAAGTGTTCCTGGCTTAAACTGTACTCTTCGAGATACTTGGTGATGGTGCCAAATGTCGTGGTGACTACCGGGCCTTGGTGATCCGACAAGGCGATGTCTGGTTTAAACATGGAACCGAGCAGTAGTTTAAACCCCCCTACATCAACCCTTTGCGGTTTAAAATAGGCTCGGGTATTTGCCTTGATTACTTCAATATCGTCGGTCTGGTAAATCGCGGCATTCAGCACATTCAGTACAAATCCGGTGCAGTTCTGGAATTTCTGTTTGAACGGATTTGCCAGCACAGAGTAGTTCGGATTGTGCAGATTGCTATAGGTTTTCGAGCGAATGACCCTAAGCAGCCTTTCCTGCAGTTTTGGCACTGGTATCACAATGCCCGCTTTCATTACATGGGCGCTGCTGAAAAAGTCCACCGGGAAATCCACAACCAGTTCACTGACATCCGGTTGCCCATCGCGCTGGTAGAGGTTGTATATGGCGTACCCGGGGGCTTTGTTTCCATCTTCGGTGGTAATTTCAGAATAGACGGCGAGAGCTGTATGGGTATAGTTGATGCCTTTCGGAAGCTCCTCTTCGGGTATCCCGACTCTGCTGATGAGGAATACCCGCGCCCCCTTCTCTGCCAGGGTCTGTTCTACTTTTTTTGCAAATGCCGATACTTGTTGTGGTGTAAAGATGGAAGCGGTACCAGCGGCGCTGCTATTGGCCTGGACGTTGCCGGTTGCGGTCATGATAAGGCCGATGAGTATGGCCTTTAATATATTGGTTTTCATTGGTTATCCCCCTCGTTGAACACGGCTTCTTTTGGTGAATGACCAACTGTGAATGTTTCCTGTGCGATCGGTAGCGGCGTACCGATGGGTTGATTGGCAAGGTCCCAGAGTTCTTCCGCGGCCTGGCCACTTACCTGGCCGGCTGTGCCCGCGACTGCAAGAGGCAGTGCCACGCTGCCGGCTACAGTTTTCGCGCTCATTGCAGCAGAGTGCCCGGCGGCTTGCGTGGAGTGAGTGGCGGCCTTGCTTCCGTGGTTTGCACTACCGTTCGCCCGGGCGGGTGAAACAGCGATGACTGAAGCCAGTACGATTGCGGTGATTGGTTTCCAATGGTCCATTTTTCTATCTCTCCATGTTGTGTTTGAAACGCGAGAGATACTTTTAGACAAAGTTATCTTTATTGCTACTATTTTTGATAAAGTTGCAGAAAATAGGACAGTGGGTCACGCATAGCGTGACTATTGGATGTCGGAGGGGCTATGAGCCAATCAACTGCGCTGGTGGATGCGCTGAAACAGGTGTTGAGAAAGCATCGGGTTACCTACGCCCAGGTGGCAAAACATCTGGGGCTGAGTGAGGGGAGTGTCAAGCGACTGTTTTCATCCGGTGGGATGACATTAGAACGGCTGGAGTCTATCTGCGAATTGGTCGATGTGGAGTTGAGTGACCTGTTCCATGAGTATGAAAGGGGGCGTACCCATATCAGCCACCTGACGGTGGAGCAGGAAAAGGAGTTGGTAGCGAGTCCACGCCTGCTATTGGTGGCGATGTGCGTGCGGAACCATATCGCTTTTGAGGATATGGTTAATCAGTATCAATTGACCGAAGCGGAGTGTATCCAGGCGCTTGCAAATCTGGATCGCCTTAAGTTTCTCGACCTGTTGCCGGGTAATCGGATCAAAATGCGCATCGCTCCGGATTTTCACTGGTTGCCCAACGGGCCCGTGGTTCAGTACTACGCCAAAAGGGTCCAGGAAGATTTTTTCAACAGCCGGTTCACCGGCGACCACGAGGCGCGACGTTTTGTTACTGGTATGCTCTCCCGGGCGTCGCGGGAAATATTGTTAAGGAAGATCGATCACTGGTCCCAGGAGTTTGCACAGCTGCAGCGGGAGGATCTTGGCCTTGCGGTTGATGAGCGAACCAATGTCGGTCTGTTATTGGCGACCAGGCCCTGGAAACTGGAGGAGTTTGCATCCTCTGAGCGTAACGTCCGTGCAGGAGGAGCCGGTTGACCGGGGGCCTGCGGGCATTGGGGGTTGGAGTTGTTGAATTGGCTTGCACAAGTCGGGTGATGGGACTACTCTCCCCGCCGGGAGTCGGCCGGATGGTCGCTGCTTTTCAATAAAGCGGAGGAAAGTCCGGGCTCCGATGGGCAGGGTGCCAGGTAACGCCTGGGAGGCGCGAGCCTACGGAAAGTGCCACAGAAAATATACCGCCACCGGTCTACGGGCTGGCTGGTAAGGGTGAAATGGTGCGGTAAGAGCGCACCGCGCGACTGGCAACAGTCGTGGCAGGGTAAACCCCACCCGGAGCAAGACCAAATAGGGGGGCAGGCAGCCTCGGTTGCCACGTGTGGCCCGCACGGTCCCCGGGTAGGTCGCTTGAGGTGCGCGGTGACGCGCATCCCAGATGAATGGCCATTCAAGACAGAACCCGGCTTACAGGCCGACTCCCCATCCAATTTCCCGACCGGAGCAGGTTTCCTGCTCCGGTCGTTTTATTTCTGCTTTCTCAACGGTGCTGATGCCAATCCGTCCCCGCTGATCCGCTCGGTCCGTTTGTGGGGCGTGGTGGAGAATCGGTCAGTGGGAAAGGGGGTGTTAAATCCTGCTGGTCTTTACACTTTACTTTAACTCCGTAGTTTATCGCGCTGTTTTTTATTGTCTTGTGTGATTAATCGCCCTTTAAAGGGTGTCTCTAACTATCTGTCTTTAAAGGAACTTTCTCACATTTTGGTGGAGTGATTTCCTTGACAAGCCCTGATTTGAGTACCTATTATGGAAAGAAGTGGGTAAATGTGGATTTTTCTGGAAATCGGATTTCCTTAAAGGGGGCGATCTTTGTTTCGGGGGCTCAACAGGCTCAATCTGGATGCCAAGGGACGTTTGGCTGTGCCGACGCGCTATCGCGAGCGGATACAGGAGCGTTGTGCCTCCGAATTGGTGGTGACGATTGATCGTGATCACTGTCTCTTGATCTATCCACTGCCGGAATGGCAGGAGATCGAGAGAAAACTGATGAAACTCCCCTCCTTTAATAAGGCTGCACGTAATCTGCAGCGTCTGTTGGTTGGGCACGCCACGGAAGTTGATATGGATGGTCAGGGTCGTGTGTTGCTGCCGCCTGCGTTACGGGATTTTGCCCAGTTGGACAAGCGGGTGGTGTTGATTGGTCAGGGTAACAAGTTCGAATTGTGGGATGAGGAGCGCTGGAGCAATCAGAGAGAGGGCTGGTTGGATGAGATGGAACTGGGTGATGTCGATCTGCCGGCCGATTTCGACACCCTCTCGATATAGCCATGGCCTCCACGGACACACATCTGCCGGTGCTTTTTCATGAGGCGCTGGAGGCGCTGAATATCAGCCCCGAAGGGGTCTATATCGACGGTACCTTCGGGCGTGGCGGTCACAGCGGGGCAATTCTGCAGGCATTGGGTCCCTCGGGGCGGTTGCTGGGGATCGATAAGGACCCGGACGCCATTGCGTGTGCCCGGCGTCTGTTTGGTGATGATGAGCGGTTCGTGATCCGGCAGGGTTCTTTTGCCCAACTGGAACAGGTTGTGGGGGCGGCAGGACTGTTGGGCCGGGTCAACGGTGTGTTGCTGGATTTGGGCGTCTCCTCGCCACAACTGGACAGGGCGGAGAGAGGCTTCAGTTTTCTGAATGACGGGCCTCTGGATATGCGCATGGATAACAGTTCCGGTGTCAGTGCGGCCGATTGGTTGAACCGGGCCGAGGCGGACGAAATGGCACAGGTCTTCAAGACCTATGGCGAAGAGCGTTTTGCCCGTCGCATAGCGCGCGCCATTGTGGAGGCGCGCAGCACGCAGTCGATTCAGACCACGCGCCAGTTGGCGGAGGTTGTATCAGCAGCCAACCCGGCCTGGGAAAAGGGCAAACATCCGGCGACCCGCTGCTTTCAGGCGATCCGTATCCACATCAATCGGGAACTGGATGATCTGAAAGCCTGTCTCGATCAGTCTTTGCGGGTACTGGCCCCGGGCGGTCGGTTGGCGGTGATCAGCTTTCATTCGCTGGAAGACCGTATCGTGAAGCGTTTTATGCGGGATGCGGAACGGGGCGAACAGTTTCCCCCGGGCATCCCGGTAACGGAGCAGCAACGTAACTCGCAGTTGGCGCGGATCGGCAAGGCGATCAAGCCCTCCCGTCAGGAGGTGGATCAGAATCCCCGTGCACGTAGTGCGGTGTTACGGGTAGCGGAGCGTCGGCAGTGAACCGGGGGCAGGCCATTATGCTGCTGTTTCTGGCGTTCAGTCTGCTCATGACGGCGACCGGGGTGGTGTATTCCAAATACGCCACCCGCAAACATTTTGTGGCGTTGCAGATGCTGCGCGCCGAGCGTGATGCGATGGAAGTGGAGTGGGGGCGGTTGCAATTGGAACAGAGTACCTGGGCTACCCATGCCCGGGTCGAGAAGATTGCCCGCAAGCGGTTAAAAATGCACATACCGACGGCTGATGAAGTCGTGGTGGTGAAACCATAACGATGAGTGGGAAAACCAGAAACAGGCGTCAGAAGAATGCCCGCCGGGTCGAGCAGGCGTTGCCGAGCTACCGTGCCCGGCGCTGGACACTGTTGACCCTGTTATCTCTCTCAGCGGCCCTGCTGGTGTGGCGGGCGGTGGATCAGCAGATTTTTGAAACCGACTTTCTGCAGAATGAAGGGCAACGCCGTTATCTGCGGGTAGTCGAGATGCCGGCCCATCGGGGCATGATCAAAGATCGCTTTGGTGCGCCGGTAGCCATCAGCACGCCAGTGGACTCGGTATGGGCCAACCCGCGCACCCTGTCACCCGACCGCCGGATACTGGTCCCGGTGGCGAAGATACTGGAGATGGACCTGGATCATCTGCGCCAGCTGCTGGCGCGCCGCAGTAATCGCTCATTCGTGTATCTGAAACGCCGTATTAATCCCGACCGGGCCGAGCGTTTGATGGATTATGTGGAAGCGAACGATATATCGGGCATCGGACTGCAGCGTGAGTATCGTCGCTACTACCCGGATGGTGAGGTGTTCGCCCATGTGGTGGGCTTTACCAATATTGATGACCAGGGGCAGGAAGGTCTGGAACTGGCCTACGACGAGTGGCTGCGTGGAACGGCGGGTCGCAAGCGGGTGATTCAGGATGGTCGTGCCCGGGCGGTAAAGGATGTGGAGAACATTCTTGAGCCTCAGGCAGGTAAGGAGCTGATTACTTCAATCGACCGGCGTCTGCAGTTTCTTGCCTACCGGGAGTTGAAGGGGGCGGTCCGGCGCAACAAGGCCAAGTCCGGTTCGGCGGTTATTCTGGATGCGCGAAATGGCGAGATCCTGGCCATGGTCAACCAGCCAGCCTATAACCCCAACGGCAGCAAGTCCGGCAAGACCGGTCGCTTCCGCAATCGGGCAGTAACCGATGTCTTTGAGCCGGGTTCCACCATGAAACCCTTCACCATCGCCGCCGCTCTGGAGTCGGGTCGTTACAGTCCGGGTACGGTGATCGACACCACGCCGGGTACGTTTAAAGTGGGTCGCAACCTGGTGCGTGATCACCGGAACTACGGCCCCATTGATCTGACCCATGTGATCCTGAAGTCCAGTAATGTGGGGGTCAGCAAGATCGCCCTGGATCTGCCTAAGGATGAGTTCTGGGGATTCTTCTCACGGATCGGATTTGGCGATCCCACCAGTACCGGTTTCCCCGGAGAGGTGTCGGGTCAACTGGCACCCTATCGTCGCTGGGCGGAAATCGACCAGGCGACCCTGGCGTTCGGTTATGGCCTTTCGGTCACCACGTTGCAGCTGGCGCGGGCCTATGGTGTGTTGGCCAGTGACGGTATCCGTTATCCGGTCTCCCTGTTGCGCCAGGATGAGCCGGTCAGGGGTGAGCGGGTGATGCGGGCGTCCACCGCCCGGGCGGTGCGCAGGATGATGGAAGGTGTCGTGAGCAATGAGGGCACCGCGCCGGCTGCCGCGGTTTCCGGATATCGGGTGGCGGGCAAGACCGGCACGGCAAAGAAGAGTATCAGCGGCGGCTATGCGGATGACCGCTATATTTCAGTATTTGCCGGCATCGCACCCTCCAGTGATCCGCGCCTGGTGATGGTGGTGATGATCGATGAGCCGACGGCAGGCAAGTACTACGGCGGTTCGGTAGCTGCGCCGGTATTCTCCCGGGTGATGACCGGTGCGCTGCGACTGCTTAACGTGGCGCCCGATGCCCTGAATGATTCAGTGGTCAGACTGGCCGGAAACGGAGGTGGCAGGTAATGGTTAACTTGCCCCGCAGTCTCCGACTATCTCAGCTGCTTTCCGGCTGGGTGGATCTGGATCAGCAGGCGGACTGTGATATCACCGACATGACCCTGGACAGTCGACAGATTCGTCCGGGGTCGCTGTTTCTGGCCTGCGCGGGGATCTCCCACCACGGGCTTGAATTTGTCCACCAGGCGGTGGAGCGTGGAGCCGCCGCCGTGGTTTGCGAACCGGATGAACGGTGGACTCCGGATGCCATCCAGGCACTGGCGGATAGCGTGTCGATTCCGCTCTGCTCGGTGGTGGACTTGAGTGCCAAAGTCAGCGCAATAGCGGGCCGCTTCTATGCCGATCCCAGCCACCACATGGCCGTATTCGGTATCACCGGTACCAATGGCAAGACCAGTTGCAGCCATTTTCTCGCCCAGGTGTTCCGCCCGGAGCATCTCTGCGGCGTGATTGGTACGGTGGGCAACGGCCTGCCCGGGGAGCTGGAGAGCGCCAGCCATACCACGCCCGATGCGGTGACGGTACAGGCCCAGTTGCGGGATCTGCGTAACCGGGGCGCGGACATGGTCGCCATGGAGGTCTCCTCCCACGCCCTGGATCAGGATCGCGCAGCGGCGGTCCGTTTTGATGTGGCGCTGTTAACCAATCTGACCCAGGATCATCTCGATTATCACACCGACATGGATGGGTATGCCGCTGCCAAGCTGCGGCTGTTCACTGAGTGCCACATCAACTGTGCCGTACTCAATATGGATGACCCGTTTGCCGAGCGGGTACTTGTCGCACTGCCGGATCGGGTGGAGCGAATCGGCTACAGCACCAATGCAGAAAAAGTCCTCGCCACCGGGCGTTGGATTCGGGCAACTGAGATCGTCCCGAATGCTGATGGCATGTCCCTGACCATCGATAGCAGTTGGGGACAGGGTCACTTGTCCAGTCAATTGCTGGGACGTTTCAATGCCAGCAACCTGCTGGCAGTGCTGGCAGTGTTGCTCTATCGCGGCACACCGTTGGAGACAGCGCTGGAGAAACTGGCCCGGGTGGAGACAGTCACCGGGCGTATGCAGCGCCTGGGTGGTGGCGACCAGCCACTGGTGGTGGTGGATTATGCCCATACCCCCGACGCCCTGGAGCACGCCCTGGGGGCGCTGCGTGAACATGTGGGGGGACGGCTGGTCTGCGTGTTTGGTTGTGGTGGCGACCGGGATCGGGGCAAGCGGCCGCTGATGGGTGCCATCGCCGAGCGACTGGCGGATCGGGTGATTGTTACCGATGACAATCCCCGTACCGAATCTGGTGACCGTATCGTTACAGAGATCGTCGCCGGCATGACCGATGCGGAAGGCGTGCAGGTGGTGCGGGATCGTGCCGAGGCGATCGCCATCAGCATCCGGGAAGCCCAGCCGGGGGACCTGATTCTGATTGCCGGAAAGGGCCATGAGACCTACCAACTGGTGGGCGATCAGGTACTCCATTTCAGTGACTGCGAGCAGGTGGAGAAGGTGCTCCAGGAGGTGCGGCGATGATCGCATTCACGCTCGCCGAGATGGCCCAGGCGATTCATGCCCGGCACCTGGGTGATGATGGCCGGTTTAGCGCCGTCAGTACCGATACCCGCTCATTAGCGGCAGGGGATCTGTTCGTGGCGCTCAAGGGTCCCAACTTCGATGGCCATGACTACCTGCCTCAGGCCCTGGCAAAGGGAGCGGTGGCGGCGGTGGTGGAGCGGCAGATGCCGGTCAACTGTCCCCAGTTGGTGGTGGCGGATACGCGCATTGCCCTGGGTGAAATGGCGGCGGAATGGCGCCTGAAAAGCACTGCACAGGTGATCGCGGTGACCGGCAGTAACGGTAAGACCACGGTCAAGGAGATGATCGCGGCGATCCTGGCTCAACAGGGTCGTGTGCTGGCCACCCGGGGCAACCTGAACAATGACATCGGTCTGCCCCTGACCCTGATGGGCCTGCAGGATGAGGATTTTGCGGTTGTTGAGATGGGTGCTAACCACCCCGGTGAGATCGGTTATCTGAGCAAAATTGCCCGGCCGGATGTGGCCCTGCTGAACAACGCCTGTCGTTCACACCTGGAAGGATTCGGTGATCTGGAAGGGGTGGCCAAGGCGAAGAGCGAGATTGTCTCCGGACTAGCCGAGACCGGCTGTTTTGTATTTAACGCCGATGATAATTATGCGCCGTTCTGGGGTGGTGTTGCCGCCGGCCGGCGAATCTGCACATTCGGTATTCAGCAGCCGGCCGATGTCAGCAGTCCCGGCAGGCTGGAACTGCAGTGGCATGCGCAGGGTTTCAGCAGCCGCTTCGCTGTGCTGACCCCGAATGGTGAGCTGGATATCGAGTTGGCACTGGCCGGTGAGCACAATCGTATGAACGCCCTGGCGGCCATCGCTGCCGCTCTCCAGGTGGGGGTGAGTGAACAGAGCATTGTGAATGGACTGGCCTCGATGCGTCCGATCCGGGGACGGCTGCAGCCCCGACAGGGGCGACAGGGTGTCTGGCTGATCGATGACAGTTATAACGCCAATCCCGATTCGGTCGGGGCCGCCATCGAGGTACTGGCTCAGGCGCCGGGACGCCGTTTCCTGGTGCTGGGCGAACTGGGTGAACTGGGATCAGGTACTGAAGGTTTCTATCGGGAGCTTGGGGCGCGGGCCCAGGCAGCCGGAATTGAGCATCTCTACGCCGTGGGTAAGGCGGGCGTAGCGTCTGAACAGTTGGCGCAGGGTGGCGTCAGCTTTGCGAGTCGGGAGTCCTTGCTGGAACGATTACAGCAACAGTTGCGTCCGGGCGACCGGGTGCTGGTGAAAGGCTCCCGCAGCGCCGGTATGGAGAAAGTTATTAGCGTACTGGTCGATGGGGAGACTGACTGAGATGCTTGTTTATCTGGCCGACTACCTGACCCAATTCAACAGTGGTTTCAGTGTATTCCAATACCTTACGTTGCGCGCCATCCTGGGCATTCTCACGGCCCTGGTGATCTCGTTCATCGTCGGGCCGGTGATGATTCGCCGTCTGACCCATCACCAGATCGGCCAGACCGTGCGCAACGATGGTCCCCAGAGTCACCTATCCAAGGCGGGTACGCCGACCATGGGCGGCACCTTGTTACTGGTGGCGGTGGCGATCAGTACGCTGCTCTGGGCCAATCTGGATAACCGCTACGTCTGGATCGTTATCCTGGTGACCCTGCTGTTTGGTCTGATCGGCTTTTATGACGATTACAAGAAGCTGGTGTTGCAGGACTCCCGCGGACTCTCGGCCCGGTACAAGTACCTGTGGCAGTCCCTGGTGGGCGCCGGTGCGGCCTGGATACTCTACAGTACCGCTTCGGTGCCGGCCGAGACCCAGCTGATCATCCCGTTTGTGAAAAGCGTGGTGATCGACATGGGTCCCTGGTTTGTGCTGCTCAGTTATTTCGTGATTGTGGGTACCAGCAACGCGGTCAATCTGACCGACGGACTGGACGGTCTGGCGATCATGCCGACCGTCCTGGTGGCGGGTGCCCTGGGCATTTTCGCCTACGCCTCAGGCCATGCCCAGATCGCCAACTATCTGCTCATTCCCCATCTGCCCGGGGTGGGTGAGATGGTGATCTTCTGCGGCGCCCTGGTGGGGGCCGGTCTCGGGTTTCTCTGGTTCAACGCCTACCCGGCCCAGGTGTTCATGGGGGACGTGGGTGCACTGGCGCTGGGTGCCGCGCTGGGTGTGGTGGCGGTGATCGTGCGTCAGGAACTGGTGCTGGTGATCATGGGCGGCGTGTTCGTGATGGAGACGGTTTCGGTGATGCTGCAGGTGGCTTCGTTCAAGCTCACCGGGCGGCGTATCTTCCGTATGGCTCCGCTGCATCACCATTTTGAACTGCAGGGTTGGCCGGAACCGCGGGTGATTGTGCGGTTCTGGATTATCACGGTCATTCTGGTTCTGGTCGGATTGGCCAGTCTGAAAATACGTTAACGGTATCGGGCACTGAAGCGACAAACGTCTATGGAACGGCAATCGTTGAATAACAGGAAGAGTCTGATAGTCGGTCTGGGAAAGACCGGGCTCTCCTGCGCCCGTTATTTATCAGCCTGCGGCGTGCCGGTAGCGATCACCGACAGCCGGGAGACACCGCCAGGGCTCAGTGAGCTGCGCCAGGAGTTACCCGATATTGCCCTGTTCCTGGGAGGATTCGACCCGGATGCGTTTGCCGCAGCCGAGCAACTGGTGGTCAGCCCGGGTGTACCCATGAGTGAGCCCCTGATCCAACAGGCGGTGGCCCGGGGTGTGCCGGTGGTGGGGGATATCGAACTGTTTGCCCAGGCAGCCAGGGCGCCAGTGGTGGCAATTACCGGTTCGAATGGCAAGAGTACGGTCACCACGCTGCTGGGTGCCATGCTGCGGGATGCGGGGGTCAAGGCGGCGGTTGGCGGCAATCTGGGTGATCCGGCCCTGTCACTCCTGAAAGATGAGGTGGAGCTCTACGTTTTGGAGCTCTCCAGCTTCCAATTGGAAACCACCTACAGCCTGAAACCCAGTGTAGCGATTGTCCTGAATATCTCACCGGATCACATGGATCGTTACCCGGATCTGCAGGCCTATGCGGATACCAAGGCAAGCGTGTATCGCCATGCCGAGGCCGGGGTGTTCAACTTGGACGACCCCCAGGTGATGGCCATGAATCGGGACAGGGAGGGTGATCAGTTCTTTACCCTGGGGCAACCGGATGAGGGAGTATTCGGCGTCCGCGAAGCGGATGGTGAAGCCTGGCTCTGCCGTGGCAGCGAGCGCTTGATGCCCGTCTCCAGACTGAAAATCCCCGGTACGCACAATGTGGCCAATGCCCTGGCCTGCCTGGCGATGGGCAGCCTGCTGCAGTTGCCGGAAGAGACCATGCTGCGGACCCTGGAAGAGTTCTCCGGTCTCTCCCATCGGACCCAGTTCATTAAAGAGTCGGTCGGGGTGCGCTGGTACAACGACTCCAAGGGCACCAATGTGGGTGCCTGCGTGGCGGCGCTGGAAGGGCTGTCCACGGCAGATGAGAAGCGCACGGTACTGATTGCCGGTGGTGATGGTAAGGGGGCAGACTTCTCCCTGCTGACCCCTGCCGTGGCCCGGCATACCCGCGCCGTGGTCCTGCTGGGCAGGGACGCACCCCGCATCGCACAGGCGTTGGATGGCAGTGTGCCGGTAATGCATGCCAAGGATATGGATGATGCGGTGCTGCTGGCGGCCAGCTATGCCGAACCGGGGGACCGGGTACTGCTGTCGCCGGCCTGTGCCAGTTTTGACATGTACAAGAACTATCAACAGCGGGGCGACATGTTTGCCGATGCCGTGGCGAGGTTGACCCCATGAATCTGGCCACCCATCGACAAGCGACGATTGGCGGGGGGCGCAGGCCACTGCCGTCTCTGGATTATCCGTTGCTGTTTGCCGCACTGGTGCTGTTGGGAGTTGGACTGGTGATGGTCGCCTCCGCCTCCCTGCACCGGATCAGCGATGCGCCTTTCTACTATATGAATCGGCATCTGATTGCTATCGGCCTGGGTCTGGCTGGAGCGCTGGTTATTGCCCGGGTACCGGTATCGTTGTGGGAGCGCTCCGGTACGCTGCTCTATTTTACCGGGTTGCTGTTACTGCTGCTGGTGCTGGTACCGGGTATCGGCCGGGAGGCGAATGGTGCCACCCGCTGGATACCGCTTGGTGCGTTCAATCTGCAGAGCTCGGAATTCATGAAGCTGTTCATGGTGATCTATATCGCCGGTTACCTGGTGCGTCGTCAGCTGGAGGTGGCCCACAGCATCTGGGGATTCATCAAGCCCATGCTGCTGCTGGTGATCGCCTGCTCCCTGATTATGGTACAGCCCGATTTCGGCACTACCACGGTGCTGCTGGCCACCGCGATGGGCATGCTTTTTCTGGGCGGTGTACCGATCTGGCAGTTCGCTATTCTGATCGGACTGGCCGGGTCGGCCCTGGTGGGCCTGGTGCTGGTATCCCCTTACCGGTTGCAGCGCGTGACCGCCTTCCTGGATCCCTGGGCCGACGTTCAGAACAGCGGCTATCAACTGGCCCAGGCGCTGATCGCCTTTGGCCGGGGTGAGTGGTTCGGGGTCGGTCTGGGTAATGGCATCCAGAAACAGTTCTATCTGCCGGAAGCCCATACCGATTTCCTGATGGCGGTTATCGGCGAGGAGTTCGGCCTGCTGGGGACGGTGGTGGTGATCAGCCTGTTTGGCGTCATTGTCTGGCGCGCCTTCCGTATCGGTGCCCGGGCGGAGGCCCACGGGCGGCGTTTCTCAGCCTATGTGGCTTATGGTTTCGGCCTGTGGATCGGCATGCAGTCCTTTATCAATATCGGCGTCAACGTGGGTCTGCTGCCGACCAAGGGGTTGACTCTGCCGTTCATGAGTTACGGCGGTAACAGCATCATCGTGGCGATCCTGGTGGTGGCCATACTGCTGCGTATCGATTACGAGCTGCTGCGCCCGGAGCCGGTGGAGCAGGAGGGGGCGACATGGCGGGCGGCGTGATGCTGATGGCCGGTGGCACCGGTGGACATGTTTTTCCCGCCCTGGCGGTGGCCGAGGCGCTGCGGGAGCGGGGCGTGGCTGTCTCCTGGCTCGGCAGTCGGGACAGTTTTGAATCCCGGGTGGTACCTGAGCATGGGATTGAAATCCAGTTGGTGGATATCAAGGGTCTGCGTGGCAATGGGCTGAAACGCTGGTTGCTGGCGCCGTTCAAACTGACCCGCGCCATGCTCCAGTGCGGGCGGATACTGCGGGCCCGCAAGCCCGCTGTGGTGCTGGGAATGGGGGGCTTTGTCTCCGGTCCCGGTGGCCTGATGGCGCGTCTGCAGGGGATACCGTTGGTGATCCATGAGCAGAATGCGGTGCCGGGGATGACCAACAGCTGGCTGTCCCGGGCGGCCAGCCGGGTTTTCGAGGCGTTTCCCGGCAGTTTTAAACAAGGTGTGGGGGCTGTGGCCTGTGGCAATCCGGTGCGCCGGGAGATCACCGAACTACCGGGGCCTGCTGAGCGCCTGCAAGGTCGCACCGGACCGGTGCGGTTACTGGTGATCGGAGGGTCGTTGGGCGCACAGGCGCTGAACCAATCCCTACCCGGGGTGATTGCGGGGTTGGATAGCAGTGAACGACCGCTGGTGCGTCATCAGGCCGGTCGGGACAAGAGCGAGACCACCCGGGCGTTGTATGGACAACTCGGGGTAGCAGCCGAGGTGACTGATTTTATTCAGGATATGGCCGGAGCCTACGCCTGGGCCGATCTGGTGGTCTGCCGTGCCGGCGCCCTGACCATCAGCGAGCTGGCAACCGCCGGTGTGGCATCCATTCTGGTGCCCTATCCCCACGCCGTGGATGATCACCAGACCCGCAATGCCGGCTATCTGGTGGATGCGGGTGCGGCGCGATTGCTGCCCCAGCGGGAGCTGGAGCAGGACGGGTTTTCCGAGTCGCTGAAGCAGTTGTTACGGGATCGGACCATGTTGCTGGAGATGGCGCTGCAAGCCCGCGCCCTGGCCATGCCCGGTGCCACCGGTGTTGTGGCGGACTATTGCGAGGAGATGGCCGGTCGATGAAAAAGCGTGAAACACCACAGCGTCGCCTGGCGGCCACCACCATGGGACGGATTCGTCACCTGCACTTTGTCGGCATCGGCGGAGCGGGCATGAACGGTATTGCCCAGGTGATGCTCAATCTTGGTTATCAGATATCCGGTTCCGATCTGAAAACTAACCCGGCCATCAACCGCTTGACCAAGCAGGGGGCGACCATCCACATCGGCCATGCTGAATCCAATATCCAGGGTGCCGACGCCGTGGTGATCTCCACAGCGGTCAAGGAGGACAACCCGGAAGTGCGCATGGCCCGGGAGCAGCGTGTCCCGGTGGTGCCCCGGGCGGAGATGCTGGCTGAATTGATGCGCTTCCATTTCGGTATCGCGGTGGCGGGTACCCATGGCAAAACCACCACCACCAGCCTGGTGGCCAGTCTGTTGGCGGAAGGGGAGCTGGATCCGACTTTTGTGATCGGCGGACGACTCAACTCTGCCGGTACCCATGCCCGCCTGGGTGGTGGTGAGTATCTGGTGGCGGAGGCGGATGAGAGTGACGCCTCGTTCCTCTATCTGCAACCCATGATGGCCATTGTCACCAACGTGGATGCGGACCATATGACTACCTACGGCGGTGACTTCAACCGTCTGCGTCAGACCTTTATCGAGTTTCTGCACCACCTGCCGTTCTACGGTTTGGCCATTCTCTGTATCGACGATGAAGAGGTGCGCGGCCTGCTCTCCCGGATTACGCGACCGGTGATTACCTACGGCGAATCGGACGATGCGGACTGCCGGGTGAGCGGTATCAGACAGGAGGGGCTGCGTACCCATTTCACGGTTACCTTCAGTGGCGAAGCGCCATTCGATGTGACCCTCAATATGCCGGGTCGGCACAATGTGCTCAATGCCCTGGCGGCGATCGTGGTGGCCCACGAAGTGGGTGTGGATATATCGGCGATTCAGCGCGGCCTGGAGCAATTCGAGGGCATCGGGCGACGTTTCAACGCCACCGAATGCAGTCTGGCCGATGGTCGGCAGTTCATGTTGGTGGACGATTACGGACACCATCCGCGGGAAGTGGCGGCGACCCTGGACGCGGTACGGGCTGGCTGGCCGGATCGTCGGTTGGTGCTGGTGTTCCAACCGCACCGCTACAGCCGCACCCAGGAGCAGTTTGACGATTTCACCCAGGTGCTTTCCCGTCCTGATGTGCTGGTGCTCGGGGAGGTCTATGCCGCCGGTGAAACACCCATAGCGGGAGCGGACGGCCGCGCCCTGAGTCGCGCGGTGCGGGCCCGGGGACAGGTCGACCCGGTGTTTGTCGATCCGATCAGCGAGTTGCCGGAACTGCTGGACGGCATGATTCTGGACGGCGACATTGTGCTGACCCTGGGGGCGGGTGATATCGGACAGGTGGCTGCCCAATTACCCGACTGGTTCAAACAGCGGGGAGGTGCGGCATGACCGAAGGGATGGGACGACGTTTACATATGGGTTGTGGTGAGCCGCTGGTGGGGATCTATCCGTTGCGGGACAAAGCGTCCGTCATGACCCGCCAGACAGGCACGGCGATCAAACCACCCAACCGTTCAGGCAAATCGGGAGATAAGCCCACGTGATGACGGCACGGGACAGCGCCATATTGCGGGGCGAGCGGCGGTTCAACGAGCCGTTGGCCCGCTACACCACCTGGCGGGTGGGTGGTCCGGCACGCCAGTTCTACCGGCCGGCCGACAGCGCGGATCTGTGTCAGTTTCTCGCCACGCTGCCGCCGGATGAGCCGCTGCTGTGGCTCGGGCTGGGCAGTAATCTGCTGATTCGGGATGGTGGATTCAACGGCACCGTGATCCTGACCCAGGGCCGGCTGGATGAGATGGCACTGGTGTCGGATACCGAACTGCGGGTCGAGGCGGGCGTCAGCTGTGCCCGGGTGGCGCGCTTTGCAGCACGCCAGGGGCTCTGTGGCGTGGAGTTTCTGACCGGTATCCCGGGTACTTTCGGTGGTGCCCTGGCGATGAATGCCGGCGCCTTTGGTGGCGAGACCTGGAGCCGGGTGGCTGCGATTGAGACGGTGGACCGATCGGGGCAATCGCACCGGCGCCTGCCGGAAGAGTTCCAGGTCGCCTACCGGAGTGTGCAGCGTCCAGGCGATGAGTGGTTTCTGGCCGCCACCCTGGGTCTGGAGCCGGGCGATGTGAGGGAGAGTCAGCAGCGCATCCGGAGCTTGCTGGAGCGCCGCAACAGCAGCCAGCCGATCGGGCAGCCCAGTTGTGGCTCAGTATTCAGAAACCCGCCTGGTGATCATGCGGCGCGGTTGATCGAGGCATCGGGATTGAAGGGGACGGTGATTGGCGGCGCCCAGGTTTCGGAAAAGCACGCCAACTTCATTATCAACCGGGGCGATGCCACGGCAGCGGATATTGAAGCGATGATTCAGCGGGTGCGGCAACAGGTGAAGTCGGACAGCGGCGTGGAGCTGATTACAGAGGTGCATATCGTCGGTGAGGCGGGAGGGCAGCCATGACAGTAAAGGCGGCAGATTTCGGGAAGGTGGCGGTGCTGATGGGTGGACTTTCGGCAGAACGGGAGGTTTCGCTACAGGGTGGTCAGGCGGTGCTGGAGGCGTTGGTACGGCGCGGTGTGGATGCCCATGGTGTGGATGTGGGACGTGATGTGCTCAGCCTGCTGCAGCAGGAGCAGTACGACCGGGCCTTTATCATGCTGCACGGTCGTGGTGGTGAGGATGGCGTGATCCAGGGAGCGTTAGAGAATATCGGTATGCCTTACACCGGTTGCGGCGTGGCCGGTTCCGCTCTGGGCATGGATAAGTACCGCTGCAAACTGCTGTGGGCCGGACTGGGTCTGCCTACGGCCGAATTTGTCATGCTGGAGCAGGCGGCCGATCTGGAACGGGCCGAAGCGCTCGGTTTCCCGTTGATGATCAAGCCCTCCCATGAAGGGTCCAGTATCGGCATGGCCAAGGTGGAGAGCGGGCAACAACTGGAGGAGGCGTGGCGACAGGCAGCCGGTTATGACATTGAGGTGATGGCGGAGCGCTGGATCAGCGGGGCCGAATACACGGCGTCCATCCTGGATGACCAGGTACTGCCGCTGATCCGTATCGAAACGCCCAATACCTTCTATGACTATGAAGCCAAATACCAGGCCGACAGCACCGCTTATCACTGTCCCTGCGGCCTGGCGAGTGACCAGGAGGAGGCGCTGAAACGGCTTGCCGGGCAGGCCTTTCGCGCCGTCGGTGCCAGCGGCTGGGGGCGGGTTGACATCATGCTGGATGAGGCCGGTGCGCCTTATCTGCTGGAGGTGAATACCGTGCCCGGCATGACCAGTCACAGCCTGGTGCCCATGGCTGCCCGGGAAGCCGGAATCGATTTTGATGAGCTGGTGTGGCGGATTCTGCTGACCAGTGGGACGGGGAGTTGATGGCGATCCAACCCCGTAAAGGTCCGGCAAAGAAGCGGACCGTGGACACCGCCTCTGCCCGGTCACCCCAAATGGTGCGCTGGATGAGCGCTGTTGTGGTGCTGTCGCTGTTTGCCGGACTCGGCACCTGGGGTGTGATGACCCTGCGTGATCCCGCCGTGTTACCGCTTAAGGTGGTGCGGATCGACGGCAAGTTGAAGAATCTGGACCGGCGTGCGCTGGAGCAGGCGGTCGGTGGGGTGGTCGACGGCAATTTCTTTACCGTTGACCTGGACGTGGTCAGGGCGGCGGCGCTGAAGTTGCCCTGGGTGGATCAGGTGACGGTCAGGCGTATCTGGCCGGACACCCTGAATATGTGGGTGGAGGAGCAGCAACCGATAGCGCGCTGGGGTGACAAGCAGCTGGTTAATGACCGGGGCGATCTGTTTACTCCTGAACCGGAGGCGCTCAAAGTCCCGTTGCCACGTTTGAGCGGTCCCGATGACAGCGCAGTCGAGATGGTGTCCCGTTACCAGCGGATGAATCGCCGATTTGCTGCGCTGAAACTGGAGATCGATCGGTTGATCAGGGATCGGCGGGGTGCCTGGACAGTGGGTTTTAAACAGGGAGTGGAGCTGAAGCTCGGTCACAGCGAGACGGAAGCCCGGGTAGAGCGCTTTGTGCGGCTCTATCCACGGCTTGAGCAGGCGGAAAAACGCCGAGTCAAGCGGGTTGATATGCGTTACGCCAATGGCGTGGCAGTGCTCTGGGAAGAGGCGAGTAAAACGTGATGATGATAAGAGCAACAGCATGGGTGAAGTCTGACGGATTAGGCAGACGGTCGGGACAGATCGGTTCTGGCAGATTCAGCAGACCGGGAAGAGAAGCATCCCTGAAACAGGTCGGCCAGGTTGCAGAGGAACGGTTTTAATGACCAAAAAGACAGAGAAAAATCTGATAGTCGGGCTGGATGTGGGCACCTCGAAAGTGGTGGCCATCGTGGGTGAGATCAAACCGGATGACCAGATTGAGATCATCGGCATCGGATCGCACCCATCGCGCGGCATGAAAAAAGGTGTGGTGGTGAATATTGAATCCACTGTCCAGTCAATTCAGCGCGCCCTGGAAGAGGCTGAATTGATGGCGGGGTGCGAGATTCATTCGGTACATGCCGGAATCGCCGGTAACCATGTGCGGAGTCTCAACTCCCACGGCATTGTGGCCATCAAGGACCGGGAGGTGACCCATGGCGACGTGGAACGGGTCATTGATGCCGCCCGGGCGGTGGCCATTCCGGCCGATCAGAAGATCCTGCATATCCTGCCCCAGGAGTTCATCATCGATGAGCAGGAGGGCATTCGGGAGCCGGTCGGCATGTCCGGAGTGCGCCTGGAGGCCCGGGTGCACATGGTCACCGGTGCCGTCAGCGCAGCGCAGAATATCGTCAAGTGCGTGCGCCGCTGCGGACTGGATGTGGATGACCTGATCCTGGAACAGCTGAGTTCCAGTTACGCCGTGCTCAGTGACGATGAGAAGGAGTTGGGTGTCTGCCTGGTGGATATTGGCGGTGGTACCACCGATATCGCGGTTTTTACCGAGGGCTCGATACGCCATACCGCGGTGATTCCCATCGCCGGTGACCAGGTGACGAACGATATCGCGGTGGCCTTGCGCACCCCGACCCAGCACGCCGAAGAGATCAAGATCCGGTACGCCTGCGCGCTTACCCAACTGGCCGCCAGTGATGAAACCATCGAGGTGCCGAGTATTGGTGAAAGACCGCCCCGGCGATTGTCCAGGCAAACGCTGGCGGAGGTGGTGGAGCCCCGTTACGAGGAGCTGTTGAGCCTGGTGCAGGCGGAGTTGCGACGTAGTGGTTTTGAGGACCTGATCGCCGGCGGCGTGGTGCTGACCGGTGGCAGTTCCAAGATGGAAGGGCTGATTGAGTTGGCGGAAGAGGTGTTCCATATGCCGGTCAGGTTGGGCGTTCCGCAGTATGTGACGGGATTGGTGGATGTGGTGCGAAACCCGATCTATGCGACGGGAGTGGGATTATTGCTGTTCGGGCGGCAGAACCAAACGGGACGGTTACAGGATATCCCGGGGCATAACAATTTTAAGGCGGTCTGGACCAGGATGAAGAGCTGGTTTCAGGGCAATTTCTGACATTTTTTAAGTTTTCAGGTGGCCGTGTAGCAGGGCCTGGATCATGAGGAGAGAGTGACATGTTCGAATTGATGGATGCATATAGTCAAAACGCAGTGATTAAAGTCATTGGTGTTGGCGGGGGCGGTGGTAACGCCGTCAATCACATGCTCAACGCCAGTATAGAGGGGGTGGATTTCATCTGTGCCAATACTGATGCCCAGGCCCTGAAGAACAGCCAGGTACGTACCCTGCTTCAACTGGGTTCGAATATCACCAAGGGGCTGGGTGCCGGGGCCAATCCGGATGTGGGTCGTGATGCCGCTATGGAGGATCGGGATCGCATCCACGAAGCACTGCAGGGCAGTGACATGGTGTTCATCACCGCCGGTATGGGCGGTGGTACCGGTACCGGTGCAGCACCGGTGGTGGCTGAAGTAGCCCGGGAAATGGGCATCCTGACGGTGGCGGTTGTGACCAAGCCGTTTCCTTTCGAGGGTGGTAAGCGGATGCAGATTGCCGAGAAGGGCATCGAGGCCCTGGGTCAGTATGTGGATTCCCTGATCACTATCCCCAACGAGAAACTGCTGGCGGTACTGGGTCGGGACATGAGTCTGCTGAACGCCTTCAAGTCGGCCAACGATGTGTTGCAGGGGGCGGTCCAGGGGATTGCCGAACTGATCACCCGTCCCGGTTTGATCAACGTTGACTTCGCCGATGTGCGGACCGTTATGTCGGAAATGGGTACTGCGATGATGGGTTCCGGCTCATCCAAGGGTGACAATCGTGCCCGTGATGCAGCGGAGCAGGCGATCAACAGCCCACTGCTGGAGGATGTGAATCTGGCCGGGGCCAAGGGTATTCTGGTCAATATCACGGCGGGTCTGGATCTTTCCATTGGTGAATTTGATGAAGTGGGCAGCACGGTCAAAGAGTTCGCCTGTGATGACGCCACTGTTGTGGTGGGTACGGTGATAGATCCGGATATGAGTGACGAATTGCGGGTCACCGTAGTGGCGACCGGTCTCGGTTCCGTGGGCGAGGAGAAGCTTGCCCAGCCGGCAATCGAAGATCCGGCGCCGGTGAGACTGGTGAACTCCGATGTGGTGGCCCCCGGCCCGGAAGAGTACCGTGAAATGGATAGCCCCACCGTGGTAAGAAAGGCGGCCAAGTCCTATGTGGCTGCAGCACAGGATCACAATATGGATTACCTGGATATTCCAGCGTTTTTGCGTCGTCAGGCGGATTGAAAAATGGGGCTGGGATCAGTCCGTTTTCCAGGTGAGTCAGGGGCTCCGAGGGCGGTATCCTGGCGACAGGATTACTGTTTGCGGCATGAAATAAACTTGCAATAGAGGGGGGAAACTGATACCAATATAGGGAATACCCTAATGGGTGTGGGGCAGGTATTCATCTGACCGATGTTTTAGCCTGATACTATTTTTATCGAGCGCAGTTCGGTTTAGTGGGCTTCAATTTAGCTCAATAGGCGGAATGTGTGATACCATCCGGCTGTTTTAGTGGCTGGAAAGCGGGAATACAGGCAACATGATACGGCAACGTACGCTCAAGAACGTTATACGTGCGACAGGGGTAGGTCTGCATACGGGGGAGAAGGTCTACCTGACTCTGCGCCCCGCAGCCATTGATACTGGTGTGGTTTTTCGTCGAGTCGATCTGGATGAACCGGTCGAGATCGCAGCGCGCCCGGACAATGTGGGGGACACGCGCCTCTCAACTACTCTGGAGCAGGATGGCCAGAAGATCTCCACCGTGGAGCATCTGCTGTCCGCCTTCGCTGGACTGGGTATCGATAACGCTTACGTGGACGTGAGTGCGCCTGAAGTCCCCATCATGGACGGTAGCGCTGGTCCCTTTGTGTTTCTGATCCAGTCGGCTGGCGTGGAAGAGCAGAATGCGCCGAAGCGTTTTATTCGGATTAAGCGCAAGGTGATGGTAGAGGAAGACGACAAATATGCCGCTTTCGAACCGTTTGATGGTTTCAAGGTCTCCTTCGGTATCGATTTCAATCATCCAGCCTTTGCGGAGCGGACCAAGTCGGCCACTATCGACTTCTCCTCCACTTCTTTCGTGAAAGAGGTGAGTCGCGCGCGCACATTTGGCTTTTTGCGGGATATAGAGATGTTGCGGGAGCGGGAACTGGCGCTCGGCGGCAGCATGAGCAACGCCATTGTTGTAGATGATTACCGGGTGCTCAACGAAGACGGCTTACGTTACGAGGATGAGTTCGTCAAGCATAAGATTCTGGATGCGATTGGTGATCTGTATCTGCTTGGGCACAGCCTGATCGGGGCATTCAGCGGTTATAAATCCGGACATGCACTGAATAACAAGTTGCTCAAAGCCCTGATTGCGGATCAGTCCGCTTGGGAAGAGGTCACTTTTGAGGATGGTGACAGTGTGCCCATCTCGTACATGAAACCGGTGCAGGCGAACTGACGACTATTCAGTTGCCTTGGTGGCGTGTTTACTGAGACGTACCAGGGCTTCACTCAGGTCATGATCGTCGATGTCTGCCGCGGTTTGATTAATCAGGAATGCATTTTCTGCGCTCAAATGTCTGATTTTTGAGCGTTTTCGTTCAGGCGGTTTGCTGGTTACCAATACCCGCACTGTGATGCGTTTAATCTCCATGCCTTCGGCGTTTAATCGTCGTACAAGGTCGCGGGAAGTGAAGCGCAGTCGGCTGGCCCAGGTGGATGAGTCGGCGTAAAGCACCAGGCCGGACTCTTTTAGAACCGCTGCCGTGCAGTGTGTATCCATCGGCGGCGGAATCAGTGTACGAAGGCGCTTTAGCAGCAAGGATTGCTCTATGGATTGTTCAAGTAATCCATAGAGTTTGTTTGTGCGTTGAAAATAGTCCTTGATTAGACGCGGTCGTTTGTTCATGGATGAATTGTGTCACGGAAGTCGTTGTCGTGGTGAATTATCTTTTGAACAGGTTTCAATGCTATCCATGAAGATGATGCTACTCTCCAGGTTTTTCCACAAGACGGGCCGTTTGCCGATCGCTTCCGCTGGGTCGCTGGGTATTCTGGTGCCGGCGTTTCTGCTTCTGCTGGGCGGAACTCTCTGGGGTGGTTATCAGTGGGGTGTAAGCGCTTCATCACAGGCGGCCGGCGATACAACCACCGACGTGGTGCGAGATCTGCTGCTGGCGCAACGTGACGAACTTCAGGAGACCAAGGGCCGCACCCAGGATCACCTTGATGCCCTGGCTTTACGGCTTGGTCAGCTACAGTCACATATTCTTCGTATCAATGCGTTAGGTGAGCGGTTGGCTCAGGCCGCCAAGCTTGATGAGGACGAGTTCGACTTCGATGAAGAGCCGGCACGCGGTGGTATTGAAGAGGGGGAACTGGCTCAGTCAGTCAGTCTGTCAGAGCTGGTTGCCGATATGGAGCAGCTTTCCCAGGTGATCACCGATCGCGAGCATAAACTGGATTTGATGGAAGGGCTGATTTTTGACAAGCAGATGAATGAGGCGATGCTTCCGGCTGGCCGACCGGTGGAGAAGGGTTGGATTTCGTCCCGTTACGGTTATCGTAAAGATCCTTTCACCGGCAAGAAGACCTTTCACCGCGGTGTGGATCTGGCCGGTAAAAAGAACTCCAATGTGGTTGCCGTCGCTTCTGGCATTGTCACCTGGATTGGCGAGCGGGGAGGTTATGGCAAGTTGGTTGAGATACGCCATACAGACGGTTACGTAACCCGCTATGGCCATAACAGCAAGATATTGGTGGAGCCTGGTGAATTGGTGACCCAGGGGCAGCCCATCGCCCTGATGGGCTCCAGTGGACGCTCCACCGGCCCCCATGTCCATTTTGAGATTGTCAAAAACGGTAAAACCGTCAATCCATCCAAATACCTCCGCATCAAACGCTAATCCCGCATGTCGGGCAGTTCCAGGGGGCAGAGAAATCCCGGGCGTTTTAGCGCCCGAATTGCATCTAATGCCTGCTATCTTGGCCTTTTTGCGGTATTATCAGCGCTTTATTTTCTGTCCGTCCCGGGCTCGACCGGTGTGGGCCTAAATTCATATCAGCAAGAGTTTTTTCATGGTCAGTAAGATTCTCAGGAAGGTCTTTGGCAGTCGCAATGACCGCCTCATCAAGCGGATGTCGAAGGTAGTTGCCCAGATCAATGCATTGGAGCCGGAGCTGGAGGCGCTTACAGATGACGAGCTGAAAGCCAAAACCGGGGAATTCAGGCAGCGCTTGGAGCAGGGAGCTGAGTTGAACTCGCTGATGCCAGAGGCGTTTGCCGTAGTGCGCGAGGCGGGTCGGCGAGTTTTGAATATGCGTCACTTCGACGTACAGATGATCGGCGGCATGGTCCTGAATGACGGCAAGATCGCAGAGATGCGCACCGGTGAGGGCAAGACGCTGGTTGCTACTCTGGCGGTCTATCTCAACGCGCTGCCGGGCAAAGGTGTTCACGTGGTAACGGTGAATGACTACCTGGCCCGACGTGATGCGGAGTGGATGGGGAAACTTTACGATTTTCTCGGCTTGAGTGTCGGGGTGATCCAGTCCTCCGGTGGTGGCGTGGATGAATCCTCCTTCAGTTGCGATTATTCATACGATGGCAAGAGCGGCGGCTATCTCCACCTGCGTCCGGTGACCCGCCGGGAAGCTTACGCCTGCGATATCACCTACGGCACCAATAACGAATTTGGTTTTGATTACCTGCGGGATAACATGGCATTTAGCGCCGATCAGCGGGTACAGCGGGAAAAGTTCTTCGCAGTGGTGGACGAGGTGGATTCGATCCTGATCGACGAGGCGCGCACACCGTTGATTATCTCTGGTCCTGCCGAGGGGGGGTCGGATCTTTATACCCGTATCGATCAGCTGATTCCCCGTCTGACCAGGCAGGAGCCGATTGAAGCGGACGAGGATGGTAAGCCCGCCTTCGGGCCGGGTGACTACTCGGTGGATGAGAAGGCACGGCAGGTGTTCCTGAGTGAAGAGGGGCATCAGCATGTGGAGGAGATGCTGGTGGAGATGGGGTTGCTGGACCCCGAAACCAGCCTCTATGACACCGCCAATATCAGCCTGATGCATCACGTCACTTCCGCCTTGCGGGCCCACGCGCTGTTCCAGAAGAATGTGGATTACATCGTGCGCGATGGCCAGATTGTCATCGTTGACGAGTTCACGGGCCGGACCATGCCGGGGCGGCGTTGGTCGGAAGGATTGCACCAGGCGGTGGAAGCGAAAGAGGGGGTGGAGATTCAGAAGGAGAATCAGACACTGGCCTCGATCACCTTCCAGAACTACTTCCGTCTCTACAACAAGCTCTCCGGTATGACCGGTACAGCCGATACCGAAGCGCCGGAATTCCTGCAGATCTACGGACTGGAAGTGGTGGTGATCCCGACCAACCGGGATATGATTCGTAAGGATCTGGGAGACCTGGTCTACCTGACCGCCGCTGAGAAGTATCAGGCGATCACCAAGGATATTCAGGATTGTGTAAAACGGGGTCAGCCGGTACTGGTAGGCACCGCCTCCATCGAGACATCGGAACTGATCTCCGGATTGCTGGACAAGGCCAAGGTTCCGCATCAGGTGCTGAATGCCAAACACCATGAGCGGGAGGCCAATATCGTTGCCGAAGCGGGCCGACCCGGGGCGGTGACCATCGCTACTAACATGGCGGGCCGCGGTACCGATATCGTATTGGGCGGCAATCCGGACATGGAAATTGCCGAGCTGGGCGATGCGGCGACACCGGAGGCCATCGAAAAAATCCGCGCGGACTGGAAGCAGCGCCATCAGCAGGTGCTGGAGGCCGGCGGTCTGCATGTAGTGGGCACTGAGCGGCACGAGTCACGCCGTGTCGACAATCAGCTGCGGGGTCGTTCCGGTCGTCAGGGCGATCCCGGTTCGACCCGTTTTTATCTCTCTCTGGAAGACAACCTGATGCGGATTTTCGCCTCCGATCGGGTGTCGGCCATCATGCAAAAGCTGGGTATGGAAGAGGGTGAGGCGATCGAACATCCCTGGGTGACCAAGGCCATCGCCAATGCCCAGAAGAAGGTGGAGGGGCGCAACTTCGATATCCGTAAGCAGTTGCTTGAATACGATGATGTGGCCAATGACCAGCGTAAGGTGATCTACCAGCAGCGGGACGAATTGATGGATGCGGGCGATGTATCCGAATCTATTATCTCCATCCGCCGCGACGTGGTTAATGGGCTGATCGATCGCTACATCCCACCCCAAAGTCTCGAAGAGCAGTGGGATGTCCCCGGGCTGACAGAAGCCTTGAAGAGCGAATACGAGCTGGATTACCCGATCCAGGAGTGGCTCGATGCGGATGACAGCCTGCATGAAGAGACTCTGAGGGAGCGGATCATCTCCCAGATGGAACAGGAGTACGCCGAAAAAGAGGCACTGGCCGGTAGTGAAAATCTGCGCATGTTCGAGAAGGCGGTCATGCTGCAGATTCTGGACGCCAGCTGGAAAGAGCATCTGGCAGCGATGGACTATCTGCGTCAGGGTATTCATCTGCGTGGCTACGCCCAGAAAAATCCCAAGCAGGAGTATAAGCGGGAGGCGTATGAGCTGTTCTCCAACATGCTGGAAGGGATCAAACAGGAGCTTGTCTCTGTCCTGACCAAGGTCCCGGTACAGGCCCAGGAGATGATGGAGATCCCGGAGCTTGAGCAGAATGAAGCCGATTTCCAGTTCCAGCATGAAGCGTTTGGTGGTTTTGACGATGTGGAAGCGCAGCCGGCCGCTGGTGCGGAAGAGGAGCAACAGCAGCCGTTTGTCCGATCAGACCGCAAGATAGGACGCAATGAACCCTGTCCCTGTGGATCCGGTAAAAAATACAAGCAGTGCCACGGACGGATTCAGTAGTTGCCCTTATCCAGAGGGGAATTGCCAGCGAAATAGTGGGGGCGGGATTAAGTAAGCTTGCCCGGCAATCCGCTCCCAGTGACCGGGGATCTCTTTGTCCATCCATTGCCCGGTCAGCGGCTGTCGATGGGCATTAAACCAACAACCGTATTGGCGGAATTGAGTCAATGAGCGAAACATTGGAGTTTTATCCGGTTCCGGGTATTCGGCTTGGCACCGCCGGTGCTGGCATCAAGTACCCGGATCGGGACGACCTGGTCGTCATGGAACTGGCGGAGGGGAGCACTTGCGCGGCGGTTTTTACCCGTAATGCCTTCTGCGCGGCCCCTGTGGTTGTGGCCCGGGAACATCTGGCGGCAGTGATGCCCCGCTATCTGCTGATCAATTCCGGCAATGCGAATGCCGGTACGGGGGATAACGGTCTGCGGGCAGCCCGGGAGGCCTGTAAGGCGGTGGCCGCGGCACGCGCCTGTGCCATCAATCAGGTGTTGCCATTCTCCACCGGAGTGATCGGAGAACCCCTGCCTGTCGATCGTATTGCCGTGGCGGTGCCGGATGCCCTCACTGCCCTGTCCGAACGGGGCTGGGAGAGAGCCGCCCGCGCTATCATGACCACCGATACAGTACCCAAGCTGATCTCCCGGCAGCTGGAGCTTTCTGGCAAGACCGTCACAGTGACCGGCATGGCCAAAGGATCGGGAATGATCCGGCCCGACATGGCCACTATGCTGGCTTATATCGCTACGGATGCCCTAGTGGACCGGCAACTGCTGCAGCAGTGCCTTGAGCGCGCGGTCAAACCTTCATTTAACTCAATCAGCGTGGACGGGGATACCTCCACCAATGACGCCTGTATTCTGGTGGCGTCAGGCGTAAGTGGGTGCTCACCTATTACGGACCAGGCGTCGGCTGATTTTGCAAAACTGTGCGAGGTTGTCGAGGACGTCTGCATGCAGCTGGCCCGGGCTATCGTGCTGGACGGCGAGGGTGCCACTAAGCTGGTGGAAATTCGGGTTGAGGAGGCGGCCAGCGAACAGGAGGCGCGGGATGTGGCCTATACCATCGCCCACTCTCCCCTGGTCAAGACAGCCCTGTTTGCCTCCGATCCCAACTGGGGCCGCATACTGGCAGCGGTGGGACGCGCCGGCATCGAACAGCTGGCGATCGAACCGATTCGGATCTGGCTGGATGATGTCTGTATTGTGCGGGATGGCGGGCGTGCCGCCGACTATAGCGAAGCGGCGGGTCAACGGGTCATGCAGCAGGACCAGCTCTCTATCCGGGTTGCACTGGGTCGGGGTGAAGCGAAGACCCGGGTGCTGACCTGTGATCTCTCCTATGAGTATGTGAAAATCAATGCGGAGTACCGCACCTGAATCCTGTTTCAGGGACCAGGAAGGTTTTGATTGCATGGGGTTAGGATAGGTGATATTGCCGGTCCATGTTGCTGTCGGTGTGATCCAGGACGCCCAGGGGCGGGTGCTGCTAACGCGCCGCGCCGTCAGCGCGCACCAGGGTGGTCTATGGGAATTTCCCGGGGGCAAAGTGGAGCGGGGCGAAGATCTGGCCAGGGCGTTGCGTCGTGAGATACAGGAAGAACTGGGCATTGTAGTAAATACTCACCAACCACTTATACAGATCACCCATAGCTATCCGGACAAGACGGTCCGGCTCGATGTTCACAGCATACAAGACTATTCCGGCACGCCTATCGGGTTAGAGGGGCAGCCGCTGGAATGGGTGTTTCCAGAGCAGTTATCTCAATATGCCATGCCGGCGGCCGATCGACCTATCTGCACTGCCATAAGATTGCCCCAGCACTATCTGATTACCGGCCCTGATCCCCGCAAGCCTGACCAGTTTCTGTTACGTCTGAAGACTTCGTTGGTCCGCGGCATACGCCTGGTGCAACTCAGGGCTCCCGGTTTAAATCCAATCGAATATGCTGCCCTGGCGGCGGAAGCGCGAGCGCTGTGTCGACAATACGAAGCGAAGCTGTTATTGAATTGTCCCGTTCAACTGGCCCGGGAACTGGGCGCCGACGGCGTGCACTTGAACAGTCATCATCTGGCTGAGCTGAGTGAGCGACCACTAACAGACGATAAATGGGTCGCTGCCTCCTGCCATAACCTCAGCGAAGTTCGCAAGGCGATGGCTATTAATGCGGATTTCTGTCAGCTCTCACCGGTACTGGCGACCCGTTCCCATCCAGGGGCTTCTCCCTTGGGATGGGACTCTTTTGCACAAATCGTTGCGTCGGCCAGCATCCCGGTCTACGCCCTGGGCGGCATGGATAGGGGGCATGTCAGAGAAGCTCTGGAACGGGGTGGGCAAGGTGTCGCGGCCATCACTTCGCTTTGGGCTGAGGAAGAGCCCGCCGGGCAGAGGTGACAGGATTACCATTCCAACGCTGTCCCGGTCGGCACAGCGTGCTTCTCGGGGTTTCGGGATTTAACTGTAGTCGTCTTCCGGTGGCAGGAACGGATTTGCCGGCGTTCTGTCGGGTATCCGGTGCTTCTCCTCCAGCCAGTCCCCCAGATCAATCAGTCGGCAGCGTTCGCTGCAGAAGGGGCGTGAACTGGCATTCGAGTGCCAGTCAAAGGCCTTTTTGCAGACAGGACAACGGACGTTTTTTAGCGCTTCAGACATGTTTATTCAGAGTATGCAGCAGTTCAGAAAGAAGGTGGTGTCCAGTTTTGTCTGGGTGGCGCGCTCCTCTTTGGATTGCTCCATGAAGCGGATAGTGAAGCGGTGTTTACCGCCACTGATTTCAGCAAACAGCTGGCTTTCACGGGGCAGTCCGACCCGGATTAGTTGGGCGGGTGACTGGGCATCCAGGCTCTGTTGAAAGAAGCCATTCGGTGCCAGTTCCCGGGTTGGTGTAGTACTGCCGCGAATGAGCGAGAGTAACAGGTTGACAGCGGTGAAGACTGGCTCCAGCGTGTCCCGCCAGGCAACGATCTCCTGATGACGCTGCTCGAAGGGTTGCTGCAACCAGAAGTGATATAGAGGCAGATCGAAAGCACAGCTTCCACCGGGAATACTGCTGCGCTGGGTGATGCTTTTGAGGAATTCGTTTTCCCGCAACTCCTGCCCCAACTGTCCACTATGCTGCTGCAACTTGACTGAGACAGTCTGCAACTCCCGCAGGATCTGATCCAGGCGCTCCTCATGCACATCCGGCATGGCACGGATACCGGCCAAGGTCTCCTGATGGCGTTTGAGCTCCTTGATCAACTCGGTTTTTATATCCGCACGGGAGAAAATCGCCACCATATCCATAAGACTGGTAATCGCGGCACGGCTATCCCAGGTGCTGGACTGGGGAATATGGAAATCAACCTGGCGAAACAGATGCTCCAGACGGAGAAAAGTTCTGGTCTTTTCATTGAGCGGATGCTCGTAAATAATCTTGTCTGAAACGGCTGGTTGCATGAACTGGTGTCTGTCTGTTTTGAGTGCGCCTGACATGGCGCCTGACCCTGACTATAGCTTCATTATACCGGTTCTAACAGTGATAAGCTTGTTAGCCGGCAAGTATAAGATATTTACGGTGGAGCTGTTCAACTCGAATGCGAAGATCATCCAGACTGCCGGAATTGTCGATAATATCATCGGCTCGGGCCAAGCGGCTTTTGCGATCTATCTGTGCGTCGATAATCGATCGGGTCTGAGCCTCACTTGTCTGATCGCGGCGAGTTACCCGACTGAGCTGCAGTTCCGGAGGACAGTCCACCACCAGAACCCGGTCTACGCCCTTGTCCTGTCCGGTTTCAAATAACAAAGGAATGGAAAAGATCGCATAGGGTGTATCCAACGCATCCAGCCGGCGGCGCATTTCGGCGCGTATCCTGGGGTGTAGTATCTGCTCCAGCGCTGTCTTCGCTTGCGGGTCGGAGAAGATGGACGCTCTGAGCCAGGCCCGATTGAGGCTGCCATCCGGGAGCTGGGCCTGTTCGCCAAACTGATCGACAATCTCTGCCAGGGCAGGCTGGCCGGGCTCCACCACTTCACGGGCCACCAGATCGGCGTCAATTACCGGTATACCCAGTGTAATAAAACAATCGGTCACGGCGCTCTTGCCACAGCCGATTCCACCGGTGACGCCAACAACAAACATGGGTCAGGCCAAACCGGCCCACTGAAGGTAGGCACTGTTAATCTGTTCACCCCAGATCAGGCTGATCCAGCCGGCGGCAGCCAGATAGGGTCCAAATGGAATGGGGATATTCCGGTCCCGGCCCCGAATTATAATCAACAGGATACCTACCACTGCGCCAACCACAGAAGAGAGCAGGATCACCTGGACCAGGGACTGCCAGCCAAACCAGGCACCAAACAGGGCGAACAGTTTGAAATCCCCATATCCCATGCCCTCCTTGCCGGTCAACAGCTTGAATAACTGGAATACCAGCCAGAGCGAGAGGTAGCCACAGGCGGCGCCAATGATGGCTGAGTGGCTGTCAGTAAAAATATCAAACAGACTGAGTAGCAGCCCCAACCAGAGCATGGGCAGCACGATGGAGTCGGGCAGCAGTTGCTCGTCAAAATCGATCAGGGTCAGGGCAATCAGGGCCCAGGTCAGCGGGAGTGCCGCCGCCGTCTGCCAAGTGAAACCGAAATGGAGTGCGACGGCCAGGGAAAGCAGTCCGGTGGTCAGTTCGACCAGGGGGTAACGCAGGGAGATGGGCTCCTTGCAGGCTGAACAGCGACCCCGCAGCAACAGCCAGCTGATCACGGGGATATTCTCCCAGGGGCGTATCGTATGGCCACAACGAGGGCAGTTAGAGCCCGGGCGACTCAGGGTCAGGGGTGGGTCGGCTGGTTTGGTAGTATCCTGCAGTTCCAGAAACTCCTGGCACTGTTGCCGCCAGTCGCTCTCCATCATCTTCGGCAGGCGATAGGCCACCACATTCAGAAAACTGCCAATAAACAGCCCGAGCAATGTGCAAGTTACTGCGAAAAGCAGCGGGCTTTGCTGGAATACGGTAATAAAGTCCATTAATGATGGCTTGTTATATAGGCCATTGCGTTATGTTGTTTAAACAACCGATGCCATCTTGAAGATCGGCAGATACATGGCCACTACCAGACTGCCCACCAAGCCACCAATGACCACCATGATCAAGGGCTCCATCAGGCTGCTGAGGGCATCGACGGCGTTATCCACCTCCTCTTCATAGAAATCAGCCACCTTGGAGAGCATGTGATCCAGTGAGCCGGACTCCTCACCGATGGATACCATCTGCACCACCATGTGGGGGAAAAGCTGCTGCTGCTTCATGGTGAGCTGCAGTGACTGGCCAGTGGCCACGTCCTCACGCATACGCATGACGGCATCGCTGTAGACGATATTGCCGGTGGCCCCGGCGACCGATTCGAGGGCTTCCACCAAGGGTACACCGGCCGCAAACATGGTGGCCAGGGTGCGGGAGAAGCGGGCGATGGTCGCCTTGTGGATGATGACCCCGATAATGGGTATCTGCAGGGTCAGCTTATCGATCACGTGGCGCATTTTACGCGAGCGCTTAAAGGAGTAGCTGAATACGTAGACCGATCCAATCACACCTAGCAACATCAACCACCAGTAGCTGTTCATCCATTTGGATATGGAAATGACCATTTTGGTGAAGGCCGGCAAGTCGCCGCCGAAACTGGAAAATAGGCTCTCAAACTGGGGAATGACGAACAGCATGATTAGGATGGTCACCAGAATGGCGACAATAATCACGGCGGCAGGATAAAACAGCGCCTTCTTGATCTTACCCTTGATGGATTCGGTTTTCTCCTTATAGGTGGCAATCTTGTCCAGCAGATCTTCCAACACACCGGCGGCTTCACCAGCCCGCACCAGGTTGCAGAACAGGTCGTCAAAATAGAGCGGATGCTTGGCCAGCGCCTCAGCAAGGGCGGTACCTCCCTCCACATCGGCCTTGATTGACAGGATCAGATCCTGCATAGAGGGGTTGTCGTGCCCGCGGCCGACGATATCAAACGCCTGCACCAGGGGCACGCCGGACTCCATCATGGTGGCCAGCTGACGGGAAAAGATTGCGATATCACCAGGAGTAATCCTCTTTTTGGTGTTGAAAAGGGCTGTAGGCTTTTTCTTCACCTTTAACGGATTGATGCCCTGCCGCCTGAGGTCGGCCCGCACCAGTGCCAGGGAGGCGGCGCGTGTCTCCCCTTTGATCCGTTTGCCGTTCCGGTCGGCACCTTCCCAGGTATAGACATAGGCCTTCTCGGCCTTGGGTGCTTTTTTAACCGCGCTTGCAGTGGCCATATCGCTTAATCCTTGGTAACCCTGTTAATCTCTTCCAGGCTGGTAACGCCTGCCCTGACCTTGTTCAATCCGGCTTCCCGCAGTGTGAGAATGCCCTCGGCTCTTGACTGTTTCTCCAGTTCCAGCGAGTTGCCCCCCTCCATAACCAGCTTTTCCATGGCGGCGGAGATGGGCATGATCTGAAATATACCAACACGTCCCTTGTAACCCATAGTGCAGTGATCACATCCTACGGGTTTGTATACGGTCAGATCGTTCAGTTCATCCTCTTTGAAGCCCTCTTCCAGCAAAGCCTCCCTTGGCAGATCATCGGCAACCTTGCAGTGTTCGCAGAGTCGCCGGGCCAGTCGCTGGGCCATGATCAGGATCACGGAGGAGGCGATGTTGAAGGGTGGAATGCCCATGTTGGCCAGTCGCGTCAAGGTCTGGGGAGCATCATTGGTATGCAGTGTGGAAAGGACCAGGTGACCGGTCTGAGCCGCCTTGACTGCGATTTCAGCTGTCTCCAGGTCACGTATCTCACCCACCATCACGATATCGGGATCCTGACGGAGGAAGGCCCGCAAAGCCTCGGCAAAGGTCAGGCCGGTCCGGGTACTCACGTTGACCTGATTGATGCCGGCTACCTGGATCTCCACCGGATCCTCTGCGGTGGAGATGTTGACCCCCTCGTCATTTAGCATATTCAGGGCGGTGTAGAGTGACACCGTCTTACCACTACCGGTCGGTCCGGTCACCAGGATCATGCCGTAGGGTTTGCGAATGGCGGTTTCAAACAATCGCTGCTGTTCGGGCTCAAATCCGAGCGCCTCAATACCCAGTTGGGCGCTGGCAGGATCGAGAATACGCAGTACCACCTTCTCCCCGTAAAGAGTGGGGCAGGTGTTGACACGAAAGTCGATCGCCCGGTTGCGCGACAGCTTCATCTTGATCCGCCCGTCCTGGGGTACCCGTCGCTCGGCAATGTTCATGCGGGACATCACCTTGAGGCGTGCCGTGAGGCGTGAGGCGATATTGACCGGCGGAGAAGCGATTTCATGCAGAATACCGTCCTGCCTGAAGCGGACCCGGAAGGTCTTTTCGTAAGGTTCGAAGTGGATATCAGAGGCGCCGCTATTAATAGCATCCACCAGCATCTTGTTAACAAAACGGACCACCGGAGCATCGTCGACATCCAGGTCCCCGTCTTTTTTCTGATCATCCTGGTCCTCGGATGAGATATCCAGGTTGTCCAGGTCCGCATCCAGCAGATCAGACATGCTGGTGTCGCTGGCGTCCAGTATTACTTCAATGGCCCGGACCAGTTTGTCCTCTTCCACCACAATGGCTTCAATGGCCAGGCCGGTATGGAACTTGATCTCATCTAGCCCCTGGATATTGGTCGGGTCTGAGACCGCCAGGAAGAGCCGGTTGCCGCGACGAAAGATCGGCAGGGCGTGATGAATGCGGATCAGCTTCTCATCCACCAGGCCGACGGGGGCGGCGGCCATATCCAGGGCCTCCAGCTGAAACAGGGGCACACCAAACTCCTGCGAGGCGGAGAGGGCAATACTGCTGCTGTCGAGCAATTTGTTCTCAACCAGGTAGGAGACGAACTGCTGACGTTTTTTGGCGGATTCCTGAACGGCTTTCTGGGCTATCTCTTCAGACAACAGTTTGTCTTCGACAAGACGCCGCGGCAGGCCGCTCAATGCTATTTTTTGTGTTGCTGTTGCCATCTGTTCCGGGATTTCTGGAGAATGAATGTGGTTGGATCGGTATATTAATACCGTGCAAATGCTTACCTGCTTGAAGCCTATCGGTGGTTCCCAATTATTTCCCCTACACGAGGAAAAACTATACCTTAACCGAATCTAATAATCGATTATAGGTTCTTTTTCAAGTTGATTATATTTTTTTAGACCAAGTTGTTATTTTTTAATGAGTAATTATGGATAATGCTAGGCATTTGTCGATCCTGAGTGATTAATCAAGATTGGTATGTCTATAGTGCCAAAACGGCGGTGATGTACATAGTTAATTCGATTTGCTCTAAGCACCCCGGTGTAGAAAGTTGGGCAATTATTAATCGGTTTTTCCCGTTTGTCGCTGAACGCAGTTTGTTACGGCTAAATGTTGGTAGTTGCGATGGTATCTTTAGATGTGAGTAAGACTCTGCAGGTGAGGATTGCCGACCTGATGTGCCGGCCAACTTGCTCCGCGGTTGCCTGCATTCTGTGGCTGTACCCGATAGAGCTTTGGCCAAGGGGACTCTCAATCAATGCTTAGCAACTGCGAGGTTGGGCTTTGTGATTACTATATAATTCATGTTTGTTCCTGTCAGCAACTTACGTATGTTTGTTAAGGGTCTCTGGGTTCCGTGTGCTCAGATCGAAGTTACTATAGACTTTCAATTTCGGGGTTCTGTAGAAAGGGAAAAGGACAGGCAATCATGAAGACATCCTCCAGTGGAAACATTCGTCATTTAGGTTTGATGGAGCTCCATGATAACTAAAAAAGCGCTAGCCGCTCAAGGAAGACACAAGGGAGATCATGAGGCAAGTAGGGAGTTTTTTAATCATGCCGAGTGGGTGTTCAAGTACGCCAATTGCGTGTATCCCGAAATGCCGAAGAAAGGTTATTTTGGTTAGATCAGAAAAGGACTAAAGGGAGGTTTTCTACCAGCTGTCAAGGTGAAAAGAGAGCTTTATCGAAGATGGGCATGATATGGTTGATTACGTTCATAGATGATGTTGATACATGCCTAAACATGCGATATCGTATGTAATCGGTTTCAAAGAACAAGAATGCAATTTATATAGCTAAATATATCAGGGGGAGAGGGGAAATGTCTGGGGCAGTACTTTTTGGCCAAAGCGTACTTTTATTTGATTGTGGATAGCGGTGAGAAGGTGATGCGGGGTATATCTGACGTGGTCAACCATTTTGTTACACCCAGCTAAGCCGCTTTCTTTATCTCCAGCAATTGCCGCTCGAAGTCATTAGGACTCATATAGTTCAGGTACGAGTACAACCGTCTGTTGTTATAGAACATGGAAATGTATTCCAGAATGTCCTGTTGGGCTGCATAGCGTGTCTGGTAGTTCCGCCAGTGCACCCGTTCCTGCTTCAGGCTACCAAAGAAACTCTCGACCGCAGCATTATCCCAGCAGTCTCCTTTCCTACTCATACTGCCGTGGATACCGTGTGCTGTCAGCAAGCGCCGGAACGCCTTGCTGGCATATGGCTATCCACGGTCCGAATGATGGATCAAACCAGCCCCTGGTCGGCGTTGCCAAATGGCCATCTGCAAGGCATCACAAACCAGTCTAGCCTTCATGCATGAACTCATGCTCCAGCCCACCACCCGACGTGAACACAGATCGATCACCACCGCCAGGTATAACCAGCTCTCCGGCGTCCAGATATAGGTCACATCCGCCGCGTAAACCCGATCTGGCTGGGCCACGTCAAACCCACGCATCAGCAGGTTATCAAACGCCGGCTGCGAGTGGTTGCTGTTGGTGGTGACCTTGTATTTCTTGCGTTGGCGGGCCTGCACGCCCGCCTCACGCATCAGTTTTCTGGCCTTGCTCCGACTCACCGGATAACTCAGCGCATTGAGCGCCTTCTTTATCCGACGGCTGCCATAGGCATGGTCCGCACTCTCAGCGATATCTTTGACCCATTCCAGCATCTCTTGATGCGCGGGATCATCCGGCTTGTTACTCAGACGTTTTCTGTGCTGGTAATAGCCATTACGGGTCACACCCAATACCTGGCATTGCGGGCTGATGGGATAGGCATTCTTATGTTGGGTGATAAACGAGTATTTTACTTCGTTTCTGCTGCAAAGAATGCCGTCGCTTTTTTTTAAGATATCCCTCTCCATCTCAAGGCGTTTCACCTGGGCCTTGAGCTTTCTAATCTCTTCCTGTTCCGGTGTCAGCTTGCCATTGCCGCGAAAGGCCTGGCCATCAACCGACCGATGCTCTTGCACCCAACGACCCAGCATCTGGGCATTGATGCCAAGGTTCTTCGCTGCCTCGGCCTGGCTGTAATTCTGATCAATCACCAGACTGACCGCATCCAGCTTGAATTCTTTTGAGTACTTCTTTCGTGTTGTCATTATTTTTACCTCAGTTAAGTGGATTATGCTTAACTGGGTTGTACAAATCTATTAGACCACCTCAATCCGCCACCCAGAAGAGATGATCGTAGGATGGATCAGTTGAAACTGGTGTGTAAGCTCTTTTCAGTCGATCGAAGAGCCATTAGGTTCGTCAAGAAGATTGTTCTGAGTGTTTGGCAGCTAAAGCTACGGACTTTGCTGGAGGCTTAACTTAAAACCACTAGTGGTAGTTTGCGCTAAGAATAGGGGCGCTGTGTCGCTTAATTTTGAGTGCGGGGAAAAGCCGCCACTGTTGCGGCTATTTGTACAGGGGAGAACGAGAGGGGGTCTCTATCTCTCGCGCGTTGTAAAATAAAAAGCCCCCGACGACGGAGGCTTTAATGGGTTGCCTTACGAAGGCTGGTGAGAAAATGAGTCTTGCTCGTTCTACCTTGCCTTTAGCATTATACTATGCGGTTAGAGAGAACCCTTGCATGAGCCTGGTAGGTATTTAGTGGGCACTGAGCCGCTACCGGTATCACCCGCACACTCAAATCCATAAACCTGGAGGGGGATGTTGGCGGCGGCGGCCGCAACTCCGGGTGCCGTAATCGGTGTCAATACAATGGTCTCACCATCTACGGCGGCATCAATATTTTGGAGTGTTACCGTTATAGCACCATTGGCACTGGTTGAAATTGACGAAACGTATTGGGTTGTCGTGGTTCCTTCCCCACAGCCCCAATCGTCAGCGGCAGGGGCGTTAGCGGCAGTCCCTGTTTGATAGACTTCCGAGATTGTTGTGCGGCATTGACTGGTTGCCAGAATACCTTCTGAGACCTTGGCCTTTATGACATAGTCTTGATAAGCAGGCAGCGCAATGGCCGCCAGAATGCCGATGATCGCAACCACGATCATCAGTTCGATCAATGTAAAACCAGCTTGTGTCTTTTTCATGGGTATCTCCCTTTAAGTGTTAAATATTCTGTGGCAAGTGCCTGTTGGAATATGTCATCCCTTTCATCATGCGGTCCGGCAGTTGCCAGCCCCAGATTACTTGTCTGTTATTAAGCAATGGTCGTGCCAGTTCTTGTAAGCGGTTTACAGTTTATACATAAGTCCTTGAATATTAATGAATGGTACTTGTTCGGCAGGCTGTTCTGTGGTTGCTGGAGCTGGACCGGATTCCGCTATGGACCTTGCTGTGAGTGTCAAAAAGTGACGTAAATTGTCACATTGAAAGAGACAAAAAGTGTCACGGATTGCGCTTATGTGTGGTGATCCTGTGTCCGTGCCGATCTGGCCCGGGGGTTATCGGGCCGTGCAGTCTTGGTTTGTGGTCATCGCTGGCGTTGCGTCACTCCAACCCCAGCTTCTCCAGCTTGTATCGGAGTGCCCGGAAAGAGATGCCCAGTCGTTTCGCGGCGGCCGTCTTGTTCCAGTGGGTCGCCTCCAGCGCGGTGGTGATCATGTTGCGTTCCACCTGTTCCAGGTGCGCCTCCAGCGGCATGTCCGGGTCGACATCGAGTGGCGTGGTTCTTTCTGGTGCCGGGTCGGTGGGAATCTGCAGATCCTCCCGGGTGATGATGCCATTCTCACAGAGGGCGACCGCCCGTTCCAGGATGTTCTCCAGTTCCCGGATATTGCCGGGAAAGCTGTAGCCAAGCAGGGCCTGCAGTGCGTCCCGGTCGATACGGGGCTTGCTGCCGCCGGTGTAGGCAGCGATGCGGCTCAGCATCATGTCGGCCAGCAGGGGGATGTCGTCCCGTCGCTCGCGCAGGGTGGGGATGGGCAGTTCGATGACATTGATCCGGTAGAACAGGTCCTGGCGGAAATGGCCGCTCTCCACTAACGCGGCCAGGTCTTTATGGGTGGCACTGGTGATGCGGACATCCACCGGTATCTCCCGTTGCGCACCGATGGGCCGGATCGACTTCTCCTGGATAGCCCGCAGCAGCTTGACCTGCATATTGAGCGGCAGGTCGGCCACTTCGTCCAGGAACAGGGTGCCGCCATCTGCGGCCTGGAACAGTCCCTGTTTGTCGCTGATAGCGCCGGTAAAGCTGCCCTTCATGTGGCCGAAAAACTCGCTCTCCATCAGCTCCTGGGGGATGGCGCCGCAGTTGACAGCAATAAAGCTGTGGTCGGCACGCGGACTCTGTTGGTGTATCTGCCGGGCGGCCAGCTCCTTGCCGGTACCCGATTCGCCACTGATGAAGACCGGGGCCTGGCTGCGGGCCAGTTTGCGGATCAGGGTACGGATACGTTCGGCGGCGGGTGATTTGCCCAATAGTTCCGGTTTCTGTTTACTGTTTCCCGGTCGGGCGGCACCGGTGTCGTTCCGTTCCAGTTTCAGCGCAGTATTGACCAGCTTGCGCAACATACCCAGATCGACCGGTTTGGAGACAAAGTCGAATGCCCCTGCCTTCAGTGCCTGTACGGCAGAGTCCATGTTGCCGTGTGCCGTGATGACCGCTACCGGCAGTTCCGGATAGTGCTGGTTGATGTTCTCCACCAGTTCGATACCGTTGCCGTCCGGCAGGCGCATATCGGTCAGGCAGAGGTCGAATCGTTCGGATTCCAGCAACTGCCGGGCGCTGTGTAAATCCTCCGCTGTGCGGGCGTCGATATTCATGCGTCCCAGGGTGATCTCCAGGAGTTCCCGGATATCCGGTTCGTCATCAACAATGAGTGCCAGTGGATTGCTCATCGTCCCATCACCTGACCGGATGATTACCCCGGGCGGGGAAAGTAATACGGAAACAGCTGCCACCACTGGGGACGGGAATATAGTCCAGCCCGAGTCGGTTGGTCTCGCACAGCTCCTTGGCGATATAGAGTCCCAGGCCGGTGCCCGAATTGCGGGTGGTAAAGAAAGGTTCGAACATCTGTCGCACATGCTCCGGCGCGATGCCCGGGCCGTTATCGATGATGTCCACGAAGGGGCCTCCCGACTCGCGGGTAATGCCGCCATTGATCTGTATGCTCAAGGCTTCACGCTCCCTGTTGAAGTGTTTGATTGAGTTTTCGCACAGGATAACAAAAATCTGCCGGAATTGGCCCGGGTCGGTGCGGACCAGCGTGCTGTCCGGCTCGATCTGCAACTGTATCACGCCCTCCGGCAGACTCAGGGTGCGGGCCAGCTCGATGGTGAACTGTGTCAGCCAGGGTTTGAGCAGAAACTCCTCGGGCTGGGAGTTGCCGCGTCGTGACAGCTGCAGGATGTTTTCGATAATCTCGTTAACCCGCCGGGTATTGGTGCTGATGATGTCGATCAGTCGCCGGTCCGCCGGGGGAATATCGGGGGACTCTTTCAACAACTGCTCGGCATGGCCGATGGCGCCCAGCGGGTTGCGGATTTCGTGGGCGATGCTGGCGGTCAGACGGCCCAGGGAGGCGAGCTTCATCTGCTGCGCCTGTTGGGTCACGGTGGCGCTATCCTCCAGGAAGATAACCGCACCGCCCTTATTGTTTTCGCCCAGCATGGAGAAGCCCGCGGTCAGCTCACGACCCCCCACCACGGGGCGAAACGGCTCTGGCGGCATGTGCTGTTTCTGGTCCCATTCCGAGAGTTGGTCCGCCAGTTTGGGGCTCGCCTGCTCCAGGGAGCTCCCGGTGCCAACCTCCGGCATGCCCAGCAGGTACCAGGCGGATTCGTTCATCAGACGAATGGTGTTCTCCGTATCCACCACGATAATGCCGGTGAGCATGTGCTGAATGACATACTCATTCAGCTGCTCCATGTTGGCCAGGTCCAGTTGGCGCTGGGTGGCAAGGGCCTCACTGGATTTGAGCTGGTGGGCCATAACCCGGGCCAGAATGGCAATGGCGAAGAACAGGGTGCCGAGCAGTCCCGCCTGGGTATAGGCGGTGGTGGTGAAGGTCTGGTTCAGATGGGCGTAAGCCTGCTCTGCCAGTATAAATATGGACGCCAGGGCCGCCTCCAGGCCGGCATGGGCGCCCCGGGTGATGATACTGCCGGCGGCAATGGAGACGGCCAGCAACATGCCCAGACCGGAGCTGATACCGCCACTGGCATGCATCAGCAGGGTAATGCAGCAGATGTCCGCAAACACCATCAGGAAGGTCTGCTGGTTATGGGAGGCGGGGCGATCGGCGTACAGCAGGACGCCGCTGGCGATCACCAGGCCGATGTAGATGATCACAACCAGGGTGAACAGTCCTGGATTGGTGTGGCCCAGCAAGGTGGGACCGGATTTGCTGAAGAAGAGTATTCCCAGCAGGGATGCGACGATCAGCCGATAGTAAAAAAAGATGGTCAGTGACCGGTCGCTGGGGGCGCTGATCTGGGCCTCGTCCAGATCCAGGACCTGTTGTCGGGTATCAGCAAGTGGCATGGGGGCGGGAGCTCCTAGCCGGCAGAACGTCGGGTATGTGGTTACTGGTCATTCTGTTGCTGTGTCAGATGTTCACGGGAGCAGAAGAATTCACCCTCATGCTGCAATGCCTCCGCTTCGGGCAGATAGGTATCGCAAACCTTGCATTTGACCGTATTGGCGCTGGAACCGGGCGATTTTACGGAGGCCGATTTTCTCCGGCGAGCCAGGTGACCCCGTACTATAATGTAGAGGCCCCACAGGGTGAGGAGAACCAGTATTAACCTTATGCCCATAATTTCTGCTTATCCGGGTATTCTATACTTTTGCTTATTTTGTCAATTTCGACCAAAATAGTGCCTTTTATTTTATCACGTTGACCGGTTGCGAGAATGAATCTACACGAGTATCAATCAAAACAGTTGTTTGCGAAACAGGGTATTCCTGTACCGGAGGGTAGTCCAGTGACCTCCGTCGAAGAGGCGCGTCAGGCGGCGGAAGCCCTGGGTGGTGGACGTTGGGTCGTCAAGGCGCAGGTGCACGCCGGTGGACGCGGCAAGGTCGGCGGAGTGGTCCTGGTGGACAGCCTCGATCAGGTCGAGGAGGAGGCCAAGCGGCTGCTGGGCAGCATGCTGGTGACCAAGCAGACCGGCGAGCCCGGCCTGCCGATCAACACCCTGTTGATCGAGACCATTACCGATATCGATCGGGAACTCTATCTGAGCGTACTGGTGGATCGGGACTCCAAGAAGGTTCTGTTCATGGCTTCCCAGGCGGGTGGCATGAATATCGAAGAGGTGGCGGAAGAGACCCCGGAACAGATTCACATTGTTCGGGTCGATCCGGCCGCCGGCCTGCAGCCCTATCAGTGCCGCAAGCTGGGTTTTGCCCTGGCGCTTGAGGGTACCCAGATCCGTGAGTTCCAGAAATTCATGTTCGCGCTCTACCAGCTGTTCATCGACAGCGATGCCAGCCTGGTGGAGATCAACCCCCTGGTGGTGACCAAGGCGGGCAACCTGATCGCCCTGGATGCCAAGATCAACCTGGACAGCAACGCCCTCTACCGTCAGCCCAACCTGTTGGCCATGCGGGATATCAGCCAGGAAGATGAGCGTGAGGCGAAGGCAGCCGAGCACGACCTGAACTACATTACGCTGGATGGCAATATCGGCTGCATGGTAAACGGCGCCGGGCTGGCCATGGCCACCATGGACCTGGTGCAGCTGAAGGGCGGTTCACCGGCCAACTTCCTGGATGTGGGCGGTGGCACCACGGCAGAGCGGGTAGCCGAAGCGTTCAAACTGATCCTGTCCGATGACAAGGTGCAGGCCGTACTGGTCAACATCTTCGGTGGCATTGTCCGCTGTGACCTGATCGCCGAGGGCATTATCGAGGCGGTCAAAGAGGTGGACGTCAAGGTGCCGGTGGTGGTGCGTCTGGAAGGTACCAAGGCGCCGGAAGGGTTGGAGCTGCTGGCCAACAGTGGTCTGGCCATCACCACCGCCGCTGATCTCTCGGAAGGCGCAGAAAAAGTCGTCGCTGCCGCCAAAGGTTGATTGTTTGAACCGGTGGCAGCGTCCGGCGGGCGCTGAACCGGTATCACCAGATACAGGAAAAGAATTGTGAGTATCCTTATTGATAAAGACACCCGTGTGATCTGCCAGGGTTTTACCGGCAAGCAGGGCACCTTCCATACTGAGCAGGCAATCGCCTACGGCACCAATATGGTGGGCGGCGTAACTCCCGGAAAAGGCGGCCAGAAACACCTGGATCTGCCGGTTTTCAATACTGTCCATGACGCCGTTGAGGCGACCGGTGCCGATGCCACCATGATCTACGTCCCGGCTGCGTTTGCTGCCGATGCGATCCTGGAAGCGGCAGACGCCGGCATCAAGGTGATCGCCTGTATCACCGAAGGCATCCCGGTACTGGATATGCTGAAGGTTAAGGCGGCCCTGGCCAACTCTGAAAGCCGCCTGATTGGCCCCAACTGCCCCGGTATCATTACCCCGGGTGCCTGCAAGATCGGCATCATGCCCGGCATGATCCACAAACCGGGCAAGATCGGCATTGTGTCCCGATCCGGCACCCTGACCTACGAGGCGGTGTTCCAGACCACCTCTACCGGACAGGGCCAGAGCACCTGCGTCGGCATCGGTGGCGATCCGATCCACGGCATGAACTTCATCGACTGCCTGGAACTGTTCCAGGCGGATCCCCAGACCGAAGGTATTGTCATGGTGGGTGAGATCGGTGGTACGGCTGAAGAGGATGCGGCAGCCTACATCAAGGCCAACGTCACCAAGCCGGTTGTGGGTTACATCGCTGGCGTGACCGCACCTCCGGGTAAGCGGATGGGTCATGCCGGAGCCATCGTGAGTGGTGGCAAGGGCACGGCTGACAGCAAGTTCGCCGCTCTGGAAGCTGCTGGCGTGGCAACCGTCCGCTCTCCGTCGGAGATCGGCGCCAAGATGCTGGAACTGATGAGCTGATAGCGCCAAAATCTCTGATTTTGGGTATCATATGCCGCCCCGGCCGTCAGGTCGGTGGCGGTTTCTTGATTTTAGGGGGCGGTTTTTCAGCTGATGCCGCTTTGTACCGGCACTTTAAATAGGTGGTTCCTTGGGCCCGAGAATATCTTTAGCACAAATCGACTTGCTGGTAGGCGATATCCGCGGCAATGCCGACCGGGTTCTGGCGGCGATGCGGGTGGCCCGCGATCAGCAGCAGGCCCATGCGGTGGTGTTCCCGGAACTGACGCTGACCGGCTATCCCCCGGAGGATCTGCTGCTGCGTCCGGAACTGATTGCCCGGGTGGAGACGGAACTGCAGCGTCTGTGTCGTGAATGTCGCGGTATTGATGTGATCCTGGGTTACCCGAAATGTCAGGACGGCAAACTGTACAACGCCGCCGGCGTAATTCGGGACGGTGTGGTTATTGCCGAATATTTCAAATCGCTGCTGCCCAACTACAGCGTATTTGATGAGAAGCGCTATTTCGAGTCGGGTGATCAGCCCTGTGTGTTCGAGTTGCAGGGTGTGCCGGTCGGCGTCACTATCTGTGAGGATATCTGGTACCGGACCCCGGCCGCCTCCGCCGCCGAGGCGGGGGCGAAGATTCTCCTCAATCTGAATGCGTCACCGTTCCATGCCGGCAAGGCGCCGGAACGGGAGACCCTGCTGCAGAAGCGGGCCCAGGAGACCGGGCTTTCAATTATCTATCTCAACCTGGTGGGGGCGCAGGACGAACTGGTGTTTGATGGCGGCTCCTTCGTGGTCGATCCCCGGGGGGAGATTACCCAGCGGGCGGCTTTTTTCCGCGAGGATCAGCCGTTGGTGGAGTTTGTCGAGCAGGAAGGTCAGCTGCTTCCCGTTGCGGCCCCAGTGGCTCCGCTGCTCCCTGAAGAGGAGGCGGTCTACACTGCTCTGGTCAGTGGTGTGCGGGGATATGTGCGGAAAAACGGTTTTAAAGGGGCGGTACTGGGGCTCTCCGGTGGGATCGACTCGGCGTTGACCCTGGCGATTGCAGTGGATGCCCTGGGTGCCGACCAGGTGGAAGTGGTGCTGATGCCGTCCCGCTATACGGCGGATATGAGCAATGAGGACGCGATAAAGGAGGCGGAACTCCTCGGTGTAAAACACCAGACTATCCCCATTGAGCCAGCGTTCAACGCCTTTCTGGATCTGCTGAAACCGGCCTTTGCCGATGCTCCACGCGATACTACTGAAGAGAATATACAGGCCCGTTGCCGGGGGGTGCTGTTGATGGCCATCAGCAACAAGACTGGCAAAATTCTATTGACCACCGGTAACAAGAGCGAGATGTCGGTTGGCTATGCCACCCTGTACGGCGACATGGCCGGGGGATTCGCCCCGATCAAGGATGTGCCAAAGCTGCTGGTCTACCGGTTGGCTGAGTACCGTAACCGGACCGGCGAAGTGATTCCGCGCCGGGTGATTGAGCGTCCCCCGTCGGCGGAACTGGCACCGGATCAGAAAGACTCTGACTCCCTGCCACCCTACGAGATCCTGGATCCGGTCCTGGCGATGTATATCGAGCAGGACAAAGGGGTCGATGAGATAGTGGCGGCCGGTTTCGACGAGGCGGATGTGCGCCGCGTGGTGCGGCTGGTGGATCGTAACGAGTACAAGCGTCGCCAGGCGCCGCCGGGGGTCAAGATCAGTCAGCGTGCCTTCGGCCGGGACCGGCGCTATCCCCTGACCAACGGATTCTAGCGGCGCTGCCCGATTGCAGCGAAATCTATTCCACTACCTTACCGGTGGCTTTAATTCCGGTAAGATGTGCGTATCCATGAAACAGTAAATCTGCCGCCGATGCGGTAAGGTGTTAACAGGAGCCTGGAAACAATGAAAAAAGTCGACGCGATTATTAAGCCTTTTAAACTGGACGATGTGCGGGAAGCACTGTCCGCTGTCGGGATCACCGGTATGACGGCCAGTGAGGTAAAAGGGTTCGGTCGACAAAAAGGTCACACAGAGCTCTATCGTGGAGCGGAGTACGTGGTGGACTTTCTTCCCAAGGTGAAGATCGAGGTGGTGATCAACGAAAACCAGTTGGATGACTGTATCGAAGCCATCACCAGTGCCGCCAAAACCGGCAAGATTGGTGATGGAAAGATCTTTGTGACCAGCGTCGAGAAGGTGGTGCGGATTCGCACCGGCGAGGAAGACGAAACCGCGATCTGACAATCGGTTACAACAGACAGAAGGGGGCGCCCGCCGGCGCCCCCTTCTGTTTTGTCAGACCGGATGGATCGCGCTGGTTCAGTTCTTGTCCAGTTCCAGGTAGTCCCAGATCGCTTTGCCTAGCGACTTCTCCTCATAGTCACTCTCCGGTACCTGCAGGGCGCCGTTCTCCAGGTTCAGCGCCAGCACCCGCTGGGCATCCGCCGAGAGCTCTTCCAGTCCCAGTTTGTCATAGGCCTGGATCATGATCTCCAGGGCATCCTTGACCGCCGGCGTGCGCTGGTACTTTTCCACCACGGTAACGCAGCGGTTGGCAGCCGCCAGGTAGGCGCCCCGTCTCATATAGTAACGGGCCACATGAATCTCATGGGCGGCCAGGTTGTTGCGCAGATAGTACATACGCTTGCGGGCATCCTCCGCATAGGGGCTCTCCGGAAAGCGGCGTACCAGTTCGGCGAAGTCGTTGAAAGAGTCAATGGTGGAGCCGGGATCACGTTGGGACGTATCGGTCGGGATAAACCGGGTAATGAAACTCAGGTTGCGATTGAAGTTAACAATCCCCTTCAGGTAGTAGGCGTAGTCCACGTGGGCGTCCCGTGGATGCAGCCGGATGAAGCGATCGGCGGCAGCAATGGCGGCTTCTGGATTGCCATCCTTGTAATGGGCGTAGGCCACGTCCAGTTGCGCCTGCATGGCAAAACGTCCGAAGGGGTAGCGGGATTCCAGTCCTTCAAAATACCGGATAGCGGTCTCGTAATCGCCTTCGTTCATGGCGAAGCTGGCCTCGCTATAGAATTTCTGGGCGCTCCAGCCGATGGTTTCGTCCTCCTCCTTGGGCAGCAGGGAGCAGCCGGAGAGCAGTAACAGGATGAGCAGAGCAGTGAATATGGGATATTTGGCCATTGGCGATGCGAACCGGATGATGAATATAACCGAAAAGTATACCCGAAAGGTGCCGGCCGGGCGACACGACACCCGGTTACAGACAGCGCCCGTGATTTCCCGTTCCGGTTCGGGAGGCCCGGCGGGGCCGAATGGGGTAAACTCTCCCTTTTTTATCCTTACAGTGGACGATCGGGAGCGGCGGCATTGTCTGAACGAGTAGAACATCTTAGGGCCCAGGTCGGGATCGAACTGGCGGGCAAACGGCTCGATCAGGCCCTGGCCCAGCTGTTTCCCGATTACTCCCGCAGCCGTCTGCAGCAGTGGGTTAAAGAGGGTCTGGTGACCCTGGATGGAGTCACCTGTCGGCCACGGGACAAGGTGATCGGCGGTGAATGGGTGGACCTGGAGGCACGCCTGGAGGATCAGGTGGAGTGCAAGCCGCAGGCGATCGATCTGGATATTGTTTATGAGGATGAGGCCCTTATCCTGATCAACAAACCGGCTGGACTGGTGGTGCATCCGGCCGCCGGTAATCCCGATGGCACGCTGCAGAATGCCCTGCTGCACCATGACCCGGAACTGATCCAGTTGCCCCGGGCCGGTATTGTGCACCGGCTCGATAAAGAGACCACCGGATTGCTGGTGATAGCCCGGACGCCGGCGGCCCACAAGTCCCTGGTGGAGCAGTTGCAGGCCCGGGAATTTGACCGGGAGTACCGGGCCATCGCCACCGGGGTGATGACCGCGGGTGGCTCGGTGGATGAGCCGATCGGTCGCCACCCGACCCAGCGTATCAAGATGGCGGTCCATCCGGCCGGCAAGGAGGCGGTGACCCACTACCGGGTACTGGAGCGGTTCCGTGCCCATACCTATCTGAAGGTCAAACTGGAGACAGGCCGTACCCACCAGATTCGGGTGCACATGGCTCACCTGCGCTATCCGCTGGTGGGTGATCCGGTTTACGCGGGCCGGCTGCGTCAGCCAGCCGGGGCCTCGGAACAGCTGCGTGACGCCCTGCGCCGTTTCCATCGCCAGGCCCTGCATGCCCTGAAACTGGGGCTGACCCATCCGGCCAGCGGCGAGTGGATGGAGTGGGAGACACCCCTGCCGGAGGATATGCAACAGTTGCTGGAGACGCTGCGGGAGGATTGTCAGCATGCCTGAGGCCCAGCCTGATCTGCTGCTGCCGGACTGGCCGGCCCCGGCCAATGTGCGCGCCGTGATATCGACCCGCCGCGGCGGCGTGAGTGGGCCGCCGTTTGACACACTCAATCTGGGCGATCACGTGGGGGATGATCCGGCCGCCGTCGCCGAGAATCGTCGACGACTACAAATGGCCGCCGGTGCACCAGCCACACCCTTCTGGCTCAATCAGGTGCATGGTACCCGGGTGCTGGAGTGTGCTTCAGACCTGGCGGACCGGGAGGCGGATGCCAGCATCACCGGTCATCCCGGACAGGTGTGCGTAGTGATGACCGCCGATTGTCTGCCGGTGCTGATCTGCAACCGCGCCGGCAACCGGGTCGCGGCGGCCCATGCCGGCTGGCGCGGGCTGGCCGATGGCGTGCTGGAGGCGACCCTGGCGGGCTTCGATGATCCGGCCGAGCAGCTGCTGGTGTGGCTGGGTCCGGCCATTGGGCCGGCCGCCTTCGAGGTGGGTGCCGAGGTCAGGGCGCGCTTTCTGCAGGATGATCCCCGGGCCGATAACGCGTTTCAACCGGGCCGGCCGGGACACTGGCTGGCAGACATCTACCGGCTGGCCCGGTTGCGCCTGGAACGGGCCGGGGTCGGTTTTATCGGCGGCGGGGATTACTGTACAGTAACCGACCGCGAACGCTTCTTCTCCTATCGGCGTGATGGAGTGACAGGACGCATGGCGTCCATGATCTGGATGGAATAGGGCGCTGTTGCCTGGCTTTCCGGGTGACCGGGGGAAGGTTAGCGCAGGTGCTGGGTGGCCGCCCGACGAATTGAAATAACAACCGTTTAACAACGGGGGAAAGAGAGATGAATGACTGGAAAATGCTGACCCTGGTCGGCGCCGATCAGCCCGGCATCGTGGGGCAGGTCACTAATGCCCTGTACCAGGCGGGCTGGAATCTGGGCGAGGCCTCGATGATCCGCCTGGGGGGTAACTTCACCATCATGATGATGGTGACCGGCGAGGGCACCGTTGAATCGGTGTTGCAACCGGTGGCGGATGCCCTGGGGTTGCATATGCATGTGGATGAAATTGCCGGTTCACTGCATCAACACGTGGTGCCCAATATCCAGGTGCGGGTGACCGGTGCCGATCGTGCCGGCATTGTTGCCCAGGTGACCGGATTGCTGGCCGAGCAGGGGTTGAACATACTGGAACTGGAGTCGGACGTGGCCGGTTCCAGCGAGCGACCGGTCTACATCATGCATATCCAGGGGTATACGGACCTGCCCTTGGAGTCGCTGGAAGCGGCATTGGATAATCTGGGTGATATCGATGTGCAGGTGTCGCCGATTGAGACACTGATTGGATAACAATGGCAGTTCTGGAAATTTTAAAAATACCCGATGAACGGCTGAAGCAGGTATCGGAGCCGGTCGAACGGTTTGATGATGAACTGCGCGCCTTTATCGATGACCTGGAGCAGACCCGGCGTGACGGCCCCGCCGCGGTCGGCATCGCCGCCCCCCAAGTGGGGCGGTTTCAACGCATCGTGATTGTGGATGTCTCCAATACCCGGAAACCGGTGCCCAATCATGGCTACATGATTCTGGTAAACCCGGAGATCACCGAGTGGGACGGGTTCGAGATGGGCCGGGAGGGGTGCCTGTCGGTGCCTGACTATACCGGTAACGTGATTCGAGCCACCCGGATCAGGATCCGTGCCCAGGATCCCTGGGGTGAACCGCTGGAGTACGAAATGGAAGGTTACGAGGCACGCGCCGTGCAGCATGAACTGGATCATCTGGACGGCATGCTGTTTATCGACCGGGTGGTGAGCCGGCGTACCGACCTGTTTCAGCGCAAGGTTTACCAGAAAGGTGGCAAGTCGAAAAAATAGTCCTGTCCGGAGCGCTCTGGTGTATCCGGGCAGGATTTCGTCTTCATACTATTGGCGTGGGTACGAAACTGTGTCCACCCTGCGGCTGGAGTGTGTATGCCATCCATAGATGTCATTCTCTGGTTCCTGCTGATCGCCCTGCTGCTGTGGTCGCTGCAGCGGCTCTACCGGGCCTGCCGCCGTGCCAACCGGGTCGACTGGGGGCACGACTGGGTCAATCTGCTGGATGGGCTCAATCGGCTGTTCTGTTATCGCTATCATCGGCTCAACCGGATCGGCATGCGTCTGCCGAAGAAAGGCCCGGCGATTGTGGTGGCGAATCACGTGTCGGGACTCGATCCCCTGCTGCTGGCCGCCTCGGCCCGCCGTCCGCTGCGCTTTATCATTGCCCGGGAAGAGTATCAGCGCTTCGGCCTCAACTGGCTGTTCCGGGCTATCGGCTGCATTCCGGTGGATCGGGAAAAGCGCCCGGAACAGGCGTTGCGGGAGGCGTTGCGCTGTCTGCGCAGTGGTGAAGTGGTGGCGCTGTTTCCCCATGGCCGGATCCACCTGGATTCGGATCCACCCCGCCGCATCAAGGCCGGTGCCATCCGTCTTTCCCAGATCACCGGCGCACCCATCTATCCGCACCGTATCAGCGGCATTCGTGGTGCCGGGAGCGTGTTCGGCGGTGTGCTGCTACGCAGTCGGGCACGCATAAAGGCCGCTTCCGTGATCTATCCCGAAGCCTGGGGCCGGGATCAGTTACAGACCCTGGTACAGGGCATCCTGGAAGGTGACGAGGATCAAGAGAACCCGTTAGCGATCTGAATATTCAGTTGAATTCCGATATCGATTGCCCCATCTCCTGGGTAACCTTAGAAATATCGGAGTAATTTCCATGCGAATGGACAGATTGACAAGTAAATTCCAGATGGCCCTGGCGGATGCCCAGAGCCTGGCGGTGGGACGGGACCACCAATTCATCGAACCCGTACACTTGATGTTGGCGCTGTTGGATCAGGAGGGTGGCACGGTGCGCCACCTGTTGAGTCAGGCGGACGTCAATATCAACCAGCTGCGATCCGGCCTAGGGGATATCCTGGATCGGCTGCCCAGTATAGAAGGCGCGGCCGGGGATCTACACATCTCCAATGACCTGGGCCGACTGCTTAACCAGTGCGACAAACTGGCGCAGCAGCGCAAGGATCAATACATCTCCAGTGAACTCTTCGTACTGGCAGCCCTGGATGACAAGGGGCAGCTGGGTGATCTGCTGCGCAAAGCGGGGGCCGCCAAGGCGCCGATTGAAAAAGTGATCGAAAACCTGCGTGGTGGCCAGCAGGTGAATGATCCCAACGCGGAAGAGCAGCGCCAGGCGCTGGAGAAATACACCATCGACCTGACAGAGCGGGCCGAGCAGGGCAAGCTGGATCCGGTCATTGGCCGGGACAGCGAGATTCGCCGTACCATCCAGGTCCTGCAGCGTCGTACCAAGAACAACCCGGTGCTGATCGGTGAGCCCGGCGTGGGTAAGACCGCCATCGTGGAGGGACTGGCGCAACGCATTATCAACGGCGAAGTGCCGGAAGGACTGAAAAACAAACGTCTGCTCTCCCTGGATATGGGTTCTTTGATCGCCGGCGCCAAGTTTCGCGGTGAGTTCGAGGAGCGCCTGAAGGCGGTATTGAATGACCTGGCCAAGCAGGAGGGGCAGATCATCCTGTTTATCGACGAGCTGCACACCATGGTGGGCGCCGGCAAGGCGGAAGGCGCCATGGATGCCGGCAACATGCTCAAACCGGCCCTGGCCCGGGGTGAGCTGCACTGCGTCGGTGCCACCACCCTGGATGAGTACCGCCAGTACATCGAGAAAGATGCGGCGCTGGAGCGGCGTTTCCAGAAGGTGCTGGTGGATGAGCCGACGGTGGAAGACACCATCGCCATTCTGCGTGGCCTGAAAGAGCGTTACGAGCTGCATCATGGCGTGGATATTACCGACCCGGCGATCGTGGCGGCTGCCACCCTCTCCACCCGTTACATCACCGACCGTCAGTTGCCGGACAAAGCGATCGATCTGATCGACGAGGCGGCCTCCCAGATCCGCATGGAGATCGACTCCCTGCCGGAGGAGATGGATCGCCTCGAACGGCGGCTGATACAGCTGAAGATCGAGCGGGAAGCACTTAAGAAAGAGTCCGATGACGCCTCGAAAAAGCGCTTGGCCCAGCTGGAGGCGGATATCGAGAAGGCGGAGCGGGAGTTTTCTGATCTGGATGAGATCTGGAAGTCGGAAAAAGCGGCCCTGCAGGGTACCGCCCACATCAAGGAGGACCTGGAACGGGCCCGGCTGGAGCTGGAGACCGCCCGTCGTGCCGGTGATCTGGGTCGCATGTCTGAGCTGCAGTACGGCCGTATACCGGAGCTGGAGAAGCAGCTGGATATGGCCTCCCAGGCCGAGATGCAGGAGATGAAACTGCTGCGCAACAAGGTGACCGAGGAGGAGATTGCCGATGTGATCTCCAAGTGGACCGGTATCCCGGTGAGCAAGATGCTGGAGGGCGAGCGAGACAAGCTGCTGCGCCTGGAAGAGGAGTTGGGCAAGCGGGTAATCGGTCAGGCCGAAGGTATCTCCGCTGTCTCCAATGCGATTCGCCGCTCCCGGGCCGGGCTCTCCGATCCGCGCCAGCCGAACGGCTCGTTCCTGTTCCTGGGTCCCACCGGTGTCGGTAAGACCGAGCTCTCCAAGGCGCTGGCGGATTTCCTGTTTGATACAGAAGAGGCCATGGTGCGGATCGATATGTCCGAGTTCATGGAGAAGCACTCGGTGGCACGCCTGATCGGTGCGCCTCCCGGTTACGTGGGCTACGAGGAGGGTGGTTACCTGACCGAAGCGGTGCGTCGTCGGCCCTATTCGGTGATCCTGCTGGACGAGGTGGAGAAGGCCCATCCGGATGTGTTCAACGTGCTGTTGCAGGTGCTGGATGATGGCCGCCTGACCGATGGCCAGGGACGTACGGTGGATTTCCGTAACACGGTTATCATCATGACCTCCAACCTCGGTTCCGACCTGATTCAGAGCATGGCGGGCGAGGAGCGTTACGAGGATATGAAGCGTGCCGTGATGGAGGTCGTGGGTCAGCACTTCCGTCCCGAGTTCATCAACCGGGTGGACGATATCGTGGTCTTCCATCCGCTGGGTCGCGAGCAGATCCGCGCTATCACGGAGATTCAGGTGGGCTACCTGGAGCAGCGTCTGGCCGATCACGAGATGGAGCTGAAACTCACCGAGGCGGCCCTGGATCGGTTGGGCGAGGCCGGATTCGACCCGGTTTACGGTGCCCGGCCGCTGCAGCGGGCGATCCGCCAGCAGCTGGAGAATCCGCTGGCCCAGGAGATTCTCAGTGGCCGCTTTGGCCCGGGAGATACCATCCAGGTCGACGCCTCGGATGGGGGCTTGCTTTTCAACCAGGGATGATCGGAAGAGCGGCCGGGTCAACCGGTCGGTTGATCGACAAACCGCAGGGGTTGAAGTCAGTGCTGGCTGCAGCCCCTGTTTTCATTCCGGGTTGGGCCAGGTCGCGCTTCAGTGACGAATTGCCCGGTCCCAGAACGCCCTCTGCGGCTGCTGTAACAATCCCCGTACAAAATCCACCACCTGTTCGAAATAGCTGGCGGCCCGGGGGCTGAGTGGCTGACCCAGCTCAAAGGAGTAACCGGGCATGGTCAGCAGGTAGGCGGGTGGCGGCGGGATTCCATAGACCTGTTCGAAAACCGCCAGCAGGGTGGCCGGACTCAAACTGTGGCTGCTGTAGCTGTGATCCTGCAGTGGGGTCAGGCGGCTAAATCCGTACGGTGCCTCGGCCGAGACCGAGGCGTCGGCAAACAGCAGCAGTTGACGCTGCTCCAGATCGGTGACGTGTTCAATCTGTAGCTGGAAATCGGTGATCGGCTCATATATGCCGGCAGCGATATCCGGGCACTGCTCCAGCCGCTCCAGCAGCAACGGCCCCAGGGCGTCGTCGCCCCGGGAGGGATTGCCGTAGCCGATAATGACAACCGGGGCGCGGCTCAACGGCTCAGTTCACCCCGGGTATCCTTGATCAACCGGTCGACGATGCGCCCATCCGGCTCCTGCAACTCAATTACCAGGGGCATTTTGCCCAGGGCGTGGGTGGCGCAGGAGAGGCAGGGATCGTAGGCGCGGACCGCCACCTCGATACTGTTCAGCATCCCCTCGGTGATCTCCTGGCCATTGAACAGATCCGCCGCCACCGCCCTGACCGATTCGTTCATGGCCCGGTTGTTGTGGGTGGTGGAGACAATCAGGTTGGCCCGGGTCACCAGACCGTCCGGGTTGATTTCATAGTCGTGGATCAGGGTACCCCGGGGCGCCTCGATCACGCCGATGCCCCGGGAGCCCATCTCCCCGGTCCGTGTCAGCTCGTCGCCCAGCAGGTCCGGGTCATCCAGCAGTTGCTGGATCTTCTCGATACAGTGCAGCAGTTCCAGCATGCGGGCCCAGTGGTAGGCGAGGGTGGACTGCACCAGCCCGTCTGGCTCCAGGGCGCGGAACTCGACCCGGGCCTGTTCCGCCAGTGGGGTGTCGATATAGTCGCAGCTGTTGATCCGGGCCAGGGGGCCGACCCGGTAGGAGCCCTGCTCCGTGCCGAACTGTTGCAGATAGGGGAATTTCATGTAGCTCCAGGATTTCACCTGCTCCCGGATGTGCTTGTGATAATCCCGCGAATCAATGTTATCCAGCAGTTTGCTGCCATCGCCCGCGACCACCCGCAGGTTGCCGTGGTACAGCTCCAGCGCCCCGTCGTCGCGGCACAGGCTCATCATCGGGGTGTCGATGCGGGCAAATCGCCGGTGCTGCTCCCGCGCTTCCAGGAACAGGCGGCGGGCCAGTTCCAGCGCCTCCTGTCCCCAGGCGATCATCTGGACAAGATCCTGTTTCAGGTAATCCCGTTCGCCGCTGTCCAGAGACTTGTTGACACCGCCCGGAATGGCGCAGGTGCCGTGAATCCGTTTGCCGGCGGTGACCCGGATCACTTCCTGGCCAAATTTGCGCAGCAGCACGCCCTGTTTGGCCAGTTCCGGATACTGCTCGATGAGTCCCACCACGTTGCGCTGGCTGATGTCGCTGTCAAATCCGAACAGTAGGTCCGGCGAGGAGAGATGGAAAAAGTGCAGGGCGTGGGATTGCAGAATCTGGCCGTAGTGCATCAGGCGGCGAACTTTCTCGGCGGTGGGGGTCAACTGGTCCACTCCGACCAGTTGATCGATCGCCTTGCCGGCCGCCAGGTGATGGCTGACCGGGCAGATACCGCAAAGTCGCTGTACCAGCACCGGTAACTCCCAGTAGGGACGGCCCTGGATAAACTTCTCGAATCCCCGGAACTCCACGATATGTAGGCGCGCCTGCTGGATCCTGTTTTCATCGTCCAGCAGCAGGGTGACCTTGCCGTGGCCCTCTACCCGGGTGATCGGTTCAATGGCGATGCGCCGGAGTTTTTCCGGATGCTTCGCGGTCTCCAGGCGGTTGATGTCGGTTGGCGTGTTGTCAGTCATAATGGATCTGCTTGTAGGCGAACTGGATCGGTTTACCCGACAGCAGTTCATCCAGGAAAGTGAATATGGTGTCGCCGGAAGGGGGGCAGCCGGGTAGGAAGTAATCGACCCAGACCACATCATGGATCGGGTGGACCTGGTCCAGCAGCAGGGGCAACTCCGGATCGCTGGGGATCTGGGGCTGCTCGATATTGGTGCCGTTGCGGTAGGCCTCATCGAGGCACTCTGTCAGGCTGTAGTGGTTGCGCATGGCCGGGATGCCGCCATTGATGGCGCAGGCCCCGACCGCCACCAGCAGATTGCATTGTTGCCGAAACGCCTTCAATACCTCCACATTCTCTGAATTGCACACACCCCCTTCAATCAGGCCCACGTCGCAGTGGCCGATCTCCTTGATGTCGGTCAGCGGTGACCGGTCGAATTCCACGTGGGCCACCAGCTCGATCAGTCGCTCATCGATATCCAGCAGGGACATGTGGCAGCCGAAACAGCCGGCCAGAGAGGCGGTGGCGATTTTAATCTTGTCAGTCATCACTGAGCTCCTGGTGACTGGCTACGTCTCCCACCTGACTGATCGACTCCTGATCATACAGGCGCTGGCCGATGGGTGTTTCGTAGGCATGATTCCTGGGCAGGATGGCACCCACCGGGCAGACCCGGGCCGCTTTGTCATGGGCGCTGAAGTTGGAGTCGCCCAGCTTGCCGCTGGGTGAGTTGACGGTCAGGTGGGCGTTGATGCCCCGGCCACTGATGTTGAACACGGATTTGCCGTCGTAATCCCGGCTGGCCCTGACACACAGTTCACAGAGGATGCAGCGATTGAAGTCGATGATCATCTCCGGGTGCGAGGCGTCCACCTCCCGTTTCGGGTAGAAGTGGACAAACTCAGGGGCCAGCATGCCACAGTGGTAGGCCACCGCCTGCAGTTGGCAGGCCCCGCTCTTTTCGCAGGCAGGGCAGACGTGGTTACCTTCGACAAACAGCAGTTTCAACAGCAGGCGTCGCTGGGTGGTGATCTCGTGGGTCTCATTGGCCACTTCCAGCCCGTCAGCGGCCGGGGTGGTGCAGGCGGCGACCATGCGATCATTAACCGACACGCAACATAACCGGCAACTGCCCTGGGGGACGAACTCCGGATTGTGACAGAGATGGGGGATATAGATCTTCGCGGCCAGGGCGGCATCCATGATGGTCTGCCCCTCGGTGAACGGTACGGTCACACCGTCGATGCTGAAGCTGCCACTCATACGCCACCTCCCTTAACATGGGCGCCTGGGTCGTTGCGGCCAGTCAGGTTGCGGGCCTCTTCCAGGGATGCATCCAGGTCAAATGCCGGCTCGAAACTGGTGGAGCGCAGGCGCGCCTGGAAAATGCCCGGGAACTTCTCCAGGCCGTCCAGAATTGGATTGGCGGCGGTGTGTCCCAGGCCGCACTGGCTGGTCTGTTGCATGAGATTGCCCAGGGTACTGAGTTCATCAAGATCCCGGATAGTGGCGTGGCCCACCATCACTTTTTTCATCTGCTTGGTCAACATACTGGTACCGACCCGGCAGGGGGTACAGAAGCCGCAGCTTTCGTGACGGAAAAACCGGGTGAAGTTATCAATGGCATTGAGCAGTTCCCGGCCCTGGTTGAACACCATGAAGGATCCACCGGTGGCGTGATCCTCAAAGGCCAGGACGCGGTCGAATTCATTCGGCGCTATCAGTCGACCCGCGGCCCCACCGATCTGCACCGCCTGGGTGTGGTGAGCTCCGCAGGCCGCCAGTATGTCGTTTATGGAGGTGCCGAAGGGGAATTCATAGATGCCCGGTTGATCGCAATCACCCGAAATGCTGAGCAACTTGGTGCCGGGGGATTTGGCGGTACCGACGGAACAGAACCACTCCGCACCGTGTTGTGTGATCATGGCGGCGTTGATAAAGGTCTCTACATTGTTCACCACGGTGGGCATGTCCCGGTAGCCCCGGGTTACCGGGAAGGGGGGACGGATCCGGGGAATGCCGCGTCTGCCCTCCAGTGATTCGATCAGGGCCGACTCTTCACCACAGATATAGGCGCCGGCTCCCAGGTGGATGTGGATATCGAAGTCGAAACCCTCCTGGCCCAGGATGTTGGGACCCAACAGGCCCTGCTCCCGACGCTGTTGCAGGGTGCGTTGCAACGGTTCCAGCAGGTAGCGATATTCGCCCCGCAGATAGATGAATCCCTGGCGGGCGCCGATAACAGCCGCGCACAGGGTCATACCCTCGCACAGCCGGTCCGCTTCCGCCTGCAGCAGGTAACGATCCTTGAAGGTGCCGGGTTCCCCTTCGTCCGCATTGCAGACCACATAGTGCTCGGCAGCGGTAGTGTCGGCGCAGATCTGCCACTTTTGTGCCGTGTTGAAACCGGCCCCACCACAGCCCCGCAGTCCGGCCTGGCTCAGCTGGTCAAGAATTACCGCTGTACCCTCGGTCTGGTGGCGTCGCAGTGCGGCTCCCGGGGTATAGTCAGCGCTGAGTACCAGGTCGCGGCGCTCAACCCTGTCGTGAACAAGGAACAGATCGGCCGGCCACTCGGCAAGGGGCACGGCCTGTTCCACCAGCGCCGCAATCTGATCGATCCGTTCCGGCGTCAGGCCAATAACGGTGCGGCCATTGACCAGTGCCGCCGGCCCCTGGTCGCTCATGCCGGTACAGGAGGTGTAGTCGATACTGACTCGCTGATCGTCGCGGGTCTGGCCGATTTTGACTGATAGCCGGCTGGCGAGACGCTCAGCCAGCAGTCGGCTGCCCTGCATCTGGTCAGTGATGTTGTCGCTGAACAGAACTTCATAGTCGCCGCGGTGTGAGCGGTGCAGGAAGCTGTAGAACTCGATCACTCCGAGGATAAACGTCCGGCTCAGGCCGAGTGACTCAGCGAGATGCTGGATTGCCTCTTCCGGGATGTAGTGGGACGACTGCTGAATACCGATCAGGATCTGGAGCAGGTTGAACGGGTCCTGTTCCCCGCTTCCATGCATGGCCTGTGTGTTCTGATATGGATTGTCTCCGGTCATTTTGGAGTCCATGGTTTCCAATAGTGTGAATGCAATAGCGAATACATTCGGCTCAGTCCACTATAGCGTAATTCATCTCCTTCCGGCACTCCCGTTTGAGCAGGGAATCCTTGGAACAATGAGGGTATTTGCCGGGATCTTGCGCTCGATCAATCCACCGGGCATAGGGGCTGGCAATGGCCGATTCTTGCATTCAGGCCTTGAATGTGAAGAATGTTGCTGCATACCCGTTATAGCAGGATCAAGGTCCCCTCCATGCTGGAATATATCTTTTTTGACGAACGTCCCTGGCAGCAATTCATCACTTTTCTGGAAGATAAAGGGCTGCAACCGCTCTCCGCCAGTGAAACCCAGGGCTTTATGGTGCGCTTGCCGGAAGATACCGATGACAGCCTGATGGATGACATCGAGGCTTACTATGACGAGATGCTGGATATGAACGAAGCGCTGTTCGTGGAGCAGGCCGACGAAACCGAGCATGTGCATACTGCCGGGGTCAGCGTCAATCTCAGCGACGGGCGTTCCGTGCAGGCGCTGGTGGACCCGAAACTGCTCAACCGGATTCTGGATGTATTGAGTACCGACGAACTGGGCCAGTTTATCAACGCCATCGTGGATGCGGTGGAAAACCCGGATGAGCGCTCAGTCTGCAGAAGATTCTAAGGGCGGGGTCTGCATCCATCTGCAAGCGTTTTTGCCGGAAACTATCTGCCCATTCCCATAAAACCCGCCACAACGAAACCCGCTGGAGTTTATCGAATAACGCTAGTCGGAATCTGGTCTGCCGGCCCGGCCAGTGGTGGGGCGCCTGTTACTCCCAGAAGGGATTCAGGTTTATTACCTGGTTTTATTGCTCTCCCTGGTCTCGTCCTGCTTGTCCTGAGCCCTCCGCGCCTCCTTTTTCTTCTCCACCAGCTCAATATACTGCTTCGGCGTCAGGGTGCTGGCCGATTCCGGGGATTTCTCCGGCGCGTTATAGGCATAGATAATAACGCCGATCAGAACCACCATTATCAGAAGAAAGGGTTTTTGCTTCATTGGTTTCTCAGTCTGCCATGTAAGCCCTATGGATAGCCTGACTATAGCATGTGGTTCACTGGCGCAGACTGATGATGGGCCAGCCGTGGGTATTGGCATGTTGTGCCAGGATCTCATCCGGGTCCACTGCGACCGGACGCTCGACCTGGTTCAATAGGGGCAGGTCGTTGTGGGAGTCGCTGTAGAAACTGCTGCCGGCAAGACTCTGCTGATGCTGTTCCAGCCACTGTTGCAACCGGACCACCTTGCCCTCCTGAAAACAGGGGGTGCCCGCTACCCTGCCGGTGTAGCGTCCATTAACCATCTCCGGCTCGGTGGCAATCAGGTTATCGATGCCGAAAGCTGCGGCGATCGGCGCTGTCACAAAGGCATTGGTGGCGGTGATGATCATCAGGGTGTCACCGGCGGCCCGGTGTTTGTCCACCAGCGCGCGGGCGGCGGGTAGCAGGATCGGTTCGATCTTCTCCCGCATAAATGCCTGGTGCCACTGTTGCAACTGGGCCGGCGGATGCTCACTCAACGGCTTGAGGGAGAAGCGCAGGAATTCGAAGATATCCAGTCGTCCCTCCTTATATTCCTGGTAGAAACGGTTGTTTTCGCGCTCATACCACTCCCCATCCACAATCCCCTGCTCGGCCAGGAATACCCCCCAGAGGTGGTCGGAGTCGCCATCCAGCAGGGTGTTGTCGAGATCGAATATCGCTAAAGCCAAGGTTTATGCTCCTCATGTGTCGGGGGCGAGCATTTTAACCTGGAAAGCTGCAGCGATATAAGTCATGCCGGGAGGGAAAACCTGACCCGTTTCGGTTCCGGCAAGCTGCCGGATATGTGTGCTGGTGGTTGCCGGGGTACGGTAAATTATGGAACAATCAAGTCAGTTTATTGATTTTAGATAGGTTTTCCTTTGATTGATTCAGAAGGGTATAGACCTAACGTCGGTATCATACTTTGCAATAATCAGCGGCAACTGTTCTGGGGTAGACGAATAGGGCAGGATGCCTGGCAGTTCCCCCAGGGCGGGATCAACGAGGGCGAGACGCCGGAAGAGGCGATGTTTCGTGAACTCGAAGAGGAAGTGGGGCTGCGTCAGCACCAGGTGGAGATCATGGGTGTGACGTCAGACTGGCTGAAATACCGTTTGCCGAAACGGTTTCTGCGCCGCCACTGCAAGCCGTTGTGCATCGGCCAGAAACAGCTCTGGTATCTGCTGCGGGTGCTGTGTGAAGAGACAGATTTCTGCCTGGATCACGCCCCCAAGCCGGAATTTGATAGTTGGCGTTGGGTAAAGTACTGGCATCCGTTACGCGAAGTGGTCTACTTCAAGCGCAAGGTCTACGTGCGGGCGCTTGAAGAGCTGGCGCCGTTGTTGTTTCCGGAAGGCCCGCCCGCCCGGACACAGGCCAACTATCTGCGCCAGAATCGGCGCCCGTAACCAACCCAACCGATCGGCATCCTGAAGTGGGGTGCCGGTTGGAACTACCCGGATGCCCGGACCACCCCGGGCGGGACAGGGTATCTGCGTTGCTGCCCGGCAACGTACCCCGCATTTGGCAACACAACCTGATCAGACGAGAGCATGCTTGAGATACTTCACCGGATAGTACAAGAGGTCAACGCCGCACCGGACCTGGGTGAGGCGCTCAATGTAATTGTGAAGCGGGTCAAGCAGGCGATTAAAACCGATGTCTGCTCGGTCTATCTGACCGATTTCGACCGGCGTGAGCACGTGCTGCTGGCTACCGAAGGTCTGCGCCAGGATGCGGTCGGCAAGGTCAGCCTGCCCATGCATCGCGGCCTGGTGGGCCTGGTCTGTGAACGGGCCGAGACGGTCAACCTGGATGATGCCACGGAGCATCCCCGCTACCTGGCCAAGCACTCCACCGGTGAGACCCAGTATCGGGGTTTCCTGGGTGTACCCATTATCCAGAATCGCAAGGTTTTGGGGGTGCTGGTGGTGCGGCAGGTGGAGTCGCGCAAGTTTGATGACAACGAGGTCACCTTCCTGTTTACCCTGGCGGCACAACTGGCCGGGGCTATTACCCATGCCCGGGCCAGTGGCGAACTGAACCAGCTGCAGCCCTCACGCAAACCGCTCAATCGTTATCTGAGCGGGCAGCCGGCCTCGCCCGGTGTGGGGACGGGGCAGGCGGTGGTCGCCTATCAGTTGGCGGATCTGGATGCGGTGCCGAGTCGTACCACGGACAATGTCGAGGCCGATGTCACTGCTTTCAAGGATGCGGTCTCCCTGACCCGGCAGGAGCTGGAGAACGTCAAGAACAGGCTCTCCAAAGAGTTGCCGGTGGAAGAGCTGGCGCTGTTCGATGCGCTGCTGCTGATGCTTGGCAGCGATACCCTGGTGAACCAGACGGTACTGCGCATTGAACAGGGACAGTGGGCGCAGGGGGCGCTGCGCGACACTATCGAAACCCACGCCCGGATGTTCGATAACATGGATGACGTCTATCTCCGGGAGCGGGCATCCGATATTCGCAATCTCGGCCGCCGCCTGTTGATGCATCTGCAGACGGAAAAGCCACGGGAGATGAATTTTCCGGAAAAGACCATTTTGGTGGGAGACGATATCAGCCCGGTACAGCTGGCGGAGGTGCCGCCGGAACGGCTGGCCGGTATCGTCTCCGCCAAGGGTTCCAGCTCCTCCCACGTCTCCATCCTGGCACGGGCCATGGGTGCCCCGGCCGTGATGGGGGTGAGCGAACTGCCGGTCGGTCGGCTGGAGGGGCTGGATATCATCATCGACGGTTATCGGGGTCGGGTTTACGTCTCTCCCGATCCATCGGTCACCGATGAGTATGCACGCCTGGCCCAGGAGGAGTCCGAGATCTCCAGTGAACTGGAGATGATGCGCGGCCTGAAGTCCGAGACCACCGATGGCGTAACCGTTCCGCTCTACCTGAATACCGGACTGATCTCCGATGTGATGGATATGGGGATGAATGAGGCGGAGGGTGTGGGGTTGCACCGTACCGAACTGCTCTACATCGTGCGGGACCGTTTCCCCGGTGAGGAGGTGCAGGTGGAGAGTTATCAGCGCATGCTCACCATGTTCGCACCCCGCCCGGTGATCCTGCGTACTCTGGATATCGGTGGTGACAAGCCGCTCCCCTATTTCCCGTTCACCGAGTCCAACCCGTTCCTCGGCTGGCGCGGCGTGCGCATTTCGCTGGATCATCCGGAGATCTTTCTGACTCAGATCCGGGCCATGATCCGGGCCAACATCGGCCTGAACAATCTGCGGATCATGCTGCCCATGATCACCAAGGTCTCCGAAGTAGAAGAGCTGCAGATGCTGATCCAGCGCGCCCATGAGGAGTTGCTGGAAGAGGGGTACAAGGCCGAATTGCCGCCGGTGGGAGTGATGATCGAGGTGCCGTCGGCGGTCTACCAGATTGACGAGATTGCCCGCCGGGTCGATTTCCTCTCCGTGGGCACCAACGACCTGACCCAGTATCTGCTGGCGGTGGACCGGAACAACCCCCGGGTCGCGGCGATCTTTGATGATATGCATCCGGTGGTGCTGCGGGCGCTGGTGCAGATTGTGGAGGGCGCGGCCACCTACCAACGGCCGGTCAGTGTCTGTGGTGAGCTGGCCGGCAATCCGCTGGCGGCTGTGCTGCTGCTCGGCATGGGGGTGGACAGCCTCAGCATGAGTGCCGGCAGTCTGCTTAAGATCAAGTGGGTTATCCGCAGTTACAGTCGGGCCAGGGCAAAGAGCCTGCTGCAGGCGGCGCTGCGCATGACCGACGCCCGGCAGGTCCGTGAACTGATGGAGAAATCCCTCGACGAGATGGGCCTCGGCGGCCTGGTACGTCCGGGTAAATAGCCGGCCGTTCGGGGGATAGAGGTCAGCCGCTGTCGGTTCAGCGATACTGGCGCAGGTACCACCACTCGAACAGCCGCTTCAGCCAATGGAACGCCCGCATCTGGGGCAGGGCGATATTGCGTTTGCTGGTGCGGGCCACCAGGCTGCCCCGGGTCTGGCTGTCCACAATACAGAACAGCTCCACCTTGAACGTGCGGGTCGGTTGTTGCCCGTTCAGCTCGGCCAGCAGATTGGCAGCGGAGGCTTCCGCCTGCAGATCGGCCATGTGCGCCTGTTTGGGCATCCAGTCGGGACCGGGGAAACTGCCGGAATCGCCGGCCACGTAGACCCGCGGCATCCCCTCCACCCGGCACTGGGCATCCGCCTTCACCAGGCCACCTGGCGAGCGGGGCAGGTCGGTGTTGTCAAACCACTGGTTACCGGTCATGCCGGGCATGAACAGGATCAGGTCGGCGTCAAACTCCCCGCCCTCGGTGACTACCTTGTTGTCGGTGAACTGTTTCATCTTGTGGCCCAGGTGGGTCTCAATGCCGCGTTTTTGCATCTCCCGCAACAGGCCCGCCACCGCCTTGGGTCCGAGTCGCTTGCCGGGCTCCGGTGCCGGGGTGAAAAAGATCAGTTTGAAGCGATCCCGTCGTCCTTCATTACGCAGCTGTTGATCGATACCAAACAGAAATTCGAACATCGGGCCACCGCGCATGGCGGAGGGCTCCTTGGGATTGCCGGCAAACCCAACGGCGATGGTGCCCTCCTGAAGTTCCCGCAGCCGGTCGCGGATCCGGACCGCTGCCGGTATCCCTTCACAGGGGGTGATGGCGTGTTCAATGCCAGGCAGTTTCTTGATGAAGCGCCCGCCGGAACAGATGATCAGGCCGTCGTTTTCGATCTCTCCCTGGTCGGTGACCAGGACTCTTCCCTCTGCCTTGAGTCCAGTAGCTGATCCCTGGTAGTAGTTGACCCCCATGCGGCGGAAGAAGTTGTTCAGGTCGACTTTCAGTTGCTCGGGCTGGCGCAGTCCGGCGGGAATCCAGATGGTGCCGGGCAGGTAGGAGAATTCGGGGGTCGGTGCCACCAGGGTGATTTCAGCGGTGGGATCGGCGGCGCGCAGTTTCTGCACGGCGGTCAGGGCAGCGAATCCGGCCCCGACTATAGTGATTCTGTTCATGCCTGTACCTCAGGGAAAGGGATAATGGCCGGGAGACCCGGTACATTTTTTCCCATTATATCGATTTTGCCCTGGTCGTCTCCCTGCCTTTGGCAGGGTTGGTGAACCGGGTCATCGGTCAGGTGGACCGATAAAGCCGACGGACTGTCCGGGTGATCCGAACCTGTTACGAATATGGATTGCTCTTGGCGGTCAGCCGGAAGCGCGGCTTGTGCGGTTGATTTCATCATTAACGGCTCCATATAGGCGTAATATTTTTGCCAATGGTTGTGTGACGTGCCCGGGCGGTTGATCCGGTGCCGCTGTTTCCTCTATTGTTCGTCCGCTACCCAGATCAGCTATCCGGATTTATCCATAACCCATGAATGCACTCGAAATCAGGGGCCTGAAAAAGGTCTACAAGAACGGTTTTGAGGCCCTGAAAGGGGTCGATATCACCGTACAGGAGGGCGACTTTTTTGCCCTGCTGGGGCCCAACGGGGCCGGCAAGTCCACTGCTATCGGCATCATCAGCTCCCTGGTCAACAAGACCTCTGGTCAGGTGCGGGTGTTTGGTCACGATCTGGATCGCGATCCGGAAGGAGTGAAGTCCTGCATCGGCCTGGTACCCCAGGAGTTCAATTTCAACATGTGGGAGCCGATTGGCGAGATCGTGGTCAATCAGGCCGGCTTCTACGGTATTCCCCGGAAAGAGGCGTGGCGACGCGCCGAACAGAGTCTGCGACAACTGGATCTGTGGGACAAGCGGCACCAGATGTCCCGTACCCTCTCGGGTGGCATGAAACGCCGGCTGATGATTGCCAGGGCCCTGGTGCACCAGCCAAAACTGCTGATACTTGATGAGCCGACCGCCGGCGTGGATCTGGAGATCCGCCGCTCCATGTGGGAGTTCATGGTTGAGCTGAACCGACAGGGCACCACCATCATCCTCACCACCCACTACCTGGAAGAGGCGGAGAGCCTGTGCCGCAATATCGCCATTATCAACCAGGGGCGTCTGGTGGAGCACTCCCGCATGGATCAGCTGCTGCATCAGCTGCGTACCGAGACCTTTATCCTGAATCTGCGCGATGAGGTGGCGGAGCTGCCCCGGCTACAGGGTTTTGAGCTGAAACGGCTGGATGAGCAGCGGGTGGAAGTGTCGGTCAGCAGTGAGCAGAGTATCAACCAGCTGTTCGAACAGCTTACCCGGCAGGGGATCGGTATCACCTCGTTGCGCAATAAACAGAACAGACTGGAGCAGTTATTCATGAACATGGTGGAGAACAGCCGGAACGGAGCGTCGAAATGAGCCGTTTCAGCCGCTACCTGACCGCTTTTCAGACCATATTTACCAAGGAGCTGCTGCGTTTCACCCGGATCTGGCTGCAGACCATTCTGCCTCCCGTGATCACCACCGTGCTCTACTACATCATTTTCGGCAACCTGATCGGTTCCCGGATCGGTGAGATGGATGGTTTCAGCTATATCGACTTTATCGTGCCGGGACTGATCCTGATGGCGGTGATCACCAACTCCTACTCCAACGTGGTGTCGTCATTTTTCAGCAGCAAGTTCCAGCGCCACGTGGAGGAGCTGATCATCTCGCCGGTGCCCAACTGGGTGATCCTGGCCGGTTACGTGGCCGGTGGCGTGGCGCGCGGCGTACTGGTGGGGATCGCGGTGACCGGGGTGTCGCTATTCTTCACCGATATCCAGGTGCAGAGTTACGTCTGGACCCTGACAGTGTTCGTGCTGACCGCGATCCTGTTCTCCCTGGCCGGTTTCATCAACGCGGTCTATGCCGAGAGCTTTGATGACATCTCCATTGTGCCGACCTTCGTGCTGACCCCGCTGACCTACCTTGGCGGGGTGTTCTACTCCATCAGCATGTTGCCGGAGTTCTGGCAGACAGTGTCACTGGCCAATCCCATACTCTACATGGTGAACGCATTCCGATACGGCCTGCTGGGGGTTTCGGATATTCCCATCGGCGCGGCGCTGGGTATTGTGGTGCTGTTTATCGTAGTCCTGACCGGTTTCAGTCTGCGCCTGCTCAATCGTGGCGTGGGTATCAAGAACTAAAGATTCTTTGCAGATGACGGTGGAAAAAGGATTGACGGACTAAAGGCATTTCGCCCGGCCTGACGGCTTGTGGCGAGATACTTTTGTGGCCAAAAGTATCCAAAAGCCTTTCCCCGGTCAGCCTGCCCTGCGGGTACTCTGCGCTTCTCGGTCTGAGCGGCGCGTGAAAAAACTCGCCGCGTTGCGGCTCAGACAATTTCACGCGTATCTCCGCTCAGCCCTGCGATGCTCGACAGGCTGAACGGGAAGGCGCACTGATATACAGCCTGCCAATCCGCTTGTCCTTCATATAAAAACTTCATTCTAAGTTTAGGCTTCGTAGGATAGCCCGACTTCCACGCCACCGAGTATCGCAGCCGGCGACGGAAAACGGCGCGCATCTGTCTGAGCGCAGCGAGTTATGCGCGCCCCGTCGCTGGCGAGAAACGCAGGGAACCCCGCAGGGGTGGCGGGGTGGAGCGAGGGTTTTGGTTACTTTTACCCGTAAAAGTAACCCGGCCCGGAGGGTCGGAACTCCTTCTTAACTAAAGACTCTTCGCTGCTAATAGTTAAGAAATACTTGAGCAGCGAAAGGCATTTCGCCCGGCCTGGCGGCCTTTGGCGAGGTACTTTTGTGGCCAAAACTGCCCAAAAGCCTTTTCCCGGTCAGCCTGCCCTTCGGGTGCTCTGCGCTTCTCGGTCCGAGCGGCGCGTGAAAAAACTCGCCGCGTTGCGGCTCAGACAATTTCACGCTTGATTCCGCTCAGCCCTGCGATGCTCGACAGGCTGAACGGGGAGGCGCACTGATATACAGCCTGCCAATCCGCTGGTTCTTCATATAAAAACTTCATTCGAAGTTTGGGTTCCGCAGGAAGATCCGACCTCCACGCCACCGAGTATCGCAGCCGGCGACGGAAAACGGCGCGCATTTGTTTGAGCGCAGCGAGTTATGCGCGCCCCGTCGCTGGCGAGAAACGCAGGGGACCCCGCAGGGGTGGCGTGGTGGAGCGAGGGTTTTGGTTACTTTTACCCGTAAAAGTAACCCGGCCCAATGGGCCGGATCCCCGGTTTAAAAAAGAATTGATCTGTTATAGGAATTCGCCCGGCCTGGCGGCCTTTGGTGAGGTACTTTTGTGGCCAAAACTGCCCAAAAGCCTTTCCCCGGTCAGCCTGCCCTTCGGGTACTCTGCGCTTCTCGGTCCGAGCGGCGCGTGAAAAAAACTCGCCGCGGCGCGGGCGAGAAACGCAGGGAACCCCGCCGGGGTGGCGTGGTGGAGTGAGGGTTTTGGTTACTTTTACCCGTAAAAGTAACCCGGCCCAGCGGGCCGGATCCCCGGTTTAAACAGCCTAACGGGACGGCTGTGCGACCGGGAAAAACAGCCGGAACGCCACCCCGGCAGGTGTCTCCAGTGTGACCGCCTCGGCATGACCACCGTGAAACTCGCTGATCAGGCGCACCAGGTAGAGACCCAGCCCCAGGTGCGGTTCGTCGCTGCTCTTTTTACGGATCGACACCATGGATGAAAACAGCTCCTGCTCCATCCCCGGGGGGAGGGCCGGGCCGCTGTTGCAGACACTCAACAGAACCTGTTGCTGGTCCACTCTTTCCAGGATCAGCCGGATCGGTGTACCGGTCTGGTGGAAATCCACTGCATTGCTGATCAGTTTATCCAGGGCCTGACTGATCAGGTCGGGAGCGCCCTGGATCACGATCGGCTCCGGGCACCGCTCCAGTTCGAACGCCACCTCGGGAAAGGCACCCCGGTAGCCCTCCAGGGCCATATCCAGCAACCCGCCAAGATCGAACGCGACCAGCTCGGTCTGGAGCAGCTGTTGCTCCAGTCGGGTCGCCTCGCGCATGCGATGCAGGATCAGGCCGAGCCGTTCCACTCCCTCCTGGGCGCGCCGGATATAGCGCTGTTGATCTTCCGGTACGTTGTTGCCCTGCAGATTCTCCAACGAGGAGCTGACGATGGTCAGCGGTGTGCGGAACTCGTGGGCGAGTCTTGACGCCATCGCCTCCAGGTAGCGGTTGTACTCGGCCAGTCGGTTCAGCACCCCGGAGAAGCTGCGGCTCAGGTCGCCGATCTCATCCGCCGAACGGTCCGGCTCCAGTGTGCCCAGTATGCGCCCATCGGCGGTTACCGCCTTGTCGACCCGCCGACTGAGGCGGTGTATCCGGCTGGTCAGCAGGCTGGCGAAGCCGAGGATCGCCAGCCCGATGAACAGAAACAGCACCAGGGTGATGCCGCTGATCTGTTCCAGCGCCCGGTTCTGCAGGGTGAGGATCTGGTTGGTGGTCTGCTCCACCAGCACCGCACCGGTGACGCCGCTGGATGATTGGATCGGCCAGGCGGCGGAGAGAATAACCGCCCGCTGGTCCGGTGTGCTGCGCCGGCGTGATTGTGGCTGGCCCGCCAGCGCGGCGTCGATCTCGGGCCCGGTCAGGCGGGCGCTGCGGGAGAGGTCGTCCTGGAAATTGGTGCTGGGCTGATCCAGTACCAGTCGCAACAGGGGTTGCAACGGCGAGATGCGCAGGGAGTCGCTGTCGTCGGTGATCGATTCCGGCGGTTGCAGGCGGCCCCGTTTGGCCAGCACCAGGCGCTGGTTGTTGATCACCCAGATGCGGGCGTTCTCATGTTCCAGACCTCCGATCAGGCGACCGATCTCCGGGTCGGGGCGCACGATACGTCCCAGTGGAGGCGGTTGCCCAGGGCCGGTGGAATTTACCCGATGGTAAGTTGATGATCCGCTGCCGTCGTGCAGGTCTGCCACCGTGATGGCGATCTGCTCCCCAACCAGGTATTGGGGGATCTTCAGTTCCAGGGTGTAGCCGCTCTCCGAGGTCTGCCAGCCGCCCCGGATGCGGTCTTCCCGGCCGATTGGCAACGGCGCTTCGCTGTCGTTCGGCATCCGGCGCACCGTGACATAGCCGGGGCCGGTGGGGGCGATCCGGTAGCGGACCGGTTCCCCGGTCCTGGCGGTGAGGCGGAGCTCCACATAGTCCCCCTGGTCCAGGCGGGTGTTGCCCGGTGGGCGATAGCGAACCTGGTGATCCTGCACACGCAGCAGTAGGTAGAGGTAGTCGCCGTATTCGCCCAGGATACCCTCGAACAGCCACTTATCCGGCTCCGGGTAGCGTTGCAGATTACCGAGGTAGGGCTGCCACTCCTCGCTGTAGCCATCCGGCTGGATCGGCTGTTCCAGCTGATTCACATACTGCAAAGGTTCCGCTGAGCCACCTGACGGCAGGCGGGAGGAGCGGCTCATGGCGCTGCTGTTGTGCAGGATGGCGGCCACCGCCTGGGCCGTTCCCAGCAGCATGGTCTCCTGGGTCTGGCGCAGGAATCGCTCGGTCTCCTGCAGGTAACGGTAGCCGGCCCAGGGAATCGCCAGCAGGGCGAGTGCCACCAGCAGCAGCTTGAAGCGGATACTCTGGGAAAAGCGGCGCTTTTGGCTCATCCCGAGGCGGTGGGGTTACTGTTTTGCCAGCGATAACCGATGCCGTAGACGGTCTCGATGGCGTTGAACTGCGGATCGCACTCTTCGAATTTCCGCCGGATACGCTTGATATGGGTGCTGATGCTGGTGGCATCCACCAGGATATTGGCGGCCTCCATCAGCTGATCCCGGCTGCGCACGTGACCCGGTCGCTGACAGAGGGCGTGGACAAACCAGAATTCGGTCAGGGTCAGGTCGATCGGTGTCGCTTGCCAACTCACCTGCAGCCGGTCCAGATCCAGCTTCAGGGGGCCGCGCTGAATGATATTCTCCTCCTGGACCGGTTGGCTGAGTGCTTCCATACGACGAAACAGAGCGGAGATACGGGCCGCCAGGTGGGCCAACGTGATGTCCTTGGTCAGGTAGTCATCCGCCCCCAAACGCAGACCGGATACGGCATCCAGTTCGCTGTCCCGGGCAGTGAGGAAGATGATCGGCAGGGTGCTGGAGCGGGCACGCAGTTCACGGCACAGGGTGAATCCACCCTCCATTTCATCATCCAGGCCGATATCCAGAATGGCCAGGTCAGGCAGTTGTTCACGAAACGCTGCGTCCGCCTCCTGGCGCGAGGCATAGCCTCGCACCTCGTAACCTTCACGACGTAACAGGTCGGCATAGTTTTCCCGGATGGCGGGTTCGTCTTCAACAATGGCTATCAGTTTTTTCATGGTGTCAGCGTGCGCTTTTTGCACTGCACTTTACACCATATCGACCCTTGGCAATAAGTGGTGTGTGGCGTTAACTCACCCACAGAATACCTGCCCGGCAGACCGGGTCGGGATGCCGGGTTAACCCTGTCCGAACTCCGGCACGACCGGTGCCGGCTTCCCGGGACGGCCGAAACAGCGTGCAAGCAGGAAGTCGGAGATACTGTCCGGCTGGTTCAGGTTCAGTAGCGGAATATGGCATGGCTGGGTGGTGAGCGGGCCATCGGTGGCGATGGCGATAATGTCCGGATCGTCCGGGTAGAGGAGTCGTTTACCCAGGCTGGGCCGGTGCAGCTCGATCTTGGGAAAACGCTCTCTCTTGAACCCCTCCACCAGTACCAGATCCAGGCTGGAGGGATCCAGCACCCTGAGCAGTTCGGCCAGGCGGGGCTCCGGTTCCGCTTCGTCCAGTTCGGTCACCAGGGCCATGCGGTTGGGGGATGCCACCAGCATCTGGTCGGCCCCCGCCATGCGCAGCTGGTAGCTGTCACTCTGAGGGTGGTCCACCTCGAACCGGTGATGGGCATGTTTGACGGCACCGATACGCAGCCCCTGTCGCCCCAGTATCTGCAGCACCTGGGTCAGCAAGCGGGTTTTGCCGGTCCCGCTGAAGGCACTGAATCCAAAAATCGGCAGCGGAAATTCAATCATATGTCTGCTGTCCTGGCCCGGCTGTCAGAATAGGGAAGCCTGTTTACGGTTGCACGGTTATCTAATCAGCAATAAGGGTGCCAGTTGCATGATCTGTCAGGAACCGTATAAAGCCGGGTCGACCATGCAGGTCGGAAATCTGAAAAAAGTCAGCAGAATGGGCTGTTTGTCCCAACAGGCGGGTCCGTTTGTCATGGGCAGGATCGGGTCGGAAGGCTGATCCTCCGGTGGTATGGTCAGATTGTCGTCATTTGGCCACTGGCATTTGTGACAAAATGTCCCATACTTGGGAGACGCAGGGCAGTTATCGCCCCTCTGCAGCGGCCTGACTGATCGGTCACACTATCTTTTATAAAGCTTTCAGAATAACAAGATGTCCACGGGCCAGGTCGGTTCCCGTGCTTATCCATTCCCGGATTCCAGACGGAAGGTGACAACAGTGGCAGAGCATCAAATGGATCCCAGAAGGATCGATTCAGAGACGCGCATGACTTCGGTGCTGATTGTGGACCACGAACCGGAGTCCCGCAGTTTTCTGCAGCGCGGTCTGAAAAACTATTTCAGCCTGGTGGAGACGGCGGAGAGCGCCGCAGCTGCAGAGGTTCTCAATGATCGCTGCTATTTTGATCTGATCATTGCGGATATCCGCTTGCCGGGCAGTGGTGGCGTCGAGTGGGTGACTTCGCTACGGGGTCAGGGTGCCGCCACCGGAGTCATCTTCATGACCGCCAACGCCGACCTGGGCTCCGCCATCGCCGCACTTCGGGCCGGTGCCGAGGATTTCATCATGAAGCCGTTTCGCATGGAGCAGATGCTGGCGGCGGTCAAGCGTTTCGTGGATCGTCAGAAAATGCAGCGGGAGAACTATGTGCTGCAGCGTCAGGTGGATCATCTCTATGACAGTTCCGGCATGGTGGGTGAGTGCGAACTGATCCGCCATCTTTGTCAGGTGATTAAACGGGTCGCCCCGATGCCATCCACCGTACTGATCGAGGGAGAGTCCGGCACCGGCAAGGAGTTGGCTGCCCGGGCGATCCACCAGTGGAGTGGTCGACCCGGCAGTTTTGTACCGGTGAATTGCGGTGCCATCACTGCGGAACTGCTGGAGAGTGAGCTGTTCGGCCATATCCGGGGGGCTTTTACCGGGGCACACCAGGCCCGTGAGGGACTTTTCACTTATGCCAATGAAGGGACCCTGTTCCTGGATGAGATCGGTGAGATGCCGCTCTCCATGCAGGCCCATCTGCTGCGGGTATTGGAGGAGCGCACCGTGCGTCCGGTCGGCTCCAACAAGGAGGTGCCGGTGGCGGTTCGGATTATCGCCGCGACCAACCAGAACCTGGAAGAGCGGGTGCGCAGCGGCGAGTTTCGGGAGGATCTCTTCTACCGCCTGAATGTGCTCTCGATCCGCATGCCAGCACTGCGGGAGCGGGTTGGTGATATTCCGGTGCTGGCCGACTATTTCAGCCAATCCCTGGCGGCGGAACTGGGGGTCGCCAGGCCGGAGTTCTCCGCCTTTGAACTGGCCTGCCTGGAGCGTTATGACTGGCCCGGCAATGTGCGCGAACTGAAGAATGTGATCGAGCGCTGTCTGTTGCTGAACTGCACTCCCAGTCAATGCCTGGCGGGTATTAACCCCGGCAGTTCGATACCCGGCACAGGGGGCGAGGATGATAACGACCTGCAACTGGAGAGCGTGGAAAAACGGCACATCCTGCGGGTGCTGGAGAGTGAGCGGGGAAACAAGTCGGCGGCGGCCCGGCTGCTGGGTATATCCCGTAAAACCCTGGAACGAAAAGTCCAGGCGTGGGGGTTGAACGGCTAGACAGAGCGTCGCTTTCCCCGTCACGTCCGGCACGATCTCTCTATCAGGTGGGACCGGCTCGCTGCTCCGCCGATCAGCACCACAGCAAAAACCCACATTCAGTTGGCCCTGGCACCGGCGAGCGGATACTATCCATGCAGGGATCAGGATTATGGATGTTTTACAGGCGGTACTGTTATGACCGATGAGCACGGATTAATTGTTGAAGATGAACTGGACGACCTGGGCAAACAGCGCCGGGATATGCTTGAACAGCACGCCAACCTGCTGGACAAAAACAGCTACCTGGTGCGCTGGGGACAGGTAGTGGCAGCGATGCTGGCTGAGGGAGAAATGTCCCGTGACGAGTGGCGTGAACGCTGCTCCCGCTATCTGCAGGGCGAACCTCTGGAAGACGCCCTGAAGGGGCTGGAGCATCTCGAATAGGGATTCCCCGGGTTACTCATCGCCCCAGATCAAGCGACCGGTCTCCTCCAGATCGTAGCCGGTCAACAGGTCGGCCATCGCCTGGCAGGGTTGGGACTTCAGGCGTCCCAACAGCTCCTGAAACAGCTTTCTGAACCAGATTGCCCGGGGCAGGACCAGATCGAACGAGACCTGCCCGCAGGGGATATACCCCAGACCATAGCCCGTCGCGGTGGCCCGGGTGCCGGGTGCAACATCCGCCAGCCGCATGGCAATGGCCGCCGCCGCTTCCCGTTCGGAGAGTGCGGTGGTGAGGCAGTTCAGCTGATCCCAATCGACACCGTGATGGCTGAACAGCTCCAGCAGGAATCGTTGTGCCCCCGATCCACTCTGCCGCAACACCCAGCGATAGCGCTTCTCAAACAGCTGTTGCGGCTCCTTCTCCCCGGCTGCCAGAGTGGGGTTGACCATCAGACCCTGTTCCCGCCTGAAGGCGCGGATCAGCACCCACTGGCGATGCTGGGAGTATTGGCTCAACAGGGCCGGATGGCGGATGTGGCTCTCTCCGTCCGGCCCCCAGTGGATGGCGCAGGTGTCCACCCGGTTGGACTGCAGCAGGTCCAGCCCCAGTCGGGTGCCGGTTGGCGTGTAGCAGATCAGGGCGTGGCTCCCCCGTTCCCGGGCGAACTCCTGTACCAGGTGATAAAGCAGTGGATCGTCGCCACCGGAGATCACTAACCGGTCACTGAGCAGGCCGCCATGGGTGGAGTCCAGCATCCAGCGATCCACCAATTCCCGGGGAAACATCCATTTGCCGGTCACCTTGGTGGCCGGGATGCCCCCCTCGTTGACCAGTGCATAGATCTTCTTCTCGTTCAGATGGAGATACTCCGCCACCTGTTTGACGCTCATAAACGCATCGCTCTGGGGGGGCATTGTGGCCACCATCGCTGAATTCCCTGGTTTCGCCGGCTGGACCCGGAATTCTCAGGCAAATTTCATACCGCGCTGATTTTATCCCCCTTTTCTGTCTGGATATTGGGGTGAGGTCCCTGATGGCTCGCCAGGGGCAGTTCGCAGGATATGGGCCGATTTGTACCACTCTCCCGGCGCCGTTTGGACAAATTGCCACAATTCTGCCCGAATCTGCCACCACCTTGCCCGGCCTGTGCAACCCATCTGCCACCCCCGCCCTGTTTAATCACTGCCAACACAACCAGCAACCGGCGCAAGTCAGGATGACTGTCTCACCAGGGAAGGTGCGCTGGGCCAACCAGGAGTAGGGGATGAACAGACAACTCGTTAATTCGTTGATGATCGGGATGCTGCTGGCGGGCAACGCCAGCGCCTATGGGGGTGACCAGGAGAGCCCCCAGGGGCTGGAACAGTGGCAGCAGCCCTGGAGCGGAGAGTCAGCCGATACCACCGACTACCGGGAAACCTGGCAGGGTGCCGGCATCGGTGCCATCGCCGGGGCCATCATTGGTGGACCGCCCGGATTTATCGTGGGTGCCGCCGGTGGCGGACTGCTCGGCCGTCACCGGGGGCTGGAAGCGGATCTGCACAGTACCCGGCAGGCGATGGCGCAGTTGAGCCAGGCGGAGCGGGTCAAAAGCGGGCAGCTGCAGACGCTGACCCGGCAACTGGCGGCGGCACAATCCGACTACCGGCAACGGCTGGAGGTGATCGCCCGGGGATTCGTACAGCGTATCCATTTCCGCACCGGTGAAACGACCCTGGAGCCGGAAGATCGGCAGGATCTGGCCGAACTGGCCGCCATGCTGCGAACCCTGGATGAGTGGCGGATCGTGCTGCATGCCCATGCCGACCGGCGTGGCGGACAGGGGGCTAATCAGGCGTTGAGTGCGGCGCGGGCCGAGGTGGTCAGTCATGCCCTGATTCAACAGGGTGTGCAGCCGGCCCGCATCTCCCGGCAGGCCCACGGAGAGACAGCGGCCCGTTATTCCGTCAACGACCCGGAGGGGTTGGTATATGACCGTCAGGTGGTGATCCGTCTGCAGGTTGGAGGTGCCCCATGAGCCAGTTGATCCAGCCCCTCAGCGAGCAGTTTCTCTACTGCTCGCCAGAGACTATGCATCGGGAACTCTATGAACTTCGGCCGGGACGGCCGGGCAGCCAACATCAGAAACAGAAAAACAGCAGCGGGGTGCGTCATGGCCGAGCAAAAAACGATTAATCATCTGGGGCGGGATATGTGGTTTACCTCGCTGATCTCCCTGCTGGCGGGGGTGGTGACCTCCCTGTTACTGGGACTGTTGGCGTTTCTCCTGATGAGCCCGGTGGAAGCGGCCGAGAGCATTGCCCCCCCGGACCCCACAGCAGCTGCACAGAACCGGATCGAGCCTGGTCAGGTACAGCGGGGTTCATTGCTGCTGAAACTGGCCAGTGGCGGTGTGGCAGTAGATGCACCGGTGCTGCAGAGCGATGTGCAGATGAACATCAGCGGTATGATCGCCCGGGTGCTGGTCAGCCAGCGCTTTCGCAATCCCGGCACTGAATGGGTCGAAGGTACCTATGTGTTTCCACTGCCGGAGCATGCGGCCGTGGATCGGATGCGTCTGCGTATCGGTGAGCGCCTGATCGAGGGAGAGATCCGGGAGAAGGGTGCGGCCCGTAAAGCCTACCAGGCGGCCCGGCGGGCGGGTAAAAAGGCCAGCCTGCTGAGCCAGGAACGCCCGAATATCTTCACCACTGCCGTGGCCAATATTGCGCCGGGTGAGACGGTACAGGTGGAGATTGAATATCAACAGACCATCGCCTACAGCCAGGGGCAGTTCAGGCTCCGTTTTCCGCTGGTGGTGGCACCCCGCTACATCCCGGGTACTCCCCTGGGAAGGGAGCAGGTGACGGCGTTCTCCGGTAACGGCTGGGCGCAGAATACCCCACAGGTGCCCGATGCGGCACGCATCACCCCGCCGGTGCTGGATCCGTCTGAAGCTCCTGTCAATCCGGTGTCGATCACTGTCCGGCTCGATCCGGGAATGCCCCTGGCACACCTGGAGAGCGTCTATCACCCCATCACACAGCAGCATGATGAGAACGGGGTCTACCATCTGGCGCTGCGCGACACGGCGGTGCCCGCCAACCGGGACTTTGAACTGGTCTGGGTGCCGCAGACGGGGGACGCACCCCAGGCGGCGCTGTTCAATGAGCAGTGGCAGGGAAATGAGTATGCCCTGTTGATGCTGATGCCGCCACTGGCGCCGGAGACGCTGCCGCAAGCCATGCCGCGGGAAGTGATCTTTGTGATCGACACATCGGGCTCCATGCACGGTGCCTCCATTGTCCAGGCCCGGGCGGCCCTCAAACTGGCGTTGCAGCGGCTGAAGCCGGCTGACCGGTTCAACGTGATCCAGTTCAATCACCAGACATCTGCCCTGTTTCCCCGGGCGGTGTCGGCGACCCCGGACAATCTGCGTCGGGCTGACGCCTACGTGGATCACCTGGTGGCGGATGGGGGCACCGAGATGTTGCCGGCCCTGCAATTGGCCCTGGGGCAGCAGGCGGAGCGGGGCATATTACGCCAGGTGGTGTTCCTCACTGACGGTAGCGTGGGTAATGAACAGGCACTGTTCAGCCTGATCCATCAGCAACTCGGTGACAGCCGGTTGTTCACCGTAGGTATCGGCTCGGCCCCCAACAGTTTTTTCATGACCCGGGCGGCCCGGTTCGGCCGGGGCACCTTCACCTATATCGGCAAGGTGTCGGAAGTGGGTGAAAAGATGGCCAACCTGTTCAGCAAACTGGAGACGCCGCGCCTGACCGATATCGAAATCCACTGGCCGGAGGATCAGAGCGTGGAGATGTGGCCGGCCCGTATCCCCGATCTCTACCAGGGGGAACCGGTGCTGGTGGCGCTGAAAATGGCCCGGTCGAACCTGCCCCTAACCCTGACCGGCAGTGCCGCCGGCACGCCCTGGCAGCAGCAGGTAATCCTGCGGGGTGGATCAGCCCGATCCGGTGTCCACCAGCTCTGGGCGCGGCGCAAGATCGCCGATCTGATGGATGGCCGGGCCCGGGGCGTAGCGGAAGCAGCGGTGCGCCAGGCGGTGCTGGAGGTGGCGCTGGCGCACCAGTTGGTGAGTCGTTACACCAGCCTGGTGGCTGTGGATAAAACGGTCTCCCGACCGGGAGAGCGGGAGCTGAAAAACAAGGCGGTGCCGACCAACCTGCCCCAGGGATGGCGTGCTAACAAGGTGTTCGGCAGCCTGCCCCAAACCGCCACCGCCGCCGATTTCCAACTGCTGTTGGGGGCGCTGCTGCTGACGCTGGGCTGGTTCAGTCGAAAATGGCTGGATGGAAAGCGGTTTCGGTTCAGCTGATACAACCCGACGGGCGGTGTTGCGGCCGGGGATCACCGCCCCAAGTCGATCTTTCTGACCCGGCATCAATAAGGAGGCCAAGATGGCAAAAACAACCGGTTCAAAGGGTAGTGGTGGTATGAAGAGCGGGGGCCGCCCGGCCACGGGATTTCCCGGTGGTAACTGGCCAAGCAAGACTGGCGGACTCTCGGGTGGTGGACGGGGCAATGCACCGGCAAAATCGGGGCGGCGTTAAACGGCATCCGGTTTGCACATTTGATTGAACCGTCGGCGGCGCGGCGGGACTGCCCACCGTGCCGCCCGGCATCTGTAACATTCAGCGGGAGTCTGTTGTGTCTTTTGTCCCATCCAGAGTAATCCATCCGATCCTTATCATCATGCTGCTTGTCGGCGGTTGGCAGATTGCCGAAGGCGGTTATATCAAGGCGAAGGTTTGGTTAGCCCAGTACCTGTTGCAGTCAGCCTGGGAAACCGCCCGGGCCGGTGGTGAACGGGTTCGTCCCTGGCCCTGGGCCGACACCTGGCCGCTGGCCCGGCTGCAGGTGCCCAGGCTCGGTGTGGACCAGATTATCCTGGCCGGCGCAAGTGGTCGGACCCTGGCTTTCGGGCCGGGTCATATGGCCGGTACGGCCGAACCGGGCGCTGCCGGGAACAGCGTGGTCAGCGCACACCGGGATACCCATTTTCGGTTTCTGCAACAGCTGCAGCCGGGTGACCGGCTTGAGTTGGTCACCCTGAAGGGGGCCCGGCTGAGCTACGCGGTCGCCAGCGCCGAAGTGCATGATAAAAGTGAGCTTTGGTTACTGGATCAGGGGCAAACCCTGCTGACCCTGATCACCTGTTACCCGTTTGATGCCTGGCTGCCTGGTGGTCCGGAACGCTTTGTGATTCGTGCCGTACCGTTGGAACGACCGATACTCCCATTCGCGGCTTCTCCCGGTAACAGTCCGGGTGATCGGCAACGGGTCTACCTATAGCCAGGCACAGGTTGAGCTGTCTTTTCAGCGGTTAATAGATATGGCGGGGCTGAAGTCGATGGGGCAGGTGTCGGTTTGGAACGGCCCGCCTGCCCGCGTCAATGGCCTGGTTGAATTCAGAGTCAGGATTTGTAGGATTCGAAGTCCGGGTGACTGGCTATAAAATGTTTCAGTACATTTTGCAGTAGCTTGGCATGGTCCGGGTTGTTGCTCTCCCTGGCGTGCTGAATATCCTCAATAATCATGCGCTTGATGGCAATTGTTCCGTCTGGCAGACGAATAAGATACTGGGCTAACTCCAGCGCGACGATCTCCGGGACATGTTCATGCTCGGCAATGGCCTTTATCTCATCTTCATCCAGATCACAGAGGCCGACGCAGTCTTCAAAAGTAAGCATGGCTAGATCCCTCCGGTTGGATACTCTCACCAGTAACTATGGCACGATGTGCCGTAGTGTGCGTTGATTCACATCATCGGAAATTACGCTTAACCGCCGGTAGCGTTCATGTGCCGGAACAGCACCGGCTGGCTGGTGAGATCAAACTCGTGACCTTTGGGTTTTATCTTCATGGAGGCGTGGATGGCGGCACGCAGGGGCGCGTCATCCAGGGGATTGGCCCGCAGCACCCGGCGCAGATCCATGGAGTGCTCCTGACCCAGGCAGAGCAGCAGCCGGCCTTCGGCGGTCATGCGTACCCGGTTGCAGCTGTCGCAGAAGTTGTGGCTGTGGGGCGAGATGAAACCCACCCGGGTCTCGCTGTCACCGAGCCGGTAATAGCGTGACGGACCGCCGGTGGTCTCCGTGGTAGGCACCATCCGGTAGACCTGTTGCAGATCCCCCAGGATCTGGTCGCTGGAGTAGTAGGCCTCGGCCCGGTCATGTTCGCTGATCACCCCCAGGGGCATCTCTTCAATGAAGCTGATATCTAATCCCCGTTCCTGGCAGAACCGGACCAGATCCACCACTTCGTCGTGATTGCGGTGCTTCAGGATCACCGCATTGATCTTGATGCGATCAAAACCGGCCTGCAGTGCGGCATCAATACCATCCAGGGTGTTCTGCAGTTCGCCGGTGCGGGTGATGGCTCGGAAGCGCTCCGGCTGCAGGGTGTCCAGGCTGATGTTGATCCGGTTGACGCCCGCCGCCTTTAACTCCTGGGCATAACGGGGCAACTGGGTGGCGTTGGTGGTGAGGGTGAAATCGTCCAGCCCTTCCAACTGCCCCAGGGCGTGGAACAGTTGCAGGATATTGCGTCGGGTCAGGGGTTCGCCGCCGGTGATGCGGATCTTGTTGACTCCCAGTTCCACGAAAGTTTTACCGACCCGGTAGAGCTCCTCCAGGGTGAGCAGCTGGGAGCGGGGGACAAACTGCATATCCTCTGACATGCAGTAGACACAGCGCAGATCACACCGGTCGGTAACCGAGATGCGCAGGTACTTGATCTCGCGGCCGAACCGATCGATCAGTCTGTTCGGCTCACTGGTGTGGTCGCGATCACTGGGTCCGGATGATGTCATAGTTTCTCCTCTCGGGAGAGTGTAGATTCAGCCTCCGGTAAATACCATAGTTGATTACTAGGGTTATTCCGGCACGGCAGCCGGTCCGGTGCACTCTTTGCCGGGGAGGCTGCCAGCCACTGGAGTTGATCCGGGCGTTTTTTCCCGAATGGTGTGCCGGATGTCGGGGAGGAGTGGTGTTATTTGTCCCAGTAATCCGGACCGGCTGTGACATTTTGCCGCAATTTTTCAGGTTGCCGAGCGGCCCGGTTGATCCGCGGGATCTGATCGCTGCTGATTCAGCGGCTGAATAGCGCGACTGGTATGGTCCTTGCGTCGTGGTTGCAATGGATAGCGGACAGGAGGTGATAGGGGATGTCTGAGCAGGGTACCGATTATCTGGCTGAACTGTCGCCCACGGTTTTTTCCCTGTCGGTGGTGATGCAGCGGTCTCCCGCTACCAGCCCCTGGCAGCGGTACGCCTGGGAAGCGACCGGAGTCACCGCCTCCCACTGGACGGATGGGGTCTCCCCGGCCGTGCACCTGGTGCACCAGGAGGGGGAACTGCGCCACTATCTCTACAGCGGCTTCCGTCTGCAACTCCATCTGGATGAGTGTGAAAGCTATTACCACAATCTCTGTTCCCCTTCGCCGCGGATGTTCGTGTTGGCGCGTGCGGACGAGGAGGGTGTGCCGGTCCCCTTTCTGGTCACCCTCAGTTTTGACGAGGCCAATGCCTACCAGGAGGGTGACGAGGTGGTCTACGCAGTGGCCATTCCGGCGGAGCTGTACCGCTGGTGTGAGCTGTTTGTACTGAACCAGTATGTGCCGGAAAAGCGAAAAAAACGTCGGCGAACCGAGTGGCATCAGAATCAGAACGGGAGCGTGGCGTCATGAGCCGGGACGAGAAAGAGCTGCTGGATTATGACCAGGGGGATGGTTTTGTGTCGCGCTGGTCGCGTCTGAAACAGGCCGCTGGTTCATCACCCCCTGAGCCGGTGACACAGCGTGCCGCAGCGCAGTTGCCGGCCGCGGAACCGGCGCCGGAGCCGGAACCTCTGACCGATGCGGACATGCCGCCGCTGGAGAGCCTGGATGAGTCATCCGATTACAGCGGTTTCCTGTCGGAACAGGTGAGTGAAGCGTTACGCCGTCAGGCGTTGCAGAAGCTGTTTCACCTGGAGTCCTTCAACGTCTGTGACGGCCTGGATGACTATGCGGACGATTTCACCAGCTTCACCAAACTGGGCGACATTATCACCGCGGATATGCGCCATCAGATGGCCATGGCGGAGGAGCGGCTGAAAGCCGCTCTGCAGTTGGAGTCGGACGAGTCCGGGTCGGCTACTGCGGCCGCCCAGACCGAATCGACCACCGGTCAACCGGTAACTCAGGAGACCATCTCCGACGGGCAACCGGACCCGCAGCCCGGCCTCGATCAGGAGGTGGTAGCGCATCATGAATGAATCCATAACCGACACGACCCGGATACGCAATCTGCGTGCGCGAGAGGCCGCACTGGAAGCGGTTGCCGGCCTGGAAACAACAGCCACTGACCTGGTTGACTACCAGTCCCGGGGGCGGGTGTTGATTATCGGAGGCAATGAGGCGCTGGAGTTTGCCCCCCGGTTGCGTCCGCCCCTGCATGCCCAGGTGCTGTTAACCGATGGCGAAGAGCTGCCCGGCGTACCGGTCATCTCCCAGGGCGGACGAACCCTCCGTATTGATGGTCACCTGGGGGCATTTCGCTTGCAGTTGGGCGAACCGGACAAACCCAACGGGGAGCTGGTCACGGCGGATCTGATCCTGGATCTGGGGGCGGTGCCGCAACTGGCGATGCCGATGAAGCCGCCGGGTTACATCTGCAGCAGCAGTGATGAACCCGATCTGACCCGGGCGGCTGAACAGCTCGCTGAACTGGTGGGTACTTTCGACAAACCGCGCTACTTCGATTACGACCCATCGATCTGTGCCCATGGCCGGTCCGGCCAGATCGCCTGTACCCGCTGTATGGACACCTGCCCGGCCGAGGCGATCAGCTCACTGGTGGAACAGATCAGCGTGGACCCCTATCGCTGTCAGGGTGGTGGGGTCTGTACCACGGTCTGCCCCAGCGGAGCGATCCGCTACCGCTATCCCCAACCGGCAGACACGCTGGAACGGGTGCGCCTGATGCTCAACAGCTATCGCCAGGCGGGTGGCTTTAATCCGGTGCTGGTGATTTACGCGGATGGGGATGGTGAGCCTCCGACTCTTTCCCCCCATATGCTGCCATTGCAGGTGGAGGAGCTGGCCAGTGTCGGGCTGGAGGTGTGGTTAAGTGCGCTGGCCTATGGCGCAGAGTCGGTCCTGCTGATGGAGCGCAACGCCCTGCCGGAGCGGGTTGCCACGGCAGTAAAACAGCAGCTGCTGACTGCGGGGGAGATCCTGGCGGCGCTGGGTTATCCGGCCGATGCCATCCGGCTGCTGGATGGGGCGGACCTGACCGACGGTGACGGGAGCGGCGCAGTGGCCATTGCGCCGGCCAACTACTCTGCCCGTGGCGGCAAGCGACAGGTCGCCTACCTGGCTATTGATCACCTGTATGAGCAGTCACCGGGACAGCGACCCCTGGTGGAGCTGACGGTGGGTGCACCGTTTGGTACCGCTCAGGTGGCGGCGGATGCCTGTACACTCTGCCTGGCCTGTGTCAGTGCCTGTCCAGGTCATGCACTGCTGGCGGGTCAGGAGGAGCCCCAGCTGCGCTTTATCGAGGCCAACTGTCTGCAGTGCGGCATCTGTACCCGCACCTGTCCCGAGGACGCCATCTGGATCACTCCCCGGTTGCTGTTCAACCGGCAAGAGCGCAACCGGGTGCGCCTGCTGCACCGGGAACCCCCCTTCTGCTGCAGCGAATGCGGCAAACCGTTCGCCACCCGCTCGGTGATAGAAAACATGCTGCAGAAGCTGGAGGGACACTGGATGTTCCAGGATGGCAGGGCACGGCACCGGTTGACTCTCTGTGAAGATTGTCGAGTGGTGGATATCGTTCAGGACCCGGAAGCGATGGCCCAGGGTGTAAAGGGCGAAACGCTCCAATAATCGATCCGGCCTGGTTGTATTACTCCCTATCGGTCATTTTTTTCCCGGGGCGTCTGGCCCGCCCATTGCTCTATAGCTGGTAATGAGGAAGGTGGAATGGTCGATCAGGTGGAGGCTATGCGGACAGAGGCGGTGGAACAACAAACAGAAACCGATAGCGCCGCGATCACCCCGGTGGATGGTGATCCGTCCCCGGAACAGCACTACCGCGCCGGTGCTTATGCCCTGCTGGCTTCGCTGCTGGGGGGAGCGCCGGACCAGGAGCGTCTGGGGTGGGTGTCCGGCTTTGCCGTGGTTGATCAGAGTGGCGATGAGATGGCGCTGGCCATGTCCATGCTGGGGCTGGCGGCCAAATCCTGCAGCCCCGAAACCATTGATGATGAATACCATGCCCTGTTTATCGGCCTGGGCCGGGGTGAACTGGTGCCCTACGGCTCCTGGTATCTCACCGGGTTCCTGATGGAGCGACCCCTGGGGCGGTTGCGGAACGATCTGGCCGCGCTGGGATTTCAGCGGGATCCGGCGGTGCATGAGCCGGAAGATCACGTGGCGGCGCTGTGTGAAGTGATGCAGCTGCTGATCAGTGATGGGGTGGCTCATGAACAGCAGTCTCAGTTCTTTAATACCCATATGGCCGATTGGTTTAAACGTTTCTTTGTCGATTTGAGCGAAGCCCGATCCGCCGTGTTTTACCGGGCGGTGGGCCGTTTTGGTATCGCCTTCATGGATCTGGAGCAGCGTTACCTGGCCATGCAGGTTTAAGCAACACTTACTGTCTGCCCACTGCGGGAGGAGATGTGATGAAACAGGATCAGAACAGGAACCCGGATGCTGATCGGCGCCGGTTTATCAAAGACTCACTGGTGACAGGGGTGGGTATCGCTACCGCTACGGTGTTGCCGGGCACGCTCATGGCGGCCGGGCAGGATGGATCGGCAGGCGAGCCGAAGGCCCAGAAAGGGTATCACCTGACGCCCCACATCATCGAGTACTACAAGACCATGAGAAGTTGAACGGCACTCGCAGCCCAGCAGGGGGAATGCAATGAAACTGACAAAAAGATCTGATCAGATAGCCACGCAATCAGGCGGCGAGAATCACGCTGAAGCGATGCCCGGACGACGCGCCCTGAGCCGGCGTGCATTCCTGCGCAACTCCGGTCTGATGGCTGGCGGTGCGGTATTGGCCGGCAACTACGCTCCCGGCATGATCAGACGGGTGCAGGCGGCCGAACCGGCAAAGGGTGGCACCACCGAACAGGTAAGGACGATCTGTACCCACTGTTCGGTGGGCTGCGGCATCATTGCCGAAGTGCAGAACGGCGTCTGGACCGGCCAGGAACCGGCCTTTGATCACCCCTTCAGTCATGGTGCCCACTGTGCCAAGGGCGCTTCGGTGCGGGAGCACGGCCACGGTGAGCGGCGCCTGAAGTATCCCACCAAACTGGTGGACGGTAAGTGGAAACGGATCAGTTGGGATGAGGCGATCAACGAGATCGGCGACCGGATGGCCCAGATCCGGGAGAGCTCCGGACCCGATTCGGTCTACTGGCTTGGATCGGCCAAGCATAATAACGAGCAGGCCTACCTGTTCCGCAAGTTTGCCGCTCTCTGGGGCACCAACAACGTGGATCACCAGGCGCGCATCTGCCACTCCACCACCGTGGCCGGGGTAGCCAATACCTGGGGTTACGGGGCGATGACCAACTCCTATAACGATATCCACAACTCCAAGGCGATCCTGATCATCGGGGGCAATCCCGCCGAGGCGCACCCGGTCTCCCTGCAGCATGTGTTGAAGGCCAAGGAGGAGAACAATGCGCCGCTGATCGTTATCGATCCCCGCTTTACCCGCACCGCCGCCCACGCCACCCAGTATGTGCGGCTGCGTCCCGGCACCGATGTACCACTGATCTGGGGACTGTTGTGGCACATCTTCAAGAATGGCTGGGAGGACAAGGCTTACATCAACCAGCGCGTGTATGGCCTGGAAGAGGTGAAGAGAGAGGTCGCCAACTGGACGCCGCAGGAGGTGGAGCGGGTGACCGGGGTGCCGGAGCACGAGATGTTAGCCGTGGCCAAGACCATGGCGGATCACCGGCCGGGCACGTTCATCTGGTGTATGGGCGGCACCCAGCACACCATCGGTAATAACAACACCCGGGCCTACTGTATCTTCCAACTGGTGCTGGGCAACGTGGGTGTGTCCGGTGGTGGTACCAATATCTTCCGGGGTCATGACAACGTTCAGGGGGCCACCGATTTTGGTGTGCTCTCCCATACCCTGCCCGGCTATTACGGTCTCTCCGAGGGGGCCTGGAAACATTGGGCCAAGGTATGGAATGTGGACTATGAGTGGCTTAAGGGACGTTTCGACCGGGAGGCCCGGGCCGGTGAATACTTTGGCGAGGAGGACGGTGGCGGAAGCGACAAGTTAGACGGGATGCAGAACAACGGTATCCCGGTGTCACGCTGGATCGACGGTGTGTTGGAAGAGAAGGCCAACATCGCCCAGAAGGATAACATCCGGGCTATGGTCTTCATGGGCCATGCACCGAACAGTCAGACCCGTGGCAAGGAGATGAAAGCCGCCATGGAGAAGCTGGACATGATGGTGATTATCGATCCCTATCCCACCGTGTCCGCGGTCATGCATGATCGGACAGATGGCGTCTACCTGCTGCCCGCCTGTACCCAGTTTGAAACCTATGGATCGGTCACCGCCTCGAACCGCTCACTGCAGTGGCGGGACAAGGTCATTGAGCCGCTGTTCGAGTCGTTGCCGGATCACACCATCCTGTACAAGTTTGCCAAGAAGCTCGGTTTTGCCGAACAGCTGGTGAAAAACATCCAGGTCAACGGGGAAGAGCCACTGATCGAGGATATCGTACGGGAGTACAACCAGGGGATGTGGACCATCGGATATACCGGTCAGAATCCGGAGCGGATGAAGCTGCACCAGCAGAACTGGGGTACTTTCGATTACACCTCACTGCTGGCGGAGGGTGGTCCCTGCGACGGGGACTACTACGGTCTGCCCTGGCCCTGCTGGGGCACGCCGGAGATGGGCCACCCGGGGACACCCAATCTCTACGATACCGGTAAGCCGGTGGCGCGTGGCGGGCTCAATTTCCGCGCCCGTTTTGGTGTGGAGCGCAACGGTGTGAATCTGCTGGCGGAAGGCTCCTACCCGGTGGGTAATGAGCTCAAGGATGGTCACCCGGAATTTACCGCCGACCTGCTGAAGAGGCTCGGCTGGTGGAACGATCTGACTCCGGAAGAGCAGCAGCTGGCGGAGGGCAAGAACTGGAAGACCGATCGTTCCGGCGGTATCCAGCGGGTAGCGATCAAACACGGTTGCGCCCCGTTCGGTAATGCCAAGGCCAGGGCGGTGGTCTGGACTTTCCCCGATCCGGTGCCGATTCACCGGGAGCCGCTCTACACCAGCCGGCGTGATCTGGTGGAGAAGTACCCGACCTACGAAGATCGTAAGTCGTTCTATCGGCTGCCGACCCGCTACGCCTCCATTCAGGCCAAGGACTACTCCACGGAGTACCCGATTATTCTCACCTCTGGTCGCCTGGTGGAGTACGAGGGCGGTGGCGACGAGACCCGCTCCAATCCCTGGTTGGCGGAGCTGCAGCAGGATATGTTCGTGGAGATCAATCCACGGGATGCCAACGATGCCGGCGTGCGGGATGGTGATGACGTCTGGGTGGAGGGCGCCGAGGGTGCCCGGGTGAAGGTGAAGGCCCAGGTGACCCGGCGGGTCTCCTCTGGAGTGGCCTTCATGCCGTTCCACTTTGGCGGACATTTCGAAGGCAAGGATCTGCGCGCCAAGTATCCGGAAGGGGCCGATCCCTATGTGTTGGGCGAAGCCTGTAATACGGCCATGACCTACGGCTATGACTCAGTGACCCAGATGCAGGAAACCAAGTGTAGCCTGTGCAGGATCAGCAAAGCGTAAACAAGAGGATATAACAATGGCCCGCATGAAATTCTATTGTGACGCTGAACGCTGCATCGAGTGCAACGCCTGTGTCACCGCCTGTAAAAACGAGAATGATGTGCCCTGGGGAGTAAACCGTCGCCGCGTGGTCACCATCAAGGATGGTGAACCGGGTGAACGCTCCCTTTCGGTGGCTTGCATGCACTGCTCCGATGCCCCCTGTATCGCGGTCTGCCCGGTTGACTGTATCTACGATACGATCGACGGAGTGGTACTGCATGACAAGGACATCTGCATCGGCTGTGGTTACTGCTTCTACGCCTGTCCGTTCGGCGCGCCCCAGTTCCCCCAGGAGGGGGCGTTCGGCTCCCGGGGCAAGATGGACAAATGTACCTTCTGTGCCGGTGGTCCCGAGGAGGACTTCAGTGTGGAGGAGCGGCGCAAGTACGGTTCCAACCGGCTGGCCGAGGGCAAACTGCCGCTCTGTGCCGAGATGTGCTCCACCAAGGCGCTGTTGGCCGGTGATGCCAATGTGATTGCGGATGTGTATCGGGAACGGGTGGTCAACCGGGGCGCCAGCGTGCTCAACCGGGGGGTCTCCTATCGCAACGCCGGCTTCCGCGCTTCCAGTGGCATGGAGGGTAAGGGGAGTAATAAAAAATAACGACACGGACATGCACGCTGGCATGGCGGGTTGATGCCCGACACCGGCTGCCTGTTGAAAACTTTCGCAACGGGCTGTGCCACTGTGTGGATTTCGCAGCCACTTGCCGACTACCCAGGGTTGCAGTCAGGAGGGCGTAATGAGCAGGGAGTGGTTCCCGCAAAGAGTGGCCGACGTGATGGCTGGCAGGGGTTGGGTACTGTTCTGCCTGGTACTGTTGCTGCCGTTACTGACATCCACCCTGGTGACAGGGGCGGAGGGAGTTGAACGGGCCCAATCCATACCGGTGCCCAATCCAAGTGCCGAACTGTGGCGGGAGGTACGCCAGCGGGATGGGGTGTTCACCGGCCGGACCCAGGTGGCGGGGGTGGACAGCGGTACCCTGATCAACCCCTACGGGGAAACCTGGCGCAATTTCCGTATGCAGCAGCTGATCCCCTACAGCGGCTATCTGCTGGCCGCTATGTTGCTGTTGCTGGCACTGTTCTATTTCATCCGCGGCAAGGTCCGGGTGAATGCGGGTATGAGCGATAAAAAACTGTTCCGCTACAGCCTGTACGAACGGGTCATACACTGGTTTATCGCCTCGGTGTTTCTGTTTCTCGCCCTGACCGGACTTGTTCTGCTATTTGGTAAACCCCTGTTGATTCCACTGATCGGGCAGGAGATGTTTGCCCTGTTCGCTTCGGCCAGCAAGGAGGGGCACAACCTGTTCGGCCCGCTGTTCGCGGTGGCGCTGTTGCTGGTCTTTATCCGATTTGTACGGCGTAATATCTATCAGCGGGGTGATCTCACCTGGCTGTTGAAAGGGGGTGGCATTATTGGCAACAGCCACGTGCCATCCAACTTTTTCAACATGGGCGAGAAGAGCATGTTCTGGCTGCTGGTACTGGTGGGTGCCGTGATTGTGGGCTCCGGCCTGATTCTGGTGTTTCCCCTGTTCGGTCAGGCCCGTATCACCATGGAACTGGCCCACGTCTCCCATGGGGTCACCACGCTGTTGATGATCGCCGTGATCATGGGCCATATCTATATCGGCTCGGTGGGTATGGAAGGGGCGCTGGACGGCATGACCACCGGTTATTGTGATCTCAACTGGGCCCGTGAACACCACGCCCAGTGGGCCGAGCGCTGCGAGCAGAAGGGCGAGGTGGTGCTGCAGGCGGAAGTCTCCCGCCTGCGGGGTGATGCCGGTCTCCGGCTGAATCCACCAGTTGATGCACAGGAGAGCAGCCGATGATCGGTGCCTTTATTGATGGACCGTTCTGGTATTTCTCCCTGGGTGTGTTCTGTATCGGGGTACTGTTTCGTCTTTTCAGTATCCTGCGTGTCGGCCTGAAGCCGGATCTGGCGCTGCCCCGTGGCAGTGGCTCCAGTGGCGCCCTGCGTAACCTGTTCAGCCTCTTTCTGCCCCGGCGGGATGTGGCGACCCGTGGCCGGCTGACACTGGTGGCCGGTTATCTGTTTCACCTGGGGCTGTTTGCGCTACTGTTTTTTGCCCGTCCCCACGTGGATTTCTATGCTGAACGGATTACCGGCTTCGGCTGGCCGGCGTTGCCCTACTGGGGCTTTATTATCAGTGCGGAGATTGCCTTCATCGGTCTGTTGCTGCTCTGGCTGCACCGTCTGCTGCATCCGGTGACCCGGTTGCTGTCAACCGCCGATGACCATATCGCCACCGGACTGGTTTTTCTGGTGATGCTGACCGGTTGTCTGGCATTGGCACAATCTTTTGAGCCGTTGCGACTGCTGCACCTGTTTCTGGCTGAACTGCTGTTGATCTATTTTCCGTTCAGCAGCCTGATGCACACCTTCACCTTTGCGTTCAGCCGCAGTTATAGCGGTGCCGTCATGGGCCGCAAGGGTGTTAACGCCTGAATCCGGGGGCCATTATGGAGCACGATTTTGCCAAAGGGGTAGAGGAGCTGGGTCTACAGATCGACTCCAGGATCGCCGCCTATTTCTCTTCCTGTATCCATTGTGGACTCTGTGCCGAGGCGTGCCTGTTTTACACCGAGACCGATGATCCCCGTTATACACCCATCTACAAGCTGGAACCGATGCGTCGGTTGTGGAAGGCGCAGCACACCTTCTGGGGCAAGTTCGCCGTCAAGCTGGGGTTGAGCAAACCTTTGACAGAGCAGGATTTCGCCGACTGGGAGGAGTTGGTGTATGACAGCTGTACCATGTGTGGCCGCTGCTCCATGGTCTGCCCGGTGGGTAACGATATCGCTTACATGATCCGCAAGGAGCGGGAGGGATTCTCTTCAGCAGGTTATTCCCCGGTGGGTATGCAGGAGGCGACGCATCGTGCCCTGACTATCGGCAGTCCCATGGGGGTAACCCTGAAAACTCTGCGGGCGGCGCTGGCCCATGTTGAAAAAGACACCGGACTGAACATACCGATGGATCAGCAGGGTGCCGACTACATGACCCTGTTCTCCTCCATGGAGATTGTCAATTTCCCGGAATATATCGAAAGCCTGGCGCGCATCTTCGCTGCTGCCGGAGTCTCCTGGACCATCAGCAGCGAGGCGTTCGAGGCGACTAACAGCGGTATACAGATCGGCAGTCACCAGGCGGCGGCTGAGCTGGTCGGTCGGGTGGTGAACGCGGCGGAATCACTGGGTGTGAAATACGTGATCAGTCCCGAGTGTGGCCACGCCTACAGCGCCATCCGCTGGGAGGGGCCGAATCTGATCGGGCGGCCCTATCGTTTCCAGGTTATCCATATTCTGGAACTGCTGGATGAACTGCAGAAGTCCGGACGCCTGCAACTCTCCGGTCACACCGATACGCCACTCACTTTTCACGATCCCTGCCAGATCGTGCGCCGTGGCGGGGTAGTTGAATCGCCCCGGGATCTGCTGGGCAAGGTCGCCAGCGGTTTTGTGGAGATGGCGGATCACGGCACCATGAACTGGTGCTGCGGCGGCGGTGGTGGTGTCAGTGCCAATGAGCGGGCCGAGGAGCTGCGCCTCAAGGTATTTGATCGTAAGCGCAAACAGCTCGATGAACTGGGGGTCACGACCATGGTTACCGCCTGTGCCAATTGCCGTATTGTGCTTGAGGAGGGGATCGAAGATCGTGAAATGAATGTGGAAGTTATTGGTCTGACGGAACTGCTGGCCGAACACCTCCTGCTGCCTGAGAAGCGCACTGACTGACAATTGCGGCACCCGGTATTAAGTTATTCGATGACATCTTTTACATTGATTTTTATCAGGTTATTGGTTGCCTAAGTTATTATTTCCACAGGGTTTTGCTGCGGTTTTTCGATCCCGGTTACCGTTTTTCCGGCCTGAATAGTCCCTCATGAATCATTGCATATCACCCAGTATGTGTGGCAAATGACCTAATCGTCTTGGTGGGTATTTGCTTTTGTGATCGGTACTTGAAAAAAGCCGGTGCCCACCATTTCTTTTAGCTCCCAACTCTCTAGACTGCCGCCTGTACGGCGTCGCGCGATGTCCGGTCCATGGCCATGGCGCATAGATGATGGACTTTGGGAGAATTTGCAGTAATGAATAAAAACAGTAGTGGGATTAATACACCTCCTTTCAGACGACGTTTGCTGGTCTTGCTGACCGCTTTTCTGGTTCAGGGCAGTGCCCTGGCAGAGGATACAGCCCCCAGTATTACGGTTAGCGCGGAGCCTGTCACTGACGGTGAAGCTCCCGACCGGACGGCCATGGATGCAGCCGTGGTGAAACGCTCGCGGGCCGCCACCAGCGACACCGCCAGTATGCTGAAAAATATCCCCGGTGTGATGACCTATAGTGCCGGTGGTGTCTCCAGTCTGCCGGTGATCCATGGACTGGCTGATGACCGTCTGCGTGTCAAAGTGGATGGTATGGATCTGATCTCGGCCTGTGGCAACCATATGAATCCGCCACTCTCCTATATCGATCCCACCAGCGTCAGCAATGCCCAGGTGTTTGCCGGTATTACCCCGGTCAGTGTGGGTGGTGACAGTATTGGTGGCGCGATCCTGGTTGACTCGCCCGATCCGGAATTTGCCCAGCCAGGCGCCGGATTGCTGACCAAGGGCGAGGTGGGCGCCACTTACCGAAGCAATGGCAATGTGCGTGGCGGTAATGTGAAAGCGACGATTGCCAACGAGAACCTCAGCCTGACCTACCGTGGCTCCACCATCAAGGCGGATGATTATAAAGCGGGCGGCGCCTTCAAACCGGCGGGGCCGGCGGCGGCCGGTCGGGAGTGGCTGGATGCCGATGAAGTTGGCTCCACCTACTACGACTCCACCAACCATGCGCTGGATATTGGTCTGCGCAATGGCAATCACCTGTTTGAACTGACCCTGGGCTTGCAGGATATCTCCGACCAGGGCTATCCCAATCAGCGCATGGATATGACCGGCAACGACAGCACCCAGATCAACTTCGGCTACAAGGGCGATTTTGACTGGGGTAGCCTGGATGCCCGGGCCTATCGGGAACATACCCGGCACAAGATGCAGTTTGGTGACGATAAACTGTTCTGGTACGGGCCCAATCCTCCTGCGCCCAACACAGATGGTGTGCCCTGCACACCGGCTGGTGGAGGTGCTGGTTGTGCCGCAGGCATGCCGATGGATACCGAGGGTGATAACCTGGGGTTGCAGGTGAAAGCGGAAATCCCCCTCTCCTTACGGGATATGTTGCGAGTCGGCGGTGAGGTCCAGCGCTACCGGCTGGATGACTGGTGGGAACCTGCCGGAAAGGGCATGTGGCCGGACGCCTTTATCAATATCAACGATGGTCAACGGGATCGTCTGGCCCTGTTTGCCGAGTGGGAGGCCCAGTGGACGCCTCAGTGGCTGACCCAGTTTGGCCTGCGGGGTGAGCGCGTCAGCATGGATGCCGGTGAGGTACAGGGTTATAACACCACCTCGGCACAGTATGCGGCGGAGTCGGCGGCATTCAACGCGGCTGACCGGGATAAGACCGACAACAATCTGGATCTGACCGCCCTGGCCCGTTTTACCCCGGACCGGAATCGTTCCATTGAATTCGGTTACGCCCGCAAGACCCGCTCACCCAACCTGTATGAGCGTTACGCCTGGTCGACCGGTGGCATGGCCATGCGCATGATCAACATGGCGGGTGATGGCAACGGCTACGTGGGTAACCTGGATCTGGAGCCGGAGATCGCCCACACCCTGAGTGCAACCTTTGATTGGCATGCCGCAGATGGGAAGGAGTGGGGCCTCAAGTTGACCCCTTACTTCACCTACGTGGATGACTATATCGATGCGAAACGCTGCGCCTCGGCTAATATGAACTGTGGCGCCGCCAACCAGACGGCAACGAATGCCTTTGTCTACCTGCAGTTTGTCAACCAGTCGGCCAGGCTGTATGGGCTGGATATCTCCGGTCACTACCCGCTGGCCAAGGGCACCCGGTTTGGCCGCTTTACCGCCCGCGGTGCGTTGAGCTACGTACGGGGTGAGAACCGGGATACCGGCGACAATCTCTACAACATAATGCCGTTGAATGCCAAGCTGGCGGTTGAGCAGCAGTATGGCGGTTGGACCAACGCCATCGAGGTGGAACTGGTGGACAGCAAGGACGATGTCTCCAGTGTCAGGAACGAGCTGGAAACCGACTCCTATGCACTGCTGCACCTGCGCGGCAGCTACGAGTGGAAGCAGTTGCGCCTGGACTTTGGCGTGGAGAACCTGTTTGACAAGTTCTACAACCACCCGCTGGGTGGCGCCTACACCGGTCAGGGCAAGACCATGTCCGGAACCGGAGTGGCCTGGGGTACGCCGGTACCGGGAATGGGTCGTTCCCTGTATGCCGGGGTTAACTACAGCTTCTAGTTCTGGCAGTTTGTGACTAGAGAAAAGCGCCGGCTCCTGCCGGCGCTTTTTTTTGCAAGGGTTATTATGTAGTCAGAGGTGGTTAAGCAGCCGTTGGTAGATCTCCTTCAGGCCGGCCGGTTTGCTCATGTAGTCGTCCATCCCGGCCTCCAGGCAGCGCTCCCGATCACCGGGCATGGCCAGAGCCGTGAGGGCAATAATCGGCGTCTTGGCCAGGAGTGGGTGCTTGCGTAATTGGCGTGTCACTTCCAGACCATCCATGTCACTGAGTTGAATATCCATAAGGATAATGTCGGGCAGATTCTGGTAGGCCAGTTTCAGGGCCTCTGTACCGCTGCTGGCGCTGATCACCCGGAAACCCTGCAGTTCCAGGAAATCGCTGACCATGCTGCGGTTCGCCGGGTTGTCTTCGGTCACCAGCACCGTTTTCTCCGCCAGGACTTCCGGTTGCAGGGTGGCGTTGCTGGTTTGCTCCTGGGGCAGTTTGTGCTGATGTGCGGCGTTATCTTCCGGGGTCCAGGGCAGGGTGATGGTAAAGCGGCTGCCGACCCCTGGCGTACTCTCCACACCCACTTGACCTCCGTGCAGCTCGGTCATGCGTTTCACCAGCGTCAGGCCGAGACCGGTACCGCTGTAACGCCGGGTCGAGTCGTTGTCCAGTTGTACGAAGGGTTCAAACAGATGGGACTGCTGCTCCTGCTCGATACCGATGCCGTTGTCCCAGACGCAGATCTCGATTGCGCGATTGTCATCCCGGGCAGAGATATCCAGGCCGATAGTGCCGCCTTCCGGAGTAAACTTGATCGCGTTGCCCAGCAGATTGACCAGCAACTGTTTCAGACGCCGTCCATCACCATGGATCAGTTGTATGGCCGGATCGATGTGCTGTTTCAGTTGATGGTGTTTGCTGTTGGCGGGTTGCCGGACCATTCTCAGGCTGGCTTCGGCAAGTTGATCGACCGGTAGATAATCCCATTTCAGCACCATCTTGCCCGATTCCACCTTGGCCACATCCAGGATGTCGTTAATCAGGGTCAGCAAGTGACGGGAACTCTCCTGGATGGTGGCCAATGAGCGTCCCTGGCCGCTGTTTACCGGGCCGTAGAGCTGATCCTGCAACATCTCCGTCAATCCCATGATGGTGGTCAGGGGAGTGCGTAACTCATGACTCATGGTGGCCAGGAACATATCCTTGGTCTTGGCTGCGCGGGCCAGTTCGGCGTTGGCGATGTTGAGGGCCCGGGTACGCCGCTCCACCCGCTCCGCCAGCTGTGACTGCTCCTGCTTCAGTCTCTCCTGGGAGGTCGCCACGCTATCCTGCATGGTTTTCAATGCCTGAAGCAGCTCACCCGCTTCATCATTGCCATGTATGGGGATGGTACCATCCAGATCACCCTTGGATATACGCCTGGCTACCTGGGTCGCCTGGGCAATTGGCCGGGCAATCACCTGGTCGCCAAACCAGACCAGCAGCATGACGGTCAGGGTCAGCACGCCGATAGCCGCAAACAGAATGCGCTGCTGTGTCGCCGATTGTTCCCGGGTGATCTGGTCCAATCGTCTGTTTTTGTAAGCCACGGCTGCATCCACCACCTGGCGCATCAATTCCGTGGGCTGGCGGTCAATGCCTCTTACGGTCCGGTCGATCTCGGTATAGCTGCTGTTGGTGATCCTGGGGTGGTTCTGCAGTGCCTGCCGATACTCTTTGCCAAGTGTTTCATGGGCCAGTTGGAAGTTGTGGGCGGCCTGCCAGGAATCGGTTTCCGGCTCGAGCAGTTCCAGCAGCCGCCTGATACTCTGCTGGGTCAAGGTCTCTTCCTGTTCAAACTGTTCGAAGTATCGCGCGTAGAGTTCATCCTGGTGGCCTCGGATCAGAATATTTTTCCACTCCTGCACCTGTTTTTTGAAATGCACCTGGGTGGCCAGGCTTTCGGTGACAATGGTGAAGGTGTGCTCGGTTATTCTGTTGGCATTAAGTGTCGCCTGCCTGAAACTGATGAAGGCGTAATACCCCACTGCCAGGTTAATGATGAGTGCGCTACTGATAGTGACGAATAGCTTCCAACGGATATTCATGGTTGGGTGGGTATCGAGTCCGGGATAATCGACGTTATAGTGTACAACGGCGTGGACTGGTATAGGTGTAAAAAGTGCTAACCTATACCACTTCCACCCTTGGTGACAGGTTTTTGAAGATGCAGCCCATTTCCGATCTCGGCCGATTACTGCAGGCCATGGAGCCCGTTCAGACGCCGGGCGTTTATATATTCACCATGCTCCCGGATGGTGTGGCTATTGATCCGGCATCGATTGTGGCCAGTATACGGGAGCCGGAAGGGGTATCCCTGGTAGTGACGGAGGAGACAGCGGTACACCTGGAACTGCCCGTTCTGTTTCGCGCTGCATGGATAACACTTAATGTCCATTCTGATCTGGCCGCCGTGGGTTTGACGGCAGCTTTTTCCACCGCGCTTGGCGAGGTTGGTATCAGTTGCAACGTGGTTGCCGGTGTGCATCACGATCATATCTTCGTGCCCTATGAACAGGCGAACAGCGCGCTGACAGCGCTGCGCCGACTGCAGCACTCCGCCAACTGAAGTAGGGGCGTTTACGATGCAGGGCAATGGTCTTGCCGGTAAGCCCCGACCGGTGACGTGTTCTGTTTAGGGTATTACCCAATTGAACCTGATACAGCTATTCACTTAACCTTAAAAGTTACTCCGAAATCATCACGTTAGGTTAAAAATATTAGAAACAGCACCGTACGAGTGCTGACAGGGAGATTTACATGAGGATTAAACTGGGTGGCTTGGGTGTTTTGTTTTCACTGTTCGCCTCAACGGGGTTGGCGCAGGGGCCGGAGGAGGCTGCCCGGGAAGTGGAAAAGGCGTTGCATCTGACGCCAGACCCGGACAACGGCAGGAAGGTTTATATGATCTGCACCGTCTGCCATGGCCCCGAAGGGTGGGCGAGCCCGGATGGTATGTATCCCCAGATTGCCGGCCAGCAGGCCAGTGTGCTGATCAAGCAGTTGGCGGATATCAGGGCGCGCAATCGTGACAATCCCACCATGCGGCCCTTTACTTCGCCCCGTTTGCTGGGTGGGGCGCAGGAGATCGCCGACGTAGCGGCTTACATCGCTGCCTTGCCCATGAACCCCAACAATATGGTTGGTCCCGGATTTGATCTGGCGCTGGGTGAGCGGCTGTACAAGGATCAGTGCGCCGAGTGTCACGGTGCATCGGGTGAAGGTGATGCCGATGACCATATACCCCTGATACAGGGACAGAACTACTTCTACCTGATTCGCCAGTTTGACTGGATACGCACCGGCAAGCGGCGCAATGCGGATAAAAAGATGGTCAGACAGATCCAGCGCTTTTCCCAGCGAGAGGAGTATGCGGTGTTGGATTATGTCTCCAGGATCAGGCCGCCGGCCGAGAAACTGGCGCCGGCGGGTTGGCTGAATCCCGATTTTCCGGACTATGTGCGTCCTCCCCGGCAGGGTTTTCCTGCCCATCAGCCGATACGCTAGGTTGGATAGTCAATAAAAAACGGGGCCGGACTGGCCCCGTTTTTTTCTGCCGGCTGCTGATCAGCCGAAGATGTCGTGGGTGATATTATTAAACCAACTGTGGGCGTAAGCCACCTCCCGCTTGAACACCTCGGGGCTGGAATCGCCTGGGGTCAGACCGCCGGAAACAGAAGTGATCTTGGAACGGTCGTCAGCCAGTCGATAGACGGCTGCCACTGAGAAGGCGTAATCCTTACCCGCGATGGAGTAGCAGGTGTTGATGTAGGAGGGTGTGCCGGGCTCCTGACCATTCAGCATGGCCACAATAGCTGCGGCGCAGACCTTCGCCTGGGAGTTGGCGGAGTAACCCGATTTCGGCATGCCGGTGGCGATACTGGCATCACCCAGCACATGGATGTTGGCGTGGATCTTGGACTCGAACGTGCCCAGATCGACCGGGCACCAGCCGCCGTCGTTGGTCAGACCCGCAGCGAAGGCGATCGCACCCGCTTTCTGGGGTGGAATCACGTTCAGTACGTCGGCTTTGATCTCGTCGCCAAATGCGGTTACCACTGATTTGTTGGCGGCGTTCACTTTGACCACGCCGGCCTCTTCCTGCTGGCCGTGCCATTCGATCATGGCATTGTCGGTACCGTAGCCGTACATCTTTTTCCAGGCACCCATAAACAGGCCCTGTTTGGAAAACTTCGGCTTGGGATCAAAGATCAGAACCTTTGATTTTGGTTTGTGCTGTTTCAGATACATGGCGATCTGGCTGGCACGCTCATAGGGTCCGGGAGGACAGCGGAACGGGTTGGGTGGCGCGGCGAGTACCACGGTACCACCATCCTTCATATCCTCAAGCTGCTTGCGCAAAGTGGCGGTTTGGGGACCGGCCTTCCAGGCGTGCGGGATGGTCTCGGCAACCTTCTCGTCATAGCCCTCGATCTGATCCCATCTGAAATCGATACCGGGTGCTACCACGCAGCGGTCGTAGTTGTAACTGCCGCCATCATCGGTCTTAACCACACGGGCCTTGGCATCGATGCCGGTGACCCGGGCATGCACCACTTTGACGCCATGTTTTGCCAGACCGTCGTAGCCGAACTTGATGGAATCCAGGCTACGCTCACCACCCAGCACCTCGTTACTCATGTAGCAGGTGTAGTAGTTGCGATTTGCCTCGATCAGGGTGACTTCGGTGCTGGGGTCAGCCATGCGGATATATTTGGCAGCGGTAGCGCCACCGGTACCACCACCGACAATAACCACCTTTTTTGATGCCCCCAGTGCAATGTAAGGCATACCGATCATGCCGGCAGCGGTTGCAGCGCCGGCAGTTTGAATAAATCCTCGACGTGTAATCTTCATGTCTCTAGTTCCCCTATCTTATTTCTGCTGGCTGGCGTAGTAGTTGAGGAGTGCAATGACACCGTCGCTGCCTTCCCGTTCCAGCAATCGGGAGAGTTGTTTCTTCATCTTTTTGGTGGCTACCCGATCACCCGCCTTGTAGTCCGCCAGGGTCCAGTTGACGTAGGGTGTCCACTGGCCCGCCAGTACGCCAGCATCGTCATCTGCGGACTGGCCACCGTCGGCGTGGCATTTCTCACAATACTTGTCGTGCAGCTTGGCACCTTTGGCAGCCAGATCGGCATCGAATGACTGCTTTGCCTTGACCATGTTTTTACCGGCATAGAACTGTGCCATGGCCTTGATCTCTTCTTCAATGTATCCCTTGGCGATACGGTCCATGATGGTTGCCGGAATCTCGCCGCTGGCAAAGCCCACCATGGTCTCCTCAAAGTAGTCTGGAGAGAGTCCCGCAATACTGGGTGCTGCGGGGCCCATGCTGTTGCCGTTGGTTCCGTGGCAACCGGCACAGGTGTTGGCAAGCATGGCGGCATCTGCGCCCATCATTGTCTTTGGTTTGTCCGCTGCCGTGGCTGTGAACGCAGCACCAACTGCGAGTCCAGCGACCAGTGCGGCCCTTGTTAAAGTTTTATACGCCATGATACCTCCTTTGGTTTTCAGGCTTTTTTTTCAAACAAGAGGATTTAGTACCTCTTTTTTAACGATACGGAAATTCCTAGGATAGGTCTTTCCCGCATCACTTTTTACGACATGAATTTAACAGTTTCATGTCTGGATGTGCCGGTATGCCGGCTACAAATCTATGGGTGCTCTGGATGGGTCCGTGCATGATCCGCCAGCAGTGAGATTACCCGGTCGTTCCGTTTCTTGCGGGCAATATCAGCCGCGCTGCGTCCCTGTTTGTCGGTCAGTGTGATATCCGCGTCATTGATCAGCAGCAGTTTAACCAGCTCTTCGTCCCGCAGGGATACCGCCTCCATCAGGGCAGTGATCCCGTCGTTGTCGGCTATGTTCACATCCGCCTTACGACGCAGTAGCAGTTCAACCGCAGCCAGTTTACCCCGGCCCACTGCCCAGATCAGGGCTGTGGCCCCATCATGGTCCCGGGCATTCACGTTGGCACCTTTGTCCAGTAGTGTTTGAATGACCTCCAGGTGCCCCTTGTCTGCGGCAATTATCAGAGCCGAACTGCCCTGCGCATCGCGGGCTTCCAGGTCGGCACCCCACTCGATCAGCTTGGCGGCGGTTTCAGCATGATTTTTTTCGGCGGCATGCATCAGTGCGGTGCGCCCGTGGTTGTCGCCCTGATTGGGGTTCGCCCCCTTGTAGAGCAGCTGTTCAACGATATCGGTCAGACCATAACGGGCCGCTATGGCGAGAGAGTCCCAACCGGCGCGGGTTCTGGCATTCAGATCGGCACCCCGTTCCAGCAGCATGGCGGTCAGGGCGGCGTGGCCATTTTCCGCCGCAAAGGTGAGGGCGGTGCAGCCGACGGTGGCTTTGGCATTGACATCAGCACCCCGGGTCAGCAGGTAGGCGGTGGTTTCGAAATTGTCATTCTGGATAGCCATCATCAGAGCGGTGACACCGAACTGATTGGCGCTGTCCACGTCCACCCCTTCATCCAGCAGTCGGGCCACGGTATCGATATCACCGATACTCGCGGCCAGTCGATACTCAACTTCCCGGGGGCTATCTCCCGCGAACGCAGATGTGATGATTACCCAGTCTAGCAGTAGAACGAAGATCCAATTCAGCTTCATGATCTCAGGCGTCTCCCTTCGTTGGAACCGTGGCGGATGTTCAACCCCTGTCTTCGCTTGGTTCTTCAGGTTCATCCGGCTCCATATGGGCAATCCCTTTATGGCAGTCGATGCAGGTCAGTCCTTCGTCCACCGCTTTTGAGTGGCGCTTTCGGGCTATGCGGCTCTGGCTGCTCAGGTCCATCTGATCAAAGTTGTGACAACTGCGGCACTCCCGGGAATCGGTGGCCTTCATCTTGGCCCATACCCGGCTCGCCATATCCCAACGGTGAGCTTCAAACTTCTCCCGGGTATCAATGGTGCCGATAATCTCATGGAACACATCTTTGACGGCCACCACTTTGGCGACAATCTTGGGGCCGAACTCCTTGGGGACATGACAATCGGAACAGGTGGCCCGCACACCTGATGTGTTCAGGTAATGGGCCGACTCTTTATACTCTTCAAGATTGACCTGCATGGAGTGGCAAGAGGTACAGAACTCCATTTCGTTAGTTGAAGATAGTCCGATATTGAACAGTCCGGTAAAGATTATCCCCGCGATAAATACCAGCCCAAGGATAACTGCCATTTTTGTTCTAGAGGTGCTTTGACCACTGGAGCTGCCTGCCATACACAATCCTCGAAAATTTCCTACCCTTTGGATTTGGAGCGATCGTGGATAACAGGAATAGTCAGGCGGGGTCTGTTTTTATTACTCCCACCTGCTTATACAGCACCTGATCCCCGCTCCTTTTGTCTCTATAAATACAGAGTTTCTCTTTATTATTCATGACGATGGTACGGGATATTCTGGGTTATTGCAAAGCAGGTGGTGGTTTTCCACTATATGGCGCGGACCCTTGAAATGGGGCGCAAAGGTTGGATTAAACACCGATTATCATCTTGATTGGTAAGGCGATTTTTTTTTATGCGGCTGGGAATTTTTCGTTCATTCAAAATTGTTTTGCATGAATAAGAAAATCGAATGGCCTTTTTTCACGGTTCCAGGCCGCTTCAGGCGGTCAGTTTTGCGTACAGCAGTGGCAATTCACGGGGTAGTTGGGATGGCTTGTGGATTACCACATAACTGCCGCTACCAAACAGGTAGGGCAGGTAGTCATTTGCCCGGGCATCGATAGTGACGCAGAAGGGTTGCAGTCCCTGCTGACGGGCTTCATGGATAGCCTGACGGGTATCTTCAATGCCGTAGCGCCCCTCATATTTATCCAGGTCATTGGGTTTTCCATCGGTCAGAATCAGCAACAGCCGGCGACCGGCGGGTTGTTCCCGCAGGATGTTGCTGCTGTGTCTTATAGCTGCACCCATGCGGGTGTAATAGCCCGGCTTTATGGCATCGATACGACCCCGGACAGTGCCGCAGTAGTGTTCATCGAAGTTTTTCAACTGATGGACCCGGACCGGATCCCGTTTGCGGGAGGAGAAGCCATACATGGCGAACTGATCGCCGGTGGCGGAGAGGCTTTCGGCGAACAGGAACAGTGAATCACGGATCACGTCAATGACCCGGCTGTGGTCATTGACCCAGGTGTCGGTTGAGAGAGACAGATCGGCCAGCAGCAGACAGGCCAGGTCCCGGGCACCAACCCGCAGATCCCGGTAGAGTCCGTCACTGGTGGAGGTGTGGCCCGCCGCCCGATCACTGGCAAAGCGCAGATAGGCATCCAGGTCGATCTCACAGCCGTCCTGCTGGCCCCGGTGCCAGATGCGGGCCGGTGTCAGGTGCTGAAACTGGGCACGCAGTTTTTTAGCTGTTCTGCGCAGCCGCTCGGGTAGCTCCATGGAGCGCGCATCGGCCGCCATCATGGGCAGGATGCGGCACTGTTCCGGTACCAGTTTCTGTTTCTTAAAGTCCCACTCCGGCAACAGAATACCTTCGCCAAGAACCCGGTCATCATTGGCCTCCGAGGGCAGGTCCAGGTCGAAGCGCAGTTTGCCGGCCGACGCCTTGGCATCGCGGCTGACACTGAGGCTGTCCATATCCTTGAGGGCGTCGGCGGCGCTGTCCAGATCATCGTTCTCTTCCGAGCCCCGATCCAGGTTCATGAATTCGCCCCAGGTGAAGATATTTTCCATCCGAATGGTGATCAGGCCCTGGTCCTCTTTATCCGGTTTTTTGGCGCGCTCCGCCGTGTGCCGTTGCTGGTCGTCGATCTCCTTGGTTTCGCCATGGCCACGCCCCCCTTCCTGGTCTGGTGTGTCAGCGCTGCCGGGGGCCGTAATGGGCGGGAAGGGGTGCAGCCAGAGAGGCACCGGCTGTGGTGGTCTGTTGGCAGACGGCAGCCGGTCGATGCTGCCGGGTTTCAGCAGGGCCTGGCGAATAGCGGTCTCCTGGGCAGCTTCTGAGGGTGGTAAACGATCCGCCGGCATACGCTCCGCCAGATGGGCCTCCACCAGCTGCTGGTAGCGGCTGGTTATGCCGGGGTAATCGTGCAACGTTTTTACTGTCAGGCGCTGGTTCTTGGCGATCCACGCCTCTTCCTCCTGGTGATCCCCGACCGCCAGAGCCGCCAGCCAGGTATAGAGGTAGTGGTTGAGTTGCCGGTGGGGAAAGTAGTCGATGGTGGCTGGCAGTCGCAGTGAGCGTTGATCACGCCAGGCCAGTTCGACCCGTTTGTTGCTGCCGGCCACACGGGCCAGCAGACCCCGCCGGGCACCGTGACGGGTGGCTGGTGCGGCGGAGACCTCCAGGCCGCCATCGCCGCCCAGGGCACGGAACAGAATGCCGATGCGCAGTTCGATCTCCTCCAGGTGCACCGCCGCATCCGGATACCGGGTGTTCGCCATACGGGTAATGATGCGGTGCCAGAGTTCGCCAACTTTCTCTTCCATATCTAGGGTTCCTGGCAACTGGTGGAGATCGGCGCAGAGGGTTGCCGATGGTTTGTACCGGAAGGGGATGGCTTGGGCCTGCTTGAGATATCACGTCCTGTGACAGCTGCCATCGCCTGTTGATCAGCAACCCAGCTGAGCAGACCGGGGCGGGCCTGTTGCGCCTGTACCTGGGTACAGGCGGAGATGCACTGGGCGCATTCGGTACAGGTGAACATTTTGCGTTTCACCGAACGGGGCTTGAGTCGCATGGGGCAGGCGTTGTCGCAGGCATTGTTGCAGTCTGAGCAGAGACTGGCCCGCTGGCGATCGAATCCCACCACCATGCCCCTGTCATTGGCCATCCAGGCGAGGCTCTGAAACAGACCCACCGCACAACCGAAACGACAGAACAGGTGCCGGGCGAACATGAACTCGATGAATAACAACAGGGTGCCAATACCCAGAAAGCGCATCTGGTTGGGAGTCAGGGAGAGGGTCAGCAGATTGTGGTAGATCTCCACCGGCGGCAACAGATAGGTGAGCAGGGATAACGCCCAGAGAAAGGCAAAAAAGAGGGCTGCCAGCACGGTGACGGGCCAGAAACGCCGATCCGGTTTCTGTATGGTGCCGTTGGCCTGTAGCTCCGGCAGTGGATTTTTCTCCCAGATACTGGGTTTACCGCTGGCCCGGTACATCAGTCTGTTGATGGTCTCCACCACGGAAAAATGGGGACAGAGCCAGCCGCAGTAGAGTCTGCCATAGCGCCAGGCGGTCCAGATCAGCCCTCCGCCCACCAGCACGATGGGCAAAAAGCCCCGAAATATGAGATTGATCGCCGCCTGTCCGGGCCCGATATCGCCGCTGATAAAAGCATCCAGCCCCAATGTCCAGTGCTGCCCCAGGAAGAAGAAATGGTTCCGGGTCAGATCAAAGCGAAACAGATCCAGGGGCGGGGCCAGTATAAACAGGCAGAAAAATCCGGTCTGGAACCAGAACCGGTTGATCTGCTGCCGGGTTGCGCGTTTGATCAGACCCATGAAGTACTATTTGCCAAAAGCGATCTGGACAATTTCCATCAGCGCCGCGGTAGTCTCATCGTCATCCGTCAACGGTTCCACCATGGCGGCACGACAGGCCTCCACAGGGTCATAACCACCGAGAATCAGGGTTGCTGTGTAGACCAGCAGGCGGGTCGATGCCGCCTCTTCCAGATCGTGATCCTTGAGCGCGCGCAGGCTGTTGGCCAGGTTGACCAGCCGTTTGGCGGTGGCGGTATCGATACCGGTTTCGCCGATTATCACCTCCTGCTCCAGATCGCTGCTGGGGAAGTCAAACCGTGCCGCTACGAAACGTTGCCGGGTACTCGGTTTCATCCCCTTGAGCAGATTCTGATAACCGGGATTATAGGAGACCACCAGCATGAACTCGGGCGGTGCATGGAGAATTTCGCCGGTGCGCTCGATGGGCAGAATGCGACGGTCATCGGTCAACGGATGCAGCACCACCGTGGTGTCCTTGCGTGCCTCCACCACTTCGTCCAGGTAGCAGATCGCACCTTCCCGAACCGCCCGGGTCAGGGGGCCATCGCTCCAGTAGGTGCCGTTTTCCCCGATCAGGTGGCGCCCCACCAGATCAGCGGCGGTCAGGTCATCATGACAGGCCACGGTATAGACCGGTCGACCCAGTTGGGCAGCCATGTAGTTGATGAAACGGGTTTTGCCACAGCCGGTCGGTCCCTTGATCAGCATCGGCAACTGGTGTTTGAAGGCGTGTTGAAACAGCTCAACTTCGTTGCCCTGGGGTTTGTAAAATGGCGTTGCGGGCGCCAGAGTCTGGCTTGCGGCCTGGGGTGCGTTACTCATGCGATCAATCCCGTAATATATATTGGTTTAATAAGATAACGTGAAGGCAGTGGCGATCAGAGCGCCGGGGATGATCAGCCAGACTGACACAGGCCAGCGCCACAGTCCACGCAGTTGGCCAAGTCCCATGAAATAACTGCCCACCAGATGGCCCTTGATAATGGCGATGCCCAGCACCAGCAGGGAGATCTGGAGACCGCCCAACCCCTGTTCACCGATCGAGTAGGTGACAAAGGTCAACAGGATCAGGATGCCGTATACCCAGGTGCTGGGGAGTATGCCGAGAAAAGGTTTGTTGCTCATGGGTTACCTCAGCGCATGACGTAAACGAGTGGGAACAGGATCAACCACACCAGGTCCACCATATGCCAGTAGGAGGCGCCGGTCTCGACGCCGGTGTGCTCCTGTACGGAATAGCCACCTCTTTTCGCCTTCAGTGCGACGGCTGCCAGGATCACCATGCCCATGATGACGTGCATAAAGTGGAAGAAGGTGAGGGAGAGGTAGAACATGTAGAAGGTGTTGGTGCTGAGATTGATCCCCAGTTCGATGTGGTGGCTGTATTCGGCTGATTTCACCACCAGGAAAACCGCCCCCATGAACATGGCGGCAACCAGCCAACGGCTGCAGGCGATGCTGTTGTTCTGTTTGATGGCGGATACCGCGCGCACCACGAAATAGGAGCTGGTGATCAGGGCCAGGGTATTGATCAGGGCCGCCTGGCGATCCAGATGGAGCTGGAACTCATTGAACAGGGCAACATGATTCATGCGGGTGAAGGCGTAGGCGCCAAAAAAGACCGCGAATACCGACAGCTCCGCCAGAATGAAGATCCAGATCGCCAGGTCTCCCGGTGGATAACGGTTTGGCTGATCAGTAGCCTCTGGCAGCTGATCGGAATTGAGTGTGTCTACCGCCTCTGTCATCGATTGAACTCCGTGAAAGATCCGTTATTGGTCCGAATGGAAATCCAATTGATCTTTGTAAATCAGTCGGTTAATGGGAAGTTACAGCTAATCTACCAGAACCGCCTCGGGTGGCGACTTGATCAAGGTTAAATAGGCGGGGAAATATCCAACTATTTTTGTCAGGTAAAGGGTTTCGCCTGGCTGGACAGCCTTGGGCGAGAAACGCAGGGAACCCCGTAGGGGTGGCGGGGTGGAGCGGGGTTTTGGTTACTTTTACCCGTAAAAGTAACCCGGCCCAATGGGCCGGATCCCCGGTTTAAAAAAGAATTGATCTGCTATAGGAATTCGCCCGGCCTACGGCCTTTTGGCGAGGTACTTTTGTGGCCAAAAGTACCCAAAACCCTTTCCCCGGTCAGCCTGCCCTGCGGGTACTCTGCGCTTCTCGGTCTGAGCGGCGCGTGAAAAAACTCGCCGCGTCGCGGCTCAGACAATTTCACGCTTGATTCCGCTCAGCCCTGCGATGCTCGACAGGCTGAACGGGGAGGTGCACTGATATACAGCCTGCCAATCCGCTTGTCCTTCATATAAAAACTTCATTCTAAGTTTAGGCTTCGTAGGATAGCCCGACTTCCACGCCACCGTGTATCGCAGCCGGCGACGGAAAACGGCGCGCATTTGTCTGAGCGCAGCGAGTTATGCGCGCCCCGTCGCTGGCGAGAAACGCAGGGAACCCCGTAGGGGTGGCGGGGTGGAGCGGGGGGGTTTGGTTACTTTTACCCGTAAAAGTAACCCGGCCCGGAGGGTCGGAACTCCTTCTTAACTAAAGACTCTTCGCTGCTAATAGTTAAGAAATACTTGAGCAGCGAAAGGCATTTCGCCCGGCCTGGCGGCCTTTAGCGAGGTACTTTTGAGGCTAAAAGTATCCAAAAGCCTCTCCCCGGTCAGCCTGCCCTTCGGGTACTCTGCGCTTCTCGGTCTGAGCGGCGCGTGAAAAAACTCGCCGCGTTGCGGCTCAGACAATTTCACGCTTGATTCCGCTCAGCCCTGCGATGCTCGACAGGCTGAACGGGGAGGCGCACTGATATACAGCCTGCCAATCCGCTTGTTCTTCATATAAAAACTTCATTCTAAGGTTTAGGCTTCGTAGGATAGCCCGACTTCCACGCCACCGTGTATCGCAGCCGGCGACGGAAAACGGCGCGCATTTGTCTGAGCGCAGCGAGTTATGCGCGCCCCGTCGCTGGCGAGAAACGCAGGGAACCCCGTAGGGGTGGCGGGGTGGAGCGGGGGGGTTTGGTTACTTTTACCCGTAAAAGTAACCCGGCCCGGAGGGTCGGAACTCCTTCTTAACTAAAGACTCTTCGCTGCTAATAGTGAAGAAATACTTGAGCAGAGAAAGGCATTTCGCCCGGCCTGACGGCCTGTGGCGAGGTACTTTTGTGGCCAAAACTGCCCAAAAGCCTTTTCCCGTTCAGCCTGCCCTTCGGGTGCTCTGCGCTTCTCGGTCCGAGCGGCGCGTGAAAAAACTCGCCGCTGTGCGGCTCAAACAATTTCACGCGTATCTCCGCTCAGCCCTGCGATGCTCGACAGGCTGAACGGGGAGGGTACACTGATATACAGCCTGCCAATCCGCTGGTTCTTCATATAAAAACTTCATTCGAAGTTTGGGTTCCGCAGGAAGATCCGACCTCCACGCCACCGAGTATCGCAGCCGGCGACGGAAAAAGGCGCGCATCTGTCTGAGCGCAGCGAGTTATGCGCGCCCCGTCGCTGGCGAGAAACGCAGGGAACCCCGCAGGGGTGGCGTGGTGGAGCGAGGGTTTTGGTTACTTTTACCCGTAAAAGTAACCCGGCCCAGTGGGCCGGAACTCCTTCTTAACAAAGACTCTTCGCGGAATACGTCCATTCCTGGCTAAAGCCGCTCCCGCACATCCTTGTGCTGCGCGGCATAAATCCATCCCTGGATAAAAAAGGCCGGCTCAAGAGCCGGCCTGGGTTAAGACTTACCCATCCGGGTATCAGGTCTCGGCGATCACCGCCTCCGGCTCACTCTGCCCGATGAAGAAGCTGGCGATGTAGACCACCAACCCGACAAAGAACATCAGGCCGGCCACCTCACGCAACCAGTAGAACAGGGAGATCTGATCCTGTACCACCATGAACGGCTGGGGATTCTCCGCCACCCGTTGCAGATAGACCTGCAGGATACCGGCACCGGTCAGGAACAGGGTGATGAACACAATCGCCACCGTCATCAGCCAGAAGCCCCACATCTCCAGCACCTGCTGTTTGTTGCTGTTGGCCGCGGTGCGACCCCGCAACAGCGGCATGGCATAGGAGATAATAGTCAGACTGATCATCACGTAGGCACCATAGAAGGCCATGTGACCGTGGGCCGCCGTGATCTGGGAACCGTGGGTGAAGTAGTTGACCGGAGAGAGGGTGTGCAGGAAGCCCCACACGCCGGCCCCCAGGAAGGCCATCACCGCCGTACCCAGCGCCCACAGGGTAGCCGCCCGGTTGGGATGGTTACGCCGCCGCTTGTTGACCATGTTGAAGGCGAACACGGTCATCATGAAGAACGGAATCGGCTCCATGGCGGAGAACACCGAACCCCACCACTGCCAGTACTCGGGAGTACCGATCCAGAAGTAGTGGTGGCCGGTACCGATCAGGCCGGTAATCAGGGCCATGGCGATAATGATATAGAGCCACTTCTCGATCACCTCCCGATCCACACCGGTCACCTTGATCAGCACAAAGGCGAGGATAGAGGCCATGATCAGCTCCCAGACACCCTCAACCCAAAGATGCACCACCCACCACCAGAACATCTTGTCCAGCACCACGTTGGTGGGGTTATAGAAGGCGAACAGGAAGAACACCGCCAGGCCCACCAGTCCCAGCATCATCACCAGGTTGATGACGGTCTTGCGGCCCTTGAGGATGGTCATGCCGATATTGAACAGGAACACCAGGGCCACCACCACAATACCGAGCTTGGTGATGGTGGGCTGCTCCAGGAACTCACGCCCCATGGTGGGCAGCAAGGCGTTGCCGGTCAGCTCGGCCAGGGTGGCGTAGGGGACCAGCAGGTAACCGGCCACAGTGAGGGCCGCGGCGACCAAAAAGACCCAGAACATCAGCTTGGCGAGCATGGGGCTGAACAGCTCGGTCTCGGCCTCTTCCGGGATCAGGTAGTAAGCGGCCCCCATAAAGGCCATCAGCAGCCAGACGATAAGTGCATTGGTATGCACCATACGGGCGACGTTGAACGGGATATAGGGGAACAGGAAGTCCCCGATCACATACTGCAGGCCGATGATCAGACCGAACAGGATCTGTGCGGCAAACAGCGCGATGGCAGCCATGAAATAGAGCTTGGCGACCGATTGAGATTGATAAGTCATGGTTAAAACTCCCCCTTAACCCTGAATGTTTGGCGGCCAGTCGGCGGCATTGATCTCGGAGACATACTTCAGGAACTCGGCGATGGCATCGAGCTCATCATCGTCGAAGTTGAACTGAGGCATGCTGCGTCGCCCGGGAATCCCGTTGACGGGGCGGCTCTTGATAAAGCCGATAATGCCGTCTTTGGAGTTGCCGAAGCGCTTGTAGACATTGCCCAGTTCGGGCGCGAAATAGGCGCCCTCGCCGAGCAGTGTGTGACAGCCGATACAGTTGTTCTCTTCCCAGAGCATCTTGCCCTTGGCGACCTGTTGGCCGACCGGGCCTTCGAGTGCGGCCCGGTTATCGCGGTTGGGCAGTTGGCTGACCGAATCAAAGGTCAGGGCCAGGAAGAGGAGGAAAAAAAACGCAGAACCACCATAAAAGATGTTCCGCGCCATGGTCTTTGTGAAGGCCTGAGCCATTATGCTAACTCCTATGCGGATCGAATATGCAGGCCGATTACAAAGCAAAGCAGACAGGTTGGGCATTGACCTTAATCAAGTTCGAAAAATGACTGACTGTTTTTGTAAACTAATGCCACTGAGCAGCAGGAAAGGAGCGGCCCGATTTGCTGTGAATGGGGCAGATCGGGAAATTGATCGGCGATGTTTGAGGTATAGTGAAGCCTTCATGGTAAACAGTAATCAGGCGGGCATGAGATGGTTAAAAAAAGTGCGGTATGGTGGATGGCGATCTGTCTGTTAACCGGTATCGGTGACAGTGTGGCGGCGGAGAAGTGGCTGACCCTGCCGCCGGCCAGTATCGCCCAGTGGTACAAGCCGCAGAATGAGCGCCAGGTCTGGCTCCACACCATGTTCAGCCTGAGACGGGAGATGCAGGCCATTACTGAATATGCGGCGGCTGATGAGCAGGCGCTGACCCGGAAATGGATTGAACGTTTCGCCGGCCATTATCTGAAGATTGCCGAGATGGTGCCGGAGTGGAAGGATGAACTGGAGTATCAGTGGCTGGAACGTCTGCAACTGGCGGCAGGTGCGGGTGACCGGGATGGCATTGAGCGGGCACTGCGCAAGATCGGCCAGGGGTGTAACGCCTGCCATCGTGAATACCGGGCAGTGACTGCCATGCTCTACCGGACACCGGAGTTCGGAAACATCAGCATAAAGAGTTCCGCTGATGGATCGACTGAACAGTTTGCCGATGTGATGGAACAGCTGTCGCTGCTGGTCAACCGGATCAAGATCGCCACGGATGACGACAGGCATGGCGTGGCGCTGAGTTCCCTGCGAGAGTTGCGCTCCAGGCTGGATGACCTGGGGGAGAGTTGTGCCAGTTGTCACAAGGATCCGGCACCCCGGGAACGTTTCCTGGGGACGCTCACCAGCGCAGCGTTACAGGATCTGGAGCGGGGCATCAAGCAGGGTGATAAAAAACTGGCCGGACGTTCGCTGGGTGGGGCGGCGGTATACGCCTGCGCCCGTTGCCATGCGGTACACCGCGCCCCTTACGACATGCGTGAAACCCTGCTGCCCTAGCTGGATTACTGACCGCTCCAGCGCAGCGCTGCCGCTTGGTGGGATCCCCAGAGTCCCCGCTTTTCAGCCTGCGCCTGCTGCTGGCGGGCTGTCAGTTCGGTCTTGATATCCTCGGCAATGGTGGCCCGTGACAGCACCACCGCGTAACCGTCACTCACCATCATCAGGTTCAGCGAGTGGTGATCCTTGTAGACAAACACCGGTATGCGACCGTAGCGGTCGCTGCGGGTCAGATCCCCCACCACCTGGATCTGATCGCCCGGTGAAATCAGCTGTTTGAGATGTGCTGTGGCGGCATTGCCCAACTCCAGCAGCATATCGGATGACAGGCCGGTGCGCTCCAGATCCCGGCTCAGTTTTGGATTGGCCTGATCCTCCGGTGCATCAATGCCGGCCAGTTGCAGACGCTTCACGTGCTCCCCGACCTGTACTGTGATGGTATCGCCATCCTCGATCGCCACCAGCGGATAGTGGCTGCTCTGCTCTCCCAAGCTGATGGAGCTCCAGGCGAACAGGGTAATCAGTGGCAGAAGGTAACTTTTCATCATGGGATTCCTGGGTCTGGTTAAAGGTGCCGCATGACCGGTTACCGGGGTAACCAGAAGACGAGGAACAGGCAGAACAGCACCAGGCCGATCCAGAACAGGATAAACCTTGGCCGGGCGCCGGCCCGGTAGCCCCGGGTCTGAAAATGGGAGACAGCGCCACAGTGCGGGCACTCAGCCACGTCATTATCGATTTTCTTGCCGCAATAGAGACAGTTGACCTCTGTATCGCCCATCCGGTTGGTTTCCCGATCTAGTGGCTGGTGCCCGCCGAGCGGGTCAGCTTGTTGTGTACGTTGTATTTACCCGATGGCTTTTTCATGGGCAAGCGTTTCACCTCTTCCAGCGTGTTGGCGTCGTAGATGACCAGCCCGCCATCATCGTCCCAGATGCTCACCAGGGCATACCTGCCATCCTTGGTGAACTCCACGTGGGCGGAGGTTTTACCGGGTGCCGGAACCAGGGTCTTGACGATCTCCAGGGTCTGCTTGTTGATCACGTGCATACGGTCCCGGTGGGGACCGAAAAACACATCCACCCAGGCGTAGGGGCTCTGTTCGTGACTGCGGATGAAGAATCCGGGGCCATCGGTCCGGATCTGCTTGATCACTTCCCAGGTTTTGGTGTCGATGATGGAGACCTGGCCCTGTTTGATGTTGGGGGTGGCCAGTACGGTACGATCCCGGTACTGCCAGGTAATACCGGAGCTGAGGTGGGGCATGCCGGGCAGTGCCACGTTGGCCACGGCCCGCTTCAGATCCAGATCCACCACCTGGCCGGAACCGTTGCGGGTGGTGCCGATGATCTGGTCATAACTCTGGGTCATGAAAAAGTCGTCCAGGTAATCCTTTACCTGAATGCGCCGCAGGGCAAACGGCTCCTCCTTGCGGGCGTCGCCGGACTCCTGGTTGTAGTCGTGTACCCAGCCGGAGAAGCCGGCCGGTGGTTCGTCCAGGTAACTGATCTCCCACACCTCGGGGATATCTTTCAGGGCCGCTACAAAGCTGTTGCGGGGGTCGGCGGTGTAGACGGCGCTGACCCGGGAGCTGTTGCCCTGCTTGTCCTTGGCTTCAATCACCTTGATGGGGGAGAGATCCCGGGCATCCAGCACAGTCAGGGTGTGGGGCAGGTAGTTGGCCACGATCACATAACGGCCGTCGTGGGAGACCGCCAGGTTGCGGCTGTTGATGCCGGCGCGCACCTCGGCCACGTAGGTGAGGTTGAACACATCGAACTTGCTGATCCAGCCGTCCCGGGAGGCGAAATAGATATAGCGTCCCCCGTCGGCCCATTTGGGTCCACCGTGCAGGGCGAAGCGGGTAGGCAGGCGGAAGATCGGCTCGAAGGTGTCACCGTTCAGCAGGGTGGCGTGGTGATCCCCCAGTTCCACCACCATGAACAGGTTGTCGATAGCGGCCTCGAACAGCGGCCGGTCGGGCAGTGAGCCGGGCTGATGGTAGATAATCTGGCTGGCCCTGATCTGGGCCATGCCCCAGGTGGGAACCCGATCCAGCGGGGTATAGACCAGCTCCACCAGGGACTGGATCTGTTCCTTATCCAGTTTATCTCCGAAGGCCGGCATCTGGGTGGCGACGCGACCATCCCGGATCACCTGGATGGCACTCTTCTTACGCAGCCGTTTCAGGTTCTCCGGCAGCAGGGCCGGGCCCATGATGCCGAGCCGGTCGGCGCCATGACACTCGGCGCAGTGCTGTTTATACAGGGTGTCAGTGGAGATTGGGGTGCTCGCCATGGTCAGGCTGCAGATGCCCAACAGACCGAACGTCAGACAGATGGATAACAGCCCTTTCATCGTTCCGCGGCCGCCGGTCGGGTGATGCCGATCTCCTCATCGGTCAGATAACAGGCCGGGTCTTCCGCCCAGGCGTCATTGGTCAGCTGCAGGGCGCGCACCCGGGTGTTGCCGCCACAGATATCGAAGTAGGCGCACTCACCACAGCGACCGCCAACCTTACGGGGGGAGGCCTTCAGACCGGCCATGATGGGGTCGGATGTGTCCTGCCAGATCTCCGAGAAGGGGCGCGCTTTGACGTTGCCCAGATTGTAGTGCCACCACATGGTGTCCGGGTGGACATTGCCCTGGTTATCGATATTGGCGATGTTGACCCCGGAGCTGTTGCCGCCCCACTGGGCCAGTTTGGCACGGATGTGCTCCACCTGCTGCGGATAGTGACGTGCCACCCAGTGCAGCAGGAAGACGCCGTCGGCATCATTGTTGCCGGTGACGAATTCGGTCTTTTTGCCCCTCTTGATATCAGCCAGGGCACGCTCGAACAATAGTTCCATGGCCCAGCGGGTGGTCCGCAGAAACGCGTCGGTCTCCCGGTTCTTGTTGCCGCGTCCGGCGTAGTTGAGGTGGGAGAAGTAGAACTTGTCGACCTGTTCCGCATCCATCAGCTCCAGCAGCTGGGGTAACTCGGCGGCGTTGTCCTGGGTCATGGTGAAGCGCAGGCCCACCTTGATATTCCGGTCGCGACAGAGCCGCAGGCCATGCAGGGAGGCCCGGTAGGAACCCACCTTGCGGCGGAACTTGTCATGGGTCTGTTCCATGCCATCGATACTGATGCCCAGGTAATCAAATCCAACTGCGGCGATCCGCTCGATATTGTTTTCATCAATCAGGGTGCCGTTGGTGGAGAGGGCGGTATAGAATCCCATCGCCTTGGCCCGGTGGGCGATGTCGAAAATATCCGGCCGCATCAGGGGCTCACCGCCGGACAGGATCAGCACCGGCACGCCGAACTGCTTCAGGTCATCCATCACCCCGAATACCTGGTTGGTGTTCAGTTCGTTGGGGAAATCCTTGTCGGCCGAGATGGCGTAGCAGTGTTTGCAGGTCAGATTGCAGCGGCGGATCAGGTTCCAGATCACCACCGGGCCGGGCGGATTACGCTTGGGTCCCAGGGGCTTGGGATCGAGGACCTCTTGCATGAACTGTGTGATGCGAAACATGGCGTACCCCGAAGGCTATTTGTCGGAAACCAGACGCAGGCCGGTTTTCTTGAGGATGCGGGAGCTGTAGAGAATCTCATGTCCCCGATTGTCGTCGCCCAGCAACTCGGCGATCCTGGTCACTTTCTGTTCAACCTCTGCCCGGTCCCTGCCATGTACCATGGCGAACAGGTTGTAATTCCATTCGGGCGGGTGGCGGGGCCGCTCATAGGCGTGGCTGACAAAATCGAGTTGACCGATCAGCGCGCCGTAGTGGCTGATTTTGTCGTCCGGGATGTCCCAGACGGTCATGCCGTTGCCCCGGAAACCGAGTGTGTAGTGATTGGGCACCGCACCGATACGGCGGATCACGCCGCTCGCCAGCATCCGTTGCAGGCGCGTCATCACCTCCCCGCTGCTGCTCTCCACCTGGGCGGCGATGGCGGCGAAGGGTTCCGGCACCAGGGGCAGGCCCGACTGGGTGGCCAGGATGATGCGGCGATCCAGCTCGTCCAGGGTGGTGGATAGGGCTTCTGTCATGGCTGGAAACACTCCATTGGTTGCCTGTTGATCGGACCGGTCTGCACTGTTCCGTTACACCTCGAACTTCAGCCCGATAAAGAACTCCTGCAACTTGGGCATATTGTAGACCCGGAAACCGGTGCGCTGCTCGATCTCTTTCAGTACGGCGTCGATACGTTCCGGGGTTTCGGTGGCCAGTACGAACCACATGTTAAAGGCGTGATCCCGGGCGTAGTTATGGGCCACTTCCGGAAAACTGTTGACCTGTTCCGTAACCTGTTCGTAGCGATCCTCGGGGATGCGCATGGCGCAGAGGCTCAGTCCGCCGCCCAGGCGTTCAGCGTGGTACATGGGACCGAACCGGGACAGCTGTTTCTGGGCCAGCATGCGCTCCAGCCGCTGGATCAGTTCCTGCTCGGTGATACCGAGCTGTTCTGCCGCGGCCTGGTAGGGGCGTTCACAGATCGGAAAGCCGCCCTGGTAACGATTCAGGATGGCCCGATCGATGTCATCCAGCGCGGGGGTCATTGGTAGCGGGCTCCGCGCTGTTTGAAGCGGCGACCGCTGAACAGCACCTTGTGGGGAATGTCGCTCAAGCCCTGGCTCTCCACCAGCCGGTCAATATAGGCGAGCACTTTTGACCGTTCCTGTCCGTGGATCATACAAAACAGGTTGTAGGGCCAGTCCGGCAGACGCCGGGGGCGCTGATAACAGAGCGTTATGCACTCCAACGCGCCCAATCGTTCCCCCAGTTCATCCAGCCGCTCATCCGGTACATCCCACACCACCATGGCATTGGCGGTATAACCCAGTTCGCGATGACGAACCACGATGCCGAGGCGTTTGATGACACCGCTTGTCAGCATGGTGTCGATGCGGTCAATTACGGCCTGTTCATCCAGCCCGATCCGTTCGCCGATCGCCGCGTAGGGGTGACTGGTGAGTGGCAGACCACCCTGGATTTCGGCAATCAGTTGGTAGTCCTGTTCGTTCAGCACCATAGCGGGAATCCCAGGTCGATGTGAAACTGCTTTTCCAACGGCAGGTTGAGGATGGCATAGCCGGTTTCCCGCTCCATCTCCTGCAGCACCTGTTCCAGCCGTTGCTGATTGGGGGCGGTGACCACGAACCAGAGGTTGTAGTGATCTTCCCGTTCGTAATTGTGATTGACCTCGGGGTAGGCGCTGATCCGCTCAGCCACGCTCTCCAGCAGTGCTTCCGGTACCGCCATTGCCGCCAGGGTGCTGGTGCCGACTTGTCGCGGTTTGAATACCGGACCGACCCGGCTTACCACCCCCAGTTTTTGCAGGCGATCGAGAATCTTCAGTACCAGGGCCTCACTGGTGCCGAGTCGTTCCGCGATATCCCGAAACGGGGTCGGGGAGAGGGGCAGCCCCTTCTGGTATTCGTTCAACAGGCGCTTCTCAAGGTCGTTCAACGGTATTGCATCCTTGGTCTGGTTGTGGCGCATGATCGATGCTGGTGTTGCCATATCAGAGTCCTGTGGTGTGTGCGCGAGCGGTGAAAAAGATCCCGCTGGGACTGGCGGCCGGTAAGCTGTGGGTCATTTCCAGGCTGCGGGTGTCGTAGACCTGGATCTCATTCCTGTCCCGGATGGAGATCCACACCTCTTCGCCACGGGGGGCGAACTCCATGTGCAGCGCGCCCTTGCCCGGTTTGAGGGTCTTGATCACCTGCAGTGTTTCAGTGTCGATCACCTGGATGGTGTCATTGTTGGGGAAGGCGAAATTGACCCAGATCTGGCGCCCATCCGGGCGTGCCATGACAAACACAGGTTGGCCATAAACCGGGATCTTGCCGACCGGTTTCCAGTCGCCCCGTTCCACCACCAGCACCTGGTGGTGTCCGACCCCCGGCAGAAAGGCGCGGTTGCCGGCCATGGCCCAGCCTTCCAGATGGGGCATCTTGTAGACCGGCAGTTTCTGTTCGCCCTTGCCGTAGTCTTCCAATATCAATCGGGTGCCCTGTTCCGGGTGCCACATGTCCAGCAGGGCCAGGCCATCCTGGCCGAACAGGCCGGCAATGTAGTAGCGGCCATCCTTGGTGATCAGCCCATCATAGGGCTGCTGGCCGATATGCTCATACTTGTGGATCTGCGGCTTGGTGGGATCGCTCATGTCCACGATCCAGGTCTCACCGGTATCATAGAGACTGAATACAAAGCGCTGTCCCGGCGCATCCACCAGGCCGACGGTTTTGGCGCGCTTCTCGCTGTTGACCGGTGTTGCAGGAATATCGGCCACCAGGCTGAGATCGCTGGCCGAGAAGATCTTCACCCCACCCGGTTCGTAATTGGAGACCGCGATCAGATTACCGTCCTGGGAGATGGCGCCGCCAATGCTGTTGCCACCCTGCACAATCCGGTGGGTGATGGTGCCGCACAGGATGTCCAGCCGGGTCAGACCGCCGTCACGGCCAAACACGTAGGCGTACCGCTCATCCGGTGAGTAGACTGCCGAGGCGTGGGAGAGATCCCCCAACCCCTCGATCCTGAACAGGGCTTTATGGGCACGCCGGTCCACCACCTGTACGCTGCCGTCGGCCCGTTCTATCACGATGCCCATATCGCCCGTGCCCCGGGTCAGACACTGGGCCGAGACCTGGCCGGAAAAGAGCAGCAGTGCGGAAAACAGGTAGTGCGATATTTTCATCAGTGGGCACCTTGTTTGAGTTGCCGGGCCAGCCAGAGGGCCTCTTGTTCTGACATAAAGGGTTTCCAGGGTGGCATGGGGGTTCCGGGCCTTCCCTGGAGGATGGTTTGGGTGATGAACTGGATGTCGTAGGGAGCCAGTCTGTCGGCGCCCAGGGAGGGCCCCAGGCCACCCTTGAGCCGCATACCGTGACAGGCGCCGCAGTCCTGTTTCAGCAGGTAGCGGAGCTCCGCTTTGCGTTCGGGACTGATCTCATCCGCCGTCGCCGGGACAGTCCCGGTAAGGAGCAGTAGAGTGATGAGAATGATGATTCCGGGCATTCAGGTTACTCAACAAGTTCTGGTTGGATGTTCAAGTTGGCTCCCCTCACGGGATAGTTTTTTTACCGGTTATTATCCCGGCTCGCAGCTGTCGGCGGTTTACTTGTAAGGCAATGTAGCAACACTGCCATAAACGGGGCATTGACCTTCATCAAATATCAACAGTTGTAAATTCAATGACTTATGATTACAAGCGTTTTGTTCCTTATCCGGGGCGCACACCGCCGGTGTTGGCCGGGGGTGTGGTATCACCCGATCGCTGCGGGAAGTGACCCAAATGCCGGGACCGAATCCGGCGTGGATCTATCGCTGCGCCTCATTTGTCGCCGGTTAGCTTCGTCGCTGGCCAGAAACCCAGGGGTGCGTGGTGGAGTGAGGGTTTTGGTTACTTTTACCCGTAAAAGTAACCCGGCCCGGAGGGTCGGAACCCCTGTTTAAAAGGGAATTTCGCCAGGCCTGGCGGCCTTCGGCGAGGTACTTTTGTAGCCAAAAGTACCCAAAACCCTTTCCCCGGTCAGCCTGCCCTTCGGGTGCTCTGCGCTTCTCGGCCTGAGCGGCGCGTGAAAAAACTCGCCGCTGCGCGGCTCAGACAATTTCACGCGTATTTCCGCTCAGTCCTGCGATGCTCGACAGGCTGAACGGGGAGGAGCACTGCCATACCATCTGCCAATCGACTTGTTCGTCATAAACAGGCAACCCGGAGTGCGGGGCCGGCAGGATAGTCCGACTTCCACGCCACCGAGTATCGCAGCCAGGGACGGAAACTGGCGCGCATTTGTTCGAGCGCAGCGAGTTATGCGCGCCCCGTCGCTGGCGAGAAACCTAGGGAACCCCGCAGGGGTGGCGTGGTGGAGTGAGGGTTTTGGTTACTTTTACCCGTAAAAGTAACCCGGCCCAGCGGGCCGGTTTCCCCAGGTCAAAAAAAGGTTGACCTGTTAGAGGAATTTCGCCCGGCCTGGTGGCCTTCGGCAAGGTACTTTTGTAGCCAAAAGTACCCAAAACCCTTTCCCCGGTCAGCCTGCCCTTCGGGTTCTCTGCGCTTCTCGGCCTGAGCGGCGCGTGAAAAAACTCGCCGCTGCGCGGCTCAGACAATTTCACGCGTATTTCCGCTCAGTCCTGCGATGCTCGACAGGCTGAACGGGGAGGAACACTGCCATACCATCTGCCAATCGACTTGTTCGCCATAAACAAGCAACCCGGAGTGCGGGGCCGGCAGGATAGTCCGACTTCCACGCCACCGAGTATCGCAGCCAGCGACGGAAAACGGCGCGCATTTGTTTGAGCGCAGCGAGTTATGCGCGCCCCGTCGCTGGCGAGAAACGCAGGGCACCCCGCAGGGGTGGCGTGGTGGAGCGGGGGTTTTGGTTACTTTTACCCGTAAAAGTAACCCGGCCCAGCGGGCCGGTTCCCCAGGGTTAAATAAGGATTGGCCTGCTAAAAGCCTTTCCTCGGTCAGCCTCCAAATCTGCCTGCGCGTCGAAAATCTGCAACCGCGGCGCAGGGCCTGGTTTCCTGTATAAAAAAATACGCGTCACCGTGGTGGGTGACGCGTTAAGGGAGGAGGAGTGTAATTATGCTCTGTAGTCGATCATTGTCGGATGGCGTTGATCTCCACACCGTCGGAATCGTTATCGAATCCGAGCTTGTAGCCAAGGCTGACATGGTGAAAACGGGCGTTGCTGAAATCGTCGTGGATGGCGAAACCGAAGTTGTATACCTGATCGGTGGCCAGGCTGATATCACCGGCCTGGTCTGACTTCAGTTTACGCTTCAGGGTCACCACCCAGTTGCCCGCTTCCCGTGTTGCATGGGCCTGGAAGCCCTGGCCGCCTGTCATGTGGCGCTGCTCCAGGATGTAACCGTCCTCGGTCTCGCCGGTGCCCGATTTGAAACGGAGAATATCCATGAACTGGTGCCCATCCAGGGCGGTGTTGATCTCTTCGGGCGATTTCAGTTTGTCCCAGCCGCCCCGTTTTTTGCCCCGGCGGCCCTTGATCTCGATCTTGCTGCGGCTCTCTTTAAGGTACTTGGTGACACCCGTCTGGAGATCCAGTTTTTTTGCGGCATCATTGGCGGCAAGGGCGGCGGCTTCCGGTGTGTCCGGCATGCTACTGGCGTCCTGGTGACAGGTCTGCCAGCAACCGGCCCGATCGGCGAATTCCACGTCATCGGTGGCAAACATCAGGGCCAGTTTGATGGGATTTTCCGGATCCATCTTGCCGCCCTCCACGAAGGGTACCGGCACATGTTCACCTTCCGGCCAGCTAAAGCGCAGGTAGAGATTTTCATCGTCATAGGTGGATTCAAGTGTCACCGGGATACTGCCCCGCTTGCCGGGAATGGGGCTGCTCTCGGCCTTCTCGCCCGAAACCATCTTTTGCCCCATGTCGGCGGTCTCCTTGTCATGGCAGGTGACGCAGCGGTCACCCCCTTTCAGAAACGGCCGGGCGCCGCCGTGATCCTTGCCGGTCATGACCCACTCCATGGAGGTCTCGCCGGGATAGAACAGGGTGATGTCGCGGCTGCCGGCCTTGCTCCAGTCCACCGTAATAGGTGACCCCGCAGCGGCAGCGGCAGCGTCGGCGGTTGTAGCCGGCGCCCCAGCCATCGGTTTGGCCTCCCGTTTTACCGCGTTGACTTCCGCGGTTTCATTGTCCAGTCCCAACTTGTAACCAAGACTGACATGGTGGAAGCGGGCGCTGCTGTAGTCGTCGTGGATGGCAAAGCCGAAGTTGTAGAGTTTGCCCGGTTCAAGGCTGATGTCGCCGGCCTGGTCCGATTTCAAGGCCCGTTTCATCTCCACTATCCAGTGGTTGCCCTCTTTACGGGCATCGACCTGGAATCCCTGGCCTCCCTGCATGTAACGCTGTTCCAGGATATAGCCATCCTCGCTCTTGCCGGTGCCCGACTGGTAGCGCAGCAGATCCATGAACTGGTCGGCTTGTAAGGCCGCGGCCACATCCTCGTCGCTCTTCAGCTTGTCCCAACCGCCGCGTTTTTTACCCCGGCGACCCTTGATCTCAATTTTGCTGCGACTCTCCTTGAGGTACTTGGTGACCCCCGCTTGCAGATCCAGTTTTGTGGCGGCATCACTGGCGGCCAGGGCGGCGGCGTCCGGCGTATCCGGCATGCTGCGGGCATCCTGGTGACAGGTCTGCCAACAACCGGCCCGGTCGGCGAACTCCACCGCGTCAGTGCCCAGCATGACCGCCAGTTTCATCGGGTTGTCCGGGTCCATCTTGCCGCCATCCACAAACGGGACGGGGGTGTGGTCGGTGTCTTCCCACTCGAAGCGCAGGAACAGGTTGGTTCCATCGTGGGCGGCCTGCACTGTGACCGGGATACTGGCCCGTTTGCCCGGGATGGGGGTGGACTCGGCCTTTTCACCGGAGACCATCTTCTGGCCCATGTCGGCGGTCTCTTTATCGTGGCAGGTGACACAGCGGTCGCCACCTTTCAGGAACGGCCGGGCGCCGCCGTGATCCTTGCCGGTCATGACCCACTCCATGGAGGTTTCGCCGGGGTAGAACAGGGTGATTTTGCGCTCCGGTACATCGCTCCAATCCATACCCATACCGGTGGCAGCGACCGGAGTGCGGGATCCGGTTGCGCCCTGATTCGCCAGGGCTACGGCCACCGCCGCTTCGATCCTGGCCTGTTCAGCCTTTTTCGCCGCCAGTTTAGCGGCACGCTCCTGCTCTTTTCTGGCCTTCTCCGCTTCTGCGGCGGCGGCCTCCTTCTCTTCAACCCGCTTAAGTCCGGCGGCAAACATCTCCGGGATTGGACGTATGAAGTCAGGGTTGGGCGCTTCCAGTTGTTCCAGCTCTTCGTCGGTCAACAGGTTACGTACCGACTTGTGGGCGATGCCCTTGTGGCAGTCGATACAGGTCTGGCCGGTCTTAAAGGCGTTCATGTGTTGTTTGCGGGCACGGGGCCGCTGGAATTCGGGGTTCATGGACTCCAGGTTGTGGCAGTTGCGGCACTCACGGGAGTCGGTCTCTTTCATGGTATGCCAGACCCGTTTCGCCATGGTCAGGCGGTGCTGGTCAAACTTCTCCGGGGTATCCACGGTCCCCATGATCTTGTGGTAGACCTCGTTGCTTGCCTGGATCTTGCGCACCATCTTGTGCACCCAGGGATCAGGTACGTGGCAGTCCGGGCAGGTGGCCCGCACGCCAGTCCGGTTGGAGTAGTGAATGGTCGGTTTGTACTCCTGGTAGACGTTTTCCTCCATTTCGTGACAGCTGATACAGAACTCCAGGTTATTGGTGGCCTCCATGGCGGTATTGAAGCCGCCCCAGAATATGATGCCGCCAATAAAGAAAATGAGTGCGCCCGCTATCGTGCTGCCAAGGATAATGCGGCGTGACATAAAGCCGGTTTTTTTTGAATTCTGAACCGCCATCTTTGATTTCTCCAGCAACAGAAGAGAAGAGTGAGGTTGGTTATGAAAAAGCGGGCATGGAGGCTGCTCCATACCCGCTTTCAGACTAGTTCATGCTACAGCCACAATCAGGTGACGTGGTTGACGCGGTTGTAAACATTGAACTTGCCGGTCGGGGCAAACAGACCCTTGATGCGTGCCTTCTCCTCGAGCGTCTTGGCATCGAAGATGATGATCTCGCCATTGGGCTCCTTGCTGTCCTTGCGGTTCCAGACCGAGGTCCAGACCTCGGAACCATCGTCGTTGAACTCGATGTGAACAGCGGCGTAACCCTCGACCTCGGTCAGGCGTATGGTCTTGACGATCTCGCGGGTCTCCTTGGAGATAACCTGCAGGGACTGCTGCACTTCAGGTTCCGGGTGCTTGGTCTGGTCAGCCCAGATGTAGTCGCTCTTCGGATGGGTGCGGATGAAAACTCCGGCGCCATCGGTTTCGACTTCGTAGCAGATTTTCCAGGCCTGATCCTTATGGCCGACCGGATCATTGCCCCAGGCGGTGACCTTGCCCACACCCAGATGGGTGGTGCCGCCCACCGGGCCACATTTGGGATCGATCCAGTTGGCGCCCGGTCCCGGATGGGGTTTCTTGTCCACGTCGATCATGGCTTCCAGCTTCTGGGTCTCAGTGTCCACCACAACCATTTTGTCTGAGGCGTTTGCAGCAATCTGGAAGTAACGACCGGTGGGATCAAAGAATCCGTCATGCAGGTACTTCGCGGTATCCATTTTGGTGATGGTCAGGTTGTCGATATCGGAGTAATCCACCTGCCACATCTGTCCCAGCTCTTTCATGGAGACCAGCCAGCTGGGGGCCTTGGGGGTATCGTAAACCGCCGCGACGCGGGATTCGTTGACATACTCGCCATCGATATTGACACCGCGGGCGGAGACCACTTTAAGCGGTTCCATGGTCATACCGTCGAGGATAACGAAGTGGGGTGGCCAGTAGCCGCCACCGATGACATATTTGCCGTCACCGGATACCGCTACGTCACGGGCGTCATAGGCTACCTGGGTCTGGGCGACTTTCATCTTCTCCGGTGTCTGCCACAGGTCAACCTTGGTCATCATGCCGTCGCGACCCATGACGTACCAGAAGCGTCCCGGGTTATCCACGTGCATACCTTCGTGGTGCTCGACCGCTTTCAATACGTGTACCGCATAGCCGGTGGGGATATGGGCCACCACCTCTTTCTTGTCTCCATCGATAACGGCGATTTTGCCCACGTCACGTTCAATCACCAGGAAGAAGTTCTCCCAGTTACGACCGTGCAATGGTTTGGTCGGATAATCCTTCGGCTCTACAAAAACCTTGTGACGCTCTTTCATCAGGGCGAGGCTCATCTCGGGCGGAATTGGCGGTTCCAGCTGGATGTAGGTGGCCATCAATTTGATCTCTTCCTGGGAAAGGATGTCATCAAAGTTGTTCATGCCGCCTTCGGTGCCGTACTGGATAATCTTTTCCAGCCGCTCCTGTCCCAGTTTCTTGGTGTTCTCCGGCTCCAGGTTTTTTCCGGTAGCACCTTTACGCAGGGTGCCATGACAACCGGCACAGCGTTGGAAGTAGATTGTCTTGGCTTGTTCAAAATCCGCTTCCGAGAGTGTCGGTTCTGCTGCGGTGACATTCACGGCCACACCTGATGCAGCCAGGCCAACAGCCATACCCAGTGCAGAAAGGCTGAAGTTGTATTTTTTCATGTAGAAACTCCCCATCGATGGCGATTGATACGAGTAAGGCGGTAATGGTTCCGCCGTGGCATATTCCCGAGTCGCTAAGATCATCCATACGGCAGATCGCTGCTTTGACCTTGGTCAAAACGGGGTATTTAGCCCGGCTGGCCTGTTTTTACGGGGGTCGGGGCGTCATCTGATGACGATTGTGCGGTGCAACCAGAGGTGCTTTCTGTTTTTCGGTGAAACTTGAATAAACATCATAATATCAGTTAGATAGGGTGGTTTTTCTGGATAGCCTGATGTGTTGTGGAGCCAACTGGAGGAAGCTTGGAGTGAGTTGTTTTTTGTCACTTAAAACCTTTTTTTTATATGGTGATATATTGATTTGGATCAATAAAAAATTTTATTCGTATTGGGTTTTCCTACAATTAATTTCCCCGGCCTGGCGGCCTTTGGCGAGGTACTTTTGAGGCCAAAACTGCCCAAAAGCCTTTCCCCGGTTAGCCTGCCCTTCGGGTACTCTGCGCTTCTCGGTCCGAGCGGCGCGTGAAAAAACTCGCCGCTGTGCGGCTCAGACAATTTCACGCTTGATTCCGCTCAGTCCTGCGATGCTCGACAGGCTGAACGGGGAGGCGCACTGATATACAGCCTGCCATTCCGCTTGTCCTTCATATAAAAACTTCATTCGAAGTTTGGGTTCCGCAGGAAGATCCGACTTCCACGCCACCGAGTATCGCCGCCAGGGACGGAAACAGGCGCGCATCTGTCTGAGCGCAGCGAGTTATGCGCGCCCCGTCGCTGGCGAGAAACGCAGGGAACCCCGTAGGGGTGGCGGGGTGGAGCGGGGGGTTTTGGTTACTTTTACCCGTAAAAGTAACCCGGCCCGGAGGGCCGGTTTCCCCAGGTCAAAAAAAGGTTGACCTGCTAGAGGAATTTCGCCCGGCCTGACGGCTTGTGGCGAGATACTTTTGTGGCCAAAAGTATCCAAAAGCCTTTCCCCGGTCAGCCTGCCCTTCGGGTACTCTGCGCTTCTCGGTCCGAGCGGCGCGTGAAAAAACTCGCCGCTGTGCGGCTCAGACAATTTCACGCTTGATTCCGCTCAGCCCTGCGATGCTCGACAGGCTGAACGGGGAGGTGCACTGATATACAGCCTGCCAATCCGCTTGTCCTTCATATAAAAACTTCATTCTAAGTTTAGGCTTCGTAGGATAGCCCGACTTCCACGCCACCGTGTATCGCAGCCGGCGACGGAAAACGGCGCGCATTTGTCTGAGCGCAGCGAGTTATGCGCGCCCCGTCGCTGGCGAGAAACGCAGGGAACCCCGTAGGGGTGGCGGGGTGGAGCGGGGGGGTTTGGTTACTTTTACCCGTAAAAGTAACCCGGCCCAATGGGCCGGATCCCCGGTTTAAAAAAGAATTGATCTGCTATAGGAATTCGCCCGGCCTACGGCCTTTTGGCGAGGTACTTTTGTGGCCAAAAGTACCCAAAACCCTTTCCCGGTCAGCCTGCCCTGCGGGTACTCTGCGCTTCTCGGTCTGAGCGGCGCGTGAAAAAACTCGCCGCTGTGCGGCTCAGACAATTTCACGCGTATCTCCGCTCAGCCCTGCGATGCTCGACAGGCTGAACGGGGAGGTGCACTGTCATACAGCCTGCCAATCGGCTTGTTCAGCATAAACAGGCAACCGAAAGTACAGGCCCGGCAGGATGATCCGACCTACGCGCCACCGAGTATCGCAGCCGGCGACGGAAACCGGCGCGCATCTGTCTGAGCGCAGCGAGTTATGCGCGCCCCGTCGCTGGCGAGAAACGCAGGGAACCCCGCAGGGGGGGCGGGGTGGAGTGAGGGTTTTGGTTACTTTTACCCGTAAAAGTAACCCGGCCCGGAGGGTCGGAACTCCTTCTTAACTAAAGACTCTTCGCTGCTAATAGTTAAGAAATACTTGAGCAGCGAAAGGCATTTCGCCCGGCCTGGCGGCCTTTAGCGAGGTACTTTTGAGGCTAAAAGTATCCAAAAGCCTCTCCCCGGTCAGCCTGCCCTTCGGGTACTCTGCGCTTCTCGGTCTGAGCGGCGCGTGAAAAAACTCGCCGCGTTGCGGCTCAGACAATTTCACGCTTGATTCCGCTCAGCCCTGCGATGCTCGACAGGCTGAACGGGGAGGCGCACTGATATACAGCCTGCCAATCCGCTTGTTCTTCATATAAAAACTTCATTCTAAGGTTTAGGCTTCGTAGGATAGCCCGACTTCCACGCCACCGTGTATCGCAGCCGGCGACGGAAAACGGCGCGCATTTGTCTGAGCGCAGCGAGTTATGCGCGCCCCGTCGCTGGCGAGAAACGCAGGGAACCCCGTAGGGGTGGCGGGGTGGAGCGGGGGGGTTTGGTTACTTTTACCCGTAAAAGTAACCCGGCCCGGAGGGTCGGAACTCCTTCTTAACTAAAGACTCTTCGCTGCTAATAGTGAAGAAATACTTGAGCAGAGAAAGGCATTTCGCCCGGCCTGACGGCCTGTGGCGAGGTACTTTTGTGGCCAAAACTGCCCAAAAGCCTTTTCCCGTTCAGCCTGCCCTTCGGGTGCTCTGCGCTTCTCGGTCCGAGCGGCGCGTGAAAAAACTCGCCGCTGTGCGGCTCAAACAATTTCACGCGTATCTCCGCTCAGCCCTGCGATGCTCGACAGGCTGAACGGGGAGGGTACACTGATATACAGCCTGCCAATCCGCTGGTTCTTCATATAAAAACTTCATTCGAAGTTTGGGTTCCGCAGGAAGATCCGACCTCCACGCCACCGAGTATCGCAGCCGGCGACGGAAAAAGGCGCGCATCTGTCTGAGCGCAGCGAGTTATGCGCGCCCCGTCGCTGGCGAGAAACGCAGGGAACCCCGCAGGGGTGGCGTGGTGGAGCGAGGGTTTTGGTTACTTTTACCCGTAAAAGTAACCCGGCCCAGTGGGCCGGAACTCCTTCTTAACAAAGACTCTTCGCGGAATACGTCCATTCCTGGCTAAAGCCGCTCCCGCACATCCTTGTGCTGCGCGGCATAAATCCATCCCTGGATAAAAAAGGCCGGCTCAAGAGCCGGCCTGGGTTAAGACTTACCCATCCGGGTATCAGGTCTCGGCGATCACCGCCTCCGGCTCACTCTGCCCGATGAAGAAGCTGGCGATGTAGACCACCAACCCGACAAAGAACATCAGGCCGGCCACCTCACGCAACCAGTAGAACAGGGAGATCTGATCCTGTACCACCATGAACGGCTGGGGATTCTCCGCCACCCGTTGCAGATAGACCTGCAGGATACCGGCACCGGTCAGGAACAGGGTGATGAACACAATCGCCACCGTCATCAGCCAGAAGCCCCACATCTCCAGCACCTGCTGTTTGTTGCTGTTGGCCGCGGTGCGACCCCGCAACAGCGGCATGGCATAGGAGATAATAGTCAGACTGATCATCACGTAGGCACCATAGAAGGCCATGTGACCGTGGGCCGCCGTGATCTGGGAACCGTGGGTGAAGTAGTTGACCGGAGAGAGGGTGTGCAGGAAGCCCCACACGCCGGCCCCCAGGAAGGCCATCACCGCCGTACCCAGCGCCCACAGGGTAGCCGCCCGGTTGGGATGGTTACGCCGCCGCTTGTTGACCATGTTGAAGGCGAACACGGTCATCATGAAGAACGGAATCGGCTCCATGGCGGAGAACACCGAACCCCACCACTGCCAGTACTCGGGAGTACCGATCCAGAAGTAGTGGTGGCCGGTACCGATCAGGCCGGTAATCAGGGCCATGGCGATAATGATATAGAGCCACTTCTCGATCACCTCCCGATCCACACCGGTCACCTTGATCAGCACAAAGGCGAGGATAGAGGCCATGATCAGCTCCCAGACACCCTCAACCCAAAGATGCACCACCCACCACCAGAACATCTTGTCCAGCACCACGTTGGTGGGGTTATAGAAGGCGAACAGGAAGAACACCGCCAGGCCCACCAGTCCCAGCATCATCACCAGGTTGATGACGGTCTTGCGGCCCTTGAGGATGGTCATGCCGATATTGAACAGGAACACCAGGGCCACCACCACAATACCGAGCTTGGTGATGGTGGGCTGCTCCAGGAACTCACGCCCCATGGTGGGCAGCAAGGCGTTGCCGGTCAGCTCGGCCAGGGTGGCGTAGGGGACCAGCAGGTAACCGGCCACAGTGAGGGCCGCGGCGACCAAAAAGACCCAGAACATCAGCTTGGCGAGCATGGGGCTGAACAGCTCGGTCTCGGCCTCTTCCGGGATCAGGTAGTAAGCGGCCCCCATAAAGGCCATCAGCAGCCAGACGATAAGTGCATTGGTATGCACCATACGGGCGACGTTGAACGGGATATAGGGGAACAGGAAGTCCCCGATCACATACTGCAGGCCGATGATCAGACCGAACAGGATCTGTGCGGCAAACAGCGCGATGGCAGCCATGAAATAGAGCTTGGCGACCGATTGAGATTGATAAGTCATGGTTAAAACTCCCCCTTAACCCTGAATGTTTGGCGGCCAGTCGGCGGCATTGATCTCGGAGACATACTTCAGGAACTCGGCGATGGCATCGAGCTCATCATCGTCGAAGTTGAACTGAGGCATGCTGCGTCGCCCGGGAATCCCGTTGACGGGGCGGCTCTTGATAAAGCCGATAATGCCGTCTTTGGAGTTGCCGAAGCGCTTGTAGACATTGCCCAGTTCGGGCGCGAAATAGGCGCCCTCGCCGAGCAGTGTGTGACAGCCGATACAGTTGTTCTCTTCCCAGAGCATCTTGCCCTTGGCGACCTGTTGGCCGACCGGGCCTTCGAGTGCGGCCCGGTTATCGCGGTTGGGCAGTTGGCTGACCGAATCAAAGGTCAGGGCCAGGAAGAGGAGGAAAAAAAACGCAGAACCACCATAAAAGATGTTCCGCGCCATGGTCTTTGTGAAGGCCTGAGCCATTGTCATCACCTCATTATTTTTCGTTAGTCCAGTAACGCAAAAGGTGTCCAGGTCGCATTAGGCCTGCCCGTCAGGGTGAGTTCCTTGACTTGAGTCAAAGTGGCTCCGGCGGAATGGCAAGCGCCTGAATCGGTGATGGCTTGATTGAAATCAAGGTGCAGACCGCCGGGAATTATCGATACTTTGCCCTCAAATCCGCTAACCTCACTTGCATCAGGGTACAAATTAATGACGACGATTACTGATACCATGGCGAACGACCATCGGCGCTGCGATTCACTGTTTGTCGAGGCTGAAGAACTGATTGCGCATGGAAACTGGTCTGAGGGGCAGGTAAAGTTCGAGGCCTTTCGCGATGCCACCGAAAATCATTTCAGCATGGAGGAGGGGATTCTGTTTCCCGGTTTCGAGCAACGTACCGGACAGAGTGCAGGACCCACCCAGATGATGCGCATGGAACATGTGCAGATGCGCCAGCTGTTGGTGGATATGGAAACCGCAGTACGGCTGATGGATAGTGAACGCTATCTGGGGCTGTCGGAAACCCTGATGATGTTGATGCAGCAGCACAACATGAAAGAGGAACAGATGCTCTATCCCATGACGGACCAGGTATTTGCCGCCGATGCCCAGGCCACATTGCACGAGATGAAAATGCTCTAACATCTGGAAAACGGATGAACAGCAATTCACGTATTGATGGGCAGTGTCATCAATGCAGTCTCGCCATATTTTGTTCTGATTATCGCGATGGAAATTCAACTTGATGTGAGCATGCTGGAGCCCTGTGAACCTCTGGAACAGGTGCTGGAAGCCATTGGTAAGTTGGCTTCGGGCGACTATCTGCGTGTTTTTCATCGCCGGGAGCCGCACCTGCTCTATCCGATGCTGGAGAAATGTGGGTTTAGCTGGCAATGCCTGGATGATTCATCCGGTGGATATGAGATCTATATCTGGAAGAGCGGGGATGTCACTGCTGCCCGTGATGTTGCTGCCGCCACACCATGACATCCTATAACGGCGTCGGCACTGCGAAGCCCGTCTACTAATTGTTATAACCGGGTAGATTAACACATGCTAAACACCGCCAGTCTCTCCCTGGATCAGGCCCCGCCCATCTCCATTCCGTTCCGTTTTTTTTTGACAGCACCGCTGTTTGGTCTGGCCGCAGCAGGTATGTTGTTATTCAGCGGTGCGGATCTGTTCCTGACCCGCTGGTCATCCCTGACCCTCGGGTTTACCCATCTGCTGACCCTGGGGATGTTGGCCATGGTGATGTGTGGCGCTCTATTGCAGATGCTGCCGGTGATTGCCGGCTCACCTGTCCCCGGTGTCGTGGCGGTGGGTACGGCCAGTCACCTGATGATCACCCTGGGAACCGGTACGCTGGTGGTTTCGTTCCTGTCTGGAAGCCTGCTGGCGGATTCTATCGCGATGTTGCTGATGGGCGGCGGTATCATGCTGTTTTTTGTGGCCGTGATGGTGGCCCTGTGGCGGGTGAAAAGTGTCAGTGACACGGTTATCGCCATACGTCTCGCGATGGTCTCATTTCTGATCACCCTGAGTCTGGGGCTGCTGCTTGCCAGTGGACTGCTGGGACGGATGGGGTTCGGGCAGATCGCGTCCCTGGTGGATGTGCACCTGGGGTGGGGTATTCTGGGCTGGGTGGGCCTGCTATTGATCGGCGTCTCTTACCAGGTGGTGCCGATGTTTCAGGTGACACCGGAGTACCCGGTCAGATTCCGTCGTCTGCTGGCTCCGGCGCTGTTTGGCGGACTGGTGATCTGGTCACTGCTGGTGTCAGGCAGTCTATTCGGAATAGTTGACGCAATAGTGCCTAAACTATGGCTGTTTTTTCCGCTGCTTGGTTTTGTCGCTTATGCCCTGATGACGATCCGGCTGCAACAGCAGCGGAAGCGCCGGATCTCCGATGTCACACTGCTTTTCTGGCGCACCGGGATGCTGTTTGTGCCACTCTGTGCGCTGTTCTGGGTGATGGGAAGTTTCACCCGGACGATTGGCGCCGGCCCCCAGTTTAATCTGTTGCTGGGCATTGGGTTGTTGTTCGGGGTAGGGCTGTCGGTGATCAATGGTATGCTCTACAAAATCGTCCCTTTTCTCTCCTGGTTCCATCTTCAGAACCGACAGATGAGCCTGATGTGCCTGTCAGTGAAGGTGCCGAACATGAAGGAGTTTATCCCGGACCGGTCTGCCCGGTTGCAGTTTTACCTGTTTCTTTCCGCCCTGTTAATGACCTTGCTGGCTGTGCTGTTTCCCACCTGGTTTGCCCGCCCGGCCGGGTTGCTCTTCTTCCTGTCCAATGCGCTCCTGTTAAAAAACCTGGCTGTCGCTGTGTGGCGCTACCGTGCAACCAACCAGGCGTTACTCGCCTATGCGCGGCGTGTTCCCGCGCCTGTTGATCCGGTCGACCGGGTTCAGCAGCGCTAGTCCTTAAAGGATGTTGTTCGATCTGTTTGCTGCGCTGCAGTGATGGGCGCAGTTTGTGCGTCTCCGCCAATTTGATTTCCAGAAGGTGTCAACTGCGCTAGAATACCCGGTCAAAAATACTAACTCCATGAAAGTTAAGTAAATATTATAATCAGGGTGCGATCATGCTGACCGAACTGAAAGATGCCTACCTTTTTTCCCAGCTGGATGAGAGTCAGTTGGAGCGCGTTCGCAAGATGAGCAGTGAGATAGAACTCCAGGATAATCAGGCATTGTTCGAGGTAGGCGATCCGGCCAAGCGATTTTTTCTGGTACGTGAAGGACAGATAAAACTCTCCCGGTTGTCCATGAATGGCAACGAGAAGGTGATTGAGGTGGTCACGGCAGGTTACACCTTTGCCGAGGCCTTGATGTTCTCCGACAAGCCCGCCTATCCGGTACGGGCGGCCGCTATCGGTAAGACGCGACTCATCGCCGTGGACGGCCGTGGCTTTCTTGATCTGCTCAGGGAGTCAACCGATACCTGTTTCCGGGTCATGGGTGATATGAGCATGCGTCTGCGGCGGATGATCAAGGAGATCGATGACCTGACGCTGCAAAGCGCAACCGGTCGGGTGGCCGGCTATCTGTGCGGCAAGGCGATGTTCAATGGGCAGGTCAGGGTGGCATTTGAACTTGCCACGCCAAAGGGTGTGCTGGCTTCCCGGTTGTCAGTCAAGCCGGAGACCTTCTCTCGAATTCTGAGCAATCTCAGCAACCAGGGTCTGGTCAAGGTAAGGGGCGGACATATCGAAATCCTGGATGTGGAGGGGTTGCGTAAACACGCGGAGTCCTCCGGGGTCTGCGGGCACCAGATCAGTCCGTAGGATCATGGATGGAATGCTTCCATCAGACCAATGACAGAGGGCGCCTGCGGGCGCCCTCTGTCATTCGGTGTCGTCTGTTTGAATAGCAGGGGAGTCAGATTTTAAATTGTCTGACCTGGGCCTGCAGATCTTCGCTTAGTTTTGCCAACGCATGGCTGGAGGTGACGACCTGATCTGTGCTGCTGGTCGCCTGCTCGGCCAATTGGGAGATCTGTACAATACTCTGGTCGATCTCTTTGGCGACTGCTGACTGCTCTTCCGCAGCACTGGCGATCTGCGTGTTCATGTCAGAAATTGTAGTGACTGACTGTACAATCTTATTGAGTGATTCTGCCGCTGCCCGTGCTTTATCGACAGTGAGCTGGGTTGTGGACTGGCTCTGTTCCATCACCTGGACCGCTTCGCTGGTTCCGGATTGCAGGCGCTCAATCATCTCCTGAATCTCCTGGGTGGAGTGCTGAGTTCGACTTGCCAGTGTGCGCACCTCGTCAGCCACTACGGCAAAGCCGCGACCCTGTTCACCTGCCCGTGCCGCTTCTATCGCGGCGTTCAGGGCCAGCAGGTTGGTCTGTTCTGCAATACTCCGGATCACATCCAGGACACTGCCGATAGCGCCGCTTTCGGTTTCCAGTCGGTTAATAACACTGGAGGCTTTTTCAACTTCGCCGGCCAGTTGATGTATGGCTTGGGAGGTCTCTTCTACCACGCCCCGGCCGGCCGTTGCCTCGGAATTGGCATCACGGGCGGCAGTCGCCGTATTCTCCGCGCTCTGGGCAATTTCATGGACAGTGGCAGCCATTTCAGTCACGGCGGTGGCTACCTGGTGGGTTTCGTTACGTTGTTGGTCCATGCCTTCATGGCTCTGGGCTGTGATGGCTGTGAGCTCATCCGCCGAGATGGCAATCTGATTGCTGGCGATACTGACCTGGGTAATGGTGTTTTGTACCTTGATGGCAAATTCATTGAATGCACCGGCCAGTCTCGCGACCTCATCTCTGCCATCGCTGTCGAGCCGCTGGGTCAGGTCGCCGTCGCCGGCAGCAATGTTGTGCATGGCCTCGGTGGTCAGTAGCAGCGGGTTGCTGATGCTGCGTGCGATAATCAGCGATACGCTAATCAGGATGAGCAACACTATCCCGGTACTGACGGATAGCGTAGTGGCATTGTTCCAGAAAACGCTCTCCACATCGTCGATATAGATGCCGGTACCGACGACCCAGCCCCAGGGTTTGAAACCTTTGATGTAGGATACTTTGCGGACCGGGTTCTCGCTGCCGGGTTTTGGCCAGAGATAGGGCACCATGCCCTCGCCGCTCTCTTTTGCCTTTTTGACAAAGGAGGCGAAGATGGCTGTGCCGTTCGCATCCTTCAATCCGGACAGATCCTTGCCTTCAAGTGAAGGTTTAATTGGATGCATGAGGGTGACTGCATCCATATCGATGACCCAGAAGTAGTTACCGTCTTCGTAACGCAGCGCCCTGATACTGTCCAGGGCGTCTTTCTGTGCGGTTTGTTGCTCCAACTCGCCTTTGTCGGCACGGGCGTGGAAGTCAGCAATGATGCTGTAGGCTGTCTCGGTCAGATTGCGGGTTTGCAGCTCTTTCTCATACAGAAGTCCAGATCTGAACTGCAGTAGAGAGAAAACGGTGATGGCGGCAGTACCGATTATGGCCAGTGTTATCAATGCCCAAAGCCGGTGGGTGATATTCAGGCGGCGTAAGATGTTCATGGACGCTCCTTCTGACTACTGTTCCAGAACTCCCCGTTGTGGGGTGGTTAAAGCTACACGATTGCAGCCCCGGGATCTAAGATCCTAGGACTGTGTCGACTGGCTTTCGCGGAACTTGAGCGAAAAATGATACGCCGCAGCAAAAAGTTCTCAGGACTCCTTTTTACCTGTTCTGGGCAAAATCGAGCATGCGCTGAATCGGCTTGACCGCCTGTTCCCGGATGTCCGGGTCGATCAAAATTTCATTGTTCTGATTTTCCAGAACTTCGGCCAGATTCTGCAGTGCATTCATTCCCATCCAGGGGCAGTGAGCACAGCTCTCGCAAGTGGCCCCTTCACCGGCTGTGGGCGCCGCAATCAGTTTCTTGTTGGGCGCCAGCTGTTTCATCTTGTGGAAGATGCCGCCATCGGTGGCGACGATAAACTCGCTGTTCTCCATCTCCACAACCGCATTGATCAATGCCGTGGTTGAACCCACAACATCGGCCTGCTCGATCACATCTTCCGGGGACTCCGGGTGCACCAGCACGGCTGCATCCGGGTGCAGGCGGCGAATCCGTTCCAGTGCCACGGACTTGAACTCTTCGTGGACTACGCAGGAGCCATTCCAGAGCAGCATGTCGGCGCCGGTCATCCTCTGTACGTAATGCCCCAGGTGTTTGTCCGGTGCCCAGAGGATCTTTTCTCCCCGGGCCGCGAGGTGCTCGATAATCGGCAACGCAATGCCGGAGGTGACCACCCAGTCAGAGCGAGCCTTTACCCGGGCGCTGGTATTGGCGTATACCACCACCGTGTGGTCAGGGTGCTGATCACAGAATTCGCTGAATTCATCGGCCGGGCAGCCTTCGTCCAGGGAGCAGGTGGCATTCAGATCCGGCATCAGGATGCGTTTTTCGGGATTGAGTATCTTGGCGGTTTCGCCCATGAACCGGACACCGCAGACCACCAGGGTCTGGGCCTCCTGGCGGCTGCCAAAGCGGGCCATCTCCAGCGAGTCGGCCACGCAGCCGCCGGTCTCTTCCGCCAGTTCCTGGAGATCGCCGTCGGTGTAGTAATGGGCCACAAGTACCGCATTGCGCTGTTTCAGTAGTGCTTTGATCCGCTCTTTCAAGGCCTGCTTCTGTTCGGCGCTGAGCGCGGGCCAGTGAGGATGGGCAGGGACAACGACGGGGTGTGGCTTGATCTCTACGGGGGTGATTGTCTGCGTCATGATAGTTTCTCTATGGTTTATCCGGCTCAGCGTATGATGTGGACCCGGTCGGGGTCGGTCAGTCGGTAAATCTTAGCGGGTCGGTGGTTGCCGTTTCTGCGTTTCCCGCCGGTCTCTTCCAGCAGTTGGAGGGACAGGACCCATTTTCGAAAATTCCGTTTATCCAGTTTTTCATTACGCAGAATTTCATACACGGTTTGCAGTTCGCTCAGGGTGAAGGTCTCCGGCATGAGCTGAAAGGCAATCGTCGAGTAGTGTGTCTTGGCTGCGAGTCGCTCCCGGGCCAGCAGAATAATCTCTGCATGATCGAAGGCCAGATCTGGAAGCGCCTGCAGTGGAAACCAGGATGCCTCCGCTGCGTCGCTGCCGGCGGACAGGTTGAGCTTATCCGCAGGCACCAGGGCGTAATAGGTGACACTGATGACCCGCTCCCGGGGGTCCCGGTCAGGACGGCCAAAGGTGTACAGCTGTTCCAGATAAAGATCGTCAACGCCGGTCTCCTCTTTCAGCTCCCGCTTGGCGCAACTGTCCAGATCCTCATCGATCTCCAGAAAACCGCCTGGCAGCGCCCAGTGTCCCTTATAGGGTTCCTCCCCCCGGCGTATCAACAGCAGTTGCAGTTGTTGATCCAGCAGGGTAAACACGGCTACGTCCGTAGTCACCGCCGGGTGGGGGTATTGATATTCAAAAGTCACTGACTATCCGCTACTAAGTGTGATTTGTACACTATATTGATCATTGCGCTGCAGCATGTCAAGTCGTCTATGGGATGGGAGATAGACAATCCGGAGCTTATTGGAGACAAGGGATAAAACTCTGCTAGGTTATGAAGGGTGAATAAAAACCGGAGAAACTATGGATAGGGATAGAAGCACTGCCTTGCATGACAAGCTCCAGGTCAGGTACTTACCGCCCCTCTCGCCGACGGCGGCACAGTTACTGGAAGCGCTCTCCGATGAAGATGTCGATCTGAAGGCCCTGTCTGCCATTATCAAGCGGGATCCGGGCTTGGCCGCCCGCATAGTGGGGTTGGCCAACTCGGCCTATTTTGCCCAACCCTCGCCTGTCTACAGTGTGGAGGAGGCGATTATCCGCGTACTGGGGCTTGATCTGGTAAAAAGTCTGGCGCTGGGCATCAGTGTGGCCGGTGTTTTCAATCTGGAAAAGTGTCCGGCATTTGATCTGGGGGGATACTGGTTTAAAGCGCTGGCCTGCAGTCAGTTAATTGTTGATCTGGCGGACCTGGTTCCTGCGGGGCAGCGGCCGGATCTTTCCGGGCTGCATCTGGGGGCCCTGCTGCACAATCTTGGCGGGTTGCTGTTGGGGCATGCTCTCGGTGAAGCGTACCAGGAGGTGTTGGTAAGCGCGGGGCAGGAATCGAATGCCCGGCTTCTGGAGATCGAGCGGGAAAAGCTGGGGTTTGATCATCAGGAGGCGGGGCTCCTGCTGGCTGGACGTTGGCACCTGCCGGCCCTCATTGTCACTATGATGGGCCAGTTGGGCAGGAATGATTATCGCGGGACTTACCAGACGGAGGTGATCCTGTTGAACTGCAGCGTTGAACGGGTGGACAGCATCCGTGCAGGGAGTGCTCAGCCGTTGGATGGGTGTCCCTGGCTGCAGCGGATTGACGGTTTTGAGCGGCAACGGATTCCCGAGGTGGAGTTGGCATTTCTGCAACAGGTGGACGATCTGGAACTGGTTGCCAGGCAGTTCGCTTGAGTTGCTGACTCAACGGACATTCGGACTGATCTTGGGGTAGGGGCCACGGACCTGGCGACTAGCCTGACCCGTCTCGGTAGCCGCCGCGTTTTTTAGTTCCCGGTACCCGGGATCCGGGTACCAGGGGAATTCTGATCAGCTGCTGGCGGGATCGGGGTTTGGCACAGTCTCACTATCCGTAACAGTTGTACTGGCCAGTTCTGGCTGGTTTTCCAACTGTACCGCGGCGTCCCCCGACGGATTGGTAAAACGATCGTTGAGGGTCTGTACATAGTTGTCCGCATCTTCCTTGACCTGGGCGAGTCGTTTTCTGGCTCCCCGTCCCCAGCCTGCCGGTGAGCTGCTGAAGATACTGCGCCAGGGCTTGGTGTTGCGCAGGAAAGCGTTTGCCAGATTGCCCCGGATGGCCAGTTTCTCTCCCTGGTTTTTCAGTTGCCGCAGCAGGCTGCGGGCCGCCAGGGAGCGTATCAGGAAGTGCAGGCCCAGCACCACCGCTACCGCTGTGCCGGCCAGTCCGAACTGCAACGCCGGACTGTTGATTACTGACTCCAGCCAGGGTGGCGCAAAATGGAATCCCTGCCAGTAGCCCTGTTTCAGAGTGATGCTGAACAGTCCGGCCAACAGTAGTCCAAAAGCCAGGGCGTCACCCCAGAGGACGCGCCGTTTCCAGCGTCCTACAGCCTCCCTGATGGCGGGGATGGCCCGTTCCTCGATGTCCCGGGCGGTGCGCTCCAGTACCCCGACAATACGATAGGCCCGCTCCACCTCCACTTCGTGCATGCGGTTATGGATCTCTTCCAGATCGGCGTCCCGCTTGCGTTCAAAACGCTCCCGCAGATTTTCGTCATCAATGGGCAGGGCTACATCGGGATTATAAATGGTGTAGAAACGGCCGGCAGTCAGGCCCCGTTCTCCCAACGCCCGTTGCCAGGCGGCTACCACCTCTTCCGGATTGTCCTCCCGGGCGGCGGAGTCGATCTGGTTGAGGATATAGAGAAACTTGCCCGCGTCATTGCGACTGATGGTGTTGCTCACCAGGTGGTCGAGGGTGTCTTTCATCGCCCCCGGCTCCGGGTGGCGGGCATCGAAGAAGACCAACACCAGGTCAGACAGATCAATAATGTGATCGGTAATACGCAGGGTTGAGGTGCGCTGGGCATCAGCATCGAATCCCGGAGAGTCGATCAGGATCTTGCCGCGCAATCGTTCGCTGGGGCAGGTCTTCAGTTGCAGATAGGAGTCTATCCGGTCGCCCTCGCCCTTGGCGACCCGTTCGATATCCTCGCTCATCTGGTAGAACGGAAAACGCGGATCCGAGTCCAGAGCGACGCCGGGCAGGGCATGGGCACTCTTCTCCCGGCTGTAGCAGGTGACCGTGAATTTGTCATCGACTGCCTGATTGCCGGTACGCTGCAACTTATAGTTGAGATAGTGATTGATGAAGGTGGATTTGCCGGATGAGAAAGTGCCGAGCACGGCGATCAATGGCCACCAGGGGATCTGGGTGGCGTAGGACTCATCCGTATCAAGCAGGCCTGTCCGGTAGGCGATGCGATCCAGTTTCTTGAAGCTCTGCACCGTTTTCAGCAGTACGGGATTCTCTTGTTCGAGATGGGCTTCAAGATGCTTCAGGCGTCCTTCGATGAGTCTTCCTGCCGTGTTCATTTACAACTCCTGATATGGAATAGGGAATTTTTGCCCGATGGCTGTTTTTATTTGTTTCTGATCACTGTTACCCTAAATTTGTCTCCCGGACATACTAACGCGACGAACCGCTTGGTGGTAGTCTGGAGGAGTGGGCAGTGGAGCTGGACGGCGACAGAAAGATAAAAATTACTAATTTGCCCAAATACTTATGGTCGAAATGATTGCCCTTGTTTATGCTATGGGTATTGCATTATATTAGTATATAAGAGAAAATTAATATGTTTTGTCGCCGATAACCGGCCAGTCGGTTTTCATCGGATACTGGATCAAGTTACTAAGAGTTACTAAGGGAGTGAGGATATGTCTGAGCTATTTTCAGAAGCGTGGATGCAGAGTTTCATGGAACAGTGGAATGCGGAGTCCGAATTAGTGGATGCGCTGGCGCAGATCGGATTCAGCAGTGTGATCGGCTACGGATTTGAGGGGGAGGAACAACCCCGCGGAGTGATCAGTGTGGAAAACGGCCAGGCTACTGCGGCCGGCTCTTTCAGCGGACAGGCGCTGAACTGGGATATCCGCTGCAGCGAGGCGCAGTGGAAGAAGTGGATTGCCAAGCCGCCCGGCATGATGGGGCTTGGTATGGCGTTTACCTCGGGAAAAATGAAATTCAAGGTAGGCGATTACGCCTCCATGCTGAAAGACCCCCGAATGGCGGCTCCCTTTATAAAAAGTTTTTCTGTCATGGGTAAGGCCTGAGGTTGCCAGTCCGGCAGACTTCGGGTCTGCCGGATGACCAGCAAGGAGCATGTTTTACGGCCCCTGATTATAGCGATCCAGGGGGCGGTTTGCTGCGGTTGGACTCGATCTGTTTCAGACGTTTTGCGGTGAAAAACGTCTGTATATTAGGAAGTACCCCGGGCTTTGCCGGCGTGGTAAAGTCAATGGGGTGGTATATCAATAGCAGTTCTAGATCAGCGGGATAACTATAACAATGGAAATACAGATCCATGCGGTTGTGCTGGCTGCGGCCTTGGCTGTCGCGGCAGGTCTGCCTCTACAGGGTGTGGCACAGGAGGGTGGCGAGTACTTCGTCGTTCAGCAGGCTCAGGGCGCTTCAACAGTCTCGTTGGGCGGGACCGTTATACCCTATAAAGAGGTAACCCTTTCGGCACAACTTCCCGGACGGGTAAAACACCTTGCCGGTATCGAAGGCGATACTTTCGAGAAGGGCACGCTGCTGGTTGCCCTGGATGATTCGGAACTCCTGGCCAAACGCAATGCGGCCCTGGCCCAACTGGCCAATGCGGATGCACAGTTGCGCGCAGCGGGTGTGCAGTACAATCGGGAGCTCTGGTCGCCGCAGTCGAAACAGACCATGGGTGGTATGGGGTTACCCAACCTGTTTGACCAGATGTTCACCCGCCCCATGGAGGGCATGGCCGGTACGCGTAACCAGAATGTGGAGCGGCGGGCTGATCTCTATGCGTCCGGCGTGCAGATCACCCAGGCCCAGAACGCCATCCTGTCAGCCCAGTCCCAGATCCAGGCGATCGATGCCAAACTGCGGGATGCCATCAGTCTGGCACCCTTCGATGGCGTGATTCTGAAAAAGTTTGTCGAGGTGGGGGATACCATGCAACCGGGTCAGCCCTTGCTGGTCTATGCCGACGTGGAGTATCTGCAGATCATGGTGGATGTACCGGCCAGGCTGCGCCCCGCCCTCTACGAGCAGATGATGTTGCAGGCGGAACTGGACGTGACCGGACAGGTGGTGCCGGTACGGGTAGCGCAGATATTTCCGACGGCCGATTCGCAGCGCCATACCGTCAAGGTGAAGTTTGACCTGCCCCAGGGCGTCTCCGCACCCGGTATGTATGTCAAGGTCCGGGTGCCGGATCTCACCGCACCGGTGCGCAATCAACCGGTGATCCCCTCCACGGCCATACGCTACAACGGCAGTCTGCCGGGCGTCTATGTCGAGGGTAAGGGTGGACGACCGGAGTTACGACTGATTCGAGTTGGCGAAAGTCTGGATAACGGTTACGTCAGCGTACTGTCCGGGTTGAGTTCGGGGGAACGCATTTTGCGCAATCCCAGCAACGGAATCGCTTCCGGTTGGATCAGGCGGGCAGAGGAGCGTTGAAACGCGCTGCTTTGTCCAGCCATATCCGTGATTACCCATCACTCCCGTCAGACCGCTGCAACCAAGTGTGAAAACGATGAATCAGGAAGATGCCAATAAAACCGGATTGAAGGATGCGCCACTGACCGACGAGCAATTGGGGCTTGCCGGGCGTACCGCGAGATTCTTCATCAACTCACCGCTCTCACCGCTGTTTTTTATCTCCATGATGTTGATGGGGCTGCTGGGCTTGATGATGACGCCCCGGCAGGAGGATCCCCAGATCTCCGTGCCGATGGTGGATATCTTCGTCCAGTACACTGGTGCTTCTGCCGACCAGGTATCCAATCTCGCCATCGAACCGCTGGAGCGGATTATGAGTGAGATCGATGGGGTTAAGCATGTCTACTCTGCCTCGCAACGGGGCATGGGCATGGTCACCATCGAATTTGACGTGGGCGAGCAGATGGGCCCGTCTCTGGTCAAGGTAAACGACAAACTCGACTCCAACATGGACAAGATTCCGCCGGGAGTGTCGCCACCCCTGGTGAAGGCGAAGGGGATCGACGACGTGCCGGTGGTCAATATCACCCTCTGGTCGAAGGATCTGGACGGTAACGGCGCCCCGGACGTGGATGATGGTCAGTTGCGCATGCTGGCCCACGATGTTCTGCAGAGTATCAAGGAGATCCCGGATACCGGGAACGGCTTCGTGGTGGGCGGACGTGCCGAGCAGGTCACTATCGAGGTATCACCGGAACGGCTGTCCGGCTATGGCATCAGCCTGGATCAGGTGGCCAACCGTATCCAGACCTCCAACAGTGAACAGCAGGCGGGTGGGGTGGAATCGGGCAACACCCGATTCACGGTAATGACCGGCGCCTTTCTCAAGACCACTGACGACATCAGCCAGTTAGTGATCGGCACCCACAATGACGTGCCGGTCTATGTACATGATGTGGCCCGGGTAGTACAGGGGCCGGAGGATGCCAAGCAGCTGGTGGCTTACTACACGGGGCCGGCCGGCGATCATGAACAGCCGGCCAGCGGCATCCCCGCCGTGACCATTGCGGTGGCGAAAAAACCGGGCGTCAACGGGGTTACCGTGGCCAGCGCCATAATTGAGCGGGTGGAGCATCTGAAAGGACTGCGTATCCCCTCCAATGTGGGCGTCAGTATTACCCGCAACTATGGTGAAACGGCTGAGGACAAGGTCAACGAACTGATCTTCAAACTGTTCGTCGCTACCGGGTTTGTATTCCTGTTGGTGCTGTTCGCCTTCCGCGCCCTGCGCCCGGCCATGGTGGTGGTGCTGGTGATCCCGGTGGTGCTGTTGATGACCATCTTCTACGCCTGGGTCACCGGCTACACTATTGACCGGGTCAGCCTGTTTGCCCTGATATTCTCCATCGGTATCCTGGTGGATGACGCGATTGTGGTGGTGGAAAACATCTACCGGCGCTGGCTGGAAACCGGTTCCACCGATGCCCACACCGCGGTCGACGCGGTGCGGGAAGTGGGCAATCCCACCATCCTGGCTACCTTCACGGTCATCGCCGCGCTGCTGCCGATGGGTTTTGTCACCGGCATGATGGGACCCTACATGGAGCCGATTCCCGCGCTCGGCTCGGCGGCCATGCTGATCTCCCTGTTTGCCGCATTCGTGTTTACCCCCTGGCTGGCCATTTCCCGCTGGCTGCGCCCCAGCATGAACTATCTGGAAGTGGCCGAAGAGCGGGAAAGAGTGGGCACGGAGCGGCTGGCGCGCTTTTACGAAAGGGTCCTCACGCCGCTGATCCGCTCCCGTAAAAAGCGCATCATTTTCCGCATCATATTGTGGGGCGCTTTCTTCTTTGCCTGCTCCATGTTCTATACCAAGTGGGTGGCGGTGAAGATGTTGCCGCTGGACAACAAACCGGAGTTTTCGGTAGTTCTGGATATGCCGGAGGGTACGGCGTTGCCGGTCACTGCCAACCTGGCTCACCAGATTGCCGACAGCCTGCGCCAGATGCCTGAAGTCACGGCCCTGCAGGTGTACGCCGGTACTGCCCGACCATTCGATTTCAACGGCATGGTCCGGCACTACTATCTGCGTCAGGATCCCTGGCAGGCGGAGATTCAGGTACAACTGCTGCACAAGAGCAAACGGGATCGCAGCAGTCATGAGCTGGCAGTCGCTGCCCGTGAAATGGTCAAGGAGATCACCCGGGAATCCGGTGCCAAGTTTGCCGTGGTGGAGATGCCGCCCGGCCCGCCAGTGTTGCAGTCCGTGGTGGCTGAAGTGCATGGGCCCGGACCTGAAGTACGGCGCCAGCTGGCGGCGGATCTGACCGATATATTCGAGCAGACCGAGAGCCTGGTGGATGTGGATAACTATCTCCGGGGCAGCTATGACTACTGGCTGTTCAAGGTGGATACGGAGAAGGCGGTCCGACGCGGAGTCTCGGTGGACACCATCAACCGGAATCTCTCCATGGCACTTGGCGGCATGCGCCTGGGTGATGTGAAGCAGAAGGCCGGGCATGAACCGATCAATATTGTCATCCAGGTACCCCTGGCAGAGCGTTCCCAGATAAATCGGCTGGGGGATCTGCCGATCCAGTCCACCAGTGGGGTGGTACTGCCACTGCGTGAGCTGGGTTCTTTCGAGATGATGCAGGAAGAGCCCATCATCTATCACAAGGATTTGCGGCCGGTGGAGTATGTGGTGGCTGATGTGGGTGGTGAACTGGCTGCCCCGGTGTACGGCATGTTCCAGGTGCAGGATCTGCTGGAGGATTACACTGCTCCGGACGGATCGAAAGTGGACGCCTTCTGGTTCAAGCCGCCGGCAGATGATACGCGCTCCAGTATCCAGTGGACCGGTGAATGGACCGTCACTTTTGAGACCTTCCGAGACATGGGTGCGGCCTTCATGGTGGCGCTGGTGCTGATCTATATCCTGGTGGTGTGGGAGTTCGGCAACTTCCGTATCCCGGCACTGATCATGGCGCCTATCCCCCTGACCCTGCTGGGCATCATTCCCATGCACGCCATTATGGGGGCGGAGTTTACCGCCACCTCCATGATCGGCTGGATCGCCCTGGCCGGTATTATTGTGCGTAACTCGATCCTGTTGGTGGACTTCTCCATTCATGAGATCCAGCGGGGTGTGCCGGTGGAGCAGGCGGTGGTGCGTGCCTGTACCACCCGTACCCGGCCCATCATGATTACCGCACTGGCCCTGGTATGTGGCTCCAGTGTGATCTTCACTGATCCGATCTTCCAGGGCATGGCTATTTCACTGGCTTCGGGGGTAATGGTCTCCACTATCCTGACCCTGATCGTGATCCCGCTGGGATGTATGAAGGCCAGCGCGGCGCTATGTGAGGTGGCGGCCGCCGGCTATGACGATGGCACTACGCTGTTGCCGGAAGCGTCCGAGACACCGCCTGCGGCTGTCAAGGGATCTGCACCCCGCCAGTCGTTCCTGATGATGTTATGGGGCAAGATTGCGGCACTGCTATTGGGACTCTTTTATGCGGTGCGGGGGATTTTCCTCCTGCTCGGGCAGTTGATCCCCAGGCAGAAAGCGCCCCCCCCAACTCCTGTTGTTGCGCCGTCGGCAACGGCGGCTGCCGCACCCGGGCAAGCCGGCGGCGGGACAGGGGCAGCTTCATCCGTAGCGGATGAGCAGTCGCCGGATGGCGGCACTGTTTCCAGTCCGGCACCTGCCGCCCGGATGCAACCGCAGGCGTCGGACAAGTCGGTTGAACAGATCACGAGCGTCCCGCCAGTTGTCACGGATAGCGAACCGGAAACCCGGACCCCGGATCTGCCGGTCGGGGAGAAGCCGGCGGCGGCCAAACCGGCAGCCAGGAAGAAATCGGCCCGGAAGAAGAAGGCGCCGGTGAAAAAGGCGGCCACCCGGACAAAGGGCGGCGTCAGGAAAAAAGCTGTCAAGCGCGCCGATCCAGCCGGCGCGAAAACTGAAACTGCCGCTCCGGCGCAGACCAAAGCGACAACGGCGAAAGGTGGGGGAAAGCCTGCTGCCGGGCGCAAAGGGGGGCGGCGTGGTATTCGGCTGAAACTTGATAACGACAATGGCATCGAGTGATCCGGAGGGCATCATGATCAAACGACTGTCAGGTGTGATCTTTGTACTGATGATCTCTCACCTGGCAATGGCTGAAGAATCGGGGGCATTTTATGGCAAGTTTCGTCCGCTGGATCGAGCATCCGATGCCTCGTCAAACAGTATGAGCAAGGGCCGATATTCCGGTGCGGCTGGTTATTACCCGCCGCAATCCCGTTCCGGTTCCGCGGTGATGGGCCCCGGCTACCCGGCAGCCGGTTATTCCGCTGACTCGTCGCAACAGCAACGCTGGCAGAAGCCGCGATTCAGACCCGATACACGGTATCGCAAAGGTCCGGCGGCGGCGCAGCACTATCGTCCGCACTCCGGTCAGACGGATCCCGGCTATCGTTTTCGTCCCCAGGGGGGTGGCAATCGGGGCTACGGCAGGTTTCCCGGCGAAACCCACATAATAAAACGACAACCCTCATGACTGTTGATCAGTTGGCAGGAGTTGGAAGGAGAGCGCCGCTCCGGGAGTCAGCCGGGTGTGGTGATGAGGAGGTGAAGATGTCAATCCGCGGTCAAATCCTGGTCTTGGGCCTCTGCCTGTTGTTGACCGGGATACCCCAGGTCCGGGCGGCCTCGCCGGCGGCAGTGGAGTTTTCTGCCGATACCGTTCAGACTGATCCGCAGAAGAATCAGCGGGTCGGCCACATCTTCGTCGGCAAGAACAGGGTGCGCAGCGAGTCGGAGCAGAATGGCCAGCCGGTGGTCAGTATTGTCGATACCGACAGTGGAGTGACCTGGGTGCTCTATCCCCGGCAGGGCAGCTATATTGAATACCGTATGGGTTCCGGGCAACCCGTGGCGGAAGCGGGTAGTCCCTGCGCAGGTGTACCGGGTGCCCGGTGCAAAAAACTGGGTGATGAAACCCTGCATGGCCGGCCGGCCACCAAATGGCAGGTGAGCATGCCGTCGCAAAAGGGGGCCGTTCAGAGTACCCAGTGGATCGGCAAACAGCATTCGATCCTGTTGCGACAGGAGGTCAAGGATGGCCCGGTTATGGAGCAGCGCATGCTGCAGGTAGAGCAGTTCGACGGGCGCACAGTAGAGAAGTGGGAGATGACTGTCAGCCAGGGCGATCAGCCGGTACAGCGCTCTCTGCGCTGGTTTGATCCGCAGCTTAACCTGGCCATCAGGGAGGAGAGCCCGCTCGGTTATGTGCGGGAATTGCGTAATATTACCATTGCGCCGCAGAACCCCGGTCTGTTCCAGGTGCCTGCGGAGTTCAGGAAAATCGTACCCCAGCAGCAGAGCCAGAAGAGATAGTCGGTGGTCTGTTGCGGGTAAATATACTGAATGATCAGATGATCATGGGGTGAAACTAATGAAGATCAGACTCAGATGGATTTTAACGGCACCGTCCGTTCTGCTGCTTGTTTCGGCAGCAGGCGCTGTGTTCGCCTCACCGGTTGGCGTGCCGCAACAGATGATGCCCAACTATGTGCCGGCATCGCCTTCACAGGGAGTAGCCAGTTTCAGACCCCATTTCCGAGCCCAGCCGCTCCGGCCAGCGGCCCGATTCGCTCCTCCGGGGCGTGTTCCGCCAGCCCATGCACCGGTACGGCGCGCGGGTAACTGGCCATTGCCGGTCAGCTATCGTCCCATGCTGCCGCCAGCCCCCCGTTATGCACCACCCTATGGTTATCGTGGACCGGCGCCACGCTGGGCCGGTTACCGACCCCCAATGCGCAATTATGCTGTGCCGGCCGCACCCCGTATGGTTTACGGTTACCCCGCCCGACCTCCGGTTGGCGTGCAGGGTTATCCCCAGGTTCGACAATACCGACCCCGGCTTCCCTATCCGCCCATGGTCCCGGTGCGATACCGTCAGCCGAACTGGACAGTGCCGGGACGTGCATCCATGCCGCGAGCCTATCACGGCTATCCCCAACGACAGGCCTATCCGGCTGGACCAATACCGGGGCCCCGGGCGCTGCCGGGGCGGTTTGCCGGTCGTTACCAACCCTACTCAAGGGTGCCGACCGGACGGTCGAACTACCAATTCCGACCCATGCCGCGACCGGCCGCTTACCGGGGATACCCGATGCCGCAACGTTATGGTGCGGCACCGTTTGCAGCGCCGAACTATCGGTCCCGGCCTGACCCCCGCCAGGCTGGGCAGGTGAGGCGTCCCATGGGCTCTTATCAGGCGCAACAAATGCGGGACCGGCCCATGAGCCGGGGCGAGTTACTGGCCTGGCGCAATACGGCCCAGCGCTTTCCCGGGTCGGTCTACTAGGAGCGGCGGCTTTTCCGGTTTCCAGGTATCTGAATTTAGCGCAAAGGTACGGGTATGATCACTGTTGTGGGTAGTCTGAAAGGCGGGTCAGGGAAGAGTACCGTGACCTTCAATCTGGCCATCTGGCTGGCAATGGCGGATACAGATGTGCAGCTGATAGATCTGGATCCCCAGGCGACGCTGCGGGATGTGGCGGAAGTGCGTGATGAAGAGGGTTATCGGCCGCAAATCACCGTGCAGGACAAAAAACAGTTGGATAGTGATGAACTTCGGCAGTGCGATGAGGTGTTGATCGATATCGGCACGGCGGATCTGGAGATGATGAAACGTGCTATCCGACTGGCTGATCGCATACTGGTGCCGGTGCCTCCCTCCCAGGCGGATATCTGGTCGACCCAGCGATTCATTCAGTTTGTCAATGCCACCACCGAAGGTGATGTCCCTGAGATCATCGGTTTTATCAATCGGGGGGATACCCATCACGCGGTACGGGAGACGGATGAAGCGGCTGCGGCACTGGTCTCCCTGCCCGGGATCAGGTTCATCAAACCGCGACTGTCACAACGTACTATTTTTCGCCGCTCTTTCAGTGAAGGACTGGCGGTGTTTGAACTGAATCCGAAAGGCAAGGGTAGCAAGGAGTTAAATGCACTCTGCGCCAAACTATATCCCGACGTATTGAAGTGACGACTGCGAGCCGGCACGGCGGTTCGGCAACAGGGATTTGACAACTCCGGTTAACCCCATGGGACCGGAATACCAGGAGGGTGCAATATGCGTGTGATCAAAAATCTCTTTACCCTGATCGGTTTTCTGACCGTACTCGCCGCTGGTGTGCTGGTCTACAAGGTTTACCCGATAGTGGATGGTTTTGACCCGGATGCTCCAGGGGTCTATGGGGAGCTGCTTGAAAAGGTGCTCGACACCCGCAACGCCGCGGACGCAGTAGTCTGGAAGATGCCGGTGGAGGAGGGGCTGACTGCAGAAGATGTGGAGCAATCGATGAAGCTGGTCGCCAATGAGCTCAACATTTCGAACGTGGGTGAGCTGCCTCTCTCCAAGGATGTGGCGGCGAAAAGCGGGAAACCGTACCGGTTTGTCAAGATCTACATGTTCTGTAACTCCCTGACTGCGGCACAAATGCTCGATTACAGTGATGCATTCTCCGCCTACCTGCCGTGCCGGATAACCCTGGTCGAGGACAAGCAGGGTAAGCTCTGGCTCTATACCCTGAACATGGACCTGATGATCCATGGTGGTGAACCGCTGCCACCAGCCCTGAAGGAGGAGGCGTTGCATGTGAAGCGGGTGATTCTGGAGATCATGCAGCGTGGTGCCGCGGGCGATTTCTGACCGGGGTGGGGGAGATGGATATAAATCCCTGCTATGCCCCCTATAAATAAAAAAACGACATTGGTCGGATTGCTTCTGTGTTAAGATATATTAGATAATTAAAATATTAGCAATAAATTAATTAGCTATGTGAACAGGCATGGTTTCGAGGATAGGGTAGATGGTCCAGGAAAAAGAGCGTGTGGATCAGAAGCAGACTCCAGATGAGGGGCAGGGTGACTCCATGGATCGTCTTTCAGAAGCGTTTGAGACCAGTGCCCGGCGCTGGGAGCTGATTGTCTATCCATCCCTGTTCGCGTTCATTATCCTGGCTGCCTATGGTTTTTTTCTGGTCTACAGCCTGGCCAGGGATGTGCATTATCTGGCTGTGAGTGTTGATTCCAATATGACGGTGCTGGCGGATAACATGCGCTCTGTGTCGGATAACATGAACAACATGACGGCCAATATCAGAACCATGTCCGGTTATATGTCCGAAATAAACGACAAGGTCAGTGCCCTGGAGCCCATGCTGGAAACCATTGGCTCCATGGACAAGTCGATCCAGTCCATGACCGTCTCCACCTATATCATGCGCCAGGATATGTCCCGCATGAATCAAAGTATCTCCCGCCCCATGACTTTTATGAATGGCTTTATGCCCTGGTAGGGTATGCCGTCGCAGTGCCCTGGCTGGTCGGTTTCATCGGCCACCGCCCCTGTCACGGGGGCGTTTCCGACCGGCAAGTGATCATCCGCTCCGGTGTTGCTGAAGCTGTAGCTGAACTGCTCCGCCCTTATCGCTATACGTCCCATCGCCTCTTTTGAACCTGTTGGATTGGTTTCCCCGGGTGACCCCGTTTTAGCGTTTCGCGTTACCGATCTACACACCGTCTGTTACCGCTGCCTGTGTGTTTCGGTAACACCGCTTGCGTGATCTGCTCCTAGACGCTTGATTCTAGGCGTTGTGGTTGTCGGCACGGTATTTGCTCCTGGTTTGTGGTCGGGGATAGCTTCGGCACACCGAATGCTGCTAAAGCAGGGGCAGACAGTTTTTGTTAGAAAACCGAATAAAAGAAGAAAAGAGTGATCCCTGCTGTTAGTTAATTGATTGGCTGTTCATTGCAATGTTTCGCCAGCTGGAAACGATGAATCGAGACCGGTCGTATTCGGTTGCCGCTATCCCGGCACTCAGTCAGTTTTACAAAAGACGCACTGGGAGCCATTCAGCACCTGTTGCACGTGCATAATAATCGGGCATGCAGCTCGAAATGGAGAGAGGAAAAATAGTAATGAGTGATGACAAGTCCAAGACCAGCGAACTTTCCCGTCGTGGTTTTATCAAGGTAGGTGCAGCGGCTATGACCGCGGCCAATATGCCCATGTTCTTCGTCAAGGATGCCTGGGCAGCCAAGGATTTCCGCAACAACCCGGGTAACGCCGGTTCCGTCAAGTTCGGTTTCAACGTTCCCCAGACCGGCGCCTATGCCGATGAGGGTGCGGATGAGCTGCGTGCCTACAAGCTGGCGGTAAAACACATCAATGGTGAAGGTGACGGCGGTATGCTGAACACCATGAAACCGCTTTCACTGAAAGGTAACGGTATCCTCGGCAAGAAGGTCGAGTATGTGACCGGTGACACCCAGACCAAGTCCGATGCCGCTCGTGCTTCCGCCAAACGTATGATTGAGAAGGATGGCGTGATCATGGTAACCGGTGGTTCCTCCTCCGGTGTGGCGGTGGCTGTCCAGGGTCTGTGTCAGGAGATGGGCGTCATCTTCATGGCGGGTCTGACCCACTCCAATGACACCACCGGTAAGGACAAACGTCGTTACGGCTTCCGTCATTTCTTTAACGCCTACATGTCCGGTGCTGCGCTGGGCCCGGTGCTGAAGGATGAGATGGGCACCGAGCGTAAAGCCTACCATCTGACCGCTGACTACACCTGGGGTTGGACCCAGGAAGAGTCGATCAAAAACACCACCGAAGCCCTGGGCTGGCAGACGGTTGCGACCGTCAAGACCCCGGTGGGTGCCGGTGACTTCTCCCAGTACATCACCCCGGTGCTGAACTCCGGAGCAGACGTGTTGATCCTGAACCACTACGGTAAGGATATGATCAACTCCCTGACCCAGGCGGTTCAGTTCGGACTGCGCGACAAGCAGGTCAACGGCAAGAACTTCGAGATCGTGGTGCCGCTGTTCTCCCGTCTGATGGCACAGGGTGCCGGTGAGAACATCAAAGGTATCCTGGGAACCACCAACTGGAACTGGTCGCTGCAGGATGAAGGCTCCAAGGCCTTTGTTAAGTCTTTCGGCCAGGAGTATGGCTTCCCGCCCTCAATGGCGGCTCACACCACCTACGTTCAGGCCCTGCTGTACGCCAACGCGGTAGAGTCTGCCGGCACCTTCTATCCGCCTGAGGTGATCAAGCAGCTGGAAGGGTTCCAGTTCGATGGCATGGGTAACGGTCCGACCGAATACCGTGCAGAGGATCACCAGTGCTTCAAGGATGTACTGGTGGTGCGTGGGAATCAGAACCCGACCTCTCAGTTTGACCTGTTGACGGTTCAGCAGGTTGTGCCGCGTGCACAGGTTGAGTACGACGCCAAGATCTTTGGTGGCGAACTCGGTCCCTACGAGGTCTGATCCACTCTAGCCTGTCTGCCGGCTGCCTTCGGGCAGCCGGCGCCTGTTTTTATCTAATTTCAGTGGTGTGTAGACAGTAATGGATGCGATCCTTCTTCAGATCTTAAACGGCCTTGATAAGGGCGGTGCCTACGCACTGATTGCCCTCGGCCTGACACTCGTGTTCGGAACCCTGGGCGTGGTGAATTTCGCCCACGGCGCCTTGTTTATGCTGGGTGCGTTCTGCGCGGTTACGGTAGAAAAAATATTGACGCTCTCCGTGAAGGTAAAGGACGAAAGCATTACCTTCTTTGACGCCTACAAAGAGCAAGCCTATCTGGAAATCTGGTTTGGCGACTTCGGTAAAACCATTATCGATTGGTCGGTACCCATATCGATCCTGCTGGCCATACCGGTGATGTTGCTGATCGGCCTGATCATGGAACGAGGCTTGATCAAGCATTTTTATAAACGTTCACATGCGGAGCAGATCCTGGTCACCTTCGGCCTGGCGATTGTGTTGCAGGAGATCGTTAAATCCTTCTTTGGGGCTAACCCGATCCCTTCACCCGCTCCGGAGATCGTTGCCGGTAGTGCACCTATCGGTGTTCTGTTCGGGTTGGGCGAGTCCGTGGTTTACCCCTGGTGGCGATTGATCTACCTGCTATTCTCGGGCATTGTCATTTTTGCTGTGTTCGCGTTCCTGCAGTTCACCACGTTCGGTATGGTGGTGCGGGCCGGTATGCATGACCGGGAGACGGTGGGCCTGTTGGGTATCAATGTGGAGCACCGCTTTACTATTGTATTCGGCATTGCTGCCGTGGTGGCCGGTCTGGCCGGTGTCATGTACGCGCCGATTCTACCGCCTGATTACCACATGGGGATGGACTTCCTGGTGCTCTCCTTCGTGGTGGTGGTTGTAGGAGGTATGGGGTCGCTGGGCGGCGCCGTGGCAGCGGGCTTCCTGCTGGGAATTCTGCAATCCTTCGCCTCCATGAATGAAGTGAAAAACATCATTCCTGGTATTGATCAGATCATCATCTATCTGGTCGCTGTAGTCATTATCCTGGTCAGGCCCCGTGGTCTGATGGGACGCAAAGGCGTGATGGAGGATTGATATGAATATGCCATTGTTACGAAATGACTGGGTTGTCATGGCCATATTCACTTTGGTCGTCCTGACAGCACCGGTCTGGTTGACCCCGGTTGGTGCAGGTTATCCTGACCTGCTGCAGAAGTTTGCGATCTTTGGGATTTTTGCCATCGGCTTCAACCTGCTGTTCGGCCTGACCGGGTATCTCTCCTTTGGTCATGCCGTGTTCCTGGGGGTCGGTTCCTATACGGCGGTCTGGTCATTCAAGCTGTTGACCATGAACGTGATACCGGCAGTGATCTTTTCCGTTCTGGTGGCCGGTCTGTTTGCTGTCGTGATCGGGTTTCTCAGTCTGCGGCGCTCGGGTATCTACTTCTCGATCCTGACCCTGGCTTTTGCCCAGATGTCCTACAACCTGGCCTACTCCGTACTGACACCATTGACCAACGGTGAGACCGGTCTGCAGTTGACCATGAATGATCCACGGGTTCTGGATGGTCCGGTCGGTGAGGGATTGCCCTCCACTCAGCTGTTCGGTCTGGAGATGAGCGGCTACAGCGGATTCTACTTTTGTGCGGTGATGCTGATTATCGGCTTCTTTATCTCGCTGCGCATCTTCCGTTCGCCGTTCGGCCTCAAGCTGTTGGCCATCAAGTCCAACCAGACTCGTATGAAGTACACCGGTTTCAATACCCGGCCCTACCTGCTAACGGCATTTGTCATCTCCGGCATGTACGCCGGGCTGGCCGGTTCACTGATGGCGGTGACCGATCCGCTGGCGGGTGCCGAACGCATGCAGTGGACCGCGTCTGGCGAGGTGGTATTGATGACCATCCTGGGTGGTGCCGGAACCCTGCTTGGCCCGCTGTTTGGCGCCGGCATTATCAAGTATTTCGAAAACATCTTCTCTGCCATGAACGATATGCGACTGCATGAGATTTTTGCCTTCCTGCCTGATTGGCTGGAGAACATCGTGGTCGCCATCACCAGCGAGTTCGTGGGCGAAGGTTGGCACCTGACCCTCGGCTTGTTGTTCATGATCGTGGTGATCTTCCTGCCGGGTGGCGTAATGGAAGGTATTCGCCACGCCAATACCTATATACGGCGGCTTTTCAGCATGATCGGAAACCGCGATGTTGCCGTGCCGGCAGAGAAGGAGTGATGTGATGAGTATTGTTTTAAGCATCAAGAATGTGGATAAAACCTTCGGCGGTCTGCACGCGTTGGGTGACATCAACCTGGATATTGAAGAGGGTAAGACTCACGCCATTATCGGCCCCAACGGGGCTGGTAAATCCACGCTGCTCAACTGCTGTATCGGACGCCTGATTCCGGACAGCGGAACGGTGGAGTTCGATGGCAAGAATATGATCGGGCTGCAGCCGCACGAGATCAATCACGCCGGGATGGTGCGGGTGTTCCAGACGCCGGAGATCTTTCCCGATCTCACCGTCTTGCAGAATGTGATGATTCCGGCACTGGCGAAACGGGATGGCACGTTCAAGTTCAATGCCTTCAGCAGTCTCGCCTCAGAGCGGGAGATTGAGGCCGATGCCGTGCATATCCTGGAAGATATGGGACTGGGCGAGCACATCCACAAACACTCCGGCAGTATGTCCCGGGGTGACAAGCGACGTCTGGAACTGGCAATGGGTCTGGTGCAGCATCCGCGACTGCTGCTGCTGGATGAACCCACTGCCGGTATGGCGCGACATGACACCAACCGGACCATCGATCTGCTGAAGCGAATTAAAGAGCGGGGCATGACCAAGATCATTATTGAACACGATATGCACGTGGTGTTCAGTCTGGCTGATACCATCAGTGTATTGGCTCAGGGTCGGATTATTGCCACCGGTACACCGGATGAGATCCGCGGCAATCCTAAGGTTCAGGAAGCTTACCTGGGAGGGGCTGAACTATGAGCAAGAAGAGTGCAACCCAGCGCGTCACGCCGGTCAACCGGGCCGGTTCCGATCCAGCGTTTTTCTCCTGTTGGGATATCCACTCCTATTACGGGGAGAGCTATATCGTACAGGGGGTCAGTTTCGATATCCGTGAGGGTGAGGTACTGGCTCTGTTGGGGCGAAATGGTGCCGGTAAAACCTCCACCTTGCGATCCATCGCCCGGGTGGACAGCCCCCAGGTGACCCATGGCGAGATCTGGCTGGATCATAAACCGCTGCACAGTATGAAGTCCCATGAGGCGGCTCAGAACGGCGTGGCACTGGTGCCGGAGGATCGGCGTATCATCGCCGGTATGACGGTGGAGGAGAACCTCATCCTGTCCCAGATTGCGCCGCCCATCGGTTGGAGTATTGAGCGTATTTACGAGCACTTCCCCCGACTGGCGGAACGTCGTGACCAGGAGGCGACCACCCTGTCCGGTGGTGAGCAGCAGATGCTGGCGGTAGCCCGGGCACTGGCCAGGGATATCAAACTGTTGCTGCTGGATGAGCCCTATGAGGGATTAGCACCGGTGATTGTGCATGAGATCGAACGGATCGTGGACGGCATCAAGAAGCTCGGTATCACAACCATTATCGTGGAGCAGAATGCGGTGGCGGCACTGCGGCTTGCAGATCGGGCTATTATCCTCGATATGGGACAGGTGGTGTTTGATGGGCTGGCCCAGGAAGTGCTGGATAACGAGGAGTTGCGCCAGCAGTACCTGGCTATCTGAACCACTACCATCGGTACTACAGGGCCCGTGATATCCGATCGGACATCACGGGCTTTTTTTTCAGACGCCTTTATACGCCGTTTGTGGTTACCTCCCGGACGATCCGAAAACCGACCCGAAGATAGTGATAGTCCGGTCTCAGTTTGTTGCGGGATGCGCTGCGTAATCCACTCGGTACATTGTGCCAGGAACCGCCCCGTACCACCCGTTCCCGGTGGTCCTCATAGTCGAAACCGGCATCCTGAAGTTCCAGGCCGCTGTAGGTCTCGTCGTAGATCGACGCACACCATTCCCACACATTGCCATGCATGTCATGCAGTCCCCAGGGATTGGCAGGGAATTGATCTACCGGTGTGGTCTGGCCGCGGGAGAGCCCCTTCTCACTGCCGCCATAGGTGTAGTTACCGTCAAAATTTGCTTGATCCGGCGAGATAGATTGACCGGTCCAGAACGGTGTATCAGTGCCCGCGCGACAGGCATATTCCCACTCCGCCTCGGTGGGCAGGCGGATTGGGGCATCAATTTTTTCACCGAGCCATTGGCAGTACTCCAGGGCAGACCAATAGCTGACATTGATGACTGGCCGATTGCCCCGGCCCCAGGTTTCATCACCCGGGAAAGAGCTTTGTATCGCTTTACAGTAGATGTCGAACATGGCAAAGGTGACCGGCGTCTTGAGTATTTCAAACTGTTTCACCTCTACCTCATGTTGACGTTCATTTTCGAAGCGATTTTTTTCCCCGGACGGAGAACCCATCAGGAAGCTGCCACCGGCAATGCTTATCCAGTCGTTCTCCCTAAGCCCGTACTTGAGCAACCTGGCGGCCTGGTGCGCTTTTTCCCGCTGGATTTTCCGCTCTACGGTGCGTTTTGCCTGCGCCTGTTCAACATGGTGTCGGACTTCCGCTTGAACCCCTCCCCGGAATGGGGTGGCTGGCGGGGAGATGACCTTGAGGGATTCCATGATGGGCATGGAAGGGGTCGTTGGTTCGACTGCTACCGGTGCGCCACAGCGATCGCAGAAGTTGGCGTTGGGCTGCAAACGTTTTCCACAGCAGCAGCAATGTCCTTCAATGCAGAGGGACTGCCCGCACTGGGCACAGAAGAGCGCTTCCGGGTCTTCAATCTGATGATGACAGTTGCTGCACTGCATGCGCGCGTGGTAACTCCGGTGATCCGTGCCAAAGTGTGGGTGCATGATATGGGAAAAACCTTCTCCGGGTCTTTGTCCTGCTGTCAAAAATGGTGTGCAGATGTCCCGACCTAAGGTGGTCCGGGGCTTCAGTAATCAGGTTGGACGGGGAAACAGTGCCGCCCCGAAAACCGCTTGCGGCTTCCGGGGAGCGGGTTGGGCGATCACTATGCGGAGCTGAACTCATAGGAGATGTTTTCAGATGGTTCCTGAAGAAAATAGCCCTGAATGTAGTTAACCCCGACAGTCCAGAGAATCGCCAGGCTATTGGCATCTTCCACACCCATGGCCACTGTCTTGATATTGTGTTCCTTGGCCAGGGCATTCAGCTCGTTCAAGTGGTCCTGTTGCTCCTGGTTGGACGCCAGGTCCTGCATCAGTTCGAAATCGAACTTGACGAAATCCACCGGCAGATGTTTCAGCAGTGTGTCCGCTTTCGGGTTAGAGCCGAACTGGTCAATAGCCAACTGGCATTTGATCTTCTTCAGGCCTTCGATCAGTTTCTTGGCGTTCTGAATATGGTTGCGCAGATCCTTGTCCTGAATCTGGAAAGTGATCCAGGGACCCTTGGCGCTGTATTTGCGCAGGCAGTCGCAGATCCAGAGCAGCATGCCCTCATCTTCCAGTCCGGAGCTTGAGATGCTGATAAAGAAGTTGACCTTTTTACCCTCTTTACGCTGTTCGGAGAGCTCTTCAATGGCCTTGTCGATTACCCAGCGGTCCACTTTGGCCATCTGCTCACCCTGCTTGGCGTAGCGGATAAAGTGGTCGGGGAGAATCTCTTCATTGTTGTTGTCCAGCAGCCGGGTTAACACCGCATAGTGTTCCCGGCTATCGCCCTGCAGGCTGACGATCGGCTGGTAGACCAGCCGGAAGCGGTCATGTTCCAGGGCGTGCTCAATCAGTTCGTTGATCCGCGCTTCGTCACCAGTGTTATCTTCACCGTAGCTGGCCTGCATCTCACTGGCGTCGTAACAGGAGTAGCGATTGCCACCGCCATTACGGGCCGCCTCGTAGGCATGGTAGGCGCGATTGATGAAATCCTGACTTCCCGGGCTGTCGGGATCGAACAGACTGACACCGATGCTGCAGGTGACGTTGATCTCCTGGTAGATATACTCTTCCACCAGCAGGCGCAGTCGCTCCGCCATAGTCTCCACATCGATGCTATTATGCTTGGGGCTCAGGATGGTAAATGAGTGATCGCCGAAACGGGCCAGCAGCTCCTCTTTATCGATATTTTCGCTGAGCAGGTCGGCCAGCTCCTTGAGCAGGTTGTCACTCGCGGTGATGCCGATGTGGCTCCTGATTTCCCGGAAGTCATCGATGACTATGTAGAACAGGGAGCAGCCGGTGTCAGTTTCACTCGACGTGGCAATCTGCTGCTCCATTTTCGCCATGAAATATTGACGATTGGCCAGGCCGGTTTGGGCATCCTGGTTGCTCAGCAGTTCGATGGTCTGCTCAAGCTCCTTGTTCTGTGCTTCATTGCGGATGATCAACTGGGTGCATGGCTCGCCGTCAAAGGTGGCCGGCGAGAACTCCAACTTGGCATCAAAAACCTCCCCGGCACTGTTCTGGCAGGCGATGTTGAGCTCGGTATGCTCCCGGCCCAGGGTCCTGAGAAAGGATTTGATCGTTTTGTGATCCTTGGCCGGGATCAGGTCAAGGATAGGCAAACCTTCCAGCTCATCCATATCCACAAAACCGAACATCTCCAGATAGGCCGGGTTGGCCTGCATGTGCATCCCTTCATGGATGTAGGCAATGGCGTCCTGGGAGCTTTCGATGAGGGTGCTGCAGAGGGCTTCCGCCTCTTTTAACTTTTCCCGGGTCTCTGCCAGCTCTTTGCGCAGGTAGATCTCCTCGGACTCCCGCATGACAACCAGCTGCAGATGGTCCGGGTCGTTTGCACAGACCACATCCCGGGCGCCATCGCGCATGGTTTGAATCAGGGTGGCGGGATCGGTTGCCGGATCCTTATAGATAATGACGTAGGGTGTGTCAGCAAAGGCCGCCTTACAGAGCTTGAGAATGGCCGTCAGTTTGTCCAACGGTTCCGGCAGGGAAAGCAGTATCAGTTCGGGTTTTTCATCATCGGCGATATCCAGTAACGCCTCATCATCCACGGCAACGGTCGGATGAATTATCAGGCCGGCGTTGCGTAACGTACTGATATGGGCCTCTGCCTCATTGAGGGACGACTCTATTACCAGAAGCCTGATTGAAATATCAGTTTCGGGATTTCCATTCATGGCTGGCAGTTGTCCAGTGTCATTGAAATACCTGTTTGGAATAACATTAATTCTGCATCATTACAGCATGGGCCAGATGTTGTCAAAATCGGCAGGGTCTTCGTTGGAGTGACTCTCCCTGTCGCCTGTCTGTCCATCCAGATAGGTAAACTGGAAGCGGGCAAAAGCGCCGGTTGTTTCCATCAGTTGGGTCAGTTTGGCCTTCCTCTCCATGCCGTTGTGCTCAATCATAATGGCATCGCCGGGCTTGAACGGCAGGGTCGGTAGAATCAGGCTGGCCGGAAGTTCAGATGCCTTCAGTTCCGGCAGCAGCAGGCACTGTTTGGGATGGCTGGTAGGGTTGTTGGTCTCCAGGTCGTGAACCGTTACAGCGGTCGCGTTTGGAGCAATCATCTGCATGCCCAGTTGCAAGCCCTGGCCGGGCAGGTTTTTCATCCAGCGGCTGATGCCAATGGCAAACTGATTCTTGACGGTGGCCGACTGTATGCCGATCACTTCGCCGATTTTTACCTTGGGCGCATTGGCTCCCTGCCAGTTGATGCAGTAGCCGCCGGCACTCTCGTTGTCTGTTTTGCAGGCGAAGGTTTCGTATTGTTTATCAGTCGAGTGGCTGGCCCAGATCGGGGTGCCGTCCTCTCTGCAGCCGGATTCGCCAAAGCCACTGGCGAGAATAGTCTCGTGTATGGCGTCATCCTCGCCCTCCAGGGTCAACTTGTTGCCGGACAGGGTGTAGAGGGATTGGTCGGGTGTGCTGTCGGATGATTGGTCACCCCAGCTCCCACCGCGCGATGCGCCGGTGTCACGGGCATCGCTCCCCTGTGTCTGGAGACTGTAGATAGCATTGATGCCCACGGCCACTTTCAGTTCGAAATTGAGCCTGGTGCGTACGAACTCCCGCTTCGGTTCGGAGCTCAGGACCTGGACCAGCTGCCGCAGCAACTGCTTTGAGAGTTTCTGACCTGTTTGTGCTCCTTCGCTGTTGCCACTGTCCTGGGGTAGCTGATCGAAGGTTTCCCGTAACATCTTCACCAGCGGTTGGGTGTTGAGTACCCGGCGCAGCCTATTCTCCTGCCCGGTTTCCAGCGAGCTGTGGCGCGGTGGCAGGTCGCTGGCCAGGTTGACGACAAAGTCAAACTGGCCCGGAGCTCCTCCGGTGCTCATATTCAGGGTGGTGAGCAGGCTCCACTGTTCCAGAGACTGCATGACGTTTTCAATTTTACGGGGCCGCAGTCGATAGGGTGAGCAGATGGAGAACAGCAGTATCTGTTTATACAGGGATCCGATGCTGCTGACCGAATCGCTCTTCTTGCCATCTTTCACTGCCAACTCTTCGATACCGTTCTGCTCGGCATAGGCGTACAGCAGGTGGATCTCTTTCCAGACCTTGGGTGGCACCGGGTCATAGACGAGGGCAGATTGATAGATCACCGTGGAGAGAAAACGCATCGCCCGGTGAATGGCAATGATCAGCATTTTTCGATCAAACTTGCCACTTTCCCCGGTGAGCATGGTCTCGATAAAGATCTTGTAGGAGAGGGCCAGCTCGGTATACAGCTCCCGGTTGAGTACGGCGATTTTTCGGTTCTTGGCCGACAGGGGGAAAGGGGAGTCGTAGTAGTACTTTCGCAGGTTGTCGGAGATGTAGCCGATCGGGCGGCGCAGCAGTTCAGCGATCTTTATTCGATCGAGATGGGGGATGTTAATCCTGTTGAACTCAACAAGGGTTTTAAATACCTGCCGCGAGGTCTCTCCCACGTTGGCCATAGGTAAACCACTCACCCAGGACGAAACTTCCTTGGGATTCAGGAGCATTGAATCGGTGGGCGCATTGGAGCGCTCAGGCGTAGTAAAACCGAGTGTTTTCTGTATCTCCATGAAATCTTTACTATTTTGGTTAGTGAGATTCATTGGCCGCCTGGCCGTACGTAGTTTACAGTGTTTTATCGGCAGGTTCAGGTTCTACTGCAATAAAAATTTAGCATCTACCGGGTGATGGTATCGCCCTCCGGCCCCTCCGGGGCCACCGTTGGTCAGATTACCGGTTGTTTGGCGGGGGCACCGGCGACTTCCCTGACCACTCGTGGCATCAGATACCCTGGCAGACGGGCCCGCAGCTCATCCTGTAGTTGCCGAATCCGTTCAGCCTTGACCTCAAAGTGAGCTGCTCCGGCCACCCGGTCCAGTAGATGGAGATAGTAGGGGAGAATGCCGGCTTCGAACAGTCCTGAACTCAAGGCGACCAGGGTATCTGCGTTGTCGTTGACCCCCTTCAGCAGCACCGACTGGTTGAGCAGGCTGATACCGGCCCGTTTCATTGGCTGCAGCCCCTCCACCAGCCCGGGTGATAGTTCCCGTGGGTGATTTATATGTAATACCAGCACGGATTGCAGCCGACCGCTACCCAACAGAGCGGTCAGTTCGTTGGTCAGCCGTGAGGGGATCACCACCGGCAGCCGGGTGTGTATCCGCAGCCGTTTCAGGTGGGGGATCCCTTCCAGCCGGCTGATCAGGGCGGCGAGTTTACTGTCGGTCAGGGTCAGCGGATCACCACCACTCAGAATGATCTCCTCAATATCCCCATGCTGATGAATATGTTCCACTGCCTGGGTCCAGCCGTGCCGGTAGGCGGCCGCCTCCTGATAGGGGTAGTGGCGCCGGAAACAGTAGCGGCAGTTGACGGCGCAGCTGCCACTGGCAATCAGCAGTAACCGTCCCTGGTATTTATGCAGCATGCCGGGGCCGACCGCTTTGTCCAGATCGCCCACCGGATCAGGGCCGAAGCCGGCCGAAGGCAACTGTTCAGCCCCGATCGGCAGCACCTGCCGCAGCAGCGGATCATCCGGGTCTCCGGGCGTGATCAGCTCGGCGAACTCCCTGGGGACTTTCAGGCCAAACTGTCTGGCTGCGGTACGTGCTGCGGGTAACAGGGCCCGGTCCAGTTGCAGGTATCGGAGAAACGCTTCGGGTTCCCGAAAGGCGCCGGCGAGAGACTGCTGCCATGGGGGAGTCTGACATGCAGGCTCTATTCGATGTATCATGCGCGTTTTCAAGTCGGTTGTTTGGTGAGGACAAGATGGCAACTTATAGTACCAATGAGTTTAAGGGTGGTCTAAAAATAATGCTGGATGGTGACCCTTGCTCCATTATTGAGAACGAATTTGTGAAGCCAGGCAAAGGCCAGGCGTTTAATCGGGTCAAAATCCGCAACTTGAAGACCGGGCGTGTCATAGAACGCACCTTTAAATCGGGTGAGAGCGTAGTAGCCGCTGACGTCATGGAGATGGAGCTGCAGTACCTCTATTCGGACGGTGAGTTCTGGCACTTTATGGACCCGGACAGCTTCGAGCAGGTGAGCGCTGATGCGGCTGCCGTGGGTGATTCAGTGAAGTGGCTGAAAGATCAGGATATGTGTACGGTTACCCTGTGGAACGGCGCGCCGATCATTGTGGAAGCCCCCAACTTTGTCAATCTGACCATCACCGAGACCGACCCCGGCCTTAAAGGCGATACCTCCGGTGGTGGCGGTAAACCGGCCACACTGGAGACGGGTGCCGTGGTCCGGGTGCCCCTGTTTGTGCAGACCGGCGAGCTGATCAAGGTCGACACCCGTTCCGGCGAGTACGTGTCGCGGGCCAAGGAAGAGTGAGCTGGTCGAGCTGTTGAATCCTGGTCAGAATTTGGGCGGGGCTTTCCCCGCCGCCTCCATGGAGACTCTCAGGATGCGTGCCCGGATGATGGCGCGGATCCGGGAGTTTTTTCAACAGCAGGGGGTGATGGAGGTGGAGACGCCGATCTGTTCCCGCCATGCCACCACCGATCCCTCGATCCACTCCCTGGTGACCTGTTACACCGGTCCGGGAGCCCCCGACGGTGTGCCGCTCTACCTGCATACCTCGCCCGAGTTTCCCATGAAGCGGTTGCTGGCCGCCGGATCGGGATCGATCTACCAGCTCTGCAAGGTGTTCCGGGATGGTGAGTCGGGCCGTCTGCATAACCCGGAATTTACCCTGCTGGAGTGGTACCGTCCCGGTTTTGATCACCACCGCCTGATGGAGGAAGTGGAACAACTGGTGCAGCGGGTGCTGCCGGAACCCGGGCCTGTGCGCCGTATCAGTTACCGGACGCTGTTTGAGCAGCTACTGGGAGTGGACCCCCATCGGGCCACTGCCGGACAATTGCGCCAGCTGGCACTGCAGAAAGGTGTGCCGGGAATTGAGCAGCTGGATCTGCCACACCGGGATGCCTGGCTGGATCTGCTGATGACACACTGCATTGAGCCGGCCATGGGGGCAGGGCTCTGTTTCGTCTATGACTATCCGGCCAGCCAGGCTGCCTTGGCACGGGTACGGCCGGATGATCCCCCGGTTGCAGAACGGTTTGAGCTCTACATAGATGGAGTGGAGGTGGCCAACGGTTTCCATGAACTGGCCGACGCCGCTGAACAGCGCCGCCGTTTCGAACAGGATCTGCAGGCGCGCTCCAATGCCAACCTGCCGCTGCCGCCCATGGATGAGTGGTTGCTCGAAGCACTGGCCCGGGGATTACCGGACTGTGCGGGGGTGGCACTGGGTGTCGATCGTCTGTTTATGCGCTCGATCGGGGCTGATCACATCGACCGGGTTATAGCTTTTCCTCTGGAGCGGGCGTGACCTCATTCGGGCTGGTCAGGGTGGCGATCCGCTGGCCCATCTGAACCTGGCTGCCGGCTGACAGTGTCTCATCCCACCGGATGCTGTTTTTCGGAAACAGCAGCACCACGGTAGATCCCATGTTGAATCGTCCCATCTCTTCACCCTTCTCCAGGGTGATGGGTTGATCCGGTTGCTGCGGGCCGTAGTGCCACTGGCTGATGCGTCGCGTGGCGGGCGCCACCGTGCCGGCCCAGACCGTATCCATGCTGGCCACGAAAATAGCACCCACCATGACCACCGCCATGGGCCCTTGCCCGGTTTCAAACAGGTTGACCAGGCGTTCGTTGCGACTGAACAGACGGGGCACCACCCGGGTGGTTGAAGGGCTGACACTGAACAGCCGGCCGGGGATGTGCAGCATCTTTTTCAGTTCCCCTCCCTGCGGCATATGGATTCGGTGGTAGTCCCTCGGGGAGAGGTAGAGAGTAGCGAAATAGCCGTCTGCAAACTGCGCACAGTCGGCTTCGTCACCGCCCAGCAGTTCCTCCACTGTATAGCTCTGTCCCTTGGCCTGAAAAATACGGCCGTTCTCTATGGTACCGATCTGACTGATGGTGCCATCAACCGGTGAGACAATAGCGGCCGGATCATTCGCCAGCGGGCGGGCATCGGCGCGCAGCGCCCGGGTAAAGAAAGCGTTGAAACTGCTGTAAGCCGTGGGGTTCTGTTCAACCGCAACGCGCATATCGATCCTGTAGAGTCGGATGGCGCCCCGGATCAGACGATCCTTCAGCGGCGGCCACTCAATACGGGTCAACCAGTGCATGGCCTGGGAGAGCAGATGGTGGGGCAGCAGGTAAAGCAGCAGGGCGAACAGCTTGTCGGCCAGTCCGGCTTCCCTGGCCGGGCTCTCGGAATTGTGATGGTTCATGTACAGCGGTTCCGTTGAATGGCGGGTGATGGATGGATACTACCGGTATCCACCCATCAGGTAAACGCAGCGTATCAGGCGATTGGTGTATCTGGTCGATTGCCCCAGTCGGACCAGGAGCCCGGGTAGCCCTTTACCCTAGGGAAGCCCAACGATTTCAGCATGATATAGCTGAGGGATGAACGATGATGGGTGTGGCAGTAGGTGATCACCTGCTGACTATCCCTGATACCCAGATGATCCAGCAGTTGCCTGAGCTGGTCGGCGGGTTTCAGACGCAGGTTATGCTGCGGGTCGAGCGCCAGCAGCCAATCCATGTTGATCGCCCCGGGGATATGTCCGGCTTTTTCCGCAAAGCGTTTCACGCCGTTGTACTCCTCCCGGCTGCGGGCGTCGAGCAGGGCATAACCCTCCTCTCCCAGGTGCTGCCTGATATAGTCAGTATCAGCCACCGGGGTATCAGTCGGTTGGGCGTGGAACTGCCTGGGGGTCGGGTTGTTCACCGTCTGCTCCATGGGGTGGCCCTCGTTGGCCCAGGCGTGCAGACCGCCGTTCAGTAGCGAGAAACGATCATGTCCCATCGCTTCCAGGGTCCAGAGCAGTCGGCTGGCCTTGCCGCCGCCCTCATCATCATAGGCTATAACGTGAACCTTGTTGTCGATGCCAAGGGAGGAAAAGCACTGTTCCAGTGCGCCGGATTTCGGTAGCAGACCCATGGCGGGTGGACGCGCAGTGACGATCTGGTCGTAATCCAGGAAGACCGCGCCCGGGATGTGATATTGGGCGTAGCTGGCGGGTTTGGTCAGATCCACCAATAGCAGGTCACTGTCACCCAACAGGGGCTCAAGCGCGTCGGGTTCAATAATCAAGGGTATATCGGATGTAGTCATGGTCGCTCGTCAGGTCATCGACTTCCAGAGCCGGATAGTGGTGGCAGATCGGCAACTTTCAAGCTCTGCTTGCACGGGTACCGGATGGGACGTCGTAAGGAAGATACACAGCAGTCTAACGTTTTTTCGTCCCCTCCGTTTGCCGGCCCTGTAACCAAGCATAGTCTCCGTGACGCACTATGCAGGACCGAAGTGATATCTTCAGGATTCCACCCCTATGACCGATATGAAATTAAGACGAAGCGTCGGGTTGTTATGCCATGGCCGCGGCGTTTGCGGGCGTAAGGCGTATCAACCTGTTCAGAAGCCCGTGGATTGATCGGGTGAGTAAAACCACAACGAATTGCCGTTAATAGGAAAAGGGTAACCGCCCTGAGTCGGGAGCGGTGGTGCTGCTGCCCCGGGCAACTGGACCGGCTTCTCATTTAATAGGGGCTAATATGGCCATATGCCAATATTGTGACTATGGTTAAGCTATTTCAGTGAGGATTTTTCAGGGGGGAGATCTATACAAATGTTGACTGTCCTGGGGCAAGACAAAATTGTCCCACAAATAATAAGAGAAAAACTCCGCATTATGAGCCACGGGATAAATCTGCATAGGTGGCCGGAACGATGCGAAAAACAGTGGAGGTATGGAGATGAGAACAACGGGATCCCGTTGCAGGTTTGTTTTGTATACATTTCTGATTTTGTTGAGCGTGGCTTCCAGCGGAATCGCAGCTGAGAAGCTCAAGCCCTATATTCTGGCCACCGGTTCGACGAGTGATTTTCCAACCACCGTTGAGCAGGTAAAACAGGCCCTGCAAAGGCAGCAGTTCAGAGTCATCGGAGAATATACGCCTTATGAACAGGCCCATATTATCGTAGTGACCAACGATGACCTGATTGCGCTGGCTGAGCGAGAACCCAATGCCGCATACCTGTCGGCCCAGCGTGTCTCCGTTACCCAGACCCGGTCCGGTCTGCAGGTCGCCTACACCAACCCGCTCTACTATGCCCATGCTTACCGGGTATCGGGTGACGTACAGTCTGTTAGCGAAAAATTGGCGGCCGCCCTGGGGGCCGTGGAGTCTTTCGGATCGAAGGGGATGACGCCGGATAAACTGCGTAAATATCACTACAGTTTCGGTATGGAGTACTTCGATGATCCACTGGAACTGGCACGTTACAACAGTCACCAGGAGGCGCTCCGCGCGGTCACCGGTTCCCTTGCTGAAGGGCGCGGTGGTACCGGCAAGGTCTATCGGATTGATATACCCCGTGCGGATATTGCGGTATTTGGCGTCGCGTTGTCTGACGGGATGGCAAATGACAAGCGGGTAATGGACGTGATTGATCACAAGGAGCTTAAGCAGACGCCCCATCTGCCTTATGAACTGCTGGTGGTAGGCCGGAAAGTGGTGGCACTGGCGCCGCGATTCCGTATCGCGATTGATTTTCCTGATCTGAGAATGATGGGCGAGAATGGCTTCACCCAGATTATGGCCACACCGGAGGCGATCCAGAAATCGCTGGTTCTGGCTGCGGGTGGCGAGTGGAAGGATCCCAGTTTCGCCGCGATGAATCCGGATCGCTGAGGCAACCGCTCTACCGATTCCCAGGCGGTTGTCCCGCCTGGGAATACTTTTTTACGGATGTCAGGTTGCGGAAAAACCGCTGCTGGCCTGTCCTGTCCTGCTTGTTATCACCCTTTTAACAGACAGAATATCGGTGTTAATATGTGATCGACTTCACAAAAAAACAGGGAGTATGAAGAGTGATGTGGCTCAGAAGTAGGCGAGTGGCCGCTTTTTTAGTTGTGCTGTTTATACCCCTGTGTGCTTCCGCTGCCGGCAAGATTGTAGTGGGAAGCGGGATCAGTCCTCCACTGGTAGCTACCGATTACTCCCCTGGTTTCATTGAATCCCTTGTCACTGAGGCGTTTGCCCGTCTTGGTATTGAGTTCGAAGTCATCAATCTACCCGCAGAGCGTGCCCTGGTGAATGCTAATAGAGGCATTGAGGACGGTAATCTGCTGCGCATCGCTGGCCTGGAAAAATACTACCCGAATCTGATGCGTGTGCCCGAGAAGTTAATGGACACCGAATTTGTCGGCTACTCCATGAAGGATATCCCCGCCGGAGAGGGCTGGCAGCGGCTGCAATGTTGTACGGTGGCTTATGTTACGGGCTGGAAAATATTCGAAAACAATACCCGGAGCGCCGCTGCAGTCAGCGTGGTGGGGGAACCTACGCAACTGTTTCGCCTGATAAAAGAGGGCCGGGTGGACGTCGGGTTGTACGAAAAGTGGCAGGGAATACTGCTGGCTAGAAAAGTGGGGTTGAAAAACTACCATGTACTGGAGCCGCCATTTACCACCAAAGAGCAGTTTATGTATCTGCACAAAAAACATGCGGCGCTGGTGCCGGAGGTGGCACGGGTTCTGCGCGAGATGAAGCAGGATGGTACTTACCAGAAAATCTTCGACCAGACCTTGGGCATACTTCAACCCTAAAGCGGTATGACTGTGGAATCGGGGCAGGTCACAAAAGTAGCACGGAGTCCGCTGGCCCGGCGATTGGTTGTTGCGATTGTACTGTTCAGTTCCATCATCACCCTGGTGATTACGGCCATCCAGATCCGCGTCGATTATGAACAGGAACTGTCCGACATTGATGCCGAGTTTGAGCAGATTCGTCACAGCAGCCTGCATAGTGTGTCACAGAGTGTCTGGGTTCTGGATGAGCTGCAGGTGAGAAATCAACTGAAAGGATTGACAAAGCTTTCCAGTATTGAGTTTGCCGCTGTCAACGTGGAGGGGAAGCAGCGCTGGGCGGTCGGCCAACAGCCGGACCGTGATCAAGTATCGGCCCGATTCCCACTCACCTATCAACACCGAGGAGAGACGCTGGAGATCGGGGAGCTGGTTATTATCGGGACACTGGACAATGTTTATCACCGTCTCATGGATCGGGTCCTGTTTATCCTGTTTGGTAACGGTTTAAAGACCTCCCTGGTGGCGCTGTTCAGCCTGTTTCTTTTTTATCATCTGTTGGGGCGATACATACTGGATCTGAAGCAGTTTGCTGACCGGTTCGGTGAGGAACAGGATCTTCCGCTTTTCAGCCTGAATCGAAAGCGCTCGGCCAGGCATCAACCAGATGAGCTGGACAGCCTGGCGGCATCGATCAACCACATGGTTAAAACGCTGCGGAACCGGGAGGATGATCTGCGGGTTTTTGCGACGACAGTGGAACAGAGCCCGAGTTCAGTGCTGCTCACCGATGCGGATGGCAATATCGTATATGTCAATCCAACGTTTACCGAAATATCCGGCTACACCCTTGATGACGTGTATGGCAAAAAACCGGCTCAGCTTACGGCTGGCCTGACTGCGGATGAGGTGAGTGAACAGATCTGGGAAACCATCCGTAGCGGCGGCGTCTGGGCGGGGGAGTTAAAAAGCAGAAGCAAGTCCGGCACCATCTATTGGGAGAGCGTAAAGATCGGTCCGGTGCTGGATAAAAACGGGGAGATTATTCGCTATATCCTGGTCAATGAGGATATTACGCTCAGAAAATCCTATGAAGAGCAACTGCTGCATCAGGCCAACTATGATGGCCTGACCAATCTCCCCAATCGCCTGTTGGCCTTTGATCGCATAGCACAAGCGATGGTAACCGCCCAGCGGGAAAAGTGCCACGTCGTGGTGATGTTCCTGGATCTGGACCGGTTTAAGAATGTCAACGATACCCTGGGACATGCCCTCGGCGATGAGTTGCTGGTCGAAGCGGCCAAGCGTCTCAGGAGCTGTATTCGGGTGGAGGATACCGTCGCCCGGCTGGGTGGCGATGAGTTTCTGATTATTCTGCCCGGTATCCAGAAGACACAGAATGCTGAACTGATAGCCCGGAAGGTGCTACAAGCCATGGCGGCGCCGTTTTTTCTGAATGGCCGGGAGCTCTATATCACCGCCAGTATCGGCATCACCATCTATCCGGAGGACAGTGACAGCCCGGAGATTTTGCTGCGGAACGCTGATGTGGCCATGTATCAGGCGAAAGCACAAGGCAGCAACAGCTTCTGCTTTTTCACCCAGACCATGAATAACCAGGCCAGGGCGCGGCTGGAGATCGAGTCCGAACTGCGGCATGCCCAGGAGAACCGTGAACTGGAGCTCCACTTCCAACCGATCGTGGATGCCCGCTCAGGACAGATCGTGGCCGCAGAGGGTTTGCTGCGCTGGAATAATCCGACGCTCGGTCGTGTATCGCCTGATACTTTTGTTCCGCTGGCGGAGGATATCGGGCTGATCCTGCCGATTGGTGACTGGGTGCTGCGGACCGCCTGTCATACCGCAATGACCTGGCAGCAGAGTGGCAGAACACCAGTCCGGGTTTGTGTCAACGCCTCAGTGCGTCAATTCAGAAACGGTAATATTGTTCAAACCATCGCTTCCGTACTCGAAGAGAGTGGCCTTCCCGCGCATTGCCTGGAAGTGGAGATAACCGAGGGGCTGTTACTGGACGATGCGCCCGAGATTCAGGAGATACTGAATAAACTGCACCGGATGGGAGTTCGTATCAGTATTGATGATTTTGGTACTGGCTACTCATCTCTCTGCTACCTGAAAAAATTTCCCTTTGATGTGCTGAAGATTGACCAGTCATTTGTACGTGATGTGATCAATGATCCTGACGATGCTGCGCTGGCCGCCGCCATTATTCATATGGCCCACCAGTTGAAGCTGGAAGTGGTGGGTGAGGGAGTGGAGACCACCGCACAACTGCACTACCTACAGGATAACGGTCTCGATATGGTACAGGGCTACCTGTTTAGCAAGCCGGTAACAGCAGAGGGATTTAAGCGATTGCTGGACCAGAAAAAGTCTCATGGATCGTTATCGGGCGTGGTTAAAAAAACAGATAGTCATACCCTGACTGAGCATTGATCACAGGCGGTTCCCGATTATTCATTACGCGGCCTCGGAGTGTGTAACGTCAACTTCCTGCCGGTGGAGTGGAACATCTTTTTTTCGATCACTCCTGACGGGTCGATGCCAGCCGGCGGCCACCTACCTGCTATCAGGAAAGTGCGTCTCTTCATCTGTAACATCAGCGTCACTGTTCAGGCAGACTGTCATGTAACTAGAGCAACATGTTCGTTACTGCGGTGCACAATGCTGCAACTGCAAAAACACGTCATATAGCCCGAATTATCAGTGATTCATGTAATTGAAAAAATAATTGTGCATACCCCTTCTCGTTGGCATGGATTCTGCCTCCGTGCATAGCGCGCTTGCAACGGCACGACGATCGTAGTGTAGTGGGCCGGCGTGAGCTGACAGTGTCCATATGATCGCTCTGCTGCCGTTCCGTAGCCTGATTTGGACTAAATAGATTAAAAGCATTTTTTGTGTACCTGGTTCGGCAAGGTGATAAGCCAGTGCCGGTAGGTCATGCACAAAACTGGCTGGAGATGGCAACATGCTTTCCAATCACAGCAGGTCAGGAACGGAGTTCGGATATCCTCAGGATCTGGAATCGATCCTGGAACGGGTGCAGGAGATTGCAAAAGATGTGGTGGCGCCGAATGCGTCGGCTGTTGATCAGGAAGGGCGTTGGCCGGAATCGGGTGTTCGCGCTTTACTGGATGCCGGCCTCGGCGGGCTGACGGTACCCCAGGAGCTGGGTGGTCTGGGCCAGGGATCGTTCGGCGTCGCCCAGGTCTGTGAAATCCTGGGTCAGGCGTGTGCCTCCACAGCCATGTGTTTCGGTATGCACTGCGTGGGATCGGCGGTGTTGTCGGCCAAGGCGACCCCCGATCAACGGGAGCGTTACCTGCTGCCGATTATCGAGGGACGGCATCTCACCACTTTGTCGTTGAGTGAGGCCGGCACCGGCTCCCACTTTTATATCCCCAATACCAAACTTGAAGCGGTGTCGCCGGATTTTTATCGGGTGACGGGCAAGAAGACCTTCGTTACCAACGCAGCCTATGCGGACTCCTATGTGATTTCCACCGTGGCGGCTGATCCGGACGCCCCCACCGGGCAGTTCTCCTGCATTGTGATCCGTAATCATGCGGAGGGCCTCCGTTGGGGGCCGCCCTGGGACGGGTTGGGCATGCGTGGAAACTCGTCCCGGGCGCTGCATCTGGATCAGGTGATGGTGCCCCGCAATGACCTGCTGGGGGAAGAGGGCGATCAGATCTGGTATGTGTTCCAGGTGGTGGCGCCCTATTTCCTGATGGCCATGTCCGGTACCTACCTGGGAATCGCCAGTGCCGCGCTGGAGATAGCGCGCAATCACCTGATCAAACGGCACTATTCAGAAAGTGGTTCCAGCCTGGCGGAGTTGCCGGTCCTGCAACATCGCCTGGGGACTTTGTGGGGCATGCTGGAACGCACCCGGCGACTGGCCTATCACGCCGCGGCCAGTTTTGATGCCGGTGATCCGGACGCCCTGCCGGCGGTGTTCACCACCAAAGCTGAGGTGGCCGAATGCGCGGTTGAAATGGTCAATGAAGTGATGACCCTGACCGGTGGCATGGCCTATCGGGAGGGATCCAAGTTGCATCAGCTGCTGCGCGATGCCCGCGCCGCCCATGTGATGGCACCAACCACCGACCTGTTGCGTGTATGGACCGGGCGTACGTTGCTGGGTCGACCGATACTGGGAGCCTGATGTGACAGGGAAAAACCCAACCGGAAAGCTTTCGTCAGTCCAGTCAACTGGTGCAGAGGCGGTCGATCCCGCTGTGTCGATGTCCGGCGCCGGTCGTGTCATTTTGCTGAACGTCGACCTCAACGTGAGGCATCTGTTATCCGACAAGGGTGGTGAACAGCTCTGCTTCGATGACATGGCCAGCGCCGGCCAGTTGTTCGTTGAACTGGAGCAGATGAATTATCAGGTCGATGCCATGCTGCTCGGCGTACAGTTGAAAGAGCCGGTACGTATCGCGCAGCGCATCCACTCCATGGGCAGGGATATCCCCCTGTTGATACTGACGGAACCGGCGCGCTACGAACAGCTCCGGCAGGCGCTCAAGTTTGCCCCTTTTCTTGGTAATCATGTGGTGCCCTGGTCCACCGGGGAACTGGGGAAGTTGCCTGGCATACTGATAGAGACGGTGATCCGGACGCAAAAGCGTCGTGCCTACCGTGGTTCGATTGCCGCGGCGCAAAAACGCCTGGGCGACGTGCAGCGGGAACGGCCTCAGGTCACCCACTATCTCGATCGACTGCTGGATCATGCCCCGATTGGTGTGCTCAATGTTGATATCCAGGGCGCGGTTTTGGGCCTCAACCGACGGGCAAGCCAGATCCTCCGGCTGACCGAACGGGAGGCATTGGGAACCTCACTGTTTGATTTTTTCCCGGAGCCGGATCGGGAGAAGCTGCGCAACATGATCGCCCAATGTGTGGCACCGACCCGGATGCGGCGGCCAAAAGTGTTCGACATCAGCAGCAGTGTGGGCACGGTCTGTTTTATCGAAGTGATGGCCTCTTCCCTGGTAGACCGTTCCGGCCAACTGGGTGCCACAGTGATTCTTCAGGATGTGAGCGGACGGGTACGGGCCGAGCAGGAGCGGCGTGAGGCGGAGGAGGCCTTGCGAATCAGCGAGCGGCGTTACCGGGAGCTGGTACAGACCATGAGCGAGGCGTTGGCCCTGACCGATGAGCAGCATTTTATTACCTATGTCAACGAGAGCTTCTGTGACATGTTCGGTTATTCAAGTGACGAGGTGATTGGTAAAAACCTGCTCAATTTTGTTCATCAGGATGACTACGACATCATGCGTCAACGCATGTCCAAGCCGGTTCGGATCAGCGGCGTACAGCGCTATGAAACCGCCTGGGTCACCAAGCAGGGGGAGAAGATTTATACCCTCACCTCACCGAAACGGATCTTTGATACCGACAACCAATATGTGGGTTGCCTGGGGGTGTTTACTGATATTACGGAACGGAAGCAGGTGGAGGAGCGTGAAAAGAAACACATGGTGGAACTGGCCCATGTGTCCCGGGTAACCACCATTGGTGAAATGAGTAGTCAGATCGCCCATGAACTGGCCCAGCCCCTGACTGCGATTGCCGGCTTGAGCACCGGTTGTGTAAAGATGTTGCGTGCCGGAACCGGTGACCGGGAAGAGATACTGGAGTCACTTACCGATATCAACCAACAGGCCAACCGCGCCCGGGAGATTGTGGTTCGCCTGCGTAACTTCGTGCGTAATGAGGAGATGCGTTATGCACCTATTGAACTGAATGAACTGGTACGAACAGTTGTAAACCTGGTGGAGGTGGAGGCGCGCTGGAACCAGTTACCGGTCAGTCTGCAACTATCGGAGCCCCTGTCCGCTACCTGTGGTGACCGGATACTGATCGAGCAAGTGGTGCTGAATCTGGTACGTAACGGTATAGAGGCGATGCACCACACCGAGAAAGAGCGGCGTCGTTTAACCATACGCACTTCACAGCCGCAAGCAGACAAACTTTTAGTTGAGGTGATTGATACCGGTAGTGGTATTACAGAGGAGAATCTGAAGCAGATATTCGAGCCCTTTTTTACCACTAAATCTGATGGCATGGGCATGGGGCTCGTGATCTCCCGTTCCATTATTGACGCCCACGGTGGCTGCCTGTCGGCCCGATCGAACAAGCAGGGCGGTGCCACCTTCAGTTTTACTTTACCGACGGGGGGTAGTGATTCAGACCATGCAATCGGTTGAACAGACTGTTTATATCGTTGATGACGAAGAGCCGGTGCGTAAGGCGCTGCGCTTTCTTACCAAGTCGGACGGCATCAGGTCCGAAAGCTTTGCAACCGGCCAGGCGTTTCTGGATTCGCTTGATCGAATCGGACCGGGCTGCCTGCTACTGGATGTCTGTATGCCGGATATGAGCGGGTTGGAGTTGCAGGAAGCCCTGCGAGAACGGGACTTTGAAATACCGGTAATTGTGCTCACCGGGCATGCCGATGTGCCCACGGCGGTCAGGGCTATGAAAGGGGGTGCCAGCGACTTTGTCGAAAAACCGTTTGACGGTGAAGAACTGCTGGCGCGTATTCACCAGTGTCTGAGCGGCGAAGCCAAGCGACGACGCACCATCGAATGGCGTAAACAGGCGGCCGAACGTCTGGCGCGCCTGACGCGCCGTGAGCGTGAGGTGATGGAAGGGCTGGTGGCGGGCAAACGCAACAAGCAGATTGCGGAAGAGCTGTTTATCAGTTTTCGTACCGTGGAATTACATCGTTCCAGCATCATGGCAAAGTTCGAGGCAAATTCCCTGTCGGACGTGGTGCGAATAGCGCTCCTTGCGGAGTCTGATGAGGAGTTCGTATCCCCCCCTGGTGCGGGAAATTGATACACTCTCCAGTGTCGATAGATCCGGTCACGATGAGTGGCATCTATGCGGGTCGTTGGCCATTAAGCAGAGCCTTTTCACCTGTAGCGGGGAAGCTTTGATTCCCCGCCGTTGATAACAAAGTGGCAGTTCCCTATCTCTCCCCGGATCGCTCTTTTTATCGCCTCAGTTTTCATCTTTCAACATCCTGACGGCAGGCGTGTTAATCACTTTCCTGATCCCCTTTTTGAGCGCAGCTCAATTCACGTAGTTATGCGTATTTACCACCCCCGGCAGGGGCTGTAATTTAAATTTCACTGACAGAAAAACTGATCTGCTGGCCAGCCAGACTGGTGGAGGCCAGTGTAGGTAATCAGGCGGTCGGTGTGTCACTGCGGCCGGGCATGAGGATCTAAATCGCCAATCAATGTCACGGCCTTTAATCATCAGAGTGGGAGGAGATAATAATGTCAAATACTCAAGCAAGCCTGTACGAACGTCTTGGCGGCCAGAGCGGAATCGCCGCCATTGTGGAGGATATCTGGGCCAACCACACCAGCAATCCGGTAGTTAAGCAGCGTTATATCGACTCCGATCCGGAGAACGTCAAACGACTGGTGCGGGAGATGTTCTGCGCCGGCACCGGTGGACCTGAGACCTATACCGGCCGGGATATGTTGAGCGCGCACCGTGGCATGAATATCAATGATCAGGAGTTTAACTCGGTTATTGATGATGTGCTGGATGCCATGACTAAAAATGATGCTGGTCAGCAGGAGAAGGATGAGGTGCTGGCTATTCTCTACTCGCTGAAAGGCGAGATCGTACACGTCTGATTAATCTTCTAACCCGCTATTGCGCAGCGTCAGACGAGATCTGGCAACAACAGGAGAGATGCATATGAGCAGAGTGACATGGGATGCGGAGGTTTGTACTCACGCAGGAAAGTGCGTAGCGGGTTTGCCGCAGGTATTCAAGATCGAAGACGGCAGTTTCGTCATAAATGAGCAGGCGGCAAGTGAAGAAGAGATTAAGCGTGTTGCAGCTCAATGCCCTTCCGGTGCACTGCGATATCAGGAGTAGGGCCAAGCGCGATCTGTAAAAAAATAATATTGGAGGATTGAGTATGTCTGTAGGCGATCATCTGAGTAGCAAAATGAAACTGTATGGTGTTCCTTCTGACCCCGATACCTTGAAGTGTCTGATGGCGGCGGGTGAGAAAGGTGTGGATATTGACAGTATCGCAGTAAGCGACACTGCCACCCAGGAGATCAGCAGCATGTCTCCCTTTGGCACCATCCCCTGTCTGCGCGATGTGGACTTTACCCTGTGCGGTACACCGGCCATCATGTCCTACCTGGACGACAAAGGATTTGGCCCCTCACTGGTGCCGCGTAATGGTGTGGTGCGGGCGCTGCATTATCAATGTATCCATATTGCCAACGAAACGGTGGCGCCGGCGGTTAACCAACTGCTGACCAACGAAGGTGTCGATGATGCGGTAGCCACTCTGAATGCGGCATTCGATGTAATGGAGAATACCCTGAAGAGCAAGAAGCATCGTGGCGACTTCCTGGTTGGCGAGTTTTCCATGGCGGATCTGCACTGGGCGCCCTATGTGCATGCCTGCATGATCACCGGCCATGGGGATCTGATCCAATCACGAGAGGCGGTGTTGACCTGGTGGGAAAAAATCAAGGCGCACAAGAGTACCAGTAAGGAGAACTTCATCGCTTCCACTATTCTGCCCAGTATGGATGAGATTAAAAATAATCGGCTGAAATCCGTCACCATCAATGTCTGAATGTGACTGGAATAGTGCGGTTTTAACGCAACTCTGAGTGGTGGTTGGTAATCATGTTTGGTTTTCTGAAAAAGAAGCAGCAGGACTTCACGGCGGAGGTTCTCCCGGCTGGAGAAAGGGTACAGATCAAGGCGGGAGATAATCTCCTCAAAGCGGCATTGGCCGCCGGCCTGAACTGGCCCCATGATTGCCGGGTCGGAAGTTGCGGCTCCTGCCGCTGCCAGCTGAAACAGGGCAAAATCAAGGAGCTGTCTGATTTCTCCTATGTCCTGGATGGGGATCAACTCAGGGAAGGGATGATCCTGGCCTGTCAGACGCAGCTCAAAAGTGATGTGATTGTGGAGGTGGCGCTGGCCTCCAATCAGGATGCCGGGGGCGCAGTCTCATCGGTTACGGGTGTGCTGGCAGGTACACGTCTGCTTACCCATGACATTATGGAGTTGACCATCAAGCTCGACGGGCCGTTTCCACATGCTGCCGAGCCCGGTGGTGATGGATATGGTTACCGGGCCGGCCAGTACGCCGATATCTCCTTTCCGGGCATTGAAAAACCCCGATCTTACTCATTTGCCCGGGCACCGGAGAATGAGCGGGAGAATGAACTCACCTTCTTTGTTCGTAAAGTCCCCAACGGTGAGTTAACCGGCTGGCTGTTCGCCGAGAACCGGGTGGGAAGCCGGGTCACGGTGGAGGGGCCGTACGGTTCATTCTGGATGCGGGAGGGTGAAGGACCGGTTATCTGCATTGCCGGTGGTAGCGGCATGAGTTCGATCATGGCCCTGCTGGAACAGGCCAACAACAGTGGTAGCCAACGTGAGACCGTCTATCTGTTCGGTGCCCGAACCCAGCAGGATCTCTACTGTCTGGACGAACTGAAGGCACTGGAGGCGGCGCGCAACGGCAGTGGCAGTTTGCGTTTCCTGCCGGTGCTGTCCGAAGAGCCCGAGCATAGTGACTGGACCGGCTTGCGCGGGATGGTGACTGATGAGGTTGCCAGTCAGTCCCTCGACTGGGTCAACACCCAGGCCTACCTATGTGGGCCGCCGCCAATGATTGATGCGGCCATAGAGGTGCTCAAGCAACAAGGTGTTGATGAATCCAATATCTATTTCGACAAATTCCTTGACGCCAGCAGTATGCCGGGTGGGCGTGCCTGATATAGATCCGCTGATGCATTTTTATTAGCACAAAACAGCGCTATTTTTTTCCTCCATCGGGGCATCCGTCGAAACCATGTTTCGACAGATGCCCTTTGCTTATTAACCGCATGATAGAAATTCTCCGGAAATGATAATTTTTTAAATAAATCATGTGGTATTACGTATAGGTATGACCGCCATCCTCTTGTAACTTTTTAGATGCCAATAAATATAGAGGAGGTGGATAAATGAAAAAATTCTTCGTCAATCTAAGATACTTTATGACGCCGGCGCTGATTATCGGCGCCATGCTCGGTATCGTAGCTGGCGGTACCTGGGTGTGGCTCGGCGTAGCCATGTTTGGTGCTGCGATAATTCTCGACTGGCTGCTCAGTGTATTACCGGTGCATGCGGAACCGGCTGGGGTGGATGAGAATGGCGAGCTGAATGGTATACCCTGGTTGCTGAACACCATGATGTACGCCCAGTATCCGGTGTTTGTGCTGTTACAAGTGTCACTGGTGTGGCGAGTCTACGAGTACGTTTCCGGTGTACCGTTCGGTACCATGGAAGTGATGGGGCTTACCATCCAGACCGGCATCAGCGGCGTCAACCTGATTGGTGCGTCAATCTCCGCCGGTATGTTCCTGGGCCTGGGTATCATGTTCGGTCATGAGCTGTCCCATACCAAGGGGCCGACCTTTATCCTGTCGCGTTGGATGATGGCCCTCAGCGGGATTGCCCACTTCTGCTATGCCCATGTCTACAACCATCATCTGGAACTGGCACATGAGGATGACCCCGCAACCTGCCCGCGGGGACGTAACATCTACAAGCATTACCTGTTGTCCCACTTTGGTCAGTCGCGCTTCCTGTTCAAGATGGAACAGCAGCGTCTGCAGCGTCGTGGTATTCCCTTTATCTCACCGCAGAATCGCTGGATCCGCGGTTACATGATGAGCCTGCCAACGGTGTTCATGTTCTGGTATGCCGGTGGCTGGACCGGCCTGGGCATCATGGCCATCACCTGGATCATCTCAGGCTTTGAACTTGAGGTGCTGAACTTCCTGGAGCACTACGGCCTGATCCGTGAAAAAGGTCAACCGATCGAGTACCGCCACTCCTGGGATGTGGGTGAGTCACCGTTCACCCAGTTCGGTTTCATCGAAATCGGTCGCCAGGGTGATCACCATGATCGGGGAGAGACCCACTTCTGGGAACTGGAAGAGGTGGGCGCGCCAGATACCGGCATCGGTTACTTTGCCATGTTCTCCATGTTGTTGGTGCCGCCCATGTGGGAAGCATTCATCAAGCCGAAACTGGCGAAATGGGATGAGGAGATGGCCAGTGAAGGCGAACGTCGCATTGCTGAGCGGATGAACCGTAAAGCCGGCTGGGTGGATATGCCAACCGCCGCCCAGACTGCGTAACGGCAATGGGTAATGGCGAGGGTGCAGGGATGCATGGGCCGGCCAGGATGGCCCCATCGCCGCAGATCAGAAAAGAGGAGAGAGAGATGAGTTCATTCAAAGGTATTCTGGCGGTAGCCATACTGACTGCAATCGTGGCCTGGGGTGCGCTGGAGCTTAATGTCGGGGAGTACCACCGGGATCCACTCTGGGCACTGGGTACTTCAGTAGCTTTCCTGACGCTGCTGATCACCGATGTCTGGCTGTTTTTTGCCATCGCAAAAGACGAACCCTTTAAGTGGGAATAGACAGGTGCCGTGACGAACCCGACCAGTAAGTCGGGTTCGTCGTATAGCGACAGATCAGATAATGAGAGAGAGACAGAAAGAGGTCCGGAGTCAGGGTTAATGCAGTAACCAACCTCCGAACTGTGCACATGATTATAAAGAGGTGAGGAAATGTTTTTTTTCGGAAAGAAAAAAAAGGCCAACAGACAAACACGTATGCAGTTGCGTGGCTTTCCCGGTGATATCAACACCGACCAGTGTCTGCTGATGGCCGCGGAGAAGGGGATACAGCTTGATGTGGAGCTGCTGGACGTGATGGATGGTGCCTGCGACCAGCAGGACTACCGCTCCATCTCACCATTCGGCAAGTGTCCCTGTCTGAAGGAGGGCGGATTCGTAACTTCCGGTGCGCCAGCCGTCCTGGCTTACCTGGACATTCGTGGCCAGGGTGGTTCCCTGAACCCCAAGAAAGCAGCGTTCCTCGGTGAGCAGAATCACTGGGTGCAGGTCGCGGAGGAGATCGCGGGGCCGGCGGTGAATGTACTGATGCAGGAGAAGGTGTGTGGTCCCATGAACAGCAGCGGCTTTAGTGCCGATGCCGGGCGAGTCTACGCTGCCCGCACAACCCTGTCAGAGACTATGGAGGTACTGGACAGGCAGTTGGCCGGGAAAAACTTTATCGTCCGGGATTACTCCTTTGCCGATATCTACTGGACCGCTATTGCCCATCTCTGCATGCTGATGGATGAGGGAGCACTGATCGAATCCCATTCCAATCTCAAGGCATGGTACGGAAGGATGCAGGCGCGCAACAGCTTTGCCAGTCTGCCGTCACTGGACGACGTCAAACAGAAGCAGCTCAAGTCGGTTGCCTGAATAGAGAATCCGGGAGGAATAACAGCATGACAGATCTATTTGCCTTCGGGTCCGGCGCCACCAACCTGGACTCCGATCAGCGTTACGGCAGTACCGGCGATATGAAAAAGACCCAATACGTGATGCAGTTGCTCGGGTTCCCCGGCGATGCGGATACGCTCAAGTGCCTGCTGGTTGCTGCGGAGAAGGGTATCGAGGTGGAGAGTGGCGTACTGGATATTACCGAGGCCCAGCAGAAGAGTGAGGCGTATCGCAAGCTCTCCCCACTGGGCATTATTCCGGCATTGAAAGAGGCGCACTACACCGTGACCGGCGACCTGGGGATTGTCACCTTTATCGAGGGTCGTGGGCTGGGTAATCGTCTCGCCCCACGCAATGCCGCCAGACTGGCGGAGCAGACCTACTGGATCGACATAGCCCGTTCCAATGTGGCACCCCATGTTGAGCTGCTGATGCAGGAACAGGTGCTCGGTCCGATGGCTAATACCGCCTATGGCACGGACCGAGCAGCGGTGGAGGCTGCACGGGAAGCGCTTCGCGGCCCACTGGATGCCATTGATGCGCAACTCGATGGCAAGACGTTTGTAGTCGGTGACTACTCCTACGCGGATATCCACTGGACCGCTTACATACACCTGTTGACCCTGTTGGGAGAAGCAGACCTGGTTGAGCAGCGGCCGAATCTGAACGCCTGGTTTGAGCGGATCAAGACCCATAAGAGCTTCTCCGGGCAGAACGTGGTGGCCTACGAGTTGATGCCCACACTGGAGGACATCCGGGGCAAGCGGCTGAAAGACGTGGTAATCACCGACTATTAATCAGCGTACCTCGGGGAGGAGATGGGATGACGTCCACCAGTACTGAATTGGTTCACCTTATGCAGGATATGCACTTGAACGAGGCGGATGTGGCACGACACCTGGATGTACCACTGGACGTCGTCAATCGCTGGATGATGGCCACGGCTGACCAGCCAGACAGCTGCATGCCCGAATCTGAATTGCGCTTGTTGAAGTTTGCCCTGATGAGCGACAACAAGCGCGCGCACCTGTTTTAGGGATGCCTTTGGGTGTTTCAGGCTCGGGGCTTGAAATCAGGCCTGTTATCTGAAAATGAAAAAGGCCCGACAGCCTGGTTTAATACCGGCTGTCGGTCTTGGTCTAGATTGTTGTATACCCGGCAGGTATCTCGGTGGGTTGGGTAAAGGATATCACCGAAGCCCTGTGGACTACTTAAGGCTGGCAGTTACAGGACTGTCAACAACACTAACGGTAATGCTTAGACTCTCATGGCTAGTCAACAAAGGCACATGATCCCCATTCACAACTAATTATCTTTAAGCCGTTTTGACAGTTAGCGCTGTAAAAGTCTTTTGTAGAATCCTTAACCATAAAATCCACAGGAGTACATTCTCTATCCACAGCAAGCTGCTCTGCTTGATAGAGATGTTTACCTGATTCTTTTGGCGTGTCTTTTTTAGCGGTAGTATCAATTGCTTTCTGCATGAGCGGATAGTCTGCAGAATTGCTATAGGTGGACTCAGTGTGAGACATATACTTCTCTTCACTTTGGTCGTTTCCGATACGATCAAGAATGTTTTTCTTTTTAATTATATATTCTTCTTTTGACAGTACTCCGGATTTATATAACGAGTTAAGTTGCCGTAACTGGTTAGCAACCTCTAAGTCTGCTCCATCAGCCCTCCCCGTTTTACTTGATCCTGCTATGTTGTCGCGGCAGCCTTGTTGTACTTCTAGTAGTGTTAAGTGTTCAATTCTACCTTCAGCTGCTTTTATGGCGCTTGAGTAGTTCGATTGCTTGGCAATAACGTTGAATGGAAACCATAAAAGACCATCAATTACATCATCACCCGTCATATCCTCTTTATCTTGTTCTACTCCACGGATAACAATCCGGGCTTTTCGTATTTCTCTGTCTATTTCCCGACATGTAAGGTATTCATCTCCAGCTTTCTCCTTTTTCATCACTTGATGACTAGCACTGTTTGCGCAACCGTAAAGCGTCAATACTGACATTGCGTAAAAGGAAATTTTAAATAAGGGTTGGCTGAACATATTATTAAGTCTGTATTTCACTGGTTGAATTCCTGATTTATTGATTATCTATTCAATACAAAGGCAAGTCGTTTGATGCACGCAGATCAACTATTTGTAATCAGGCTGGGTTAATATTCAGTGCGACGGAAATATTAACTAGTCCCTAGGCCTTCTAACGTTATTATTCCTGATCTTTATAGACGGCCGCTCGATTGGTGTCTGATTAAGTTGGCTAGTCAGGTTCAATTGAGGCTGGCTGGTTGCAGATCTGCTTTAGGCGTCTGTCTAAATCTTTCTCTGCTTTCTTCAGAGTATCTATAGGGGAGCATCGTTAGCACTTTCCTTGTCCTAATATGGTGTAGTTATTGTGGGATGTAGATTACATTAACCTCAACATTATAATCAAATTGTTCCTTTTAGTGGTTACAGAAAGAAGTTTATTGTCATAAAGGTAACCATCACGAGAAAAGATACAGGAGATGGGTGGGTTAGTGTCGAAGCTATCCCTTCAGGAAAAGGGAAGTGGGAGGAATTTAACAGCCTAGACTACTGCTTCAGCTGAGGTAATGTTCGAAATGATTGATCAAGTGAAGAAGTGGAGCTAAGTCAGGTGGTAGTGGTGGGGAGCAGGGTTGAATCCAGAGTAAGCATGATTTATCGACCTGCTTGCAACTGTTAGGCAGATGCATAGCGGATGACAACAATAAACAGCGTGTACCACAAGCGTATAAAAATCCGCTAAATCTCAATGGTTTAGCGGATTTTTCATGATTGGTACCGAGGGTCGGACTCGAACCGACAAGGGGTTGCCCCCGGGGGATTTTGAATCCCCTGTGTCTACCAATTTCACCACCCCGGCAGATCAAAGACCGGTAGTATAATCGTTTCATGGGGCAGTGCAATCCCCAGGGGTGACAGAACGCTTTGCGCTTTGCCAGTCTATGTTAAGATGCGCCCCCCATGCAGAGAAGCGACTTCCATTACGATCTCCCCGAAGAGCTGATTGCCCAGTTTCCCACCGGAAACCGGCGGGACAGCCGTTTGCTCCACCTGCCGGCTGGCGATGCGTCTCCGATGGACCGGTTGTTTGTTGATCTGCCCTCGTTGCTTAATCCAGGCGATCTGCTGGTCTTCAACGATACCCGGGTGATGCGGGCCCGACTGTTTGGTGCCAAGGAGAGCGGCGGCAAGGTTGAACTGTTGATTGAACGGGTGCTGGAGCCGAACCGGGGTCTGGCCCATATCCGGGCCAGCAAGTCACCCAGGGCGGGTAGCCGCATACTGCTGGAAGGTGGCGGTGTGCTGGAGATCCTGGGGCGTCAGGATGATCTGTTTATTATCTCCTCCGGTGACGTGGAGTTGCCGGATCTGATGCGCCAGGCTGGGCATATACCGTTGCCCCCCTATATCAGTCGCGCCGATCAGGCGATAGATGAGGAGCGTTATCAGACGGTCTACTCCCGGCAGGAGGGGGCGGTGGCCGCGCCCACCGCAGGCCTGCATTTCGATCAGGCCATGCTGGCCCGGCTCGACGCCATGGGAATCCAGCGCGCCTGTGTCACCCTGCATGTGGGAGCGGGTACTTTTCGGCCGGTCCGGGTTGATCGTCTGGAAGATCACGTGATGCATAGTGAGTATGCGGAAGTGAGCGAGGCGGTATGCAACCAGGTGCGGGCGACCCGGGAGCGGGGTGGACGGGTGGTTGCTGTGGGTACCACCAGTGTGCGCAGCCTGGAGTCCGCCTCCCGGAACGGGGCGATTGAGCCATTCCGTGGCGACACACGGCTGTTTATCACCCCCGGCTACCGCTTCCGCAGCGTGGATGCCCTGCTAACCAATTTCCATCTGCCGGAATCCACCCTGCTGATGCTGGTGGCGGCCTTCTCCGGCTATGAGCGGATTATGGCGGCTTACCGTCATGCGGTGGATCAACGCTACCGTTTTTTCAGTTATGGAGACGCGATGTTTCTGGAGCGCCCGGAAGATTCGTGAGCCGTTTGGTTGATTGACCATTTATTCCGGGCAAAAAAAACGCGGCAAGTGGATTGCCGCGTAAATTGATCCACCAAAGGAGGATGGAGGAGTGTGTACTGCTTGTGTTTCAGTACTTGCGTAGTTTCTAATATATGCTGCGGTGTGTCAAGAAATTAAAAACCATTTATGTTGATATAAATCATGCTTTTTGAAGTCTCAAAGATCGATGGTATTGCCCGCCGGGGGCAACTCACTTTCCCCCGGGGAACCATACAGACACCCGCTTTCATGCCGGTGGGGACCTATGGCACCGTGAAGGCGATGACGCCGGAGGAACTGGATGCCTGCGGCGCTGAAATCATCCTGGGCAATACCTTCCATCTCATGTTGCGGCCGGGTACCGAGATAATCTCGGCCCATGGCGATCTGCATGATTTTATGCACTGGGAGCGCCCCATCCTGACCGATTCCGGTGGTTTCCAGGTGTTCAGTCTGGGGGCGATGCGCAAGATTACCGAGGCCGGGGTCCATTTTCGCTCGCCCATCGATGGCAGCCGTATCTTCATGGGGCCGGAGGAGTCGATGGCGGTGCAGCGCCAGCTCGGCTCGGATATCGTGATGATCTTCGATGAGTGCACGCCCTATCCGGCCACGGAAGCGGAGGCCCGGGCCTCCATGGAGCTCTCCCTGCGCTGGGCGGAACGTAGTCGCCAGGCGCATGGGGATAACCCGTCGGCCCTGTTTGGTATTGTTCAGGGTGGCGTCTATGAATCCCTGCGTGGACGGTCCCTGGAAGGGCTGATGGAGATCGGTTTCGATGGTTACGCCGTGGGTGGGCTCTCGGTGGGGGAGCCGCCCGCCGACCGCTGGCGGGTGCTGGATTACCTCGCCTCCCGGTTACCGGCGGATAAGCCCCACTACCTGATGGGGGTGGGTACGCCGGAAGATATCGTGGAGGCTGTGCGGCGTGGCATCGATATGTTCGACTGCGTCATGCCCACCCGCAATGCGCGCAATGGCCACCTGTTCACCCATGAAGGTGTGGTGCGCATCCGTAACGCGGTACACGCGCATGATACCGGTCCCCTGGATCCCCATTGTGACTGCTACACCTGCCAGAATTACAGTCGTAGCTACCTGCGCCATCTGGCCCGCTGCAATGAAATTCTCGGCGCCCGATTGAATACTATCCACAACCTTCATTATTACCAGTCGTTGATGCGGGATATACGTCAGGCCATTTCTGAAGGCCGATTTGAGGCGTTCGCGCAGGATTTTTACGCCATGCGCAGTTGAAATCCCTGTTGCCGGGCCTCAGGTAGTGGTCTTGGCATCAACTCTGGTAGGCAGGTGTGGCGCCATAAATTCTTTAATCCCAACAAGTGTGGCATAATGCCCGGCTTGTGATTCCTGTACAGGCCCGGTTTGTACGGAGTCGATACATTTTTGACCATTATTAATAAGGTAAGAAAACCATGAGTTTCTTTATTTCAGATGCCATGGCTCAGGCTGCTGGCGACGGTGCGGGCGCACCTGGATTGGAAGGCCTGATCCTGCCGGTCGGCCTGATCATCATGCTCTATTTTCTGATGATCCGTCCCCAGATGAAGCGTCAGAAAGAGCACAAGAAGCTGATCGAGGCCCTGGCCAAAGGGGATGAAGTGCAGACCGAAGGCGGATTGATGGGGCGGATTTCAGATCTGGGTGAGAACTTCGTCAAAGTTGAGATCGCCGAAGGTGTCGAGGTCAAGATTCGCCGACAGGCGGTGGCCGCCATCATGCCGAAAGGCACCCTGAAAGAGCTTTAATCACTGGCCGGCCCTTGTGGCCGGCTGTTTTATCGGTGACGCCAGCCATTCCTGGTCCACCCCGTAGCGCTTACACAACAACAAGCAACGATGAACCGATATCCTCTCTGGAAGAACATCCTCGTAGTGGTGCTGGTACTGTTAGGTCTGGTCTATGCCTTGCCGAACGTGTTTGATCAGGACCCCTCCCTGGAAATCAGCGGCAGTCGCCGGGCAGTGGTTGATTCAACAACCGAGCAGGCCGTTCGTGAAGCCCTTGATAAGGCAAATGTCGAAATAAAGTCGATGGAAGCCGGCAAGGATCGGTTACTGGTCAGGTTTCCTGACTCAGAAAGCCAGCTGAAGGCCAAAGAGGTCCTGGCGACGGCGCTTGGCGCTGATTATCCCCAGGCCCTGACGCTCTCTACTGACGTGCCGGGCTGGCTGCAGAGCATGGGCGCTCTGCCCATGTACCTGGGTCTGGATCTGCGGGGCGGTATCCACGTGCTGATCGATGTGGATATGGATGCGGCGGTGGCACAGGCGATCGAGCGCTATAACGGTGATATCCGTACCCTGCTCCGGAATGAGAAGCTCCGTTACAGCCGGGTGATCAACCGGGCGGATGCCATCCTGGTGACCTTTAAGGATGCAGCCCTGCGTGATCAGGCACTGGAGGCGATCGGTGATGAGTATCGCGATCTGCAGCTAACGGCCCTGGACGAGGGGGGTGAATTCCTGGTCCAGGCCAAGATGAGTGCCACCGAGCAGCGTGCGGTGAAGAAGTTCGCCCTGGACCAGAATATCACCACGCTGCGGAACCGGGTCAATGCACTGGGTGTTTCTGAACCGGTGATTCAACAGCAGGGCGAGCGGCGCATCGTGGTACAACTGCCCGGTGTACAGGATCCTTCCAAACTGAAAGAGCTGCTGGGTGCTACTGCAACCCTGGAGTACCGGCTGCAGGATACGGAACACAGTGTGGAGGATGCCCTTGCCGGGCGTGTGCCAGCTGGATCCAAGCTCTACTACACCCGGGACGGACAACCCATTCTGCTGAAGAAGCGCGTGATCGTCACCGGCAACCAGATCACCGATGCTTCATCCGGATTCGATTCCCGCAATGGCAGCCCGATGGTGTCGGTGAGCCTGGACAGCCAGGGTGCCCGGCGCATGCGCAACGTGACCACGGAGAACGTGAACAAGCCGATGGCGGTGGTCTTTATCGAGTCCCGTAAAGAGACCCGCATGGTGGATGGCAAACCGGTCACCCGCAAGGTTCAGGTGGAGGAGGTGATCAGCGTCGCCAATATCCTCGAACCCTTTGGTCGTCGCTTCCAGACCACCGGTCTGGACTCCCCGGAGGAGGCCCATGATCTGGCCTTGCTGTTGCGAGCGGGCGCACTGGCCGCGCCAATCGATATTGTGGAGGAACGTACTATCGGCCCGAGCCTGGGGCAGGATAATATCGACCAGGGTTTTGCCTCGGTCGTGATTGGCCTGGCTGTAGTGATGGTCTTCATGGTGGTTTATTACAAGGTATTTGGCCTGGTGGCGAATCTGGCCCTGTTGATGAACCTGGTCTTTATCGTGGCGATACTCTCCATGCTGCAGGCGACCCTGACCCTGCCGGGTATCGCCGGTATCGTACTCACGGTAGGTATGGCCGTGGATGCCAATGTACTGATCTTTGAACGTATCCGGGAGGAGGTTCGCAACGGCAGTACGCCCCAGGCGAGCATCTTTGCCGGTTATGAGAAGGCGCTGTCAACTATCGTGGACGCCAATATCACCACACTGATCGCTGCGGTGGTGCTGTTCAGTTTCGGTACCGGGCCCATCAAAGGCTTTGCCGTGACCCTGTTTATCGGCATTCTCACCTCCATGTTTACCGCGATTGTGGGAACCCGTGCCGTGGTCAATCTGATCTATGGCGGCAAGCGTGTCGCTAAACTCAGTATCTGATTTGGATGACTCTGATGCAGATTTTTAAGAGAAAAAGCGAAATCGACTTCATGGGCAAGCGCAAGCTGGCCGTAATCCTGTCGGTGGCTCTGGTGCTGATCGCTATCGGTTCGATTTTGGTTAGGGGCTTGAGTCTTGGTATCGACTTTACCGGCGGTACCCTGGTTGAGGTTGGTTATCAGGATGCCGTGGAGCTCTCCAAGGTTCGTGATGTGTTGACTGCGGACGGCTTTGGTGATGCCCAGGTGCAGCACTTTGGTACTTCAAAGGATGTGTTGATTCGGTTGGCGCCTAATGCGGAAGAGGACAGCGCCAAGATGAGTGACCGCGCCTTTGCTGCCCTCAAAAAGGCCGATGCCGGTGAGGCGACGCTGCGCCGGGTTGAGTTTGTGGGCCCCCAGGTGGGTGATGAGCTGACCGAGGATGGTGGTCTGGCGATGCTCTATGCGCTGATTGGGATTCTGGTCTATGTGGCGCTGCGTTTCGAATACCGTTTCGCCCTCGGCTCGGTTATCGCTTTGGTGCATGACGTGCTTATTACCCTGGGTATCTTTTCCATTTTCCAGATCGAGTTTGATCTCACTGTGATGGCGGCGGTGCTGGCGGTGATCGGCTACTCGCTGAACGACACCATTGTTGTTTTCGACCGTATTCGTGAAAACTTCCGCAAGATGCGCAAGGGTACAGCAGTGGAGATTGTTAACAGCTCCCTGAACCAGACCTTGTCACGTACCTTGATGACCTCGCTCACCACCTTGCTGGTGCTGACGGCACTGTTTGTGTTTGGTGGGGAGATTATTCACGGATTCGCCTTTGCCTTGATTGTCGGGGTTCTGGTGGGCACCTACTCCTCGATTTATGTAGCCAGTACTGCCGCTTTGATGCTCGGTATCAGCAAGGCGGATCTGATGCCGGTGGTGAAAGAGGGGGCAAATGTAGACGCGGAGCCCTGATTTCCGTAGGCGATCGACTGAACGAAAAAAAGCCCACTGGACCAATGATTCCAGCGGGCTTTTTTTGTATTCTGGCGTTTGACTCAGCCGCAGGCCCGCCGCTGGTCAGGGAAGTCGATGATGGTGGCGTCGCCCACGCTCGCATCGTGCTCTTCATGCCAGTATGGATGGTAGGCCGGATGACGGATCTCCAGGATGTCGAGTCCGTCGATGTCGGCGCAGAGCGAGGATTCCAGGGAGAGTTCCAACAGTCCGTCCAGCACGTCGCGCATGATCATCTCCAGTGCGCCTTCACCGACGTTGGTGGTTGTAGCTGAATTGTCCTTCATGCCGCTGGATCTCCGGATTCCACAATAAAGAGGGCGTCCTCATTGACTTAATCCGGTTATCGGTCGGTTGGGAGAATACTTGAGGCTGCGGGAGAGTGGGTTCTCTCTCCCGCAGTGGCGGCACTCAGCCGCGCAGATGGTCGGTAAGGTGGGGGCGGATGACGCTGGCCATGGCGGAATGGAGGCGCAGGCCACCGGCGATGATGTTACCGGTCTCGAAGAAGCGTCCACCACCATTGATATCCGATACGGTACCGCCGGCCTCTTTGACCAGCAGTGCGCCGGCGGCGAAATCCCACTCCGAGAGACCCAGTTCCCAGAACCCGTCCAGGCGTCCCGCGGCGACGTAAGCCAGGTCCAGTGCTGCAGAGCCGGGTCGGCGGATACCGGCGGTATCCTTGATCAGGGCCCGGAACATGCCCAGGTAGGCGTCCAGGTGGGACTGGTCCCGATAGGGGAAGCCGGTGCCGAGCAGGGCGCCGTCCAGGCTTTTTCGGTTGGTGACGCGGATTCGGCGGTCGTTCAACAGGGCCCCTTCACCACGACTGGCGGTGAAAATCTCATCCCGCAGCGGATCATAGACCAGGCCATGCTCCAGTACACCCCGGTGTTTCAGGGCGATAGAGATGGAAAACTGGGGGAATCCGTGCAGATAATTGGTGGTGCCGTCGAGGGGATCAATAATCCACTGATAGTCGTTACCACTCTTGTTACCGCTCTCCTCCGCCAGGATGGCGTGATTGGGATAAGAGCTCCGCAAGGTGTCGATTATGGCCTGCTCGGAGGCGCGATCCACCTCCGATACAAAATCGTTCAGCCCCTTCTGGGTAACCTTCAGGGTATCTGTTCGCTCGTAATATCGGAGGAGTATGTTACCGGCGCTGCGGGCGGCGCGGACAGCAATATTCATCATCGGGTGCATGGGCGAGGAAGATACATCAACCAGCGCATCTAATAAAGAGAAATCAGCATTTTCAATGCACAATTTCTTGCTGTTTTATCTGAAATCGGGCTGAGAAAAGGTGCCGAATCGGGTACGCTTTGCGGCTATGTTGAAGAATATCAAGATTGTGCTTATCGGGACGACCCATCCGGGTAATATCGGTGCCGCCGCCCGGGCCATGAAAAATATGGCTCTGTCGCAACTCTGTCTGGTCGCGCCCCGTACCTATCCCAGTGCGGAGGCGACTGCCAGGGCTGCCGGGGCGGACAGTATCCTGGAGCAGTGTCAAGTGTATGAAACTCTGGATGAAGCGTTGCAGGGGTGCCGGCTGGTCGTCGGTGCCAGCGCCCGACTGCGAACCGTGCATTGGCCGCAACTGCTGCCGCGCGCCTGCGCCGAACAGGTGTGGCGGGAATCGGCTGAAGGGGAGGTGGCAATCCTGTTCGGGCGGGAGAGTTCCGGTCTGCGTAATAGTGAACTGGATCGCTGTCACTACCTGGTGCATATTCCGGCCAATCCGGAATACAGTTCGCTCAATATCGCCCAGGCCCTGCAGGTGATCGCCTACGAGATCTACATCCAGTCCCTGTCGGATAACGGTCCGGCAGACAGGGGTGAGCTTGAGGCTGTCGCATCCATGGAGACGCTGGAAGGTTTTTTTCAGCATCTTCAGCAGGCGATGCTGGATATCGGTTTCAGCAACCCCCGCCAGTCAGAGAAGTTACAGCGCCGGCTGCGCCGTCTGTTTTTACGGGCCCGACCCGACCCGGAAGAGGTCAATATCCTGCGCGGTATCCTCAGTGCGGCTCAGGGTCGCAAATCCATGCGGCGGCAGTAGTTTCAGTAACCCGCTTTTCTATCAGGCGGCAAAGGGCCCACTGGCCAGTCGGCAAAATAATCGAGTAGAATAGTCGGGAATAGTTCTCCACTGATATTCTAACTCTAATAGCGTTAACGGAAGCCCGGAATGTTCACCCGTCTCAAAGAAGATATGGCCAGTGTGTTTGAGCGTGACCCCGCGGCGCGCAATGCTTTTGAAGTATTGACCACCTATCCGGGTCTGCACGCATTACTGCTCTACCGGGTCAATCACTGGTTATGGAATATCGGGCTCTGCTGGCTGGCCAGGTTGTTGTCAACTTTTGCTCGCTGGATTACCGGTATTGAGATCCATCCCGGTGCCACCATCGGGCGTCGTTTCTTTATTGATCATGGCATGGGTGTGGTTATTGGTGAGACGGCGGTGATCGGGGACGATTGTACCCTCTACCATGGCGTGACATTGGGGGGGACCAGTTGGCAGAAGGGAAAGCGACATCCGACGTTGGGCAATAACGTGGTGGTGGGTGCCGGTGCCAAGGTGCTGGGGCCGATCGACATCGGGGATGACGCCAGAATCGGTTCGAATGCGGTTGTTCTGAAGTCGGTACCGGCCGGCACTACCGTGGTCGGTGTTCCGGCGCGTCTGGTCGAGGCCTCTTCCGAGGCGCTGTCCAGGCGCTCTGCAACGGCGGAAAAGATGGGGTTTGATGCCTACGGGGCGACCGCTGACGCCCCTGATCCGGTGGCTCATGCCATCAACTGCATGCTCGACCATATTCATGTTATGGATCAGCGCATGCAGACCATGTGCGAAATCCTGCGGCGTGTCAGCGAGGAGCAGCCGGATCTCGAAGTGCCCGAAATTGATTCCTGCGAGATTGCCTCCACAGCTGAAGAATTGCTTAAAATTCAAGGTACTGAGGATTCGCCTCGGGCAGAGCATGCCAAGGAAAGTAATAGTCCAGAATAGTTGATCAAATCACTCAAGTATTATATATTAGCGTCATCCAATATTTTAGGAGAGCTGCTGTGAGGTTAACTACTAAAGGACGTTATGCAGTAACCGCCATGCTGGATCTGGCCTTTCATCAAGGGCAGGGGCCAATTACCCTGGCGGATATTGCTGAGCGGCAAGGAATCTCCCTCTCGTACCTCGAGCAGCTGTTCTCTCGACTACGGAAAAAACTGCTGGTGGCCAGTGTTCGCGGTCCGGGCGGCGGTTATGTGCTGGGTAAGGAAGCGGATGAGATATTTATCGCTTCGGTGATTACCGCTGTGGATGAGAAAGTCGATACCACCCGCTGTGGTGGTAACCATAACTGCCAGGACAATGAGCGTTGTCTGACCCACGATCTCTGGCACGATCTCAGTGATCAGATTTATGATTATCTTAATCGGATCAGTCTGCATGATCTGATGGAGAGGCGTGGGGTTAAGCAGGTGGCCCAGCGCCAGGATAAAGAGTTGACCGAGACCGTTGATAAGGCTGCCTCGTCAGCAGATGTAAAGTTCGGATCCACCGTGGTGGGTACGGGCGTGAGAGCCTGATATTTACCAATAACATTTTGGAGTGATGATGAAATTACCCATCTATATGGACTACTCGGCAACCACGCCTGTTGATCCGCGGGTTGCGGAGAAAATGTGCCAGTATCTGACGCCGGATGGTGTGTTCGGCAACCCTGCGTCCCGGTCCCATACCTTTGGTTGGGCGGCAGATGATGCGGTAGAGCAGGCGAGGTGTGACGTTGCTGCCCTGCTGAATGCCGATCCGAAGGAGATCGTCTGGACATCCGGTGCGACGGAATCGGATAACCTGGCCATCAAAGGTGCTGCCCACTTCTACCAGAAGCAGGGTAAACATATCATCACCAGCAAGACTGAACACAAGGCGGTCCTGGATACCTGTCGTCAACTGGAACGGGAAGGGTTTGAAGTAACCTATCTTGACCCGGAGCCCAATGGCTTGATTGATCTGGGTAAGCTCGAAGCCGCGATGCGCGATGACACCATTCTGGTCTCCATCATGCATGTGAACAATGAAATCGGTGTGATCCAGGATATCGAGGCGATCGGCGAAATGACCCGGCCTCGCAAGATCCTGCTTCATGTGGATGCCGCCCAGAGTGCCGGCAAAGTGCCGCTGGATATGGAGCGCATGAAGGTCGACCTGTTGTCGCTCTCTGCGCACAAGGTGTATGGGCCGAAGGGTATTGGGGCGCTGTATGTGCGGCGTAAGCCACGGGTACGTATCGAAGCCCAGATGCACGGCGGCGGCCATGAGCGGGGTATGCGCTCCGGCACCCTGGCAACTCACCAGATTGTCGGTATGGGAGAGGCCTTCCGTCTTGCCAAAGAAGAGATGGCGCAGGAGAACGAACGTATTATCCAGTTGCGCGACCGGCTCTGGAATGGCATCAAGGAGATGGACGAGATCTATCTCAATGGTGACCTGGAGCGTCGCGTGGCCGGCAACCTGAATGTCAGTTTCGCCTATGTCGAGGGTGAGTCCCTGATCATGGCTCTGAAGGATATTGCCGTTTCGTCCGGTTCGGCCTGTACCTCGGCCAGCCTGGAGCCCAGCTACGTGCTGCGAGCCCTGGGGCGACCGGACGAACTGGCACACAGCTCCATCCGATTCACGATTGGTCGTTTCACCACGGCGGAAGAGATCGACTACGTGATCAGCCTGATCAGTCAGCAGGTTAACCGCCTGCGCGAACTCTCACCATTGTGGGATATGTTCAAGGAAGGAGTTGACCTGAATTCAGTCCAGTGGGCAGCACATTAGCAGTACGCCGCTGTCTCAACAGATAACAAGGTCAGTTTAATTTACAGCTTTCGTATGTTACCGGCCTGAATCGGGCCGGGCATTGAATCCGGAGAATCGAGTATGTCATACAGTGAGAAGGTCTTGGATCATTATGAGAACCCCCGCAATGTGGGTGTGATGGATAAGGATGCCAAGAATGTTGGTACCGGGATGGTCGGGGCACCTGCTTGCGGTGACGTGATGCGGTTGCAGATTCAGGTCAACGAACAGGGTGTGATCGAAGACGCCAAGTTCAAAACCTACGGCTGTGGTTCGGCTATTGCTTCCAGCAGCCTGTTGACCGAATGGGTCAAGGGCAAGACCCTGGAAGAGGCCCAACAGATCAAGAACACCCAGATTGCCGAAGAGTTGGCGCTACCGCCGGTGAAAGTACACTGTTCGGTGCTGGCGGAAGATGCTATCAAGGCTGCCGTGCAGGATTACGCCGCCAAGAATGCAAAAGAGTAGCTGATCCGGCATTATATTGCCTCTGATGTTGATGTGGATCGGGGCCGTGCTGGATCCCGGAGTGAGACGATATGAGTATTACCATTACTGAAGCGGCCGCCAGGCACGTACGTAACTATCTGGAGAACCGCGGGTCCGGTCTGGGTATCAGGCTGGGTGTACGCACCTCCGGTTGCTCCGGCATGGCCTATGTGCTGGAGTTTGCAGACGACAGTGAAGCGGATGACCAGATTTTTGAACAGCACGGAGTCAAGGTGCTGGTCGATCCGAAGAGCCTGCTCTATCTGGATGGTACGGAACTGGACTACACCAAAGAGGGACTCAACGAAGGGTTTAAATTTAATAACCCCAATGTCAAGGACGCTTGCGGTTGTGGCGAAAGCTTCAACGTCTGACCGGTCATTTGGGGGCCGCCGCAGAGCCCCCGTTACCCAACAACTGTAAATAGAAAGCGATGCTGGATTTCTCGAAGAACTACTTTGAGTTGTTTGGTTTGCCGGTGGATTACATAGTAGACGCTGATCACCTTTCAACTCATTATCGTGAGTTACAGAAAGCAGTTCATCCAGACCGGTTCGCCAACTCAACTGAACAGGAGCGCCGCATTTCAATGCAGGGGGCGGTGCATATTAATGAGGCCTACGAGACACTGAAGGATCCGGTCCGGCGCGCCCGTTATCTGCTTGATCTGAAAGGTGTGGATATGGGTAATGGCCAGGAGACCACCCGGGATACCCTGTTCCTCATGGAGCAGATGGAACTTCGGGAAACGCTGGAAGAGGCGCCCAATAAACCGGACCCCTACGCGGTGATCGCCGATTTCATGGCTGACATACAGCAGCGTATCGATGTGCTGGTTGATGAGATGGCGGTCCAGTTCAAGGGGTCGACGCCGGAGCAGCTTGAGGCGGCCAAAGAGAATCTGCTCAAGATGCAATTTCTGAAAAAACTTGGTAATGATGCTGAATCCCTCGAAGCCGAGCTGGATGACGCCCTGTGATGAGTCGCCCCGATTATGGCCTTACTGCAACTCTCTGAACCCGGACAGTCCGCCGCACCCCACCAGCATCGGTTGGCGGCGGGAATTGATCTGGGGACCACTAATTCCCTGGTTGCTGCTGTGCGCAGTGGAAAAGCGGTTACCCTGCCGGATGAGGCGGGCGAGCACCTGCTCCCCTCCGTGGTGCGTTACACCAAGACCGGTATCGAAGTGGGTGAGCACGCCAAGCAGATGGCTGCCAGCGATCCCCTGAATACCATTATTTCTGTCAAGCGACTGATCGGTCGCGGCGTCGAGGATCTGAAGTCACTCGGGAATGAGCTGCCTTATCAGTTCCTGTCCGGTGATGCTGCCGTTCCCCGCATCCACACAGTACGGGGTGATGTCAGTTCAGTGGAGGTTTCGGCGGAGATTCTGAAGGCCCTGGTCAAACGGGCGGAACAGTCGTTGGGTGGCGAGTTGGAGGGGATCGTTATTACTGTCCCTGCCTATTTTGATGATGCCCAGCGCCAGGCCACCAAGGATGCGGCGACCATCGCCGGCCTCAAGGTCCTGCGGCTGCTGAATGAGCCCACTGCCGCAGCGGTTGCCTATGGCCTGGATACCGGCTCCGATGGTGTGCATGCGATTTATGACCTGGGTGGCGGTACATTCGATATCTCCATCCTGCGTCTCAATAAGGGCGTGTTTGAAGTCCTCTCCACGGGCGGTGATTCCGCACTTGGCGGTGATGATCTGGATCATGCGGTCGCCGAGTGGATCATGGCCCAGGCCGGTATTGACCGGGATGCGGATCGTTCTGTCCTGCGCCAGTTGCTGCAGGTCGCCTGCCGGGCGAAAGAGCAGCTCACCGAGGCCGACAGTGCGCCGATTACGGTTGCCCTGGCTGACGGTACCCGTTGGCAGGGTGAGTTGAGTCTGGAGCAGTTCAACAGTCTGGTTGACCCCCTGATCCGTAAAACCCTGGGCCCTTGTCGTCGGGCATTGCGTGACGCCGGTCTGAAGCCCGAGGATATCGAGGATGTGGTGATGGTGGGAGGTTCCACCCGGGTGCCGCGGGTGCGGGAACTGGTGGGGGAGTTTTTCCGTACCGAACCGCTGGTTGATATTGATCCTGACCGGGTAGTGGCGATCGGTGCCGCAATCCAGGCCGATATTCTGGTGGGTAATAAATCCGATAACGAGATGTTGTTGCTGGATGTCAATCCGCTTTCGCTCGGTATCGAGACCATGGGTGGCCTGGTGGAGAAACTGATTCCCCGAAACACCACCATTCCGGTAGCCCGGGCCCAGGAGTTCACCACTTTCAAGGATGGTCAGACCGCCATGGCCGTACATGTGCTGCAGGGTGAGCGGGAACTGGTGGCGGATAACCGGTCGCTGGCCCGTTTCGAGTTGCGCGGGATTCCCCCCATGGTGGCCGGTGCGGCCCGCATCCGGGTGACCTTTTCAGTGGATGCGGATGGTCTGCTCAGTGTCGAAGCCCAGGAGCAGAGCAGTGGCGTGAAGGCCAGTGTTGAGGTCAAACCCTCCTATGGATTGACTGATGGGGAAATCGAGTCGATGCTGCGGGAATCCTTCGACCACGCCAAAGAGGATATGGAGGCGCGCAAGCTGCGGGAGCAGCAGGTTGAGGCGGAGCGGGTGATTGAGGCGTTAACCGCCGCCCTGGCGGATGACGGCGATGCACTGTTGAGCGCCGATGAGCGGGGCACGGTGGAGTCTGCTCTGCAGACCCTGGCGGAGACCAATCGGAATGGCGATTACGGGGCGATCAAAGCGGCCGTGGAGGCGCTGGAAAAAACCTGCGAGTTTTATGTGGAACGGCGTATGAACGCCAGTGTGCGCAAGGCCATGTCAGGCCACAGTGTTGAAGAATTCGAATAACCGAAGTAGCCATCAGGATTGATCATGACGCAACTAATTTTTCTTCCCCATGAAGAGATCTGCCCGGAAGGGGCGGTGATCGAGGTGGAGCCGGGCATCTCAATATGCGATGCCGCCAATCAGAATGGCATAGAGATAGAGCACGCCTGCGAGAAATCCTGTGCCTGCACCACCTGCCATGTGATCCTCCGCGAAGGGGGCGATTCACTGAATGAGGCCGACGAGGTGGAGGAAGACATGCTGGACAAGGCCTGGGGCCTGGAGCCGGACTCCCGGCTCAGTTGTCAGGCGATCGTGGGTGATAAGGATCTGGTGATCGAGATACCCAAATACACTATCAACATGGTCTCTGAAAACCACTGAGGGTGAACAGTTATGGGTTTGAAATGGACCGATACGCTCGATATAGCGATCGAACTGGATGAGACATATCCCGATGTTGACCCTAATCATGTCAACTTCGTGGACCTGAATCGCTGGGTCATGGAGCTGCCGGATTTTGATGATGATCCGCAGCGTACCGGTGAGCGGATTCTGGAAGCGATCCAGATGGCCTGGATCGAAGAGCGGGAATAACCCGGGATCAGACGGAACGATCAGCGTTCTTCTGATTTAATGTCGTGATAAACCTTTCTGTCTGGACAGCAGGGGAACGCTTTGGAACAATGCGCGCTGAATCGGGCTGCCGTTCCATGCGTATTCTTTGAGGACAATTATGTCGCTGATCAGAGCGTTCCCCGGGCTCCGGCCCGCCGACGGGCGTGCCGAGGATGTTGCCGCTCCGCCCTATGATGTACTGAGTGAGGCGGAAGCCAGGGAGATGGTGAAAAACCGACCCTGGAGTTTCCTGCATATCTCCCGTCCTGAAGTAGACCTGCCTGCCGGTATCGACCCCCATGCCCCGGAAGTTTACGCCAAAGCGGCGGAAAATCTGGCCGCCATGCGGCGTGAAGGCGTACTTACCACCGACAGTCGTGACTGTTACTACGTCTATCGACTCACCATGGGTGCCCATACGCAGCTGGGTGTGGTGGCGGCGGCTTCCGTGGACGCCTATGACAGTGGCCGGATCAAGCGGCATGAACTGACCCGCCCGGACAAGGAGCTGGATCGGGTCAAGCAGATATCTGCTCTGAACGCACAGACCGGTCCGGTATTTCTGGTCTATCCCAGCGATGAACGGATCGATGATCTGCTCAGGGGGGCGGCCGAGGGCGAGCCGGCCATGGACGTGACCGCCAGCGATTCGGTAAGACACCAGATATGGGTGTTGTCAGACAGGACACGCATTACCGCGCTGACCCTGCTGTTCGATGAACTGCCGGCCCTGTATATCGCTGACGGGCACCATCGCTCAGCAGCGGCATCCCGGGTAGCGGCACAACGGAAGCTGGCCAACCCGCAGCATACGGGTAATGAACCCTATAACTATTTTCTGTCGGTGATTTTCCCCCATAAGCAGACCCAGATTCTGGACTACAATCGAGTGGTCCGGGACTTAAATGGGATGACCGTAAGCCAGTTTCTTCAGGCGATAGGTGAGCGTTTCCAGGTAGAGTCCGTGGACGAACCGGTCAAACCGGAGCAGACGGGACATTTTGGTATGTACCTGGATGGCAGCTGGTATCGACTGGTACTGCCGGAATCCCGCATACCGTCCCTGGATCCGGTGGCGAGTCTGGATGTGAGCCTGCTGAGCCATGAAATACTGGAGCCGGTGCTGGGAATTTCCGATCAACGGACCGACAGCCGGATCGATTTTGTCGGTGGTATCCGGGGGCTCAAGGCGCTGGAGCAGCGGGTCGACAGTGGCGAATGGGCGGTTGCGTTTGCCCTTTATCCCACCAGCATGAATGGGTTGATGGCGGTTGCCGACGCAGGCCAGATCATGCCGCCAAAGTCCACCTGGTTTGAGCCGAAACTGGCAGACGGACTGGTCAGCCACCTGCTTGAATGATCCGTGTTACCTGTTTATTCCTGTGGTTAATGGTTTTATAACTGAGTAGTCGATCCAGAAAAGCAGCGGTTCTCCGAGAGTGCCGGGCGTGTGGTTTGACGGGGCTGTTTTAGCAGTGAACCAGTTGGTTTTTCCCGTGTCTGTTACAGACTGTAAAGCCAAACTGGGGTCTGGTGAGGCGGTTTGGCATTGGTTCCGTTTTCCTGAATAATGCGCCCTGATTTCACCGGAATCCCATGTGGTTATTTCAAGCCAAGCCATACCCGCGCATGGACAGAGGACCATTTCGATGACCGTTTTCCAATATGAAATTGCGTTGTGGCGGCATGTTCAGGCACGGGGCTTTACCATGATTGGCACGGCTTTGATAGATATTTTTATAAGGACTTCAGATGGTTAGCATTACCACCAACCTTCCTGAAAGCAATGCGCTGGATGAACGGGATATACGGGTATGGCTGGCGGGGCTGGCTGTCAAACGCAGTGCAGAGGAGATGGAAAAGCTGCACGAGGCGTGTGACCTGGCATTTGAGATCCATCGAGAGGGTGTTGAAGTCACCGGGGAAACCACCCTGCGCCACGCTCTGGCCGTGGCGGAAATTCTCGCCGGCATGGATCTGGACTGGGAAACCCTGGCGGCCGCTATTCTGCATGACGTGTTGCCTGGCGACCAGGTAAATCCGGAGGTTCTGGAGAAGAAATTCGGCCCGGCTGTTGCCCGCATGGTGCATGACATGGCACGCATCGGCTTCGTCTCCCGGGATCGGGCTGTCAGTCAGCATGACAAGGAGTTGGCACATACGGAGAATCTGCGCCGCATGCTGCTCAGTATTGCCGATGACATCCGGGTGGTGCTGATTGTGCTGGCGGAGCGGCTGCACACCATGCGTATTCTCAAATCGCTGCCGGAAGCGATGCGGGTCAAGGAGGCGCGGGAAACCCAGCAGATATACGCCCCCCTGGCCAACCGGCTCGGTATCTGGCAGATAAAGTGGGAATTGGAAGATCTCTGTCTCCGCTACCTGGAGCCGGATACCTACAAGGACCTGGCCAAAAAGCTGGATGGTCGGCGGACGGACCGGGAGGAGTATATTGATCAGGTGATCGATATTCTGGAGGCGAAGTTCGCCGAAATGCATATTGATGCCGAGATCACCGGGCGACCGAAACATATCTACAGCATCTGGAAGAAGATGGTGCGGAAGTCGGTGCCGTTCGAGCAGATATTCGATCTGCGGGCCGTTCGGGTGCTGGTGGACAGTGTGGCGGACTGCTATGCCGCTATCGGTGTGGTACATGGGTTGTGGCGCCACATACCGGGTGAGTTCGACGATTACATCGCAACCCCCAAGGCGAACATGTACCGGTCCATTCATACGGCGGTGATTGGTCCCGAAGACAAGACCCTGGAGATCCAGATCCGTACCCACGACATGCATGAACATGCTGAACTCGGTGTGGCTGCCCACTGGCGCTATAAAGAGGGTGGCAGTAAAGGGGATGCGGAGTTTGAACGGCGTATCTCCCTGATGCGCAACTGGATTGAGGTGAAGGATGACCCGGCCGGTTCGGAAGATTTTGTCGACAATCTGAAGAATGAATTTGAATCCCGGCAGATTTACGTCCTGACCCCACAGGGCAAGGTGGTAGAGCTGCCCAAGGGTGCCACGGCAGTCGATTTTGCCTACGCCATACACTCGGACGTGGGGCATCGCTGCCGTGGCGCCAAGATCGATGGAAAGATCCGTCCGCTTACCCGGCCGTTGGAGAGTGGACAGCTGGTGGAGATTCTGACTGTCAAGGAGGGCGGTCCGAGCCGCGACTGGCTCAGCCCCCACCTGGGCTACCTGAAAACCAGTCGGGCGCGCAACCGGGTTCGGCAATGGTTCAAACAGCAGGATTATGAGCAGCATCTGCACGCCGGCAAAATCAGCCTGGAACGGGAAGTTGCCCGGCTGGGCGTGCCAAAGCCGGATCTGTCCGCTGCGGTAAAACGGTTCAATTTCAAGAAGAGTGATGACGTGCTGGCGGCCATTGGACGGGGTGAGGTATCCCCTATCCAGGTGGCGGGGATGGGCGTTCCGCATGATCTGCCGAGCCGCAAAAGCACCCAGGTCGAGCAGGCTCCAGCCCCACATCGCAAGACCTCCAAGTCGAAGAAGGCCGGGCGCAGCGAAGTGATCGTTGAGGGTGTGGATGACCTGATGACCCACATAGCGCGCTGTTGCAAGCCGGTACCCAATGACGACATCCTCGGTTTTATCACCCGTGGCCGGGGAGTCACCGTGCATCGCCGGGACTGCGGCATGATTACGCACCTGGATGAGAGTGACCGGGAACGGCTGGTGGATGTGGCCTGGGCGGGTGAAGGGGGCAGCAGTTCCTATCAGGTGGATATCAAGATCACCGCTACTGATCGCAAAGGGTTGTTGCGGGATATATCCGCTATCCTCACCAATGAAGAGGTGGATGTGCTCGGAGTGAATACCCAGTCGAACCGCAAGATGGACCAGGCCAATATGCGTTTTACTGTTGAGATCGGCAACATGCGACAGCTCAGTCGGCTGCTGGACAAAATCGCCCAGTTGCCCGATGTATTGTCGGCCAGGCGGGCTGTTTGAGGCGGCCCGGGTTGGGGGTGCTGGAATCATAAATTGCCTGTTTCCCCCGCTGCAAGGTAAACTAAGCGCTGATTTTGTAAACAGAAAACAGATTCTCTCGGACCCATTCGGTTTAACGGTGCGATTTTTTTCAGGCGACTGCCGGTCAGGGATTCGCATGCGGTCGTTTCAGAGAGCTGAATTCACATTTCTTGCGTAGCCTGTTGGCTGGGCATGGTTTTTTTATTGTTTGAATTTATTGGAGTTTTTGATGGCGATCGAGCGTACTTTCTCAATTGTGAAACCGGATGCGGTGGCGAAGAACATTATCGGCAAGATCTACAGCAGATTTGAAGAAGCGGGCCTTAAAATCGTCGCTGCAAAGATGTTGCAGCTGACCCGGGAACAGGCCGGTGAGTTCTACGCGGTGCACAAGGAGCGCCCCTTCTATAACGATCTGATCGATTTCATGACTTCAGGTCCGGTTATGGTACAGGTTCTGGAGGGTGAGAATGCCATCGCCAAGAATCGCGAGGTAATGGGTGCCACCAATCCCCAGGAGGCCGCGCCCGGCACCATTCGTGCGGACTTCGCTGAAACCGTCGATGAGAATGCCGTCCACGGTTCGGACGCACCGGAAACCGCAGCGGCTGAGATTGCCTTCTTCTTTCCCGAAGGTGTCTGCGAAAGGTTGCGTTGAGGTCATACCTTGAGCAATCTGCATTGCCTCAGTCTGAGCACTGATTGCCGGGCCACCCCTGGTTGCAGGGGTGGGGGCAATCTCTTTAATTTACCGTGTGGAGTGATGGGGTAATGCAGAGCACTGAACAGAAAGTCAACCTGCTGAATCTTGACCGCCAGGGGCTGGAGTCCTTCATTGAAGGATTGGGCGCCAAGGCGTTCAATGGTCGCAATGTGCTGAAGTGGATTCACAAACACGGCGTGACCGATTTCGACGCCATGACCGACTTGTCGAAGAAGCTGCGTGAGCAGCTCAAGCAGGTGGCTGAAGTCCGGGTGCCGGAAGTGGTGTTTGATCAGCCGGCACTGGATGGTACCCACAAGTGGGTACTCGAACTGGACTGTAATAATCGTATCGAATCGGTCTACATCCCTGAACCCAATCGCGCCACCCTCTGTATCTCTTCCCAGGTCGGTTGTGCGCTGGATTGCAGTTTCTGTTCCACGGCCCAGCAAGGGTTCAATCGCAACCTGACTACGGCGGAGATTATCGGTCAGTTATGGGTGGCGGAACATGAGCTTGGCAAACGCCTTACCAATGTGGTGTTCATGGGGATGGGGGAGCCATTGGCCAACTTTGATCCGGTGGTCACCGCAACCCGTATCATGCAGGACGATCTGGCCTACATGCTGTCGAAGTACCGGGTTACCATCAGTACCTCGGGTATCGTGCCCGCCCTCAGGCAGCTGACTGAACTGTCCGAAGTGAGCCTGGCGGTTTCGCTCCATGCGCCGACCAATGAATTGCGTGACCAACTGGTCCCGATCAACCAGAAATATCCCCTGGAACAGTTGATTCCCGCCTGTCGGGAGTACCTCAGGGGTGATAAACGCCGTAAGGTGACCTGGGAATATGTGATGCTGGACGGCATCAATGATAGTGATAAACAGGCCAAACAGCTGATCAGACTGCTGGAAGGCACCCCCTCGAAGATCAATCTTATTCCGTTCAATCCGTTTCCCGGAACCCGCTACCAGTGCTCGTCCCCGGAGCGGATCGATGCCTTCCGCCAGCGCCTGGTCAAGTCCGGTATTGTGACCACCACTCGTAAAACCCGTGGTGACGATATCGACGCGGCCTGTGGACAGCTGGTTGGGCGAGTGAAGGATCGCAGTCGTCGTGAATTGAAACATGCAGGAGGAGTTGTACGTTGAAAGTGCGTCGGGTCTCTATCTTGGGAGTGTTGTCACTGTTGTTTTTAGCTGGATGCCAACAGGCTGGGGTGCGTCCGGACGGCAGTTCGCCGGATATGGTGGACAATACCGGCCGTTTCGGTCAGAGCAGCCGAACCGGTGCGGGCGACGTGTATGTGAAGCTGGCGGTTGCCTATATGCGGGAGGGTCATCTTGATGTCGCCCTGCAGAAGGTCAAACAGGCGTTGGCAGTGGAGCCGACGAATGCCGAGGCTCATAACGTGATCGCGTTGTTGTATGAACGTCTGGATGAGCCTGATCTGGCGGAGAAACATTTTAATCGCAGCCTGAAACTGGACCCGAAAAACTCCTATGTATTAAACGCCTATGCTTCATACCTGTGTAAACAGCAGCGTTTTGAAGAGGCGGATAAAACTTTTCTGAAGGCGCTGGATAACCCGCTTTACCAGACCCCCGAAGTGGCGTTGACCAACGCCGGCATCTGCGCCTCGCGCAACAATGATTTGGAAAAGGCCGAGAGCTATCTGCGTCGTGCCCTGACGCACAACGGGAATTTTCCGCTGGCGCTGATACAGATGGCGCAATTGAGTTTTCAGATCGGCGAGAACCTCTCTTCCCGGGCCTATCTACAGCGTTTCCTGGAGCGATCCAAACCAACTGCGGCGTCACTCTGGCTGGGTATTCAGAATGAACGGGTGCTGGGTGATCGGAATGCCGTGTCCAGTTATTCGCTGATGTTAAAGAACAACTTCCCCGATTCCCGGGAAGTGCAGCTATTGAGAGAACTGGAACGACAATGAATGCCGCCGAAAATACCGAAGAGGCACCTGATACCCCGGTTATCCAGGGCCCTGGAAAACAGTTGCGGGATGTTCGCGTCGCCAAAGAGATGGACGTCAACCGGGTGGCCAGTCTGCTGCATCTGAACGTCTCCATGCTGGAAGCGCTGGAAGCGGATGATTTCAGCAAATTACCCAGCGCTGTGTTCGTGCAGGGTTATCTGCGTAACTATGCCCGTCTGCTGGATGTGCCGGTGGGCCCCATCCTGGATGCCTTTCATCTCTATCGACCTGCAGAAGAAGAGAACGCCAATCTGCAACCGGCAGAGATCAAGCGGGAGGTGCGCAGCAGTCATACCTTGATTCGACTGATTACCTGGTTGATTGTGATCGCCATAATCGGCCTGGTGGTGACCTGGTGGTATGGCTATCTGCAGTGGCCGCTTGGCGGCAGTGCCGGCAGCGATACCCAGGCGATAGAGCAGCAGGTTGATCAATCCCTGGCGGAACCGGGTGGCCCTCTGGTGGCAGAGGATGGGAGCGTTACGTTACCGGCACTGCTGGATAAACCGGAGATCCTCGATGCGCCCGTTACCGAGCCGGAGGAATCCAGCGTCACGACGAGCAGTGAGGGTCCGGAAGCCGGGACGATGGTCCCGGGTGAGATATCTTCTGAGCCGACTGAAGATAGTGCGGAGGGGATGGTGGAAGCCCCTCTGGCTGAGAGTCTGGCGCCCACTGCAGCAACTGACCAGGCCGACCTGTCAGCGGTGGTCAGCGTCAGCTTCTCCGATGCCTGTTGGACCGACATCAAGGATGCTTCGGGCAATTTTCGGGTGATCGGTAATAAAGTCGCTGGTGATCGCCTGGTGCTTGGCGGCGAAGCGCCCTATCAGATGGTATTCGGCAACGCGTCGGCGGTGAGGGTTACGGTACGTGGAGAACCTTATGATCTGGCTCCCCATATCCGCGGCAACGTTGCCAAATTGACCCTCCGAATTGAGTGAGAGAGGACGGAACAGGTTACCCTGGTCAACCAAAACCGCACGCCTGTTTGTACCGGTCGTGCAACCTGCAGCGAGACCAATTCTTCTGCAGGCCGGATTGATACGGCCTGAATTGACGGGACAGCCTGAAAGCCCGGAAACAGTTAAGTAATGGTATAGAAAGAGTAATGGCAAAAAACATACAGGCCATTCGTGGCATGCACGATATCCTGCCCGACCAGACACCCATCTGGCATTTCCTGGAACAGCAAGTGCGCACGGTACTGGACAGTTACGGTTACCGGGAACTGCGCACGCCGGTGGTGGAGATGACGGATCTGTTCAAACGATCCATTGGCGAAGTGACCGATATCGTTGAGAAGGAGATGTACACCTTCGAGGACCGCAATGGCGACAGTCTGACCCTGCGACCGGAGTGCACCGCCAGCTGTGTCCGGGCCGGTATTGAAAATGGGCTGTTTCATAACCAGGTGCAGCGCATCTGGTACTACGGCCCTATGTTCAGGCATGAACGTCCCCAGAAAGGGCGCTATCGCCAGTTCTACCAGATCGGTGCCGAGGCTTACGGACTCAGCGGTCCGGATATCGATATCGAGATGATTCTGCTGACCCGGCGTTTCTGGGAGTCGCTTGGTCTGGATGGCCTGGAACTGCAGATCAACACCCTGGGTACTCCCGATGAACGGGCGGTGTATCGTGAAAAACTGGTCGCCTATCTGACCGAACATCAGACGCAGCTGGATGAAGACAGTCTGCGCCGTCTGCAGAGTAATCCCCTGCGGGTGCTGGACTCCAAAAATCCGGCCATGCGTGAGCTGATTGCAGCGGCTCCCTCGCTTCTGGATTACCTGGGCGACGAGTCAAAAGCCCATTTTCAGACCCTCTGCGAGGGGCTGGACGCCGCCGGTGTGCCCTATGTGGTGAATACCCGCCTGGTGCGTGGACTCGATTACTATGCCCGTACTGTGTTCGAGTGGGTGACCGATCGACTGGGTGCTCAGGGCACCGTCTGTGCCGGTGGACGGTATGACGGGCTGGTGGAGCAACTGGGTGGTAAACCGACCCCCGGCATCGGATTTGCGATGGGGGTGGAGCGGCTGATTGTGTTACTGCAGGAGCGGGACAACCCGTTGCAGTTGCAGACCCTGGATGCCTATCTGGTACTGGTGGGTGATACGCCGCAGAAACAGGGGGTGCTGCTGGCGGACCGGTTGCGGCGGGAACTGCCTGAACTGCGCCTGCTCTGTCACTGTGGTGGTGGCAGTTTCAAAAGCCAGTTCAAAAAAGCGGATCGGAGCGGCGCCCGTTTCGCGCTGGTGTTGGGTGAGGACGAATTAACCCAGGGGGTTATCGGCGTCAAGCATCTACGCGAGGAGCGGGAACAGGAGCAGGTGGCGCTGGACAGCCTGGCAGACTACCTGCGGGACATGATTTGACCGCGGTCGGTCGGGATTTTCAGACGGGCTGCCCTATGCGCGAGTCGTCTGGAGTAGTATCGGGCGGACGCATGGCGATACCGGTAACAAATTATTTATCCGCTGGCGGCGGAAAGGGAGGACAACATGGTTGATGTGAATCTGTCCGAAGAGGAACAGGTAGAGGCACTTAAAAACTGGTGGAAAGAGAACGGCAAGTCGGTTATCGCCGGTATTGTTCTCGGCCTGGGTGGTGTGTTTGGCTGGCAATACTGGAGCCAGCATCAGCAGCAGGTCACTGAGCAGGCTTCACAGCAGTTTGAGCTGTTGAGCAACAGTGTGGCGACCAATTCGCCAGCTGTGGTTAGCCAGGCAGAGGCCATCGTGACCCAGTACGGGCAGACCCCCTACGCGGTGTTTGCCGCCCTGGATCTGGCTAAAGTGAAATTCCAACAGGGTGATGTGGATGGGGCGAAGACGCAGTTGCAGTGGGTCATTGCCGAGGCGGGCGACCCCTCCCTGCAGCAGATTGCCCGTCTGCGTCTGGCCCGACTGCTGTTGGATCAGGGGGCTCTGGATGAGGCTTCCGCATTGGTGGCGCAGGCCCCGGCAGACAGCTTCAGGGGCGACTTCGCCGAACTGAAAGGTGATATTGCCCTGCAGCAGGGAAACCCGGCGGCGGCGCGCCAGGCCTATAAGGAGGCGCTGGAATACGATGTGAGCAACAGCGCCCTGGTGCAGATGAAGTTCGATGATCTTGCCGCAGCTGAATAACCCCGAGGATTGCCCATGACGCGCTATCTGTTGAGTTTGCCGCTGGTGCTCCTGCTGGCTGGTTGCAGTTCCATGAATCCGCTTAACTGGCTGTCCGATGAGGACAATTCAGAGCCGCCTGCGGAACTGGTGGAGATGGCCAGTTCCGTCCCTGCCCGGGTGATCTGGTCGGCTTCGATCGGCGATGGTGCGGATGAACAGCGGGTCAAGCTGGTTCCCTTTGTGGCGGGGGATCGGATCTACGGTGCCAGTCGAAGTGGCACGGTGCGTGCCCTGGAAGCGGCCACCGGTCGACCTGTCTGGTCGGTCGATACTGAACTGGAGATCTCCGGCGGACCCGGTGCCGGCGAAGGTTTGGTGCTGTTCGGCACCAGTAATGCCGAAGTGGTTGCCCTGGAACAGGATACCGGGCAGGAGAAATGGCGGGCCCAGGTGAGCAGTGAAGTGCTGTCAGTACCCAAGGCCGGCCGAGGTGTGGTGGTGGTGCATACCATCGACGGCAAGCTGTTTGGGCTGGATGCGGAAAACGGCGCTGAGAAGTGGGTATATGACCGATCCATCCCGGTACTGACGCTGCATGGCAGCAGTTCCCCGGTGATCGTGGATGGTTATGTGATCTGTGGTTTCGCCAGCGGTAAGTTGGTGATGCTGGATCTGCAGAAAGGCGATCTGCTCTGGGAGATCACGGTGTCAGCGCCCAGCGGACGCTCTGAACTGGAGCGAATGGTGGATATCGACGGCGATCCACTGGTAATTGGCGACGTGGTCTATGCCGTTACCTATCAGGGTGAAATGACCGCTGTATCGATCCAGACCGGTATCGTGCTGTGGCGGCGTAAGCTCTCATCCTATGCCGGTATGGGGGCTGATTACGGCCAGATCTATGTCTCTGACGAGGCCGACCATGTGGTGTCGGTGGATCCCGGTAATGGCTCCGCGCTTTGGAAGAACAAAGCGCTTCAGTATCGCAAGCTGACGGCTCCGATGGTGTTGGGTGAGCATGTACTGGTGGGTGATTTTGAAGGTTATCTGCACTTCCTGTCCCGTGTTGACGGTCGCCTGGAAGGACGTGTGCGGATTGCAAAGTCCGCCATTTCAACGCCACCGTTGGTCATTGATGGTGTCGTCTATATTTATGCGGATGGTGGCGAGATGGCTGCCGTGACGATTTCCGATAGCTGATCATCGAGTATAAATGTGCCAAACATGCTGCCCGTAATTGCCCTGGTAGGCCGACCCAATGTGGGCAAGTCGACCCTGTTTAACCGGTTGACCCGAAGTCGTGATGCGCTGGTGGCGGATCAGCCGGGATTGACCCGCGATCGTCAGTATGGGGTTGGTAAGCTGGGCGACCGTCCCTACGTGGTAGTGGATACCGGCGGCCTGAGTGGCGAGGAGAGCGGGGTCGATCAGCTGATGGAACAGCAGGTGCAGGCGGCCATTGCAGAAGCCGACCATATTCTCTTTCTGCTGGATGCCCGGGCCGGCTGCACGCCCGCGGATGCCGTCATCGCAAGCCAACTCCGCCGTACCGGCAAGCCGGTCAGCGCGGTGGTGAACAAGAGTGAAAACCTGGATGGGGCGATGGCCGGTGCGGATTTTTTCTCCCTGGGGCTGGGTGAGCCCTTACCCATTTCCGCCGCCCATGGCCGTGGCGTGCGCTCTCTGATCAATGACGTGCTGGACGCGTTCCCCGAACCGGACGGGCTGGCGCCGGAGCAGGATACCGGCACCCTGATCGCCGTGGTGGGTCGCCCCAATGTGGGAAAATCCACCCTGGTTAATCGGATGCTCGGCGAGGAGCGGGTGGTCGCTTTTGACCAGCCGGGTACCACCCGGGACAGCGTTTTCATCACCTACACCCATGATGACAAACCCTACACGCTGATCGATACGGCCGGTGTCCGGCGTCGCGCCCGGGTCAGTGAAATGATCGAGAAGTTCAGCGTCATCAAGACGTTGCAGGCGATTGAACGGGCCAATGTGGTGATGCTGGTGCTGGATGCACAGCAAGGTGTTGGTGAACAGGATGCGACCCTGGCGGGGCACATTCTGGAGAGCGGTCGTGCCCTGGTGGTGGTGATCAATAAATGGGATGGCCTGCAACCGGACCAACGGGATCGGGTCAAGGATGATATCGACCGGAAACTGCCATTTCTCGATTTTGCCGCCAAGCGTTTCATCTCCGCACTGCACGGTTCCGGTGTGGGCAAACTCTACCAGGCGCTGGATTCAGCCTATGCCAATGCCACCCGCAAACTGGCCACCCCGGAGTTGACCCGCATCCTTGAATGGACAGTGCAGGAGCACCAACCACCTATGGTGCATGGACGTCGGATCAAACTGCGCTATGCTCACCAGGGTGGGCAGAATCCACCGATTATCGTGATTCATGGCAATCAGACCGATGCGGTACCAACCACCTATAAACGTTATCTGGTGAACCGTTTCCGGGAGGTACTGAAACTGACCGGCACGCCGATCCGCATCGAGTTCAAATCGGGTGACAACCCTTTCAAGGATCGCAAGAACAAGCTGACCCAGCGCCAGGTGCAGAAGCGTCAGCGACTTAAATCCCATAGTAAGCGCAAGTAGCCTGAGCCGTTCACCAATCCGGTCTGCTGTTATGCGGCGCTGGCCGGCTCCTCTTCGCCATCCTGATCATCATCTTCGTTTTGCCGATTGATCCGCTGCAGCCGGCGGAAACTGATCAGAGTGAGCGTGCCCATCAGGGCGATGGAGAAGGACATGGTGAGTGGAGAGCCATCATGATAGTGCCCTACCAGTACACCCACGCCGGCAGCGAACGACATCTGGATAAAACCGAGTAATGCCGATGCGGCACCCGCCATGTGCGGGAACGGGGCCAGGGCGCCTGCCATGGATTGCGGCATGACAATGCCGACGCCAACCATATAGACCATATGGGGCACCACCACCGCAGCCACATGATGCACTTCGGCCAGGGCCAGGATCAGCATACTGATGCCGCCGGTGGCGGCGATCAGCGAACCATAACCGAGCAGCCGGTTGATACCGATGCGGCGTACCAGGCGACCGGCGATCTGGGTGCCGAGCATGAAACCGATCACCACCAGGGCAAAAAAGAGCCCGAACTGCTCCTCCTTGTAACCGAGAAACTCAATGATGATAAAAGATGAACCGGACAGAAAAGAGAACAGCCCGGCAAAGACAAAGCTGCAAGTGAGCGTGTACCAGCGCCAGGTCGGGTGTTTCAGCAGAATACCGTAGTTTTTCAGCAGACTGCTGACGGACATAACGTGGTGGCTGCCAGGCGGTGCGGTTTCCGGGATGCGTATCCCCAGTAGCAGGAGACCGATAGCGCCGTAGACGGCAAGAAACAGGAAGATGGAGTGCCAGCCAAACCAGACCAACAGGTAACCGCCGATAATGGGCGCAGCAGCCGGGGCCACTGCCATGGCGGTACTGATGTAGGAGAGCAGGCGAGCCGATTCCGTGGGGCCGTAAATGTCCCGCACCATGGCGCGCCCCAGCACCGGCCCGGCGCTGCCACCGATGGCCTGCAACAGGCGCAGCGCTGAGAGGGTGCTGATGGAGTCGGTAAAGACAATCGCCAGGCTGCTCAGGGCAAACAGCAGTAATCCGCCCATCAACACCGGCTTTCGGCCGAACCGGTCGGACAACGGGCCGTAGATCAGCTGGGCCAGGGCGAAGCCGATCAGAAATATACTCAGGGTATTCTGCACCTGGTTGATATCGGCATCGAAGCTCTGCATCAGCATGGGAAAGGCCGGCAGATACATGTCGGTGGAGAGCGGGCCAATGGCTACCAGAGAGGCAATGATGGCTGCGGTGAGAAGGGATTTTGGTGAGATCATAGCGCATTCATAACGGGTTTCTGTTTTGGGCGCAATAGTTACACATGAAACAGAGAATCCATCTATTTGTGTGGTATTTGTTTCGTATCGTACGCAACCTGTCGCCAATGGGATGGACAGGACGACGCTTTTTCGTCGTCTGACCGCCCCGGATTGTGCCATCGGTATCAGGGGAAAATCTGTCAAATATCGGGGTCGTACAGCGGCAATTTGTTTGCTTGTTAATTGCTGTCGATACGGCTAACCACCGAGATGAGGGTTCCATCCATGACCCGGGTCTCCAGTTCGTCACCGGGCTGCACCTGGCTGGCCTGTTGCAACAGCTCATGGCTCGGCAGTACCCGGGTGATGGAGTAGCCGCGATGGAGTGTGGCGAGCGGGCTCAGGGTGTCCAGTTTTCCGATGGCCGATTCGAGGGATTGACGTTTGATGCGCAAGTTGGCGGCGGCGGCCAGGATAAGCCGATGACTGAGTCCGTCGAACTGTTCCCGTTGTCGCCGGATCTGGTGAGTCGGGATAACTCCCTGCAGCCGACTTTCCAGTAACCCGATGGTCGCCAGGCGCCGGTCCAGTTGACTCCGGATACCGCGCGCCAGGCGTAGGCTCAGGTCATCCAGGTACTGTAGCTGCTGCTGCAACCGGTTACCCGGATGGCCCCGCTCCAACCGCTTGGTGAGGTTCTCCAGGCTCCTGCGGCTATCGGTAAGATGGCGGATCGTTGCCAGGCGGATACGCCGTTGCAGGGAGTTGATCCGGTCCAGCACTTCCTCTCTGTCCGGAGTGGCCAGCTCCGCCGCCACTGACGGGGTCGGGGCGCGCCGGTCGGCGACGAAATCGGCAATGGTGAAATCCACCTCGTGACCCACTGCGGAGATCAGCGGGATGGTGAGATCGTGGATGACCCGGGCTACCGCCTCATCGTTGAACGCCATCAGGTCTTCCAGGGAGCCGCCACCCCGGGTCAGGATCAGCAGATCGCAATCCTGGCGTTGTTCGGCCAACCGCAGGGCGTTGACCAGGGAGCGTGGGGCCTCCTCTCCCTGGACCTGGGTCGGGTAGATCAGAATTGGCACGGCAGGCAGTCGTCGCTGCAGTACGCTCAGCACGTCCCGGATGGCGGCGCCACTGGGGGAGGTGATCAGCCCGATCCGTTTCGGCAGCAGGGGCAGGGGCAGTTTATGGCTGCTGTCGAAAAGCCCCTCCTGCTGCAGCTTCAGTTTCAGGGCGTCAAAGGCCTGTTGCAGATCCCCTTCGCCTGCCAGCTCCATGTGCTCCGCCACCAGCTGGAACTCGCCACGGCCCTCGTACAGGCCCACCCGGGCCCGGATCAGTACCTTGAGGCCGTTTTCCGGCTGGAAGCGCAGTCGCTGGCGCTTCATGCGGAACATGGCACAGCGCACCTGGGCCTGGGGATCTTTCAGGGTGAAATAGATATGGCCCGAGGCGGGGCGCGCCAGGTTGGAGATCTCCCCCTCTACCCAGAGCAGCGGAAAGCTGCCCTCCAGCACGGCCCGGACCTCGCTGTTGAGGCGGGAGACACTGTAGATATCCCGCTGGAAATTAAGTTCTGTATCACTGGGGGGCATAAAGGGGCCACGCTGGCGTTGACTCGGTTTTAGAAATAAATATTGATTTTGAGTTTACCTTGAATCATCAAGATTTTATAATACTCGGTTTACTGAAACACCTTTCACTTGGGAACCCATTATGCGCCTCGTTCAGGAAGCCCTTACCTTTGATGATGTCCTGCTTCTGCCCGCCCACTCCAGCGTATTGCCCAAGGATGTGGACCTGAGCACCCAGTTCACCCGCGAAATCCGGTTAAATATACCCCTGGTTTCCGCTGCCATGGACACGGTGACCGAATCCCGCCTGGCGATAGCGATGGCTTTGGAAGGCGGCATCGGCATCATGCACAAAAATATGACAGCTGAACAGCAGGCTGCCGAAGTTCGCGCAGTCAAGCGCTACGAGAGCGGTGTCATTATCGACCCGATCACCGTGGGGCCCTCCATGACGATTGGCGAGTTGGTCAAGATCACCCAGGCGAACAAGATCTCCGGGGTGCCGGTGGTTGATGGGGACGATCTGGTGGGCATCGTTACCAACCGGGATGTGCGTTTTGAGACCCGTATGAATGAGCCGGTCTCGGCCATTATGACCCCCAAGGAGCGCCTGATCACGGTCAAGGAGGGCGCGGATCGGGACGAGGTGATGTCCAAGCTGCGAGCCAACCGTATCGAGAAGATTCTGCTGGTCAACGACGCCTTCCAGCTACGCGGCATGATCACGGTGAAGGACATCCAGAAGGCCAAGGATTACCCCTTCGCCTGTCGTGACGACCAGGAACGGCTGCGGGTCGGCGCCGCCGTCGGGGTCGGCGAGGGAACCGAGGAGCGCGTCGAGGCCCTGGTGGCAGCCGGAGTTGACGTAATCGTGGTGGATACCGCCCACGGTCACTCCAAGGGCGTGCTGGATCGGGTGGCCTGGGTTAAGCAGACTTTTCCTCAGGTGCAGGTGATCGGCGGCAATATTGCGACCGCAGCAGCAGCCCGGGCTCTGGTGGAGGCGGGTGCGGATGCGGTCAAGGTCGGTATCGGTCCCGGATCGATCTGTACCACCCGCATCGTCGCCGGCGTCGGGGTTCCCCAGATTACCGCCGTGGCCAACGTGGCCGAGGCGCTGGAAGGCACCGGCGTACCGCTGATCGCCGATGGTGGTCTGCGTTTCTCCGGTGATATCGCCAAGGTCCTGGCCGCCGGCGCCTACACCGTGATGATTGGTGGATTGCTGGCCGGTACCGAGGAAGCGCCGGGCGAGGTGGAGATTTACCAGGGTCGTTCCTACAAGGCCTATCGGGGCATGGGCAGCCTGGGCGCGATGCAGGCGCGGCACGGCTCTGCTGATCGCTATTTTCAGGAAGATACCCAGGACTCCGACAAGCTGGTGCCTGAAGGTATCGAGGGCCGCGTGCCCTATAAAGGTCCGCTGGTGAATGTGATCACCCAGCTGATCGGTGGCGTACGGGCCAGCATGGGTTACACTGGCTGTGCCAACATCGACGAAATGCGCACCAAGCCGGAGTTCGTCCGGGTGACCAACGCCGGTATGCGCGAGTCGCACGTACATGATGTGGCCATCACCAAAGAGGCGCCCAACTATCGCCAGAGTTGATCGCCACGTTGTAACTGTCCGGAAGCCGCAGACCGGTGGTGAGTAGTCACTACCTCTCTGCGGTTCTTTTGTTTCAACATGATTGGAATGCAGACCTATGACTAATCAGGATATCCACGCTCACCGCATACTCATCCTCGATTTCGGTTCCCAGTACACCCAGCTGATTGCCCGGCGGGTGCGCGAGGCCGGGGTCTATTGTGAGATCTGGCCCTACGACAACTGCGAAGCCGCCATCCGGGAACAGCAGCCGGCCGGCATCATCCTGTCGGGTGGTCCGGAATCGGTGACGGGTGAGGATACCCCGCGTGTGCCGGAGCTGGTGTTTGAGCTGGGTGTGCCGGTGCTCGGCATCTGCTACGGCATGCAGACCATGGCGGCCCAACTGGGTGGCAAGGTGGCCGGCTCCGACGCCCACGAATATGGCTATGCCCAGGTGCGGGCCCGCGGGCATTCCAGATTGTTACGGGATATCGAGGACCACACCAACGAAGAGGGCTACGGCCTGCTGGATGTCTGGATGAGCCATGGCGACCGGGTGGAGGAGCTGCCGGAAGGTTTCACCGTGATCGCCGAAACCGCCAATGCGCCACTGGCCGGTATGGCGGATGAAACCCGCGGCTTCTACGGTATCCAGTTCCATCCGGAAGTGACCCACACCCGCCAGGGTGGCCGGATTCTGGAGCGCTTCCTGTTCGAAATCTGTGGCTGCGAGGCACTGTGGAACCCGGCCAGTATCATCCAGGACAGTATCGAGCAGGTCCGGGAGACGGTAGGTAGCCAAGGCAAGGTGCTGTTGGGCCTCTCCGGCGGTGTTGACTCTTCTGTGGTGGCGGCTATGCTGCACAAGGCGATCGGTGACCGCCTCACCTGTATCTTTGTCGACAACGGCCTGTTGCGACTGCATGAAGGTGACCAGGTGATGGCGACCTTCGCTGAACACATGGGCGTGAAAGTGATCCGGGTCGACGCCGAAGAGCGTTTCCTGGCGGCATTGGCCGGCGAGGCCGACCCGGAGAAGAAACGTAAGATCATCGGCAACCTGTTTATCGACATCTTCGAGGAAGAGGCGGCCAAGATCGAGGGCGTGGAGTTCCTGGCCCAGGGCACCATCTATCCGGACGTGATCGAATCCGCCGGTGCCAAGTCGGGCAAGGCCCATGTCATCAAGTCCCACCACAATGTGGGTGGCCTGCCGGACTACATGAAGCTGAAACTGGTTGAGCCGCTGCGTGAACTGTTCAAGGACGAAGTGCGGAAGATCGGCGTCGAACTGGGCCTGCCTTCCGAGATGGTCTACCGTCACCCGTTCCCGGGTCCCGGGCTGGGCGTGCGTATCCTGGGCGAAGTGAAAAAAGCCTACGCCGATCTGCTGCGCCAGGCCGACCACATCTTTATTCAGGAGCTGCGCAATCACGATCTCTATGACCAGGTGAGCCAGGCGTTTGCCGTGTTCCTGCCGGTAAAATCGGTGGGCGTAGTGGGCGATGCCCGGCGCTACGAGTACGTGGTCTCCCTGCGCGCCGTGGAGACGGTGGATTTCATGACCGCCCGTTTCGCCCATCTGCCGTTCGAGTTCCTGGAACTGGTCTCCCGGCGCATCATCAACGAAGTGAGCGGTATCTCACGGGTGGCCTACGATATCTCCAGCAAGCCGCCGGCGACTATTGAGTGGGAATAGACAGTTCCAGCATCTGCTGAGTTCTTAAGCTCGTTAGAAACAGCCCAATCCGTCTGATAGCGGGTTGGGCTGTTTTCTATTGCCGGGTGTCGTTGTGGCAGGTCGATTCTTGAAGGCCGGCTTTTAGCCGGAGGGTTTGTTTCTGGTGCAGGGGGGAGTAAGGTACTGAACTGATACCGGATCTTGCCTTGGTGCCTGATGGAGGAGTTATGGGTACAAAACAGAACACCCAGAGCATGGCTCTGTACTGTGACTTTGAAAATGTCGCGCTCGGTGTGCGGGACGCAAAATATGCCGCTTTCGATATTCAGAAGGTGCTGGAGCGGCTGCTGCTCAAGGGCAATATCGTGGTCAAGAAGGCCTATTGCGACTGGGAACGCTACAAAGAGTTCAAGGTCGCGATGCATGAGGCCTCTTTTGAGATGATAGAGATCCCCCACGTGCGCCAGTCAGGCAAGAACTCGGCAGATATCCGCATGGTGGTGGACGCGCTGGATCTCTGTTACACCAAGTCCCATGTGGATACCTTCGTTATTATCAGCGGTGACTCGGACTTTTCCGCCCTGGTCAGCAAACTGAGAGAAAATAACAAGGTGGTCATTGGCGTCGGCGTGAAGAACTCCACTTCGGATCTGCTGACTTCCAACTGCGATGAGTTCATCTACTACGATGACCTGGTGCGGGAGACGGACAAAACGCACAAGGCGAAGCGCAAGCCGAGCACTAAAACCAAGACCAAAACCAGTGATCCGACCGGAGAAGAGAAAAAACAGAGTGCCATCGACCAGATGATGGAGACCCTGGGGGACCTGTTCGAGGAGCGCGGTGACGAGGAGAAGGTCTGGGGCTCCATGGTCAAGCAGGCGCTGAAACGTCGCAAGCCCGGCTTCAGTGAGCGTTACCACGGTTTTCGCAACTTTGGTGAACTGCTGGAGGAGGCGCAGAAGCGCAAGTTGATCGAACTGGAGCTCGACGATAAGTCCGGTGGTTATATCATCAAGAGCTACGCCCACGAAGCGTAGCGGTGCCGGCGACGGCTGTATAATGCCGTTTTGGCTTTGCCAGGGATGCTGTTGCCAAACCCAAGGTAAAAATCCCTGCCAACCCTCCTGGTTATCCTGATCTGTCGCGGCTGAATGGTGGCAATGTTCGGTAACGGACTGGGCCGGCAGTACAAACGACCAGGCTTGTAATCGGGTTACAGAACAGGAGTTTGAGATAAATTAGGAGGCCCTAGCCGGCAGTTGGAAATAACTCAGGGGCGCCCGGTCCCGTGTCGATTCACGAAGCTTTGACAATGAAGGTCACCCTGCTTCTTCACCTGCTTGGTCAATTTACAGGCTCGGGTAAGCAAAATACCGGGTCAGGGGGTTACTCAATGACCGTTGTTACCGGTCTCAGGGTTAAGTCCCACTTCTCCACATCACGTTACATTTATCATTGACCGCTGCCTTGAGCAACTCAATCAACGGCAGAGCGCGCTGGGCGAGGCTGATAACCGGCTCTTCGTCATCCTCTCCGGCAGGTTTGGCAGTCCCTTTTTCAGACTGTCTCTCGACTTCAATGGCTGCCTCCAGCCGCGCCAGTGCCGCCGGAACATCATCGGCAAGCAGTGCACTGGGTACGGCGCCGCTGTGCCCCATCATTTTCAGAAGGCGCAGGGCGACATCGCCAAACAGGGTAATATCCGCATAGGCGGGACAGCTGAAGGTTACTAACATAATTATCACCTCTATTTAGGTGTTGTGCTGAACGGGAGAGAGTGATCAGCATAATCCGGGTGTCATTCATCCACCCGGATCTGAATAAACGCTTTTCCTCTACCTGTATAGCATGGATTTGTCATTGAGTGTCGTCTGTACCTTGCCACATAAAGGATCCCTCAGGATGGCAAGGGAGTGAATGTTCTCCAGCCAGGCGCTAGTGATAAAAAATTATACCAGGGGCGCACATCCAGCACGCCCTGTTCTGACGCGGTTTGCTGAAAAATGTCCCTTACAGCATCTGGCGTACGGCCTTACCTGTCCCCGCCGGATCGCTGTTGGAGTGCTCTGCTGACCACCGGGGTGGTGCCGGAATTCACTTCATGGTGCCCTGTCGCAGGTAGCGAACATGCCAGGCCAGGGCCTCTTCCAGAATGTGTGGGGTCTGCTTCCCGTGGGCGCGCACCAGGGCGTCCTGGTAGTAGTCCCTGAGGGCATCCCTGTAATCGGGATGGGCGCACTTGTCGATGGTCACCTTGGCGCGCTGTTTCGGCGACAGACCGCGCAGATCGGCCAGCCCCTGTTCGGTGACCAGGACCTGTACATCGTGCTTGGTGTGATCCACGTGGGAGACCATCGGCACCAGGCAGGAGATGGCGCCATCTTTCGCCACCGAGGGGGTCATGAAGATGGAGATGTAGGCGTTGCGGGCGAAGTCACCCGAGCCGCCAATACCGTTCATGATCTGGCTGCCCATCAGGTGGGTGGAGTTGACGTTACCGTAGATGTCGGCTTCCAGCATGCCGTTCATGGCAATCACGCCCAGGCGGCGGATCACCTCCGGATGGTTGCTGATCTCCTGTGGACGCAGGATGATGCGGTCGCGGTAGCGGGCCAGGTCGGCGTTGAGTTCGGTCAGCGCGTCCGGGCTGAGCGAAAAGGCGGTGGCCGAGGCGCAGCTGAGTTTGCCGGACTTGATCAGGTCGAGCATGCCGTCCTGCAGCACCTCGGTGTAGGCAGTCAGCCCTTCGAAGGGGCCGTCGTTGAGACCGCTGAGCACGGCGTTGGCGATGTTACCCACCCCGGACTGCAGGGGCAGTAGATTTTTCGGCAGGCGACCTTTGTGCACCTCGTGTTCGAGAAACTCCAGGATATGGCCGGCGATCCGGCAGGACGCCTCATCCGGCGGGGTAAAGGCGGAGTTGCGGTCGGAGGCATGGGTCTCCACCAACGCCGCCACTTTAGCCGGGTCGATACGGAAGTAGGGCTCACCGATACGGTCGGTGGTGCGCACCAGCGGGATCGGCTTGCGGTTGGGCGGCAGGTCGGTGCCGTAGTAGATATCGTGCATACCCTCCAGCGCTTCGCTCTGCCAGCTGTTGACCTCGAGGATCACCCGGTCGGCCTGTTCGATCCAGGTTTTGTTGTTGCCCACCGAGGAGGAGGGGATCAGCCGTCCATCTTCGGTGATACCCGCCACTTCCACCACGGCCACGTCGAGCTTGCCGAGGAATCCGGACCACACGGTCTGGGCCACGTGGGAGAGGTGGATGTCCATGTACTCCATCTCGCCGGCGTTGATACGCTTGCGGCAGGTGGGATCGGACTGGTAGGGCAGGCGCATATGGACGCCGTCCACCTCGGCCAGCGCGCCGTCCAGCTCGGGGGCGGTGGAGGCGCCGGTCCACACGCCGATACGGAAACGCTGGCCGGCTGCGTTGGCTGTCTCAATGCGGCGCGCCAGGGCGCTGGGCACGGCCTTGGGATAGCCGGCTCCGGTGAAGCCGCTCATACCCACGTTCTCACCCGAGGCAATGAGCGCGGCGGCCTCGTCGGCCGACATGATTTTACTGCGGAATGTCGCACTTCGGATGCGATCAGATGAGGTCATTCGCTGTTCTCCCACTCATGGCGTGAGGTTCGCACTCGGCAAGTGGGTGGTGCACCCCCGCGCCGCGCATCAGCGATACTCGGTACGGGGCCGGAAACAGGCACCCGCCGGGACCGAACCGGGCCCGTCGATTTCAGATGTGTAATGTATTGGGTTCCGCGCTGCTCTGCGTTGGCGGGTCACCGTGGCGCCTACTTGCGACCCTGCGGTAAGGATTCAAATAGTAAGACAAATACCCGGTATGCGCCAGCCATATGGGACCGCCGTTCATATTTATCTATAGCAGACATTTTTGCCGAATAGCGTTGGGATGGAGGCAGGTTTCCATAATTAATCCACAGTCACTCCTTATTGGCCTTGCATACTTCATGCGTAAGAGCAGAACGAAGCAGGAGATAACGATGTCACTCAATCGGAACAGATTCAGGCGGTCCACGGCTCCGTCTGCCGTCTCCCTGGTGCCGGTGTGGGCCGGCGTTATCCTGATCCCGCTGATGGCCGGTTGTGCTGCGCCACGTGTTGCCACGCCGAGCCTGCCGGCGGCGGCCGACACCGCCGAAGTGGTTGCCTATCCATTGCGGGGTCAGAGCGAGCGCCAGATCCGACAGGATCGGTATGAGTGCTACCTGTGGGCGGTACGCCAGAGCGGTTATGACCCGGCTGCGCAGGGCGAGAACATGCACACCGGGACCCAGGTTGTACCCGACCCGCCTGCCGGCGCCGCGACAGTCACTGGCGCGGTGACCGGCGCTGCGGTCGGCGCATTGGTCACCGGGCCGCGTCATGGTGGCGCCGGAGCGGCAGTCGGTGCAGTGGTGGGTGCGCTGGCTGGTGCCAACGTAGACGCGGAACACCAGGCCCGGGCCGATGCGGCCCAGGCCCGGTACGACGCCAGCGTCATCGAGGCGGAGAACCGCCGCGTGGAGGCTTACCGGCGCGCCCTGTCGGCCTGTCTGGATGCACGGGGCTATAGCGTACGCTGAACTGGAGGTGATTATGAAACAGCCAATTCGATATGTGGCCATGGGGACTGCGTTACTGTTGGGCAGCCTGCTGGCATTACCGACTCAGTCTGCTCCGGGACGGGATCCGGGTGGCCCCCGGCATGATAGCTTCCGCTATCCGTCCCGGGGAGCAGTAGTCGACCGGGTGCCACGGGGGCACCGGGTGTTTAATTATCGTGGCCGCCCCTACCATTTTCACGACGGTATCTGGTATCGGCCGCTGGGTAGTCGATTCATGGTAGTGGCACCGCCGGTCGGACTGGTGGTGCCGGTTCTGCCGAAAGGTGCGGTGTTACTCACCATTGGTGGTGTGCCTTACTACCGCTATGGCACTGTCTACTACGCCCATGAGCGGGATGGTTACCGGGTGGTGGAGCCACCGGCCGAGGCACCGGTGGTGGCTGACCCCGCATCGGATGAGCTGTTCGTCTACCCACGCCAGTCACAAAGCGCAGAGCAGCAGGCTAATGACCGTTTTGAATGCCACGAGTGGGCAAGTGACCAGACCGGCTATGATCCGACCCGCAATGGTGGCGGGGTCAGCGGGGACCAGCGCGCTGAACGGCGCAGCGATTACCTGCGGGCCATGACCGCCTGTCTGGAGGCGCGCGGTTATAGCGTGCGCTGAACGTGATCTTTTCGCCCCGCTTCACCGGCCGGTGGGGTGGGCGAATAATTCAGGTCGGGCGCCTGATGCTTGTCCAGGGCGTTCCGGCACACGTCGAGAGTACAACAAAACAGGAGTTCAAGATGTCAGTCAATTGGCACACCCACAGACTGTTAACGGCACTTTTTGTCGCCTCCCTGGTATCAGGCCTGGCGTCCTGCGGGGCAGGACCGCAAAAGCGGGGTGAACGGCCCCAGCAACCGCCACCCGAGGCGATTGCGGCATGCGAAGAGCTTTCAGAGGGTGATGCGTGCAGTTTCACCGGGCCACGCAATGATGAAGTAAAAGGTATCTGCACGGTGCTGAAGAGTGATCAGGAGACGTTGGCCTGTGCCCCTGAAGGCGGCCCTTCTGGCAAGGGCGGACGGCGACGTCGCTAAACCGGTCCGTTATCCGGTCGGGGAATCGAATGGGTGTCGATCAAGGTTGAATCAACAGAGCGGTTCTGCAATCGGCTCCGATGCTGATCCGGAGCAATCACTGATGCCGGCCCCCCCTGTTAAGCTTGGGCACAGACCAGGCATAAACCAGAAGGATATAAACGATGACTACTTCTGACACCATGAAAGCACTTGTCTACCACGGCCCCGGCACCAAATCGCTCGACAGTGTGCCCAAACCGACGGTTCTGCAACCGACCGACGCCGTGGTCCGTATTACCAAGACCACTATCTGTGGTACCGATCTCCACATCCTCAAGGGTGATGTTCCCGCCGTGACCGAAGGAAGGATTCTCGGTCACGAAGGGGTGGGGGTTGTGGAAGCGGTCGGCGATGGGGTGAGCAACTTCAAGCCGGGTGACCGGGTGCTGATCTCCTGTATCACCTCCTGCGGTAAATGTGAGTATTGTAAGCAGCAGATGTATGCGCACTGCGAAGATGGCGGCTGGATCCTGGGGCACCTGATCGACGGCACCCAGGCCGAATATGTGCGTATTCCCCATGCCGATAACAGTCTCTACCCGATTCCGGACGGTGCCGATGAAGAGGCACTGGTGATGCTCAGTGATATACTGCCTACCGGCTTCGAAATCGGTGTGCTGTATGGTGCGGTTAAGCCCGGTGATACGGTGGCCATCGTGGGTGCCGGGCCGGTCGGAATGGCGGCCCTGCTGACCGCGCAATTCTTCTCGCCGGGTCGGATCATCATGGTCGATCTTGATGATGCAAGGCTGGAAATGGCGCGGAAGTTTGGTGCTACCGACCTGATCAACAGCGGCGGCGCCGATACCCTTGATGCGATCCTGGCGCTGACCAGGGATGGTGTTGATGTGGCCATTGAGGCGGTTGGTATTCCCCAGACCTTCGATGTCTGTCAGCGTATCGTGAGGCCCGGTGGGCACATCGCCAATGTGGGCGTACACGGCACCAGCGTCGATCTGCAGATTCAGGATCTGTGGATAAAAAACATCACCCTCACTACCGGGTTGGTCAACACCAATACCACTCCCATGCTGTTGAAAACCGTGCAGTCCGGTACGTTGCAGCCTGCCCGGCTGATCACCCACCATTTCTCCCTTGACGAGATGCTCAAGGCATATGAAGTGTTCGGAAATGCGGCCCAGGAGCAGGCTCTGAAAGTGATTGTCGACGCCTGAGTTATCCGGGGGAGGTGTTCGCCTCCCCCTTATCCCGGACCGTTCAGAGTCTGTGCATGGTTATGATTGATTGGATCGGGTCGTCCCCGCTGTCAGGCGCGAATATCCACCAACCCCCCTTCGGGCATGGTCTGTTGAAAAATATCCTTGATGGCATCCAGCGTAGTGGCCTTCTCGGCATCTGTCAGATCACCATCGTAATACTCGGTTAACAGCTGGTTGAGTTGTTGCAGCATATCCTCACTGATGTTCAGGGTGGCTACCCCCTCTCCGCCGCGCGGTGGTGGCGGTCCGTCGGGACGGTCTGATGTGACACCGGCCAGCTCCCCAACGGCTCTGGCATCGAAACCGTAGCTGGCCATGGTTTCCGCCAGGCCGCGTCCCTCGGCTATCCCCGCTTCGCTGAATGTATTGACAATCTCCTGGGCGTCCGCCTCGGTCAGGTTGTCCGGGTCATAGTTGGAGAGGGTGTCTGCAATCAGTTGAAGTTGATCCTGTGTTAAGGAGGTGTTTTGTCCGGAGGACTGGGTGGGGTAATAACCCGATGTTCCGATACCTGGGGTTTGCATACTCATTGTTACTGCACCTCCGTTTTTTGGATGGATTCCGTTGTAGTATGGAAAGTGAAGTGGCAAACAATGTGCAGAAATCGTGAACGTTGTTCCGATAGGCGGTAATCTCGGAAAGGTTTGAGGCGGGATAGGGACTCTTCCCGCTGGTTTTAAAAGGGGGAGCAGGGATGTCCTTTTTTTTTGCCAAATTGGATGCATACTATTGACTCTGCATCTCACCATGATCACCACCACTGTGCCCGACAATGACCATTACCCGAAAATTCTTTTTCATCCAGTTGTTGATCGCCCTGATCCTTGTGACCGGGATGTACCTGTTTGTGCAGTGGTCATTCGACCGTGGTTTTATTCGCTATATCGATGAGCACGAGAACCAGTTGGCGGAGAGTCTGGTCATTGAGTTGAGCGCCATTTATGCTGAGGATGGAGGCTGGGACAAATTGGCCGCGTTTCCCGAACGCTGGCTGCAACTGGTGACTTCATCAGTCGGTTTGCCACTGACCGGGGATCGTCTGAGACATCGGGCCGAGCGTCTGATGGAGAATGGCTGGCCCCCCAGGCACCTGCCACATCCTCCCGCCGGTTTGCCACAACCGTTTGAATGGCGAACCCGCCTGTTGGATGCCGAGCAGCGGATGATATACGGTCCAAGGGATCAGCCTCTGAGAGAGCTTGAGCTTCGTCCGATCAAAAATCCCGATGGCAAGGTGGTTGGCTATCTGGGTGTGGAGCGAGAGAGCGCGATGTTTTCGGCGGCCCGGGACCTGCAGTTCTCCCGGCAGCAGAACAAAGCCTATTTCGTCATCGCTGTGATCATGCTGTTGATCTCGGCCGGTATTGCCATGCCCCTGGCCCAGCGCTTTGTCGATCCGATCAAAAAACTGACGCTGGCGACACGTAAACTGGCATCCGGTGACTACAGCCCCCGTATCGATCACCAGACCAATGATGAACTGGGTCAGTTGGCCAGGGACTTCAATGAACTTGCCCTGACCCTCAGCCAGAACGAGTCATTGCGTCGTCGCTGGGTGGCAGATATTTCCCACGAGTTGCGTACGCCACTGACGGTGCTGCTGGGTGAAATCGATGCCCTTCGGGATGGGGTCTATGAACTGGACCGGAACTCATTGAACTCCCTGCACCAGGAGGCGCAACTGCTGTCCCGGTTGGTGAACGATCTGTATGAATTGTCGATGTCCGATATCGGTGCTCTCGACTATCACAAGGTCCCGGTGGATCTGGGGGCGGCCGCCAGGGATGTCCTGGAGGGCCTGACCCAGGCGTTCGAGGACAAATCCATACAGATGGAAACGGCGGGTCTGGATGAGTCCCGGACGATCGTCTACGCCGATCCTGATCGCATCGATCAGCTGCTCTCCAACCTGTTGCAAAACACCCTCCGTTATACTGACGATGGAGGTCGGGTCAGGCTGACCCTGGCCCGCAAGGGTGACCTTGTTCGGCTACAGTTGGAAGATTCGGCCCCCGGTGTTACCCCGGCGGAGTTGCCGAAACTGTTCGACCGGCTCTATCGGGCCGATTCCTCGCGCAATCGAAAGAGCGGCGGCACCGGTCTTGGTCTGGCTATTTGTAAAAATATTGCGGAAGCTCACGGGGGGGCATTAAAGGCGGAATCTTCTGCCCTGGGTGGTTTGAGTCTCACCTTTGAGCTGCCGTTGATGAAGGAGACCCCGGCATGAATGGGACCATCCTAGTGGTGGAGGATGAAGAAAAACTGGCGCGGCTGCTCACCAGCTATCTGAAACAGTCGGGCTACGCAGTTCAGTGTCTGTATGAAGGAGACGGCGTGAGTGCCTGGATCCGTCAGCATCAGCCGGATCTGGTTCTGCTGGATCTGATGCTGCCGGGCACGGATGGGTTGGATATCTGTCGTGATGTACGCACATTCAGCACCGTACCGATTATCATGGTGACCGCCCGGGTAGAGGAGATCGATCGCTTGCTGGGCCTGGAGCTTGGCGCCGATGACTATATCTGCAAACCCTACAGCCCCCGTGAAGTGGTGGCGCGGGTCCGGGCCGTATTACGCCGGGTGAACCAGTCCGTGTTATCCGGTGATGGGCCACTGTTGGAGCTGCATGAGGAGCAGTTGCGAGTGGTTGCCGGTAATAAATCGCTGGAACTTACCGCAGTGGAGTTCCATCTCCTGCAGACCCTGATCCAGTCAGTTGGCCGGATCTACTCCCGGGATCAGTTGATGGACCGTATCTATGTGGACAGACGCATTGTCAGTGAACGCACGATCGACAGTCATATCAAGAAGTTGCGTCGCAAGCTGGCCGCCCTGCTGCCCGGACAGGAGGTGATCCAGTCGGTCTATGGCGTGGGGTATAAATACGACCCGAACGGTTGAACGGCAATGGGTCTGACGATTACATGATTGCTGCAGAATTATTGCACATTGGTACTTCAGAATAGCCTCTGTATAAAGAAAACCGCCTGACAACGGGAGCCCTGGTATCCAGAGCCGGGGGGGTAGGATAAGGTCATGCCGCTTAAAAACAGTCAACGAAACTATGGATTGATCGCCCGGTCACTGCATTGGCTGACGGCCGCTCTGTTTCTGGCCGCCTATTGCGCTGTCTATTATCGGCACTGGTTTACCGAAAGCCGGACAACCGAGAATATGATCGCTTTTCAGCTGCACCTGTCATTCGGCATCACTATCGGCGTTGTGGTGCTGCTGAGGCTGTTGTGGCGCCTGTATGACAGTGCCCCCGAGTCTGAAGCAACCAGTTGGTGGGCCAATAGTCTCGCCCGTATCGGGCACCTGGCGCTGTACGCCGTGATGATCATTATGCCGCTCACCGGCTATCTGGGTACCGGTGGCAACACCAACTATTTCTTTCTGTTCGAGATCCCCCGATTTCAGGATACGGCGCTTTTCTCCTGGCTGGTCACCGGTGGCCTGGGCATGACGTTTGAGCAGTTCGAAGCGCCGGTTGATTTTATCCATAAGCAACTCCTGGGGCAGTGGCTCGCCTGGTTGCTGATAGCCGGGCACGCCCTGGCGGCACTCTACCATCACTACATATTGCAGGACCGTACGTTGAAAAGAATGACTTCCGGCTGAAAGTGGTGCGCCCCAACTCCCCGTTTCCCCAATTTTTGCGCATTTGATACGCAATCCTCCCGTACAATCCTAACTCCGACGATTTTTTCCGTGGTTTAGCCAACAGCAACTATTCAGCGATGAGTCAGGATCAATATTACCGCCGTATCTTCTCTTTCAGGCGACTTAAAGGCTTGCTGATGATTGCCCTGTTGCCCCTGGTCGGCTGTACGACCTTGTCCGGTGATCCGGTTACCCCCGTGGAGCCGATCGGACAGTTCTCCCGATCCGGCCAGGTTCCCCCGGCGGCCCGCTGGTGGGAGGCGTTGCCCGATGAGCAGTTGCAGATCCTGGAACAGGCCGCACTGGCGGACAATCCGGACCTGCTGGCCACCCGGGCCCGTCTGGACCAGGCGGCAGCACTAGCCCGCAAGACCGGTGCCCAACTGTTACCCCAGGTAGAGGCTGGATTGTCCCGCAAAGAGAGTGATGGCACGCGCAGCTATGTCGGCACTCTGGCGGCCAGTTATGAACTGGATCTCTGGGGTGGTCTCCAGGCGGAAACCGAATCGGCCCGTCAATCCTGGCTGGCAAGCCGGGAAGCCCTGGATGCGGCGGCTGTCTCCCTGACGGCGGAGGTGGCGGACACCTGGTATCAGCTCATCGAGCAGGCTGGCCAGATCCAATTACTGCAGGAGCAGCAGCAGACCAATCAGCAGATGCTGGAACTGGTGGAGTTGCGTTTTGATCGCGGCAAGGTACAGGCTACCGATGTTTTACAGCAGCGCCAGTTGATCGAGTCATTCGAGGTGCAGCTGGCCGATGCCCGCGCCCAGCAGGCGGTGCTCAGGCACCAGCTCAAGGCGTTGCTGGGGAAATCACCGACAGACCCGGATGTTACCCTGCCGGTTGGTGAATTGATTGCACTGCCGCCGCTGCCGGCGACCGGTCTGCCGGCCCAACTGGTGCAGCAGCGCCCGGACGTGCGGGAGGCGTTCCACACCCTGCGCGGCGCCGAAGCGGACATCGCCACAGCGGTGGCCGATCGCTTCCCCAGTATCACCCTGGGTGCCACCCTGTCCAGCACCGCGGGTGGCCTGAGCAACCTGTTCAACGACTGGGTTACCCTGCTCGCCGCCGAGCTGCTGGGGCCGGTTTTTGATGGCGGGCAGCGCCGCGCTGAGGTGGACCGGAGCAAAGCCGCAGCACGGGCAGCGTTGCACGATTACAGCAGTACCGTCATCGATGCTCTCACCGAAGTGGAAGACGCCCTGGTGCGGGAGCGGCAGCAATCGCTACTGTTGCAGAGCCTGGATCGTCAGTTGGCACTCACCCAGGAAGTGGTTGAACGTGCCCGTTACAACTACACCAAGGGAAGTGTCGATTACCTTACCGTCCTGGATGCGTTGCGCACCCATCAGGGGCTGCAACGGGACCAGCTCACCGCCCGTCGCCAGTTGCTCTCCTATCGCATCGCCTTACATCGTGCCCTCTCCGGGGGCTGGCTGGCGGACTCTCTTGAACAGGACGTTGCAGCACTACCATCCAATGATTGAGATAGCAGATTTATGAGTCAGACCACAGTGAACATGGAGCCAGACAGCGCCGGGCAAAACCCGCCGGGAATCGGCCGACGCCTTTTGCGCTGGCTGGTACCGCTTATGATTATCGGTGCAGGCGTCGTCGTCGGTATGCTGTTGCTCAACAGCGGACCCAAGGCGCGTATGGCTCCCCAACCCCCCCAGTCCCGACTGGTTGAATTCACCACCTTCACCCCCGCCAGACAGATACCGCTGTTTGAGGCCATGGGGACGGTGATGGCTTCCCAGGAGAGTACGCTCTACCCCATGGTAAGCGGCACGGTGGTGGCTCTCAGTGACCAGTTGGTGCCGGGCGGCCAGTTCGCGTCCGGTGAAGAGATGTTGCGAATTGATGATACCGACTATCAACTCGCCCTGCGCCAGCAGGAGGCGTCGGTTGCCGAGGCGCAGGCTGCGTTGCAGGAGGAGTTGGGGGAGCAGGCTGTCGCCAAACGGGAGTATGAACTGCTGGGGCGGGAGCTGGAGGCGGCAGATAAGGCGCTGGTATTACGCGAGCCACAGCTGGCCAGTGCCCGGGCCACCCTGGCGAGTGCCCGGGCCGGGCTTGATCAGGCCAGGCTGGATCTGGCCCGCACCCGGGTGATCGCCCCGTTTGACGGCATGGTGCTGTCACGCAGTGTGGATCTGGGTACCCGGGTGACCACCAGTACCGCCCTGCTGACCCTGGTGAATGTGGATACTTTCTGGATTGAGGCCAGTATTCCTGTCAGCGATCTTGCCCGGATCGCCATTCCCCGCAAGGCGGGTGACACGGGAGCCGAGGTGGAGATCTATCAGATCGCCCGGAACGAGGTGCAGATGCGGCACGGCCGGGTATTGCGACTGATACCGGAACTGGACAGCGACAGCCGCATGGCGCGCCTGTTGATCGAAGTGGATGATCCGCTCGCCCTGGGCGAGGAGCATGCCGGTCTTCCTCTCCTGATGGTCAACGATTACGTCCGGGTGCGTATTGCCGGTGAGCCGATCCCGGGGGTTGTGAAGCTCCCCCGGAGCCTGCTCCATGATGATGACACCGTCTGGATCATATCACCCGAAGACAAGCTGGAGATACGTCCGGTAGAGGTGGTGCACCGTGCCGGCGATCATGTGCTGGTGAAGTCCGGCATCGACAGCAGTGACAGAATCGTAACTGTGGAATTGAGTACACCGGTGGCCGGCATGCCGCTGCGGCTGCAGAGCGATCAAGCCGATCCCCATCCGGCGACCGCCGGCCAGCCGCCGCTATCCGGACGGGGGGCAGGCTCGTGAGCATGCCCGGCGGTTCACAGGGGCAGGCCCGTGGTCCGATCGCCTGGATGGCGCACAACCGGGTTACGCCCAACCTGTTGATGCTGGTGCTGCTGTTTGGCGGACTGTTCACCTCCTGGACCATCAAGGAGGAGGTGTTCCCCGACTTCACGCTGGACCAAGTGGATATCAATGTGGAGTATTCCGGCGCCAGCCCTGAAGAGGTGGAGCAGGGTATTGTGCTGGCTATTGAAGAGGCGATTCGCGGCGTCGAAGGCATTGAGGAGATCACCGCGACCGCTGGTGAAGGGAGCGCCTCGGTCAGCGCCGAACTCAGTAGCGACGCCGATGTGATGCGTGTCTACCAGGATATTCAGCAGGAGGTGGATGCCATCACCACTTTTCCGGAAGACGCGGAGGAGCCCCAGGTCTCCCTCGCCAGCCGTCAGCGGGAGGTGCTGGGTGTGGCGGTTGCCGGCCCGGTGAGCGACTGGATCCTGCGGGAGGTTGCCGAGACCGTCCGGGAGCGACTGCTGCTGCAACCGGACATTACCCAGCTGGAGATGCGTGGCGAACGTGATTACGAAGTTCAGGTTGAGATCGACCGGGATACCCTGCGCCGTTACAACCTGACCCTGGCCGATATAGCCATCACGATTGATAACAGCTCCGTGGAACTGCCCGGCGGCAGCCTGGAAACCCGCGGCGGCGAGATCCTGTTGCGGGTAAAGCAGCGCCGCGACTGGGCAGCGGAGTTTGCCCGTATCCCCATAGTAACCACCGATAGCGGGGGTTACCTGACCCTGGATCAGATCGCCACCGTCAGGGATGGTTTTGAGGATGATGACAGCTCGCAGAAATTCAATGGCAGCCCGAGTATCATCCTGGATGTCTACCGGGTCGGTGAACAGACCCCCAGCCAGGTAGCATCGGCTACCCGGACCGTGATTGCCGATATCACTCCCGAACTTCCCCCCGGGGTATCCCTGACGATTGAGCACGATATGTCCGAGGTGTACCAGCAGCGTCTTGAACTGCTGTTAAAGAACGCCTTCCTGGGTCTGGCGTTGGTGCTGATCGTGTTGGGGGCGTTCCTGGAGTTCAAGCTCGCTTTCTGGGTCACCCTGGGTATTCCGACCAGTTTCCTCGGCGCCTTCCTGTTTCTGCCAAGCATGGATGTGTCGCTGAACATGATCTCCATGTTTGCCTTCATCGTCGCCCTCGGTATCGTGGTGGATGATGCCATTATCGCCGGTGAGAATATCTACGAGCGACGACAGCAGGGCATGGGTAACCTGGCTGCGGCGATTGCCGGAGCGCGGGAGGTGTCCATGCCGATCGCGTTCAGCATTCTGACCAACCTGGTTGCCTTTATGCCGCTCTATTTTATACCCGGCACCATGGGCAAGGTGTTCCAGGTGATACCGGTTGTGGTCTCGGCCGTGTTCCTGATCTCCTGGGTCGAGGCGCTGGTGATTCTGCCGGCCCACCTAGGCCACTCACGCCCCGGTCATTACAATCCGCTAGCCCGTTGGCTGCATGACCGGCAACAGTATGTTGCCAACGGTTTGAATCGCTTTGTCGAACGATACTACCGACCACTGCTGGTGGTGAGTCTGCGTAACCGGTATCTCACGGTAGCTATCGGTATCGCGGTCCTGAGCGTGGTACTCGGTTACGCCTTGAGTGGGCGTATGGGCTTTACGCTCATGCCCCGGGTTGAGTCGGACCGGGCCATAGTTACGGCGACGCTGCCCTATGGCTCTCCCCTGGAGAAGGTGCAGCAGGTCGAAACCAGACTGGTGAACGCCATCGAGCAGGTTGCTGCCGAAGTGGGGCGTGATCAGCTGCTGAAAAGTATCGACACCAACATCGCGGAAAACGTCAGCAGCATACGCCTGACCCTGCACGATGAGGGTATCCGGCCGATTGAAGCGGGTGAGGTGACACGACGCTGGCGCGCTGCGGTCGGCCCCCTGCCGGAGGTGGAGTCGCTGCGTTTTGAGTCGGATCTGGGTGGGCCGGGACGTGGCGCAGCCCTGACCGTGGAGTTGAGCCACAACAATATCGATACGCTGGATGAGGCCAGTGCCAGCCTGGCTCAGAAGCTGGCGGAACTGCCTTTGGTGACCGACATCAAGGATGGGTTCTCGCCGGGCAAGCGACAGCTGGATTTTGCCCTGCTGCCGGAAGGCCGCAGTCTGGGTCTGACTGCCGAAGATGTTGCCCGCCAGGTGCGCAACGCCTTCTACGGTGCCGAGGCGCTCCGCCAACAGCGGGGCCGGAACGAGGTCAAGGTACAGGTGCGCCTGCCCGAAGCACAACGGATCAGCGAATATGATATCGAACAGTTCCGCCTGAAAACCCCGGATGGGGGTTGGGTGCCTCTGGTGGAGGTGGCCCGCATTAAACAGGGCCATGCCTACACCAGTATTGAACGCCGTGATGCCCGGCGTATCGTCAATGTTACCGCCAATGTCGAACCGGTGGACCAGACCAATCAGGTGGTGGCCACCTTGCGCAGCCAGATACTTCCCGATCTGCTGGAGCAGTATCCGGGCCTGAGCTACAGCTTCCAGGGCAGGCAGGCCGATACCAGTGACAGTGTAACCAGCCTGCGCAACAGTGCGCTGGCGGCGTTGTTGATTATCTACACCATGCTGGCCATTCCGTTCCGCAGCTACACTCAGCCGATTCTGGTCATGGTGGCCATTCCGTTTGGTGCCGTGGGCGCTCTGCTCGGTCACCTGTTGATGGGGTTCAGCCTGAGCGTGGTGAGCCTGATGGGGATCATCGCCCTGTCCGGTGTGGTGGTGAACGACAGCCTGGTATTGATCGACTATGCCAACCGGCAACGTGGTGACGGACAGGATCCCCTGCATGCCATTATCGCTGCGGGTACGCGGCGTTTCCGGCCTATCCTGCTCACCACCCTGACCACATTCGGTGGTCTGGCGCCGATGATCTTCGAAACCAGCGTGCAGGCCAAGATGATGATCCCGATGGCCATCTCTCTCGGCTACGGGATTCTGTTTGCCACCGTGATCTCCCTGCTGCTGGTGCCCAGTCTCTACCTGATCCTGGATGATCTCACCGTGCGACGGGAGATGCCGGACGAGATTAATCCTGCGCCTGCGCTGGAAGAGCAGTCCTGAGAGTAAGTACGGCCGGCCCGGTGGCCGGTCTGCATCGGGCTCTGTTCTGTATGATCTGCCTCCACCATGTGCAGAATGCAGCCGGCGCACTGAAACGCTGGCGGTCAGGGTAACGGAGACAATCGGTCAGTGGAAAAAGTTAAGCAGCCGTCATGGCTGCTTAACGGTTGCATCTCCCCGGTCTGTCCGGGGGAGATATCAGGCAAATTCAGGCCACTTATCGAAGTGCTGCTTTGCCAGTTTCATTTCACCCTGTTCATCTTTATAAATGTGGATCCAGGCCTGCCAGTTTTCGGTATCAATGTCGGGACAATCCAACCGGTAATGGCTGCAGCGGCTTTCGGTGCGCATCAGGGATGCCTTCAGTTTCATCTCCGCCGTCATGATCATGTTCATGGTTTCATGGGCGAGGCGTAAATGGTGCCGGTCCGATGCCATTAACATGGGGCCATGATGCTCTTTCAGCTCCTCGACATAGGCCAGCGCCGCCTGCATCATGCGCTCTTTCTTGATGTACAGAACAAAGTTGGGAATCATCACGCTCTGTAATATCTGGGTTACCCAGGCCGGACTGTAGCCCGATTGCCGTTTTAGCGGCGCGAGAATCTCCGCTTTGGCCTGCGCCACTCTTTCCCCGGATAGGGAAATCCGGGTTACGCCCTGGCTGGCTTTTGCGGCAGCCTCCCCGGCCAGTGCCCCCTGTATCGCAGAACCCGCCATGGAACTGCCGATCTGGGTATAGATGCCTCCGGACATATGGGATCCAAGCGCATCCCCCGCCGCCCACAGGCCGGGAATGGAGCTCAGTCCGGTCTCGTCAATGGGTACCAGGCCTTCCGACTTATGTATGGCCATGCCGGCTGTTGATCCCCCTACCGACTCCCCCCCCATCCCCGGAGGGCCCTGGTGTTGCGGTTTGCTGAACAGTCCAAGCAGGCCCGGCTTTTCAGCAGGTGGTTGCGGCGGCGGACCAGCCTGCCGGAATGCTTCCGGCACATAGGGGCCCGGGGGCAGGGTTGGGTCGTTCACGTTATCTGTTTTTTCGCCACCCGGTCCCATGCTGACCGGACCACCCTGGACGTAGGCGGTGTAGTTCATATCAACCCCGAGATGGTGATTTATCTGTTCTGTGGTCGTGCTGGGTCGCTCCTCGATCTGGCCATGCCAGTTGTCGTAACAGGAGCCTGAGTTTGTTGCGGAAGCCGGGTGGCCGTCATTCCACTCCTTGCCGGTGATCCGGGCGCCAATGTTGTAGGCCATTATGGTGCCGTCGTGGGTCAGGTCACATAACGGGAAGCCACTCGCCTTGAAGCCACCGGAGCCGGTGCAGAGAATGATCGTTCTGGCGGAAAAGTTGTACAGGGTATTGTGATCCAGGCTGAAGCCTGAAGCGCCCACTACCCGACCCTGATCCTTGTGGAGATGGGTCATCATGATGCGCTCCATGATGGGGATTTTCCGTTCACGCATGGGTTTGGAAAAACTTTCAAAACACAATGGAGAGTCGAAGAAACCCCACTCCCTTAATTCAGCGACCCGGTCCGCTGAATGCTCAAGGAGCTGGCGAGTGAATACGGGATTGTTGGTTCCAATGGCGGACTCGGCAATTTTCGCCATGTATTCGTCCGGGGTCATCCGGGCACGCTTCTTGTCGTAGCTGAAGATACCTTTTCCAAACGGCGTCAGGCCGGAACTTCCCAGCCGGCCTTTTGAAACCATCACTACCTTGGCACCTGCATCGTGGGCCTTGACGGCAGCAAACAGTCCGGCAATACCGCTGCCAATCACCAGTACGTCTGTCTCTATCAACTCATCCCGGAAACTCTTCGCATCAATGGTGGGCTTGTTTCTGGTTGGTGGTTGTTCCATGGGTGGCATGGCAGGCATTTTGGCGGCAAGAGCGGTTGCACCGATGGCAGTGCCGGCGATACCGATAAAGGTTCGCCTTGAGAGTTTGGTTTTATCCGACATGGGATTATCTCCAGGAAACTACTACGGGAATCGATTTCTCCGGCGTAATGCTGATGGCATTCACCGGGCAATAGAGTCGACAGAGGTGACAGATCTGACAATCTTCCGGGTAGGCGATATAGGCGACGTGCTTGTCATGGTCGAACTGTATGACGTCGGTCGGGCAGGTCTTTACACAGGTTTCGCAGCCTATGCAGCCGGCAATTTCACTAATTGGCATTTTATGTTCCTGTTCAGTCCGTGGTTAGAACGACAGTTGTTCATAATGAATATTTGCAGCGGGTATATTCAACAACCTGAGGTTTCTGTTGACGGCTGTAATCATTGCTTCCGGGCCGCAGAGGTAGACACTCCAGGCACCTGGGCTTTGCCCTTGAATCACCTGCTCAATGCAGGTTTTATCGATTACACCCTGATAGATCTCATCCTGATCAGTGGCTGTCGCACAGACCAGTTGCTGCTTGAAATCGGGCATGGTCTTTTCAAGTTCCTTGATCTCTTTCTGCAGCACCATTTGATCCAGGTCGTTGTTACCGTAGATCAGCCGGATTGGCCGGGGATCCCCGTTCTGGGCCAAACTACGCAGCAGGCTCAGCATGGGGCCGATACCTGCTCCGCCGGCGATGAGGAGAGTGGCATCAGACTGGCTCGAGTCCGCCAGACTGATGCTGCCGTAGGGGCCGTCCACATAGACCGGTTGTCCAATCTTAAGTGTGTTCAGCCTGGACGTGTAATCGCCCAGGTTGCGGATAATGAATGAGATCCTGGGCAGGTCAGCCTGACAGGAGGCGATGGAGAACGGATGCTCCCTGACGCCGCCACTTCGCTTGCTGGTGTTCAACCAGACAAACTGGCCGGGCTGAAAGTCAAAGTCGGATGATGCATCTTTCTCGATGGTTACCTGCCAGTCCGTACGACTGACCTGTGATACATCGACCAGCCGGAACGGGTGGGATCTGAGTGTAAAAGGCTTGACGATATAGTTGTACAGAACCATGGAGACGGATAAGTAGCCCAGTGCCCACCAGATCAGATTATAGGTTTCTCCATACTGGCCATGACTTCCCACGGACATGACGTGCAGTGTGGCCAGGATTGCAATGGCCACAAACCCGAGCATGTGGGTAAAGCGCCAGACTTCATAACTCAACTTGAGTTGCTGCCTGAAAATGGCGGCAAGGATCCAGAGTATCAGGCCGACCCAGGCGATGATGCCGGTAAGCATCTGTGGAGCGGTAAGAACCGTTATCAGACTGTGCATGCCGTCCTCGAAGGAGACCATGAACCGGGGTGCCAGGATAAGGATCGGATGCAGCAGTATGGTGATCCCAATCCACTGGCCGATCTTTTTATGGTGGGTGATGTTCCAGTCGATATTGGCGAATAGCGGGATGCGTTTCAGGCGACTTCCCAGTGGGAACTGCAGATAGAACGCCATCATGGCCAGGGTGTTTATGGCGGTCAGCAGACCGGCATAAAGTCCCTTGTCTGCCATATCCAGTGTAAAAGTGAGCAGGTATGGCAGTGGCAGGAGACAGAGGTAGCCCAGCATCAGGCTCCTCCGGCCCGGCCCGGCAGGAAGGAAATAATTTGATTTAGCAGTAACTGTAGCGTGAGTCATCGTAGTGGTGTGACATTTCTTAAGAATCAAAACTGAAGCGGTTAACTGCTGTTGATCAGCGCCGTAGTACTAATGTTGCCGACGCGCTTGCTACGGCCTGACCAGCAGCCCGCTGAGCTGAAGGGTCCAGAGCCGGTGAGCCAACCATTCAGCGATTGACAGAGCACCCGTCGTGACCGGACGGGTACTGTTACAAATTATCGGTCTACCCTCAGCCGGGTTTTGGGGCATTTTCGGGTGAACAGACAAGCCGCTCATCGGGACCGGACTCGCAGGTGCCTCGCAGCGTTTCGCCGTCTCGCCCGGAAAACTGGCAACTCTCTCCGGCATCTGCTGAAGCGCAGGCTTCGATCGCCTCCGGCGGCGGACCCTGGCGGCCGGGACCTGGTGGTCGCTGGGCCATGGCAAAAGATGAAAAAAGCAGACCCAGTGTCGTGGTAATAACCAATAGGTGGTGCATGACTATTCTCCGGTAAACTGATGTGACTGCGGTTGGCAGTCTGCTGATTGCTGAACTCATTGGCTCAACGGTTGTTGGTGCTGTTGAATGGCTCCAACCCAAAGGCGAGATTACCGGGCTAACTGGCAGTGAGTGTGCAAGAACTGAGGAAAGGCCGGTCTGTCCCGGATCGAAGCGCGCCAGGACGGCGTCAGACTGCCGGAAATATCCTCGTTTCCTCCTCAATTCCTCCCTGTTTGATGGCCACTATTTCCGCTGTATTGATGCTAGTCGGCATCTCGTAATCTGAGGAGTAGGGACTATGTGCCATAGAGTTATCCGTCAGTTGTTTGTCATACCAGCTTCTCTGGGAGCCTCCCTCTGTTGGGCGGTGCCGTACGATACGCCGTTACCAGAGTCAGACTATTCCGTGGTACCCAGTGTGCGGGTGGAAGAGGAAGAAAACCGCAACCCCGCACTCCCGGAATCCGGGTTGTCGGTGATTGCCGCTGCCACCAGTACGGCACAGCTGGAACAACTTCGCGATACCGGTAAGCAACAGGCTGCCGAGGCCGCCTACAAGCTGGCGTTGCAGTTTGTGAATAACAATAATAAGGGCACCGCAATCGAGCTGATCCGGGAGGCCGCATTCCTGCAACCGGATAATGCCCGCTACATACATCTGGCATCACGCCTGGCGTTTGAACTGAAGGATTACCCGGCAACCGAGACTTACCTGTTCCGGCTGCTCGCTATCTATCGCTCACAGGCAACGCCGGATGCCCTGAAAGAGATCACACTGTTTGACGAATTGGTGACGCTGTATGTTGCCTGGGGCCAGAAAGATGCGGCCCGTTCCGCATTGATGAAGGGGCTGGTCATCAAGAAAGCGACCTTTGGCGAAGATCATCCATACATTATTGATGACATCTACAGACTGGCGGAGCTGGAACTGAATGCCGGTAATGTGGGTGAGTCAAAACGCCAACTCGAACGAGCCTTCGCGCTGCTGGAAAATTCATCGGCTGCTATTGATGACCGGGATGTGGCTACCGCTTTTCACAATATTGGTGAGCTGTATCGGGTGAGTGGGCAATGGACTGATGCTGAACGTGCTTATCTGAAAGCCCTGACGTTCTGGAACAAGGCGCCAATGATGAACCAACAGGAGATTCAAACAACGGCAAGGCGTTTGGCACAGACCCGGGCGATGCAGTCGGCGTCGGTGACAGACACCCCACTCTCCACCGGGCAGGGGCGCAAAATGTTGACTGTCGAGCCACGGCAGCCGGCGGAACTGCCGGAGAAGATGTAATGATGGAATGGGTCTGTGGGCATTACTGTCCTGATTCAGGATACGAGAGCGACTAACGATAACAGGTGCTATGGGATGAAACAGATTCAGCTTGTGGAACAGCTGGTCGACCGGCTGACAACATTTCACTGGTGCAGTTGTGGTGGTGTGGGGAGCGGCAACCTGCCCCCCGGCCGATGGCATAGCGAGCGATCACCCGGTTCGGTCTCGTTTACCGCGGATAAGTCAGGACGCATCAGGCTCTGCAGTTGCGGTGCGGCCGTGGGGGATAGGCAAACCGGTGAAGTGCGGCGCCCGACTAGCCAGAGTAAAACGGCAAGCTAGTGGAGTTGGGTTTTCGCTCTACCACACGGCTGTTCCATCCCCCCCGGTCGGTTATCCCCTGGCCGGGCAAGGGGCACCTTGTCCGGCAGAGAAACAGCAGCAGCGCCCCACTCAACGGAAAGTGTGCACGTAGTTCAGGCTCCAGTTGATCTGGCTGTGCGCACTGGTCACCGGTACGCCGGGGCCCCCGCCGTTGGGGTTGACCGCGGTCACTTCGGGGGCGTAGGTGAGGGCAAAGCCGATGTTGTCGCTGTCGCTCATCCGGTAGCCGAAGCCTGCCGTGATGTGGTGCTCCACAATGGCAGGAAACAGCGGGTTCAGATAGGTATCCGGTACCGGGTTGGAGGCGTGATTGTAACCGAAGCGCAACGCGAGTCTGTCGTTGTACTGGTATTGCACGCCCAGGGCGATCACGTGCTGATCTTCCCAATATTGGGGCATGGCGACATCCATGGCGCCCAGGGTGGGCTCGATGAAGGTCATCCTGAACGCCTGCATGACTTCAGACCAGTTGATGCGCTTGTAGTCGGCGGCGAACAGCCAGCGATCGTTGGGCTGGTAAGCGATACCAAGACCGTATGTGGCGGGCCACTGAAAGTCCCGCACCTTGATGGTGCCGGTGATGCTACCACCGGTGTCCGTACTCAGGGTGGCTCCGTCGGTCTCCAGGTCAGAGATAGCTGTTTCCGTATGGTAGGTGGCTCCGATGGTCAGGGTATCGGTCATCTTGTAAGTGAAGCCGAGCTTGCCGGCCACCCCATAACCACGCGCCTTGCCGGTGTAGTCGTTGCCATTGGAGAAGTCGAACCGACCCCAGGTTGCACCACCGAATCCGGTCGTGACCGCTGGTGTCCAGCCGGCGTCGTAGCTGCGAATCATCCCGGCCAGGTTGGCACTGGGCACTGCCATCTTCAGGTCCATACCTGCCCAGACGATATCGAAGCTGCCGCCGATATTGAGGCGTTCATTGACATCATAGGCCAGGGGCAGCATGACACGCCCGACCCCCACTTCCGAGCGTACCTCCTGACCAGAGCCGGCCGCCAGAAAGGAGTTGGCGCTGTAATCGGTGCCCATGCCGCCCTGGGCCAGCACGGCTGCGCCATAGGTGAATTTGCCGCCCCGGCGCATATAGGAGATGGAGGGCATATAGTAGGCGGTACCATCCGAATCCGCCTGAGTGCCGGGCATGGATGCACTGACATCGGGTCCCAGCATGCGTACACCCAGACCGAACCGTGCGGTTCCTTCCTGAACCATGGCCAGTGTGGCGGGATTGTTCATCACGGCAGAGTTACCGGTGTCAAAGGCCATGCCGGCTCCCCCCATGGCACTGGACCTGGCTCCGTAACCCTCCAGGTTCATGCCGTTGGTTGCCCAGGTGAGGGAACTGAAGAGGGTTGATAGGACGACAGCCAGCAGTTGCTTCTGATACTTCATAATTATTTTATTCCATTAAGTTTGAATTCGCCCCGACGGTTTAAGACCCGATGCGTTCTCTCTCCGATCGCAGGGAGGCCTGGCAGGCGGCCACTGTAAAAGTGGGTTGATGATTCTCGGGTATCGGTGGCAACGGGGCAATCAAGATGCTTTGCTGACGGATAATGTGACTCTATGATTTATTAGGGAAATTACCCGGGTAAAGCGGGAATCCGGGATGTTTTTGGCAGGTTTAGCGGGGCTGATAAGCGATAGCGTTATCGCTTATAAATAATACGAATCAGCTTTTTGCCCGAATCTGTTCACCTGTGTTGTGGATTTTGACACCGGAATGGCCGTTGATTTGGTAAAGTAGCCGGATCAGTTTGTACCGTTGATACGTCCTGCCGTTGGCTTACCGAAGCGCGGCAATGCCCGGCTCCTGACCCGGTAGCATCCTGGGATGTTCGCGAATTCTGCACAATCGAGTGATCATGAATCAGAATCAGACCCCGCTGTCGGCGGATGAGATGTATATGCGCCACGCCATGACCCTGGCCCGACGGGCGGAGGCGGAAGGGGAGGTGCCGGTGGGAGCGGTGCTGGTCAAGGATGGTGAAGTGGTGGGTGAGGGCTGGAACCGGCCTATCGCCGCCAGCGATCCGACCGCCCATGCAGAGATCATGGCGCTGCGGGATGCCGGGCTGCGGCTGAACAACTACCGGCTGCCCGGTACCACCCTCTACGTCACCCTGGAACCCTGTCCCATGTGTGCCGGGGCCATTGTCCATTCCCGGGTCAGCCGGGTGGTATTCGGTGCGGCGGACCCCAAGGGTGGGGCCGCCGGCAGCGTGTTCCGTCTGCTGCCATCAGACGAAAGGTTCAACCATCATGTGCAGGCCGAAGGTGGGATGCTGGCGGAGGAGTGCGCGGAGATGTTGCGGGCCTTTTTTCGTGCGCGTCGCTGAACACAGCCGGGACGGCAGGCGCGTTACAGGGCGGCCGGCAGGGTCTCGATCACTGCGTGGGTTGTCTTCTTCTTCTGCTTGCGGTTGTGCCACACCAGTAAATCGTAATAACTGCGGATGTTATCCACGTAATGAACCGGCTCCTTGCCGCGGGCATAGCCGTGCTTGACGGTCTTGTAGTACTTCTTCTGGGCCAGTAGCGGCAGATACTGTTTTACATCCGCCCACTTGTCCGGGTCACCACCGCCCCGCTGGGTGAGGATGCGGGCATCTTCCAGGTGACCGAAGCCGACGTTATAACCGGCCAGAGCCATCCAGGTCCGGTCCGGTTCCTGAATCCGCTCCGGGAGTTTTTTCTCTATCCGTCGCAGGTAACGGGCGCCGCCGCTGATACTCTGTGCTGTGTCGGTACGATCCTCCACACCCATCTGCTTGGCGGTGGCATTGGTCAGCATCATGATCCCTTTGACGCCGGTGGGGGAGACCGCTTCGGGATTCCAGTGGGACTCCTGATAGCCGATGGCTGCGAGCAGTTGCCAGTCCATATCGTTCTCTTCCGCAGCCTGTTTGAACAGGGGGATCAGAGGCGGCAGACGCTGTACCATGTGTCGGGCAAAAGTGCGATTGTCCACAAAACCCAGTTTCTCCACATAACCGTAGTAGCGCTCCAGCAGCTGTTCCAGGGAGCCGTCTTCCTTGATTCGTCTGATATAGGCCTTGGCGGCCTTATACAGGCTGTTGTCCTCGGCATGGGGGAAGGCCCAGGCCAGGGGCATCTCGTCGCCCAGCTCGAAGGCGACCCGAAGTTCGGGATGAAAACGTCGGGCCAGGGCCACTTCGTTGGAGTTGGCAATGGTGTAGTCGATTAACCCCTCATAGACCAGGTTGAGCAGTTCCGTGCTTTCAACCCCGCGCTGTGCGGTCCAACTCAGTTCCGGGTACTCGAGCAGCAGCTGTTCCAACTGCTCTTCGTGGCTGCTGCCTGCGACTACCTCCAGCACACCGTCGACCGTATCAGTGATGGCCTTGGGACGCGGATTGCCGCCCTTGTAGACCAGTTGGGCAGTCACCGTCTGGTATTCAGGGGTAAACCGGACAGCCAGTTCCCGGCTGCTGGTGACGGTCAGGCCAGCGGCGGCGAAGTGGGCATCACCCCTCACAATAGCCGGCAGAATCTCATCAAAGCTGTCCAGGATCACATACTTGACCGTGACCCCTAACTCTGCGGCAAATCCCTCCACCAGTTCATACTCCAGACCCTGGATAGTATCCCCTTCCTTAATATAGGTGGTGGGGTTATTGCGGGTGATCACCACAAGCTGTCCCTCCTCCTTGATGCGCTCGATCAGGGGTTTAGGGATGCTGCAACTGGAGAGCAGCAGGCTTGCAAGCAGAATCCAGAGAATACGCATGCTGGACAGGGTACCTTTTTTCGCCTTGGCGAGGTTAACGGCTGAATGAATTCGTGTACAATCGACCGGCTATTTTAGAGTAGGTTCCAGCATAACGCTAAATCGGCTCCCGGGCAGCGTTTGCCATGTGGCCGGTGTGTGGGGATAATAGCCACCCCTCTGCTGCCATTGCCCGGATGGTTCAGTTAAAGTAGCGGGCCTGACTCGGCGGTGCGCAGCACCGTTAAAAAAGCAGCAAAGAATTTGGAGAGGTGCCAGAGTGGCCGCAAAAATCGCCGGGAGCGATTTTAACGCCCGCAGGGCGGCCCGAAGGGCGTAGGGCAGGATGCCCGGAGTCATGGGCTTGACTCGACGGTGCGCAGCACCGTTAAAAAAGCAGCAAAGAATTTGGAGAGGTGCCAGAGTGGCCGAATGGGCTTGACTCGAAATCAAGTGACCCCTTGCGGGGTCCGTGGGTTCGACTCCCACCCTCTCCGCCAAATTAACTACAAAGTCTTTAATCCGCAGCCGGTCAGTGGCTGTTCTCTCACCATATATGGCTCAATTGAGCCTGGCCGTCACTTCCCCTGGCCAGCTTGGTTGATCGTCATACCCAGTCCGCTTACCCAAACCGGACCAGCCCTCTGGCTCCGATGCCCCACTCTCCGATCGGGCAGAAAAAGAGTCGTAGAACCCTATCGATGATATGTCACTCCCCGGCCTGTGGCCTGTCCAAGAGATGAGGGCGATCCAAACAACACTTGATTGACAATTATCAAGAGACTCACGCTTATTGACTGGTGAATAATCAGCTGATCAATATATAATTTGATGCCGACATAAATCAGCGATATCGGATTGTTTCCACCGTCCGGGATTAGGTTGGCGAGTCGCTGTAATCGGTTGGGTTAATAGAGATTACTCCCAAAGTTCACATCTTCTCTCGAATTGGTCTGCCTGCTTCAGGGAAAAAGGCATCGCAGATTCTATGCCGATCGATTGTCGATGAGATTTAATTTGTTTACCGGAATAAAATATGCCCAATTACCGAATCCTGCTTATTGATGATGATGCGCTGTTGGTTCAGTCACTCTCAGGACAACTGGAGCGCGAACGTTATATCGTGGTGACGGAAGCTACCGCTGAAAAGGGGTTGGAACGGGCTAAAAGTGAGTCATTCGATGCCATTTGCCTCGACGTCGGCCTGCCGGATGGCAATGGAATCGATGTCTGTTCTTCCCTGCGGCGAAGTGGCGTGAATACGCCAATTATCATGTTGACGGGTTTCGATTCCGATCAGGATACCATACTGGGTCTCAGCGCCGGGGCGAGCGACTACATCGCTAAACCGTTTCGCTTCAGTGTATTGCTGGCCCGGATACGCGCCCAGGTTCGTCAGCATCACCAGTATGATGATGTAGCCATAAATATGGGGCCCTATACATTTCGCCCGGCTGATAAATACCTGACAGTCGGTGATGGTCGACGAATACGTTTAACCGATAAGGAAGTGGCCATCCTGAAGCATCTTTGTCGCACGGAAGGTGTTGTCAGTCGCGAGGAACTCCTGGATGTTGTTTGGGGGTTCGATGCGGGAATTTCAACGCATACGCTGGAAACCCATATTTATCGCTTGCGGCAGAAAATCGACCCGCTCAAGGATGGTCGCCGGATGCTAATAACGGAACCGGGTGGTTATCGACTGAATGATGGTGAAAACCATATGTCATGTCGGGGTGAATGACCGCCACCCCGGCCTGTGTCGTCAGTTACTTCCGGTTTATTAACCTGTAAACCGTTAACTTGCCGGCTCAGGGAGTGGTGCACTCTATCTGCCAAGCATGCAAGGTCCATTGTCAGCGTTCTCAGGCTGGTCCGTGTAAGCGCTATTCCCAACCCATATTAATACCCTTGCTAAGGCTTGGCCCAGCAGGTCGCATCAACTGCCAACAATAGCTGGTTGGATTTCAAAACGGCGACACGGGCCGATATGAATTGCCGTTCCGGTTTTAACAAGCATTATACGTAAACAGATATCTTCATATCTGATCACTGGTTACACCGCTAACCAGACTAATTCTATGATGTGGCAGGGCCTTAATAGTGCCTTTGGTAGATCAGCTATCCATACGAAAGGATAGGCTTCACTGTAGAAATAGCGGTTTGGAAATGAAGATTTCAGCTATGCCGATATTGCCCGGCTGAAAGTCAGTCAGGGGGCTCTGATACCGAACAGATGGTTTGAACGCTAGTGGTTTCCAGTGGCAAATGCTGGTCATCGATCTAACTAGTGTGTAAGGTTAGCCCTCTTCTGAATTGGCAGTTGTCTTTAATGTGGAAAAGTAGATTAATTATTTTTCCATATTCGAATATTGTAATTAAATTATGCTTCTAACAGAACGTTTGGTTGCAGGTTTTTGTCATATTCTGTAAAGCGTCGATGTACACGATTAATGAGAACTTGGTGTGAGGTATTTTAATGCGGTATCCGTTGCTTAGTATCAGGCATAAGGAGGCGCTTGGTAGTCTTAATCACTATCTGATAGGTATCGCGCTGGTGATAGGTGCGATTGTACTGCGTCTTATAATCACTTCGCACACCTCTGCAAGTGCACCTTTCATCACCTTTTTCCCGGCTACGGCCCTGGCCGCACTCATAGGTGGACTTGGACCGGGGCTTATGGTGGCTGGACTTGGAGGGGTACTCGCTTCAATGTTTTTCTTCCCACACCCTATCAGCGAATTTGTCACTGAGGATTGGGTGCTGCTGGTTTTTTATTTCATTACTGAAATTGTGATCTGCCTGGTTATTGATGCGATGCATTCTGCGAATAACCGATACCTGGTACTGGTAGAGGAGATAGAGTCGAAAACCAAATCACATGACTAGTCAGTAAAAGCTTAATCAGATGTTAATAATCCGCGGGAATCGGTAGGTGTACACTGAATACCGTTCTGCCTGGTTCTGATACGACAATCGAAATTGTACCGCCATGTGCTGAAACCACATCTTTGGCGATTGACAATCCGAGTCCGCTATTTCCTGCTTTTGTCGAAGATATAAAGGGCTTGAATATCTGGGATTTAAGCTTCTCAGGTATCCCCGTTCCGTTGTCTGTAATATCAATTTCCACCCTATCCTGCCGAATGACGGCCGATACGATGATCTTACTGGAATCCGCTTCCAGCGCATTTAGTATCAGATTGCCGATCACACGGCGGAGTTGGGCCTTGTCACCTACCATTACCAATGCCGGTGGAACTTGATTAATGAGCGCTACTTTTCTGCCCGAGTTGCACTCCTTGAACAACTCCTCGATGAAGGTAAACAGGTTGAATTTTTCCAACTCGAGTCGGAGGGGGCCTTCTGTCGCGAAGTTTAAGCTGCTGTGGCACAACTCCACCGCCCGGTCGATCGCGGTTATCAGCCCGGGGAATATCCTTCGAACCTCAGGATCCCGGCTTGTCTCCAGGGTATCTGAGACAACCATAACGGATGAGAGTAAACCCTTTAGATCATGCTGGATTTTTGTTACCGCCATTCCTATAGCGGCTAAACGGGTGCGCAGTACCAGTGTGGCGCGAATATCGTTCTGCATCTGTTGGAAAGCTTCCTCTGCGATACCAATCTCATCAATGCGACCACTAACTAGATTAGTTCTGGAAACATCATTCGGGTCAGCACGAAAGGCAAGGATACCGCTAGTCAGATGTTGAAGTGGTAGCACAACTGAAATCTGGAGAAATCCATAAAAAAAGATCGACATCAGGAGCGCCGTTAGTAGAGCAGTGCCGAGCGCCCGCTTGGTACTATCCATTGCCTGTAAAAACAGCTCGTGGCAACCGATATCAATCTCCACCAGTGCCCTGACTGCACCGGGTGCGTTATCGGTGATATGGATTATCTTCTGGCCGCCACCCATGGTCGCTTTCAACAGGAGTGACAGAGTGGATTGCATGGTGGAATAGCGCAGATCATGGTGATAATCGAAAACCAACGGCATATCGGGGCCGAGCATAAAAGTCTGGTTATCGGCTTTTCGAATGGTGATGCCTAATACGTTGGCCTGTGTTAACAGGCGTTGCTCCAGGTTTCGGTTAACAGATCCTTCTGAAGAAGATTCCGTTGCCAGTGATATCAGGTATGCGGCAGCCACCCGGTTCTTTAACCAATTGTCACTGTAGTGTGCCACCAGGGGGAATGCCATTAGCGAGGTAACCAGTACCGTCACAAGTAATGAATAGACGATGACGCGAGCGGACAAGCTGTTCTGAAGTAGCAGGGAATTATTTTTGGATTCCATCACTATCGGGTCACCCTGTAGTCTTGTAACGGTCTGTAGCAAGCACAGCGGTCTGCCGTGTGCACCATTTCAGTGCGCACTGGGCGGTTGTTTGGTTGATTATCTGGAGATATCTAAAACTTCTGGCTACCCGGAAGGCACTATGGTTCGGTCCGGCTATCGATGTCTGTCTGATTGCCAGTAGCCGGTTATTCTGACTCCGTCTACTACGCCCACAACCGCCACCTATCCCGATGACCGGATAAGTATGCGCAAAAAAAGCTTTGCTGTGCATGAATTCCCTCGTTGTTGGTAGACACGTTGACTATACGGAGTCCCTGCGCTACGTGCAGTAGTAAGCTGACTACTCTGTGATGGAGATCAGTAGTCCAGTTACTCGGGCCATAGGTTGGATTAGATGACGACTGGTAGTAGGGGTTGTCTGGAACCAGATATATTCGGGCCTTTCCAGAACCCCGGCTCGCTGATGCTGGACTATCCAGTCGTTTTAATCACCTGGCCCACCGTTAACCTATCGTCCTAATCGTTGTTCAACTCGTCTCTGAGAGATCGACAACACAGGCACGCCTGTCGTGCAATGCAAACCCGCCTGTTGAGAGGTGGGAATTTCTGTGCTTCGGCTGCATTTCGCATCGGTCCAACCGGCTAACCGGAAGTTAATCGTTGAATGCCTCTCTTGGCAACCTTCAAAAGGGGCTTGTCTCACTGAAGCATGACTGTCGCAAAAATGATCCGGCAATTTAAAACTCTGTCTAAATAACCAGGCCGACGCTCCTCGCCATATCCGGGCGGGGGCATGATAACAGAAAGATTCCTTAGTCCACAGATCATTTGGAATGGAGTTCAGTTTGATTGCTGGAGCATTCTTTGGTCATCGGTAGGTATGGTTTATGAGGATATTCTAATGGTGTCAATTGGCCTGTTATTAGCGCCAATATCTATTCCACATCAGGCCGACCTCCTTTTCTGTAAGCGTGCGTTTCATAAATAATTTTTCCGTTCCTTCATGCCATGTGACACAGAGATGTAATCAGGCCAGCAGTCTTTTTTACTCAGTCTATAAATACCGATCAATTAACTACGAAAATTCACGAGTTCGAGAGCTCACGGTTTTGTGATTGGCCAGCAGATTGAATGGCGCACACACTACGCACGTAATTTCTGAAACGCATCGTGGATAGGTTGTTCGTCAGGTATCGGCCGTTTCGATTGTAGCGTGGAGACATCAGATTCCTTTGCCAATTACCTGTTGAGAGTCGGAGAAGTTTTTAATCATTGGGAACGGGTCCTTTAGCACTGATCAATAAAGCAGGTTCGTTTTAGGCGAGATTGTTATTGGTAATTAGTTTGGCGGTATTCGGGCGGGTGTTAGCACTACTCGTACGGGTAAAAATGTGACATTGGGAGAATTAATAATGAGTAAGTACGGTTCGACACGTCGCGGTTTCTTGAAAACCATGGGGCATGTATCCATAGGCATGCTGGCGAGTGGGTCAGTGGTCATGCGAACTCTCGCACAGACCAAAGATCCGATGATGCAGCATGAGTATTCCGGGTGGGAAAATTATCATCGTGAGCAGTGGTCATGGGATAAGAAAACGCGCGGCACACATCTTCTGAACTGCACCGGTTCCTGCCCGCATTTCGTATACACCAAGAATGGCGTGGTGATGCGGGAAGAGCAGTCGAAAGATATCCCAAAGCTGACCGGTGTTCCTGAATACAACCCCCGTGGTTGCAACAAGGGCGAATGTGCCGTTGATTATCAATACGGTCCGCACCGCATCAAGTATCCACTCATTCGTGTCGGCGAGCGGGGCGAAGGCAAATGGCGTCGCGTCTCCTGGGACGAAGCGCTGGAATATATTGCAAATGGGATCGTTGACACTATTAAAGAAGAAGCGTCTGACTGTATCAGTGTCTTTACTCCGGTACCTGCTGTTGCACCGGTATCATTTGCTGCAGGTCACCGTTTCGCCTCCCTTATTGGTGGCCACACACACACCTTCTTTGATTGGTATGGTGATCATCCGACCGGACAGACCCAGGTGCAGGGGCTCCAGGGTGATACCTGCGAAACAGCGGACTGGTTCAACGGCCGGACCATCCTGATGTGGGGTGCAAACAGCGCCCAGACCCGTATTCCGGATGCGCACTTCCTTCAGGAAGCTGTCCTTAATGGCAGCAAGATGTACGTTATCTCTCCTGACTTCAACGCCACTGCCACCAAGGCGGACGTGTTCGTCGGTATAAAACCGGGCACAGATGCGGCCCTGGCCTTGGGCATGGTCAACGTGATTGTCAATGAGAATCTCCACGATATTCACAACCTTAAGGAGCAGACAGATCTGCCCTTCCTGGTTCGCAAAGATACCAAGATGTACCTGCGGGAATCGGACGTGGTGGAAGGTGGTTCTGATGCGAAATTCTATACCTGGGACACCAAGACCAAAAAGCCGGTGCTGATGAAAGGTAGTTGGGGTGAAGAGCCGGAGAAAAAGGCAAAACTCCAACCAGGCTTCATGGGGCGCAATACCTTTACTTTCCCGGATGGCTATCTTGATCTTGGCGATCTGGATCCCGCCCTGGAAGGCACTTATAAAGTGAAACTGGCTAATGGCGAGACGGTAAAGGTACAGCCGGTATTTGAGGTATATAAACCGAAGCTGAAAGAGTATACCCCTGAAAAGGTTTCAAAGATTACGGGTGTGGCTCCAAGCGTCATTACTCAAATGGCCCGTGATTTTGCCAAGAACAAACCTTCGATGATTATCACCGGTGGTGGCACGAATCACTGGTACTGGAGTGATACAGTACTGCGTACGTTTATATTGCTCTGTGCGGTGACCGGTAACGAAGGCTACAACGGCACCGGTGTCAACCACTATGTGGGACAATGGAAGCCTACGCCACTGTTGGGTGTTGTCAAACTCTCCTTCCCGTACAGTCCGAAAAAACATCGTTTCTGTCAGACCACGCTGTGGACCTATTACCACGGTAATGTCTACGACGCGATGGAGAATGAAGGTATTGATACAGCGAAGTATCTTCGGGAATCCATCGAAAGTGGCCAGATGCCGCTCTATCCACAAAATGGCCGGGATCCAAAAGTGTTCATCTGCTATCGCGGAAACTGGCTGAACAATGCCAAGGGTCTCGACTACGTGCTTCGGAACCTGTGGCCGAAAATGAATCTGACCGTTGACATGAACTTCCGGATGGATTCGACGGCGCTCTATTCAGATGTCGTTCTGCCCAGTGCACATTGGTATGAAAAAACAGATCTGAGTATGACGGAGGAGCACTCCTTTATTCATATGACTGAGCCGGCCATCAAACCGATGTGGGAATCAAAACCTGATTGGGAGATTTTCGCGCTGTTAGCCAAAAAGGTGGGCGAGGTTGCGAAAAAGAAAGGGTTCACACGCTACTTCGACGAAAAGTTCAACATCGCTCGCGATCTTACCAAGCTTTATGATCTGCAAACCGATGAAGGAAAGCTGGAAACAGATGTGCAGGCTTGTCAGTTTATCCTGGACAACGCGCCGCAGACAGCAGGTATCACTCTGGACATGATTCGCAAGGAGGGACCCCAGCGCTTCAAGAGCAACTGGACCTCTCCGATGAAGGAGGGCGTGCCCTACGTACCCCTGCAAAACTTCATCATCAAGAAGAAACCATGGCCGACACTGACCGGGCGGGAACAGTTCTACATCGACCATGCCACGTTCTTCGAGATGGGTGTAGAGCTACCGGTCTACAAGGCACCGGTTGACGCTGACCAATATCCCTTGCGCTTCAACACGCCCCATAGCCGATATGCGATCCACTCCACCTGGAAGGATAACATCCTGCAATTGCGCCTGCAGCGTGGCGGCCCAATGTGCGAAATCTCGCCGGCAGATGCCAAGGCACGTGGTATCCGCGATAACGACTGGGTCGAGGTGTTCAACGATCACGGCAGGGTCATTGTGAGGTGCAAGATCCGTAACGGAGAGCAGACTGGCCGCGTGAGCATGCACCATGAGCCGGAGCTCTACATGGATCTTATTGGAGACGGCAGCTCTCAGAGTCCATTGCCTGTTCGCTTAAACCCGACCGCACTGGTAGGCAACTATGCACACCTCAAGTTCAAACCCAACTACTACGGTCCGGGTGGTGTGCAACGGGATGCCCGAGTCGAAGTGCGTCGCTACACCGGTTCTGTCACCGTCTGATGCCAGTGTAAATATGCAAACCAATACGGTGATCAGCCTCCATGGCTGATCACCTAAGAGGAATAGAAATCATGTCCAACAAGATGTTAGTGAAACCTAATCGTCAGTTGACCTATGTTGTCGACCTGAACAAATGTATCGGATGTCAGACCTGTACTGTCGCCTGTAAAAAACTCTGGACGACCTCGCCAGGTCAGGAGTTCATGTACTGGCGTAATGTGGAAACCACCCCGGGCCTGGGGTATCCGAGGAACTGGGAGAAAAAAGGCGGTGGCTACAAGAATGGCGTGTTGCAGAAAGATGGCCATAAACCCACATTGGACGAGTATGGTGTGCCGTTTGAGTACGACTATGCCGCCCGTCTGTTTGAAGGTAAAAAAGGCAGGGTGAAACCGAGCCCAGAACCCCGCTGGGCGCCGAACTGGGATGAAGAGCAGGGTACGGGAGAGTACCCCAACAATATGTTCCAGTATCTGCCGCGCATGTGTAACCATTGTGAAAATCCGGCATGTCTGGAGTCCTGTCCCAACGATGCAATCTATAAACGGGCGGAAGACGGACTCAATATAGTAAACCTGGATAAATGCAAAGGTCGCCAGGAGTGCATCAAGGCGTGTCCCTACGGCAAGGTTTACTTCAACACTACCGATCAAAAAGCCAATAAGTGTATCGGTTGTTTCCCGCGTATAGAGAAGGGTGTAGCACCCGCATGTGTCGCTCAGTGTGTTGGTCGTGCCATGCACGTCGGGTTTATTGATGACACCGAAAGCTCGGTCTACAAGCTGGCTAAGTTGTGGAAAGTAGCAATGCCCATGCATCCGGAGTTCGGTACCAAGCCCAACGTACTCTATATCCCTCCCTTCGTCGGTCCCTTAAAGGAAGACGAAAACGGCAACATGCTTGCCACACAGAAGATGCCGTTGGAAGTGCTTCAGGGACTGTTTGGTCCGGATGTGGTCGGTGTGCTGGATATCCTGCGGGCTGAGCGCGAAAAGAAGATGGCGGGTCAAGGATCGGCACTCATGGATACCATGATTGGTGAAATGAGCGATTCCATGATGATCTCACCGTTAACCTGAAGGTAGGAGTGGGGTGGGTGCATTTCACCCACCCCATGATTGCCATCCCCATCTATTCGAGAGGACTTAACATGTCTATTGGTATTCATCGATCACTGTTGATAACCAGTACGGTTTTAATTGGCCTGGTGGCTTTCAGCGGCACAGTATCAGCGGCTGGCGCGTCTGCAACCTACGAGGGAAAGGAGGTCTGTATAAAGTGCCATGACCTTCAGGGAGAAACCTTTGAAGAGACGGTTCATGCAAAAGCGTATGAATCACTTAAGCCGAATGTAAAAAGTGAAGCCAAGAAATTGGCCATGCTCGATCCTGCCAAGGATTACACCAAGGACCATAACTGCATTGGTTGCCATACCACCGGATATGGTGAACCTGGCGGATACAGTGAAGATTTACCGGCTGGTCTGAAAAAATCCCTTCAGGGCGTTACCTGTGAATCGTGTCATGGGGCCGGAAGCCAGTTTCGTGAGCTGCATGGCGAAGCGGAAAACACCCTGAGAAGAGAGGGCGAGTATACCGATCGTAGTGTCCTGATAGCTGCCGGCCAGAACTACGACTACGAGGCCAAATGCGCCGCCTGTCACCTGAACTACGAAGGTTCCGGTTTTGCCGCCACTCATCCGCCCTATACACCATTCACTCCGGCGCTGGGGGATAAGTACAAGTTTGATTACCTGGAATCTGTACTGCATGGCGAAAACAGTGACGTTAAGCCGATACATGAACACTTCAAACTGATTGGTGTATTCAACGGCGAAGCACCAGCAATACGCGAAGAGCTCCAGGAAAATGCAATAGATCCTGACAGTTATTAGCCCTAACCCGATATTCAATAGAGTAGGTATTAAGGAGCAAACGTTATGAATGTATCTGTCAGCTCGATAGATGAAGGTCGTGCAAGCATGTATGGATTGATAGCACTGGGGTTGTCTTACCCGGATGCGGAGTTGCATGAATACTGGAACCAAGGTGGATTTGTTCGAGACCTGGGCGCTGCGGTTGATAAAGCGGTACCGGAGTTACTGGAAGAGTTCCAGACAACCATTGCACCGAACCTCTGCATGACTGCCGATTATGAGGAGTTTGAGGCGGCCTATCTGACCGCGTTCGAAACTGACCTGCCAAAGCGCAGCGTATCGCTCTATGAAGGGAGCTATGTGCGGGGTGGCGGTAAGGCTGAGTTGTTGCTGGAACTGAAGGATTTCTACAACAACTTCGGTCTCGAGGTCAGCGAAGAGCTGCATGAGCTGGAGGATCGCATCACAGCGGAACTGGAGTTCATGCAATTTCTGACGTTGAAGCAGTGTCAGATTGGTATCGATAAAACCCCTTATATCCGCGCACAGCGTGATTTTCTCGAGCGTCACCTTGGACCCTGGATGGGCCCACTCCAGGAGGAAGTAAGAAAAAGGAAGATTGAACCGTTCTATATAGCGCTCACTGACCTGATGGCTGGTTACATTGAGATGGAGCTCGCCTATCTCAACGACATCTCTTTGTGTCTGCCGAAACAGCAATCAATTCAGTAAAGGGCTTCTGTCTTCAACCTCCGGGTAGTGGATGTAGAAGGAAACAGTGGATATGAAAATATTAAGCAAGACGAGAAAGCTCGGATGGTTGGGCAGCTTTACCCTAATCGGGGCCATGGTGTTCTTCGTGACCGGTATTATTTTCTGGGGTGGTTTCAACACCGTTATGGAGGCTACCAACTCCCTGGAGTTCTGTATCAGCTGTCATGAGATGGAGGATACCGTCTACAAGGAGTACACCGAAACCGTTCATTACTCAAACAGGAGCGGGGTCAGGGCGATTTGTTCCGACTGTCATGTACCGAAAGACTGGGTACATAAAATAGTTCGCAAAGTACAGGCAAGTGGAGAGATATACCACAAGATTATGGGTACGGTCAGTACACCGGAGAAGTTCGAAGCGAGACGACTCCATTTGGCCAACCGGGTGTGGGCCACCATGAAAGCCACCGACTCCAGAGAGTGTCGAAACTGCCACAGTTGGGAGGCCATGTCTTCCGATGCGCAAAAGTCCACCGCAAAGCGGCGTCACCGCAAGGCTCTGAAAACCGGTGAGACATGTATCGATTGTCACAAGGGTATCGCACACAAGGATATATCCAAATTTTATGATCCGGATGCGGCCCAGGAGTAGTTTGTGAGGCTTCCGAAGGAGAACCGGGGAGCCTGTAGAAAAAGCGGATTAATAACCGTGCTCTTAAGCAATTAACGCTGAGACACAATGAAGCAACTAACCGGAGATGTCATGATGAAAAAGATGTTTACAAAAAGCATTATTGTCGCCTTGCTCGGAATGATCACGGCTGTGCCTGCCGTGCAGGCAGCCGACATGGGTATGAAGCCCATGATGGTGGAGCGTGCAAAAATTTTAAAGGACACAGGTGTGTTTGGCGCATTCAACGCCTACAAGGTAACACAGGAGTGGGCATTGCTGCCTGCCGAAACCCGTATGAACGCCGTTGATGAAGTCACTTCGTTGATAGAGAAGTACAAAGGCAAAGTGCTGGTGGATATGTACCTGACCCGTGGTCTGGAAGCACAGTCGGATTTTCTTATTCGACTGCACGCTTATGACCTGAAAAGCGATCAGGAGTTTATGGTGGAGTTTGCGGCGACCACGCTGGGTCGTTACTCAATGCCGACTGAAACACTGGTGGGTGTTACCAAGGCACTTAACTATATCGACAAAAAGCAGTCACCGTCGCTCAACGCAGGCCTCAAGTCTGCCACCTACAGTGCTGCCCCTCCCCGTTATTTCCTGGTGGTACCTGTAAAGAAAAGCGCAGAGTGGTGGAATATGACCCAGGAGGAGCGGCTGAAAAAGATGGAAGAGCATACCGCTCCAACCCTGGCTTACCTGGTTAACGTTAAACGGAAGCTTTACCACTCTACTGGTATCGACGACACCGATTTCATCACCTATTTTGAAACCGATGATATCGAGGCATTCAATAATCTGATGATTTCACTGGCATCGGTACCCGAGAATCTCTATCAACCCCGCTGGGGCAGCCCGCTGATTCTGGGTACCATCCACACTCCCGAAGAGGTTGTGAAAGCGCTGGCGATGTAACAGTAAACATCACCATGCGTGCAGGCGCTCCACCCATGTACCGGATCCTCCTCATGGGTGGAGCTTTTTAATCAGAAAAACAGAAACGTCGTGTAACCCGCAACCATGGCCATGGCCAACACAATGGCCACGAAGGCCGCCAACAACCTGAGCGTAAACAGAGAGCGCAGCAGGATCAACTCGGTGAGGCTGGCGCCAGCGCTCCCGATAATCAACGCCAGTACTGTTCCAGCACCAACCCCTTTGGCCATCAAAGCGGCGGCCATCGGTATTACCGCTTCTGCACGGATATAGAGGGGAATACCGATAATGGCAGCCACAGGAATGGCCAAGGGATTGTCGGGACCGGCATGTTTTTCCAGCAGGCCGCTGGGCATAAAGCCGTAGATCGCGCTGCCAATGACAATGCCGACAAGCAGATAGGGCAGAACCTGTCTGAAATCTGACCAGGTTTCACGCCATACGCCGGTATAGCGTCCTTTCCCTGTCCCGGGTGCGCTTATTTGGGCCTCGCAACAACCACCCGTCGCCACTGCGGTCGAAGCGCCGCTTACAGAGACCTCTTCCAGGGGGCGGCTGTCACAGCAAACGCTCTCCTGTCTGGCAACAGCGGGCGCGTTGCAGCACCCATTGGCAGGGGGGCCGTATTGGACCTCTTGCGAAGTATTCTCTTGTCGTACATAGCGCTCGAATCCGAGCGTTTGCAATAGTCGGCCGGCACCCAGGGAGACCATGAATGCTGCCAGTACGTAGATACTGGACAGCGTGATTCCGAAAGTGGCGATCAGCAGGGCCACAATGATGGGGTTCAGCAATGGGGACGCGAACAGAAACACCATCATCGGTCCGAATCCCGCCCGAGCCCGAATCAAGCCCTTCAACATGGGGATGGTTGAACAGCTGCAAAAAGGTGTGATTGCACCGAGGCCGGCGGCCAGGAAGTAGCCCCTGCGTCGATGGGCTCCCAGCAGGGTTTCCACCCTGGATGGCGGGATATGACGTTGAACAACGCCCACCAGCAGGCTGATCCCGATAAATAATGCAGACAGTTCGACGGCCAGAAAGGCGAACATGCCGAGTGTATCCTGGAGTTGAGATGCCATCTTAAAGGTTCCTGTATTTCTAGAATAATCGAAATAATACGGAATCCTAAATTGCTGCATCCTGCCTGGTCAACTATAATTCTAAAAATATCGAAATAAGTGGAATGATCATGGATCACGAGCAAGTCGCGGCCAGTCTGGCCGAACTGGGGAATGTCCACCGGCTGTCAGTGTTTCGGTTCCTGGTCAAAGCCGGACATGCAGGGGCACCGGTAGGGGAGATACAGAAAGCCCTGGGGATTCCCGCTTCAACATTGTCACACCACCTGGCACGCATGGCCCGGGTCGGACTGATCAGGCAGGAGAAGCACAGCCGCAGCATTGTCTGTATACCCGAGTATGAACATTTAGATAATCTGATCGGCTTTTTGCAGGATCAGTGTTGCATGGGCATGGATGATGGAGGTGATTCCAGACCGCGCTGACGTTTTCTCTGTTCCCCGGGGCTGGTCTGCTTCCCGGTGCGTTGGTTGTTGAATTTCAGGTCGTCCCAGCGCGCTACCAGATGGGCTATCTGGTTCGTTATGCTCGGAAGATGGTATGTTACCAGTCGTGAATAGGTGCCGATTGGTTCTGATGTCCAAACCACTGGATACCCCGTGACCCAGCTAGAGAAGAGACCCTGTAAAGGGTTCTTTTTTTGCCAGTCGTTTGCTACCACTTTTTCATGGCAGACCGAAAACAGATGCGAACTGCCGGACCGGTTCGGTTGTCGTAGAGCCGGGACGCCCGGTACCCGGAGCTGCTTGGGCTGGATTTGACAGCAGTATCTGTTTGTATAACCGGTTGGCAAAATCCTGAGTGTGGTCAAAGCCCACCGGATCCAAAATAGCTATCATCAGTGCAAGGCCTGCCGGACAATCGGTATCAGTCGGGTCTTGCGGTGAAACGGAACCCTATATGGAACATCTGGCACAAATCCTTCTTCTTCTGGCCGTTGCGATTGCCATCGTGGTGACGTTTCAGCGCCTGCACATTCCCACCAGCCTGGGTTATCTGCTGGTGGGCGTGGTGCTGGGCCCTTATACCATGGGGCCGGTTGTCTCCATGCCGGAGCTGCATGCGCTGGCCGAGTTCGGCGTGGTTTTTCTGTTGTTCACCATCGGACTCAACTTCTCCATACCCCAGTTGAATGCACTGCGGAATCAGATTCTCGGCCTGGGGACCGGGCAGGTGGTGTTCACCACCCTGGTGGCCGGCGTGGTGGTCTGGCTGGCCGGTCTGCCGGTCGCGGCGGCCTTTGTATTCGGGGCGGTATTTGCCCAATCCTCCACCACCATTATTGCCAGTCTGTTGACCGAGCAGGGGGAGGAGAACAGCCAGCATGGACGGCTCGGTCTGGCCATGTCGGTTTTTCAGGATGTGACCGCGGTGCCGTTCCTGGTCATCATTCCGGTTCTGGGTATGTCGGTAGCGCCGGATGTGCTGTCCGTAACCCTCGTCTGGGCCCTGGCCAAGGCGGTATTTGCTTTCCTGGTGATGTTTTTTGCCGGACGTTGGTTGCTGGGGCCGCTGTTTCAACTGGTTTCCGAACGCCGCTCGCTGGAGATGTTTACCCTGACCGTCCTCCTGGTCGCACTGTTCGCCGCCTGGACCACCCATAGCCTGGGCCTGTCGCTGGCCTTTGGCGGTTTTCTGGCCGGTATGATGCTGGGTGAAACCGAGTTCCGTCACCAGATTGAATCCAGTGTCAGTCCCTTTCGTGATGTACTTTTGGGGCTGTTTTTTATCGGCATCGGCATGCGTTTTGACCCGGCTTCCATTCCGCCCATCTGGCATTGGGCGCTGCTGGGTGCACTACTGATCCTGGTAAGTAAGATTCTGATCGTGGCTATCATGGTGCACCGGGTCACAGCGGATAAACGGGTAGCCTGGCGCACCGGCCTGATGTTGAGTGTGGGGGGCGAGTTCGGACTTGCCCTGATCGCCATCGCGATCGACTCACAGGTGCTGGATCTGCAGCTGAGTCAGGTAGCGATCACCTCTGTGCTCCTCTCCATGGTTGCGGGGGCTATCCTGATTCGGTTCAATGGACCTGTGGTGAATCGCCTGGTGAAGGGGGCTGGTGCGAAGCTCGATTCTTCCGAGGGATTGAAAGATATTCCTGGACAACAGGTTGTGATCGGCGGCTACGGCCGGGTCGGCCATACCATCGCCGTGCTGTTGCACTCCTGCGGGATTCCTTTTGTGGCCGTCGATGCGGATCCAGAACGGGTAGCCCAGGGGCGGGCGGACGGTCACCAGGTGTTTTTTGGTGACATCACCGACCCGGGTTTGCTTGCGGCGATTCACGTGGAGCGGGCATCCCTGCTGGTGATTACAGTGGACGGCTCCGCCACCGCCCTGGGTGCCATATCCTATATGCGTCGGGCCTGCCCCCAGGTGCCGGTGGTGGTTCGGGCGCGGGACCTGGAGTCCAGTACGCAGCTGCTGGATGCCGGCGCCTCCCACGCTTACCCGGAGACCATTGAGGCCAGCCTGCGTCTCGGTGCCAGTGCACTGCAGATGCTCAATGTACCGGTAGATGAAATCGACCAGGTGGTTCAGGGTGTGCGGGACTGGGGTTACCGTCCGGTTCTGGAAAAAGATACAAAGGAGTCCTGATCATGCGACGTTGCACGGACTGCATGCAGGATAGGGTGTAATACTGGCTCTTCAGCACGGGGTATAAGCGGAATGAACCTGTTTAGCAATATTCTTTACCTGTCCGAAGCGGGGGCCGATCAGGCGTCCTCCCTCGAACGGGCCGTCACCATGGCGGAAAACAGTCTGGCGAAACTGACAGTGATCGACGTGGTCCCGGTACTTTCGGCGGGCATCGGTCTTCCCGCAGGTGGTCCGATTTCGGAAAAACTGCAGACGCATATGGTTTCAGATCGTCGTCAGGAACTGGAAGCCCTGGTGGAGCCTTACCGGGAACGGCTTGATATCCAGATCGACGTGTTGGTGGGGACCCGGTTTATCCAGGCCATTCGGGCGGTGCTGCGCAACCATTATGATCTGCTGATCAAACCGGTTGAAAATCCCGACTTCATACAGCGCCTGTTCGGCAGTGACGATATGCAGCTGCTGCGCAACTGTCCCTGTCCCCTGTGGCTGGTGCGGGAAGCAGAGAAGACTAACTATGAGAACATACTGGCGGCGGTCGATTTTGATCTGGACAACCTCGATACAGAGGACCAGGGCCTGAATCGCCAGATACTGGATTTGTCCAGTTCGCTGGCCCTGTCCGATTTCGCCGCGCTGCACCTGGCCCATGTCTGGGAGGCGCCGGGTGAACTGTCGATCCGGTTATGGAGTGATGATCCGGAAACCGCCAGTGTGGCCTATCTCAACGATGTGCGGTCTCGCCACGAAGCGGCCCTGGAGGCTTTCCGCAAACAGTTCAAGGAGCGGATCGGCGAGGAGACCTATGACTACCTGGCCCCCAGTTTCCATCTCTACCAGGGGGCGGCCGCCACGGTCATACCGGAACTGGCGGAGAAGATCGATGCCGATCTGGTGGTGATGGGGACAGTGGCGCGAACCGGTATCGCCGGATTACTGATTGGTAATACCGCGGAGGCGATCCTGGAGCAGTTGCAGTGTTCTGTACTGGCGATCAAGCCGAGCGGATTTGTCTCACCGGTCACCCTGCCCAAAGAGTAAGCGACCCGCCGGGCGGGTGGGGGAGGCGCATCACCTGGGAAAGCCCTCCCGCTTCATAACGCCTTTGTGTTGCCGGAAGGGTCGATGGACTCCGGTATCACCCGGGGGCTGTACAGCCCGGTCTGTTTGGTTAATGAGGTTGCCTTTTACCGCCTTTCTGCATTGTAATACCGGCCCATCCCTAAGCTAAAACCCCGACACTACCGGATAATGAGAAAACCACAGGCAAGCAGATTGTTCAATGCCCGGTCAGCGGCGGCCGCCTCAGTGCGCCATCCCGGAAGGGACTGCTAGGTGTTTTTTGCCCAGGGCCGGGAGCACTTCTTCAAACCGCTCAACGGCAAATACCGTGGCCAGGTGCTGGACTGCCTGCGCACTTTTTACGCCACTCTGTATGGCTCGCTGGCTGATTACAGTCGCAGTTTCCAGCGTGATCAGGTGATCGAGATCCTGGAGGAGACCATCGCCCGCAGCCCGGTGCTGGACGAGGATGAAGCGGAGGCCCACCAGGCCCCGGCCCGTTCCCAGCGTGAGCAGGCCAACTGGATACTGAATCAGCTGCTGGAGCACGGCTGGCTGGAGCGCCAGGTGGACGAGGCCACCATGCAGAGCACCTATGCCTTCACCCGCCTTGGCCGGCTGTTCACCCAGCCCATGGTGGAGGCTGCCGGCGGCCGGTTTCGTACCCGCCATCGCAATACCCGGAACACCCGCAACGCCCTGCAGTCGTTTCTCGATAAGGGCGAAGTGTACGACCTGCTGGATGCGTTCGAATATTCGGAACGGATCATCTCCGATTTCTCCGATGTGATTGCCGAACTGGATGAGCGTAAGCGCCAGCTGGTCCGGGAGGTGGAGGCGCAGCAGGTGGTGCAGCGCGCCTCGGATGAGTTTTTCGATTTCATGGAGCGGCGCTTCATGCCGGATCTGTCGATCCGTCTTTCCGCCGACTCGGTGGAGAAGTACCGGGACGAGATCGGTGAATTGATCAACAAGGCGCGGCGCAAGCGGCGGGAGTTCAAGGCCCGGGCGGAGCGGGAGCTGCGCCGGGCGGCACCGGAGCTGATTGAGCATGTCAGCCGATCGGTCTACCTGCGCATACTCGATGGCATCGAGACCCGTATGCACAACGCCTCTGCCATTATGCTGCCGGCACTGCGCCAGGCGCTGAACGGCTTCACCCGCCGGGCCGATATCATCATGCGCCAGTTGAGTTATACCGGGGCGTCGGCCCAGAACCGGCTGTTCAGCCTGTGCGAACAGCTGCGCCAGGCCCCGGAAGCGGAGCAGGCGCGGCTGTTGTCCGACATGGGGCGGGTTCTGTCGGTGATGGATATGGGCTTTGTCGATCCCGACACTATCCGGCTGCATCAGGGCCGGCGGCCCCGGCTGGTGAATACCGCGGTCGAAGCGGAACCGAGCGACGACCGGGCTTCGCGCAAGGCACTGTTTGTCCAGACAGCGGTGGACCTGGCATTCACCTTCAACAGCCAGGGGCAGCGGGATTACCTGGTGCGGGCGCTGTGTGAAGGTCACCGGATCAGGAGTCACCAACTGCCGGTGGGGGACGCCCGTGAACTGTTGATGAGTGCCCATGTGATCGAGGTCGGGGCCCTGGGAGCGGGCGAATTTGCCTTTCGCGTGACGCCCACCAACAACCGGGTTGGTAGTGAATATTTTCACGCCTGTGACGAATTTACCATTGAACTGATTGAGCGAGAGAGTGATGCTGAGCGAAGCGCTGGGTGAGGCCCTGGAGACAACCGGGGTGACGTTGCAGGAGTTCCGTGAACTGCTCCTGCGGTTGCTCAATTACGGGGTGCTGTGCCGCGCCGAGAGTCACACCGAACAGCAGCTCTACGACCGCTATCTGCGTATCGAATCCCTGGTTGGGGAGTATCTGGATCTGATCGGTATCACGCTGTTCCATGATCGTCGTTTCGCCTACCTGCGGCTCTATCCCCCCGGTGCCAGCGTGCCCGGCATGGAGGATGCACCCGAGGGCGCCTTTGCCGGCGGTCTGCGGGCGCGGCTGCGCCAGGATGAGGTGGCGCTACTGCTGGTACTGCGCTTGCAGTATGACAAGGCGCTGCGGGAGGGGCAGCTGGACGAGCAGGGCTATGTCATGGAGTCGGTGGAGTCCCTGTCCATCGCCATGCGCAATCTGCTGGGCCGCACCCTGCCGGACAAGATCATGGAGCGCAAGCGGGTATTCAACCGGCTGCGGCAACTGCGCCTGATCGAGTATCGCCAGGACGAGGAGATGGAGAGCGGCGAGGCCTGGATGCGGATCCATCCCATGATTGTCACCTTTGTGACGGATGAGGCCCTGGCGGCTCTGGAGCAGGGGCTGCCACAAACCGACCCGGATGAGGACGACAATGTTTCTTAAGCAGTTTGTCTATATCAACTGGGGCAATATCCCCAATATTGAATTTGACTTCGGTCCGGTCAACCTCTTTTCCGGTGGCAACGGCTCCGGCAAGACCACCGCGGCGGATGCCATCCAGACGGTGATGACCGCGGCCCATGAGAATCTGTTCCAGTACAACCCGGGCCAGGATGAGACCACCCAGCGGGGCCGTGGCGGTAAGCGGGTGCGCACCCTGGCCTCCTATGTGCTGGGTTGCGATGACGGCAGTTATGCCCGGCTCGATCCCACCGACGGCTACCTGGCGGCGGTGTTTCATCCCACCCGGGGGGAGAGCGGTGAACCCTTCACCGCCATTATTGCGGTGCGGGCCTGGCTCGACAGCGCCGGCAACAACCGGGTGGCACGCCAGGAGGATGGGCAGTTTTTCATCATCAGTGGTGAACAGCTCGGCTTGAATCACTTTGTACGCCAGGACAGTGCCGGTCGCTATGTGGTGCCTCTGCCCGAGTTGCAGACCCTGTTGATCAGTGAGTTCGGCAAGCGCCGGGTGGAGAAGTACGACACCAAAAAGGCCTATCTGCGGCGCCTCTACGGCGCCCTGCGCGGCAAACCGGATGCCGTCACCGAGGCGGAAGCGGTGGCCGCCGCCCGCGCCTTCTCCCGTTTCATGTCCTACAAGCCGATCAAGGGGATCAACCGTTTCGTGGCGGACGAGATCCTGGAACGGAAGGATCTGGGTGAGGCGGTTCGCTCGGTCTCCAGCCAGCTCAAGACCATTCACCACATGGAGCGGGACGCCGCCAATCTGCTGGCGTCCATGGCGACCCTGCAGCGTGCCGGCGATCAGGTGCAGCGTTATAACGAGCAGTGGAGTGAACTGAACCTGCTCGATTACTCCCTGGCCCAGGCGGAATACCAGACCCGTCAGGCCGATTATCTGCGCGGTAAGCGCCGGCAGCAGAGCCAGCGCGAGGCGCAGCGGGATACCGATCAGGCGCTGGTCCGGCTGGAGCACCAGATGGAGCAGGTGCGTGATCAGCTGATCAGCCTGGAGGCGCAGCGCCAGGGGGTGCACTCCCTGCGCCAGAAGGATGAGCTGGAGAAGCAGCGTGACCAGCTGAATAACCGGTTGGCGCAGCAGGCCCAATCGGTGCTGGCCCAGGACCGGCTGGTCTCGGACAACATCCAGGCCAGCCAGGATATCGCCGAGGCATTGCAGGATGGAACCCTGCTGGAGGGCCAGTCCCGGATCACGGCTATGGAGGCGGAGGCCCTGACGCGGGAGGTGGCCGGTACCGACCGGCAGCTGATCCAGGAGCTGCACCACCTGGTGCAAAGGGACATCTCCGGTGCCATGCCGACCCTGGAGGCTGAGCTGGCGCAGGCCCAGGCTTTGCAGCAGACACACAATCGCTGGCACCGGTTCTGGCATGACGGCGAAACCGGAGAGTCGCCGCGGGAGCAGCTGGCGGCTTTGTCGCACGCACGCCGATCCCGTTACCAGCAGCTGACCGAGCAGCGGCGTCAGAAGCAGCAGGAGATCGAGCGGCTGAATGCCAACCAGGTCAGCTATCCCCCCTATGTGGAGCGGGCGCTGAAAGCGATCCGTCAGCACTGCCCGGCGGCCGATCCCCGGGTGCTTTGCGACCACGTGGAGGTGAAGGACCCCCGCTGGCAGGCGGCTATCGAAGGCTACCTGGGGGGTGCGCGCTTCTCCATTCTGGTGGAGCCGGACTACGAAGCTGAAGCGATCCGCATCGTGCGACAGCTGCCGGGCCGGGACAACCGGGCCCGGGTGATCCAGGGGACCCGGGCGGCCCGGGATGCAGCCCGTCTGAGTCTCGATCCCCAATCGATTATCCATGTTCTGGCGTTCAGCCATGCGGTCGCCCGTGCCTACCTGACCGCCAGCTATGGCAGTGTGTTGCGGGTCGCATCAGCGGAGTCCCTGCGCATGACCCGCCGCGGTATCACCGAGGATGGCATGGGCTCCGGTAACTACAGTATGTGGCGCTGTGATCTGCCGGACAGTGAACTGGTGTTTGGCGCAGCGGCGCGGGAGCGGGCCTTGCAGGCCAAACTGCAGGAGCTCACCGAGATCGAACTGGAGTGGAACCAGGCCAATGACCATCTGCAACAGATCGGCCGGTTGCTGGGGGCGGTGGACCGGCTGCGTGTCACCGGCTATGGCGATGGGTTACAGGCGATCGTGGAGACCCATCAGGCGCTGGCGCGGGTCGAGGGATTACTGCAACAGCTGGACCTGAGCGAGCACCAGGAGCTGGAGGAGCGTCTGCAGGCGCTGAAGGCAGAGCAGCAGGAGTTGGAGAAGAGCAAGGGTCAACTGCATGAAAAGCGCGGTGAGATCCGTACCGAACTGGAGAGTATCGATAAACAGCTCAAGGCCCTGAGTGATCTGCAGGAGCAGAACCGGGAGCGGTTGGATCAGTGCGAGGCGGCACTGCAGGCGCTGGCGGCGACCTGGCCCGAGTTCGATCTGGAGGCACGTCTGCAGCTGGCGGACGAGGAGGCGCCTGATCTGGATATCAACACAGCGCGCAATTTCCGTCACGAACTGGAGAAGGGGTTGCAGTACTCCCAGCGCAAGGCGGAGGAGGAGATCAAGGCCCACAACCAGCACTGTCGACCGGCCGATACCATCATCTATCCCGATTTTACCGGTGACTACGATGCCGCCCTGTTTCGTGCCATGTGCGGCCTGCGACGGGAGATCGACCGGGTCTACAATATCCTGAAAAACAATATCCTGGTGGAGAAACACCAGCAGCTGGATGAGTTGAAGGGGGCGTTTAACAACGCCTTTGTAACTCACCTCTGCCACACCATTCACCAGGCACTGAACGACGGCAAACGCCAGGTCGAACAGTTGAACCGGGAGCTGCAACACCACCGCTTTGGCGCTGACCGGGAGACCTTCCGCTTCGACAGCGATTGGATACCGGAGTACCGGGACTACGCCCGCTTCTTTCAGGAGGTGGTGAAGAATCCGCAGTTGGGGGATGAGGCTACCCTGTTCGAGGTGGAGCTGTCGGCAAAATCACAGAAGGTGCTGGACGAGTTGATGGGTATGCTGCTGGACGAGGACGAGCAGCGGGCGATGCGGGATCTGGAGCGAATTGCCGACTACCGCAACTATCGTCGCTACGAGATCTACAAGGAGGTGGAAGGGAAGCCGCCCATCCCCCTTAGCGAGTACGGCACCGGCTCGGGTGGTCAGCTGGAAACGCCGGCTTATATCATCCGCTCCGCTGCCATCACCTCCGCTTTCCGGTTTGCCGAAGGCAGTACCCACCTGCGCATGGTGCTGGTGGACGAGGCGTTCTCCAAGATGGACGAGACCCGCTCCCGGGAGGTGATCGACTACCTGACCGGCAGCCTGGGTCTGCAACTGCTGTTTATCATGCCCACCAGCAAGTGCGGCCCTTACATGGACCTGATCAGTCACGAGTTCGTCTTTGCCAAGGTGCCGAGCGAGACACTGCGGGGCGAGCTGCGGACCCGTGTACTGGTGGATCGGAAGCAGTGTAACCAGGAGCGTATCCAGGCCCTCTGGGCCAATCACCGGCGTAACGTCTATCACCAGGCCGAGCTGGATTTCATGCAGGAGTTTGCTGCCAGTGGGGAGTGATGCGCTCTCTATGGCGGGGGCAGAATTTAACTTGTTCCAGAGTTTTGATTAAGGAAGAGTAGGAGGATCGGCATTGTGACAAACGGCCAATTGGATGGGCTGCCGGTACCGCCCTGGTTGCACGAAGAGCCGGAGATCCGAGATCTGCTCGATTCACTCTTGACACGGTTGGATAAAACACCGCTGGCCGAGCGCAAGCAAGCGCTCACCGTGCGGTTGTCAAAAAAGCATCAGCCGAATCTGTTCAAAAACAGTGAAGCGTCGGATTGCAGCTGGGGGCTGCTGATGTCGCTGTCAGGTGTGGTACTGACGGTCACTGAGAATCCGAAACGGAAACCGTTTGATCCTGTCTGTGCCGGTGCCACCGTTCGTTTGCTGGCCGGGGCTGAAGAGGCAGCGGAGGCGCTGCTTCGACGGTGGCTGGATCGCCCCTGTTTGCCATCCTATTCAGCTCGTTGGGCAGCAGTGGTAGCGGCAGGTGACCAGCTGTTTCCCGGGGCAACAACTGAACTCATTCGGCGGGTGCCCAAGCTGGCCGACAAGACCCCGCGGGAGTTGCTGTCCGCCTTTGTCTGCATAGGTGCCTATCAGGAAGAAGGGCTGACGCTTCGTCAGCTGAGTGCCAGATGTTTCTGGGGTAACTCCAAGTTTCTTGATTCACGAGAGGATCTGGTGCGGAGTCTGTTCCCTCAGATAATTATTGCCCCCCGTCCGGTCATTATTCATGTGTATCTCCCCGCCCAACTGACCGATGTCCTGTTTATAGAGAATCAGGATACCTACCTGCAGACTGCTGCCAGTGACTCAGCTGCGGTAGACAGACACGCACTAATTTATGTGTCCGGTTTTAAAGGAGCTGCCGCGCGAATCCGTGACCCACAGGGGGCGTTAGTGCATTTCCATGCCGTCAGCGATCCACGGCATCAAAAACAGTTTCTGGACTGGTGGTTTTCCAGGAACGAGGCCAACTGGCCTGTCTGGTTCTGGGGTGACCTGGATTTTTCCGGTTTTATGATTCTGAAGGCTTTACGGGGCGTGTTCGGTGATGTGAGCGCCTGGCCCGCCGGTTATCTGCCCATGCTGGATCTGCTGGCTAAATCAGCAGGGCATTCGGCTGAAAACGGTAACAAAGGCGGCCAGATTGATCCGGGGGATACCGGCTGTGCATACGCAGACGGGGTGCTGTTGCCGGCGCTGAGATCGAGCGGACTGCTTGTCGATCAGGAAGCCGTTTCGATCTGAATGCGACCTGCGCGGTTGCGGTCAATCTCACGGCTGCCCCGGCAATCCGGGGCAGCCATGATCAGTTCAGTGGGTCAGCATCCAGGCGATTACTTTCTTGATGTCGGCGATCGGTGCCGGGCTGGGTGGCATGGCGGTGTCGCCCCATTTTCCACCGTCACTGCCGGCCTGCACTGTCTCCGCCAGGGCATCTACTATGCCATCCTGACCGGCATATTTCTTGGCGATGTCCTGGAATGAGGGGCCGATCAGTTTGGCGTCCACCTTATGGCATCCGAGACAGCCTGACATCATGGCGGTTTGCTGGTCAGCCTGGACCACCATGGCCGCACTCATCAGTAGAATAACAACTAAGGCTTTTTTTGCTGTTCTGGTCATAGCAGTTCCCTACGGGTTAATGGAGAAAATGTTGACGGAGTTAGTGACATAATCACCGGGATCTTTCCGATCCTTCAGGATCTGTTTATTCCTGCTTATCTACACAATTTAACGGCAGCAAAAAGGGAAAGTTTACTGTTTTGCCAGCCGGCTGTTTTTATCCCTGAAACAGCCTGTTGAGATGGGTGACTGCGGGAGTGTTTGAATCGGGATACAATGCCTAAGATCGGTTGTCCAGGTGCGCCGATTTCGTCAGTGGTGGCCGTCGTATTGGCGATGTTTTTGTTCTTAATCACTCGGGACAGTCATGGTCTATAAGTTCGAACCGATCGGTTTTATCCGTTCCCCCTACAAGGAGAAGTTTGGTATTCCCCGCCAACCCGGGTTGATTACGGAAGCCCGGGGGGAGCTGGTGTTCTCCGAACCCTACAGCCGGCCCGAGGCGGTGATCGGCCTGGAGGGATATTCCCATGTCTGGTTGCAGTTCGTGTTCCATCAGGCGATGCGGGAGGCGTGGCAGCCCATGGTGCGTCCTCCCCGGCTGGGTGGTAACAAAAGGGTGGGGGTATTTGCCAGTCGTGCGCCATTCAGGCCCAACCCCATCGGTCTCTCGGTGGTGCAACTGGAGGGTGTGCAGGCCCGGGACGGGGAGGTGGTGCTGGAGCTGGCCGGACTGGATCTGCTGGATGGCACCCCGGTGCTGGATGTGAAGCCCTACGTGGCCTATGTGGACAGTATTCCGAACGCCCGCTCCGGATTTGCCCCGGAGCCGCCGGCGGTTCGGTTTCAAGTGCGATTTTCGGATCTTGCGGAAGGGCAACTGCTGTCCCGCCCGGAGCCGGATCAACTGCGCCGTTTCATCATCCGGGTGCTGGAGATCGATCCCCGTCCGGCCTATGCGGGCGACACCCAACCGGAGCGAATCTATGGTATCCGGTTGTACGACTTTGATCTGCGTTGGCGTATCGACGGGGATCTGATCGAGGTGCTGGAACTGGCGCCGCCCGGTGTGGATTAGTCTGACGCCAGGTAACGATCCACGGCCCTGCGGACCTTTTTGATATCACACAGCATACCCGCCAGGGTGGGAATGGTGTCTTCCCGCTCAATCACCGTGGTGACCCGGCCAAAGCGGTCCAGAACCCGGGTATAGAGTTGCCAGATCGGATCGATGAGGTGTGGCGGCGCGTCGCATTCGTCTTCTGTGCCCGGCTGGAAGCTGATGTCGGGGAGATGGATCTGTTGCACCCGCTCCCGGGGTAGCCGATTGATGTATTCCGATGTGTCAAATCCCTGGTTCAGGCTGCTGGTGAGCAGATTGCCGATATCGATCAGCACCAGGGAGTCAGAGCGTTCGGCCACTTCCCGGATAAATTCCGCTTCCGGGATTTCCTGCTCTCCATCATTCTGCTCCATGGGTACGTTTTCCAACAGGATTTGTCGACCCAGAAACGACTGCACCTCGTTCACCCGGGTAACCAGATGCTCCAGGGTCTCTTCGCTATAGGGCATGGGTAGCAGTTCACCCTGCTGGGCGTCTGCCCCCCGCCAGCCCAGATGATCGGAAATCCAGAGCGGCTCAATGCGCTCGATCAGCTTTTTCAGCCTATCCAGGTAGTGCGGATCCAGTGGCCAGGGGTTGCCGATAGAGAGGCTGATGCCGTGCAGCAGGAGTGGATAGCGTTCTTTCAGTCGTTCCAGCTGCTGCAGCGCCTGTTCATCCGCATCCAGGTAGTTTTCGCTGATCACCTCGATGCAGTCCAGTTCCGGTCGGGTGTGCAGAATAGTTTCCAGATACTCAGTACGCAGACGCAGACCGTATCCAGGACAGGGGGGCGTAGTCTGTTTTTCTCTTCTGGTCATGTTAATTCAGAATGCGATTGACTGGTTTGACAATACTCCGCTTACTGACCGCAAGGCAAGCGTCGGGGATAGTGGGTATATCAGTAACTGCTTGAAAACTGATTTAACCGCACCCAATTGAACACCAGAGCATTTAGGTTAGCCGGAGGCGTGTGATGCCCAATATTCTGTGTCCCCATTGTCAGGGAATAAATCGTGTTCCCGAGCAACGTCTTGGTGAGCATCCCAAGTGCGGGAAGTGTCACCAGCCCCTGTTCAATGCCCGGCCCATTGCCCTGGATGGGGCCGGTTTCGAGCGTTTTATCAGTCGTAGCGATCTGCCTCTGCTGGTGGACTTCTGGGCCCCCTGGTGTGGCCCCTGCCGTATGATGGCACCGGCCTTCGAGGAGGCGGCCCGGCGCCTGGAACCGAAGGTGCAGCTGCTCAAGGTGAATACCGAGGAACAGCAGTCGGTGGCCGCCCGGTTCGGTATCCGCAGTATCCCCACCCTGATTCTGTTCCGGGGTGGCGCCGAGGTTGCCCGGATTTCCGGTGCCATGGATGCCGCCGGGCTGGTCTCCTGGACGACCCGGCAGCTGTGATTTTTACCGGGTGCTCCATGGACAGGAGTAGCCCGCTTCAAGTAGAATCCCCTCGGTTGGCGGCTTTGCGGTTCAGTATGGTCGCTCCCAGAAAATTCTAATCTGTTCGGGATGGCTCCCTCGAGACTGTCCCGTTTGGCATGCCTGAAGGGGACTGGTTTCTTGAGTAAGCCCGCAATATTGGTCTTGGAAGACGGAACGGTCTTCCGTGGTGAATCCATCGGTGCCGATGGCCAGACGATCGGCGAGGTGGTGTTCAATACCGCTATCACCGGCTATCAGGAGATCCTTACCGATCCCTCCTACTGCAGGCAGATCGTTACCCTGACCTATCCCCATATCGGTAATACCGGTACCAACAATGAGGATGAGGAGTCCGGTAGCGTTCAGGCCGCGGGGTTGATTATCCGTGATCTGCCACTGCTGGCCAGCAACTGGCGCAATCAGCGACCCCTGGATCAATATCTGCGGGACCACGGTGTGGTCGCCATCGCCGGGATCGACACCCGCAAGCTGACCCGGATTCTGCGTGAAAAGGGCGCCCAGTCCGGCTGCATCCTGGCCGGTGATCAACCGGATGAGGCCGCCGCACTGGCCGCCGCCCGCTCCTTCCCGGGCCTGAAGGGTATGGATCTGGCCAAGGTGGTCACCACCCACTTACCGTATGAGTGGGCCCAGGGTACCTGGAGTCTGGAGGGCGGTTTGCCGGAGTCGCCGGGGCATATTGAAGAGAGCCTGCCGATCCACGTGGTGGCCTACGACTACGGTATCAAACGCAACATCCTGCGCATGCTGGTGGACCGGGGCTGTCGGGTGACGGTTGTGCCGGCCCAGACCCCGGCAGACGAAGTGCTGGCGATGCAGCCGGATGGAATCTTCCTCTCCAACGGTCCCGGTGATCCGGAGCCCTGTGATTACGCTATTGAGGCGATCCGGCAGTTTCTGGAGATCGGCATTCCCCTGTTCGGCATCTGTCTCGGGCATCAGTTGCTGGCACTGGCCAGTGGTGCCAAAACCATCAAGATGAAATTCGGTCACCACGGCGCCAACCATCCGGTGCAGAATCTGCAGGACCGGGTGGTGATGATCTCGAGCCAGAATCACGGCTTCGCCGTGGATGAACAGAGCCTGCCTGACAATCTCGAGCCCACCTATCGCTCACTGTTTGATGACTCCCTGCAGGGAATTCATCGCACTGACTGCCCGGCATTCGGCTTCCAGGGGCACCCGGAAGCGAGCCCGGGACCCCACGATGTGGCACCGGTGTTTGACCACTTTATCGAGTTGATCGAGGCCGCCAAAGCGGGCGGCCCGGACGACAACTGAAACAAGCTATTTACTGCGGGTTTAAAAGCAACCAATGCCCAAAAGAACAGACATTGAAAGCGTACTGATTATCGGTGCCGGACCGATCGTTATCGGCCAGGCGTGCGAGTTTGACTACTCCGGTGCCCAGGCCTGTAAGGCGTTGCGGGAAGAGGGCTATCGGGTGATCCTGGTCAACTCCAACCCGGCCACCATCATGACCGATCCCGACAGTGCCGATGCGGTCTACATCGAACCGATCACCTGGCGCACGGTTGCGCGGATCATCGAAAAGGAGCGCCCCGATGTGCTGCTGCCCACCATGGGTGGACAGACGGCGCTCAACTGCGCCCTGGATCTGGTGCGGGAAGGGGTGCTGGAAGAGTACGGAGTGGAGATGGTTGGCGCCTCCCGGGAGGCGATCGATAAGGCGGAGGACCGTGACCTGTTCCGCCAGGCGATGCAGAAAATCGGCCTCGACATGCCCCGTTCGGCAGTGGCCCACAGTATGGAAGAGGCGCTGCAGGTGCAGGCGCAGATCGGTTTTCCCACCATTATCCGTCCCTCCTTCACCATGGGTGGCTCCGGTGGCGGCATCGCCTATAACCGGGAAGAGTTCGTGGAGATCTGCGAGCGGGGACTGGATCTGTCCCCTACCCGGGAGTTGCTGATCGAGGAGTCTGCCCTGGGTTGGAAAGAGTACGAGATGGAGGTGGTGCGGGACCGCAAGGACAACTGCATCATCATCTGTTCTATCGAAAACCTGGATCCCATGGGGGTGCATACCGGTGACTCCATCACCGTGGCGCCGGCCCAGACCCTGACGGACAAAGAGTACCAGATCATGCGCGACGCCTCCCTGGCGGTCTTGCGCGAGATCGGTGTGGATACCGGTGGCTCCAACGTGCAGTTTGCCATCAATCCGGAAGATGGGCGCATGATCATTATCGAGATGAATCCCCGGGTCTCCCGCTCTTCCGCCCTGGCTTCCAAGGCGACCGGCTTCCCGATCGCCAAGATCGCTGCCAAGCTGGCGGTGGGTTACACCCTGGATGAGTTGCGCAACGAAATTACCGGTGGCGCCACCCCGGCCTCCTTTGAGCCGACCATCGATTACGTGGTGACCAAGATTCCCCGGTTCGCCTTTGAAAAGTTCCCGGCTGCGCCGGATCGCCTGACCACCCAGATGAAGTCGGTGGGTGAGGTGATGGCCATCGGCCGCACCTTCCAGGAGTCGCTGCAAAAGGCCCTGCGGGGTCTGGAGACCGGCAAGAGCGGTCTGGATGAGGTGGTGGACCTGGATTCCGAGGAACTCAAGACCATCCTGCGCCATGAACTGCGTGAGCCCGGCGCCGAGCGGCTCTGGTATGTGGCGGATGCTTTCCGCTCCGGTATGTCGATGGAAGACATATTCGAGGTGACCAAGATCGATCCCTGGTTCCTGGTACAGATCGAGGAACTGGTGAAGATCGAGGCCGATGTACGTGCGGGGGGTATGGCCGCTCTGGATGGCGACCGGCTGCGCTATCTGAAGCGCAAGGGTTTCTCTGACGAACGGCTGGCCGCGCTGGTGGGCGTGCAGCAGGCGCAGATCCGTGCAGCACGCTGGAACGCCGGTGTGCGCCCGGTATTCAAGCGGGTCGACACCTGTGCCGCCGAGTTTTCCACCAGTACGGCTTATATGTACTCCACCTATGAGGAGGAGTGCGAAGCGCTGCCGACGAACAACAAAAAAATCATGGTGCTGGGTGGTGGTCCGAACCGGATCGGCCAGGGCATCGAGTTTGATTACTGCTGTGTCCATGCCGCCTTCGCCATGCGCGAGGATGGCTACGAGACCATCATGGTCAACTGTAACCCGGAGACAGTCTCCACCGATTACGACACCTCGGACCGGCTCTATTTCGAGCCCCTCACCCTGGAGGATGTACTGGAGGTGATCGAGGTGGAACAGCCCACCGGTGTGATCGTGCAGTATGGTGGCCAGACCCCGCTGAAGCTGGCGCAGGCGCTGGAAGCGGCCGGTGCCGCCATTATCGGCACTTCGCCCGACTCCATTGACCTGGCCGAGGATCGTGAACGGTTCCAGCAACTGGTGGAAAAACTGGGCCTTAAACAGCCGCCCAACCGTACCGCCACGGATCCGGAAGAGGCGGTGGCGCTGGCCCGGGAAGTGGGCTATCCCCTGGTGGTGCGGCCCTCCTACGTACTCGGCGGACGGGCGATGGAGATTGTCCATGACGAGGACGATCTGCGCCGCTACATGCGGGATGCGGTGCGGGTCTCCAACGACTCACCGGTGCTGCTGGACCGCTTCCTGAACGATGCTATCGAGGTCGATATCGATGCCATTTGTGACGGCACCGACGTGGTGATCGGTGGCATCATGGAGCATATCGAGGAGGCCGGTGTTCACTCTGGTGACTCTGCCTGCTCACTGCCGCCCTACACGCTCTCCAACGAGATCCAGGATCGTATGCGGGAACAGATTCGCCGCATGGCCCTGGAGTTGAAGGTGGTCGGCCTGATGAATACCCAGTTTGCCATCAAGGATAACGAGATCTATCTGCTGGAAGTGAATCCGCGCGCCTCCCGTACCGTACCTTTTGTGTCCAAGGCAACCGGGGTGCAACTGGCCAAGGTGGCTGCCCGTTGTATGGCGGGTGTTTCACTGAAAGAGCAGGGCTTTACCGAGGAGAAGATCCCGGAGAACTATTTTGTCAAAGAGGCCATCTTCCCGTTCGTCAAGTTCCCCGGTGTGGATACGCTGTTGGGACCGGAGATGAAGTCCACCGGTGAGGTGATGGGCGTCGGGGCCACCTTTGGCGAGGCCTTTGCCAAGGCCATGGAGGGGGCGGGTGATCTGCTGCCGCGCTCCGGCCGGGCGCTGCTCTCGGTGCGTGAGCAGGATAAGAGACGCATCGTTGCGGTGGCGCGGGATCTGCATCAACTCGGTTTCCAGCTGTTTGCTACCGGCGGTACCTGCAATGTGATTCTGGAAAACGGGATCGAGTGTGAACGGGTGAACAAGGTGGCTGAGGGTCGCCCCCATATCGTGGATATGATAAAAAATGACGAATTCCGGCTGATTATCAATACCACCGAAGGCAAAAAGGCGATCGCCGATTCGGCGGCCATACGCCGTTCCGCCCTGCAGCACAAGGTGACCTACACAACCACCATGTCAGGTGGCGAGGCGATCTGTCTGGCCTTGAAACAGGCGGATAGTACCAATGTTAACCGGCTACAGGATCTGCACTGATCTGCAACGGCGGATTTCAGTCAGATTCCTGAATAGTAAACAGAGACGAGGTTTTAGGTATGAGTAAGGTGCCCCTGACTGTCAGAGGTGCGGAGAATCTTCGGGCTGAATTGACCAGGCTCAAGCAGGTTGATCGACCCAAGGTGATTCAGGCGATTGCCGAGGCGCGCGCCCATGGTGACCTGAAAGAGAACGCGGAATACCATGCGGCCCGTGAACAGCAGGGATTTATTGAGGCCCGCATCAAGGATATCGAGTCAAAGCTGTCGCACGCCCAGATTATCGATGTAAAGAGCATTAATGCTGGCGGCAGGGTGGTTTTTGGCGCAACGGTGGATGTGTATGAGGAGGAAGAGGATGCCGAACACACGTTCCAGATCGTTGGTGATGACGAGGCGGATATCAAGCAGGGGCTGATTTCGGTCAGTTCTCCCATGGCCCGTGCCTTGATCGGTAAATCGGAGGGTGATGAAGTAGCGGTGCAGACCCCCAACGGTCCACGCCACATGGAGATACTGGACGTTCGCTACGAATAACGAGTACCAGGCAGTGCGGATTTCACCAGAGGGGGCGAAAGCCCCCTTTTGGCTATGGGGGTTGGGTGATCAGTCCTGGGCCAGTGAAATGACCGGATTGTCCGGGTTACGCCTGTAAAAAGCCGCCACATGGCCGATGCTCTGTACCAGTTCGGCGCTGCATCGACTGCAAATACTGTCGATCATCGCCTGGCGCTCATCCCGGTCACCCCCATTCAGCCTGATCTTGACCAGTTCATGGGTGTTCAGGGTGATATCGATTTCATTGATCACCGCGTCGGTCAGACCGTTCTGGCCAATGATGACCACGGGGTTGAGGTGATGCACCAGGCTCTTGAGCTGGCGGATCTGTTTTTTTGTCAGTGGCATCACAGGCTCCGGTCGTACTTGAAAGGCCGCGCATTCTAACGTAGTTATAGGTAACCCGACACTATTTTGATCCCGGTGACTGTTGTGCGGAGCCATTTCCGGGCCGCTATGACCGGATTGGTATCGAGAAGAAACGGTTTTGGCCGCGACCTGATGGGTGCATTTAGCAAGTAGGCACGATGAAAAAAAGTAAAAGCAGTCACCAATGGCTGGATCGGCACTTCAATGATGAATATGTAAAGCGCGCTCAGGCCGCCGGTTATCGGTCACGTGCTTCATTCAAGTTATTGGAATTACACGAGAAAGACCAGCTGTTCTGTGCCGGACAGGTGGTTGTGGACCTGGGGGCTGCGCCCGGTGGCTGGTGCCAGGTGGCGGAAAAACTGGTGGGAGCCAATGGCCGGGTGTTTGCGCTGGATATTCTGCCGATGGACCCGCTTCCCGGGGTAGAGTTCATCCAGGGCGATTTTCGTGAAGATGAATCGGTTGAGCAGTTACGCGCCCTGCTGGCGGGGCGCCCGGTTGATCTTGTAATCTCAGATATGGCCCCCAATGTGAGTGGTATGAGTGCGGTTGATCAGCCCCGCGCTATGTATCTGTGTGAACTGGCTCTGGAATATGCACGGGAGGTATTGCGTCCCGGCGGTAGTTTTGTGGTAAAGGTTTTCCAGGGAGAGGGGTTTGATCAGTATCTGCGGGACTTGCGGAGTAGCTTCTCCAAGGTGGTGACACGCAAGCCCGCTGCGTCTCGGCCCCAGAGCCGGGAGGTGTATCTGGTGGCGAGGCGCTATAATCTATAGTACTGTAGGTCGCCCGATATGGTGATAACCAGTTGAATTAAGGCCGGTTCCCGTGGTCAGTAGATACGAGGGGCCGGGAAGTGCCGGGGACGGTATGGAGATTTCTCCGGTTTTGGTAGTTATATAGAGGGTTTTGACCTTGAACGATATGGCAAAAAATCTGGTTCTCTGGGTGATCATCGCGATCGTTTTGATGTCGGTGTTCAATAATTTTTCAACCCAGACCACACAGACCAATGCGTTGTCTTACTCGGATTTTATTGCCCAGGTCAAAAATGGTGCAGTCGAGAAAGTGACCATTGATGGTCGGGAGATCAAAGGTACCCTGAGCTCCGGTGCGACCTTTTCGACCTACAGCCCCGGCGATGACGGGCTGGTGGGTGATCTGTTGAACAACAATGTGCAGATTGTTGCCACCCCGCCGGAAAAACCCTCGATCCTGATGACCATCCTGATCAACTGGTTCCCGCTGTTCATTCTGATTGGTCTGTGGATCTTCTTCATGCGTCAGATGCAGGGTGGAGGCGCCGGTCGGGGTGCCATGTCCTTCGGCAAGAGCAAAGCGCGCATGCTGGGCGAGGATCAGGTCAAGGTCACCTTTGCCGACGTGGCGGGTGTCGAAGAGGCCAAGGAAGAGGTCTCGGAGATGGTCGAATTTCTGCGAGACCCGTCAAAATTCCAGAAACTGGGCGGTAAAATCCCCAAAGGCGTGTTGATGGTGGGGTCTCCCGGTACCGGTAAAACCCTGCTGGCCAAAGCCATTGCCGGCGAGGCCAAGGTGCCGTTCTTCACAATCTCCGGTTCCGATTTCGTTGAGATGTTCGTGGGTGTGGGTGCCTCTCGGGTGCGTGACATGTTCGAGCAGGCGAAAAAACACGCCCCCTGTATCATCTTTATTGACGAGATCGACGCCGTCGGGCGTCATCGTGGTGCTGGCCTGGGTGGCGGGCACGATGAGCGTGAGCAGACACTCAACCAGTTGCTGGTGGAGATGGATGGATTCGAGGGTAACGAGGGTGTGATCGTTATCGCGGCGACCAACCGTCCAGACGTGCTTGATCCGGCGCTGCTGCGCCCTGGTCGTTTTGACCGCCAGGTAGTGGTGCCCTTGCCCGACGTACGTGGTCGTGAACAGATTCTCAAGGTACACCTGCGCAAAGTGGCTGCTTCCGATGACGTGAAGCCGGCGCTGATTGCAAGGGGTACACCCGGCTTTTCCGGAGCAGATCTGGCTAATCTGGTCAACGAGGCAGCGCTGTTCGCCGCCCGGGCCAACAAGCGTGTGGTCGGCATGGTGGAGATGGAGCGGGCCAAGGACAAGATCATGATGGGCGCTGAGCGCAAGTCCATGGTGATGAATGAGGACGACAAACGGCTGACCGCCTACCACGAAGCGGGGCATGCCATTGTAGGACGCCTGGTTCCCTCCCATGACCCGGTCTACAAGGTGAGTATTATTCCCCGCGGTCGGGCACTGGGTGTCACCATGTTCCTGCCGGAAGAGGATCGCTACAGCCACAGCAAGGAGCACCTGGAGAGTCAGATTTCCAGTCTGTTCGGTGGTCGTGTGGCTGAAGAACTGGTGTTTGGCAAGGATATGGTCACCACAGGTGCCTCTAATGACATCCAGCGCGCAACCAGTATTGCCCGCAGCATGGTCACCAAGTGGGGCCTCTCCGAGCGCCTGGGGCCATTGATGTACGGTGAGGAAGAGGAAGAGGTATTCCTGGGTCGATCGGTCACCCAGCACAAGAATGTTTCGGATGAGACAGCCCATGCCATCGATGAGGAGGTGCATAACTTCATCGAGCGCAACTACTCCCGGGCCAGAAAGATTCTCGAAGAGCATATGGATAAGCTCCACCTCATGGCAGAGGCCTTGATGAAGTATGAGACCATCGACAGCTCGCAGATTGATGACATCATGGCTGGAAAGAAGCCCCAGCCTCCCGAGGATTGGATAGACGATTCTGATCTGCCGCCCAACTCCGGTGATGATGGCGTGAAAGCAGACGTAGTGGAGAAGCCGAAGGGCGATTCACCTGACGGCATTGGTGGTCCGGCTGGACAGCACTGATCCGTTACGGCAACAACTGATAGTTTGTCATGACGATCCTGGATTGCGCTGGTAAACCTGTCGATCTGACCCAACCACGGATCATGGGCATCCTCAATGTCACCCCCGACTCCTTCTCGGATGGGGGTGATTTTATCTCCCCTGATGCGGCCCTGAAACGGGCCCGCGCCATGGTCGACGAGGGTGCCGATCTGCTCGATATCGGGGGGGAGTCCACCCGTCCCGGTGCCCAGGCGGTTTCCGAGCAGGAAGAACTTGATCGAATTATTCCCGTCATAGCGGCTATTGCAGCGGAAATACCGGTGCCAATCTCTGTGGATACCAATAAGGCCACGGTCATGCGCGAGGCGGTTGCTGCAGGTGCCGGACTGATCAATGATGTGATGGCGCTGCGCGATGAGGGTGCCGTGGCTGCTGCGAAGGAGTCGGGCGTGCCGGTCTGTCTGATGCACATGCAGGGCCAGCCCCGCACCATGCAGCAGAATCCACAGTACCAGAATGTGGTGACCGATGTGATGGCGTTTCTGCGCTCCCGGGTGGAGGCCTGTGTTGCAGCAGGCATTCCCCGGCAGCAGCTGTTACTGGATCCGGGGTTCGGTTTTGGCAAGTCGTTACAGCACAACCTCACCCTGTTACGCCATCTCGATCGATTCCGCGAATTGCAACTTCCCCTGTTGGTCGGTATCTCCAGAAAATCGATGATTGGGGCGGTGCTGGATGGCATACCGGTGGATCAACGCTTGCCTGGTGGGTTGGCTTGCGCCGTGATGGCTGTGGAGCGGGGGGCGGATATTGTACGGACTCACGATGTTAAGGCGACCGCCGAGGCGGTGCGCATGACCCACGCGGTGATGGGAGCAGCTGGACAGGAATGATGCCTGCATAGCAGATCCCTGATCTGGTTTGGAGCAGCTGGTTGCTCATCGATTTTTCAACATAATTTGCAAGACTTGCCGGGACAGAGGGGAGCAGCTTGAAACGGAAATATTTTGGTACCGATGGTATCCGCGGCCGTGTTGGTGAGGGAAAAATAACGCCCGAGTTTGTCATGCGTCTGGGCTGGGCTGCGGGGCGCGTCCTCGGTCAGGGGCGCGGTGGTAAGGTTCTGATCGGCAAGGATACCCGGATATCGGGCTATCTGCTGGAGTCGGCGCTGGAGGCCGGCTTGGTGGCTGCCGGGGTGGATATCCATCTGCTGGGCCCCATGCCGACCCCGGGAATCGCCTATCTGACCCGTACTCTGCATGCCCAGGCCGGTATTGTGATCAGCGCTTCGCACAATCCCCACTGCGACAACGGCATCAAGTTCTTTTCCAGTGAAGGTAAAAAGTTACCTGACGAGGTGGAGATCCAGATCGAACAGGAACTGGATAAGCCGATGACCACGGTGGATTCTGAACACCTCGGCAAGGCGTATCGGGTCAATGACGCCGCTGGCCGCTATATTGAATTTTGTAAGAGTACCATTCCCTGGACCATGAGCTTCAAGGGAATGAAGATTGTTGTGGATTGCGCCCATGGCGCGACCTACCACATCGCTCCCCATGTGTTCCGGGAATTGGGTGCGGAGGTGGTAGCCATCGGTGCTGAACCGGATGGGTTGAATATCAACGCTGGTGTCGGTTCCACCCATATCGAGACTCTGCAGAAAGCGGTGCTGGAGCAACAGGCAGATCTGGGTATCGCCCTGGACGGGGATGGAGACCGTCTGATGATGGTGGATGCCGGTGGTTCAGTGCTTGATGGGGATGACATTCTCTACATCATCGCCTGTTCCCGATTGCGTCGGGGCGTCCTGGAAGGGGGCATTGTCGGTACCAAGATGACTAATTTCGGCCTGGAATACGCCCTGAATGAACAGGGTATAGATCTGGTACGCACGGACGTGGGAGATCGCTATATTCTGGAGCGGTTGCAGCTGGAGCGCTGGTCCCTGGGCGGAGAGCCATCGGGGCACATTATCTGTCTGGATCGGACCACCACGGGTGATGGTATCATTTCGGCTCTACAGGTCCTGGCGGAGATCAACAAGAGCGGCAGGACGTTGAAAGAGTTGCGGGATGGTTACAAGAAATTCCCACAGATCACCCGGAATGTGAAGCTGGGTAGTGTCCCGGCTGCAGAGCTGATGGCTGCCGGTTCGGTGTGCGAGGCGGTGGCGGAAGCTGAGCGCGCGCTGGCCGGTTCTGGACGGGTGTTGCTGCGGCCTTCCGGTACAGAGCCCCTGCTTCGGGTAACAGTAGAAGGACCGGACGATCTGCAGGTCGATCAGTTGTCCCAGCAGATTGTGGATGTGTTGACTCAGTTAGTGAGTGAGCCGGTCTAGGTCGATAGCCGAATCCAGCCACCACATCAGGAGTCCCAATCATAGGGAGAACTGATCCCATCTATACCATTTGTTGATTTGATTTGGCCCGGGTCGCTGGATAGACTTTCTCCCCTTACTAGGATTCCCCCGGAAACAATTGATGGCGATCCGCAAGGGATTGCCGGTCAGGAGAGAAAGATGCGTCAACCACTCGTTGCGGGTAACTGGAAAATGAACGGCTCTCTGGAGAGCATCAGCCTGCTGCTCCAGGGCATTAAGGCTGGCATGGGCGATGTGAAGCGTGCAGCTGTTGCTGTCTGTGCTCCAGCCATCTATCTGCCGGCTGTCCAGCAACAGTTACAGGGGAGTGGGATTGGCTGGGGAGGGCAGGACGTCTCAGCCGAAGCCTCCGGTGCCTATACCGGCGAGATCGCCACCTCCATGTTGAAGGATTTTGGTTGCCAATACGTGATTGTCGGTCACTCGGAACGGCGCGCTTATCATGGCGAAACCGATGAGCTGGTGGCACGCAAATACGCCGCTGCCCGGGCAGCCGGCCTGATCCCGATACTCTGTGTTGGCGAAACCCTGGATGAGCGGGAGCAGGGGGTGACTGAATCGGTGGTTGCCCGTCAATTGGATGCAGTGATTCAGCTGGAGGGCGTCGGTGCACTGGCTGATGGGGTGGTGGCCTATGAGCCGGTTTGGGCAATCGGTACCGGCAAGACCGCTACACCGGAACAGGCCCAGGAAGTACATGGTTTTATTCGCCAACGGGTGGCTGAACAGGACGCAACGGTGGCCGAAGGTCTCCGTATCCTGTACGGTGGCAGCATGAAACCGGATAATGCTCAGGAACTGATTGCCAAGCCGGATATTGACGGGGGGCTCATCGGAGGCGCTTCGCTCAATGCGGCAGATTTTCTTGGAATCTGCACGGCCGCCAACTGACCGGTAACAGAAATCGGAGCACTTCTTCCCCTGTTTGGGATGATTGTCCGGATTTTTCATGTGATGCGCCGTAAAAATTTGGTGTTTTGGTGTTGATGTGTCTTCTTTATCGCATCTGCATCATGTACAATGCGCGCTTTGAATTTTCAGCGATACAACGGAAACCTGAATGCAAACAGTTCTGGTCGTAGTCCATCTCTTCCTGGCGTTGGGCGTCATTGGTCTTGTGCTGATGCAGCACGGCAAGGGTGCTGACGCAGGCGCGGCTTTTGGTTCCGGGTCATCGGGTACCGTATTCGGTGCCGCAGGTTCCGCCAACTTTTTAAGCCGGGCGACCGCCTTGCTGGCAACTCTTTTCTTCCTGACCAGCCTGGGAATGGGTTGGTTTGCCATGCAGTCAGTGGAACGCCCCGGACTGATTATCGAAGATACTCAGCCAGCGGTGGAGGTGCCGGTCTCCGATCCGGCGCCTGTGTCTGAAGTCCCGGCTATTCCCGGTCCCGCAGCCGGCGCCGCAGCAGAAGAGATACCCGTGATTCCCTCCACAACAACCGGTGGTGGCGAACAGCCGAAGGGAACTGAATGATATAATTTGTAATCAGGCTCAGGCAGCCTGCATGCCGATGTGGTGAAATTGGTAGACACGCTATCTTGAGGGGGTAGTGGCGCAAGCCGTGCCGGTTCAAATCCGGCCATCGGCACCATACTTAAAAAAACGGCATCGCCCCGTTAAGGAGCGATGCCGTTTTTTGTTAATAAAATCAAACATAAGTGACTGATTATAAAGTTTTTTGTTAGCTGTATAAGCTTGACAGATCAGGCGCGCTGCTCTACCATTGCGCCCCGTTAATCTTACGGCTGGGAACACCAGAAATGGGGGCCTGGCAAGAAGGACGAGAGCAAATGTTAGAGAACTATCTTCCCGTTCTGGTGTTTGTCGGTGTCGGCCTGATCGTCGGGGTCGTCATGGTGGCACTGGGTTTTGTGCTCGGTACAAGACGTCCGGATAGCGAAAAGCTGTCCCCCTACGAATGCGGTTTCGAGGCATTTGAAGATGCCCGTATGAAATTCGACGTTCGGTACTATCTGGTCGCCATCCTGTTCATTATCTTCGATCTCGAGATCGCTTTTCTGTTTCCCTGGGCCATCGTCCTGGATCAGATCGGAATGGTCGGCTTTATCGCCATGACTATTTTTCTGGGCATTCTGGTGGTCGGTTTTATCTATGAGTGGAAGAAAGGGGCGCTGGAATGGGAGTAGAAGGCATACTTGAAAAGGGTGTCATCACCACAAGCGCCGACAAGTTGATCAATTGGGCGCGTACCGGTTCCCTCTGGCCAATGACCTTTGGTCTCGCCTGTTGTGCGGTGGAGATGATGCACGCGGGAGCGGCGCGCTATGATTTGGACCGATTTGGAATTATCTTTCGGCCCAGTCCCCGCCAGTCCGATGTGATGATTGTTGCCGGAACTCTGGTTAACAAAATGGCACCTGCATTGCGTAAGGTGTACGACCAGATGGCCGAACCCCGCTGGGTGATCTCCATGGGCTCCTGTGCCAATGGTGGCGGCTACTACCACTATTCGTATTCCGTGGTGCGCGGCTGTGATCGCGTGGTGCCAGTGGATATCTACGTGCCGGGTTGTCCACCGACGGCAGAGGCTCTGCTGTACGGCATTCTGCAATTACAGGCGAAAATCAAACGCACCAGCACAATCGCGCGTCAGGACTAGGTGAGCCGGATTAATGAACGAGACAGTCAAGACGAAATTCCAGCTTCGCCACGAGGCACTCCAGGAAACTTTGAACGAGCGCTATGCCTCCAAGGGATGTGCGGTCAGCTATGCCCTCGGCGAAGTAACCATGGTTGTACCCAGAGAGCATCTGTTGAGCATCGCTACGGAACTCCGTGATGACGAGGCGTTCCTGTTTGAAGAGTTGATCGATGCCTGCGGAGTCGATTACGCCAGTTACGGGGAGTCTGAATGGATCACCCAGGAGGCATCGGCGTCCGGCTTTTCACGCGGTGTTGATCGTCATAATATCGATGTGTCCACCCGTGGTGATAACGATCGCTTTGCCGTGGTCTATCATCTGCTCTCTGTGGCGCACAATCAACGGTTGAGGGTGCGGGTCTTTGTCGACGCCACGCAACCGATTATCGATTCCGTCGTTGGTATATGGCGTGGTGCAGACTGGTTCGAGCGCGAGGCGTTCGACCTGTACGGCATCATGTTCAGCGGCCATCCGGACCTGCGGCGAATCCTGACCGATTACGGGTTTGTTGGCCACCCGTTCCGCAAGGACTTCCCCCTGGAGGGGACGGTGCAGATGCGCTATGACGCCGAACAGGGCCGGGTGGTGTACGAACCGGTCTCTCTCGACCCCCGTGTGCTGGTGCCGAAGGTGATCCGAGAAGATAACCGTTTTGTGTCCAAAGCACAGCAGGACTCCACAGATGCCTGAAATTCGTAACTACACCCTCAACTTCGGTCCCCAACATCCGGCCGCCCATGGCGTATTGCGTCTGGTTCTCGAGATGGATGGCGAGGTTATAGAGCGCGCCGATCCACACGTTGGTTTGTTGCATCGAGCCACCGAGAAGCTGGCCGAGAGCAAACCCTTCAATCAGGCGATTCCCTACATGGATCGGCTCGACTACGTATCCATGATGTGCAACGAGCACGGTTATGTGATGGCGGTGGAGAAACTGCTGGGTGTGGAGATTCCCGAACGGGCCAAGTACATCCGCACCATGTACGATGAGATTACCCGGATTCTCAACCACCTGATGTGGCTGGGGAGCCATGCGCTCGACGTCGGTGCCATGACCGTGTTCCTGTACGCCTTCCGCGAACGCGAGGATCTGATGGACTGCTACGAAGCAGTGTCCGGGGCGCGGATGCACGCCGCCTATTATCGGGTCGGTGGTGTCTATCGTGACCTGCCGGAGGTGATGCCGCGCTACGCCAATAACCAGTTTCGTAGCGATGCGGAAATCGCGCGTAAAAACGAAAACCGGCAGGGTTCACTGCTGGACTTTATCGAGGATTTTGCCGACCGGTTCCCCAGCATGGTGGATGAGTACGAAACCCTGTTGACCGATAACCGGATCTGGAAACAGCGTACAGTGGGTATCGGCGTGGTGTCGCCGGAACGGGCCAAACAGCTCTCCTTCAGTGGTCCCATGCTGCGTGGTTCCGGAATAGCCTGGGATTTACGTAAAAAGCAGCCCTACGCCGCCTACGACAAGGTGGATTTCGATATTCCTGTGGGCGTGAATGGCGACTGTTATGATCGTTACCTGGTGCGGATTGAAGAGCTGCGCCAGTCGGCTCGAATCATCAAGCAGTGCGTGAAGTGGTTGCGTGAGAATCCGGGGCCGGTGATCGTGGAAGATCACAAGATTTCACCGCCCAGGCGTGATCATATGAAGGGCGACATGGAGAGCCTGATCCACCATTTCAAGCTGTTTACGGAAGGCTACTGTCCGCCGGCCGGAGAGGCCTATGCGGCAATTGAAGCACCCAAGGGAGAGTTTGGTTGTTACGTGGTGTCGGACGGCGGTAACAAGCCGTTCCGCCTGAAGGTCCGTGCCCCCGGTTTTGCCCATCTGGCGGCGATGGACGAGATGGTAAAAGGCCACATGCTGGCCGACGTGGTGGCGGTGATCGGCACCATGGATATCGTATTCGGGGAGATTGATCGCTGATGGGGTTTAAGAATTTACCAATGACCACAGTCAAACCGACGGAGAACAAGGAACAGCTGTTCCCGGCGGAGATTAGGGCGGAGATCGATACCTGGATTGCAAAATATCCGGAAGGTTGGCAGCAGTCGGCGGTTATGGCCGCACTGCGTATCGTTCAGGATGACAATGGTGGATACCTGACTGAAGAGTTGATGGATAAGGTGGCTGCCTATCTGGATATGCCACCTATCGCCGTCTACGAGGTGGCGACCTTCTACTCCATGTATGAACGGGAAAAAGTGGGCAAACACAAAGTGTGTGTCTGTACCAATGTCTCCTGCATGATCAATGGTTCCGACAAGCTGGTGGATCACATGGAGAAGAAGCTCGGTATCAAACTGGGTCAGACCACGGAAGATGGGCGTTTCACCCTTAAAGAGGTGGAGTGTCTGGGCGCCTGCGGTGGTGCACCTATGTTCCAGATTGGCAACAAGTATTACGAGAATCTGACCCCCGAGTTGGTGGATTCGATTCTGGACGGACTGGAGTAACGATCATGGCCAATGAAGTCTGTCTCAGAAATAATGATCTCGAACGCCCCTGGCTGCTGGAGACTTATCAGAGCCGTGGCGGCTACTCTGCACTGACCAAGATCCTGAAAGAGAAAACACCGCCGGAGCAGATAATTGAAGAGGTCAAGGCGTCCGGCTTACGGGGCCGTGGTGGTGCCGGATTTCCAACCGGTCTGAAGTGGAGCTTTATCTCCCGCAACGCACCTGGTCAAAAATATGTGGTGTGTAACTCGGACGAGGGTGAACCCGGTACATTCAAGGACCGGGATATTCTGCGTTATAACCCCCACCAGTTGATCGAAGGGATGATTATTGCCGGGTACGCCATCGGCGCTACGGTCGGTTACAACTACATCCGCGGTGAATTCTGGGAGCCCTACGAACGTTTCGAAGCTGCTCTGGAAGAGGCGCGGGCGGCCGGCTTCCTGGGTGAGAACCTGCTCGGTTCCGGGTTTGATTTCCAACTCCATACGCACCTGGGTGGCGGCGCCTATGTGTGCGGTGAAGAGACGGCGCTGCTGGAGTCCATCGAGGGCAAGAAGGGACAGCCCCGTTACAAACCGCCGTTCCCGGCTCACTTCGGTCTTTATGGCAGACCGACCATTATCAATAACACCGAGTCACTGGCCTCCATTCCGGTCATCATGGAAAAGGGTGGCGAGTGGTTCAAGCAACTGGGCGTGGAAAACAGTGGCGGTTCCAAGCTGTTCTCTATCTCGGGCAATATCAACAATCCGGGGGTGTTTGAAATTCCCCTGGGTACGCCGTTCTCTGAACTGCTGGAGATGGCGGGTGGCATGAAAGATGGCCGCAAAATCAAGGCAGTTATACCCGGTGGCTCCTCCGCTCCCATTATTCCGGGTGAGCAGATGATGGAGTTGACCATGGACTATGATGCCATCGCCAACGCCGGCTCCATGCTCGGTTCCGGTGCCGTGATTGTACTGGATGACACCAACTGCATGGTCAAGGTGCTGGAGCGTATGTCCTACTTCTATTATGAAGAGTCCTGTGGCCAGTGCACACCTTGTCGTGAGGGGACCGGCTGGCTCTACCGCGTAGTGAACCGTATTGAACGTGGTGAGGGGCGTCCTGAAGACCTGGCGCTTCTGGATGATGTTACGCAGAAAATAGCCGGTCGCACCATCTGTGCCCTGGGTGATGCGGCAGCGATGCCGGTACAAGGCATGCTGAAGCACTTCCGGCATGAGTTCGAGTATCACATTGAACACAAGAAATGCATGGTCGATTGAAGTCACGCCTCGCATTGAATGTTATTTACGCTACTGGTTAGAGAACGAAATCAATGTCTGAAGACCAGACGATTACAATTGAGATAGATGGCAAGGCGATAGAGGCCACCCCCGGTCAGATGCTGATCGAGGTGACCGATGCCGCCGGTATCGATATCCCACGTTTCTGTTATCACAAGAAACTCTCCGTTGCCGCAAACTGCCGGATGTGTCTGGTTGAGGTTGAGCGGGCGCCCAAGCCGCTGCCGGCCTGTGCGACGCCGGTGAATGATGGCATGAAGGTGTTTACCCGCTCCCCGATGGCGCTGGCTGCGCAGAAGGGGACCATGGAGTTTCTGCTGATCAATCATCCGCTGGACTGCCCTATTTGCGACCAGGGTGGCGAGTGTGAGTTGCAGGATATCTCCATGGGGTACGGCGGTGATGTCTCCCGGTTCGTGGAAGGCAAGCGGATCGTCAAGGACAAGGATATCGGTCCTCTGATCGTGACCGATCTGACCCGTTGTATTCACTGCACCCGTTGTGTACGTTTTGGCGCCGAGATCGCCGGTATCCGCGAATTGGGTGCCACTGGTCGCGGTGAGCACATGACCATCGGTACCTACGTTGAGCGCAGTGTTGATTCGGAGCTTTCAGGTAACATTATCGACGTCTGCCCGGTGGGTTCGCTGACCTCCAAACCTTCGCAGTTCAAGGCGCGCGCCTGGGAGTTGATCCAGCGCGATTCTGTTGCTCCGCATGATTCCGTTGGCTCCAATATACATGTCCACGTTCGGCGAAATGAACTGATCCGGGTTGTTCCCAAAGAGAACGAGCCGGTCAATGAGTGCTGGATCTCCGATCGGGACCGCTTCAGTTACGAAGGCGTCTACAGTGAGCAACGCCTCACCTCTCCGATGCTCAAGAAAGACGGTGAGTGGACCGCGGTAAGTTGGGATGTGGCTCTGGAGGAGACGGCCAAAGGCCTCAAGGCCGCTGGCGCCGATCTGGGCGCACTGCTTTCACCCGGCTCGACGCTGGAAGAACTATTCCTGGCGCAGAAACTGGTCAGGGCGCTTGGTAGTGAAGCGATCGACAGCCGTTTGCGGCAGGGTGATTTCCGCGATGCGGCACCCCGGGTACCCTGGCTGGGGCAGCCGATCGCGGCGCTGGAAACAGTCGATGCGGCATTGCTGGTGGGCAGTAACATCCGCAAAGAGCAGCCCCTGCTGGGACATCGTCTGCGCAAGGCGGCTCTGGAAGGTGCCAAAATCAGTTTCATCAACCCGCTGGAGTTGGACCTCAACTACAAGGCCGACCAGCTGGTGAGTTCGCCGCGCGGCATGATCGACGAACTGGCGGCGGTTGCCAAGGCGGCTGGTGCCAGTGGTGCGCTGATAGACCAGGCGGTGGTTTCTGAACAGCATCAGGCGATCGCTGCGAGCCTGAAATCCGCGTCCAACGGAACCCTGTTGCTGGGCAATCTGGCCACAGCCCACGACGACTTCGCGCTGCTGCGGACCCTGGCGACCGCCATCGCAGAGGCGTGTGACCTGACCCTGGGCTACCTGCCGGAATCGGCCAACAGTGTGGGAGCCCATATGGTTGGTGCGGTCGGGACGGCGGACAGTAACGCCCGGACGATGCTCGAACAACCCCGTAAGGCGTATCTGTTGATGGGGATACAGCCTGGACTGGATCTGTGGAACCCGACCGCTGCCAGCAGCGCTTTTGCGCAGGCTGATTTCGTGGTTGCCCTGACCGCTTATCGAAGCGCGGATCTGGAGTCGGCGGCCAACGTGCTGCTGCCAACAGCGCTGTTTGCCGAAACTTCCGGCAGCTTTGTTAACGCAGCTGGCACCCTGCAGTCATTTGCGGGAGCCATCACTCCCGCCGGCGCAATCCGCCCGGCCTGGAAAGTGCTGCGAGTCCTGGGCAATCTGCTGGATGTGTCGGGTTTCGATTATATTAGCTCCGACGAAGTACTGGCGGAGATTAAGACGGTGCTTGCCGAGGTTACCCCGGACAACGCCGTGACGACCGGTGGTATTTCGGCGGCACATCCCGGTACCGGCGGCCTGCAACGCATCGGTGATGTGCCGATCTATGCAGTGGATCCGTTGGTGCGCCATGCGCCATCCCTGCAGAAGACCCATGATGGGATTCCGGCAGGTATCTACATCAACAGTGAAGAGGCGGAGCGGCAGGGGCTATCCGAGGGCGAGACGGCTGTCGCTGTACAGGATGGTAACCGCGCCCAGCTGCCAGTCTTTATTGATCCCAACGTACCAAACGGTTGTGTCCGGATACCCGCTGCGCTGGCCGGTACCGAGACACTGGGTGCCCAGTTTGGTGAAGTGACCCTGGAGAAGGTTTAAGCGATGGATTCATTGATAACTCTCTGGGAATGGCTCGGTCAAAACCTGATCGTGGTTCAGATCCTGATTAAAATCGTGGTAATCATCGCGCCGCTGATGCTCTGCGTGGCCTACTTTACCTATGCTGAGCGTAAGCTCATCGGTTATATGCAGGTCCGTATCGGACCCAATCGGGTAGGCCCCAAGGGCTGGCTGCAGCCGATTGCCGACGCCGTCAAACTGATGTTCAAGGAGATCGTGATCCCGACCAAGGCCAACAAGGTCCTGTTTTTGATCGCACCCTTGTTGACGTTGGGGCCGGCACTGGCGGCCTGGGCAGTGTTTCCCTTTACCGATACTCTGGTGCTGGCGGATCTGAATGCCGGATTGCTTTATATCCTGGCACTGACCTCGATCGGTGTTTACGGCGTGATCATTGCCGGCTGGGCGTCCAATTCCAAGTACGCCTTCCTGGGTTCAATGCGTTCCGCCGCACAGATCGTCGCCTACGAGATCGCCATGGGGTTTGCCCTGGTGGGTGTGCTGGTTGCCGCCGGTAGTCTCAACCTGGGCGAAATTGTGCGGGCTCAGCAGAGCGAAGCGGGTATTCTGGGCTGGTTCTGGTTGCCGCTGTTTCCCCTGTTTCTGATCTATTTCATCTCCGGTGTTGCGGAGACCAACCGTGCACCGTTTGACGTGGCCGAGGGTGAGTCCGAGATCGTAGCGGGCTTCCACGTGGAGTACTCAGGCATGCCGTTCGCCGTATTCTTCCTCGGTGAATATGCCAATATGATTCTGATATCGGCCCTGACCACGCTGCTGTTCCTGGGCGGCTGGTTGTCGCCGCTGCCAGCCAGTTGGGTAGACGGTGTATTCCTGCTTGGTGATGGTATCCACTGGCTGTTCCTGAAAGCCCTGTTTGTCGGCTTCTTCTTCCTCTGGTTCCGTGCCACGTTCCCGCGTTATCGCTATGATCAGATCATGCGTTTGGGCTGGAAGGTGTTCATACCCATCACCATCGTCTGGATCCTGGTTGTCGGGTTAATGGTTGTTTACCAGTTCGCTTGGTTTAGCTGAGGTTGGATGAACGATGAAAATGCTACGCGATTACATCAAAAGTCTGGCCATGCTGGAACTCCTCAAGGGTTTGGGGGTGACCGGGCGATATCTATTCAGAAAAAAATTCACGGTTCAATACCCTGAAGAGAAGGCCCCGATCTCTCCGCGCTTCCGGGGGTTACACGCCCTGCGGCGGTATGAGAACGGAGAGGAGCGCTGTATTGCCTGCAAGCTGTGTGAGGCGACTTGTCCGGCAGTGGCCATCACCATCGAAGTGTCACCACCACAACCGGATGGGTCACGACGGACATCCCGTTATGATATCGATCTGTTCAAGTGCATCTTCTGCGGCTACTGCCAGGAAGCATGCCCGGTGGATGCAATTGTGGAAACACCGATCTACGAGTACCACTTTGAAAATCGCCAGGATGCGGTCATGACCAAGGAAAAGCTGCTGGCTGTTGGTGATAAACATGAATCCGCCCTGGCCGACTGCATTCGTGCAGACGGTAAGTACCGGTAATAGTGGTTTTTAAAAACTGAAATTGGAATAACCCATGACATTCGAGAAGTTTGTCTTTTATCTGTTTGCAGCCACCCTTGTGTTTGCTGCCACCATGGTTGTTACCCGGCGCAATCCTGTGCATTCGGCACTGTTCCTGGTGCTGGCGTTTTTTTCCAGCGCCGGTATCTGGCTGCTGGCTGAAGCGGAATTCCTGGCGATCGTCCTGATTCTTGTCTATGTCGGTGCCGTCATGGTGTTGTTCCTGTTCGTGGTGATGATGCTGGATATTGATGTCGCCACATTGCGAGCTGGTTTCATTCGCCATATGCCGGTCGGTCTGCTGGTGGCTGTGGTGATGGCGGTGGAGATATTCCTGGTGGTGGGGCCGGGCAACTTCGGCCTGGACAAAATGCCCGCTCCAGCCGCCCATGCAGCCAGTTACAACAATACCGAAGAGTTGGGTAGTGTGCTCTACACCGTCTATATGTATCCGTTCGAAATAGCGGCAGTCATACTGCTGGTGGGCATTATTGCCGCCATCGGGCTGACCATGCGCCGGCGCCCGGATACCAAGTATCAGAACCCCTCATTACAGGTTCGTGTGAAGAAGGAAGATCGCGTGCGGGTATTGAAAATGGATGCAGAGGATTGATGGGAGCCGACATGATTGCACTTTCCGACTATCTCATACTCGGCGCCATACTGTTTTCACTCAGTGTGACGGGTATTTTCCTGAACAGGAAGAATGTCATCATCCTGTTGATGTGTGTGGAGCTGATGTTGTTGGCTGTGAATATCAACTTTATAGCTTTCTCCCATTTTCTTGGTGACACCGCCGGTCAGGTGTTTGTCTTTTTCATCCTGACTGTGGCCGCCGCTGAAGCGGCTATTGGCCTGGCGATTCTCGTGGTGCTGTTCCGTAATCGGCACTCCATTAACGTTGAAGATCTGGATACTCTCAAGGGTTAAGCATGGACAAGATCTACCTCCTTATCGTGCTGGCGCCCCTGATTGGCGCAATCATCGCCGGCTTAATGGGCTCGCGTATCGGTCGTGCCGGCGCGCACTGGATAACCAGTGGCGGTGTCGGGCTGTCCATGTTGTTGTCTGTTTATGTATTGCTCCAGTTTATTAACGGTACCACCGGGGTTTATAACGAAAGCCTCTACACCTGGATGGTCAGCGAAGGTATTCGCATGGAGATCGGTTTCCTGGTGGATCAGCTGACTGCCATGATGATGGTGGTGGTTACCTTCGTCTCCTTCTGTGTACATATCTACACCATTGGCTACATGGCCCATGATGAAGAGAACTGGCCCAATGAGAGCCTGGCCGGTATCAACAGCTACCAGCGCTTCTTCAGTTACATTTCCCTGTTTACCTTCTCCATGCTCATGCTGGTGATGTCGAATAATTTCCTGCAGCTGTTCTTCGGCTGGGAAGCAGTGGGCCTGGTCTCCTATCTGTTGATCGGTTTCTGGTCGGTGCGGGAGACCGCGGTATTCGCCAATCTTAAGGCGTTCCTGGTCAACCGGGTCGGTGATTTCGGTTTCCTGCTGGGTATTGCAGCGATAGCCATGTACACCAACAGCCTGGATTACACCGAGGTGTTCAAGGCCGCTCCGCAGCTGGCGGATACCCAGATCAGCCTGTTTGGTGATACCGCCTGGTCGTTGATGACGGTGATCTGTATCTGCCTGTTTATCGGTGCCATGGGTAAATCGGCCCAGGTGCCGCTGCACGTCTGGTTGCCGGATTCAATGGAAGGTCCGACGCCGATCTCCGCATTGATCCACGCCGCCACCATGGTAACCGCCGGTATCTTCATGGTTGCGCGTATGTCGCCTCTGTATGAACTGTCCGAGACGGCGTTGACCTTTGTGCTGGTTATTGGTGCCACCACCGCACTGTTTACCGGTTTGATCGGTGTGGTGCAGAACGACATTAAACGGGTGGTGGCTTACTCCACCCTGTCCCAGCTCGGCTACATGATGGTGGCGCTGGGTGTTTCAGCCTACGCGGCGGGGGTTTTCCATCTGATGACCCACGCCTTCTTCAAGGCGCTGCTGTTCCTGGCCGCTGGTTCGGTCATCATCGGCATGCACCATGATCAGGATATCCGTAACATGGGCGGTGTCCGCAAATACATGAAGATCACCTGGATCACGGCACTGATCGGTTCGCTGGCGCTGATCGGTCTGCCGGGGTCGTCCGGGTTCTTCTCCAAGGATGCCATTATCGAAGCGGTACATCACTCCACTATCGCCGGTTCTGGCTATGCCTACTTCGCCGTAGTGGCTGGTGTGTTCATTACCGCGCTCTACAGCTTCCGTATGTACTTCCTGGTATTCCACGGCAACGGTCCGCGGGATGAGCATGCCAGGGAACACCTGCGGGAGTCGCCTAAAGTGGTCACCATTCCACTCATACTGCTGGCCATCCCATCGCTGTTTATCGGTATGTTTACCGTCAGGGAGATGGTGTTTGGTGACTGGTTCAAGGATGTGATCTTTGTATTGCCAGAGCACAACACGCTGGGGCAGATCGAGTTCCATGGTACCTGGGCCTTCTTCACTCATGGCATCTTTGGCCTGCCCACCCTGCTGGCGGCTTCAGGTGTAGCCGTGGCATTCGTCTTCTACATGGTGAAGCCGTCCCTGGCCAGCGCCTGGAAGAAGCGCTTCGAGAGTGTGGGTATTTACCAGATACTGGACAAGAAATATGGCTTTGACGAGGCTTATCAGGCGATATTCGCCGGGGGCAGTCGGGGTCTCGGGAAGCTGTTCTGGAACCTGGGTGACCGTCGTTTGATTGATGGGCTGATTGTTAACGGGTCCGCCCGCTCCGTTGGCCTGTTCGCTGGTTGGGTGCGTAACATCCAGACCGGTTATCTCTTCCATTACGCAATTGCCATGATTCTGGGTCTGCTGGTTCTGCTGACCTGGTTCGTGATCGCTTAAAAAAAGGTAGGACGCATCGCATGTTAGCAGACTGGCCCATCCTCAGTTTGACCATCTGGTTACCCATCGTTGGTGGCTTACTGGTTCTCGCAAGTGGAGACAAGGCAGCCAACGCCACGCGCTGGACGGCCCTGACCATTGCGATCCTCACATTCCTTGTGAGTCTGCCGCTCTACTCGTCTTTTGACCCGTCTACAGCAAGTATGCAGTTTGTTGAGCGCGCGAGCTGGATTGAACTGTTCAATATCGAGTACTACCTTGGGGTGGACGGTATCTCCATGCCGTTGATCATCCTTACGACCTTTATCACAATTCTGGTGATAATCGCCGGTTGGGAGGTGATTCAGTACAAACCCTCCCACTACATGGCGGCGTTCCTGATCATGGAAGGTGTCATGATCGGTGTCTTCTCGGCCCTGGATGCCATGCTGTTCTACGTATTCTGGGAAGCGATGTTGATACCGATGTTCCTGATTATTGGTGTCTGGGGTGGGCCAAACCGGGTTTATGCCACCATCAAGTTCTTCATCTACACCTTCTTTGGATCGGTCTTCATGTTGGTCGCCCTGATCTACATGTATTTCCAGGCGGGCAGTTTCGATATCCTCGCATTCCACGATCTGAAAATGGATCTGAATGTGCAGATTCTGATCTTTATTGCCTTCCTGATGGCGTTTGCCGTTAAAGTGCCGATGTGGCCGGTGCATACCTGGTTGCCGGATGCGCACGTGGAGGCACCGACTGGCGGTTCGGTTATTCTGGCAGCAATCATGCTGAAGATCGGTGGCTACGGCTTCCTGCGTTTCAGTCTGCCGATTACACCGGACGCGAGTCAGCACTTGGATTGGCTGATCATTACTATCTCCCTGATCGCTATCGTCTACATCAGTTTCGTTGCACTGGTGCAGCAGGATATGAAGAAGCTGATCGCCTATTCATCCATCGCTCACATGGGTTTTGTGACCCTGGGCTTCTTCATCGTGTTCATGATTGCCCAGAACGGCAACGCCAATGGTGGTGCCTTGTTGGGTATGGAAGGCGGCATGGTACAGATGGTGTCGCACGGTTTTGTATCGGCTGCGATGTTCCTCTGTGTCGGCGTGTTGTATGACCGTCTGCACAGTCGCCAGATAGCCGATTACGGTGGCGTGGTCCACAGCATGCCCATCTTTGCCGGTTTCATGGTGTTCTTCGCCATGTCGAATGCCGGACTTCCCGGCACCTCGGGGTTCGTGGGTGAATTTATGGTTATCCTGGCCAGCTTCCGTGCCGACTTCTGGTTCGCTTTCCTGGCCGCGACCACCTTGATTACCGGTGCCGCCTACACCCTGTGGATGATTAAACGGGTGGTGTTTGGTCCTGTGGTCAGTGACAAGGTCGCTGCACTGAAGGATATCAGTGGGCGCGAGTTTCTGGTGCTCGGCTCACTGGCAATCGCCGTGTTGGCTCTCGGTCTCTGGCCTGCGCCTCTGGTCGAGGTGATGGATGCATCCGTCGCCAACCTTCTGAAACATATTGCGGTAACAAAAATACCCTAACCGGCCCCATTCAAGGAATTGGTGAGATTCGATGCAATTTGATACATCCAGCCTGATACCGGTACTACCGGAGATCTTTATCTTGTCAGCGGCCTGTTTGATCCTGGTGGTGGATCTGTTTCTGAAAGAGGAGCAACGGGTAATCAGTTACGGCATGACCCTGATCAGTCTGCTGCTGGCGATTATTGTCACCCTGATGACATCCCCTGACGAAACACGCATTGTGTTCGACGGCAGTGTTGTGCGGGATGGTATGGCGGATATCCTCAAGATAGCCATTTTCATCATCAGTGCCGGTGCCTTCCTCTACTCCAAGGATTATCTGCGGGACCGGGATCTGTTCAAAGGTGAGTACTATGTGCTGGGCCTGTTCGCCATCCTGGGCATGATGGTGATGATCTCGGCCAACAGCTTCCTGACGGTCTATCTGGGTGTGGAATTGCTGGCGCTCAGTTTCTACGCGCTCGTCGCCTTTAACCGGGATTCTACCGGTGGTGCAGAGGCCGCGATGAAATATTTTGTACTGGGTGCGCTGGCTTCCGGCATGCTGCTCTATGGTATCTCCATGATCTATGGTTCAACCGGATCTATCGAGTTCCAGGCGATCAGTGCCGGCTTGACCAATCCGGATGTGAACAAGATTGTACTGGTCTTCGGGCTGGTGTTTGTAGTGATCGGTATGGCCTTCAAGTTTGGTGCAGTGCCGTTCCATATGTGGGTTCCCGATGTGTATGAAGGGGCGCCCACCGCCGTAGTGACCTTGCTTGGTAGTGCGCCCAAGATTGCCGCATTCGCGCTGGCGATACGGATGCTGGTGGATGGCCTGGGTGGGCTACATGGCGATTGGCAATATATGCTGGTGATATTGTCGATTCTCTCTATGGGTGTGGGTAATGTTATTGCCATTGCCCAGGGGAATATCAAACGCATGTTGGCCTATTCAACCATCTCCCATGTGGGTTTCATTCTGCTGGGTATACTGGCTGGCACGAGTACCGGTTACACGGCCGCCATGTTCTACACTATCGTCTATGCGATCATGGCCCTGGGTGCCTTCGGAATTGTCATGCTACTCAGCCGGCGGGGTTTCGAGGCGGAGAATCTGGATGACTACAAGGGTCTCAACGAGCGCAGTCCCTGGTTTGCCGGCATGATGCTGCTGGTGATGTTCTCCATGGCTGGCGTGCCGCCTACTGTCGGCTTCTTTGCCAAGATGGTGGTGCTGGAAGCGGTCATCAGTGTGGATATGACCTGGCTTGCCCTGGTGGGTGTGTTCTTCTCCATTATTGGTGCTTTCTACTACCTGCGTATCGTCAAGCTGATGTATTTCGACAAGCCGGTGGATGAGACGCCCCTGATCGCTGGTATGGACACCCAGATTGCACTATCGGTGAATGGGCTCTCCATGTTGGTCTTGGGAATGTTTCCCGCCGGTTTGCTATCGCTTTGCGCTGCAGCGTTCGGATAAGCCCTGTTAAAAGCTTCAGTTTGTTTCTGAGCTAAAAAAGCCCTGTCATTAGGACAGGGCTTTTTTCGATATACAAAACAGGAGCGTAATCTGTGAATTGTCGTGGTTATTGATTATTCCTGTTAAATGTCTGAACAGGGGTTGCCAAAGCGTTTTTATGTGCGTATTATCTGCCCTCCAGATGCGGGGTGGAGCAGTCTGGCAGCTCGTCGGGCTCATAACCCGAAGGTCGTAGGTTCGAATCCTGCCCCCGCTACCAAACCAGGAAAAGGGTCGCCAAAGTGCGGCCCTTTTTCATTTTTTGAAAGAAGAGCATTCGAACCTACGACATCCAAACAGTCAGGTTCGACAAGCGCCGCCAGGCGCGCAGTACGAGCGCAGCGAGCTCATCCTGCCCCCGCTACCAAACCAGGAAAAGGGTCGCTAAAGTGCGGCCCTTTTTCATTTTTTGAAAGAAGAGCATTCGAACCTACGACATCCAAACAGTCAGGTTCGACAAGCGCCGCCAGGCGCGCAGTACGAGCGCAGCGAGCTCATCCTGCCCCCGCTACCAAACCAGGAAAAGGGTCGCTAAAGTGCGGCCCTTTTTCATTTTTTGCAAGAAGAGCATTCGAACCTACGACATCCAAACAGTCAGGTTCGACAGGCGCCTTAGTGCAACTTTTCTCGAAGCTTAGAGTAGCTCTCTCGCGCCAGCCGTATGCTTATCCGTAGCATGGTAACCACCTTCCCGGTGGCCTGCGCCCCTGAAGAAAATATTTCTACAGCCATTGACAGGTTTTTATATGTCGAATATTCTGGACATATGGACATACAAAATGCTATTACCATGTTCGACGCACTCTCCCAGGAGACCCGGCTGCGGGCATTTCGCCTGCTGGTTCGTGCCGGGGTGGAGGGGATGCCGGCTGGAGCGGTTAGTGAGCAGTTGGGTACACCCCATAACACCATGTCATTCCACCTGAAACACCTGTCCAACGCCGGACTTATCTCTTCCCGGAAGGAAGGGCGTTCCGTGATCTATTTTGCCAATTACGATGCGATGCGTGACCTGATTGGTTTCCTGATCAAGGATTGTTGCAGTGGTGACTTTGCCAGTATCCGCCAGGATAAGCGCAAAGGCTGTTCCGTCATTGAGTTGGCTGACTTCTGTTGTGAGCCATAAGCAAACTGAAGAGTTCAATTATGAAACGTATGCATATACATCTTGGAGTCGATAATCTCGACGAAGGTATCCGGTTCTACAACACGCTGTTTGGTACGGAACCAGTAAAAATAGAGAGTGACTACGCAAAATGGTTACTGGATGATCCGTCCATTAATTTTGCCATCTCTACCCGGGTCAAACCGGGGCTCGATCATCTGGGTGTGCAGGTTGAAGAGCAGAATGAACTGGGTGAGTTACGCGAACGCATGAAAAGTGCAGATATGTCACTTTTCGATGAAGGCGAAGTGGTCTGCTGTTATGCCCGTTCCGATAAATCCTGGGTGACCGATCCAGCCGGAATCGCCTGGGAGGCGTACCAGACCATGGAGGACACGCGTTACTTTTCAGACGCGCAAGCCAGCGGTGAAGCGGTTTGCTGCGTCCCGGATGTGAACGCCCAAGCAAATTGTTGTGCTCCTTCGGATAGTGCAAGCAGTTGTTGCGGCGGGTAATTCTGGAAAGCTGCGCCTGCTTCGGGTACGGGCAGTTTTTCAAGCTGCTCCGGTAATAGGAATAAATTGGTAGAGAAAAGTTGCAATGAGTACTGAATCCTCGTCACCCATGGGAATTTTTGAACGCTTACTATCGCTTTGGGTCGCCCTCTGTATCGTCGCGGGTGTTATCTTGGGTGCTCTGTTTCCGGGCATGTTTCAACTGTTGGCGTCCATTGAATATGCCAGCGTTAACCTGGTGGTGGCGCTGTTCATCTGGGTGATGATCTACCCGATGATGGTCAACGTGGATTTTTCTTCTATCAAGGATGTGGGGAAAAAGCCCAAAGGGTTGTGCATAACGCTGGTGGTGAACTGGTTGATCAAGCCTTTCACTATGGCGGCTCTGGGTATTCTGTTTTTTGAACATCTCTTTGCCGGGCTTGTTGAACCGCAAGTGGCGAAAGAGTATATCGCCGGAATGATTCTGCTCGGCGTTGCGCCCTGTACAGCAATGGTTTTTGTGTGGAGTCAACTGGTACGTGGTGATGCCAACTACACCCTGGTGCAGGTATCCCTCAACGATCTCATAATGGTCTTTGCTTTCGCGCCAATAGCCGCGCTGTTGCTTGGGGTAACGGATATTATCGTGCCCTGGGAGACCCTGCTGCTGTCAGTTGTGCTCTATGTGGTGATACCCCTTGTGGCCGGGTATGTGACCCGCAAGTCCCTGGATGGCGGCGGCAACGAGGAGCGCATAGCGGCATTTACCGGCAGGATAAAGCCTTTCTCCGTGATCGGGCTATTGGCGACGGTTGTGTTGTTGTTTGGCTTTCAGGCCCAGACAATCCTGGATAAGCCATTGATTATACTGCTTATTGCGGTGCCATTGCTGATTCAGAGCTACGGCGTGTTTATGATAGCTTATGGGTGGGGTTATCTGTGGCGAGTCCCTTTCCGTATTGCAGCGCCGGCTGCCCTGATCGGAACCTCCAATTTCTTCGAGCTGGCCGTTGCGGTGGCGATCAGTCTGTTTGGCCTGCATTCCGGCGCTGCGCTGGCGACTGTTGTGGGTGTGCTGGTGGAGGTGCCGGTGATGCTTTCATTAGTGGCGCTGGCCAATCGGACCCGCTCACACTTTGCCTGAGGAGTTGCCGGCCTCCGGGCGACCAGGGATGGTCTGGTCCGGAGCCTGGCCTGTTGATGGGTACCGTAGTGCCGATTGCATGGAGAGTTACTCACAGGTATAATGGGCCGGATTCGGTAGCCACGGTGGTGGCTTGCAGTGGTAGTATTTAAATTCACTGCTTTTTAGAAGGGCCCCGTTTGGGGTTTTTTTATTGGTATCGCCGGCCAAAAGGTCGGCTACCTGTGTACTTGGGCCAATGGCCCTTTTTTTATTTCTGATTTTTGTTGATGAACATGGCGGGCGCATCTGAAAGCTTGATTGAAATTGTCCGGGGGGCGGTAGAGCCTCTGGGGTACGAGCTGGTGGGCGTGGAGTACCTGAGCCAGGGAAAGGGCGGGTCGCTGCTGCGCATCTATATAGATCACGAAAACGGGATCAGTGTGGATGATTGCGCCACGGTCAGCCATCAGGTTAGCGGTGTACTGGACGTAGAAGATCCGATCAAGGAAAACTACAGTTTGGAAGTGTCGTCGCCGGGTCTGGACAGGCCCCTGTTTTTTGAAAAGGATTTCGTGCGATTTGCCGGCCAGAAGATCAACGTCCGGTTGCGAACGAAATTGCATGACAGACGCCGTTTCGAAGGCGTTTTAAAGGGCGTGCAGGATGGTGAGGTCCTGGTGGCCATGGACGGTGAAGTGACCGCCCTGCCACTGGATTTGATTGATAGAGCGCGATTAGTGCCTGAATTTTGATTGGGTTGAGACAGATGAATAAAGAGATTCTGCTGGTCGTTGATGTGGTGTCCAACGAAAAGGACATTGAGAAACAGATCATTTTTGAGGCGATCGAGTATGCGCTCGCTTCTGCTACCCGAAAAAAACACGGGGGCGACATCGGTGTGCGCGTTGAAGTGGATCGGGTCACCGGTGACTACTCCAGCTTCCGCCGTTGGGAAGTTATCGATGCAGTGGAAGAGGGAGAAGAGCTGAACCCGGAGAAAGAGATTCTTCTGGAAGAGGCGCGCAAAACCCATCCGGACATTCAGGTCGGCGAGTTCATCGAGGAACCGATGGAGTCGATCGCATTTGGCCGTATCGCAGCGCAGACCGCCAAGCAGGTGATTGTACAGAAAGTACGCGAGGCGGAACGGGCGAAAGTGGTAGAGGCTTACCAGGAGCGTATCGGAGAGCTGGTGACCGGCATCGTCAAGCGGGTCGACCGGGGCAACGTCACCCTGGATCTGGGTGGCAATGCGGAAGCGATCGTCCTGCGTGACCAGATGATACCCCGTGAGCCGGTTCGCACTGGTGATCGGGTCAGGGGCTATCTCTATGACGTGCGCTCAGAACAGCGTGGGCCTCAGCTGTTTGTCAGCCGCAGCTGCCCGGAACTGCTGATCGAGCTGTTTAAGCTGGAGGTGCCGGAGGTTGGTGAAGGTCTGATCGAGATCAAGGGTGCTGCCCGTGATCCGGGTTTGCGCGCTAAAATTGCCGTCAAGACCAACGATCAGCGGATTGATCCGGTGGGTGCCTGTGTCGGTATGCGGGGTTCCCGGGTACAGGCGATATCCAATGAGCTGAATGGCGAACGGGTGGATATCATCCTGTGGAATGACAATCCGGCCCAGTTCGTGATTAACGCCATGTCGCCGGCTGATGTCGCGTCGATCGTGGTGGACGAGGATTCCCACAGCATGACTGTCGCGGTCAGTGAGGATAATCTCTCTCAGGCGATTGGACGCGGCGGCCAGAATGTACGGCTGGCCAGTGAACTGACCGGTTGGGAACTGAACGTCATGAACGAGTCCGATGCCGAGGCCCAGAGCGAGGCCGAGGTGCGTGAGTTTGTGGACAACTTCATGAAGCAGCTCGACGTTGATGAAGAGGTGGCAATGATCCTGGTACAGGAAGGATTCACCACCCTCGACGAAGTGGCCTATGTACCGATCAGCGAAATGCTGGAGATCGAGGAGTTCGATAACGAGATTGTCGAAGCGCTGCGCGGTCGAGCGAAAGAGATCCTGTTAACCCAGGCGATCGCCAAAGAAGAGGCGATGGGCGAAGGCCCGGCGGAAGATCTGCTCAGTATGGATGGGATGGATTCGGACCTGGCCTATGAAATGGCCAGCCGGGGAATCATCACCATGGAAGACCTGGCAGAACAATCGGTTGATGAGTTGATGGAAATTGATGGTATGAACGAGGAGAAGGCGGCGCAGTTGATTATGACTGCACGGGCTCCCTGGTTCGCGGACGAGCAGCAGAGCTAAGGTTGCCGGAGGTACTACCCTATGAGTGATGTAACGGTAAGGCAGCTCGCAAAAGATGTTGGAATTGCAGAAGAGCGCCTGCTAACCCAGCTGAAAGAAGCTGGAGTAAACAAGAACAGCGCTGATGACCCGATCAGCGTGTCAGAAAAAGCGCAGCTGTTAGGGTATTTGCGGGAAAGTCACGGCAAGAAAGATGGTGAATCTGCCTCCGGTGGTCCCCGGAAAATCACCCTGAAGCGTAAAACGGTCAGTGAATTGCAACAACCGGCGGCCGGTGGACGCGGTCCGGGTGGCCGGGGTGCGGTACGGGGTGCCGGCAAGACCGTGAGCGTCGAAGTGCGTCGCAAGCGCACCTACGTCAAACGGGGTTCAGCCAGCGAGAACGAGAAGACACTGCAGGACGCCGAGGAGGCCCGTAAGGCGCTCGAGGAGCAGGCCCGGAAGCGCGAACAGATCGCTGCTGAGGATCAGGCTCGCCGTGAAGCCGAAGAGGCGATGAGACTGGCGGAACTGGAAAAGGTCAGAGAAGAAGAGAACAAGCGGCTGGCTGAAGAGGCGCGGCTGCGGGAAGAAGAAGAGAAACAGCGCCGGGCTGAGCAGGAAGCCCGTCAACAGCAGGAACAGGGGCTGAAAAAACCGGAATCTGAAGAATCTCCGACTGCGGTCAAATCCACACCGAAAGAAGAAGCGCCTGCTGTGGTGGAGACTGAAGCTGCACCGGCAGTAGCTGCTGTCGCTGAAGAGCGGCCCGCCAAGCGGGCCAGCCAGAAAAAAGAGACCCGTGCCAGCGCCGGGCGCGGTCGTAAAGCCAGCGATGATGGCGACAGCCGTAAAAAGCTCCATGTCTCTGCGGATAAGCGGGGCCGTCGGAAAGGCAAGGCTGGGCGCGGCAAAACCGGAGCCTCTCAGGGCGATTCACAGCACGGGTTTGTCAAACCGACAGCCCCGGTGGTTCGTGAAGTGGTGGTGCCGGATACCATTACCGCTGCTGAATTGGCCTCACAGATGTCCATCAAGGCAGCGGCCGTGATCAAGGAGCTGATGAAGATGGGTATGATGGTTACTATCAACCAGCCCCTGGATCACGACACGGCAACCCTGGTGGTAGAAGAGCTGGGGCATGTGCCGGTCACCAAGCAGGATGACAGCATCGAAGCCCAGGTGATGAGCTCGCTGGATGAGGTTCAGGGCGAACTGGTACATCGCGCCCCGGTTGTGACCATCATGGGCCACGTCGATCATGGTAAAACCTCGTTGCTGGACTACATCCGTAGCACCCGCGTGGCGGCGGGCGAGGCGGGTGGTATTACCCAGCACATCGGTGCCTACCACGTGGAGACGGATCACGGCATGGTTTCGTTTCTCGATACCCCGGGGCATGCTGCATTCTCCGCCATGCGTGCCCGCGGTGCCCAGGTAACGGATATCGTGGTGCTGGTGGTGGCGGCCGATGATGGCGTCAAACCCCAGACCATTGAGGCGATTCAGCACTCCAAGGCCGCCGGTGTGCCGCTGATCATCGCCGTCAACAAGATGGATAAGCCGGAAGCCAACCCGGATCGGGTCAAGCAGGAGTTAAGCCAACACGAGGTGATACCGGAGGACTGGGGTGGTGATACTCAGTTCATCGAGGTCTCTGCCAAAACCGGTGCCGGTATTGACGCCCTGCTGGATGCCATTCTGCTGCAGGCGGAAGTGCTGGAACTGACCGCCGTGAAAGAGGGTCCGGCCCGGGGAATCGTGGTCGAGTCCAGTCTGGACAAAGGACGCGGTCCGGTGGCTACTATCCTGGTGCAGTCCGGTAATCTCAAGAAGGGTGACATGCTGGTGTGCGGCCAGGAGTTCGGCCGTGTGCGGGCGCTGTTGGATGAGAACCGTCAGCCGATTGACTCGGCCGGTCCTTCGATCCCGGTTGAGGTGCTGGGACTCTCCGGCGTGCCCAATGCCGGTGACGAGGTGATTGCGGTAGCCGACGAGCGTAAAGCCCGTGAACTGGCATCGGTTCGTCAGGAGACCAATCGTGACAACCGGCTGGCGGCTCAGAAAGCGGCCAAGCTGGACGAGTTCTTCTCCAAGATGACCGAAGGTGACGTGGGCGTTATCAACCTGATTATCAAGGCGGATGTACAGGGTAGTGTGGAAGCGCTGCGGGAATCCCTGCTGAAACTCTCCACCGATGAAGTAAAGGTCAAGGTGGTCGCCTCCGCGGTGGGCGGTATCAACGAGACCGATATCAACCTGGCCGCCACTTCGGATGCCTTCGTGATCGGTTTCAATGTGCGTGCCGATGCGGCCGCCCGCCGCGCCGCAGAGGATCGTGGCCTGGATATCCGCTACTACAGCATCATCTACGAGGTGATTGATGATGTGAAAAAGGCGCTCTCCGGTCTGCTCTCTCCCGAAGTGCGGGAAGAGATTATCGGTCTCGCCGAGGTGCGGGATGTGTTCCGCTCCTCCAAGCTCGGGGCCATTGCCGGCTGTATGGTTGTCGAGGGCATGGTCAAGCGCAACAACCCGATCCGTGTGCTGCGTGACAACGTGGTGATCTATGAAGGGGTGCTCGAATCATTGCGCCGTCTCAAGGATGATGTGATGGAAGTGAAGGCAGGCACCGAATGCGGTATCGGCGTGAAGAACTACAATGATGTCAAGCCGGGTGACCAGATCGAAGTGTTCGAACGCACTGAAATCGCCCGCCAGCTCTGATTGTGAACTGATCAGTCAATGGCACGTGAATTTAAAAGAACCGATCGGGTGGCTGCGCAGATCCAGCGCGAACTGGCGGAGCTGGTGCGGGTCACCCTGGACAGTCGCAAAACCGGCATGATCACCATCCAGGCGGTGGATGTGGTGCGGGATTTCTCCCACGCCAAGGTTTATTTCACCTTCCTGGGTGGGGAACTGGACCAGCACGGAGTCACCCGGGCGTTGAAACAGGCGGCTCCCGGTCTGCGTCATGAACTGGGGCAGCGCATCCGTATGCGTACTGTGCCGGAACTGCATTTCGTGCACGATGAATCGATTGAGCGGGGCAGCCGGCTCTCCGCCCTGATTGAGCAGGCGGTTAAATCGGATCATCCGGACCGTGATGAGCACAACGACTGATGGGACGCAGACGTCAACGGGGACGTAACGTCCAAGGTATTCTGTTGTTCGACAAGCCGCTGGGGGCAAGCTCCAATAAGGCGCTGCAACAGGTTAAGAATCTCTATTTCGCCAGCAAGGCGGGCCATACCGGCAGCCTTGATCCACTGGCCACCGGGCTGTTGCCAATCTGTTTTGGTGGTGCCACCAAGGTATCTGCCTTCCTGCTGGATGCGGATAAGCGTTATCGGGTTCGGGTCAAGCTGGGTGAAACCACCAGCACGGCAGACTCCGAAGGGGAAGTGCTGCAGACCCGATCCACCGAAGCCATCACGCCTGAACAGTTGAATCGGGCGCTGCAACAGTTCGTCGGTGAGATCGAGCAGATCCCACCCATGTATTCGGCGCTCAAGCACCAGGGTGAGCGACTCTATAAATTGGCCCGGGACGGGGTCGAGGTGGAGCGCAAACCACGCCGGGTGACCATCCATGAGATCCGTCTGCTCACCTGTGATCTGCCGGAATTTGAACTGGAGGTCCACTGCAGCAAGGGTACCTATATCCGTACATTGGCTGAAGATATCGGTGAATTGCTCGGTTGTGGTGGCCATGTGATCGGGTTGCGACGCACCCAGGTCGGCCCCTTCTCCGGGGAAGGTATGCTGGATCTGGCGACCCTGCAAGCGACCGCCGAACAGGGTAGGGATGCCCTGGATGCGCTGCTGTTGCCAGTGGACAGCGCCATCATGGATTGGCCCGACGTACGCCTTAATGGCGACACCGCTTTCTACCTGCGTCAAGGTCAGCCGGTCATTGTGCCCCGGGCGCCCACCCAAGGTCGGGTACGCATCTATGATGACCAGGACAACTTTATGGGCGTTGGTGAAATTCTGGATGATGGACGGGTGGCGCCCAAGCGCATGATCTGACCGACCGATTCAGTCCCTTAATGACGGAATAAGGTGCCGGCATTTGATTGCCACACCAAAACCCCGCATAATCCCCCGTTTACAGATCCCGCACGGCTGAGCCAGGCTGTTCGGTGATTGTTCGACGACCCGCACAAGCGGGTCAATAGTCCGCCCCTGATCCCACTTGTCGGGCGCGGATTTCTTAATTTAACAACAGTGAGGAAAAACAAAATGGCATTTAACGCAGAACAGAAAAAGGCGATTGTTGAGGAATATGCACAGGGACCGAACGATACCGGTTCCCCTGAGGTGCAGGTAGCCTTGTTGACCGCTCGCATCAACCAGCTGACCGAGCATTTCGCTGCCCATAAACACGATCACCACTCCCGTCGTGGACTGGTGCGCATGGTGAACTCTCGCCGCAAGCTACTGGATTATCTGAAGTCCAAGGATGTTGAACGCTATCGCTCACTGATTTCGCGTCTAGGCCTGCGTCGCTAACCCGAACCTGAACCAAATTTGAGGACACTATTGTGACCCCTACCAAAAAAGTATTTCAGTACGGTGAACACACCGTAAGCCTGGAGACCGGCGAAATCGCCCGCCAGGCGGACGGCGCGATCATGATCGATATGGACGGCACTGTGGTGCAGTGCACCGTGGTGGGCGCCAAGAGCGCCGTTGAAGGCCGGGACTTCTTCCCGCTGACCGTTGATTACCAGGAGAAAACCTACGCTTCCGGCCGGATTCCGGGTGGTTTTTTCCGGCGTGAAGGTCGCCCTTCCGAGAAGGAGATCCTGACCTGTCGCCTGATTGACCGGCCGGTTCGCCCCCTGTTCCCGAAGGGCTTTACAAATGAGGTACAGATCATCTGTACCGTGATGTCGCTGAACCCGAAAGTGGATCCGGAGATTCCGTCACTGATCGGCGTCTCCGCGGCACTGGCCATCTCCGGTCTGCCGTTCCAGGGACCGATTGGTGCGGCCCGAGTGGGTTACAAGGATGGCAACTACATCCTTAACGCTTCCAGTACCGGACTCAGCGACGAGAGCGATCTGGACCTGGTGGTTGCGGGTACCGAGCATGCGGTGCTGATGGTTGAATCCGAGGCACGTGAACTCTCCGAGGAGGTGATGCTGGGTGCGGTACTGTTCGGTCACGAACAGATGCAGGTCGCCATCAACGCCATCAAGGAGCTGGCCGCTGAAGTCGGTAAGCCGACCATCGAGTACAGTGTCCCGGTTGAAGACGAGTCGCTCACCGAGGCGGTGGCTGCCGCCGCCGGCGATGCGATCAAGCAGGCCTACACGATAGCTGACAAGATGGAGCGTTACGCCCAGCTGGACGCGGCCACCAATGCCGCTGTCGAAGCGCTCTGCTCCGGTGAAGATGCCAAGTGGAGCGAGGGTGAGGTGAAAGATGCCATCGGTAAACTGAAGAAGAAGATCGTCCGTGGACGGATTCTCTCCGGTGAGCCCCGTATCGATGGTCGTGACACCAAGACCGTACGTCCCATCAGCGTGCGTACCGGGGTATTGCCCCGTACCCATGGCTCCGCCCTGTTCACCCGTGGCGAGACCCAGGCGCTGGTGGTGACCACGTTGGGTACCGAGCGTGATTCCCAGATTATCGATGCACTGGATGGCACGTATCGTGAGCCGTTCATGCTGCACTACAACTTCCCTCCCTTCTGCGTGGGCGAGACCGGTCGTGTCGGTTCACCCAAACGGCGTGAGATCGGTCACGGTCGTCTGGCCAAGCGCGGCGTGCTCTCCTGTATGCCGACCCTGGAGGAGTTCCCCTATTCGATCCGTGTGGTCTCTGAGATTACCGAGTCGAACGGCTCCAGCTCCATGGCTTCGGTCTGCGGTACCAGCCTGGCACTGATGGATGCCGGTGTGCCGATCAAGGCGCCGGTAGCCGGTGTGGCCATGGGCCTGATCAAAGAGGATGACGCCTTTGCCGTGTTGACCGATATCCTGGGTGACGAAGATCACCTGGGTGATATGGACTTCAAGGTGGCCGGTACCTCCAACGGTATCAACGCCCTGCAGATGGATATCAAGATCGACGGGATCACCAAGCAGATCATGGAGATCGCTCTGGATCAGGCCAAGGCAGGACGCCTGACCATCCTGGAAGAGATGAACAAGGCGATCGATACCCATCGGGAAGAGATGTCCGAGCATGCGCCGCGCATCATCACCATCAAGATCGACCCGGACAAGATTCGTGACGTAATCGGCAAGGGTGGCACCACCATCCGTTCCATCACCGAAGAGACCGGTGCCACGGTTGACGTCAGCGATGACGGTGTGGTGAAGATCTTCTCGGTCGACAAGGCCGCCGGTGAAGATGCCAAGAAACGTATCGAACTGATCACCGCTGATGTGGAAGTGGGTGCGATCTACGAAGGTAAGGTGGTCCGTCTGATGGACTTCGGCGCCTTTGTCACCATCCTGCCGGGCCGGGATGGCCTGGTGCACATCTCCCAGATCTGTGAAGAGCGGGTCGAGAAAGTGAGCGACAAGCTGGCCGAAGGTGATGTGGTCAAGGTGAAAGTCCTGGAGGTGGACAAGCAGGGTCGTGTCCGTCTCAGCATGAAAGCTGTGGAAGAGGGCGAGTCCTGAAGGATCTGCCGCTTCGCTGAGTAGTATCCAAGGGGGCCTCGGCCCCCTTTTTAATGGTGCAGATTTATCATCGGCCTGTCCGTGCGGGGGGGCTGCAAGCGTCTCTCTGGTTACACCTCCTGGCGGCGGTAGAGGGAGGCGTAGAGTCCCTGGTTATTGATCAGCTCTTCATGGCTGCCCTGCTCGATAATCCTGCCATCGTCAAACACCAGCGCCCGGTCAGCCTGTTTTACTGCGCTCAGCCGGTGGGCAATGATCAGGGTGGTGCGATCCTTGAGGAAACTCTGCAGCGCCTCATGCAGATGCTTTTCCGTGGTGCTGTCAAGGGCCGAAGTGGCCTCGTCCAGAATCACCAGGCGGGGGTTGGTCAGTACCATCCGGGCCACCGCCAGCCGCTGGCGCTGGCCACCGGATAGACGCACTCCGTCCCGCCCCACCTGTGTGTCCAGTCCCTTATCCAGCTCCCGAATGGTCTCCTCCAGTTGGGCAATCCGCAGCGCCTCCCAGAGCTTGTCGTCGCTGCATGGTCGACCCAGGGTGAGGTTGATGCGCACGCTGTCGTTGAACAGGGCCGGCTGCTGCAGGACCGTGGCTACGTGCTCCCGCACCTTGTCCATGCCGATCTCGGTCATCGGTACTCCGTTGAAATAGATGGTGCCCGATTCCGGAGGATAGAGTCCGAGGATGATCTGCACCAGGGTGGTCTTGCCGCCGCCGCTGGCCCCCACCAGGGCCACTTTTTCTCCGGCCCGGATATTGAGCGACAGATTGTCCAGCACCAGCGGGCCATCGCCGTAGCGGAAACTGATATGCTCCAGGCGCAGGTCGGTGGTGGTGACCCCCTGGAAGGGATTCTGATTGTGGGGATACTCGGGTTCCAGGTCCATGCGAATCAGTTGATTGATCCGTTCCAGTGCCGCCTTGGCACCGTTATAGGAGTACTGGATCGCCAGGATCTCCTGTAATGGGGACATCATGAACCAGAGATAGGCGTAGACCGCCAGCATCTGACCGATGCTGAGACCGGAGAACAGCACCATCACCATGCTGAGAGCGCGGAAGAAGTCGAAACCGAACAGCACGGTGGTGAAGGAGAGGCGCTGGGCCGCATCACTCTTCCAGGTGAAGGCGGCGGAGTGCTGGCGTATGCGGTCCGCCTTGCCGATGATGCGCTGGATATAGTGGCGCTCCCGGTTACTGGCGCGGATCTGCTGGATCGCGTCCAGGGTCTCGGCCAGGCTCTCCTGGAACGCCTGGTAGGCGCTGTTCTCACGCCGTTTCAGCGCTTTCACCTTGTGACCGAAGATAGTGGTGATCCAGATCACGATAGGGTTGATCAGCAGGATCACGATAGCCAGTTGCCAGTGCATCCAGAGCAGCACCATGGCGGTACCGATGATACTCAGTACCGCCACCAGGAACTTGCTGGTGGCGACGCCGAGAAAGCTGTCCACCGCGTCGATGTCTGTCACCAGGTGAGAGGCCACGGTGCCGCTGCCGAGGGTTTCGTACTCCGCCATGGAGACCCGTTCCAGCCGTTTCAGCAGGCTGCGCCGGATACGGAAGGTGACATCCTTGGAGATGATGGTGAACTGGCGCATCTGCCACACGCCCAGCAGCAGAGAGGCGAGACGCATCAGCATGGTCAGTAGCAGGATGACGCCGATATAGAGCAGAGGGGAGTGCCAGGAGTCGGGAAACAGGGAGTTCATCAGTGGTACGCTGGGGCCGGGTTTGTCCAGCAGTACTTCGTCCACGATCAGGGGGATCAGCAAGGGGATCGGCACGGAGATACAGGTACCCAGGATGGCAATGATATTTGCCTTCACTAGCTCGCTGCGGTGTTCCAGTACCATGCTGACCACTTCCGGCCAACTGTAGTGTCTGCTGCGAATCTTGTGCTGTGTAGGATGGGTATCTGTCATTTTATGGCGTATCCGGGGAACGACGGCTGTGATTTCGGGTCAGAAATTTCCATGTGATCTTTCCCTCTGGCATTATTTCATGATTAACTGATACACAGAAATCGTGGCCCTGTCAGAATGCATCGTGCAGGTTCCGGTTGCTGCCCCAATATCGGGACCTGTCTCCGCTAGGTACTCCAATCAACCATGGCTGAAAACCAACATAAAATGAAATCTCCTGTCTCCCTGGTCCGTTATCTGCTGATCTGTGCCGTTCTGCTTATCTCCACCCCCGGGTACGCCGGTTACACCCTGGAGGGAAATTATGTCCAGGGCGGCCTGGTGGTGGGTAAAACCGAGCCGGGTGTACAGGTGAAACTGGATGATCTGTCGGTTGCGGTGTCGGATCAGGGTTACTTTGTGTTGGGATTCGATCGGGATCATCCGCCCCAAAGTCGGTTGCGGCTCACCTATCCCGATGGCCACAGCGAGGAGCAGGTACTGGAGATCGCCCGGCGAGAGTACAAGATCCAGCGGATCGATAATCTGCCGAAACGGAAAGTGACGCCGGAGAAGATGGATCTTAAGCGGATTCGCCGGGAGTCGGCCCTGGTCAAGGCGGCCAGGAAACTGGACGATCCCCGGACCGATTATCTGACCGGCTGGCAATGGCCGGTAAAGGGGCGCATCTCCGGCGTCTATGGCAGCCAAAGGATACTCAACGGGAAGCCGCGGCGGCCCCACTATGGAGTGGATGTGGCCGCCCCGGTCGGTACCCTGGTGCGGGCACCGGCGGATGGTGTTGTCACCCTGGTCCATCCCGACATGTTTTTTTCCGGCGGTACCCTGATCCTGGATCATGGTCAGCATCTCTCCTCCTCTTTTCTGCATCTGAGCGAGATTCTGGTAAAGGAAGGTGACCGGATCCGGCAGGGTGATCCCATCGCGCGGGTGGGAGCGACGGGAAGGGTGACCGGGCCACACCTGGACTGGAGAATGAATTTCCATCAGTTCCAGATTGATCCGCAACTGCTGGTGCCGCCCATGCCACAATAACCCACCAGTTCAGTAGCACTTTGATGATATAATTTTATGATTCTCGATTCTGTACAGGATTAACCATGAAAAAGATGTTGTTGCCGCTTTTGCTTGGCCAGTTGCTGGGGGCCTCCTCCGCCCAGGCGGAGGATCTGTGGGAGATTTATCAGCTTGCATTGCAGAATGACGCACAATTGCGAGCGGCCATGGCAAACCGGGATTCTGCCCTGGAAGCGAAGCCGCTTGCCAAGGCGTTGCTGCTGCCATACGTCAGTCTTTCCGGTGACGCCGGTCTGATCCGTTACGATATCAACCACTCCGCTTCCAGTCCGACCAAAAACCCGAACAACTATGCCACGGCGGGCCTTGCGCTCAATCTCTCCCAGTCCATCTATCATCCGGAGCTCAACATTCAGCTCGACCAGGCTGACCGGCAGATTGCCCAGGCCCAGGTGACCTACGCGGCTGAAGAGCAGAATCTGATCATCCGGGTTGCCCAGGCCTATTTCAATGTACTGTCGGCCAAGGACAGCCTGGAATTTGCCAAGGCGGAGAATGCGGCTATCGAACGCCAGCTGGATCAGGCCAAGCAGCGTTTTGAAGTGGGTCTGATCGCTATTACCGATGTGCATGAGGCGCAGGCCGCATTCGACCAGTCCCGGGCCGACCTGATCCAGGCGGAAAATGCTCTGGATAACGCTTGGGAAGCGCAGCAGGAGATTATCAGACAGTCGGTCAAGGAGTTGGCACCGCTGGCCGAAAAACTGCCGCTCAATCCCCCGCAACCGCAGAATCCGGAACAGTGGGCCGAGGCGGCCCAAACCCAGAATCTCTCCCTGCAGGCAGCAAGCTACGGTGTCGATATTGCCCGTCTCAACATCGACCTGCAGGACACCGGTGACTCCCCAACCCTGGACCTGGTGGGATCACACTCGCTGGATGTCAGCAGCAGCAGGACCGGCACCGATGCCCACACCACCTATGTGGGGCTGGAACTGAATCTGCCGCTCTATACCGGTGGCGGGGTCAGTGCCCGTACCCGACAGGCCCGTTTTGATTACGAAGCTGCCCAGCAGAGCCTGGATCAGCAGCGACGCTCGGTCAACCGTTCGGTACGGGACGCCTACCGGGGCGTGATGTCCAGTATCAGCCGGGTTGAAGCGCTCAAAGCCAGTACCATCTCCGCCGAGAGTGCCCTGGAGGCCACCACCGCCGGCTTCGAAGTGGGTACCCGCACCATGGTGGATGTGCTGAATGCGCAGCGGGACCTGTTCAGTGCCCGCAGCAATTATGCCCAGGTGCGTTATGATTTTATCCTCAATGGTCTGCTGCTGAAGCAGGCGACCGGCAACCTCTCCATTGATGATCTGAAACAGGTCAACAGCTGGCTGCAGTAACCCGGTTCTGGCAGGGGCGCCCGGCGTTCCTGCCAGACACTATCGATCATCCAACAGGCAGTACACTATGTCTGGAAACAGCTACGGAAAACTCTTTACCGTTACCTCGTTTGGCGAAAGCCACGGGCCGGCCATCGGCTGTATAGTCGATGGTTGTCCACCGGGACTGGCGCTGAGCGAGGCGGATCTGCAGGACGACCTGGATCGTCGCAAGCCCGGTACCTCCCGCCATACCACCCAGCGGCGCGAGGCGGATCGGGTGGAGATCCTCTCCGGCGTGTTCGAGGGCCGAACCACGGGCACGCCGATTGCGCTGCTGATCCACAACACCGACCAGCGCTCCAAGGACTACTCCAAGATCATGGACCGCTTCCGTCCCGGTCACGCCGACTACACCTACACCAAGAAGTACGGTCTGCGCGACTATCGCGGCGGTGGCCGCTCTTCTGCCCGGGAGACGGCCATGCGGGTAGCGGCCGGTTCCATCGCCAAAAAATATCTGCGTGAGCAGTGTGGTATCACTATCCGCGCCTGTCTCTCCCAACTGGGGCCGATCCGTATCGACAAACGGGACTGGGATCAGGTGGAGCAGAATCCCTTTTTCTGTCCCGATGCGGACAAGGTGGCCGAGCTGGAAAATTACATGGATGCCCTGCGCAAGGAGGGTAACTCGGTGGGGGCGCGTATCGATGTGGTGGCCAGCGGCATTCCGGTGGGACTGGGAGAGCCGATATTCGACCGTCTGGATGCGGATATCGCCCATGCCCTGATGAGTATCAATGCCGCCAAGGGGGTGGAGATCGGCGCCGGTTTTGACTGCGTGGCCCAGAAGGGCACGGAGCACCGGGATGAGATGACCCCGGAGGGGTTTCTCAGCAACCACGCCGGCGGTATCCTGGGTGGTATCTCCAGCGGTCAGGATATTCTGGCCAGCGTCGCCTTCAAACCCACCTCCAGCCTGCGTTTGCCGGGTCGCAGCGTGAATCTGGCTGGTGAACCGGTGGAGGTGGTGACTGAAGGGCGTCACGACCCCTGTGTGGGTATCCGGGCCACACCGATTGTGGAGGCGATGCTGGCGCTGGTGCTGATGGACCATCTGCTGCGGCACCGGGCGCAAAACCTCGACGTTCAGAGCGGGACGCCGGATATCCCTGCCTCTGTATAACCCCTGGCCGGTGGCGCAAGCGTGCTACCGGCCGGTTCACTGATCCCATAGATTGACGCGTATGCCCTATTGGCGCCTGTCGGGCTTCTATTTCTTCTACTTTGCCGCACTGGGTGTCCTGGTGCCCTACTGGGGACTCTACCTGAAGAGTCTCGAGTTCAATGCCGTGGCGATCGGCCAGCTGATGGCTATCCCCATGGCTACCAAGATTGTTGCGCCCTTTGTGTGGGGCTGGCTGGGGGATCACCTGGGCCGGCGCATGGTCATCGTGCGCTTCGGAGCCCTGCTCACTACGTTGGTATTCGTGGCGGTGTTCTGGTTCCAGGGCTTCTGGCAACTGGCCCTGGTGATGATACTGTTCAGCTTTTTCTGGAACGCGGTGTTGCCCCAGTTCGAAGCGGTTGTGCTCTGTTATCTGGGTGAGCGGGTCTCCCGGTATGCGCAGATCAGGTTGTGGGGATCGGTGGGCTTTATCGTTACGGTGGTAGTGCTTGGCGTGGCGGTGGATCTGTACGGCCCGGTCGCGGTACTGCCGGTGCTGCTGGCCATCTATGGGCTGTTGTGGGGCGCCAGCCTGCTGATCGCCGACCCGGCCAGCCGGCCCCACCCGGTGGATCAACCCAGTATCCTCTCGGTCTTGCGCAATCCGGCGGTAGTGGCTTTTCTTGCCACCTGCTTTCTGCTGCAGGCTGGTCACGGCGCCTACTACGGGTTTTATTCTATCTACATGGAGTCGCTCGGTTACAGCAAAACCCTGATCGGTCAGCTCTGGGCCCTGGGTGTGGTGGCGGAAGTGGCGGTGTTCCTGGTGGTACCCCGTCTGTTGCTGCGTCTGGGAGCGCGCAATGTGTTGATGGCCAGTCTGCTGCTGGCGGCGCTGCGCTGGTTTCTGATCGGCAATTTTGCCGACTCCCTGATTCTACTGTTTTTTGCCCAGACGCTTCATGCCGCCACTTTCGGTACCTTTCACGCCTCGGCGATCCACCTGGTACACCACTACTTCACCGGCCGTCACCAGGGCCGGGGACAGGCGCTCTACAGCAGTCTCAGCTTCGGCCTCGGCGGAGCCCTGGGTACAGTGGTGAGCGGGGCGCTGTGGGAGCACATCGGGCCTGCTGTGGTATTCAATCTGTCCGTCGCGGTATCCCTGCTGGGACTGATCATCGCCTGGCGCTGGGTAGTGAATGATCTGAATCAGTAGCGCCTGCGGGCGTCTGTAACAGGCCACTGGATTATGGGTGGTGGTGGACTGGCATACCGCCTGCCAATCAGCCTGTTCATCTTAAAAAACGTTATTCAGCGTTTGGGTTTCACAGGGGTGGCGTGGTGGCGAGAGAGTTTTGGTTACTTTTACCCGTAAAAGTAACCCGGCCCGGCGGATCGGATCACCTGTTTAAAAAGGCATTTCGCCCGGCCTGAAGGCCTTCGGCGAGGTACTTTTGTGGCCAAAACTGCCCAAAAGCCTTTCCCCGGTCAGCCTGCCCTTCGGGTACTCTGCGCTTCTCGGTCTGAGCGGCGCGTGAAAAAACTCGCCGCTGTGCGGCTCAGACAATTTCACGCTTGTATCCGCTCAGTCCTGCGATGCTCGACAGGCTGAACGGGGGAGGGACACTGGCATACCGCCTGCCAATCTACCTGTTCATTATGGAAAGCGTTAATGGTCTAGGCTTAGCACGATAATCCGACTTCCGCGCCACCGAGTATCGCAGCAAGGGACGGACAAAGGCACGCATCTGTCTGAGCGCAGCGAGTTATGCGCGCCCCGTTGCTGGCGAGAAACAGAGGGAACCCCGCCGGGGTGGCGTGGTGGAGCGGGGGTTTTGGTTACTTTTACCCGTAAAAGTAACCCAGCCCGGAGGGCTGGTTTCCCCGAGTTAAAAACAGGTTGACCTACTAGAGGAATTTCGCCCGACCTGGCGGCCTGTGACGAGGTACTTTTGGATACAAAAGTACCCACAAGCATTTCCCCGTTCAATCCTGGGATGTCTGTCAGGCTGAATGGAGAGGGGCGCTGCCGTACGTCGTGTCAATCTGCCGGTTGGTCGTCAAATAGGCAAACCAGTGCAGGCGTCCTGCCATGTACGGAATCCCTATTCGCTGAAAAAGCGGCGGACCACCTCCGCTACCGGTTGCGGATTCTCCATGTGCAGATGATGTCCACCGCTCAGTTTGGCGATTTTCAGGTTGGCGATCAGGGTTTCCCGTTGCTGCCAGTTGTAACGGGCCGGAGGGGTGCGTTCCCCGTCCCGGATGAACAGGGTGGGGGCCTGGATACGGGACAGGAATCCCTGGGCTTGCTCCTCGGTGATATAAATGGGCGAGCGGTAACGCAGTCGCGGGTCGGTGCGCCAGAAGATGCCCTCTCTATCGGTGCCGGTGTTTCGCTCCATCAGGCGGCGGGCGGAGGATTCACTCAGGTCTCCGGCCTGCAGACGGGCCCGGATGATCGGTTGCAGCGAGGGGTAATGCCGCTGTTTGGTTGGGTTCCCGTCGAGTAGTTGCCGGGTCGCTTCAGCCAGGTGATCGGCGCAGTTTTCCGGATCCTCTCCCCAGGGACCGAGCCCCTCAATCAGTACCAGGCGTTCCACCCGTTGCGGAAAGCTGGCAGCAATCAGGCTACTGATGGCGGCGCCCATGGAGTGTCCCATGAGGGAGAACTGCTCCCAGCCGATTGCGTCGGCGGCGGCTACCACATCCGCTACGAAATCGACAAAATGGTAGTGTTGTCCGGCTGGTCGGTGGGCCGAGTGGCCGTGGCCCGGCAGATCCAGGGCCAGGATATCCAGGTCCGGCAGCAGGGGCGCGATGGGGTCAAAACTGGCGGCATTATCCAGCCAGCCATGCAGCGCGATGACCGGTCTGCCCCGGCCCTCATGAAAGCGTTTTGCCGCCAGCCTGGTCCAGCGGGTATTGAGGGTTAGCTCCTGCGGCATCTGCTGTCCCCGTGGCGAGATTCAGGCCGGCTGGAATCTCAGGCGGTGTCGGGCGTCATATCGGATTGGGTGTTTGAGACGGCCGCCGGCTCGGTTTTGGTGAGTCGGTTGTCGATGATGTTTTTCAGGGCGATCATCAGGCCCATACCCAGGAAGGCACCGGGCGGCAGGATGGCCAGCAACATGCCCTTGAAATCGCTGCCCAGGCTCAGGGTCCAGCCGCTGGCGATCTCACCGAACATCAGATCCGCCTGGGAAAACAGGGTGCCCATGCCGATCAGCTCCCGCATCGAGCCCAGGGTCACCAGGGCACAGGTGAATCCCAGCCCCATGGCCAGCGCATCCACGATGGAGGGTAGCAGGCGATTCTTAGAGGCAAACGCCTCGGCCCGACCGATGATGGCGCAGTTGGTGACGATCAGCGGAATGAAGATGCCCAGCACGTTGTAGAGATCATGGAACCAGGCGTTCATGCTCAGTTCCACCGCGGTGACAAAAGAGGCGATCACAATCACGAACACCGGCAGTCGCACCTCCTGGCGCACCAGGTTGCGGATCAGGGAGACGGTGGCGTTGGACATCACCAGCACGGCGGTGGTGGCGATACCCAGCCCCAGTCCATTGATCGCGGTACTGGTGACCGCAAGCAGTGGGCAGAGACCCAGCAGGGCCACCAGGGCCTGGTTGTTGTTCCAGAGACCGTCGCGGATCAGTCGGCCATAGTTTATGTCACTCATCTTTGGCTGCCTCGTCGGGTTTCTGAAACAGGGTCTTGCCCTGTTTCTGGTAGTACAGAAGGGTGTTCTTCACACCGTTGACAATTGCCCGGGGCGTGATGGTGGCTCCGGTGAACTGATCGAACTCGCCGCCATCTTTTTTCACTTTCCAGCCGGACAGATCCGGGTTGGTGAGCGATTTCCCTTCGAACGAGAAGATCCAGTCGGAGCGGTTCTCCTCCACCTTGTCACCCAGCCCGGGCGTCTCCTTGTGAGATACCACCCGGACACCGCCGAGTGTGCCGTCAACCTTGACCGCCACCAGCAACTTGATCGGGCCACTGTAACCGTTCGGCACCATGGAGGTGAATACGGCCGCGACCGGTTTGCCCTGTTTGCGCCCCAGGTAGACCAGGGTCTGATCGCCGCCCAGCAGCTGTTTGTCAGACACTACGCGGGTATCGGTGACAATATCGTTGTCGATGGTCTCGGCCGGCACCAGGGCGGTCAGGCTCTGCAGCAGTGCCTCCCGTTCATTGGCGGCGATCTTGTCGGCGGTCAGATTATTGGTCACCGCCACCAGTGCGGTTCCCGCCGTGGCGAACAGGGCCAGCAATATGCCTGCGAGAGAAACCGGATGCCTAATCACGTCCCGCTCCCGGATGGCCGAACGCCCTCGGTTGGGTGTAATAGTCAATGGTGGGCGCCGCCATATTCATCAGCAGCACCGCAAAGGCCACTGCATCGGGGTAGCCACCCCAGGTACGGATAATAAACACCAGCAGGCCGATGCTGGCGCCATACAGCAGCTGTCCCTTGCGGGTGGTGCAGGCGGATACCGGGTCGGTGGCGATAAAGAAGGCTCCCAGCAGGGTGCCACCGGTAAAGATGTGGAACATGCCGAAGGGGTAGGCCTCCTGGTCCAGGAAATGGAACAGCATGGCGATCACCAGCAGGCTGCCCAGCATGGAGACCGGAATATGCCAGCTGATAACCCGTTTGTAGAGCAGGAACAGACCACCCAGCAGGAACCAGTTACCGGCCCACTCCCAACCACGGCCGCCAAAGTCACCCCAGAGTGGCTGGGTCAGGATCTCGCTCAACATCCGGCTCTGATCCAACTGGGTAAACATGGCGTCCAGCGGTGTGGCCATGGTCAGGGTATCCCAGTCGAGCCCGTCCGGAAGGGCACCGGTGAAGATCACACTGGCGCTCTGTAAAAAGGTCAGGGGGTATTCGTTAAGCATGGCCGGTGGCAGCCAGGAGGTCATCTGTACCGGGTAGGAGACCAGCAGCAGCACATAGGCCGCCATGGCCGGATTGAATGGATTGTAGCCAAGGCCGCCGTAGATCTGTTTGACCATCAGGATGGCAAAGGCGACACCGAGGACGGTCAGCCACCAGGGCAGCAGGGGCGGCACCGCCACAGCGAACAGCAAGGCAGTGAGCACGGCGCTGAAATCACCCACCACCGGCAGTACCGGCCGTTTGCGCAGGCGCATGGCAAGCGCCTCACAGGCGACGGCGGTCACGCTGGCCAGCAGCATGTTGATCAAGATGCCCCAGCCGAAAAACCAGATCATGGCGGCCGCACCCGGCATCAGTGCCAGGATGACCAGCAACATGGTCTTCCTGACGCTGTTGGGCCGGTCGCTGTGGGGGGAGGTTATGGTGGTAAAACGCATCGGTTATTCACCCTGCTTTTCAGAGGTCACGGCGTCGGTTTGATTTTCGGTCCGGCGCTGATCCGCCCGATCAATCGCCTTTTGCTGGGAATCGCTGAGGTTGGCCTGGTTTTTGGGAGCGATCCCCTGTTCTGCGAGCTTGGCTTTTTTCTCGGCGGCCCGTTTCAGGGCGGCGGCGATGGCTGCTTTTTTGGGATCTGCCTCAGCACCGGCTACATCGGAGTCCGGCTGTTTTCTAACCGGCTTCTTCAGCGCCTCTTTCTTCTTCCGCAGTTTGGCCTTGCGCTCCGCCTCCAGGCGCTCCTTTCTGGCCAACTGTGCTTCGTGACGCTGACGCGCCCGTTCCGCCGCCCGCTGCTCCTTCTCCTGTGCCCAACTCTCGGTCTTGGCAAAGCGGAAATACTGCACCAGCGGGATATGGGAGGGGCAGACATGGGAGCAGCAACCGCATTCGATACAGTCAAACAGGTTGTACTCCTGCACTTTCTCCAGATCCTTGGCCCGGGCATACCAGTACATCTGTTGGGGCAACAGGTTGGCGGGGCAGGCGTCGGCACAGCGACCGCAGCGGATGCAGGGCAGTGCAGGGCCGGGATCGGGTGCCTCGTGGCTGTCGGCCGCCAGCAGGCAGTTGGTGGCCTTGGTGACCGGTACCTGGTCAGTAGTCAGGGTGAATCCCATCATGGGACCGCCAACGATCAGTTTGGTCACCTGGTCAGTGTAGCCGCCGGCCTGGGCGATCAGGGCCGCTACAGGTGTACCGATCAACGCCTCCAGGTTTCGCGGTTGCCTGACCCCATTACCGGTCACAGTGACATAGCGGGAGATGAGTGGTTTGCCATCGACCACCGCTTCCGCAATGGCGAAGGCGGTTGTCACGTTATGGCACAGCATGCCGATCTTGGCGGGGATACTACCGGAGGGTATCTCCTGGTCGGTCAACACCTTGATCAACTGCTTCTCGCCACCGCTCGGGTAGAGGGTGGGGATGGCGATTACCGAGATCCAGTCGAATCCGGCTTCATTTACCGCCAGCTGGATCTGCTCGATCGCTTTGGGCTTGTTGTCTTCAATGCCAAACAGACAACGCTCCGCACCAACCAGGCGGCGGATGATGTCCACGCCCAGCAGGATCTTCTCCGCCTGGGTCTGCATCAACAGGTCATCACAGGTGATGTAGGGTTCGCACTCCGCACCATTGATGATCAGGGTATGGATCGGGTTTTCCTGCCCTGGTGTCAGCTTTACGCTGGCCGGGAATGCGGCACCGCCCATGCCCACAATGCCCGCATTGCGGATACGTTCCCGCACCAGCGATGGGTCGACCTCCCGGTAGTCGGGCATCGGTTCCAGCTGGTTGCCCCAGGTCTCCTTGCCGTCGGTTTCAATCACCACGCAGTCGGCCCGTAAACCGGAGGGGTGGGGGATCGGCTGGGCTTCGATTGCCACCACAGTGCCGGATGAGGAGGCGTGTACCGGGGCGCTCACGTAGCCCTGTGGTTTGGCCAGCATATCGCCCTTGAGTACATGATCCCCCACCTTGACCAGGGGCTCCGCGCTCTCGCCGATATGCTGTTGCAGGGGGATGATCAGCTGTTTTGGCAGCGCCACCTGCTCCAGCGGTAGTTTGAGTGACTGGCTTTTGTTATCCGGCAGGTGCAACCCGCCATGGAATCGGTAGAGGGTATGCTTCTGCTTTGACACGGAGTGCTGCATATCGTCTAGTTCTCGGGGGCGGTTTCAAGGGTGGCACTGTTGCGGGTGTCCCCCGGGAATGGCCATTTCCAGTTGCTGATGTTGACCTCGATCGGCACCATGTCGATGCACTCCACCGGACAAGGGGGTACACAGAGTTCACAACCGGTGCACTCATCGCGAATCACCGTATGCATGTGTTTGGCGGAACCCAGGATGGCATCAACCGGGCAGGCCTGGATGCAGAGCGTACAACCGATACACTCCTCTTCCCTGATCACCGCGACGGCTTTTGGTTTCTCCTCGGCGGCGGCGCCTTCCAGCGGAACCGGATCTTTGCCCAGCAGATCCGCCAGGGAGATCATGGTGGCTTCGCCACCGGGGGGGCAGGCGTTGATCTCAGCCTCATCGTTTGCCAGTGCCTCAGCGTAGGCGTGGCAACCGGGAAAACCGCACTGGCCGCACTGGGTCTGGGGCAGCAGGGCTTCGATCTTCTCCACGATCGGATCCCCCTCGACGTGGAAGCGGATGGCGGCATAGCCGAGCAGCAGGCCAAAGGCGAGCGCCAGTAGGGCAATGGCGGCAATTGCAATCAGCATCCTGTCATCACCTCAACTGGATACCAGGCCGGAGAAGCCCATGAAGGCGATGGACATCAAGCCGGCGGTGATCATGGCAATGGCGCTGCCCTGGAAAGGCTGTGGTACATCCGATACCGTGACCCGCTCACGCATGGCGGCAAACAGCACCAGCACCAGGGAGAAGCCGGCAGCGGCACCGAAACCGTACAGGCCGGATTCAATAAAACCGTGCTGCTCCTGAACATTGAGCAGGGCCACGCCCAGAACTGCACAGTTGGTGGTGATCAGGGGCAGGAAGATGCCCAACAGTTGATAGAGAATCGGGCTGGTCTTGTGCATCACCATCTCGGTGAACTGCACCAGCACGGCAATGAGCAGGATAAAGGTGATGGTGCGCAGGTACTCCAGTCCCAGGGGTGCCAGCAGGTATTCGTTAGCCAGGTAACTGCAGATGGAAGAGAGAGTCAATACAAAGGTGGTCGCCATACCCATGCCGACCGCCGTCTCCAGTTTTTTGGAAACGCCCATGAAGGGGCACAGGCCAAGAAACTTCACCAGGACGAAGTTGTTGACCAGCACGGTACTGATGAGGATAAGCGCGTACTCTTTCATCTAAAGCGGACCTACTCTATATAAGGAGAGGGATGGTCGATGGTAGTGGTTAACCCTAATGCTAACAACCGACAGTTTGTGTGTGTATAACCTTATAACCATTGGGTATATACGGTGAATGCCTCAAATATTGCCCATTCTGTATGACCGGTCATGCAACATAATATTTGCAGCATATTTTCCGGCTCTCCCATCCCGGCCCCGTTGACCATCATCACCTGCCCACCGGCTGTTGCCGGGAGCAGGTGTCAACAGCCATCAGAAGCACCAGGTCATTGCTGTAATCCGCCTATTTGACCCGCATTCCCGGTTTGGCACCGCTGTCCGGAGACAGGATGAATATCTCTTTACCGCCCGGGCCCGCTGCCAGCACCATGCCTTCCGACACACCGAAGCGCATCTTGCGGGCGGCCAGGTTGGCCACCATGACCGTCAGGCGTCCCTCCAGGTCGGCGGGGTCGTAAGCGGACTTGATGCCGGCGAAGACATTGCGCGTTTCGCCACCCAGATCCAGGGTCAGCTGCAGCAGTTTGTCTGCCCCTTCAACCCGTTCCGCCTTGACGATTTTCGCCACCCGCAGATCGATCTTGGCGAAGTCGGCAAAGTCGATGGTGTCGCTGATCGGATCATCGGCGAGCGGTCCGGCCGGTTGGGTGGCGGCATCCGCCTGTTTTTCCAGATCCTCTTTCGATGCGTTGATGATCGCCTCGATCTGGCTCGGCTCAATGCGGGTCATGAGCGGTTTGAAGGCGGCGATATGGTGATCCAGCAGCGGGTTTTTCAATGACTCCCAGGTCAGTGGATCAACCTGCAGGAAGGCCTCGGAACGCTCCGCGGTAGCCGGTAGAATGGGCCGCAGGTAGCCGATCAGCAGCCGGAACAGGTTGAGCCCCATGGAGCAGACCTGCTGCAGTTCCGCATCGCGCTCCGGCTCCTTGGCGATAATCCAGGGTTTCTGCTCATCGATATACTGGTTGGCCCGATCGGCCAGGGCCATGATCTCCCGCACCGCCCGGCTGAATTCCCGTTTTTCATAATGTCCGGCGATCTGCTCACCGGCCTGGACAAAACTCTGGAACAGGTTCGGGTCGGCCAGTTGCCCGGCCAGCTGGCCGGCAAAACGCTTCTTGATAAAGCCGGCGCAACGGCTGGCGATATTGACCACCTTGCCCACCAGGTCCGAGTTCACCCGGGCCTGGAAATCCTCCAGGCTCAGATCGATATCCTCGATTCCGGCGCCGAGCTTGGCAGCAAAGTAGTAGCGCAGGTACTCGGGATTCAGGTGATCCAGGTAGGTGCGGGCCTTGATGAAGGTGCCCCGCGACTTGGACATTTTCTGGCCGTCCACGGTGAGGAAGCCGTGGGCGAACACCGCGGTCGGGCTGCGGAAGTCGGCGCCATTGAGCATGGCCGGCCAGAACAGGGCGTGGAAATAGATAATATCCTTGCCGATGAAGTGGTACAGCTCCGCATCCGACTCCGGGCCCCAGAACTCGTCGAACTCCAGACCCTCAGTACGATCACACAGGTTCTTGAAGCTGGCCATGTAGCCAATCGGTGCATCCAGCCAGACATAGAAGTACTTACCCGGATGGTCGGGGATCTCGAAACCGAAGTAGGGGGCGTCCCGGGAGATATCCCATTCATGCAGCCCCGCCTCGAACCATTCGCCCAGCTTGTTGGCTACCTCCTCCTGAAGATGACCGTCGCGAATCCAGCCTTTCAGCATGGCTTCAAAGTTGGCCAGTTTGAAGAAGTAGTGTTCGGAGTCCCGCTCCACCGGCGTGGCCCCGGAAACGGCCGACACCGGGTTTTTCAACTCGGCCGGGGAATAGCTGGCGCCGCACACTTCACAGTTGTCACCGTACTGGTCCTGGGCGCCGCATTTGGGGCACTCACCCTTGATGAACCGGTCCGGCAGGAACATCTCCTCGATCGGGTCATAGGCCTGGGTGATGGTTCGGCTGGCGATGTTGCCCTTCTCCTTGTTGCGCTGGTAAATCAGGCTCGCATAGTGCCGATTCTCTTCTGAATGGGTGGAGTGGTAATTGTCGAAACCGACGTTGAAATCGGCGAAATCGGCCTTATGCTCCTGGGCAACCCGGGCGATCAGGGCCTCCGGTTCGATCCCCTCTTTGCGGGCCCGCAGCATGATGGGCGTTCCGTGGGCATCATCGGCACAAACGTAGAGGCACTGGTTACCGCACATTTTCTGGAAGCGAACCCAGATGTCGGTCTGAATGTACTCCACCATGTGACCGATATGGATCGGACCGTTGGCGTAGGGAAGGGCGCTGGTCACTAGTATTTTTCGCGCTGTCTGATTCATGATCTCACGGTTGCGTCCGGGGGAAAGATTTTCGACCGGTGGGGTTGCTGATCTAAAGCCACAGGCACCGGCCCGATAAAACAGGCAATTATCACATAATTAGAGGGATTGCGAAAAGCGATCAACGTCGATGGTCTGACCAGATTTCTGTTAAAAGATTAGTATCCCAGGGGTTTAAAGTAGGTATAAACGACATTTGTCAATCTACCCAGGAGTAAAGACCAAGCGATTTGGTTGGGCATAAGTGTTTTTTAATGTAGAATGTCCGGCTATTCATTACGCAAATCTGCGGCCTCCCGTTGGGGCCATCTCGTAGGAGCATGCAATGGCTGAAGTAACAAAAGAGATGATCGAAGAGGCGATCAAGGGCTACACCGAGCCCCATCTGGATAAAGATCTGGTAAGTGCCAAATTTATCAAGGGCATAGAGATCGACGGCGGCGCGGTAAAGGTGGCTGTTGAGTTGGGTTTCCCGGCAAAAGGTTTCAAAGACGAACTGGCCGACGCGCTGAAAGCGCAGATCGCCGGTGTGGCGGGAGTCTCTTCGGTGGACGTGGATGTCAGCTGGAAAATTACCGCCCATTCGGTACAGAAATCCCTCAAGCCGATTGATAACGTAAAGAACATCATTGCCGTGGCATCCGGCAAGGGTGGGGTGGGTAAATCCACCACCGCCGTCAACCTGGCCCTGGCCCTGGTTGAAGAGGGCGCCACCGTGGGACTGCTGGATGCGGATATCTACGGTCCCTCCCAGCCCCGTATGCTGGGCGTCTCCGGACAGCCGGAATCGAAAGACGGCAAGAGCCTGGAACCGATGGAAAACTACGGCATCCAGGCCATGTCCATCGGCTTCCTGATCGATGAAGAGACCCCCATGATCTGGCGCGGACCCATGGTCACCCAGGCGCTGGAACAGCTCCTGAACGACACCAACTGGTCCGACCTGGACTACCTGATTATCGATCTGCCGCCGGGTACCGGTGATACCCAGCTGACCCTGGCGCAGAAAGTACCTGTATCGGGTGCCGTAGTCGTGACCACGCCGCAGGACATCGCCCTGCTGGATGCCCGCAAAGGCTTCAAGATGTTTGAGAAAGTCGAGGTGCCGGTGCTGGGCATTGTGGAGAACATGAGCATCCACATCTGTTCCAAATGCGGTCACGAGGAACACATCTTCGGTGAAGGCGGCGGTCGCCGCATGGCGGAGCAGTACGGGGTTAACTTCCTGGGTGCCTTGCCACTGGATATCCGTATCCGGGAAGAGACCGATGGCGGCAAACCCACCGTGGCCGCCGATCCGGATGCGCGCATTTCCCAGATCTATCGCGAGATCGCCCGCCGGACCACCGCCAAACTTGCCCTGCAGGCCAAGAGCTACGCAGCCAAGTTCCCCAATATCGTGATTCAGAACAACTGACCGTGAGATGCCGGGTGACGGTTTCGCCGTCACCCGGTGATGCACTTTGTCCCGTGCACATCAACCGATCTTCAATGAGGCCACCTGAATGAGTGTTAAATGGGATACCCGTTTCCTGGGCCTGGCGGCTCATGTCTCCGCCTGGAGCAAGGACCCCTCTTCCCAGGTGGGGGCGGTTATCACCGATGGTAACCGGATTGTTTCGGTCGGTTACAACGGCTTCGCGGCCGGGGTGGAGGATCGCACGGAACGGCTCACTGACCGCAACTGCAAGCTCAATCTCACCATCCATGCCGAAGAGAATGCCATGATCTTCGCCAAGCGGGATCTGACCGGTTGTACTGTCTACGTCACCCATCCCCCCTGTCCGCGCTGTGCTTCCAAGCTGATCCAGGAAGAGGTGGGGCGCATTGTCTGTATCGCTCCGAGCGAGGATTTTCTGTCCCGCTGGGCGGATGATCTGAAACTCTCCCAGGAGATGTACCAGGAGGCCGGGGTGGAGTACAGCAGTTACGATCTGGAGCAGATCAATGTGGATGATGCCCGTATCACGGTGGCGCCGGGTGGTTTTTTCAGATCGGTGATGAGCCGCCTGTTACGGCGCGACTGACTCAGCCGTTGCCATCCTGCCAGGTGACCGAGATCAGTTCCATGATGTAGTTGCCTTCCTTCTCATGCTTGGTGATCTTCACCGGCAGGTAGTTCAGCTCCGGGGCGAACCAGAAGGTGGTGCGGGAGGGACGATCACCCTTGTTGCGCACCAGTTTGATGGCGCTGTATTGGCCCGATTTGGTGTTGACCTGTTCCCGGTCCACTTCCGTATAGCGATAACTTTTCAATAGTCCGCCGTCGGCCACCCGGTATTCCGCCGCCTTGTCGCCACGGCCCACCGCCAGTATCAGGGCCAGTTGCTGGCTGAATTTGTCCTGGGTCCCCTCCGGGATCTGCATTGACCAGGGGGTGCCGGCGATCTGGTTGGCCACCCGTCCCGCGGGCCAGTTGAAGTCCAGGTTTACCTCACGGGTCCGTTTGGGCCGTTTGTGGCTGTACAGGTAGCGGGAGGGGACGACGGCATCATTGACAATCCGACCTTCGCTCTGCTCGGTGATCTCATCCTTGCGAAACAGGGCCGCCAGGCCGACCGGCCAGGTGTAGGCGCGATAGCTGTACTGGCCGTCAGCAGAGAGATCCAGGGTGATTTTGGCTCGACCCACCACCAGGCTGCCCAGGCTGAGCTGATACTCGGCACGGTAAGGTTTGAGTATCTGTCCGGCGGTCGGGGTGGCGATTCCGGGCAGTAGGGCCAGGCAGGTGGCCAGCAACAGTGTGAAGAGGGATCTCATGGGGAGACCGGTCATCCATTGGTTACTTGGTTAAACTCCATTATAACCGGCCCTTGCAGGGCCTGCCCGTCCAGTTCCAGGGTGCCGTCATTGACCCGCAGGCGTCCCTCCGCGATCCAGCGAATGGCCAGGGGGTAGATAAGATGTTCCTGGGTCAGTACCCGGGCGGCCAGCGTCGATTCGTCATCGTCCGGCTCTACCGGCACCCGCACCTGCAGGATAACCGGCCCCCCATCCAACTCCTCGGTCACCAGGTGCACACTGGCGCCGTGGACCGGATCGCCTGCCTCCAGTGCCCGTTGATGGGTGTGCAGGCCGCGGTATTTGGGTAGCAGGGAGGGATGGATGTTCAGCAGGCGTTCCTTATAGTGGTTGACGAAACCGGGGGTCAGGATGCGCATGAAACCGGCCAGTACCACCAGTGCCGGGCTGTAGTCGTCGATCAGCGCCATCAATGCCCGGTCATAACTCTCCCGGTCCGGGTAGTCGGTGTGATCGAGCAGCCGGGCGGGGATCGCAGCCCGCTTGGCCCGTTCCAGTCCGTAGGCGTCAGCCCGGTTACTGATGACCGCGCGGATCTCCACCGGCAGATCCTGGGCGGCAGCGTCGATAATCGCCTGCAGGTTGCTGCCGCTACCGGACACCAGCACCACGATGGGTAGTTTCTGCTGCTCTGTCACGCCGTCAGTTCCACGCTGGGGGCGCCATCGTGGGATTCGATATGGCCCAGTTTCCAGACCGATTCCCCCTGGGCCTGCAGCAGTGCCATGGCCTGCTCGGCATCCTGTTCAGCGACGCAGACCACCATGCCGACGCCGCAGTTGAAGGTGCGCAGCATCTCCGATTCGACCACGTTGCCGGCGTCCTGCAACCACTGGAACACCGCCGGGCGTTGCCAGGAGTTGCTGTCGATCACCGCCCGGGTGCCTTCGGGCAGTACCCGGGGCAGATTCTCCGGCAGGCCGCCGCCGGTGATATGGGCCATGGCGTGGATGTCGATCGACTGGTGCAGCGCCAGCAGGGATTTCACATAGATCCGGGTCGGGGTCAGCAGGGCGCTGCCCAGGGTGGTGTCCCCCAGGGGCTGTTGCAGGTCGGCTTTGGAGACCTCCAGGATCTTGCGGATCAGGGAATAGCCGTTGGAGTGGGGACCGGAGGAGGCGAGTCCCAGCAGCACATCACCCGGCTGGACCCGCTCCGGCTGAATGATACGGGATTTCTCCACAATACCAACGCAGAAGCCGGCCAGGTCGTAGTCACCGGTTTCGTAAATGCCCGGCATCTCCGCGGTCTCACCGCCGGTCAGGGCGGCACCGGATTGCCGACAACCCTCGGCGATGCCCTCGATCACGCTGCTGGCCACCGCCACGTCGAGCTGGCCAGTGGCATAGTAGTCGAGGAAGAACAGCGGTTCGGCGCCGGTGACAATAATGTCATTGACGCACATCGCCACCAGGTCGATGCCGATGGTGTCATGTTTCTGCAGGGCCAGGGCCAGGCGCAGCTTGGTGCCCACCCCGTCGGTCCCGGATACCAGCACCGGTTCCCGGTAGCGGTCCAGCGGCAGTTCAAAGAGCGCCCCGAATCCCCCCAGACCGGTCATGACGCCGGGTCGGAAGGTATTTTTGACAATAGGTTTAATCCGCTCGACCAGGCTGTTTCCGGCGTCGATATCGACACCGGCATCCCGGTAACTCAGGGAGGCGGAATCGGTTTTATTCTGATCCACTGATCACTCCAGGCTAGGTGCGCGTTAACAGAACGTGCTGAAGTTGTTGATTCTACCAAATCCGCAGGGCTGGATCAGGCAAAGGAGACGGATTATATCACCGGAAATGGTGACGAGCGCTCTTTCCGACCTTGGAATTGTCCCGGGGGGGCAATCTAGGGAGCGCGAATGGATTTGCAACCGGCGGCAGGCTAGAATCTGGCGGATCAGTTTTCTATTGTCGGATTCCCAGCACATGCCCAGTCGTTCATCGATTTCATCCCACCTTATGATCAAGCTCACCCAGGCGTTGCTTCTGCTGACCCTGTTTATGGGGTGTGTCACCCTGGCGTCAGCCAGCCAGGTGAGCGGGTTATACAGCGCCGAGGTACCGGTGGAGGGGCAGTCGGCAGGACAGCGTACTGCCGGCATCAAGCGCGCCTTTGCCCAGATGTTGATCAAGGTGACCGGTAACCGTGGCGTGGCCCAGCGCCCCGAGTTGCAGGGTGATATCGGCCAGGCCCAGAACTACGTGCAGCAGTTTCGCTACCGTTTTGGTTCCGGTGGCTCCTCCGATGGTGGCGCCGGTCGGCTGTTGAGTGTGCAGTTTGATGCCGCGGCGGTACAGCGCCTGTTGCGGGAACGGCGTCTGCCGGTGTGGGGAGAAAACCGTCCCTCCGGGCTGGTCTGGCTGGGTATCGAAGCCAACGGTCAGCGCCGGGTCATGCGTCCCGAGGAGGATGGGCGTCTGCTGAATGCCATGACTGCGGTGGCGGAGCGGCGCGGTATACCGCTGATGATTCCGTTAATGGATCTGGAAGACCAGTCCAGCGTCCAGGTGGCCGATCTCTGGGGCGACTTTGAGCAGAATATCCGGCGCGCATCGGAACGCTACAGCCCGGATCTGATTGTCACCGGGCGGTTGACCCGGCTCTCCGGCCAGCTCTGGCGGGCGGCCTGGCGACTCTATCACGGCAACCGCATCTCCAGCTGGAGTGACGAAGGCGCCGATCCGGCCGCGCTGACCGCCGAGGGTGTTCAGCATGTGGCCGACCTGCTGGCGGACCGCTATGCGCCGGTAGGCGGCGAGGCCAATCTGTCCCGCATCCGCCTGCGGGTGGGGGGCGTGACCGGACTGGAGCAGTACGCCGCACTGGCTCGCTTCCTGCAGTCCCAGAGTTCGGTGGAACGGGCCGATATGGTATCGGTCGATCCGGATGCTATCACCTACGATCTGCGGGTTCGGGGTGGTGTCCAGGTGTTACAGCAGGGGCTTGCCCTGGATGGTCTGATCGAACCGGTCACCGATCTGGGCGACACGGCGGCACCGCTGTCTGAAGGCGTCGATCTCTTCTACCGTATGCGATAATTTCCGGCAGGCGTCACCGGGACAGCCCCGAATCGCTTACCCCTCACGCGGTTTTCTCAATCTTGACAGAGTAATAATGTTGAAACGCGAAGATATTCCCAATCTGATCAGTGTGTTGCGTATCTTCATGTCGATACCGGTGGTCTGGATGCTGCTGGAGCAGCAGTTTGGCGTGGCGCTGGTGCTGTTCGCCATTGCGGGTATCTCTGACGGGCTGGACGGTTACCTGGCCAAGCACTACGGCTGGCAGAGTCAGTTGGGGGGGCTTTTGGACCCGCTGGCGGACAAGGTGCTGCTGATCTCCAGCTACCTGACCCTGGCGGTGATTGATGTTATTCCGGTCTGGCTGGTGCTGCTGGTGGTTCTGCGTGACCTGGTGATAGTGACTGGGGCGCTGGTCTACCATTTTCGGGTCATGGAGCTGACTGCCAAACCCAGTATTATCAGTAAATTCAATACCTTTTCGCAGATCATCTTGGTCCTGGCGGTGGTTCTCGATCGGGGCCTGGTGGGGCTACCGGAACTCCTGCTGGAGAGTCTGATCTGGCTGGTGATGGCGACCACTATCGCCAGTGGAGTCAACTACGTCTGGGTGTGGAGTCGGCTGGCCATGGCGCACCAAAAGGAGCCCTGAGCGCACTCACCGCTCTCCGGTCAGCTCCTTACGCTGCCGCTCCAGGTAGGTTTTGATGAACGGAATCGTCAGGCCCCGTTTGGCTTCCAGTGAGGCCTGGTCAAGCTGTTTCAGCAGTTGCCGGAGTGATCCCATGTCCCGCTGGGTGTGGCGCAGGATGTAGCGGGCGGTCTCGTCACTTAAGGCCAGCCCGCGCCGGCTGGCCGCTTCACTCAGGGCCTGGATTTTGTCCTGGTCATTCAGCGGTTGTAGCTGGTAGCAGAGGCCCCAGCTCAGGCGCGACGCCAGGTCGGGCAACCCGAGCGGCAGATGTGCCGGGCTGCAGCGTGCCGCCACCAGCAGGGATCTGCCCCGTTCCCGGAGCCGATTGAACAGCCCGAACACTCCCTGTTCCCAGTCCCCCTGTCCGGCGATCCGGTCAACCCCGTCCAGACAGACCAGGTCCATCTGCTCCAGATCCTCGAAAATGACCGGCGACAGCTGCGCGGCCTGGTCCAGGGGGATGTAGAGGGCGCTGCGGCCTGACTGGTCCGCCAGTTGGGTGGCGGCCTGCAACAGGTGGCTTTTGCCGGTCTGCTCGGCGCCCCAGAGATAGATGAACAGTTCGCCCAATCCCCGGGCGCAGGCCGCCACATCGGCTACCGCCTGCTGGTTTGTGGCCGGCAGGTAGCTCTCAAAACTGGTACTCTCCGGCAGGGTCAGGCCGAGGGCGAGTTGTCTGGCCATCGGTCAGTCGCTGCTGGCCAGTTTCCGGGCAATAGAGGCGACCCGTTTACCCATCGCCTGGCAGAGCTGTTTCTCGTCGTCTGACAGTGGCAGTTTGCTGTCCACTCCGGCCAGGTGGCTCGGGCCGTAGGGTGTACCCCCGGTCGTGGTGTGCAGCAGTTCGGTCTGGCTGTAGGGGAGTCCGGCGATCAGCATGCCGTGATGCAGCAGGGGCAGCATCATGGAGAGCAGGGTGGTCTCCTGGCCGCCGTGCAGGCTGGAGCTGGAGGTGAACACCGCCGCCGGTTTGCCGATCAGCGCGCCGGTCAGCCAGAGCGGGCTGGTGCTGTCGATAAAGTGCTTGAGTGGTGCCGCCATATTGCCGAAGCGGGTCGGGCTGCCCAGGATCAGGCCGTCACAACTCTCCAGATCGGTTGTGGAGACGTAGGGTGCGCCGCTATCGGGCACGGCCGGCTCGGTCGCCTCGCACACCGGGGAGACCGGCGGTACGGTACGGAGTATGGCCTGCATGCCGGCCACCTCTTCCACGCCCCGGGCAATCTGCCGGGCCATCTCAGCGGTGGCACCGTAACGGCTGTAGTAAAGGATCAGTATGTTAGCCATCAGAGAATATCCAGTACCCGTTCCGGTGGACGACCGATGACCACCTGGCCGTCTTTCACCACGATAGGTCGCTCGATCAGTTTAGGGTGATCCAGCATCGCCTGAATCAGCTGATCATCGGTCAGTGCCGGATCGTCCAGCCCGGCTTCCTTATACTCCGCTTCACCCTTGCGCATGAGTTCACGGGGTTTCAACCCCAGCGCCTTGAGGATGTCGATCAGCTCCGCCCGGCTGGGGGGCTGTTTCAGATATTCGATGACCTGGGGGGATGCCCCTTTGTCCTGCAGGATCTGGAGGGTCTGGCGGGATTTACTGCAGCGCGGATTGTGATAGATCTTGAGCGTCATGACGATCGCATGCTCCTGTCGGACTAACGGCCCTCTATTGTAACGAAACCCTGGCTGCTGAAACAGCTGCGCCGGGTGTGCTTTTTATCCCCATGCCCGGCATGGGGGTAGGGGGATATGGTGTATTATTCCATCTGACTTTCTGCAACAGGGCGGCAGGTTGGACTGCGGGGCACGATGATGGATCAGGGTGAAGAGACAGGGGCGCGGGGAATCCCGGCTATTGCGCAATGGCTGCGCCGCTTTGGCACCCTGATCGTATCCCGTTTTGTGGCCGACCACGGCCTGCCCACGGCGGCGGCGCTCACCTTTACCACCCTGTTGGCCCTGGTGCCCCTGATGGCGGTATCACTGACCCTGTTCACCGCCTTTCCGGTGGGGGATCGGGTACAGCTCCAGTTGCAGGACTTTGTGTTCAACAATTTTTTGCCCGCCTCCGGCGAGATTCTGCAGCAGTACCTGAATCAGTTCAGTCAGAAGGCCGCCCGCATGACCGGTACCGGGCTGTTTTTTCTGTTTGCCACGGCGCTGCTGATGATGGCCAACATCGAGCACGCCTTTAACCGGATCTGGCGTATCCAGCAGCGACGCCATCCCCTCAACCGCTTCATGGTTTACTGGGCCATTCTGACCCTGGGGCCGCTGCTGATCGGATTGAGTGTGGCGCTCACCTCCTACCTGGTCTCCATGCCGTTGCTGTCCGATGCGGCGGCACGCTTCGGACTGAGCGCCGGTCTGCTGCGGGTGATGCCGGCCCTGGCTTCGGCAGCTGCCTTTAGTCTGCTCTACCTGGTGGTCCCCAACCAACGGGTGCCCCTGGTGCACGCAGTGGCCGGTGGTGTGCTGGCGGCCCTGCTGTTTGAGATTGCCAAGCGGTTATTTGCTTACTATGTCACCCTTTTCCCCGCCTACGAGATGATTTATGGTGCCCTGGCGGTTATCCCGCTGTTTCTGGTCTGGCTCTACCTCTCCTGGATCATTACCCTGCTGGGTGCGGAGTTCTGTTGCTGTATCGGGATTATGGGACGGCAGAGTTGGTCACGACTCAGGAGCGGGCCGGATCCCCTGCTGATCCGTTTTCACCTGGTGCGTCTGCTGGCGATGGCCCAGCGGCGCGGTGACAGCCGTTCCCTGGAGGCGCTGGTTGATCAGCTGCCCGGCGTTGATGAGGATCTGTTGGCGGATCAGTTGAATCTGTTGCTGGAGGCCAACTTTCTCTGTCATACGGATAGCGGTGGCTGGATACTGGCCCGGGATCTGGCCACGGTCACCCTGCTGGATCTCTACCTGGTGCAGCCGGAGCGGTTGCCCGACCCCGGGCCGTTGGTGACATCTGATCAGCCTGCTGAACGGGCGCTTGCCAAAGCGCTGGCGCAGGCGGGGCAGGCTCTGTCGGGGGCGCTGGACAAACCGCTGGGTGAGCTTTTTCTACTGGATCTGGAGTGCAATGAGAAGACCGAGACGAATCAGTGATTGGTTAATCCGGAGCGCGTGGCTGCGCCCGGTTATGGCGCTGTTGCTGCTGCTCTGTGTGGGCACTGTTCAGGCGGTTGATGTGATTCTGCCTGACCTGAATGGCAGGGACCGTTCCCTGGATGAGTTCCGGGGGCAGTGGGTGCTGGTAAACTTCTGGGCCAGTTGGTGTCAGCCCTGTATCGAGGAGATGCCGGAGTTGGAGCGTTTCCACCTGGCCCATCATGAGCATGATGCCGTGGTGATCGGTATCAACATGGAGGATTCAACCCCGGAACAGCTGAAGGCTTTTCTGCGGCGGCAACCAGTCAGCTATCCTGTGCTGCTGGCACCGGTTGATGGCCACACTACGCTGGGCAGAGTCCTTGCGCTGCCCACTTCCATGCTCATATCTCCGGAGGGTCAGCTGATTACCCGGCATGTGGGCATCATCACGGCGGATAAAATTGAACAGTTGATCGAACAGGGCGAGCAGGCTCGACAGCCCGACCGGATAACTAAAAATCAAAGGAGTGTTCAGTGACGATCTGTATGCGATACCGGGTTTCGGGAAAGGTGCAGGGTGTGTTTTTTCGCGCCTCTACCCGATTTGAAGCCGAGCGCCTGAAGCTTACCGGCTATGCCAAGAACCTGCCCGATGGTCGGGTTGAAGTATTGGCCTGTGGCGAGGCTGATGCGGTTGAACAGCTGCGGATCTGGCTCACCCGTGGGCCCGCCCAGGCCCGGGTGGAAGGCGTCTCCAGTGAACCGGTGCCAGCCCAGGAGCTGGCCGAGTTCACTATTCGCTGAACCGGCGGGCCACTGTCTCGATCATTGGCCGGGTTGCTGTGGCGCACTCTCCTCATCGGGATCTGTCCATGGCCTGAAGACGGCGGTGGAGCCGTTTATCCGATAACTATCCGTCGGCCTCCCGGCAGCCGCTGCCGGCGCGTGGTTAGTAGCGGGATTTCGGGCTGCTTCCGGGGCTGATGCTTGGGGGCTCCAGGCTGGGGGCGACGGGTTATTTGGCGTCGGTTGTCCTGCTGCCGGATAGCCTGGAGATTGTTCATAACCATAGGCCGGATAACCAGCCGCTGGTTCTCCCTCCGGAGCGGCGTAGCCGGATGGGGCGCCGGGATAGCCCTGGGCCGGTGCCTGGGAAGGGGCGCCGTGGCTGTTGTCATACCCGCTGTTTCCGTAGCCCGGATAGTCGCCGCCGGTCCCGAATCCCGGTTCACTGGCGGACGGACCATAATACCCCCCTCCATAGTCCGGCCAGTAGCCGTAATCCGGCGGTGCTGCATAGGGACTGTAACCGGGGGCCGGCTCAGTCGGGTATGGGTAGCCGTAGGCCGGCATCGGGTTGTAACCCGGGTAGGAGGGGTATCCCCATTCGCCGGGATAGGTTGCCTGGGGATACGGGTAGGGGGGCTGGCTGTAGTTGTCCGGAGCGTCGTAGTAGTAACCGTAGGGAGGCGGTTCGGCAACGTTGCCATAGCCGGGAGCTGCACCATAGGATTGGTTGTCTGGCACGGCCCTGTTGTCAGGGGGCGGTTCCGGTTGATTGTAGTTCTTTGGCCGGTAGCGTACCGGGGCGTCGTGGGGCGATCCTGCTACCGGCGGCTGGTCGGCTGCTGACGGATTGAGTGGACGCCAGCCAGGGGTGTTGTGGGCGTTGGGTGTGTAGCGATTGCCATCCGCTAATGCACTGGTCATGACAAGCGTCAGGCAGAAGGCGCCGATAAAGAACCTTTGCATGCTTTTTCTCCGTTGAAATCACCGGATGAACAAGCACTCCGGCTCTTGTCGCTGGCTTTATCATAACCATAAAAAGGGATGGTTGTCGCCGTCTGCCCTGGCTGTGGCGTTGTGCACCGGTTCAGTAACCGGTGGTCTTCAGATCCAGCCCGGGGGGCAGGGCGGCAATTCGATCGACGCCGCTATTGATCTGTCCGTCCGGCAGCAGTTCAAGCCAGCGGAATCCCGGGGCGTCCATGCTGATGCCGAACTTGTCCTGGTTTTCCACGAACTGAATGCAGGTGGAGGGGGTCCCCATCATCCGGATGCCATGCCACTCCGCCTCAAATGTCTGATGGATATGGCCCCAAATCACGCCTTTCACATTTTCATGGCGATCAAGGATGGAGAGGAATGCCTCCGGATTATCCAGTGCCATCTTGTCCATCCAGGCGCTCTTGATGTGGATTGGATGGTGGTGCAGGGCAATCAGCGCGTGTCGGCCAGGATTTTCGCTTAATGAGCGTTCCAGAAGCTGCAACTCCTGTTCATTCAGGTGTCCGCCTTCTGAATCCAACTGGGTGGAATCCAGCATGACGATGAGCCAGTTACCCAGCTTTACCTCCTTGGGTACATTCACCAAACCACCCTCCATGTGGCGGGCGAGCAGTTCCGGGTCATCATGATTGCCGGGCAGGCAGCAGGCTTGTACGCCGAACTCCTGTACATAGTTTCGCAGTCTTGTGTAACCGGCCGCAGAGGCGTCATGGACCAGGTCGCCGGTGAGCAGTAACAGATCCGTTTCTGATTTCTGCTGTGCAGCGAGAGACATCACCGAGTCGAAGCTGATCTGGGTATTGATGCCCGCTAGTTTCCACTCCAGATCGGTATGCAGATGGCAGTCCGTGATCTGCAGGACCCGAATGGCTTGCTGGCGGTCAGCCGATCCCGCTGGCTGGCTGCTCAAGTTGGCGAATTTTTGGTGCATAGTAAAATCTGATTGCGACCGGTTTGGTTAAATATTAAGGCATGCGGGATCAGTTTGTATCCGGCAGGGGTGTGATGGATACGGCATTAAGCGGCCGCTGGAGGTAATTTTTTCCTGAAACCTGCTTTTTTGTGCACTATGTCACACTTATATTCATCCCAGGGCAAAGCATGGGATTTTCAGGGGAGTGGCAGGTGTGGCGGGAAGCCCTGGGTGACGCAGGGAATCTGGCTGCGCGGCGGCAGAGCCTGCGTACAGCGTAAACTGACTGATGCAGGGTGCCCTTCCGCGAAGTTGCAGTGTCAGATTGGGTCAGAAGTTGTCAGTGGAGACAAACAGGCCGACCCGCAGATCCTTGGCAGTATAGATCTCTCTGCCGTCCACCTTCATGACGGCATCCGCCACGCCCATCACCAGGCGGCGGGTAATGACCCGTTTCAGATCGATCTGGTAGGTGACCAGTTTTGCCGACGGCAGCACCTGTCCGGTGAACTTCACCTCGCCCACACCCAGTGCCCGACCGTGGCCGGGATTACCCAGCCAGGCAAGATAGAAGCCGACCGCCTGCCACATGGCGTCCAGTCCCAGACAGCCGGGCATCACCGGGTCGCCGGGGAAGTGGCACTGAAAAAACCAGAGGTCCGGATTGATGTCCAGCTCCGCCAGTATCTCGCCCTTGCCGAAGAGGCCACCCTCATCGGAAATCCGGCTGATGCGATCCATCATCAGCATGTTGGGGACCGGCAGTTGTGCGTTTCCCTCACCGAACATTCTGCCGTAGCCACAGTCCAGCAGCTGCTCTCTTGTAAAACTCTCTACTTTTGCCATGAATCCAGGTTCTCTTGTGTTGATCTATTCAGGGAACAGGCCTGGCTCAGCTGCGCGGAGCCAGTTGCTCCTGAATAAAGGGTAGTATCTGTTCCATATCGATCATGCGGTTATCGGTCTCGGTTCTGGCACGGTACTCCAGTTTGCCCTCGTCCAGCCCCCGTTCACCGATCACGATCCGGTGCGGTATGCCAATCAGTTCCATATCGGCAAACATGGCGCCCGGCCGGGCACCGCGATCATCCAGCAGTACTTCGATCCCGGCGTCGGTCAGATCACGATAGAGCTGCTCGGTGGCCTCCCGCACCCGGTGTGATTTGTCCATCTTCATGGGGCAGAGGGCCACCTGGAAAGGGGCGATGGCGTTCGGCCAGATAATGCCCCTGTCGTCGTGATTCTGTTCGATAGCCGCCGCCACTACCCGGGAAACGCCGATGCCGTAGCAACCCATCTGCATCACCAGGCTGCGGCCATTCTCGTCCAGCACAGTGGCATTCATCGCCTCACTGTACTTCTTGCCCAGCTGGAAGATATGCCCCACCTCGATGCCCCGGGCGATGGTCAGCACGCCCTTGCCGTCAGGGCTGGGGTCGCCCTCCTGGACATTACGGATATCGGCTACCGTGGGGGTGGGCAGATCCCGTTCCCAGTTGATGCCGAAGTAGTGTTTGTCATCCTGGTTGGCGCCAGCGCTGAAATCGGCAGTGAGGGCCACGGTACGATCGATGATGCAGGGGATCGGCAAGTTGAGCGGGCCCAGGGAGCCGGGGCCGGCACCGATGGTCTCCCGGATCTCCTCTTCCGTGGCGAAGGTCAGGGGGGCGGCCACTTCAGGCAGTTTCTCCGCCTTGATCTCGTTCAGCTCGTGATCACCACGCACCAGCAGGGCGATGAACTTTGCCGGTTGATCCTCCGCGGCCGCCACGATCAGGGTCTTGACGGTCTTTTCGATCGGTTGGTCGAAGCGCTCCACCAGATCCTGGATGGTTTTGGTGTTCGGTGTGTCCACCAGGCGCAACTCCTCGCCCGGTGCCGGGCGTGTGTTGCCCAGGGCGACCGCCTCGGCGGTCTCTATATTGGCCGCGTAATCGCTCTCGGTAGAGAAGGCGATGGCATCCTCACCGGAATCGGCCAGTACATGGAACTCTTGTGACGCATTGCCGCCGATACTGCCGCTGTCCGCCTGCACCGCCCTGAAATCCAGGCCGCAACGGGTGAAAATGCGGCTGTAGGCCTGGTGCATTAGATCATAGGTCTGCTGCAGCGACTCCTGGTCGATATGGAATGAGTAGGCGTCCTTCATCAGGAATTCCCGGGCGCGCATGACACCGAAACGGGGTCTGATCTCGTCCCTGAACTTGGTCTGGATCTGGTAGAAGTTGATCGGTAGCTGCTTGTAACTGTGCAACTCATTCCGGGCCAGATCGGTGATGATCTCTTCGTGGGTTGGCCCATAACAGAACGAGCGGTTGTGCCGGTCATTGAGGCGCAGCAGTTCGGGGCCATACTGCTCCCAGCGACCGGACTCCTGCCACAGTTCGGCGGGCTGAACGGAGGGCATCAGCACCTCCAGAGCGCCGGCGCGATCCATCTCTTCCCGCACGATATTTTCAACCTTGTGCATGACGCGCAGGCCCAGGGGCAGCCAGGTGTAGAGTCCCGCTGCGAGCTTGCGGATCATGCCGGCCCTGACCATCAGCTGATGGCTGCTGATCTCGGCATCGGAGGGGGTCTCCTTGACCGTGTTAAGAGGAAATTGGGATGTACGCATGTCCAGGATCCAAAGGTATTGGTGCAAAAGGCGTTTATTCTAACGGTATGCCATGATGGGGACAAATGGATAACGCCTCTGTGCCGTTTCCTATTGTGGGTAGTGTCGGCGCTTTGGAAGGTACGGGTTAATGGGGTGTTCCTGCGGGCGGATGGGGGAGTCGGCTTTGTACCGACTGATCATCTGCGGCCGAAGCGTGTGGTACGGAAATAATTGCCCAGAATAACAGCGGTTCTTCGCCGGTCAGCGGGGAACAAAGGATTTCACCCGAGCTGACGGCCTTTGGCGAGGTGCTTTTGCGGATAAAAATAACCCGCTACAGAGGCGGAAAATAAAAGACCCCGAGGGGGTCCGTATCCTCGGGGTCGCCGTCGAATTCTTCTGGCAGAAAGTTGATTCCCTTCATTCGTCCCTGAAGTGTATCACCAGTCCCTGATCTTCCTTGTTGACGGTGATTAAATTGTCCCTATATCCAATCGGGTTGTCTGTAGGGAGAGTGTGGTCAGGTTGTAGGGATTTTCCTCAAGTTGGCTACTTTTCGCAAAACTCTTCAACCTGTGCTTTGCTCTCATCGATCTTCTGCTGACGCTCCTCTTCGGTAAGGCGTTTGTAGAGGCCGTCCGGGGTTCTGATCAACCGGTTGCCCAGATTGGTGTAAATCTCAAGATTTTGTCGGGCAGCAGCACAGTTTTCCGCCTTGATCCTGTTGGACTCTTCTATCTGCGCCTTGGTCGGTCCATCCGCCGGTTTGTCAGCAGCGCTCTCGGCCGGTGTATCGTCTGCCGTTTGCTTCTCGCTTGCGTTGTCCGGTGGTGTTGGAGGGGCTACCTGGACCTTGATTTCCGTGGCCTTCCCGGATGGTGGGGGAGACTGGGAGTAAACGGTAGTGCCGTTCTCATCAACCCAGCGATACATGCGCGCGTCAGCCGCTCCGGTCCAGAAGACAACAAGCAGCAGGGGCAGCAGTAGTCGGATAACCATGGACATCATCCTTGTTATGTTGTTGGTGGAGGAAGGTCGAGATCATTGTAGGGTTTGCGTTCGGGGGCAGCAAGGATCGATTTCTCAAAACCGCTTTTTCAGTCGTGGGTACGGATGGGTGAAGCGTTACCGGAATATGGATTCGATGCCCTGCGGTGGTGCAGGACGTTCCGTTGTTGCTTGACCTGCCTGACGTATATGGGTAATTTGTACCGTTCGATTTTTCCCTTATATATTGTGCCAACAGGCGTGGAAATGGCCCATAACCCGGTTGGTTTGGAGGTTATTTGTGGAATTAAGTGGTGCCGAGATCGTCGTTCAGTGTCTGAAAGACGAGGGCGTTGAGCATGTGTTTGGTTATCCTGGTGGAGCGGTGCTCCATATCTATGATGCGCTGTTTAAACAGGATTTCGTAAAACATATCCTGGTGCGGCATGAACAGGCGGCAACCCATGCGGCGGATGGCTATGCCCGTTCAACCGGCAAGCCCGGTGTGGCCCTGGTAACCTCCGGACCCGGGGCGACCAATGCGGTTACCGGTATTGCCACGGCTTTCATGGACTCCATTCCCATGGTGGTGCTGACCGGCCAGGTACCGACTCCCTTTATCGGCAGTGACGCTTTCCAGGAAGTGGATACGGTCGGCATCACCCGTCCCTGCGTAAAGCACAATTTCCTCATCAAGGATGTTCGGGATATCGCCGAGACCATGAAGAAGGCGTTTTATATCGCCACCTCGGGCCGCCCCGGTCCGGTGGTGGTGGATATCCCCAAGGATATTACCGACCCTAACAAGAAAATCCCCTACAGCTATCCCAAGAAGATCAAGATGCGTTCCTATAACCCGGTGCTCAAGGGGCATCTGGGGCAGATCAAGAAGGCAGTCAACCTGATGTTGAGTGCGGAACGCCCGGTCTTCTATACCGGCGGTGGGGTGGTGCTGGGGGATGCCAGTGAGGAGTTGACCGAGCTGACCCGGGAACTGGGTTTCCCCATCACCAATACCTTGATGGGACTGGGTGCCTATCCGTCCAGTGACCGGCAGTTCATCGGCATGCTGGGCATGCACGGCACTTACGAAGCCAATATGGCCATGCACGATACCGATGTGCTGATTGCCATTGGTGCCCGTTTCGATGACCGGGTTACCGGGCATATCGCCCACTTCTGTCCGAACGCCAAGATTATCCATGTCGATATAGACCCGTCGTCTATCTCCAAGAATGTGCGGGTGGATGTGCCCATTGTCGGCCCGGTGAAATCGGTGCTGCAGGATATGCTGCGCATTGTCCGGGAGAGTAAAAAGAGTCCCAAGGCCAGTGCGCTGAAAAAGTGGTGGGAACAGATCGACAACTGGCGGGGCGCCAACTGTCTCAGCTACGATCATAATCATCCGCAGATCAAGCCGCAATTTGCCGTTGAGACACTGCATAAGGTTACCCGGGGTGACGCGTTTGTAGCCTCGGACGTGGGGCAGCACCAGATGTTTGCAGCCCAGTTTTACGGCTTTGACAAACCGCGCCGCTGGGTCAATTCCGGTGGTCTGGGCACCATGGGTTTTGGCCTGCCGGCCGCCATGGGTATTCAGATGGCTCATCCCGGTGCCGATGTGGCGCTGGTTACCGGCGAGGCCAGTATCCAGATGTGTATCCAGGAGCTGGCCACCTGTAAGCAGCATGATCTGCCGATCAAGATTCTGTTGCTGAATAACGGCTATATGGGCATGGTGCGGCAGTGGCAGGAGTTTTTCTATGACGGTCGCTACTCCCACTCCTATGTGGACGCGCTGCCGGACTTCGTGAAACTGGCCGAGAGTTACGGCCATGTGGGTATGAAGATTGAGCGCCCGGAGGATCTGGAGGGGGCCATGAAAGAGGCCTTTGACCTGAAGGACCGGCTGGTGTTTATGGATGTGGTGATCGATCCGACGGAAAATGTCTACCCGATGATCGAGGCGGGCAAGGGTCACCACGAGATGTATCTTCCTCCGAAAAGTGAGCTGGTCTAAGCATGAGACATATAATTTCAATCCTGATGGAGAATGAAGCCGGGGCGCTGTCACGGGTGGCCGGGCTGTTTTCCGCCCGCGGCTACAATATTGAATCCCTGACGGTGGCGCCGACCGAGGATGCCTCGCTGTCGCGCATGACCCTGGTGACAAGAGGGGACGAAAATATCATCGAACAGATCACCAAGCAGCTGAACAAGCTGGTGGAGGTGGTCAAACTGCTGGATCTCTCGGAAGGCCCGCACGTGGAGCGGGAGATGATGTTGATAAAGGTGAAGGCCGAGAAGAGCCAGCGTGACGAGATCAAGCGGTTGGTGGATATCTTCCGCGGCAAGATCATCGATGTCACCCACTCCAGTTATCTGATCGAGATGACCGGCCAGGCGAGCAAACTGGATGCCTTCGTCAACGCCGTGGAGGAAGATCTGATCGTCGAGGTGGTGCGTACCGGGCCGTCCGGCATCTCCCGTGGTGCCAAGGGCCTTACTCTCTGACTCTAATTTCGAAAGACCGGTTCAGAAATACGATATTGAATAGACATGCTGGATGGCGTGTCCCTGGATAGACGCAATTATTTTAAAGGTACTACAGAAATGACCATGAATATCTATTACGACAAAGACGCCGACCTCTCCCTGATCCAGGGTAAAAAGGTCACGATCGTGGGCTACGGTTCCCAGGGCCATGCACATGCCAACAATCTGAAGGACTCAGGTGTGGATGTCACTGTCGCACTGCGTGAAGGATCCTCCTCGGCAGTCAAGGCGCAGAATGCCGGACTCACGGTCAAGAGCGTTGAAGAGGCGGTGGCCGATGCTGACGTGGTCATGGTACTGACCCCGGATGAGTTCCAGTCCCAGCTCTACCGCGACCAATTGGAGCCCAACCTGAAGCAGGGTGCCACCCTGGCTTTCGCCCACGGCTTTGCTATCCACTATAACCAGGTGGTGCCCCGCGCCGATCTGGATGTGATCATGATCGCCCCCAAGGCGCCGGGCCACACCGTGCGTTCAGAGTTCCAGCGTGGCGGCGGTATCCCGGATCTGATCGCCGTGTTCCAGGACGCCAGCGGCCAGGCCAAGGATATTGCCCTCTCCTACGCCTCCGCTATCGGTGGTGGTCGGACCGGTATTATCGAAACCACTTTCAAGGATGAGACGGAAACCGATCTGTTCGGTGAGCAGGCGGTGCTTTGTGGCGGCGCGGTGGAACTGGTCAAGGCCGGTTTCGAGACCCTGACCGAAGCGGGTTATGCCCCCGAGATGGCCTACTTCGAGTGTCTGCATGAGCTGAAGCTGATTGTCGACCTGATGTACGAGGGTGGCATCGCTAACATGAACTACTCCATCTCCAACAACGCGGAGTTTGGTGAGTATGTGACCGGCTCCAAAGTGATCAACGAGGAGAGCCGGGCGGCCATGCGCGAGTGTCTGAAGAATATCCAGACCGGTGACTACGCCAAGCGCTTCATTGCTGAGGGTCAGTCCAACTATCCATCCATGACCGCCATGCGCCGTTTGAACGCGGCCCACGATATCGAAGTGGTGGGTGAGCGTCTGCGCAGCATGATGCCCTGGATTAAGAAAATCGTGGACAAGTCCAAGAACTGATCCGCTTCCCAGGTCGATTAAAACCGCCGGCTGCATTGACTGCAGTCGGCGGTTTTTTGTTTGGCGATTGACCGGGATTGTTCTGCTCCCTTACTGTCTTTGGTCGACAACTCCTTTATAATCACGCCAGTTTATCCCAAACAGGAAAGAAACCATGCCGGAGCCCTCTCTGCAGCAGAAACGCAGCCGTGGCATCTATCTGTTGCCCAACCTGTTTACCACAGCGGCCCTGTTCAGTGGATTCTATGCCGTTCTGGCGGCCATGAACGGCAAGTTCGAACATGCGGCGGTTGCCATCTTTCTCGCCATGGTGATGGATGGTCTGGATGGCCGGGTGGCGCGCATGACCAATACCCAGACCGCCTTCGGGGCCGAATATGACAGCCTCTCCGATATGGTGGCGTTTGGCCTGGCCCCCTCGTTGGTGATCTATGTCTGGTCGTTGAATAGCCTGGGCAAGCTGGGCTGGTTGGCCGCCTTTGTTTATACCGCCGGCGCGGCCCTGCGTCTGGCCCGTTTCAATACCCAGGTAGGTACAGCCGACAAGCGTTTTTTCCAGGGGTTGCCCAGTCCTGCCGCCGCCGCCATTCTGGCCAGCAGTGTCTGGGTTGCGGAGGAGTACCAGATTCAGGGGGTGGATGTCTCCTATCTGGCCTGTTTCATTACCCTGGCGGCCGGATTGCTGATGGTCAGCAACGTCCGCTACAACAGTTTCAAAGAGATCGATTTCCGGGGCAAAATCCCATTCATGAAGGTGGTGGTGCTGATGCTGGTGCTGGCGGTGGTGATCAGTCAGCCGGCGAAGGCCCTGTATGTCCTGTTCATGGTCTACGCGGTCTCCGGACCGGTGTTGACCCTGCGCTACCTGCACCAACGCCGGGCGGAACGCCGGGCCGGGCAGCGGGGCAGTACAGCGGCAAAAGAGGAGGATGGGGAACAGTGAGGTGATGGCAATCTTCCAGTAGATTGTCCCGGGCGGAGATTCCCGTGCTTGGCAACCGCAAAACCTTGCGGTATATTCGAGTAACATTCAGGTACGGGACACCGATGAAATCATTCAGCGCACACTCTATCCAGCACACTGCCTCCCGGGCGGTCGTGTCTGTGCGTCCCCGTCAGTCCCTTCTCTTCCTGCTACGCTCCCTGCTGCTACTGCCCTGTGGGGCATAAGACAAGCACATGCCCTGGCGAGGGCCAACCACGCGGACAAGACGAGTTTCAAGAATAGAGCAGAGGGCGATTCAGTACGTCAGTGACTGAGCCGACCCGGGAGCAGATGATGAGCAATTCAGACAAGTTGTATATCTTCGATACCACCTTACGTGATGGCGAGCAGAGTCCCGGCGCCTCCATGACCAAGGAGGAGAAGCTGCGCATCGCCAAGGCGCTGGAGAAGATGCGGGTGGATATTATCGAGGCCGGATTTCCGATCGCCAGCCCGGGTGATTTTGATGCCGTGCAATCCATTGCCCGGACCATCAAGGACAGCACCGTCTGTGGCCTGGCACGGGCGCTTGAGGCCGATATCGACCGGGCGGGCGAGGCGTTAAAAGAGGCCAATTCAGGCCGTATTCATACCTTCATCGCCACCTCGCCGATCCATATGCAGCAGAAGCTGCGCATGACGCCGGATCAGGTGGTGGAGCAGGCGGTCTGGGCAGTCAAGCGGGCACGCCAATATACCGACAATGTGGAGTTTTCACCGGAAGATGCCGGCCGCTCCGAGATCGACTTTCTCTGCCGGGTGATCGAGCAGGCCATCGCGGCGGGCGCCACCACTATCAACGTGCCGGATACGGTGGGTTACAACCTGCCCCAGCAGTTTGGCGAGACCATTCGCACCCTGATCGAACGTATTCCCAACTCCGACAAGGCGATCTTCTCGGTTCACTGCCACAACGACCTGGGGTTGGCGGTGGCCAACTCCCTGGCCGCTGTTAGTCAGGGAGCCCGGCAGGTGGAGTGTACCATCAATGGTTTGGGTGAACGGGCCGGTAATGCCTCTCTGGAGGAGGTGGTGATGGCGGTACGCACCCGGCGCGACCTGTTCAGCTGCGATACCACCCTGGACACCACCCAGATCGTCAACTGTTCCCGTCTGGTGTCCGGCATTACCGGTTTCCCGGTGCAACCCAACAAGGCGATCGTGGGTGCCAATGCGTTTGCCCATGAATCGGGTATTCACCAGGATGGCGTCCTCAAGCATCGTGAAACTTACGAAATCATGCGCGCCGAGGATGTGGGCTGGAGTCAGAACCGGATGGTGATGGGTAAGCACTCCGGACGGAACGCCTTCCGTACCCGGCTGGAAGAGCTCGGTATCACCTTCGCCTCGGAAGAGGAGATCAATGACGCCTTCCGCCGGTTCAAGGATCTGGCCGACAAAAAACATGAGATCTTTGATGAAGACCTGCAGGCGCTGGTTTCCGATGCCGGTTTTACCGCCGAAAATGAACATATCAAGCTGGTGTCGCTGAAGGTCTGTTCCGAGACCGGGGAGACCCCCTACGCCCGGGTGGTGCTCTCGGTGGATGATCAGGAGAGAGAGGGCGCAGCATCCGGCAGTGGTCCGGTGGATGCGGCCTTCAAGGCGATTGAGTCCATCGTTCAGAGTGAGGCGGAACTGCAGCTCTACTCGGTCAATGCCATCACCAGTGGTACTGACGCCCAGGGCGAGGTGACGGTGCGGTTGCGGCGTAATGGTGGCATCGTAAATGGTCAGGGCGCCGATACCGATATCGTGATCGCCTCCGCCAAGGCCTATGTGAACGCGGTCAATCGACTGGACCAGGAGCAGAAGGCCCACCCCCAGGGTGATGTCTGATCTGTCGATCAAACGTCATGAACGAGGCACAGCGTCGGGAGTATTTACAGGCCATGGGTATCCAGTACTGGGTACCCAGGTCTGTGGCGGCGGAGAATAACCCGGTGGAGTCCGAGGCGGAACCGTCGCTGGCCGCGCCCCCGGTGCCATCTGCTCCCACTGCTATGGATGATGCTTCCGCAACTGCTCCACCCGTAGCTGCGCCGGTTTCAAGGCCGGAATCCGGGACAGGCGTTGCTTCTCCATCTCCAGCACCGGATGAACCCCCGGCCTGGCTGGATGAGGTGCCACCGCCAGCAGATGAGTATCACCCCACAGTTGATCCGGCTGGATCGGCTGGTCAGTTCGACTCGGACGGCCTGCTGGACGATCGGGTGAGTCAGCTGGACTGGCCCGGGCTGGCGGCCAGGGTTGCCCAATGCGAGGCCTGTGAACTGCACAAAAGCCGTACCCGCACCGTATTCGGGGTGGGGGCGCAGACTGCCGATCTGATGATTATCGGCGAAGCTCCCGGCGTGGATGAGGACCGCAAGGGTGAGCCCTTTGTGGGCCGGGCCGGGCAGTTGCTCAACGCCATGTTGAAGGCCATTGGCCTGGGTCGTGAACAGGTCTATATCGCCAACATTCTGAAGTGTCGCCCGCCCGGTAATCGGGATCCCCGTGCCGAAGAGGCACTCAAGTGTGCCCCCTACTTGCAGCGCCAGGTGGAACTGGTGAATCCAAAGGTGATTCTGGCTGTTGGCGCAGTGGCCGCCCGCAACCTGCTGCAACGTGATGATGCGGTGGGACGTCTGCGGACTGGTCAACATCACTACCGGGACATCCCTCTGGTGGTCACCTACCATCCCGCCTACCTGCTGCGCTCACCGGAGCAGAAGGCCAAGGCCTGGCAGGATCTGCAGAAGGCTGTCCGGTTGCTGCGTTGACCGGGCGCTTTTAAGATGCTTTCCATGAATGCCATTATCAGAGACCCGCTGCTACGGATTCGTCCCCTCAGGGAGAGTGATATCGACGCCATCATGACGGTGGAACAGCGCTGTTACGACTTCCCCTGGACAGCGGGGATCTTCCGGGACTCCCTGCGGGTAGGTTATATCTGCTGGGGTTATTTTCTGGACCAGCGCCTGGTGGGTTACGGCGTCATGTCGGTTGCTGCCGGCGAGGCCCATGTGCTGAATATCTGTACCGATCCGGAAGTGCGTGGCCAGGGACTTGCCCGTCGCTTGCTGCAGCGGCTGATCAACCAGGCCCGGGAGCGTGATGCCGATACGGTGTTTCTGGAGGTGCGGGCCAGCAACCGGGTGGCGATCGGACTGTACGAGTCCCTGGGCTTCAATGAGATCGGCCGGCGCCGCGGCTACTATCCGGCCGACCAGGGGCGCGAGGATGCCATCCTGTTCGCCAAAGCGTTGTAAATCGGCCAGTTCACACCCGTGACGGGCTGCGACGGACCGCGGAACTCCAAGGATTACGGACTCTTCTTTCGATTCGTTTTATCGACACCCCCTGAGTCATACGGAATTGCTGTATAATCCCGCTCTTTTCAACCAGTAACTGATCCCCCATGTCCGAACTGCTCAATCAACTGCAACGGCGACGCACTTTCGCCATCATCTCCCATCCCGATGCCGGTAAAACCACCCTGACGGAGAAGCTGCTGCTGTTTGGCGGAGCCATTCAGATGGCCGGTACGGTGAAGGGGCGCAAGGCGGCCCGCCACGCCACTTCTGACTGGATGGAGATGGAGAAGGAGCGCGGTATCTCGGTCACCTCCTCGGTGATGCAGTTCGCTTACGGCGACGGCATTGTCAATCTGCTGGATACGCCGGGACATGAGGACTTCTCCGAGGATACCTACCGCACCCTGACGGCAGTGGATTCGGCCCTGATGGTGATCGACGTGGCCAAGGGTGTGGAGGCCCGCACTATCAAACTGATGGAGGTGTGCCGCATGCGCGATACGCCGATCCTCACTTTTGTTAATAAGCTGGATCGGGAAGGGCGGGATGCGCTGGACATTCTCGATGAGATCGAGCAGGTACTGCAGATCAAGTGTGCACCGGTAACCTGGCCCATCGGCATGGGCAAGCGGCTCAAGGGGGTCTTCGACCTGCGTACCGAAACCACCCACCTGTTCTCCGCCACTCACGGGGGTAAAATCCAGTCCGGTGAGTTGATCGTAGGTCTGGACAACCCGCGCCTGGACGAAATGCTGGGGGATATGGCGGAGGAGCTGCGGGAGGAGATCGAACTGGTGCGGGGTGCCAGCCATGCACTGGATCTGGACGCCTATCTGCGTGGCGAACTGACGCCGGTCTTTTTCGGCTCGGCGATCAACAACTTTGGTGTCAAGGAGTTGCTGGATGCGTTCGTCCAGTATGCTCCGGCTCCCCGCGCCCGGGAGACCCGGCAGCGGCTGGTGGAACCGGCGGAGGAGAAGTTTTCCGGGTTTATCTTCAAGATACAGGCCAATATGGACCCGGCCCATCGGGATCGTATCGCCTTCATGCGGGTCTGCTCCGGTAGCTACAAGAAGGGCATGAAGATGCGCCATGTGCGCACCGGCAAAACCGTGCAGATCAGCAACGCGATTACCTTCCAGGCCGATGAGCGTAAGCATGTGGAAGAGGCCTGGCCGGGCGACATCATCGGTCTGCATAACCACGGCACCATCCAGATCGGCGACACCTTTACCGAGGGTGAGGAGCTGAAGTATGAAGGTATTCCCTATTTTGCACCCGAACTGTTCCGCCGGGTGGTGCTGAAAGATCCGCTACGTCTCAAGGCGTTGCAGAAGGGTGTGCTGCAGCTCTGCGAGGAGGGGGCAACCCAGGTGTTCCGGCCGTTGAAGAACAACGACATGATCCTGGGGGCGGTAGGTGTGTTGCAGTTCGACGTGGCTGCCCATCGCCTGAAGGGTGAATACGGGGTGGAGGCGATTGTGGAGCCGGTCGGCGTCAATACCGCCCGCTGGGTGCAGTGTGATGATCCCCGGATGTTGGAACAGTTCCGGGCCAAGGCCCATGAGAACCTGGCGCTGGATGGTGACGACCAGCTGGTCTACCTGGCGCCGACCCGGGTGAACCTGAGCCTGGCCGAGGAGCGCTGGCCCGATATCCGCTTCCTGTCGACCCGGGAGCTGTAGAGAGTTCCGCAAAGCAGAGCGTCTGCCAGTCTGGTTGCGGTCACCGGGCGGAATACACCTGTCGGGTGTCGGTTAAACCGGTTCTCCCAATACGTTATGATCCAGTGATAGTTTTTTAGCGAGGTAGCAGAGATGGAAATTGATGCAATTGTGAAGCTGATCGAGACCGGGCTGCCTGGCTGCGAGGCCAGGGTGAGCGGTGATGGCCGCCATTTCGAGGCGGTGGTGATCAGCGATGAGTTTGAGGGTAAGAGCCCGCTTCAGAAACAGCGGCTGGTCATGGCCACCGTCAAGCCTCAACTGGAGAGTGATGAGTTACACGCCCTCTCCATCAAGACCTACACCCGGGAGCAGTGGCAGGCGCTGCAGGGTTAGGGGGATCTGCTGACCGGGTCGCCGGCGGGCGACCCGGGACAGATCATCCTGTGGGAAAGGTTTTTCAGCCCATTAACTCAGAGCTTGCCGATCTTGACCCGCCATTCAGCCGGACCGCTCTGGTGCACCGAGTTGCCCTTGGTGTCCACTGCCACCGTGACCGGCATATCCTCCACTTCAAACTCCCGGATCGCCTCCATACCCAGATCCTCGAAGGCTACCATGCGTGACGAACGGATCGCTTTGGAGACCAGGAACGCCGCGCCACCCACCGCCATCAGGTAGATGGCGCCGTGTTTCTTGATCGATTCGATGGCGCCGGGTCCCCGTTCCGCTTTGCCCACCATGCCGATCAGGCCCATATCACCCAGCATCATCTCGCTGAACTTGTCCATTCGGGTCGACGTGGTGGGGCCGGCCGGGCCCACCACCTCGTCGCGTACCGGATCGACCGGCCCCACGTAGTAGATGAAGCGGTTCTTGAAATCGACCCCTTCCGGGAGGGGCTCGCCTTTGGCCAGCATGTCCTGGATACGTTTGTGGGCGGCGTCCCGACCGGTCAGCAGCTTGCCGGAGATCAGCAGGCTCTCGCCCGGTTTCCAGGTGGCGATCTCCTCCTTGGTGAGATTGTCGATGTTGACCCGACGGGCACCACCGCCCTCCAGGCTGATCTCCGGCCAATCCGATACCTTGGGGGGCTCCAGCAGTGCGGGTCCACTGCCATCCAGGGTGAACTCCACGTGGCGGGTGGCGGCGCAATTGGGGATCATTGCCACCGGCAGTGAGGCGGCGTGTGTCGGGTAGTCCCGGATCTTCACATCCAGTACGGTGGTGAGACCACCGAGCCCCTGGGCGCCGATTCCGAGGGCGTTGACCTTCTCAAACAGCTCCAGGCGTAACTCCTCAACCCGGTTGCTGGGGCCGCGTGCCATCAGTTCGTGGATGTCGATGTGCTCCATCAGAGACTCTTTGGCAAGCAGCATGGCCTTTTCCGCCGAGCCGCCGATACCGATACCCAGCATGCCGGGTGGACACCAGCCGGCACCCATGGTCGGTACGGTCTCCAGGACCCAGTCCACCAGGCTGCCGGACGGGTTGAGTACGGTGAATTTGCTTTTGTTCTCAGAACCACCGCCTTTGGCCGCCAGGGCGATCTCCACCGTGTCGCCTGGAACAATCTGGGTGTGAATGACTGCCGGGGTGTTGTCCCGGGTATTGATGCGGGCGCCGGCCGGATCACTGACCACGGAGGCGCGCAACACATTGTCCGGGTTGCCATAGCCGCGGCGCACCCCTTCGTTGACCATGTCCTCCAGGCCCATTTCCGCATCCCACCGTACGTCCATTCCCACCTTGAGAATGGCGGTTACCATGCCGGTATCCTGACAGATCGGGCGATGGCCTTCGGCGCACATCCTGGAGTTCACCAGGATCTGGGCCATGGCATCTTTGGCGGCGGGGGACTCCTCTTTCTCCCAGGCGGCGGTCAACGCTTTGATGTAATCGGCCGGATGGTAGTAGGAGATATATTGCAGGGCATCCGCGATACTCTGGATCAGATCGTCTTGCTTGATTATGGTCATGGCTGGTCCCGGATGTGGTGGTTAATAAAGCCGCCATTATACCTTCACTTGGGTCTGGCCGGGTAAAAAAACCATGTAAAAACGGATGGTCATCCAATAATCACTCCTGCTGCAGTTGCTTCAACATCTCCACGCCCTTTGTCCGTTGCGCGTGCATGATGTCCAGCTCTCTGGTTAACTGGAGGCGCTTCTCTTCATCCTGCTCCCGTTCGATACGCGCTTTCAACTGATGCTCCTTTTCCCGCAGCTGTTTCAGCACCTCCCGAATCTTCTCGCGTTTTTTGCGCTGGTTACGTTGGTCCAGACTGAGATAATCCGCCAATTTTTCCAGTAGTTTTTTTCCTTTCATATCGGATCATTCCAGTGTCAGTTGGGGCTTCTGTGTGGTCTCTTCGACCTGCTCTTTTTCGGATACCGCCTGCAGCTCGTTGTCATCCAGGGAGATTGTCCGCGCTGCCTGGGTCAGCTCCCTGGGACCCGATGCAAACAGGGTTTGGGCGGCCCGTATCAGGTTTTTGGCAATACTGTGAGTGTAGTGGCTGTCATTCATCAGCGATGAACCCTGTTGCGGGGATATCCGTCTCTGTCGGATTCTGTCAATCAGGGAGGTATTGAACCCCTCATGGATCTCCTTGAGCATCAATCTCAGGGCATCGAGCGAGAGTATCGCTGTCTCGCTCTGATCCACCAGTCTGATATCTTCAAGTTGCCGGATGATGACAGCCAATTGGCTACGTAGCTGGTCATAGGCGTGGCGTAACTCTCTGTCCCCCGAATTGACGTACCGCAGCAGGTTTTTCTGCAGATGTTTGACGTCCTTGATCGCCTCCACCAGATGTTGGTTGGCTTCCCGCAGATGGTGCAGATCGGCAGACTGTTCCATTTGCCAGGAGAAGTCGGCCCGGCTGATAAAGGCGATGATTTCACTGTAGAGTCCCTTGATGCTGCGTTCATAGGCGGCATCGATGTCCAGCTTGGTCAACTTTTTCTGCGCCTCAGCCACCTCCAGAAGATCCAGGGTGGAGAGCACCTCCGGGCGCTTGAAACCCAGTGCATGTATGATAATACCCTGGGCGTTGTCATAGAGGTGCAGGGACTCCTGCAGTACCGCCTTGGCAGCCGTTTCCGGGAACTCCACCGCTGAGTCGGTCAGGTATTTCGGTTGATCAATCTCCGGTCTCTTCTCCTTGATCACTCGCTCCAGCAAATGTACCAATGGCCCGATCAGGGGGGCCATCACCACCACCCCGATCAGATTGAACAGGGTGTGAAAAACAGCCAGTTTCAGGGTGTAGTCATCCTCCCGAATGCCACTGAACTGGCTGATCTGGTCCACGGCGTACATCAGCTGGTAGACAAGCAGGATGGCAATCAGACCGGTAACCAGGTTGAAAATCAGATGGGCCCCCGCCAGGCGGCGACCCTGGGCGTTGGCGCTGATGGAACCGAGTATGGCGGTGATGGTGGTGCCGACGTTGGCGCCGATAGCCAGTGCCAGGCCATTTTCGTAAGTGATCTGCTGGGCCGCCAGAGCGGTGATTATCAACACCAGGGTGGCGTGACTGGATTGCATCACCACAGTGGCGAACGCGCCGAGCAGCATGAAAAGAAACAGACCGGGATAACCGGCAACGGCAAACTGGGACAGATTGATCGTGTCCCTGAAGGCATCGAACCCCTCTTTCATATAGTGGATGCCAAGAAACAGGAATCCCAGTCCGGCCAGGATATAGCCCAGTCCGTTCAGATTTTTCGCTTTTTGCAGGATCAGCAGAACACCGAATACCAGCATCGGCATGGCGTAGGCGGCAATATTGATCTTGAGCCCCAGTCCGGCGATCAGCCAGGCACCGGTGGTGGTGCCCAGGTTGGCACCGAAAATGATTCCGATACCGGCCATCAGTGTCAGCAGGCCGGCGCTGAGAAACGAGATGGTAATCACCGATATGAGAGAGCTGGATTGCATGATACTGGTGGTCACCATGCCGAACAGCAGACTTTTCCAGGGGCTGGATGTGCTGCGATTGATCAGTCGCTCGAGTACACCGCCGGTAAAGGTTCTGAAGCCCTGCTCCAGTGACAGCATGCCAAACATGAAGATTGCTACGCCGGCGGATATCTCCTTGAAATCTTCACTCAGCCAGAAACCGTAGGCGAGGATGAGACATATCGTGGGGAGCAGTATTTTTTTTAGCATAGACCTGCCAGGTTGGCTGTATCGGGTAAATTATTATCGGCCAACTTCTGGGGATCAGTATAGTCATCCATAAAAAAACCGGGGCTCCTGTTGCAGGATCCCCGGTTTTATCAGTGTATCCAGACCTGGTCTGTTGGTTACTTAAACCTGCAGCAGCAGGCGGGTGGGATCCTCCAGCATGTTCTTGATAGTGACCAGGAACTGTACCGCCTCACGGCCATCGATAATGCGATGATCGTAGGAGAGGGCCAGGTACATCATGGGCCGGATCTTGATCTCGCCGTCAATGACCATGGGGCGCTGCTGGATGGTGTGCATACCCAGGATGGCACTCTGGGGCGGGTTCAGAATCGGCGTTGAGAGCATGGAACCGAACACGCCACCATTGGAGATGGTGAAGGTACCGCCAGTCAGCTCTTCGTAACTGAGGGAGCCGTCATTAGCCTTCTTGCCGAAATCTCGCACTGCCTTCTCGGTCTCGGCAAAACTGAGTTGATCAGCATCACGCAGGATCGGTACCACCAGGCCGCGGGGTGATCCGACCGCGATGCCGATGTCATAGTAGCCGTGGTAGATGATGTCTTTGCCGTCGATGGAGGCGTTGACCGCCGGGAACTGCTTCAGCGCTTCCACCGAGGCCTTGATGAAGAACGACATGAAGCCGAGTTTGACCTCGTGATCTTTCTCGAACTTATCCTTGTAGTTCTTGCGCAGGTCATTGATCGCCTGTAGATCCACTTCGTTGAAGGTGGTCAGAATGGCGGCGTTCTGCTGCGCCTCCAGCAGCCGTTCTGCAATGCGGGCCCGCAGACGGGTCATGGGCACCCGCTGCTCGGGACGTTCGCCCTCGATACCCGTCTGGGTGATTTCACTCTCCGGGCTGGGCTCTGCAGGTGCCTTGCTGGTTGCGGCTTCCAGGCTCTCCAGGTAGGCGGTTACATCGGTCTTGAGGATACGACCATCCTTGCCGGTACCAACGATATCCTTGGGGTCAATGCCTTTCTCTTTAACCAGTCGACGTACCGCCGGCGTCAGAACCGGCTCTTCATCGCTGGCCGTATCGGTGGCGGCCGGCGTAGATGCCTGGGGTGCCGGTGCGCTGCCTTCCTGAATCGACGTGAGCAGATCACCCGCCTGAACGGTGTCACCTTCGGCCGCACTGATCTCACCCATTATCCCATCCTTAGGGGCAGGTACTTCCAGCACGACCTTGTCGGTCTCCAGATCGACGAGATTCTCATCGCGGGAGACCGCATCGCCCGGCTTTTTGTGCCAGGTGAGAATGGTGGCGTCGGCGACAGATTCCGGCAGTGCCGGTACGGTTACATTGATACTCATTTTATGCAGGCGTCCTTCGGTTCATTGAGGGATTGATTTGGCCGGTCAGGGCTTCATCGATCAGGGTCTCTTGTTGTTGAACGTGTATCGGGTAGTATCCCACCGCCGGCGCGGCAGCGGCGGGCCGCCCCACGTAATAGAGGTGTTTACCCTTATCCAGCAGGGTGTGGAAACGGTGTTTTATCTGGTCCCAGGCACCCTGGTTCTGGGGCTCTTCCTGGCACCAGATGATCCGTTCAACCTGGGGATATTGATCGATAATCGAATCAAATATCTCATGCGGGAACGGATACAGCTGCTCTATACGGATAATCGCCACGCTGCGCAGTCCCCGTGCCCGACGTGCTTCCAGCAGCTCATAGTAGACCTTGCCGGAGCAGACCACGATATGCTCGATCTCTGCCGGATCCAGATCGTCGGTCTCTCCGATAACCGGTTGGAAACCACCCTGGGTGAACTCTTCCAGGGATGAGGTGGCCAGGCGATGTCGCAGCAGACTCTTGGGTGACATCACGATCAGGGGTTTGCGCATCGGACGCAACATCTGCCGACGCAGCATGTGGAACACCTGGGCCGGGGTGGTTGGGACACAGACCTGCATGTTGTGTTCTGCACAGAGTTGCAGGTAACGCTCCAGCCGGGCGGAAGAGTGTTCCGCACCCTGGCCTTCATAGCCGTGCGGCAGCAGCATCACCAGCCCGCAGTAGAGGCCCCACTTGGCGCCACCGGAGCTGATGAACTGGTCGATCACAACCTGGGCACCATTGGCAAAGTCACCGAACTGGGCCTCCCAGATGGTCAGCGCCCGGGGTTCGGTGGTGGCGTAGCCATACTCAAAGCCCAGCACCGCCTCTTCAGAAAGCAGTGAATCGATGACCAGGAAGTTGGCCTGATTCTCCGAGATGTGCTGTAACGGTGTATAGCTCTCGCCGGTGAGTTGATTGTGCAGTACTGCGTGACGATGGGAGAAGGTGCCGCGGCCGCAGTCCTGACCGGAGAGGCGTACCGGAATGCCCTCATCCACCAGCGCAGCATAGGCCAGGCACTCACCAAAGCCCCAATCCACCAGTTGGTCGCCGGTGGCCATCTTGCGACGGCCCTCGATCAGCTTCTTCACCCGGGGATGCAGGTCGAACCCTTCCGGGGCCTCCAGCAACCGGTTGGCCAGCATGGACAGCTTCTCCGGGCTGATCGTGGTATCGGCCGGGTGTTCCCAGTCGATATGCTGATAGGGCGCCCAGTTGACGTGGTACGGGTAGTTCAGGTCGGTCAGGGTGGGGCGGGCTACGGTGGAATTCTGCTCCAGGGAGGAGCGGTAGTCTTCCACCATGTCGCGACTCTGGTCAGGTGTAATAACACCCTCGGCGATCAGCTGATCCGAGTAGTTGGACCGGGTGGTCGGTAAGCGACGGATCTTCTGGTACATCATCGGCTGGGTCATGGCCGGCTCATCGGCCTCATTATGGCCATGACGACGGTAGCAGACCAGATCAATGATCACATCTTTATGGAAACGTTGACGATAATCCATAGCCAGCCGGGTAACAAAAATCACCGCTTCCGGATCGTCCCCGTTAACGTGGAAGATCGGTGCCTGCACCATCTTGGCCACATCGGTACAGTAGAGCGTGGAGCGGGTGTCCAGCGGGTTGCTGGTGGTGAAGCCAACCTGGTTATTGATAACGATATGGATCGATCCACCAGTGGTGTAGCCCCGGGCCTGGGACATCTGGAAAGTCTCCATTACCACACCCTGGCCGGCGAAGGCGGAGTCACCGTGGATCAGGATCGGCAACACTTCATTGCCTTCCCGGTCACCGCGTCGCTGTTGCCGGGCCCGAACCGAGCCCTCAATCACCGGGCTGATGATCTCCAGGTGAGACGGATTGAAACCCAGTACCACGTGGGTAAAGCCACTCGGTGTCTCGATATCGGTGGAGAACCCCATGTGGTACTTCACATCACCGGAGCTTTTATAGGGTTCCGGGCTTTTCCTGCCTTCGAACTCGTCGAACAGTTCGGCCGGGGCTTTGCCCAGAATGTTGGTCAAGACGTTCAGTCGACCGCGGTGGGCCATGCCGATGGCCACTTCCCGGATACCATCCTTGCCGCCCCGCTGGATCAGTTCATCCAGCAGCGGAATCAGGGATTCACCCCCTTCCAGGGAGAACCGTTTCTGTCCGACGTAACGGGTATGCAGATACTTTTCCAGGCCCTCGGCGGCGGTCAGCAGGGTCAACAGCCAGCGCTTGTCATCGGCACTGAGATCCGCTTTTGCCCGGGATCCCTCGACCCGTTTCTGAATCCAGCGTTTCTGGCGGGTATCGGTAATGTGCATATACTCAGAACCGATATTGTTGCCGTATACCTCTTTTATAAAGTTGATGATTTCCCGTAACGGCATCCGGTCGGGCGCAAACAGGGAACCGGTGTTGAATACCGTGTCCATGTCTGCTTCGCCCAAACGGTGGAACGCCGGGTCCAGGTCGGGTACATCTTCGATATCCCGCAACCGCAGCGGATCCAGCGTGGCATACTGATGTCCGCGCACACGCCAGGCATTAACCAGACGCAATACCGCGGCCTGTTTTTCGGCTGCTCCCGGGGACATGCGTTCAGTACTCTGTCGGGACGCCGGCCGCTTCTCCCTCGCCAGACGGGCAAAGTTTGATCTGACCGGGCCGTGGGCAATATCGGGTGCCTCGTTTGCAGAGTCCTTGATAATGTCGTCGAAGCGTTCTCTCCAGGCAGAATCAACGCTGCTTGGGTCCTGCAGGTAACTTTCGTAGAGATCCTCTATAAAGGCGGCATTACCGCCGGAGAGGGCAGATGTGTTGCGTAACAACTCCAGAAGTGCGCTCATTTGGATGATCGGCCTATTATTGAGTGGATGGGGAGCGATTAGGGGGATAGTAGCATAAGAGACACTTTTTTAAAGTCTTTTTGTATTAATTAGTACAATTGTCCAAAAAAGTCGTTATTTTTGTGCAGTTGCGTCATTCCGGCAGTTGTGCCGGGTTGAACTAAATCACACTTATTCATGCAGTTAGATATTTGTACTGCCGGGGCGTTATACTGCTGCGAGGGTATTGAAATAACCCGGGTCAAATCCGCAAGCAACGTGAGTTTATGCAGGAATCGGAAAAAAAACAGAAGAAAAAGTGGGCGCGTCTCACCCTCAGTTCACTGGAGGCTGACGTGGCCTATTTTGATGCCCGATTGGCGTTGCTGAACGACCGGAAAAGTACTTATTACCAACTTGCCCAGTACCGTGCCTATACTGAGTTGGAGCGGGTCCTTTCCGATATCCTGACCCGGTTGCAGGCGCGCAAAGATGAGCCTTCCACAACGCCTCCCGCAGCCGGCATCGAAGTGACGATCGAAACCGAATCCGCACCGCTGAATGGTGTGTTGGTTGAAGAGAAGCAACGGGCCGAGGGTTCAGGTCAGGCCTGACGGTCATTCCAGGCCGGGTTCGCTTCCTCACCACACAGCATGGATCGGCATAGAAAAGGTAGTCAGGTAACGAACAGTTGCCGCCGCCCGGCCGCACCCTTCGTCGATATAAGGACGGTATCAAACCGGCTTTAAACGATCTTTGATCGGATAGTAGTGAAAGAGATCGGTCGTTGTGCGGGTCTGTTAGGATAGCGTTGCAGGAAAATGGCGCCCCCGACACGATTCGAACGTGTGACTTCACCCTTAGGAGGGGTGCGCTCTATCCAGCTGAGCTACGGGGGCTGTGAGGGTGCTGTGCTATCTCAGGCAAACCGTAGAAAGTAGCAGCAGGATATCCCGGCTCCCCTGAGAATGGCGCATTCTAGCATTTTCCCGGGGCTGTTTGGCAACCTGCTGATAACCGCGCTGACTGAGCAGTATTCGTTGCCCTGTCGGTCGCCGTAAACTATATAGATGAATTGTTGGTCAAGGAATGTTTGTTATGTTGGATACAGCCCATCTGCTCTCCCCCACCACTTTTCCCGCTATCAATCGGGGGCAGTTGGAAACACTCCAGATTAACCTGGGGTATCAGTGCAATCAGACCTGCAAGCATTGCCATGTCAATGCCGGTCCCAAGCGGACCGAGATGATGGAGCGGGAGACGATTGATGATGTGCTGCGATTTATCGACAGGCAGCAGATACGCCGTATCGACCTGACCGGCGGGGCACCCGAACTGAATGTCCATTTCCGTTATCTGGTGAAAGCCGCAAGAGAGCGGGGTGTGGGTGTGATCGATCGCTGCAACCTCTCCATCCTGGGTGAGCCCGGGCAGGAGACGCTGGGTAGGTTCCTGGCTGAACAGCAGGTGGAGGTGGTTGCTTCGTTGCCCTGTTATCTGGCGGAGAACGTGGATCAGCAACGGGGTGCGGGGGTCTACGATGCCAGTATCCGGGGGCTCCAGCAGTTGAATGAACTGGGTTATGCCCAGGAGGGGAGTGGTCTGGTGCTGAACCTGGTCTTTAATCCCCTGGGGCCTTCACTCCCGCCGGCCCAGTGTGCCCTGGAGCAGGACTTCAAACGCCGCCTGTGGAACGACCATGGTATCCGTTTCAGCCAGCTCTTCACCATCACCAATATGCCGATCAGTCGTTTCGGCAGCATGTTACTCTCCCAGGGGCAGTTCCATGATTACCTGGCCCTGTTGAGAAGCGCCTACAGCAGCGATAACCTGGAGACAGTCATGTGCAGAAACCAGTTGAGTATCGACTGGCAGGGTTATCTCTACGATTGCGACTTCAACCAGATGTTACAGATGCCCATCGCCCGGGAGGGGCGGGACAGGATTCATATCGGGGAGATTTCCGACCAGCAGCTGGAGGGTTGGGCGATCCGTATCGCTGAGCACTGCTACGGTTGTACCGCAGGGCAGGGCAGCAGTTGTGGTGGAGCGCTGAGTGAATGAATGTCAAAAGTGCCGTGCTGGCGCCCTGTCGGTCGTTATCCCCTGTCTGAATGAGGCGCACGCCATTGGTCCCTTGCTGGAGACCCTTCAGGTCGCCCGCGCCGATGGCGTGGAACTGATTCTGGTGGATGGAGGCAGTCGGGACGATACAGTGGCGCGGGCTAAGCCCCTGGTGGATAGGTTGATCGAGTCGGCTCCGGGGCGGGCACGGCAGATGAATGCCGGTGCCGCCGTTGCAACGGGGGAGGTCCTCTGGTTTCTCCATGCTGACAGTGTTATTCAGCCGGACTTTCCCGCGCTGATCTGTACGGTTATGGCCTCCTCCACGGGGGGCTGGGGACGTTTCGATATCCGCTTGTCGGGCCGCCATCCGTTGCTGCGGCTCATCGGGTTCATGATGAACTGGCGCTCCAGGCTGACCGGGATCGCTACCGGTGACCAGGGCATTTTCGTGCGCCGGGAGCTGTTTGCCCGACTGGGCGGGTTCGCGGACATTCCCCTGATGGAGGATGTGGAGATCAGTCGGCGTCTCAAGCGCTGCTCCCGGCCGCTGATCCTGCCGCAACGCCTGGTGACCTCCAGCCGTCGCTGGGAATCACGCGGCATCGTGCGCACCATCCTGTTGATGTGGCGTTTGCGCTGGGCCTATTTTATGGGGGCCGACCCGGCGCGACTGGCGGAACGGTATCGATAATGCGTTATCCCCATGCCCGTATTCTGCTGTTTGCCAAGGCTCCCGAGCCGGGGCAGGTGAAGACGCGCCTGATTCCAGCCGTCGGCGCGCAACACGCTGCGGCTATTTATCGGGAGCTACTGGTACGGATGATCGGGGAGGCGAGTGCCGATATTGCACCCCTCGACATCTGGTGTGCACCGGATACCCGGCATGGGGTTTTTCAGGCGGCGGCCCAAAACCGGTCGGTAACGCTTCACCCGCAGGTGATGGGTGACCTGGGGCAGCGCATGGCCCACGGGGCCGAACAGGCGCTGGCTCGTTCCCAGATGGTGCTGTTGATCGGAGGCGATTGTCCGGTACTGACGGGGGGGCATCTGTGTCGGGCGCTGGCTTGGCTGGAGTCAGGTGCAGACGCGGTGCTGGGACCGGCCGAGGATGGTGGCTATGTCCTGCTGGGGCTGCGGCGGATGGAGCATCGACTGTTCAGTGATATTCCCTGGGGTACAGATCAGGTGTTGGCGATAACCCGGCAACGCCTGGCGCAACAGGTCGGATACTGGCGTGAGCTGGAGCCGCTCTGGGATCTGGACCGGGAGGCCGATCTGGATCGCTACCGGCAGCTGTCGGAGCCGGCGATGCTGGAGTGATGCTGGAAACGGACAGGTACGTCTGGCCGGGCTCTGTTGCGCAGGCCCGCTCGTCGGTTGTGCATGGCTGCTGCGGGCTTTTTCCTGTTCTCAGGCTTTGGCCAGTGGGTGGCCGGGCTGGTCCGGTTCCTGCTGGCCCTTGGCGCCGTAGGTGTTTCTGCTCTCGGTGCGTCCGCAAAGCAGATCCAGCGCCTGCTTGTTATGGCGTTGGCTGAGGGCCAGGATGCCGCCATTGATCTCATTCTGTTTCTGCAACTGGTCCGCAATTCCACCCAGTTGACGCCACAGATCGGCGCAGGCGGAATCGCTGTTTGATTGAAAAAACCGGTTCAGGTCAGGCGCATCAACGTTGATACCCAACGAGGTGAGTAGACGTTCCCGTTGCCTGGAGTGGGCCTGCATCTGCTCCACGGCCTGCTGCTTTTCTCTGCTGATCTCCAGAACCTGATCGGGATCGGTTGCTTTCAGTGCCGCCTGTTCACGCTTTAGAATCTCTTCCAGCGTTTGGGCGCATTTCACCTCGGCCGAGAGTGCCTGGGTGAGCTGGTTCTGCTGATCGGCAGAGAGGGTCATTATTTACTCCTTTGTTTCCAGTTTCGAAAACTCCCGCTCCTGGGCCAGCAGGTGCTCTGCTGCCTCTTCCGGCTCGAAGGCAAATGTGCCGGTGGCCAGGGAGCGTTGCACGTCGGAGACGTGCTGGGCATCGGCGATCGGCAGGCTGGCGACCTGCGCTTCAAGTTCCTGAAGGCGGGTGGCGGAGCCTGTCAGGCTGACGGTATCACCGGAGGTTCCGTCTGATTTGCGCGAGCTGGATGCGCCCGCTGTCTGGGTGTTGCTGGTCGCTGTGCTTTTAGCGCTTTCGCCGGTAGTGATGGGTTGTCCGGCCGGACCTTTGATTTTCATGCTGTTAATCACCTTGCTGAGAAAGTACCCATTTGCGTAGCGGCCAAACGGCTACAAGCTTTAGTTGAAATATAGTCCGTTTGATGCGGAAAATCCGCGTCAGTTCACACTGCGGTAAGCGCTAGATAGGCGTCTCCGGGGCCATTGGCGGGTCTAGGTTGTGGCCTTGACCACGCCCGTGTCGATAACGGTAGCTTCAATCTGTCGATTGGAGCTGCTGTTTTTTACCTTGATCCGCTCGCCGATGGCGCCGTTGGTCAGTGCCTTTCCGTTCATGCGGACCACCAGGGTGCCGATCCGGGCTACGATGACCACCTGGGTACCCTTTTTAACGGCGTGTTGAATATTCAACTGGCCCGGGGTCAGGATGGCTCCCTGACGGATTCGGCGTTTCACAATTTTTCCGACCGCCTGTTGGGGGCGTTCAAGATAGCCACGGTGCAGTTTCGCCACATCCCTTTTTTCGATTGTGATGTCGGCCGGCGTGAGGATGGTGTCGCTTGGCAGTTCCCGGTTGGCGATTACCACCTCCTTGATCAGAGAGAGGGTTACCGGCACATAGAGCGTCCATCCGTCTGCCGCATTGCAGCGAACGCCGACAGTGATCCGGGAAATGTTTTTCCGGCTGTAGGGTGAGAATGTCTCCAGGTCCTCATCGCAAGCGGCAAGACGTAGCCGGCTGTCGAGCCGTTTTGCGGTAGCGTTCACCTGCTGTCCTTTCTGATCAAATTGATCCAGCACATGTTGTTCTGCCGCCTGGCGTATGCTGTCATGGGACTGCGTCTGGGCCGCAGTGGCGGTTGTCGCCACCAGTGACCAGGCGAGAAGCAGGCAGGACCAGCGGTGCCGTGTCCTGATTGTGGATATTGATCCGCTCATGGTGTCACCTGTTAAAAAGCATTTAGTTCCATTGTTTGTCGTTAAGAAATATGCAAAATACATGCCTGAATATCCTGTGGCTGGGAGCTTTCCGGGGCTGTCAGGTAGCGGGGGCTGGTGCTGCTCCTAAAGCAATCGGTCTCTAGGTCGCTAATATGGGACAGGGAAAACAGAGAGGAATTAGAGATGGCAGGCGTTCTTGACGGTGTGGATCAACGAACCAGGCTGGCGGGCAGAAACCGGCTGGAACTGCTGCTGTTTCGGCTGGCTGGGGAGCAGCGGTTTGGTATTAATGTGTTCAAAGTGCAAGAGGTTATCCAGTGCCCGCCCCTGACCCAGTTGCCCGGCTCTCACCCGGTAGTACGGGGCGTTGCCAATATGCGCGGCAAAACCATTCCGGTCGTGGATCTCTCCCACGCCATCGGTGGTGCGCCGCTGGATAGTACCGAAGGGCGTTTTGTTGTCATCACTGAGTACAACTGCAGGGTGCAGGGGTTCCTGGTGGGTTCGGTTGATCGAATTGTGAACATGAACTGGACGGAGATTCTCCCGCCCCCCAGGGGTGCGGCGAAAGAGAGTTACATGACGGCCGTCACTCGGATCGATAATGACCTGGTGGAAATCATTGACGTGGAGAAGGTGTTGAGTGAGATCGTCGCCCTGCCCGAGGAGGTGTCCGAGGGTGTGATTGACGAGGAGGCGATCGATGAGACCCAACACATACTGGTGGCTGATGACTCCGCCGTAGCCCGTAAGCAGGTAAAACGGGTACTGGACCGGCTGGGTGTGATGGCCACCATCTGCAACGATGGCAAGCAGGCGTTGGATCAACTCAAGGCATGGAGCAACGAGGGGCGCCGAGTATCTGATTTTCTCTCCCTGATTATTTCGGATGTGGAGATGCCCGTGATGGATGGTTACACTCTGACTACGGAGATCCGCAAGGATCCGGAACTCGCCAATTTGCCGGTTATACTCCATACTTCACTGAGTGGCGTGTTTAACCAGAGCATGATTGAAAAAGTAGGGGCCAATTCGTTCTTGGCTAAATTTGATCCGGACGAGCTGGCCCGTGTGGTCCAGGCGCGTCTTAAGGAGCATAAGGAGGAGTTGAAGGCTCGCTCCTCTCAACAGGCGTAGCCAACATCAAAGGAATGGATAACTATATTGCAGTCACTGGCGAGTCAAAATATGCTGTCACCGGGTGACTATGAGGCATTTCGGAAATTTCTTGAAAATGCCTGCGGCATTGTACTGGGTGCGGGGAAGGAGTACCTGGTTTCCAGTCGTCTTGGTGGATTGATGCGTGACTACGGCATCAGCACTGTCGGACAGTTGCTGGAGCAGCTCAACAGCAACCGTAATCCCAGCCTGCGGGCGGGCATCATCGACGCCATGACCACCAATGAGACCTTCTGGTTTCGTGATATGTCCCATTTTCGCATGCTTCAGGAGATGGTCTGCCCGGAGATCAAGGCCCGTCACAGCCACGCCATCCGTATCTGGTCGGCGGCCTGCTCCTATGGTCAGGAGGCGTATAACCTGAGCATGGTGGTACAGGACTATCAACGGGCCAATCCCGGAGTCTTGCCTGGGGGAGTGGATGTGGTTGCAACCGATATCTCCTCCACGGTACTGAAAGAGGCCAGAAAGGGTGTCTATTGTGGTATGTCGGCATCTCGGGGGCTGACCCTGGAACAGCAGGCGCGCTATTTTAATGTTAATGGTGATTGTCTGGAGGTGAAGCCGGAGATCCGTAAGCGGGTCAGTTTTCGTGAGCTTAACCTGACCCGGGGCTACGAAATGATGGGGCGTTTCGACGTGATATTCTGCCGCAATGTGCTGATCTACTTCTCCAGCGAACAGAAGCGCGACATCATTAATCGCATGGCCGGGGTGCTGAATCCGGGTGGCTACCTGTTTCTCGGCTCCACAGAGTCCCTGTCGGCCCATACTGATCGGTTCGAGATGGTGAGTAAACTGGGCGGAATCGCCTACCGCCTGAAGTAGCCTGACCGATACCCTGTGCCCGACACGTGTCACTTTGGCTGCAGCTGAGTATTCTCAGCCTCCCTCCCTCCTTGCCTGTTCCCGGTTACCCTTTGCCGCTGAGGCGGTCTCCGTTTGCCGCTTTCCCGGTTATTTTTCCAACAATGTTAAATAAATCCTTTAAAAACAATTAAATAAAAATTTGGCACATTGTCTGCTTAGTAGTTTCCGGGAACAACCAGGAAGCAGACCAATGAGTTTTGACAAGTTATTAGGAATCCATGCCCAGGCACTTCAGCTGCATGCAAAGCGTGCTGAGGTGCTGGCCGGTAACATCGCCAATGCGGATACCCCGGGCTACAAGGCGCGGGATTTCGACTTCCACGAAGTGCTCCGGCAGCAGGTAGCCGGGGAGTCCACCCTGACCACCACCCACCAGCGCCACATTCCGCTGGACGATGGCGTCATCTCGCCCAGCGAGATGGCCTACCGCATACCGACCCAGCCGAGCCTGGATGGCAACACGGTGGACAGTCAGCTTGAGCATACCGCCTTTGCGGAGAACGCGCTGCAGTACCAGGCCAGCCTGCGCTTCCTTGGCGGCACCATCCAAACCCTCAAGAAAGCAATTACGGGGCAATAATCATGTCAATGTTCAAGATTTTTGATACAGCCGCCAGCGGTATGACCGCGCAAACCCTGCGGCTCAACACCGTGGCCAGCAACATGGCCAATGTGGACAGTGTCAGCAGCAGTATCGATGAGACCTATCGGGCACGTCAGCCGGTCTTCAGTGCCTTGCTGAATCAGTTCAATCCCGATGCGCCGGCTGTGGGGGTTCAGGTGCGGGGCATTGTTGAGAGCGAGGCCCCGCCCAGCATGGAGTATGCGCCGGATCATCCCCAAGCCAACGAGGAGGGCTATATCTTCCGGCCCAATGTGAACCCGGTAGAGGAGATGGCCAACATGATATCCGCTTCGCGTTCCTATCAAAGCAATGTCGAAGTGGTAAATACCGCCAAACAGTTGATGGTCGCTACTTTGCGACTCGGTGAATAAAGGAGCCGTCCCATGAGCAGCACCACTGCAATTACTAATGAGCAGATTTATCAGGCACTGGGCCTTTCCAGTGAGACCGAAACAGAGAGTAGCAATGAGCTGGGTATGGAGGATTTTCTGGAGCTGATGGTCACTGAACTGACCTACCAGGATCCCTTCTCGCCGATGGAGAACAGCGAACTGGCGACCCAGATTTCCCAGTTCTCGGTGGTTTCGGGTATCGATGAGTTAAACAGCGCATTCGCCGGTTTCTCCGATGCCATGATCTCTGACCAGGCGCTGCAGGCGGCCAATATTGTCGGGCGTACCGTGTTGGCTCCGCTGAACACTGCCAACCTGGAGGCGGGGGGTACCATCCAGGGTGTGGTGGGTGTTACCGAGTCGGCCAGTGATGTAACCGTACGCATTTCAGATGCTTCGGGCGAGCTGGTCAAGGAGATCCATCTCGGTACCCAGACCAAAGGTGAAGTGAGCTTTACCTGGGACGGTCTGGATGAGAGCGGCCAGGCGGTAGAGCCGGGTCAATACCAGATCGCGGCGCAGGCCGAAGTGGACGGCGAGAGTATAACGCCCTACACCCTGATCGAGGCCAAGGTGGACAGCGTCAGTATCGGTGCTGCAGGCCAGGAGCTGTCGGTTAACCTGGCCGGTCTGGGTCCGATTTCATTTAGTTCTGTTGCGGAAATCCGCTGATTAATTAACGAGGAGAATTGAGTATGCCTTTTCGCATCGCATTGAGCGGACTCGATGCCGCATCCACCGATCTGGAAGTGACCGGTCATAACATCGCCAACGCGGCCACCAACGGCTTCAAGCAGTCCCGTGCCGAGTTTGCCGACATCTACGCCAACTCCATCCAGGATGTCAGCGCAACAGCAGCCGGCCGGGGTGTACGGGTCAGCCGAGTGGCGCAGCAGTTCAGCCAGGGGAACGTGGATTTTACCTCCAACAGTCTGGATCTGGCGCTGAACGGGGAGGGATTCTTCACCCTCCAGGACTCTACCGGCAACACCACCTATACCCGGGCCGGTGCCTATACGGTCGACCGGGATGGTTATGTGGTTAATCATGCCAACGAGCGGTTGCAGGTGTTTGCCCCGATCGGTAACACCGGGAATTTTAATACCGGCGCTACCACCGACCTCCAGTTACCCACGCTTTCCGGTGCACCATCCGCAACCACCAGCGCCAATGTATCTTTGAACCTGGACTCCAGCGTGACCGCCATGCCGGCTGCCACGCTGTTTGATCCCACAATAGCCACCAGCTATGACAACTCCACCTCGACCACCGTGTACGATTCACAGGGTACCGCCCACACCATGACCATGTACTTCCGTAAATCGGATGCGGCTGCGAACCAGTGGAATGTCTACACCACGGTGGACGGCAATATTGTTACCCCAACCGCCAGTTCAACTACGGCGCCTTCCTCCGCCGCTTTCCCCAGTGCCACCGTCAATTTTGACACGGCCGGTGCACTGGTGGCCGGGTCCGGCAGTGTCTCCGCCACCGGTACACTGGCGTTCAATCCTTTTGCCATTACTGGGGCGGATCCACTGAGCCTCACTTTTGACCTGAACAACAGTACCCAGTTTGGCTCGGTTTTTTCCGTCAATGACCTGACCCAGGATGGCTATGCACCGGGTCGGCTCAGTGGCGTGGATGTGGATAATACCGGTGTGGTTTCGGCCACCTTTACCAATGGCCAGTCCACCGCGTTGGGCAAGCTGGCGTTAGCCAAATTCAATAATCCCCAAGGGTTGAGTCAACAGGGTGATACCAGTTGGGCGGAGACCTACGCCTCCGGCGACGTGCAGATGGGTGAGGCGGGTACCTCCAACTTCGGTCTGGTGCAGTCGGGTGGTTTGGAAAACTCCAACGTGGATATAGCCGAACAGCTGGTGAATCTGATCACCGCACAGCGTAACTACCAGGCCAATGCCCAGGTGATCACCACCGCCGATACGGTGACCCAGACGATCATCAACATCCGTTAAGCGTGACAGGGTGGGCCGGTTTTGTTGCCCACCCCGATGAAATTCACAGGAGAAGACAATGGATCGCATGTTATATGTTGCGATGAGCGGCGCCAAAGAGACCCTGTTGGCCCAGTCGACCAACAGCAACAACCTGGCTAATGCCAGTACGCCGGGGTTCCTGGCCGATCTGCAACAGTTCCGCAGCATGCCGGTATTCGGCGATGGCTTTCCCACCCGGGTCTACGGCATGGATGAGCGGCCCGGAATCGATTTCAAACATGGCGCCATTGTGCATACCGGGCGTGATCTGGATGTGGCGATCAATGGTGACGGCTGGTTTGCCGTGCAGGCACGGGATGGCAGTGAAGCCTACACCCGGCGCGGCGACCTCAAGGTGGATGCCAACGGCCTGCTGACCACCGGCAATGGTTTGCCGGTCATCGGCAATAGCGGGCCGATTGCCATCCCACCGGCGGAAAAAATCGAGATTGCCTCCGATGGCACTATCTCCATTCGACCACTTGGCCAGGGTGCCGGTGAGTTGGCGGAGATCGACCGGATCAAGATGGTGGGTCCTGCTCTGGATGGCATGGAGAAGGGTGAGGATGGCCTGATGCGGCAACAGGATGGCCAACTGCTGGAGGCCGATGCAGAGGTGCAACTGGCCACCGGCTCGCTGGAGAGCAGCAATGTGAATATCGTCGACTCCATGGTGGATATGATCGAGTTCTCACGCCGCTTCGAGATGCAGGTGAAGATGATGAAGACCGCAGAGCAGACCGACGAATCTTCCGCCAGCATTATGCGCATGAGTTAATCTGGTTGGCACGTGGATTGCACTTATTTTAGGCAAGCAAAGCAACAAAAGAGGATGACAACCCATGTATCCCGCACTCTGGATAGCAAAAACAGGATTGGATGCGCAACAGACCCGTATGGCGGTCATATCCAATAACCTTTCCAATGTCAGTACCACCGGGTTCAAACGGGATCGCGCCTCGTTCGAAGATCTGATCTACCAGAACATCCGCCAGGTCGGTGCCCAGTCATCGGAAGATACCCAACTGCCCTCCGGTCTGGCTATTGGTACCGGTGTCCGTACCGTGGCAACCCAGAAGCTGCATACCCAGGGCAATATCATGCAGACCGGCAACTCCCTGGATATCGCTATCCAGGGGCGCGGCTTCTTCCAGATCCTCCACCCCGATGGTTCCATCGTTTACACCCGTGACGGCTCCTTCGGCATGAGTTCCGATGGGGAGATCGTGGATAACAACGGCTATCCACTGGAGCCCTCCATTACAGTACCGGATGACACCCTGAGCATTACCATCGCCACTGACGGTGTGGTCTCCGCCCTGGTCTCCGGAAACAGCACGCCGACCCAGATTGGTAACATCGAGCTGGCTGATTTCATCAACCCGACCGGACTTGAGGCGATCGGCCAGAACCTGTTCCGTGAAACCGGTGCCAGCGGTGCCCCCACCACGGCCACACCGGGTATCGACGGAGTCGGCACCGTTAACCAGGGATCGCTGGAGAGCTCCAACGTCAACGTGGTGGAGGAGATGGTTAACATGATTGAGACCCAACGCGCTTACGAGATGAACTCGAAGGCGATTGCCACCACCGATGAAATGCTCTCCTACGTGAGTAACCAGCTTTAAGCACAGGTGATTGAGATGACGAATCGGCTCCTTTCCCTAACCCTGCTGGCGCTGGCCGCCGCCGGCCTTGCCGGTTGCAACTCAGCGCCGGTCCGTGACCCGGCGTATGCCCCGGTGCGTCCTGTCGTGGCGGCACCGAAGCCGGATGGCAATGGCGCTATCTACCAGGCCGGTTACGAGTACTCCTGGTTTGAGGATATGCGAGCCAGGCGGGTGGGCGATATGCTGACCATCAAGCTGGCGGAAAAGACCGATGCGAAAAAGAGCGCCACCACAGATGTGAGCAAATCCAACAGCAACATCATCACCAACCCGACCATCCTGGGCACCACGGCCCAGTTCAATGCGCCGGGAATTCTGCCGCTGGCCAGCAACTCAAATAACAATCTCGGTTTCTCCCTGGAGTCGGAGCACGATTTCAGTGGTGATGGCGAAAGTGAACAGAACAATGAACTGACCGGTGACATTACCGTGACTGTCATCGAGGTGTTACCCAACGGCTATCTGATCGTCCGGGGTGAAAAACGGATCGGCATAAACCAGGGTAATGAATATGTGCGGGTATCGGGTATTGTGCGCCCGGCGGATATAGACGCCAGCAATACCGTACTCTCCACCCGTCTGGCTGACCCGACCATCGTCTACGTGGGCGATGGTGCGGTGGCCGATGCCAATGTAATGGGCTGGTTGGGCCGCTTCTTCATCAGCGCCCTGATGCCCTTTTAGGTGAAGTCTATGAAACACGCTACAGCGTTCCATCCGATTACAGTGAAAACCGGCCGTCGGTCGGCCCGTTTAATGGTGGGCCTGCTGCTATTGATGCTGTTTTCCGGCCTGGCCCAGGCGGAGCGGATCAAGGATCTCGCCTCCATTGCCGGGGTGCGGACCAACCAGTTGCTTGGCTACGGACTGGTGGTGGGGCTGAACGGCACCGGTGACAAGACCAGTTCCTCACCCTTCACCGAGCAGAGTCTGAAAAGCATGCTGACCCAGCTCGGCATCGTGGTGCCCCCCGATACCAGTATCAATCCGAAGAATGTCGCAGCAGTCACCATCAATGCCGACTTGCCCGCGTTTGCCAAGCCGGGGCAGAAGATTGATGTGACGGTCTCCTCCATCGGCGATGCCAAGAGTCTGCGTGGTGGCACCCTGCTGATGTCACCCCTGAAGGGCGCCGACGGCCGGGTCTATGCCGTTGCCCAGGGCAATCTGGTGGTGGGCGGCCTGAGTGCCTCCGGCGCAGATGGCTCCAGTATCACCATCAATATCCCCAGTGTCGGCCGGATTCCCAATGGCGCCACCGTCGAGCGCACGGTCACTTCAGGATTTAATCAGGGTACTTTCCTCACCCTAAACCTGCATGAGAGCGACTTCACCACCGCCAACCGGATGGTGGAGTCGATCAACCAAGCGATTGGCCCGGGTGCCGCACGGGCCCTGGATGCCACCTCTATCCGGGTCAATACCCCGATCGATCCCAATCAGCGGGTCAGTTTTGTCTCCCTGATTGAGAACCTACCGGTCAAGCCGGGCGAAGTAGCAGCCCGGGTGATTGTCAACTCCCGCACCGGCACCGTGGTCATCAGTAACCAGGTGCAGGTGTCACCTGCTGCGGTTTCCCACGGCAGCCTGACCGTCACCATCAGCGAAAACGATCAGGTATCCCAGCCGGAGGCCTTTTCCGGCGGGACCACGGCGGTTGTGCCCCAGTCCGAAGTCAGTGTGGCGGAGGGTGGCAGTCGCATGTTCCTGTTCAATCCCGGTGTCTCCCTGAACGAAGTGGTGCGGGCGGTCAACCAGGTGGGGGCTGCCCCTTCTGACCTGGTGGCGATCCTGGAAGCACTGAAACAGGCGGGCGCTCTCAAGGCGGAATTGGTGGTGATCTGATGGATCTGGCCAGTGCCTCAATCTATACCAATATGGATGGGCTGAAGGTGCTCAAGGCGCGGGCATCCGAGGATGCCCAGGGCTCGCTGGATCAGGTGGCCCGCCAGTTTGAATCCCTGTTTGTACAGCAGATGCTGAAGAGCATGCGTCAGGCCGGATTGGGCGAAGGGCTGATGGATAGTGAGCAGAGCCTGTTTTATCGGGATATGTATGACCAACAGCTGGCTATCCATCTCTCCGAGAGCGGTGGTATCGGACTGGCTGACGTGATCAAACGGCAACTGGGTGGTGGGGACGAAGCGGAGGAGGACAAGGTCCAGGCCGGTAAGTCGATTCAGGATTATGACCGGCTGGCCATGGCGGCCAAACTGTATAACCCGTTGGATGCCGGCACCACGAACAGGGGATCCGACACCGATCAGGCTGCCGTGACGGCCGTTGGCGAGGTGCAGCAGAAGAGGTCGGCTGCCCCATCTGCCGCTGAATCGGCCCAGCCCGACCCGCGCCGTTGGAGTCCCCAGGAGTTCGTGGAGCAGCTCTGGCCCTGGGCCACCGAGGCGGCGGAACTGATCGGTCTCAAACCCCAGGCCCTGTTGGCCCAGGCGGCGCTGGAGACCGGCTGGGGTAAAAAATTGATCCGTTCTGCGGATGGTGCGCTCTCCAACAACCTGTTCGGCATCAAGGCGGACAGCCGTTGGGAAGGTGATCGGGTAAGCGTCAACACCCTGGAGTACGAGGAGGGTACGGCGGTGAAGAAGCGGGCCGCTTTCCGTTCCTATGAATCGCTGCGGGACAGTTTTCACGACTATGTCGACTTCGTGAAATCCAATCCCCGTTACAGCGAAGCGCTGGGAGCGGCTGAAAACAGCCAGGCCTATTTCTCCGAACTGCAGCGGGCCGGTTATGCCACTGACCCGGAATATGCAAATAAAATCAATGCCGTACTGAACGGTCCGGAAATGACCCGGGCAGTGGAACGGCTCAAGGTTCAGGGTGAACGGTCGCTATGATATCCAGGGGTCGCCGGCAGAATCGATATGGCAGGGGCGACCTTGCTTTATATCGGGTAGGCAGGTTTTTTGTGGCCAAGCGGATGACATTGATGCACATGGGATTCCCCCCCAACCCAGGCTCTCAGTAGCAGCGTCAGCCACAACAGGACAGAACAGATGGCAAGCATACTCAATATAGGCACCTCGGCACTGCTGGCGTTTCAGCGTTCGTTGACAACCGCTGGGCACAATATCGCCAATTCGGACACCGAGGGATACAGCCGTCAGCGGGTCAACTACTCTACCCAGATCCCGCAACTGACCGGTGTGGGTTACGTGGGCTCTGGCGTCCAGGTAACCCAAATCGAGCGTATGTATGACGATTTTCTGGCTACCCAGATGCGCTCGGCCCAGACCTCCGCTTCGGAGATGGAGAGCTATTTTGATCATGCCAGCCGGATCGACAACATGCTGGCAGATACCAACATCGGACTTGATCCCGCCATCCAGGACTTTTTTGATGCCGTCCAGAGTGTGGCGGATGACCCGGCTTCCATCGCGACCCGGCAGGTGATGCTGTCGGAAGCGGGCTCCCTGGTCAATCGGTACCATGACCTGAGTCAGCAGTTTATTGATGCCAACAAGAACGTGAACCAGGAGATGGATGATCTGGCCAATGAAATTACCGGGCTGGCCCAATCCATCGCCCAGGTCAACCAGGGGATCGTGGAAGCCTTGGGCGCCTCAGGCGGGGACTCCCCCAACGATCTGCTGGATCAGCGGGAAGTGTTGCTGAATGAACTCTCCAAGTTGGTGGGTATCAGCGTGGTGCCGCAGGATAATGGAGCCTGGAATGTGTTTATCGGGAAAGGGCAGGCGCTGGTGATGGAGAGTACCCATGCCACGCTGACTTCGGTAAACAGCAGCAGTGATCCCAGTCAACAGGATATCGCATTCAGCAATAGCTTAGGCACCCAGGTAGTAACCGGCCAGCTCTCCGGAGGCGAGTTGGGCGGTCTGCTCAACTACCGTGAAGAGATTCTGAATCCTGCCATGAATCAACTGGGCCTGGTGGCGATCGGCATGGCCGACCGACTCAACAGCCAGCATCAGCTGGGTCTGGATCTGGATGGTAACTTCGGTGGGCAGTTATTTGCTTCACCAACCATCGGCGTGTTGGAAAACGCCTACAATACCGGTACCGCCGTGGTGTCTGCATCGTACCTGGATACCGGTAATCTGACCGCCAGCGACTATGAATTGCAGGCCACTAATGTGGCTGATGAATTCACCCTGACCCGTCTCTCCGACGGCCAGGTAACCACAATTAATACCGGGGGTAGCTACCCCTATAGCACCGCCGAAATAGATGGTATCTCTATCTCCATATCCGCCGCTGCCAGTGCTGGTGACCGTTTCCTGATTCAACCGACCCGTAACGCCGCTAATACGATGGAGTTGCTGATCAGTGATCCCCGTGAAATAGCGGCTGCCGGTCCGATCCGGGCAATTCAATCGACCAATTCGGCCGGTGGTGCGAACCAGGGGAGCGGGGAGATATCCCAACCCGATTACAGCAGTACAGCAAACCTGCCTCTGTCGGCCCCGGATACCATTACGCTGGAATGGAGTGCTACTGCCCACGCCGGTGCACCGGGTTTTACCGTTACTGGTGGTCCAGGTGGTACCATTGCCTACGATCCCGCCACCCAGCCTAATGGCGCCACTTTCTCGTTCCCTGCCTATGGTGGGATGAGTTTTACCATTACCGGTACGCCGGCGGCGGGTGATCGCTTTGTGATCGAGAATAACAGCAGCGGCGTGGGTGATAATCGCAATGTGCTGAAACTGGCCGATCTGCAATCCACCAACTCCCTGCTGGGGCAGACCGGCGGCGGGGCTGAAACCGCCACTTTCCAGGAGGCCTACAGTCAGCTGGTCTCTGAGGTGGGAACCAAAACCCACCAGGCCGAGGTCAGCTTCAATGCCACCGATGGACTGCGGGAACGGCATGAGAATTCACTGCTCTCCATCAGTGGTGTTAACCTGGATGAAGAGGCGGCCAATCTGATCAAGTTCCAGCAGGCCTACCAGGCGGCAGCCCAGGTGATCACCGTTTCCAACACCTTGTTCGATAGCCTGATCAGCGCGATCAGGAGGTAACCATGATCCGTATCTCCACCCAGATGATCACTGAACGTTCGCTCAGTTCCATGCTGCGGCAGCAGAGCGATCTGAGTGAAACCCAGCTACAACTCTCATCGGGCAAGCGGGTATTGACCCCTTCGGACGATCCGGCCAGCGCCGTTCGGGTGATGGGACTCAATGGCGCCATGGATACGCTTACCCAGTACCAGAGCAATATTGGTCGTCTGACCACCCGGCTGGAGACGGAGGAGGGGGTCCTGGAAGGGGTCACAGACCTTCTGCAGCGGGTCAGGGAACTGACGGTACAGGGCAGCAATGATGTGCTGGCGTTGGCAGACAAGGCATCCATCGCCTCCGAGGTCCGGCAGTTGAGTGAGCAGCTCTTCTCCATGGCCAACTCCAGGGACAGCGGTGGCGAGTATCTGTTTGCCGGCTACCAGACCGGCAGTCAGCCCTTCTCCAGGAACCTGGGTGTCTACAGCTACAACGGTGACAACGGCCAGCGGGAGTTACAGATCGCATCGGACCGCACTGTGGCGGACGGGGATAACGGCTTTGATACCTTTATGGATATTGCTACCGGACCGCTTGCCACGGTCAGCGTGGCCGCTCCAACTGTCCTCACCGCTGTTGCGGCAGGCGACATCACCATCGATGGGGGGAACGGTAACGGCGCTATCAGTATCGGTGCCCTGCCGGCTGCTGCTACTGCAGCAGAGCGGGCAACCCAGTTGCGGGATGCCATCAACGCGGCCACCAGCCAGACCGGCGTGACCGCAGAGTTCAACACCACGCCAGCCAACACCCTGACCCTGACGGCTGTCGGAGGTACAGGTGTGACGGTGGCTATGGCGGGTAGTGCCACCACTACCACCACGGGTCTGACGGCAGGCACCACTTTACCGGTGAGTTCAAAACGCAGTATCTTTGAAACGATCGATCAACTGGCATCTGATCTGGAATCGGGGCAATCGGTGGGCCGTTATATCACCGATGTGGATCTGGCCATGGAGAATATCGTTGAGATCCGGGCCAGCGTGGGGGCCCGTCTGAATGCGGTAGAAGAGCAGGAGTCGGTGAATGCGGATCTCAAGTTGAACCTGGAGATGTACCGTTCCGATGAGCAGGATTTGGATTATACTGAAACCATATCCCGTTTCGAGACCCAGATGATGGCGCTGCAGGCGGCACAACAGGCCTACGTAAAGGTAAAGGGGCTCTCCCTGTTCAACTACCTCTAGCGGATAGGTGAGGTCGATTTTTATGCCAAGGGGAACCTGCCGGGAAGGCTCTGAATGGGATAGTGGTCACGACCAACTGACCTTTGACGGACTAACCCGGTAGGGTGGGCACGCTTTGGGTCCCCAGGGGAAGCACCCGGGATGGCCATGTGGGTATAATTAATATCTGTTCATCCCGCGGCACCTATTCAACTGACTGATTTTTAATGGGATAATAAATAAATATTTTTTGTACTGGTATTCACAGGTTTTTTTTAAATTTCACTTAAAGAAATCATGCGAATGGCCGTTACAAATACCGGAGGCGGTAAATATCAGATCAACCATCCGATATATCCGCCAAATATTAACCTGACCCCGAGGGCACCCGATGTGGTAGCTAAAGGGGAATAAGGAGCAAGATCATGGCACAAATCATCAACACCAACATTGCCTCACTCACCGCACAGCGCAATCTGAACAAATCCCAGTCCTCCCTGGCCACCGCCATGGAGCGTCTCTCATCCGGTCTGCGCATCAACAGCGCCAAGGATGATGCGGCTGGCCTGGCAATTTCTGATCGTATGACTTCCCAGATTCGCGGTCTGGATCAGGCGGTGCGTAACGCAAACGACGGTATCTCTTTCGCCCAGACGGCCGAAGGCGCCCTCTCTACCGCCGGTGACGCCATGCAGCGTATCCGCGAACTGGCGGTTCAGGCAGCCAACGACACGAACTCGGCATCGGATCGAAAAGCGATCAACAACGAAGTGCAGCAGTTGATTCAGGAAGTGAATCGGATCGCTACCAGCACCCAGTTTAACGGTCAGAATATCCTTGACGGGAGTCTGTCGACCCTGGTATTCCAGGTTGGCGCCAATGCGGGCCAGACCATATCGGTTTCAGGTGTGGATGCCCGGGGTAGTCAGTTGGGTGCAGCCCAGTTGGAAGGGGCGTCGATGACTGCCGCTGATATCGCAACTGCGGTTGGCGCCAATAATCTTACCGTTGAAGGCGAAGCTGTTGACCTTACCGGCGCAACAACCCAGCAGGATGTTATCGATGCCATCAACGCGGTATCGAGCGATAGTGGTGTTACTGCCAGGGCTGCAACCTCAACCAGTGCCGACCTTGGATATACCGCGAATGCCGCTGCAACGACGATCGTCATTAATGGTGTTAGTGTTGATTTTGGTGCAAACGAGGCGATCGCTGACGCAGTTGATGCCATCAATGCGGTTTCCAATCAGACTGGTGTGACCGCAGCGGTTAATGGTACTGACATCACTTTCTCCAACAGTGATGGACAGCCTATTACCATTGTTGATGATGCATCGAATAATGTCCTTGGTGGAGACGCTACTGTCTATTCCGGTATTGATCTGGTGGCCGATGTTGGCGAGGCCATCAACTACGCCGGTGCTGCAGGCGGAAATTTGGCTTTGGGTACCTCGGGAGCAGCTGTTGATACGGTTCTGAATGATCTGGACGTGTTGACCCGGAGTAACGCCAGCGATGCATTGTCAACCATTGACTTTGCACTGCAGAATGTTGCTTCGCTTCGTGCGGAACTGGGTGCTGTGCAGGTTCGTTTTGAGTCCACAATCACCAACTTGTCAGTGACTTCCGAAAACCTCTCCGCCGCCCGCTCCCGTATCCAGGACGCTGACTTTGCCGCAGAAACGGCAGAGATGACCCGTTCCCAGATCCTGCAGCAGGCTGGTGTGGCGATGGTCTCCCAGGCGAATGCGCTGCCGCAGAGCGTGTTGTCACTTCTCCAGTAAGCTGGGCGAAGGGCGGGGCATTGCGTAGTTTGCCCCGCCCCTCGTAAAACAGGTGATAACCATGGTTAACGAAATCTCGCAAAATGTATTGAGCAACTTGTCCGCTCAATCGACCAGCGCTGTGAAGAGTACCTCTGGGGTACTGGAGAGCTCTGGTATCCAGCGAGTGGACAAAACTGCTCAGGCGGACACCGGGAGTGAGGCCAAAGACGGGCAGAAGACGATGGCGGTCCCGGTTGAGCAGAAGCTTGATAATGCAGTTGAACAACTCAATCAGTTTGCCCAATCAGTACAGCGTAAACTGGAGTTCTCGGTGGATGAGGAGAGTGGCAAGACTGTTATCAAGGTAATCGACAAGGAGTCGGGCGAGATGGTACGCAGTATTCCATCCGAAGAAGTGCTGGATATGCAGCAGCGACTCCGGGAAACCAGTGAAGCGATCTTTAAAGGGAATGAAGGAATATCGCTTTTGTTTCAAGCTAAAGCATGAGACGCTGATCCGGTGTCAGGGATGTCACCGGATTTTTAATGGTTAAACAGCTGCCTGATTCTGCCGTTTGGCAATCAGGCTGGCAGGTCGGAACGGCCGACTCAACAGGAAAATCTAGCCCAAATTGACGGGGCTCTGCAAGCAACACCAGGAGAAACAGATGGCCATCTCATCACCCGGACTGGGATCAGGACTCGATGTCACGAGTATCGTCTCCCAGTTGATGGAAGTTGAGCAGCAGCCGCTGACCCGGCTCTACCAGAAGGAAGCCGAGGCGCAGGCCCAGTTGTCTGCTTACGGCACCCTGAAAGGCGGCCTCTCATCCCTGCAGAGTGCCATGGAAAAACTGACGGAAGCGGACACCTTCCAGGCCAGCAAGGCCAGCGCGTCTGACAGCGATGTGCTCACTGCCTCTTCCGATACCGATGCGGTTAACTCCTCCTATAACGTTACCGTCAATCGCTTGGCCCAGCAGCACAAGCTGGGATCGGCAGAGTTTGCCGATTCAGCCACTTTTGGTGGTACAGCGGGTGATGAACTGACCCTGACCGTCGGTTCCGACACGTTTACCCTGGATCTCTCCACCGCCATGACCCTGAGTGAAATCCAGGCGGCGATCAATGTGGAAGCGAACAATTCAGGTGCAACGGCGGGCCTGATCACGGGTGATAACGGCAACCAGACCCTGGTGCTGACCTCGGAATCCTCTGGCTACGATAACCGGGTTCAGCTCTCTTTTGGCGGCAGTCTGGATGCCAATACCTTCAATTTCTCCATGCTGAACCGGGATGAGAATGACCAACTGCTGGCCGACGAGAGTGAACTGGACGCCTCGCTGACGGTGGATGGTGTATCCATTACCCGTGCCAGCAACAGTATCGACGATGCAATAGCCGGTCTGACGCTGGATCTGCAGGCCACCGGTCAGGCCAATGTCTCGATCACCCAGGACAGTTCGGTGGCGAAAAATGCGGTGAGTGGCTTTGTCAATGCCTACAATAGCCTGAAAGAGCAGTTGTCCACGCTGCAGGACAGTGGTGCGAACAGCAGTGTGTTGCGAAATGTCGAGAACCAGTTACGGGGTATGCTCAATACCAGCCTGACCGGTCTCGGCAGCTACTCCTATATCTCCCAGCTGGGTGTCACCACGAATGCTGATACCGGCAAGCTGGAGTTTGACAGTGATGCCTTTGAGACGGCGCTGGAAGATGCGCCTGATAGTGTGACCAGCTTCTTCAGTGATGAAGATAACGGCTTTGCAGTGCGGCTGGACAGCATACTGGAAGGATTTGTTCAGTCAGGCGGGACTATTGACAGTATAATTGACGGCAGCAACAGCCAGATAAAAAGTATCGAGCGCAGTGTTGAGTCCATGGAGAGCCGTCTGGAAGACATTGAGGCGCGCTATCTGCAACAGTTCAGCAGTCTGGATAGCCTGATATCCAGCATGTCCTCAACCAGCAGTTATCTGACCGGCCAGTTGGAGATGCTGTCCAATCTGGTCGCTGGAAATAATAATTGAGTCTATATTTGAGAGTATATCGGCTTCAGCACTGTGCTGAATCGATCTGGAGTACCCAATGGTAACGCCGCGAATGAAAAATGCCCTGTCACAATACAACAGTGTCAGTGTCAGTACCGGTATTGAAGATGCCACCCCCCATCGTTTGGTGCAGATGCTGATGGAAGGGGCATTGGATAAGATTGCTGCAGCGAAAGGTCACATGGTGCGCAGCGAACCGGCGGAGAAGGGACGCTTTATCAGTTGGGCCATCTCCATTATCAGTGGCCTGCATAGTAGTCTGGATATGGAAGCCGGCGGGGAGCTCTCCCAGAATCTGGCCGATCTCTATGACTACATGGTACGTCGCCTGGGTGAGGCGAGCGCCAAGAATGATCCGGCAATTCTGGATGAGGTCTCCTCCCTGTTGCTGGAAGTAAAATCCGCCTGGGACGTGATACCCTCCCAATTGGAGGCAGAAAACCGTCAGGCGGCGACCTGAGCGTGCTCGACCGGCTGGTTCAAATCAGTCAGGAGATGCTGGCGCTCGCCGGGCAGGGTGAATGGGCGCAGGTAACCGACCTGCAGCAACAACGTCAGCAGCTCATTGAACAGACTTTTCCGCTTGATCCCCAGGTTTCAGATAGTGTCAACGCAGCGGCGCAGATACAGTGCATTCTGGATCTGGATCGGCAGTTGACAGAGATGGCCCGGACACAGCAGAAGGAGATCGGACAGGCGCTGGGCAAGCTGAACCGGGGGCGGGTCGCTACCCGGGCCTACCAGGATACCTCCCGCCGCTGATCGGCGCCGGGATTACAAGCCTCACCACGGGCATCGCCCAGCAGCGGTTTAATCTCCATTGCCCCTGCCGACCGGTAGGGATAGGGCCTGATTCGATCAGGCTTTGATCAGTATCTCCAGTACGAATTTGCTGCCGAAATAGGCCAGCATCAGCACTACAAATCCGGACAGGGTCCAGTTCAGTGCCTTCTGGCCGCGCCAGCCCGAACGATGGCGTCCCCACAGCAGTGTGCCGAATACCATCCAGGCGGCAATCGAGAGTATGGTCTTGTGAACCAGGTGCTGGGCGAACAGATCCTCCAGGAAGATAAACCCGCTCAGCAACGCCACTGTCAGCAGAATGAACCCCAGCCAGATCATCTCGAACAGCAGGGCTTCCATGGTCTGCAGGGGGGGCAGGGCGCGGATGAATCCGCCAGGATGGCGGTGCCGCAGGTGGTAATCCTGAATCGCCAGCAGAATGGCCTGAACACTGGCTATGGCCAGCAGGCTATAGGCCAGCAGGGAGATCAGTACATGGACCCGGAGTTCCCAGGATGAACTGGCCGCCAGCAGGTGTTCCGCCGGAAAGTGCATATCCAGCGCGATGGTCAGGGCGGCCATCGGCATCAGCACAATGCCGAGGTTCTCCACTGGCTTGGTGAGGGCTGAAAGCATCAGCAGCAGCAGGGTGGTCCAGGCGATCAGGGAGGAGGCGCCAAAGAAACTGAAATTCAGGCCGCCTTCCCGGATCACGCTTTGATACAGCAGGTAACCGTGCAGGATCACCCCGGCGATTCCGAGCGCGATGCCAAGATGGCGTAAAGAGGGACTTCCCATGCGCTCTGAAAAGAGCCGGAAGGCGATAAATATCCCGCCGGCGAGGTAACAAGCGATGGCTAGAAAGGCGACGATAGTCTGGTTCATATGGGGCGTGATAATCGCATATTTCTGCTTCTCCTGACTAGTCCGAACAGTACATTGCGGGCGGCCCCCCATATCTGTTCGGATGTGGCGCTTTAGCCTGAAGCGGAGGATCGGGTGGATCGCTGTGATGAGTGGCACCAACAGCGTCGTTTCCATATATAATACGGCAAATTCATGGCGAGAGGCTGAGTTATAGCATGTTTGACAATCTGACAGAGCGGTTGGGCGGCGTTCTCAACAAGCTGCGCGGCCAGGGTCGGCTGACCGAGGATAATATCAAGGAGACCATGCGGGAGATCCGCATGGCGCTGCTGGAGGCGGATGTCGCCCTGCCGGTGGTCCGGGAGTTCGTCGAGCAGGTTAAAGAGAAGGCGTTGGGCGAGGAGGTGATGAAGAGCCTCACCCCGGGGCAGGTGCTGATCAAGATTGTCAACGACGAACTGGTCAGGGTCATGGGGGATGCCAATGAGCAGCTCAACCTGGCCGCCCAACCGCCGGCGGTGATACTGATGGCCGGTCTGCAGGGTTCCGGTAAGACCACCAGTGTGGCCAAACTGGCGCGCTGGCTGAAGCAGAGTCAGAAGAAATCGGTGATGGTGGTCAGTTGTGATATCTACCGACCTGCTGCCATTGACCAGCTCAAGACCCTGGCTGGCGAAGTGGAAGCGGAATTTTTCCCCAGCACCACCCTGCAGAAACCCCTCGCGATTGCCAAGGCGGCGCTGGACCAGGCGCGTAAACAGTTCGTCGATGTGCTGATCGTCGATACCGCAGGCCGACTCCACGTGGATGAGGCGCTGATGGATGAGATCCGGGAACTGCATGCCGGTATCAAGCCTGTCGAAACCCTGTTTGTGGTTGACAGCATGACCGGTCAGGACGCCGCCAATACCGCCAAGGCGTTTGATGATGCGCTACCGCTGACTGGTGTGATTCTGACCAAGACCGATGGTGATGCCCGGGGTGGTGCGGCGCTCTCCATCCGTCAGATCACCGGCAAGCCGATCAAATTCCTCGGCGTTGGTGAGAAAACCACCGCGCTGGAGCCCTTTTACCCGGACCGGATGGCCTCCCGGATCCTCGGTATGGGGGATGTGCTCTCCCTGGTGGAAGAGGTTCAGGGCAAGGTGGACCAGGCCAAGGCGGAAAAACTGGCCAACAAGCTGCACAAGGGACAGGGCTTCGATCTGGAGGACTTCCGTGACCAGATGGAGCAGATGTCCAACATGGGCGGGCTCAATTCATTGATGGACAAACTCCCCGGAATGGGCAATATCCCGGACCATGTTAAGAACCAGGTGAATGACAAGGAGATAGTCCGGTCGATCGCCATTATCAACTCCATGACACCCCAGGAGCGACGCTTCCCGAACCTGATCAAGGGGTCGCGCAAACGCCGGATAGCCCTCGGCTCCGGGACCCAGGTGCAGGAGGTGAATAAAATGCTCAAGCAGTATGCCCAGATGCAGAAGATGATGAAGAAGATGAAGGGTAAGGGCATGGCCAAGATGATGCGGGGTCTGAAGTCCAAACTGGGGCCCGGTGGGGGTATGCCGCCGGGTGGCATGCCTCCCGGAGGTGGCTTGCCCTTCTAGCCCGTCATCTCCTCCATTGCCGATATTGGTCCAGTTGCCTGGCCAAGAGGAGGAAATCCAGTCGGGCGGGAAATGCGCCCGGTCCGGAGTCGGTGGATGGATTTTATACAGCGCTGAAAGAGTTACAGCGCCAATAACGTTTTGGCGGATAAAAACACTTCACTTTTTGCCCGAAACGGGTAGAATGCCCCGTTTCACTCCGGCCAGTTTGGTTGGCCGGTGGTGCGTGGCAGATTTTTAATTTTAAGGGTTGGACATGGTAACAATTCGTCTTGCACGGACCGGCGCAAAAAAGCGGCCGTTCTATCACATCGTAGTGACCGATAGCAGAAATCCCCGCGATGGTAAGTACATCGAGCGACTCGGTTTTTTTAATCCGATAGCAACCGGTGGTGAGGAGCGTCTGCGTTTGGATCAGGCGCGGGTCAGCCATTGGGTATCCAAGGGTGCGCAGCCGACTGATCGCGTTGCCCAACTGGTTAAGGAAGCAGCCAAGGCCGCAGCCTGATTTGGTTGCGGAGCCCGTGGATGTATCCAGAGGCTGAACAGTTCCTTGGCCGGGTGTCGCAATGAGCCGCCCGGCGGAACCGGAACGGGTTGACTGGACTATCCTGGGACGGGTTTCCGGTCTGTTTGGTGTGCGTGGATGGGTGAAGGTCTATTCACACACCGCGCCGAAAGAGAACATTCTCCACTATCCTACCTGGCATCTGTTTCAGGCAGGGCAGTGGCAGACGTATAAGCTGGTACAGGGAAAAATCCACGGGAAAGGGATTATTGCCGCGTTGGAAGGTATTTCCGACCGGGATCAGGCAGCCTTGCTGAACGGCGCCGAGATTGCGGTACCGCGGGGTAGTTTGCCGGAGATCCCGGCTGATGAGTACTACTGGTGTGACCTGGAAGGGAAGCGGGTCATTAACCTGGAAGGTGTTGAACTGGGACGGGTGGATCACCTGTTTGAGACCGGTGCCAATGATGTCATGGTGGTTAAGGGCGAAAAAGAGCGCTTGCTCCCATTCGTCGAACAGGTCATCAAAGAGGTTGATCTGGAGGGTGACCTGATCACCGTCGATTGGGATCCGGATTTTTGAGGCGACCATGCGCTTTGACGTGGTGACCCTGTTCCCTGAGATGTTCAGGGCCATGATTGGCGCAGGGGTAACCGGACGTGCGGTGGATCGCGGTCAGGTCAGCCTGGGGTTATGGAATCCTCGGGATTACACCCACGATGTGCATAGTACAGTGGATGACCGGCCCTATGGCGGCGGTCCCGGTATGGTGATGAAGATCGAGCCGCTGCGGGACGCCATTGAACAGGCCAGAGAAGTTGCGCCGGAGTCGACAGTGGTCTACCTGTCCCCGCAGGGGCGCCGGTTTGACCAGGCTGCAGCGACCCGGATGGCCGGACGGAGCGGTATGATCCTGATCGCCGGGCGCTACGAAGGGATCGATGAGCGGCTGATCAACCGCTATGTGGATGAAGAGTGGTCTATCGGCGACTATGTGCTGAGTGGTGGTGAGCTGCCGGCCCTGGTAGTGATGGATGCGGTGATCAGGTTGATCCCCGGGGTACTGGGCGACAGTGATTCGGCGGAACAGGATTCGTTCACTGATGGTCTGCTGGATTACCCGCACTACACGCGGCCCGAAGTTTTCGAAGGGGATTCCGTACCTCCAGTGCTGGTGGGCGGTAACCATGAGTTGATTCGCCGCTGGCGATTGCAGCAGTCATTGGGCAGGACATGGCTGAGGCGACCGGATCTTCTGGAGGGGCGTGTGCTCACCCAGGAAGAAGAATTTTTACTAAACGAGTTTATCCAGGCGCATACGAGCGCTGATTGAAATACAGGAGCATACGACCGTGAGCAATATCATTCAGGAACTTGAAGCCGAACAGATGAACCGAGAGGTTCCCGATTTTGGTGCCGGTGACACCGTGGTCGTTCAGGTGAAGGTTGTCGAAGGTAACCGCGAGCGTCTGCAGGCCTTTGAAGGCGTGGTCATCGCCAAAAAGAATCGTGGATTGAACTCGTCATTCACCGTGCGCAAACTCTCCCATGGTGAAGGGGTTGAGCGTGTGTTCCAGACCTACAGCCCTTCAGTTGCCGAGATTCAGGTAAAACGTCGTGGTGACGTGCGTCGCGCAAAACTCTACTACCTGCGTGGACGTACCGGTAAGGCTGCACGTATCAGAGAGAAGATCTAGCATCTGCCGGATCTTGCCCTGTAGTCAAACACCCCGCTTCGGCGGGGTGTTTTTTAGCCGTTTTTAAGCACTCGAGAAGTGGGCGTACAACAAGGCCTGATCGCCGGTGCAGTAGTTGCCTCTTCCCGGTAAAGCCGCCAAGATAGTGCGGCAAAGGCGCAGACGGGAAACGGGTAGGGAACGCGATGTCGCTCAGCTTTTATTGGCACGATTATGAGACCTGGGGGGCTGATCCGCGCAGGGATCGGGCTGCCCAGTTTGCCGGTGTCCGGACCGATGAGTCGCTGAACATCATCGGCAAGCCACTGGTCAGTTATTGCAAGCCGGCGGATGATTTTCTGCCACAACCGGAAGCCTGTCTGGTTACCGGCCTGACTCCTCAGCAGGCGCTGGAAGAGGGGGTGGTCGAGGCCGAATTCTTCCGTCTGATTCACCATGAAATGGCCCGGCCTGGTACCTGCGGAGTGGGTTACAACAGCGTCCGGTTTGACGACGAGTTCACCCGCTTCGGCTTTTTTCGCAACTTTTTCGATCCCTATGCCCGCGAGTGGCAGCATGGTAACTCCCGCTGGGACATCATCGACATGGTTCGGCTTACCCACGCCCTGCGCCCGGAAGGTATCGTTTGGCCCAAACGGGAGGATGGTTCCACCAGTTTCCGGCTGGAAGAGTTGTCCGTGGCCAACGATATTGCCCACGAAGCGGCCCATGATGCCCTGTCCGATGTCTATGCCACCATTGCGCTGGCCCGTCTGATCCGCCAGCAGCAGCCGCGCCTGTTTGACTATCTGCTGAATCTGAGAAACAAACGCAAGGTGGCGGAGCTGCTCAATCTCCGTACCCGGCAGCCGGTACTGCATGTCTCATCCATGTATCCGGCGACCCGTGGTTGTATTGCCATGGTGGTGCCGCTGGCCAAACACCCCACCAATCCAAATGGGGTGATCGTCTACGATCTGGGAACCGACCCCGGGCCCCTGATCGAGCTGTCGGTGGAGCAGATTCGGTTGCGTCTGTTCACACCGAGGGATGAGTTGCCCGAAGGGGTAGAGCGGGTTCCCCTGAAGACAGTCCATCTCAATAAATGTCCGGTGGTGGTTCCCATGAACACCTTGACCGATGAGGCGGCAGAGCGCTGGGGTATCGACCCGGCGATTGGTCAGCGTAATCTGCAACAGCTGAACCAGGTGGCAGACCTGGCTGAGAAGATCCAGGCGGTTCATACTGGCCGGGACTTCGGCCCGGTGACCGATCCTGATCAGAGTCTCTATGCAGGTGAGTTTTTCAGCGCGGATGATCGAAAGCGTATGGACCAGGTATTGACCGCCAGTCCGGAAGCGCTGGCCGATATGAGCCTGGCATTTGATGACGTGCGTCTGCCGGAGATGCTGTTCCGCTACCGGGCGCGTAACTGGCCGGAGACGCTCACTGTATCCGAGCGCGAGCGTTGGCAGGAGTACCGTATGGATCGCCTGACTGATCCGGAAGCGGGTGCGAGTATTACCCTATCGGAGTATCGCCGGCAACTGGCGCGTCTGATGGTCGACCCATCGATCGACAGCGATGGCAAGCGGGTATTGTCCGAGTTGGCGGACTGGCCATCCATGATTGGATTGGACTGATTAGTGCGTAGCCCCAACGGCGGGTAGGGTGGCTTCAGGCCCCCCAAGGCAGAGTTGACGAGGCGCTATGGAAACGTGAAGCCCGTGGTGGACAGGAAATAGTGCCGGGATTGGTGTCCCCCGTCCTGTCCGGACGAGGGGCACCCATTTGAATGGTCTGTTACGCGGCGGTGGTGTTGTCGGCGGCTTGATTACTCCTTGGTCCACTTGCTCAAGGCTTCGATTATCGCTTCCGCCTGCGCCTTGCTGGAGATGTTGAACTTGGATTTGGGGATATATTCGCCATTACGCTTCTGGTAGCGGCGGATACTGTATTTGTCTGCGCTGTATTCATCCTTTGAGCGGTTCCACTCCTGGTAACGGAACATGACCGTCGACCAGGCACCCTTGGAGAGCACCACTTTGTCCAGTTCCTTGACGACGTCGATACCGTCTTCTGAATAGTTAATCGTGAGTTCTTCAACGGTCGATGCCATGTTGCTGAATCCTGTGATTGGGGCCGCTCTGGGCCATTTGTGGTAACTGAATATGTAGACGCGGAACTTATCAGATGTAAGGCGCCACGTCACGATTGGGCGCCGGGTTTTAATGGCCGGCTTACTGTGCGCCGTTGCGTTCCAGCAGGCGGATGATATTGTCGTCACCACGCTCCAGGGCGATAGCGAGCGGGCGCTGACCGCTGTTGTCGGGCAGGTTGACGTCAGCACCGTTCTCGATCAGGTGCTTGACCAGCACCCGGTTGCCACTGCTGACCGCAACTATCAGTGGTGTCTTTCCCTGTTCATCCTGGTGGTTGATATTGGCACCCCGTTTGATCAGTAACGGAATCACATCCCGATCCTGTTCGCCGGCCTCCACCATCAGGTCGAGCAGGTCATCCGGATCCTGCTTGGCGCCCTGTTTGATCAGGTAGTCTGCTATCTGGGCCCGTCCGGAAAGAATGGCCCTGCCCACCGGGGTGATACCCTGCTTATCCGGCATATTGATATCGGCCCCTTTTTCCGTCAGCAGTTTCACTACGATATAGCTCCCCTGGCGAACGGCCACATGGAGCGGCGTCTCTCCATCGATATTGAACTGGTTGATATCACTGCCCCAGATGATATGGCGCTCAATCTGGTTGATGTCATCCCGTTCTACGGCAAGATTGAGCGGGATGCTTGGTTTGTCCGGTTCCCCGCAAGCCGCCAGCAGAAGTAGCAGGGTGGTTATTACCAAGAGGTTCAATCTGTTCATGATAGTCTGGTTATCCGGTTTCTCGTTCGAATGATAGCGCCATTACCGGGCTCATGCTAAGGTACGCGCCCATGTTCCTGAAACTTCTTCTGACCGCACTGGTGATTGCCGGAGCGTTGCTGACACTAAGAATGCGCCGTCAAAAGCAGTATACGGCATCGGCGCCTCTGCTCAATGCTTCGCCGGATCGCCGGCCCATGGTTAAATTCTTGGCTGCTGGAGTAGTGGCGCTGATGTTGGCTGGTGCCGCGCTCTATCTCTATCACCAGTGGAGTGATGCCTACCAGGTCGTGACGGTCCGGGTGATTGATACCCGCAGTGATCGGACCACCTCCTACCAGGTCTACAAAGGCGATATTGATGGGCGCACGTTTGTGACTACGGATGGTAGAACCGTGTCTCTCGCCGAGGTGGAACGACTTGAAGTCGGGGCTCAATAACATCCCTCCCCTGTATTGCTGAATTCTAACGCGCCTCAGATGCCCCGGCCAGTGGTGAGTTGGTCAACGGCCCAACCGCCGGTCTGGGACCGGATGCGCCGCGGTTTCACTGTCGCTGCGCAGTCAGGCTGCAGATGTATCCAGTAGGGTGGTGGTGCTGCCGCTCTCCAGCAGGCCATGACTTTTCAGCGCCTCAGCACCGGCACTTTCGATCTGAGCCTTGATCTGTACAACCAGGTCCCTGGCTTCTGCCAGTGAGTTGATAGTGCCGCCATTCCTGGTCGGAGTGGTCTCCCGGTTGCTCAGGAGACTGGCGTTGCTCAGCTCCACGCTGTCATCGGTTGGACGGGTGACTGATCGGCCTGCAGCGCTATTTTCCTCACCTGAAGAACGTTTGCTGGCAGCAGCAGGTCGATCGCTGTTTTGCGGCAGTATTTTGTCGTTTGATATAGGGCTGACCACGATTTCTCTCCAGGTCCAGTCAAATAACTGGCGTTAGATGTTGGTTTGACATATCTGTCCTATAGTTAAGCAAATCACGGGCCAGAATTCCATTCAATTCGCTCGAAATGGCCGGGCAATCTCTTCGCACAGATCAATTTCTACGCCGATTTATCTGCTTTTTCTGGGACTTTTAAATGACAAAAATGTTACAGTGCGGGCTCAAATTTCGGGGTGGCATGTTCCGTGTCCGACTGGCGATCCGCATGCCGGGATCTCAATAAAATTTACACTGACTTTTTATGGAACTGCAGAATATAAGTGAGCTGGAAAAAGCGACCAGCAAAGGCAGGCGGGAGCTGTTTCGCATCGGTATAGCGCTGCTGTTTATCGTGGGTATCATGCTATTCACGGTCATGCGCGGCGGTATGGATACGCCAGGACATGTGATGATGATGGTAGCCGCCGTGATCGGCGGTTACATGGCGATGAATATTGGCGCCAATGATGTGGCCAATAACGTGGGGCCAGCCGTAGGTTCAAAGGCCCTGACCCTGGGTGGCGCGATTATTATCGCTGCGGTATTCGAGGCCTCCGGTGCCCTGATCGCCGGCGGTGATGTGGTCAGTACCATCAAGAAGGGGATTATCGATCCCTCCCTGATTAATAATACGGACACCTTTATCTGGCTGATGATGGCGGCACTGCTGGCCGGAGCGCTGTGGCTGAATCTGGCTACCGTGCTGGGGGCGCCGGTGTCCACCACCCACTCTATCGTTGGTGGTGTGCTTGGTGCCGGTGTTGCTGCCGGCGGTATTGGTATCGCCAATTGGGACAGGATGGGGGCGATCGCCGCCAGTTGGGTGATCTCGCCGGTCATGGGGGGGATCATTGCAGCTGCTTTTCTATTGCTGATAAAGCGCACCATCACCTACCAGCAGGATATGATTGCGGCGGCCAAGCGAATGGTGCCATTGTTGGTGGGGCTGATGACCTGGGCCTTTACCACCTATATCGTTCTCAAGGGCTTCAAACGAATCTGGAAAGTCGAGTTTGGCAGCGCGGTAATTATCGGGCTGGTCATCGGGTTGTTGGTGTTGGGTCTGGTCCGTCCCATCGTAGCCCGGTTGGCCGATCGGCTGCCCAACGAAAAGCAGAGTATCAACAAGCTGTTCACCCTGCCACTGATCTTCGCTGCAGCCCTGTTGAGTTTTGCCCATGGGGCCAACGACGTGGCCAATGCGGTTGGGCCGCTGGCTGCTATCAATGATGCGATCATCCACGGCGGCATTGCGCAAACGGCCACCATCCCGCTCTGGGTCATGATGGTGGGTGCGCTGGGTATTGCCGTGGGACTGGCGCTGTATGGACCGAAGCTGATCAAGACGGTGGGTAGCGAGATCACCGAGCTGGATAAAATGCGCGCCTTCTGTATTGCCATGGCGGCGGCTGTCACGGTGATTTTTGCGACGCAACTGGGATTGCCGGTGAGCTCTACCCATATCGCCGTGGGAGGTATTTTTGGCGTTGGATTCCTGCGGGAATTCATCAAGACCAGCTATGCGAAGATGGTCGAAGAGATAAAACGACACCATCAGGACGATGACCCGGAAGCCATCGAGGCTTACCTGATGGAGTTTAAAAAAGCCACTTTGTCGAAAAAGGGTAGCATGCTCCGGGAGCTGAAACGGCAGGCCAAGACGGAAGAGGATGCTCCCCTGACCAAGAAAGAGCGCAAGGGGCTGCGCAAGGTGTACCGCCATGAGCTGGTGAAACGTTCAGCCCTGCTGAAGATTGCGGCCGCCTGGGTTATAACCGTCCCGGTCTCGGGCGTGATGGCGGCACTACTCTATTTCATGATCCGGGGAATGATGCTGCCCTGAGTGGAGAGTATCCGATTGGTTTGCTGGATTGGCCGGCAGTTCAGTTTTTATCATCCATGATCGATAGTTGACTGATATCCGGCAGTGGCGCCGGCTCCTTTCTGATCTGGTACTCCTCCAGTGAACCACTGTTGGCCGGAGCCAGTTCCAGGTAACTGGTGTCGATAGGTTCCGCCTCGGGCGGCGGCGTCTCATCCAGCAGGGTGCCCGGGGTAGCCAGGGACAACCGGCTGGTATCCGGCACTGGGGCGGGTTCGATTTTTGGCGCGCAATCTATCAGGCTGCCGGTATTGGGTGGCAGCAGTGTCATTCCACCAGAGGCGGCGCCCTGTGTGCTGGAGGTGGCTGGGGCGGTTTTTTTCGCTCCTGCCGTCGAGCCTGTGGTTTGGATGTCAACCAGTGCACCGGCGTTCCTGAAGGCGACCCGGTACTTGATAGCGGTCTCCTGGTCTACACCACCTTTCACCTTCACCGGGTTCCCGGCAAACAGGAGTTCCAGCTGTTCGCTCTCCATGCCGAAGATTTTGGCGAGATTCCGCTTCACTTCAGCGGGATCGACGCCATCCAGTATTTTGCCGGAAAAAAAGATATCGTAGCTTTGGATTGCCATTTTGCCGAGTTTCCTCTGCTGGTTGTGCAAATATCCCTGTATGAATGGTGAGTATAACCCCAGCCGGGTTGAAATCGCATAGAGTGAAATGAGGAGCCACCCAGGGGCTTGGTGCCCCTGAGTGGGTTTGGGGTGGGTATCAGAGCGGTTTGCTCAGGGTAAAGGCGCCACGGATATCTCCTTCACTGAATCCCCTTGCTTTATCGTTCGGATAGAGCTCATCCAGTTTTGCCTCGACTTCAGGTGCCAAGGTGGAACCGTGGCACTTCAGGCAGGCTTCCTGGGTAGGAATAGCTTTCATGTAGCGAAAGCGCTTTTTACCGTCCTGCTCAATAACCTCGGAGTATTCCAGCTTCTGTGGATCGGTACCAGCGGCCTTTTGTGCCTCAAACTGTTCCAGTACTTTAAGTTCCCATTGGTCAGGCGCATTGGCTTCTGAACGAAGTTTCAGGCTGGTTCTGCCCACTTCCCAGTGGGATGCGGCAGCTACATCAGCTGCAATGCCCGGGGCGCTGAGATTGCAGAATTTGATTGCATGGACGGGTCCACCCTCTTTCATGGCACCGACCAGTTGTCCTTTGAGGGTTGATCCAAACTCCTTGACCAGGCCACGGGCTTCCGTATCCAGTTCGCCGGCCGTGGCGACTCCCGACAGGGTGGTGGCAAGTAGTGTCACGATCAAATGCTTGTGCATGGTTATATCTCCCTAACAATTATCAGTTTTATATGATGTCCGCGGGTATTGTTGGCGCGGACGTTAGCTGGTATCAGCCAGATAGTCAGTATTGGCGGCTTTCTATCACCTGGTAACCCAGGCTCTCTTTCCAGCCCCAGGAGTAGGCACGAAGATTGTTCCGTGCGTTGTTTTCCGCCTGCGCTGGCGACTGTGTGCTGAAGCCGCAGCCGTAACTGGTGCGCTCCCTGCCGGTATAGGTTTGGTATTGGGTTTTGATAATGACCATCCAGCCATGTGCATCACTACTGCTTGATTGGGGGAACAGATCTTCATATCCCCTTGTCCTTAATGCCTGTTTGGCGCGGTTAATGGCATCGGTTGCCGAAGGTTCTCCCAGTACCCATTCAATGGCAATGGAGTCCCCCAGCTTTTTCGCAATGACACAGGCGGAACCCGATCCCGTTGTATCCGTTACCGTGGTTTGGCTGTGGGACGCCTGGACAGGGCAGAGCAAGGTGAAGAGCAGGATGCGAATACTGTTCGCTATGCACTTCATCTCTTTTTACAGTTCACTGTCCAGACTGGTTAACAGCCCGGATGGCTGCCTGTACTGACTGGTCGACATAGAAGTAGTACATATCCGGTGTCTGCATGCCCACCATCTGCTCGATCACTTCTTTGCCTTCTCCGCTGAGGAACAGCAGGGTCGGGGTGACTGCCACGTTATATTCATAGGCGAACTTGGAGTTATCCTTTTCCACACCCTTGAAATCGATGAGGGTTTCGGCCCTGTCGATAGCTATTTCACGAATTAGAAGTGTGTCTTTATAGTCGCCACTAAGTATCATCGGAGCGATCACTTCACGTTTGATCTGCATGCAGTAGCTGCAGTGATCCTGCGATATCAGCAACAGTATGGCCCGGTTCTCTTCCAGCGCCTTTTTTCCATCGCTGCTCAGGTCAGTGGCTGTTGTGATCGAGACTGGAAGGGCGTTTGTCTCTTCTGCCAGCAGGGACGAAGAGATCAGGAGCAGCAGGCTGGGGAGTAGATATTTCATAATCGTGTCAGTTTTCTCTTTAGTTCGGTCATTGCCCGGTATTCGTCAATCGGAACCCCGGCATCCTTGAAATTAAACGCATCCGGATAGCCGCTGGCCAAACGTGCTTTCGATTCGGCATCGAGGAGCCAGCGATCACTCCACTGTTTTAATCCGGGCTGCTGGTTCCGGGGTAACTTGGGCAATGCCTGATCCAGCAGTTGATCGAATCCATTCCGGGATACCGACTGATGGATCATGGCCAGGCCCGTCCGGTCCCTGTCTGCCAATGCGATTAAAAGTTTGTCCGCATATTCGCTTAATAGTTCGGCGCGGGTCTGCTCGGCGTACCGTTGAATAGTGTCCACAACCTGGTTGAACAGCTCGGAGTACTTGTCGGTTGTTGTGTGCCGGACAATAAACCCTTCCAGTGCGATCAGCGCCGAATGCTTGCGACTGGTATTGGCGCTGCCAGCACAGATTTCAGCGCAGTACTGGTCGATCTGTCGGGTCGAGATCTGCAGAGTCATCTGTTTGTCAGTTGCCATGGTTCGCCGGATTATCTGAATCTATAGGGCCCAGGTACATCAGTTCAAAATAAACTAATCTTCTGATCATTGGCAAGATAATTCCGCTTTCAGCCCATCGGGAAAAGGTGTGCCGGGTGATTGTGGCAATAGCATTGGTCAGCTAACGGCTAATAGCGTAACCTGCATTTAAAATCGGGTTTTTCTGGAGGTGGCAGGTGAAACAAACGCGAATGTCGCAAAAAATATCTTTCTTTGTGGCGATTGTCTCTTATTGTGCCGCCATTTGCTGTCTGTTGGCCTCAATATATTACTTCGGTGAGTTGGGCCGGGATCATCCGGTAGTGGCCAGTTTTGCGGCAGCAGTTGTGTTCTTTATTGGTGTCGGCATCGTTTTGCATGTGATTGGACGTGTCGATATTCCGGATCTGCGTATTAAGTCAGGTCCGCTTAATGCCGATAAGTCTGATATTAATTAGCCGGTTCTCCCCGGTTTTCTGGCCGGTTTATCGTCAGCTGTGCCAGAGGGGGTGAAACTACCGGTTCTTTTGTCGATGAACCGCTGGATTGTCGGGTTATATCCTGACAGGCCGGGGTTGTTGCAGGAGTGTGATGAATTGAACTGAGCCTGGATCGGGTTAGGGGAGTAGGAGTTTCGATGAGTGCCAATATCATGCGGGAAAAGATGATGTTTATGGTTACCTGGGAGTGGCTGTCACGCGGTTGGCAACTCTTTAAGCAGGCGGCACTTCTAAATATTACCTATGCTGCACTTTTTTTACTGATTGGCCTGGCAGTGGGTACAGTGTTGCTGCACCAGGGCTTCAGTATCGTCTATTTTATCGCTGCGGGTGGATTTCTGATCGTGGTGCCTGGCCTGGTCGCGGTCTATTATCATCTGGCAGAAGTGATTCAGCGTGGCGATAAGCCCGGTTTTGCAGATATTCTGGATGGAGTCCGGGAGTGCCCGCTCGCCATTATGGTGCTGGGTCTGGTATCACTGGTGATCTATCTGATCTGGATTACCGATGCGCTAATCATCTATAGCGTCTATTTCGACTTTGTACCCACTTCTCTGACCGCATTCGGGACCGACCCGGCGTTGCGTGCCGATGTGGCGGCATTTCTGGTATTTGTCAGCCTACTGGGTTTTGTGCTCAGCTTTATCACTTTCTGCATCACCGTGTTTTCCATCCCTTACGCTGTGCAGAAACAGTGCGGATTGGTGGATGCTGTTTCGTTCAGTGTCAAAACCGTTACCCGGCACTCCCGCTTGATGTTTTTCTGGGCTGCAGTTCTGGGGGGCTTGACCTTCTTTACCGTACTGTTTGCCTTGCCGCTGTTGCTGGTGGTGCTGCCGATACTCGCCTATGCCAACTATGCCACCTACAACGACATGCTACGGCTGATGGAATCAAAATAATAATGAGACGAAGGTAAAGAAGTGGGCCATGTTGCCGATTTATATATGGATTTAAGTGACGTCGTTAACTTATTGTTTTATATTGGCGCGAATGTATTGTTTTCACGCGATCGTCCGGGGCGGGACCATTGCTGCATCAACCGGGAAATGGATTTGGCTGAAATCCCACTAAAATAATGTTCAGAAAATCACATGTACTACTTCTGCTGCTGATGCCGTCGGCTTCGGTATTTGCCTTGGGATTGGGTGGTGTCCGGGTCGAGTCGGCCCTTAATGAACCCCTGAACGCCAGGGTGGAACTGATATCGGTTGATCAGACGGCTGTCGAGGATATCCGGGTCAAGCTGGCCGGACCCGAGATTTTCAATCGGGCCGGCGTGGCCAGGCCCTATCTGCTCTCCAAATTACGTTTCAAACCGGTCATTCCGGAGCACGGCTCGCCCTATATTCAGGTGAGTACGCGGGATGCCGTGCGGGAACCGTTTCTCGATTTCCTGCTTGAGGTCAGTTGGCCCCAGGGTAACCTGGTGCGGGAGTTCACCATCCTGTTGGACCCCCCGACTTACCGGCCACCCAGGACCGAATCGGTTGCGACTCAACCGGTACAGTCACCCGCACCAGAGGCAGACTCAGCGGCCGTAACGACCACCTATGGACCGGTTCAGCGCAGTGAGACCTTGTGGGTGATCGCCGGTAAGGTGTTTTCAGATGCCGGGATCTCTCGCAACCGGGCCATGATCGGACTACTGCGGGCCAATCCCGATGCGTTCCGGCAGGGTAATATCAATTTCTTGAAAAAGGGGGCGTTGCTGCGCATTCCGACGCCTGAAGAGATCGCTGCGATCAGTGAAGCGGGGGCGCGGGTCGCAATCAAGGAGCAGATGGCTGCCTGGCGTAAGGGGCGCGCCACGGCCGCCGCCCCTTCACCCGCTCCCATGGATAGGAAACCAGATCCCCGGCCTGTCCAGTCGGAAGTGGTAGCGGATCCGACCGGGACCCAGGCTACAGTGGTGGCAGATGGAGATTCACAAGCCGCGCAGCCGCCGGCACCGGGAGAGGCAGAGCAGGAGATGAGCGCCAGTGAGCGTAAGCAGCTTCGGGTGGTGGAACCGGAGGAAAACTGGCAACTGGGGGAGAAGGGCGAAGCGAAGTATCCCGCTCGTGAGAGTGACAAGCTACGGGAGGCGATCAAGGATTCGGAGCAGGAACTGGTTGCCGTCCAGGAGATCAACAAAGATATCACGGAGCTGCGGGCCGCCCTGGAATCCAAGGTAGAGGCCCTCAGAAAGGCATTGGAAGAGAAGGATGCCGAGTTGGAAAAACTGCGTCAGCAGATAGCCCAGACCGGTGTCACGCCACAAACGGGCACTGGCGACGCCGCCATGGTCCCTGCCGAACCCACTCCGCCCGGCAATGTATCGACCAGCGCTCCAGTTACCAAACAGCCGACTGATTCAGCGGGCTGGAAGGACGAGTACTGGATGATACTGATGGGGGCGGTGATCGCCGTCCTGCTGCTTCTGCTTCTGTTGAGCAATCGCGGACGGAAACGACAGGAGGCGTATCGGGGACCGAAACTGTTTGAGCATTCAGACGATCCGGTCGACGCCTCGTCAGATAAGTTGGAAACCTCACTGGATGATGCGGTTGAACAGGCTGAAGCGCCCATGTCCAAGGTGGCCACCCCTTCGCAGTCGATGGAACAGAAAACGGAGACTTCGCCAGGCAAGAGTCACGATATCGGCTCGATCCTGATGGAGGCGGACATCTACCTGGCCTATCGTCGTTATAGCCAGGCCGAGGCGCTGGTTCAGGAAGCGATGGAGGAGAATCCCGACAGTTTCGAGTTGAAGGCCAAACTGCTGGAAATCTATGCGTTCAGGCGTGACAAGCAATCCTTCTCCCGTTATCTGGATCGGGTCTATCCGGTTTTGATGACCCAGGCGCCGGAACTGTGGGAGAAGGTGATCGATATGGGTCAGCCTCTCGTGCCGGATCATCCCGCCTGGAGTGGTGGAGAGGGAGAAGATACCATCGAGATGACCCTGCCACCGGAGAGAGCCGACATGGGGGAGGATTTGTTCGCGGAAGGTTCTCCGTCCGGGCAGAGCCCGTTTGATCTCGATGTGGATCTGGATGAACTGGATATCCCCACGGAAAAGGTCGATCCGTCCATATTTGACGAACTGAATGGTCGGCCAGTTGAACCGGTGGAAGACGAGATTCCATCCATTGACCTGGATCTCGATTACGAAAATCCGAAAGACCCGGACCAGGGTAAATAGCAAAAGGTTCTCGCACGCCTGATCAGGCAGAAGGATGATCGGCGACAACGGAGATGATTTAACTGAAAGTGTTGGAGTGGTTGTGAAGATAGAGAGTACGGAGTCAGAAAACCGGATTGGTGGTGCCGATACCCCGATCATTTTCCCCCAAGGCATCCCCGGTTTCGAAGATGACCGCGCTTTCCGGCTTTTCCACCAGCAGGCTGATGCGTTGGTGGGCTACCTGGAGTCGGTCGACAACCCGGATCTGGTCTTGTCGGTGCTGGCGCCGGAAAGCCTGAACATATTTTATGAGTTCACCCTGAGCGATGAGGAGCAGGCTCTGCTGGAGCTGGAACGCCCCGAAGATGTGGTGTTGCTGGTGGTGGCTTATCGTCAGGAAAGGGGTGACAACCGACCGGGTGGAGCAGTCAATGCCAGCTTTATGGCGCCGTTGGTGATCAATGCCGAACGGCGGCTGGGTCTGCAGAAGTTGCTCTACAATGCCGAACGCCGGATCACCATCCAGGCAAGTTAGGGGGTTAGGTAAAGGGACACTGTTCGATTATCCCGTTTGCCTTGATAGACAGATAGGAGGCGGCCTGTTCATGCCAGTCCTCCAGCACATAGCGCTGGGCCGTCGCCCCGTCCAGTTGAAACTCATGTAATGCCGGACGGTGGGTATGCCCGTGTATGAGGCGGGTTACCCCGTGTTTCAGCATGTAACGTTCCACGGTCTGCTGGTTGACATCCATGATGTCGGCCGATTTCAGTGAAGTCACTTCTCCGCTGCGCCGTCGATACTCGGCGGCCAGCTGAACCCGCTCCTCAATTGGCCGGGCGATAAAGTCCGCAATAAACGCCGGGCTGCGCATCAGTTGGCGCGCCTGTTGATACTCCAGGTCATCGCTGCAGAGCAGATCTCCATGCATCAGGAGAGTCTGCTGTCCGCCCAATTCCACTACAAACGGGTCGGGGAGCAGTTGGCAGCCGGTGGCCCGGGCAAAATCTTCACCCAGCAGAAAATCCCGATTGCCATGCATTATATACAGACTGCCACCATGGTCGGTGAAGCGGCGTAATGCGGTGATCACTTCCGGGGCCGGCGGCAGGTTGTTGTCGTCGCCTATCCAGGCGTCGAACAGATCCCCCAGAATATACAGAGCACTGTCACCGTGGGCTTGCTCCTGCAGAAAACGCAGGAACAGGGTCACGGTGGCAGGTCGGTGGTGTGACAGATGGAGATCGGAAATGATCAGAGACTGACTCATGGTTAATGGGGTTGCCTAATCGCTGATAACAGCCTCTTCAATGATCAGGTCTTCCACCGGCACATCCTGATGGCCCATTTTGGTGGTGGTATCCACGTTTTTCATCTTGTTGACTACGTCCATGCCTTCAACCACTTTGCCAAAGACACAGTATCCCCAGCCGTCCTGGCCAGGATAGTCGAGAAATTTATTGTCCGCCACATTGATGAAAAACTGGGCCGAGGCGGAGTGCGGGTCCATGGTACGTGCCATGGCGATCGAGCCGGTCACGTTACTGAGACCGTTTTTGGCCTCGTTCTCAATCGGGGCGCGGGTGCCTTTCTCTTTCATACCGACTTCAAAGCCGCCGCCCTGGATCATGAAGTTATTGATCACGCGGTGGAAAATGGTGCCGTTATAAAAGCCGTCTTTGACATATTGGATAAAATTTGCGCTGGTGATCGGAGCTTTCTCTTCGTCCAGTTCGATGACGATGTCTCCGTGATTTGTCTTAAGCGTAATCATGAGTGACTTCCTGTATTAGTTTGTTATACGGGTGATGTTTTCAATAATGACCGGCTCGATAGGCACGTTCTGCATGCCCATGCGGGTGGTGGTCATTACATCGGCAATTTTATCAACCGTTTCCATTCCCCGGGTGACCCGGCCAAATACCGCGTAACCCCATCCATCGAAGCTTGGATAGTCGAGATTATCGTTGTCCGTATGATTGATAAAAAACTGGGATGTTGCGGAGTGGGGCGCATTGGTTCTGGCCATGGCGATGGTACCGCGACTGTTAGACAGGCCGTTATTGGCTTCATTCTGGATCGCCTCGTGGCCCCGTTTGCGGTCCAGATCGGGGGTGAATCCACCACCCTGGATCATAAAGCCATTGATGACCCGGTGAAAAATGGTGCCGTTGTAGAAGCCTTCATCCACATAGCGAAGAAAATTCTTGACCGTGCCGGGTGCCTTGTCGCTATCCAGTTCCAGTTCGATCTCTCCCAGGCTGGTTTGCATCAGCACCCGTTCGGTGGCCGCACTGGCCTGGCCAGTGATAGCGAACGTGGTGATAACAGCGAGCAGTAGAGAAAAAAGGCGTCTGTTCATTGTAAATACTCTCTTATGGTTTGATTCAGACTGAATCGTATGTCAGTGCATAATCGTCTAATCATAAAGGTTAGTGGCTCCGGGAAAAAGCCCCGGTTGGTCCCGGTGTCCACATCCCCCTTTGTTGCGGGAATGCTTTCGTTTACTATGCGCGCTCAGGGGTTGGTAGTTGGGTGCTGTTCGGCACTGGCCCCGGTTAAATTTACAGATGATCCGCCGGAGTAGTTATGCTGAAGATCTACAACGACCTTACCAACCAGAAACAGGCATTTGAGCCGCTGGAACCAGGCAAAGTCAGGATGTATGTCTGTGGCATGACTGTCTATGATCTTTGTCATCTGGGGCACGCCCGGGTGATGGTGGTGTTTGATGTGGTGTATCGCTACCTCAAGTCCCTGGGCTACGAGGTCACCTATATCCGGAACATTACCGATATCGATGACAAAATCATCAATCGGGCCAACGAAAACGGTGAGCCCTACAGTGATCTGACAGCACGCTTCATCCAGGCCATGCATGAGGATTCCGCCGCGTTGGGGGTTCTGCTGCCCGACAGTGAACCACGGGCCACTGCCCATATTGCTGAGATCATCGACATGATCGAACGGTTGGTGGCCAACGGTCACGCCTACCAGGCCGACAATGGCGATGTCTATTACGCGGTCAGCAGTTTTGCTGATTATGGCAAGTTGTCGGGCAAGACGCTGGAAGATCTGCAGGCGGGTGCCCGGGTCGACGTGGATGACCAGAAACGCAACCCGCTGGACTTCGTGCTGTGGAAGTCCGCCAAGCCGGGGGAGCCGGCCTGGGACTCTCCCTGGGGGGCGGGACGGCCCGGTTGGCATATCGAGTGTTCCGCCATGTCCACCTGCTGCCTGGGGGATACCTTTGACATCCACGGCGGTGGCGCCGATCTCACCTTCCCGCATCACGAAAACGAGATTGCCCAGTCCGAGGGTGCGACCGGCAAACCCTTCGTTAACTACTGGATGCATAACGGTTTTGTCCGTATCAATGATGAGAAGATGTCCAAGTCCCTGGGTAACTTCTTCACGGTACGGGAGATTCTGGCCCGTTATCAGGCAGAGGAGGTACGCTACTTTATCCTCACCAGTCATTATCGCAGTCCCCTCAATTACGATGAGGAGCACCTGGACAACGCCCGCGGCGCCCTGACCCGGTTCTATACCGCCATGCGCGGTCTGCCGATGACCGGCCCGACTGGCGGCGAGGCCTATTTCGAGCGTTTTCAAGCGGCCATGGATGATGACTTCAACACCCCGGAGGCTCTGGCGGTGCTGTTTGACCTGGTGCGGGAGATTAATAGGTTGCGTTCGACAGATGTGCAGCAGGCCGCGGGCCTGGCGGCGGAACTGCGCCGTTTGGGCGGCATACTGGGTATCCTGCAGGCTGATCCGGAACAGTATCTGCGGGGCGGCGATGCGGACACCGGGCTGAGTGACGAACAGATTGAGAACCTGATTGAGCAACGCCAGGTGGCCAAGTCGGAAAAAAACTGGGCTGAGGCCGACCGGATACGGGATGAACTCAAGGAGCGGGGTGTGGTGCTTGAAGATAGCCCGCAGGGGACCACCTGGCGCCGGGGTTAGTGATTCAACCGGGTGCTCATCACCTCGATCGTTGCTGAAGCCCGGAATGCATTGACCCGTCCCGGCCGGTCGTTGCCATGACTATCCTGTGTTCGCCACCGCGTTTTTTTCGGGCGGGTAGAAAAATCTGCCCACCCTCCCGGGCTTGGGGATAGTCCGCCGGGCCTATTCGGTGGGGCGTTCCTCTGGTCGGCGTCCCGCCCAGTCCCGGGCAAACTGCAGTGCCACCCGCCCGCTGCGGGATCCCCGCTTCAGGGCGAAGCGCAGCGCTTCCAGCCGTGTCGCCTCATCGGCGCTACTCTTTTCAGCCCCAAGTTCCGCCAGCCAGTGATCCACGATCGACAGATACTGATCCTGGGTGAAGGGGTAGAAAGAGAGCCAGAGGCCAAACCGCTCTGACAGGGAGATTTTCTCCTCGACGCTCTCATTCTGGTGAATCTCCCCCTCCACCACATGCACATCCTGATTCTCTGACTTGAACTCCGGCAACAGATGGCGGCGGTTGGAGGTGGCGTAGATCAACACGTTTTCCGGCGGGGCGGAGATGGAGCCATCCAGCACAGCCTTGAGTGACTTATAGCTGGCATCATCCGCCTCGAAGGAGAGATCGTCACAGTAGATCAGAAACCGTTCCGGTCGGTCCTGCACCAGTTCAACGATGGAGGTCAGATCGATCAGGTCGTGCCGCTCCACCTCGATCAGGCGCAGCCCCTGGTCGGCAAACTCGTTCAGCAGCGCCTTGATCAGGGATGACTTACCGGTTCCCCGGGAGCCCCAGAGCAGGGCGTTGTTGGCGCTGCGTCCCTCGACAAACTGGCGCGTGTTGCGGGTGATCTCCGCCTTGGCCTGGTCAGCACAGAGAATATCGTCCAGTCGTACCTTGTGGGGTCGGCTTATGGACTGGAGACCTTTGTCCCGCTGCCAGCGAAAGGCGATGCAGTCCCAATCCGGTTCCTGGCTGCGGGGTGAGAAGACCTCTTCCAGTCGTTCGATCAGTTGTTGGGCCCGTTCAAGCAGTTGTTCAGTCTGGTTCATGGGTTTGCCTGTGAAAAATTTGGGGACGATGTCACAGAGGACACACCGGTTCAGTTCATCACCCTGATGTAGTGTGGTTCCCCGGCGGGGCCGGTTCGGTGCCGAAGGTGCAGACCTCAAGACCGGGGATGGGGCGAGCTGTGGCCCCGTCCCCGGTTAAACAGTGGTCACGCCCGGGTTCAGCGGTTCAACGGTTTGTATTTGATCCGGTGTGGCTGGTCTGCATCGGCGCCCAATCGCCGTTTTCGGTCGATCTCATAGTCGGCGTAGTTACCTTCGAACCAGGTCACGGTGGAGTCCCCTTCGAATGCCAGGATATGGGTGGCGATACGGTCCAGGAACCAGCGGTCATGGGAGATGACCACCACGCAGCCCGGGAAGGTGAGCAGGGCTTCTTCCAGTGCCCGCAGGGTCTCCACGTCCAGATCGTTGGTGGGTTCGTCCAGCAGCAGTACGTTGCCGCCCTGCTGCAGGGTCTTGGCCAGATGGACCCGGTTGCGCTCGCCGCCGGAGAGATCGCCGATACGTTTCTGTTGATCGGTACCCTTGAAGTTGAAGCGACTTGCGTAGGCGCGGGAGTTCAGCTCGTAACGGCCGATGGTGATGATGTCCGCTCCACCTGAGAGCTCCTCCCAGACGGTCTTGTTGTCGTCCAGCTGCTCCCGGGACTGCTCCACGGAGGAGATCTTTACCGTGTCACCGATCCGCAGTTCGCCGCTGTCTGGCTTCTCCTGTCCCGTAAGCAGGCGGAACAGGGTGGTCTTACCGGCGCCGTTGGGGCCGATGATGCCGACAATGCCACCCTTGGGCAGGTTGAAAGAGAGATCGCTGTAGAGCAGTTTGTCGCCGAATGCCTTGCTCAGTCCCTTGGCCTCGATCACCAGGTCACCCAGGCGATCACCCGGCGGGATGTAGATCTCGTTGGTCTCGTTGCGTTTCTGGAACTCCTGGCTCTGCAATTCATCGAAACGCTGCAGACGCGCCTTGCTCTTGGCGTGGCGCCCCTTTGGATTGGAGCGCACCCACTCCAGCTCATGTTTCATGCTCTTGATACGGGCGGCTTCCTGTTTCTGTTCCATCTCCAGGCGCTGCTCTTTCTGCTCCAGCCAGGAGCTGTAGTTGCCCTCCCAGGGGATGCCGTGGCCGCGATCCAGCTCCAGAATCCAGCCGGCTACGTTGTCCAGGAAATAACGATCGTGGGTGACCGCCACCACAGTACCGGGGTAGTCGTGCAGGAAGCGCTCCAGCCAGGCTACCGACTCCGCATCCAGGTGGTTGGTCGGTTCGTCCAGCAGCAGCATGTCCGGCTTGGAGAGCAGCAGTCTGCACAGTGCTACGCGGCGCCGTTCACCACCGGAAAGCTTGGTTACATCCGCATCCCAGGGCGGCAGGCGCAGGGCATCGGCGGCGATCTCCAGGGTGCGCTCCATATTGTGACCGTCTTTGGCGTTGATCAGGTCTTCCAGCTTGGCCTGCTTGCTGGCCAGGGCATCAAAGTCGGCGTCCGGTTCCGCATAGGCGGCGTAGACCTTGTCCAGTTCGGCCAGGGCCTCCACCACGTCACTCATGGCCTCTTCCACGTTGCCGCGCACGTCCTTATCCGGGTCAAGCTGCGGCTCCTGGGGCAGGTAGCCGACGTGGATACCGGGCTGGGGCCGGGCTTCACCCTCGATGTCGGTGTCGATGCCCGCCATGATGCGCAGCAGGGTCGATTTACCGGCGCCATTCAGACCCAAAACCCCGATTTTGGCGCCCGGGAAAAAGGAGAGGGAGATATCACGGAGAATTTCCCGTTTCGGCGGCACGACCTTGCCGACGCGATTCATTGTATAGATATACTGAGCCATAATGTTTTGTCTTTAAGCGTTATCGAGAGCGTTTGAAATGCCGGTGAGTGTAGAGGTGTTTTGCCGGTAGCGGCAAGCCGTTTTCCCGGATAAATGAACGGCGCCTATTGTGGCATATTTACCCGCATCCCTCATCTGCCTGTCGGTGTGAACAGCCGCCGGTCGGCAGCTATGGACGGCGGCAGTGGTGGAATGGGGTCTCCAGGCGCCACCTCCTGCTGGCCTCATCAATACCCGTCACTATGGTGACCCAACCGGCACCTACTGGCTTATAATGCCCCCTTAACGATGCGCCCAGCCCCGCTGTGTTGGATCAGTGCGGCGGGGATCAACTTATAACTAAGCGAAGATTCCAATTATGCTTCAGCAGATCAGGATTACAGGGCTGATGCTCCTCTTGGGAGGCAGTCTGGCGGGTTGTTCAGGCCATCCCGGAGCGGGCAACTGGACAAGTGACGGCACGACGACCGGGCCCTTTTCCAAGTTGACCGTCCATTATGAAGGCCGTGCGGAACTGTTCGATGCCGGGAGCGGGGCGGAGAGTCATCACTGCTTTTGGGGCGCGAAAAGCGCCGATGAGGTTCAGCTCGACTGCACCACTCCCGAGGATACCGAGACCCGTATCCGGTTTGTGCTGTGGGTGGATGAAGCGGGTGCCGGCCATCTGCTGAAGGACGACAGGGAGATCGGCCGGTTCAAACGGACTCCGCAGTGACCGGTTGGTTGGTCACGCCCGGGGGACATCCCTTTCCCCCGGCCTGATCAATCAATCGATCATTTTCAGTTCGGTGATTGGACCACTGTTCTTGGTCTCCACCTTGGCATAGAGATCATACAGCGCGGCCTGCAGGGCCTCTTCTATCACCGGGTGATAGAACGGCATCTGCAGCAACTGTCCCACGGTCAGCTCCTGTTCAATGCACCAGGCCAGCAGATGGGCCAGATTCTCACCCTTGGCGCAGATCATCTCGGCGCCCAACAGTTTGCCACTGACCTTGTCGGCGTAGACCCGGATGACACCCTTGTTTTTACCCATGATCAGGGCGCGTCCCACCGGGGCCATGTTGACTTCACCGACGGCGGTCTGGGCGTAGTCCAGCTCGGACCAGCGTTTGCCCACATGGCAGATGTTCGGGTCGACGAAGTTGATCGCCAGGGGCGTCTTGCGTTTAAACGCCTGGATCTGATCGCTGCTGGCGTTGTGGCCGGCAATCCGGCCCTCATCCCCCGCCTCATGCAGCAGGGGGCGCTCGGCGTTCACATCGCCGGCCAGGAAGATGTGACTGTCGCCGATCTGCATGGTGTTGGGGTTGTAGGCGGGGATGGCATGGACGCCCAGGTCGATGCCGGCGTTTTCGATCTGCAGATTGTCCAGGTTGGGGCGCCGTCCCAGGCTGGCCAACACCTTGTCCACCACCACGGAGTGTTCGCCGGCGGTGACGCGCAGCTTGTCACCCTCTTCAGTGATCTCCGCAGGGTGGCCGAGATGGAGCGGGAAATCACGTCCGATGATCTCGATAGCCGCCTTGGCCACCGCCGGATCATCCAGTCCGCCGATGGTCTCCAGCTGGTCAAAGCCGGTGGTCTCCACCCCCAGCCGAGCCATCGACTGGCCGATCTCCAGCCCGATAACCCCCAGGCCGATCACCGCCAGTGACTCCGGCAGCTGTTCCTGTTCAAACAGGGTGTCGGTGGTGAGAATCCGGTCGCCGAAGGCCTGCCAGGGCTTGGGGATCACCGGGCGGGAACCGGTAGCGATAATGATCTTGTCGGCCCGTACCCGTTTGCCGTTTACCTCCAGCAGATGGGGCTCGATAAACCTGGCATAACCCTCCAGGAATACTTCGTCACTCATCTGGGCGGTACTGTTACTGATGACCCGGTCGACAAAGTTGTCCCGCAGATCCTGCACATGGCCCAACGCCTCTTCACCATCCAGGGTGAGGGATTTGTGACCCTCTACGCCGTAGCGACCGAGGATGCCGCAGCGGTGATAATCTTCGGCGATCTGGATCAGCACCTTTGACGGCATACAGCCGACCCGGGCGCAGGTGGTTCCCTGTTCGCCACCGTTGATCAATACAAAACTTTTCCCGGAGGCCTTGACCCGGCCCAGGGCATAGAGTCCGGCGCTGCCGGAGCCGATTATGGCGATATCTACATTCTTCTCTTCCACTGTCATACGCTCCCGATATTCGACTGACGGGTCTCTGCCCGGGTGATCGTTGGCCCTATTGTAAACGTTACCGGGGGGAATCAAAGCCTTTTGAATTGCGTGGAATTCAGCCGGTCAGACGAAAAAAAACCGGACGGGGAAAACCCGCCCGGTTTTGCTGTTCAGGCCTGAAAGGGTGGGGTCAGGCCTGCTGGCCCGCCATGAACAGCCAGGTGTCGATGACGGTGTCCGGGTTCAGTGAGACACTGCTGATGCCCTGCTCCAGCAGCCACTTGGCCAGATCCGGGTGATCCGAGGGGCCCTGTCCGCAGATGCCCACGTATTTGCCCTGGGCGCGGCAGGTGGCGATGGCCATGCTGAGCATCTTCATGACGGCCGGGTCCCGTTCATCAAAGCTGTGCGCTATCAGGCTGGAGTCCCGGTCCAGGCCCAGGGTGAGCTGGGTCATGTCGTTGGAGCCGATAGAGAAGCCGTCGAAATACTCCAGGAACTCCTCGGCCAGCACGGCGTTGGAGGGTAGTTCGCACATCATGATCAGGCGCAGGCCGTTCTCGCCCCGTTTCAGACCATTGGCCTCCAGGGCTTCCACCACACCTTTCGCCTCGCTCAGGGTGCGGACGAACGGAATCATGATCTCCACATTGGTGAAGCCCATCTCCTCGCGCACATATTTCAGTGCCTTGCACTCCATCTCCCAGCAGGGAGCGAAGCTCTCCGAGATGTAGCGGGAGGCGCCACGGAAACCGATCATCGGGTTCTCTTCGTCCGGTTCGTAGCGGGGGCCACCGATCAGGTTGGCGTATTCGTTCGACTTGAAGTCGGACATGCGTACGATAACCGGGCCAGGGAAGGCCGCTGCCAGGGTGGAGACGCCTTCGATGATCTTGCTGATATAGAAGTCGCTCGGGCTCTTATAGGCCGCAATGCGTGGTGCGATCTCCGCCTTCAGCTCCTCCGGTAGCGAGTCATACTCCAGCAGTGCCCGGGGGTGAATGCCGATCATGTTGTTGATAATGAACTCGAGCCGGGCCAGTCCGATTCCGGCGTTGGGAACGCTGGCAAAGTCGAATGCGCGGTCCGGATTACCCACGTTCATCATGATCTTGGTGGGGATCTCCGGCATCGCGTCCAGTTCGATGGTCTTGTATTCGAAGTCCAGTTTGCCGTCGTAGATAAAGCCGGTATCACCTTCCGCACAGGAGACGGTCACCTCCTGGCCATGGCTGATTTTCTGGGTGGCGTCGTTACAGCCCACAACAGCCGGTACGCCCAGCTCACGGGCGATGATGGCGGCGTGGCAGGTGCGTCCGCCCCGGTTGGTGACGATGGCAGCGGCACGCTTCATGATCGGCTCCCAGTCCGGATCGGTCATGTCGGTCACCAGGACGTCGCCCGGCTGTACGTCATCCATATCGTCCAGACTCATCACTACCTTGGCGGTACCTGCGCCGATCCGCGAGCCGATGGAGCGACCTTCGGTCAGCACCGGTCCCTTGCCTTTCAGTTCATAACGCTCCATGACATTGCCGCCGCGGCTCTGCACCGTCTCGGGCCGTGCCTGGACGATGTACAGCTTGCCATCGATGCCGTCCCGGGCCCACTCGATATCCATCGGCCGCTGGTAGTGCTTTTCAATGGTCATGGCCTGGCGCGCCAGCTCTTCGGCTTCGGCGTCGGTGATGGAGAACAGGTGACGCTCTTTCTCTTCCACGTCGATGATCTTGACCGGGCTGGTGCCGCCCGGGTTATAGACCATCTTGATCGCCTTGCCGCCCACATTGCGCCGGATCACAGCCGGTCGGCCGGCCGCCAGGGTGGGTTTGTGGACGTAGAATTCATCGGGGTTGACCGCACCCTGTACCACCATCTCGCCCAGGCCATAGCTGGAAGTGATAAACACGGCGTCGCGGAAACCGGATTCGGTATCCAGGGTGAACATCACGCCGGAAGCGCCGATGTCGGAACGGATCATCTTCTGGATGCCGGCGGATAGGGCCACCAGAGAGTGTTCAAAGCCCTGGTGCTCCCGATAAGCGATGGCCCGGTCATTGAACAGGGAGGCGAATACCTCGTGTATCTGGCGTTTGATGTTATCCAGCCCGGAGACGTTGAGGAAAGTCTCCTGCTGGCCGGCGAACGAGGCATCCGGCAGATCTTCCGCGGTGGCCGAGGAGCGTACTGCCCAGGTGACCTCTTCGCCGTACTCCTTGATCAGGGCGGCGTAGGCCTCGTCAATGGCATCATTGAGGGCCGGCTGAAACGGGGTGTCCATGATCCATTGCCGAATCTGGGCGCCGGTCTCGGCCAGGGCCCGCACATTATCCACGTCCAGTTTGTCCAAGGCGGCGTTGATACGGTCCGCCAGGCCATCGGTGGCGAGGTATTCCCGATAGGCGTAAGCGGTAGTGGCAAAACCCCCCGGCACCTGCACCCCCAGGTTGGACAGGTTCTGGATCATTTCACCCAGGGAGGCATTCTTGCCGCCGACATGCTCGACGTCGTCCATCCCCAGTTCGCTCAGCCATTGGACATAGTTGTTCATGATCTTCCTCGGTAAATTGCTGCAAACATAAATACTTATAGCGTTGGCATACGCCGGCTCACTTCCCTGACCCACACTAATTCGCAGGCGCCGTTGCCACTGTCTTCGCGGGTCAGTGAGCTGACCCAGTGCCAGCCGTCGGGGGCGTCCGCGCGGATAAGGTAGCCCGCAATCCGGACAACTTCACCTTCCCTGAGGCTCATTAACTCTTTTTCTACCCGCGAATCGGCCGGCACCATGTGCATATTGGCCGAATGGCTGGAGATGGCCTCTCTAGGGACAGGCAATCTCGAAGCAGACCAGTGATAAAATCGTCCGCTCTGACTGATTGATAGCTGGGAGATGACCGCGCTGTCGGACATTGGGCCCCAGCCCAGAGCCAGATCGACCGGTGAAAGATCCGACTCTCTTCCCAGGCTGTAATGCTCGATGCCCAGTATCCTGGCGTCCAGGTTGAAATCGGCCAGTGGCGTCACCTGGTAACCCTTATAGGTGAAGGGCTGAGCGCTGTCGATTTCACTCTGGTGTGGGGTATTCTTGACCAGTACCCCCGGATCATGTTCTACGGAGCGAGAATTGTAAGTCGTATAGGCCCCATAAGAGACGACAACGACAAAGAGCAGGCGCTTGAGCATGGCGATCGTGATCCGGCTTGTAGGTCGGGTGCAGTGCCGTTCTTCAGTAGTTGGCGCCAGGGCGTCGATCTGTGGCCGGTTTCGGGGTGTTCACAGTATCTAAACGCTACTCGCTTCAGGTGGGGCTGAAGTGTACGGATTTTGTCATATTTTGCAAACACAATGAGGGTCGGCGAGGCTGATTTTGCCATCACTGAAGGATGAAAAAGCGCCGTTGACCCGGAATTGCCCCGCGCGCTCCCGGTCAATCCGGCTGAATCTCAGCCAAACCCCTTGATTTTCACCGGTTTACCCTCACTATCAGTCGATGGCGAATTTCCCCTCAGTCTGGCGGGGGTTTGTGCAGCCAAACAGTGAAAAATTGTACCACTTGAAACATTATCGGAGGCGGCAACACCATGACAGTCGATGCGCACAAAGAGACATTGGAGTTTCAGGCAGAAGTGAGCCAGGTTCTCAACCTGGTGATTCGCTCCCTGTACAGTAACAAGGAGATTTTTCTGCGGGAGTTGATATCCAATGCGTCCGATGCCGCCGAAAAGCTCCGGTTTGAAGCGCTGACCGATGATGCCTTCTACGAAGGTGATTCCAATCTCAGGATCCGGGTGTCAGTGGATAAGGAGCGACGTACTGTCACCATCGAGGACAACGGTATCGGTATGAGTCGCCAGGAGGTTACCGAGACCATCGGTACCATCGCCAGCTCCGGTACCAAGAAGTTTCTGGAGGCATTGGGCAACAAAAGTGATGACTCGGCCAGCCAGAGTCAGCTGATCGGCCAGTTCGGCGTAGGTTTCTATTCCGCCTTCATCGTCGCCGACAAAGTGACCCTGGAGACCCGGCGGGCCGGTCTTGGGGCCGAGCATGGCGTGCGCTGGGAGTCCACCGGCGAGGGTGCCTACAGTATTGAAACCATCGAGAAGCCAACCCGCGGCACCAGTATCACCCTGCACCTGAATGAGGAGGAGGATGAGTTCCTGGAGAGCTATCGGCTGCGCAGCATTATCAGCAAGTTTTCCGATCACATCTCCATTCCGATTGAAATGCTCAAGGAGCAGTACGGTGCGGAAGAGAAGGAAGACGAGGAGAAGGCGGAGCCGGAGTGGGAGCAGGTCAACAAGGGCACGGCACTCTGGATGCGTAACAAGTCCGACATCACCGCCGAGGAATACAACGAGTTCTACAAGCACATCGCCCACGATTTCGAGGACCCGCTGGATCAGGTGCACAACCGGGTCGAGGGAACCAACGAATATACTTCGCTGCTGTATATCCCGTCCCGGGCGCCATTTGATCTCTGGGAGCGTGATCAGAAGCACGGGGTGAAGCTCTATGTACGCAGGGTGTTCATCATGGACGAAGCGGAAAAGCTGATGCCGCACTACCTGCGGTTTGTCAAAGGGGTGGTGGACTCCGATGATCTGCCGCTGAACGTCTCCCGGGAGCTGCTGCAGCATAACAAGAAGATTGATACTATCCGCACCGCCAGCACCAAGCGCATCCTGGGACTGCTGGAGAAGATGGCCAAGGATGAGCCGGAAAAGTATCAGAAGTTCTGGAAAGAGTTCGGTCGGGTGATGAAAGAGGGTCCGGCCGAGGATTTCGCCAACAAGGAGCGGATCGCCGGTCTGCTGCGTTTTGCCAGCACCAAGTCGGAAGGCAAGGATGAGACGGTTTCCCTGGATCAGTACCTGGAGCGGATGCAGGAGAAGCAGGAGAAGATCTACTACATCACCGCCGACAGCTATGCGGCCGCCCGTCACAGTCCGCACCTGGAGGTGTTCAAGACCAAGGATGTGGAGGTGCTACTGCTTACCGACCGGGTCGATGAGTGGCTGGTATCTCACCTGACCGAGTACAAAGGCAAGCCGCTGCAGTCTGTCGCCAAAGGGCAGCTTGATCTGGGCGATATGGAAGATAAGGAGACCCTGGAGAAAGAGGCCGAAGAGCACAAAGGACTGCTGGAGCGGGTCAAGACCGCACTGGGGGACGATGTGAAGGATGTACGGGTGAGCAGCCGCCTCACTGAATCTCCCGCTTGCCTGGTGGCCGATGAACACGACATGGGCGCCAATCTGCAGCGGGTGCTGAAGCAGCTGGGTCAGGACGCTCCGCAGACCAAGCCGATTCTTGAACTGAACCTGAAACATCCCCTGGTGGAGAAGATGGATCAGGAGCCGGATGAGGACCGTTTTGCCGATCTCTCCCGGGTGCTGTTGGATCAGGCTACCCTGGCCGAAGGTGGGCAACTGGAAGATCCCGCGTCATTTGTGCATCGCCTGAATAAGCTGATGTTGAGTCTTTCCGCCTGATTTTGGCGGTTGTGTCAGAAAAAACCCGCTGCGGTTTTACCGTCGCGGGTTTTTTTATTGTGGATTAATGGGTCGTTTGGTAGGGTTTGGTACGCTTATGTGCATTTGCAACATAAGTCTTTTATATTCATATATTTGCATACTCGAATGGTGATTGGGGGTGGCCTGTGTCAGACTCCAGCCATTCGGAATTCATTGTTACTCGGTAAACCCAAGGAGTATTTTAATGCGCGTGATTTTGCTAGGCGGTCCCGGAGCGGGAAAAGGTACCCAGGCCAATTATATTAAGGAGCGCTACAGCATTCCGCAGATCTCCACCGGCGATATGCTGCGAGCCCATGTCAAAGCGGGGACTGAGCTTGGTAAGGCGGCAAAAAAGATCATGGACGAGGGCGGCCTGGTTTCTGACGATATCATCATGGGCATGGTGAAAGAGCGGATCAGCGAAGCCGATTGTGCCAATGGTTTCCTGTTTGACGGTTTCCCCCGCACCATTCCCCAGGCTGAGGCGCTTCGGGATGCGGGCGTCATGGTGGACGCAGTGGTGGAGATTGATGTGCCGGATGAAGAGATCATTAAGCGCATGTCCGGACGTCGTGTTCATCTGGCTTCCGGTCGCACCTACCATGTCACCTTTAATCCACCCAAGGAAGCAGGCAAGGACGATATCACGGGTGAGCCACTGATCCAGCGGGATGATGACCAGGAAGAGACTGTTAAAGCGCGACTCAAGGTTTACCACGATCAGACTGAGCCGTTGATTGAATTCTACTCCAGCTGGGCGGCCAGCGGTCAGAGTGGGGCGCCGAAGCACCACAAGATTGCCGGAGTCGGCAGTGTGGAACAGATCCGGGACAGCATATTTGCGGCCCTGGACTGAGGGATTTAAAATAGGGTTGTAAAAAGCCGGTTAACGCCGGCTTTTTTTATGCCGGGATAAAATTAGTATTTATTAGTAATTAATGATATAGTTTTTTGTTAATAAATTTGTGTAAGAGGATCTTCCCGTGGCCGTCGTAGAATTGACTAAAGAGAACTTTGAAGAAACCGTAACCAACAACGACTTTGTCATTGTCGACTTCTGGGCGCCCTGGTGTGGTCCTTGCCGTTCATTCGCGCCGACCTATGAAAAAGTCTCCGAGGACCACCCCAATATCGTATTTGCCAAGGTGAATACGGAAGAGGAGCAGGAGATTGCGGGTCATTTTCAGATCCGCTCCATTCCCACCCTGATGATATTCCGTGAGAAGGTGATCATCTTCAGTCAGGCCGGGGCTTTGCCCGAGGGCGGCTTCCGCGAACTGGTTCAGAAAGCTGGTGAACTGGATATGGCAGAAGTGCATGAGCAGATAGCGAAAGAGAACGGCTGATATTCCGCGCTGTTACAGACCTGAAAGGGCCGGCTATACGCCGGCCTTTCTCTATTTTGAGCAGACGGTTTTGTGTCGGCATGGTTGGTGACTGTTGTCCGGATCAGTGACTCGTTACGAAATCGACCCGGGCCCAGGCCAACGTCAGCGCGGGCACTTGGCATGTGCGGCGATAGTCCAATCAGCGGGTGGATATTGTGGAAGTTAATCTGGTACGGTGGATGTGGAAGCCTTAGTCACGGGCATCTGTTGCTCCACAACCCAACAAGAGGAAAGGCGTGCTCCACAGACCCCACTATCCCTGGAATCTTAAGGCACTACTGTCGGGAAAACCGACGGTGGGCTGGCTCATGGATCTGTGTGAAGAAAACTATATCTACCTGACCCGGTTAGCCCCTGAAGTGCGCCATATGCAGGGCCATTACCTTTCCCATCTGGAGGGTGCAACCGATCTCTATCTGGAAGTTCTGGAGCAGACGCCCTACACCAGTCTGTTGCACCTGACCTACTATTTCACCCATGAATCGGGGCAGGCGCCCGATCCGGACGCCACCATTCGGGTCTACCATGACTCACGCCAGGCCGAGGTACTGAATCTGCAGCAGCATATCCTGCCTTTGAATCAGGGCGTGACCCGACCAACCCTCGAACAGAAGTGGCGAATCAGCCTGTTTCTTTCCAAGTGGCTTGCCTATTCAGTTCGGCAGGGTCACTGCTTTCTGCCGGAACAGGCGGTTACCGGCCCAGGTCGAAAACATCTGCTACCGGTTTGAAACCAAGTTGCTGTTCTCTTGTCTACCCCCTCATTGATCACGTTTTTTAACATGCCCGTTATGGGTTAACTGGTTGACTTTAAAGCCTTCCATCACTTGGTGGGATGCGGTCTCCGGTTCGATGTTGGGGCCGTTCTAATAAATGTTGACAATTTCCATGGGGAAATGATAGTTTTATAACCAAGTAAAGAAGTAGGTAATTATTCACCACGCGGAATTGAGATTATGAGACTATCAACCAAAGGGCGCTACGCCGTAACTGCAATGCTGGATCTGACCCTGAACGGTACAGACGGACCGGTCACCCTCGCTGAAATTTCCGAGACCCAGGGTATTTCGCTCTCTTACCTGGAGCAGCTGTTTGCGGCCCTGCGAAGCAAGCAGTTGGTTAAGGGGGTGCGTGGTCCCGGTGGCGGCTACTATCTGGGTCGTGAAGCTGATGAGATCTCCATTGCGGATATTATTTGTGCGGTGGATGAATGGGTGGAGTTCACCCGCTGTGGTGGAAACCGTGATTGCCAGGATGGTAAGCGCTGCCTGACCCATAACCTGTGGGATGATCTGAGTAATGAGATATTTTCATTCCTGCAGAGCATCACCCTGGCTGAGCTGGTGGAGCGCGGTGGCCTTAAAGAACAGGGGTGTCGGAAGAAACAGGGTAACGATACGGTTATGCCGTCAACGGATACCGCGGCGGCCTGAAGTAGTTAGCCGGATTACCCGCTGTGCGCGTTGTTATGAAGGGCTACCCGCAGGGGTAGCCCTTTTTAGTTTGTATTGATTGACTCCGCTCGGCCGCCGGAAGAGGTGGTTCAGGGTGTTATGCCAGGGGCATCAGCAGGGTGACTGTGGTTCCCTGTCGCTCCCCGGAGCTGATGGTGATGTCACCCCCGTGTGCTTCAACGATGCGTTTGACAATGCTGAGACCCAATCCGGTGCCGTGTGTTTTGGTGGTGAAGAAGGGATTGAACAGTTGCGCCAGATGTTCCTCCTTAATAGGTTCTCCCCGGTTTGTGACACTGATTCTGAGGGAGCGGCTGGCCAGCTCCTTCTCCACCTGCCATAGGATGGATTCGCCATGATCGGCTGCGTCGCAGGCGTTTTTTGCCAGGTTGAGGAAAATCTGTACCAATCGATCCGGGTCACCCAGTATGGTCATGTCGCTGTCAGGTGCAATCAGTTCAAATCGCTGCTGCTTCTCCTCCACCATGGCATGGTGGGCCTCGAACAGCCGGTTCAGCAGCTGTTTCAGGTCGACCTGCTGCAGTCTTAACTGGAGCGGTTTGGCATACAGCAGTATCTCCTCCAGTAGTCGTGCCATTCGGGTTGCTTCCCGCTTCGCCAGTTCAGCTCTTTTGTTGGCAGATCCGGGCAGATCGGTCTCCTGGAAATAGTCCAGCGCCATGCTGATAGTGGAGAGCGGGCTGCGGATTTCATGGGCGATCCCGGAGGCAAAGCTGCCAATGGCGGCCAGCCGGTTGTGCTCCGCCAGGCGTACCGTGCGACCAAAGCTGTGAGTGATCAGACCGGCGATATTAGTCAGTAGCTCCAGGTGTTCCGGGGTATAGGTGTCTGTCTTGCAGGTGCCAAAAGCGAGAATTCCGGGAATCGGGCTGGCATCGGTAATGGGCAGAAAAATGGCATCCCGGATGCCCTCTGCAAACAGGTGATTGAGAAACTGGTATTCAGGGTTGACCACAGTGGAGGACATGTCAGGTATGTGCAGGGGCTCGCCCGATTCCAATGCCTTGAGCAGCAGGGTGTTTCTCAGGGAGTAACGGGTTCTCGGGGAGATTTCCGGTTGTCCGTTCCGGTAGCTACCCTCCAGCACCATGGTGTTGTTGTCGCAGGTGACAAAGAGCGCGCCCACCCAGTCGAGTGGCAGTAGGGCGGAGAATTCGTTGGCCACAAAACCGAGTATCTCGTTCAGGTCCGAGCCTTGCTGTATCCGGTCAATCAGTCGAAACAGGCTGTGCAGACGTAGGGACAGGAGATTGAACGAACGGGTCATCAGGGCCAACTCGTTGTCGCCCGCGATAGGGACCTGGTAACCAAAATCACCCTGAGTTACCTTCTGAAAGCCGTCAACTGCGTGTCGCAGCGGTTTTAATACCACCAGGTAAAACCAGGCGAATACACCGATAGTGATCAGCACGGCCGTAAACAGCAGACTGATGTGCAGCTGGTAGACATGGGTCAGTCGCTGCTTGGTCTGCTGCTGAATACGGTTGTGCAGAATGTTGATGGAAGCGACCAGGGGGGCATGGTAGCCGGTGATATAGAGTGCGGCTTCTTTCAGGTGCGGCATGCCAGTGCTTTCATCCAGGGCATCTTTAATGCCGTCCCGAAACTCTTGCCAGACCTCTTCCACTGCCGATACCGCCTGTTTTGTGGCCGGCATCAGGCTGGGGCGGAAGTATTCGCCGATCTCGGTAAGGGCGGGGGGGAATTCAGCCATCATGAAGCTGTTGGTCATGGTGTCGAGTATTTTCATCTGATCGTGCATGGCCCGGTAGTAGAGTTTAACGTCACGATCGTAGCTGCTGCTGTCCTGCGGGACATTGATGGCGTAGTTCATGCCCAGGGAAACCAGATTCTGTGCTGTCTGCTCCAGTCGGGAGGTGATATTCAGCAGGGTGTTGTAGCTCTGTTGCTCATTCAGGGCCATCATACTCATGCTGAACAGGGTTCCGAACAGCAGCATAATCAGTACTAGCGCTGCCCCAATCTGGGTTTTAAGCATTTTGAATATTTTCATGGGATCCGACGGTTTCCATTTTCCGATCTATACAGCATATAGCACGCGTTCCCCTGGGGTAACTGTCGGCCAAACCGGCTGATTGCCTGGCTTTGCCGGATCACTGGCTAGGCGATTTTTGCTTGGTGTCGAAGATAGAGACCCGGATATGGGGTTGTGGATTTCATCCGGTTGGATGTTTCTGCCAGGACAGGAGGCGGCCCGATTGTAACCCCGGCATGAAGCCTGTGTGCGGGTTGTGAATGGCTGCCGATTCCAGCGGTAAAGCAAATAGGCTATCATTCGTGATCTTCTGTTTGTGGTCCCGACATGTCTGATGCGATTGAAAATCTGAATACGCTGAGGGATTTTATCCGCTGGGGCGCCAGTCGGTTTACCGAGGCCGGTCTCTACTTTGGTCACGGGACCGATAATCCTTTTGATGAGGCGATCAGACTGACCCTGTACGCCCTCTATCTGCCCCAGGATCTGCCGCCGGCCTACCTGGATGCCGCACTTACTCCAGGGGAGAAAGAGCGGGTATGCGAGCTGTTTCAGGAGCGCATCGTACGCCGTGTACCAGCAGCCTACCTGACTCACGAGGCGACTTTTGCCGGGCTGGATTTCTATATCAATGATCAGGTGCTGGTACCCCGGTCTCCGATTGCTGAACTGATCGAGACCCAATTCCAACCCTGGGTCCAGCCGGAGGCGGTGAGCCGGGTGCTGGACCTCTGCACCGGCAGTGGTTGTATCGCTATCGGCTGCGCCTATGCGTTTGAAGAGGCGGATGTGGACGCGGTGGATATCTCGCCAGAGGCGCTGGAAGTGGCATCGATCAATATCGAACGCCATGACCTGGAGGGACGGGTGGAGGCGATCAGGTCTGATCTGTTTGACGGTCTGCATGGGCGCCATTACGACATTATTGTGAGTAATCCGCCCTATGTGGGGCGGGAAGAGATGGAGAGCCTGCCGGACGAATACCATCGGGAGCCGGCACTGGGGCTGGCGGCCGGAGAGGATGGGCTGGATATCGCCTGCCGTATTCTTCAGGAGGCTTCCGACTACCTGGAGCCGGACGGCATTCTGGTTGTTGAGGTGGGTAACAGCGACTACGCGCTGGTTGAACGTTTCCCCGATGTGCCATTCCTCTGGCTGGACTTTGAACGGGGTGGTCACGGGGTGTTCCTGCTGACTGCCGAGCAACTCAATGAATATCAAGAAGTGTTTGATGAAGGATAGGCGATAACATGGCAATACAACGTGCGCGCACTGCGCAAGAGTATGCAGAGTGGGTCAAGCAGGCCAAATTCGAAGTGGGTGATCTGAAAGAGTGTCTGCTGTATGAGATGGAGGAGATGGTCAATTTCCCCGCTTATCTGGAACCCCTCGAGCGGGGTATCGGACAGCTCTACGAGTCCATGTGTAATGGTACCTATGCCTTCGGGCGTGAGGATCTCCCTTTTATGGAAGTGGCTAACCGTCACGGCGACGAGATCCCTTTCCATATACTGCTGCAGCAGATCAACGAAACCCATCGTCGGGGTCTCGACGTGGGTGAGGACTAATCATGGATCAATCACTGGTTTTTGATCTGGAGCTGATCAATAAGTACGACTACTCCGGGCCCAGGTATACTTCCTATCCCACCGCTCCCCAGTTCCACGAAGGCTTTGGCGAAGCCGAGTATCGGGCGGCGGCCTCTGCCACCAATGAGCAGGGCGGGCCCCTGTCGCTCTATTTCCATATCCCGTTCTGCGACACTATCTGCTTCTACTGCGCCTGTAACAAGATCGCCACCAAGGATCGCAGTATGGCTGCCACCTACCTGGACCGGGTTTACCAGGAGATCGCCATGCAGGGCGCGATCTTTGACAAGAGCCGGGTGGTGGAGCAGCTGCACTGGGGCGGCGGTACCCCGACCTTCATCAGTCATAAGGAGATGCAGGAGCTGATGCGGGTGACCGGCGAGCACTTTACCCTGGCCGACGATGACAAGGGTGAGTACTCCATTGAGATCGACCCCCGTGAGGCGACCGCGGAGACGATCCGTACCCTGCGTGAAGTGGGTTTCAACCGCCTCAGCCTGGGGGTGCAGGATCTGGATGACCGGGTACAGAAGGCGGTCAACCGCATCCAGTCCGAGGCCGAGACCATGGCGGTGCTGGAAGCGGCCCGCAGCAACAATTTCCGCTCGGTCAGTATCGATCTTATCTACGGCCTGCCATTCCAGACGGTTGAAAGCTTTACCAAGACCCTGGATCGGGTGATCGAGGTGGGGCCGGACCGTTTATCGGTGTTCAACTATGCCCATCTGCCGGAACTGTTCAAACCCCAGCGCCGCATCCATGCTGATGATCTGCCGGCCCCCCAGGTGAAACTGGATATCCTGCAGATGACTATCGATCACCTGACCAGTGCGGGCTACGTCTACATTGGCATGGATCACTTTGCCCGTCCGGACGACGAGTTGGCGGTAGCACAGCGGGAAGGGACGCTCTATCGTAATTTCCAGGGCTACTCCACCCACTCCGATTGCGATCTGGTGGCCCTGGGTGTGACCTCCATCGGCATGGTGGGTAATACCTACAGCCAGAATGCGCGCGGGCTGGATGACTATTATGGCGCCATCGATGCCGGCAAACTGGCGGTGTTCCGGGGCATTGAGCTGACCCGGGATGACCTGATCCGGCGCGATGTGATTACCCGCCTGATCTGCAACTTTGTGCTGGATTTCTCTGCGGTGGAACAGACCTGGGGTATTCAGTTCAGTGACTATTTCGCCGCGGAACTGGCGCGCTTGCCGGGCATGGAGGCCGATGGCCTGATCCAGATGGATGATGCCGGCGTCAGGGTGCTGCCCCGGGGGCGCCTGCTGATCCGTAATATCTGCATGGCTTTCGATCGTTACCTGTCGGCAGGTGTACAGCAGAAAAACTTCTCCAAGGTGATCTGATTCAAGATGACTGTCCAGCCTCATGGGCGGGCTGGACAGCGCCGCTGTTGTAACCGGCGATGTCTGGTTTCAGTCTGCACACTCTCTCATTTGGCCGGCTGACAGTACATGACCGTAGCGGTTGATCTGATCAGAACGTGTGCCGACGCTCTGATCAATTGACCTGCCCCGCGAGCGGTCTCTATAATCAGCCCCCACATGCCGTCCTGGTGGAATTGGTAGACACGCCAGATTTAGGTTCTGGTACCGCAAGGTGTGGGAGTTCAAGTCTCCCGGACGGCACCATTCTCACAATTGAGCGCCCTTTCCCGGTCTCAGGTTCCTGCCCAGGACGATCAATTCAGAACGTGTCCATATGTTCACAGTTGCCTGTATTGCCGTATCAGGACAGATGTCCCGCCGTGCCAGTCGTTCACGATCCGGTGAAGACGACAAAATGCGCTTTAATAGTGGTTGTTTTTAGGTACAATAACCGGCTAATTTGCCAATGGCAGCGTGCTTTTTGGTACCAACAGTAGCTACCTAATGGATTGATTTACATGGGGTTGGTGGCAATTTTCTGAGTTTGGCAGGTAGGTTTGAAAGGCCCGGATTTTTCAGTCCCGGGCCGGTTATCTGCCCTGAATGGGGCGAGTTTTCGGTTGCTGCGTCAGTGGTAGCCACTTTTAACTTAAGACAGAGGAATGGCAGCAAATACTGCCAGAAGAGGTTTTCATGCAAGTTTCGGTTGAATCGAGTGAAGGGCTTGAGCGTCGTATGACAGTTGAACTCCCCGCTGAGAAAGTAAATCAGGCGGTGGAGAAGCGACTGAAAGAGATTGCGCGGACCGTCAGGTTGGACGGTTTTCGCCCTGGCAAGGTACCTCTGTCAGTAGTGCGCAAGCGTTTTTCCAACGATGCCAAGCAGGAAGTGTTTGGTGATCTGGTGCAGTCCAGCTATTTTGAAGCACTGATGCAGGAGAAGCTCAATCCTGCCGGCGAGCCCTCTATCGAGCCAGTCGAAAAGGCAGCGGATGAAGGGCTGGCCTACGTGGCGGTATTTGAAGTAATGCCGGAGGTTTCTCTCAACCCCCTCGGCGACGCGACAGTGCAGCGCCCCGTGGTTGAGGTGACCGATGATGATCTGAACAACATGGTGGAGAAACTGCGCAAGCAACGGGTGACCTGGAGTGAGGTTGATCGTGCTGCGCAGGAAGGTGATCAGGTGACGGTCAATTTCAAAGGCTATATCGATGGCGAAGCTTTTGAAGGTGGTTCGGCAGACGGCGTACCCCTGGAGTTGGGTTCCCACGGGATGATTGAGGGTTTTGAAGAGGGCTTGGTCGGCGCCAAGGCCGGTGAATCCCGCACCCTGGAACTGACCTTCCCCGAGGATTACCGCGCCGAGCATCTGGCTGGCAAACCCGCCAAGTTCGAGGTTGAGGTGACCAAGGTCTCCGAATCGGTATTACCCGAAGTTAATGAGGAGTTCATCAAGGCCTTCGGCATCAAGGAAGATGGTGTGGAGGGATTCTACAGAGAGATCCGGGCCAATATGACTCGTGAGCTTGAAGACAAGATCCGCAACCAGGTCAAGGAGCAGGCCATGGATGCGCTGCTGGAGGCGAATAAGCTGGATGTGCCGAAAGCATTGGTCAAGCGGGAAGCAGAGGTGTTGCTGCAGCAGACCAAGGCCAACCTGGCCCAGGGTGGCCAGGGAAACAACATTAATCTGCCGGTTGAGTTGTTTGAGGACCAGGCCAAGAAACGTGTTACTCTTGGGCTTATAATTGCCGAGGTGGTAAGCAGTAATAGTATCGAGGTTGATGAGGATCGGGTACGTCAGCGGATCGAAGAGTTTGCCCAGACTTACGAAGAGCCTCAGCAGGTTATCGATTACTACTATGGCAATAAGGAGCAGCTTTCGGGTATCCAGAATCTGGTTCTAGAGGACCAGGTGGTTGATTGGGTGCTGGATCAGGTCAAGGTTGAGGATGTCACCAAGACCTTTGATGAGGTGATGAATCCGGCAGCCCCTGATGCGGAAGCGGCAGACGAATAAAGGCAGGATATAAGGATCAATTCAGTATGACCGACTTACGAAAAACAGGCGGATTGGATGCAACAAATCTGGGATTGATTCCCATGGTGGTCGAGCAGACCTCCCGTGGAGAACGCTCCTACGATATCTACTCGCGGCTGCTCAAGGAGCGGGTGATTTTTCTGGTCGGTCAGGTGGAAGACAACATGGCCAACCTGATTGTGGCCCAGTTGCTTTTCCTGGAGTCTGAGAATCCGGATAAGGATATCCACATCTATATCAACTCTCCGGGTGGCTCCGTGAGTGCCGGTCTGGCAATCTATGACACCATGCAGTTTGTAAAGCCCCATGTCAGTACCATGTGTATCGGCCAGGCGGCCAGCATGGGGGCATTACTGCTGGCCGGGGGTGAGAAAGGCAAACGCTACTGCCTGCCCAACTCCCGGATGATGATCCACCAGCCCTTGGGCGGCTTCCAGGGTCAGGCAACGGATATCGAGATCCACGCCAAGGAGATCCTTCTGCTGCGTGATCGGCTGAATCAGATAATGGCGACCCACACCGGTCAGTCCCTTGAGACCATCAGTCAAGATACTGATCGGGACAACTTCATGAGTGGCGAGGATGCAGTCGCCTATGGACTGATTGATCAGGTACTGAGTCGTCGTCCCTCTGCCACTGAGTAAATAGCGCTATTAACCCGCTGTTTTATTTGATAAATTTAGATATATTCCAGCAACTCCCCAAGCTATTGAGCAAATGGGATTACCTGTTGAGGGGTTGTAATGAAGCTCGATCGGCTTTATACATTGATCTATGAGTAAGAGCGGATTGACCGAAATACCGAGAGGATGGGTTCATGGGTGATGACAAGACAAGAGGCGATGACGGCAAATTGCTTTATTGCTCTTTCTGCGGAAAGAGCCAGCATGAAGTTCGTAAGCTGATCGCCGGCCCATCAGTATTCATCTGTGATGAATGTGTTGAGTTATGTAACGATATTATTCGTGAGGAGATGCAGGAAGGCGGTGTGGAAACCGCTGGAAAACTGCCCAAGCCCCACGAACTGAGTGCCTTGCTGGATCAATACGTAATTGGTCAGGCCCGGGCAAAGAAAGTGCTGTCGGTTGCTGTGTATAACCACTATAAGCGGCTTGATACCAGCAGAAACAAGGATGAGGTGGAGATTGCCAAGAGCAATATTCTGCTGATAGGCCCGACCGGTTCCGGTAAGACCCTGCTGGCTGAAACTCTGGCGCGCATGCTCAATGTGCCTTTCACCATCGCGGATGCCACAACGCTCACCGAAGCGGGCTATGTGGGTGAGGACGTCGAAAATATCATTCAGAAGCTGTTGCAGAAGTGCGATTACGACGTCGAAAAGGCCCAGACCGGTATTGTCTACATCGATGAAATCGATAAGATTTCCCGTAAATCCGATAATCCTTCCATTACCCGTGATGTCTCGGGTGAGGGCGTACAGCAGGCGCTGCTGAAGCTGATCGAAGGCACGGTCGCCTCGGTCCCGCCCCAGGGTGGCCGCAAGCATCCCCAGCAGGAGTTTCTGCAGGTCGATACCTCCAATATCCTGTTCGTGGTTGGGGGCGCCTTCGCCGGTCTGGACAAGGTGATCCGCAACCGCTCCGAGAAGGGTGGGATTGGTTTCTCAGCCGAAGTACACAGCAAGGATGTATCCCGCAAGGTGGGCGAGATCCTGACCAATGTGGAACCGGAGGATCTGATCCAGTACGGCCTGATTCCAGAATTTGTCGGCCGGTTACCGGTCGTGGCTACGCTTGAGGAGCTGGACGAAGAGGCATTGGTACGGATTCTGACAGAACCCAAGAATGCATTGGTGAAACAGTATCATCGGCTGTTTGATATGGAAGACTGCGAGCTGGAGTTCCGGCCGGATGCCCTGTCTGCGATCGCACGCAAGGCGATGGAGCGGAAAACCGGTGCACGTGGTCTGCGAACCATTATGGAGCAGGTGCTGCTGGATACCATGTACGACCTGCCATCGCTGGAGAATGTCTCCAAGGTGGTGGTGGACGAGGCGGTCATCACCGGCGAATCGGATCCGTACATCATCTATGAAGGTGGTGAGCAAAAGATGGTTGCCGCTGACTGAACGGTGCAAACTGATGGCGGCGGGGTGCCGAGGCATCCTGTCCGCGGCATGGAAACCGCTGGTCGGCCTGGCTGCACAGCGGTTTTTTTCTGTCCAGGGTATGCCTGGGCTCTTGCTTGGGCAGTGCCGGGGGTCGGGTGCCGGTTATTACCCTACAAAGCGCACTGCCGAATAACTTGAAATATTTCGTTTAAGCCCCCACCATCCCATGAACGGCAGGATTTTCATTGCCGCCACCAATTCAGCACTATTGGGTAATTGGTCAGATTGACGGGCCACTGTCTTGCTGACTTGTATCAGCCAATAGGCCGCAACAGAAGGAGTACCCTGCATGGGTCAAGAAGAGCTAAACAATCCCCGTACCACTGGTTCCAGTGCCGTAATTCCTGTACTCCCGTTACGGGATGTAGTGGTCTATCCGCACATGGTCATTCCCCTCTTTGTGGGCCGTGAGAAGTCGATCAGGGCACTGGATGCCGCGATGCGGGAGGATAAGCAGATTATCCTGGTGGCACAAAAGAGTGCCGAGACGGATGAGCCTGCGGTTGCGGATATGCATCAGGTCGGTACGCTGGCGAATATTCTGCAACTCCTGAAACTGCCGGATGGCACGGTAAAGGTGTTGGTTGAGGGCGGTTCCCGCTCGAAACTTACCGAGATTTCTGAGACCGACGGCTATTTCTCCGCAGAGTTCTCCCCGATAGAGGATATCACCCCGGATGATGAACGGGAGCTTGAGGTGCTGATGCGTTCAGCAATTGCGCTGTTCGATCAGTACGTGAAGCTGAATAAAAAGATCCCCCCCGAGGTGCTCACCTCCCTCTCCAGTATCGAATCACCCAGCAGGCTGGCAGATACCATGGCTGCTCACATGTCACTGAAGCTGGATGAAAAGCAGAGTGTGCTGGAGATGGCCAATATCGGTGAAAGGCTTGAGCACCTGATGAGCCTGATGGAGGCTGAAAACGACCTGCTGCAGATGGAGAAGCGAATTCGTGGTCGGGTCAAGCGCCAGATGGAGAAGAACCAGCGTGAGTACTATCTGAATGAGCAGATGAAGGCCATTCAGAAAGAGTTGGGTGAAATGGACGAAGCACCCAACGAGATTGAGGATCTGGAGAATCGTATTGAGTCCGCTGGTATGCCGAAAGAAGCCAAGGCGAAGGCGGTGGCGGAATTGAATAAACTGAAGCTGATGTCGCCCATGTCCGCTGAGGCATCGGTGGTCAGAAACTACATCGACACCTTGGTCAATGTGCCGTGGAAGAAGCGAAGCAAGATTCGTAATGACCTGAAAGCAGCGGAAGATGTACTGGAAAAGGATCACTACGGCCTGGAGAAGGTTAAGGAGCGGATTATCGAGTACCTGGCGGTTCAGCAACGGGTACGGAAACTGAAAGGCCCCATTCTCTGCCTGGTGGGCCCTCCGGGCGTCGGTAAGACCTCGGTTGGACAATCCATTGCACGGGCCACTAACCGGAAATTCATCCGTATGGCCCTGGGTGGTGTGCGGGACGAGGCGGAGATCCGCGGCCATCGCCGCACCTATATCGGTGCACTGCCTGGCAAGATTATCCAGAACCTCTCCAAGATCGGCACCCGGAATCCACTCTTCCTGCTCGACGAGATCGACAAGATGGCCATGGACTTCCGTGGCGATCCGGCATCCGCGCTGCTTGAAGTGCTCGATCCGGAGCAGAATCACACCTTTGCCGATCACTATCTGGAAGTGGATTTCGATCTCTCCGAGGTGATGTTTGTCGCTACAGCCAACACGTTGAACGTGCCGGCGGCCCTGTTGGATCGTATGGAAGTGATACGTCTGTCCGGCTATACCGAGGACGAGAAAGTCAATATCGCCATGCGTTACCTGGTGCCCAAGCAGATAGAGAACAATGGCCTGAAGGCCACTGAAATCGTCTTCAGAGAGGCCTGTATCCGCGACATCATCCGCTACTACACCCGTGAAGCGGGGGTGCGTAACCTGGAGCGGGAGATATCCAAGATCTGCCGAAAGGTAGTCAAGGAGATTCTGCTGACCAAGTCAGAGAAGAAGATGACCATTACCCCTTCCAGCCTGGACAAATACCTGGGTGTGAAGCGTTTCCGTTACGGCGAGGTGGAAGATTACGATCAGGTTGGCCAGGTAACCGGTCTGGCATGGACTGAGGTGGGTGGTGAACTGCTGAAGATTGAGACGGCGCTGGTGCCGGGAAAGGGTCGACTGACCCATACCGGACAGTTGGGTGACGTTATGCAGGAGTCTATCCAGGCGGCCATGACCGTGGTCAGAAGTCGGGCTGCGGCACTGGGGATCGAGAACGATTTCTATCAGAAACTGGATGTACACGTCCACGTACCGGAAGGGGCTACGCCGAAGGATGGTCCCAGTGCCGGTATCGGCATGTGTACTTGCCTGGTTTCTGCCTTGACAGAGATCCCGGTCAGGGCGGATGTGGCGATGACCGGTGAAATTACCCTGAGGGGCGAAGTGCTGCCGATTGGTGGACTGAAAGAGAAGTTGCTGGCCGCGCACCGTGGCGGTATCAAGACGGTCATCATACCTGAAGAGAATGAGCGTGACCTGGTGGAAATCCCCAAGAATATCAAGCAGAACCTGGAGATTATCCCGGTTCGCTGGATTGAGCAGGCGTTGGAGATTGCCCTGACCCATATGCCGACGCCACTGCAGGAGTCGGGTGATCTGGCTGAGGTTCCTAAAAGTAAACCCCGTACCACCAAAAAGAGTGTGAAGAAGGGTGGCGGTCTGACGCGACACTGATTCATGGTAGTAACTTGTTGGTCCGTGCCATAATCGTTGTCAGGTACGATTTGGCGGGCCCGGGTGGTGGTTTTTCAACCTGCCGATCTGTGTGAACGGACGAGATAGGTGTCCGGTCGCGCAGGTCGGCTCTCTCATTACTGGCCATGCCAGAGGTGAATCGGGCGTCGATTCCTCTGGAAACCGCATTAAATTAGGCTTTTGGGATGAGTTAGCTTGACACTTCTTCGGGGCCACTGGTATAAATTGACCCCGTTTCGCGCACCTGTAACGGTAACCGATGAAAGTATTTACATGCGCTAATTACAGCGCCTTGATTATAGACCCTAGGGGAGACTATTAATGAACAAGACGGAACTGATCGACGCGATGGCAGATTCTGCAGACATATCGAAGGCAGCCGCCGGACGCGCACTGGATGGCATGATTGCAGCTATCACCGAAGCGCTGAAAAGCGGAGATCAAGTATCAGTCATCGGGTTCGGTTCTTTCTCTGTGCGTGAGCGGGCAGCGCGCACTGGTCGGAACCCGCAGACCGGCGCTACCATCGAGATCAAGGCCTCGAAAAATCCTTCATTCAAGGCTGGAAAAGCCCTGAAGGATGCCGTAAACTAGCGCGCCTTCAGCGGGTGCTTAGCTCAGCTGGGAGAGCATCGCCCTTACAAGGCGAGGGTCGGGGGTTCGATCCCCTCAGCACCCACCATTTTCGGAGCGGTAGTTCAGATGGTTAGAATACCGGCCTGTCACGCCGGGGGTCGCGGGTTCGAGCCCCGTCCGCTCCGCCATAGGTGAGAAGACGCGGGGTATCCTTGGGATACCCCGTTTTCTTTTACTGTCCAGACTTTCAGGTACGTCATGCTTCAGTCCATCAGGGAACGAGCCCAGGGAGTGATCGCCTGGTTCATAGTTATCCTTATCAGTGTGCCCTTTGCGCTTTTCGGTATTAACTCCTATCTGGGTGGTGGTTCCGAACCCGTAGCCGCAACGGTGAATGGTCAGGAGATTACCCAGCGGGAATTTGACAACGGTTATCGGGATTTTCGGGAAAATCTTCGCCAGCGACTGGGTGATGATTACCGCCCGGAGATGATCGACGAGAAGAAACTGAGACAGGATGTGCTGCAGATGATGATCCGCAACAGCCTGCTGTTGCAGAAGTCGGATGAGCTGGGCCTGCGGGTTGGTGATGATCTGGTCAAGCAGGTCATTGTGTCGATCCCTGCTTTCCGGGTGGACGGCCGTTTCAACCAGGAGGCCTTTGAACGTGCTCTGCGGCTGCAGGGCCAGACGCAGGCCGGATTTGTTGAACAGGTCCGCCGGGGGCTGGTCAGTGAGCAGCTCTCCAAGGCTGTCAGCGACTCCGAGTTCACCACCAAGTCAGAAATGACCAGTCTGGTAAAGTTGAGGCTTCAGCGCCGCGATTTCGAATACCTGGTTCTGCCGGCCGAGAATTTTCTTGAAAATGTAGAGGTGAGTGACCAATCTGTTGAAGCTTACTACGCTGCACACCAGGACGAGTTCATGGCGCCGGAGCGGGTCAAGATCAGCTACCTGGATCTGGATATCGACAGTATTGCCAAGACCCTGACAAGCACCGAGGAAGACCTGCAGGCTTATTACGAACAGCATCAGTCCCTCTACAAGACGGCTGAACAGCGTCGCGCCAGCCATATCCTGATAGCGGTTGATGAGGGGAGTGACCAGGCGACTATCGATCAGGCACAGAGCCTGGCCCAGGCGGCACTGGAGCGGGTACGTAATGGCGAAGATTTTGCCGCTGTTGCGAAAGAGTTGTCACAGGATCCCGGGTCGGCAGACCAGGGTGGTGATCTCGGTTTTTTTGAAACCGGCGTGATGGAATCTGCGTTTGATGAAGTGGTGTTCAAGCTTAAACCGGGTGAGGTCAGTGACCTGGTGCGTACACCTTTCGGTTTCCACATTATTAAGTTGACCGACATTCGCGAGCCCGCTGGCAAATCTTTTGCTGAGGCGAAAGATGAAGTGAAGAAGGCCTACCTGAAATCCGAGGCAGAGCGTCTGTTTTACGAATATGCCGAACGACTCGGTAACATCGCTTACGAGGAACCCCATAGCCTGCAGCCAGCAGCAGATGACCTGGGCATGGAACTTAAAGAGAGTGACTGGATTACCCGCAATGGTGGGGAAGGCATGTTGGGGGCTCCCAAGGTCATAGCCGCCGCATTCAGTGACGATGTGCTGGTATCGGGCAATAACAGTGAAGCGATCGAGCTGAACCCGGAACATGTACTGGTGCTGCGGGTTCTGGAACATGAAGAGGCGGCAGTTAAAACCCTGGACCAGGTAAAGCAGTCCATCGTGGATAAACTGCGGCTTGAGAAAGCCATGGAACTGGCAACCCAGCAAGGCGCGGAGTGGGTGAACCGGCTTTCTCAGGGGGAGACTCTGGCGACTGTGGCCGCCGACAAGGGGGCGCAACTCAATCCCCGCAAAGTGGTTAGCCGTGATGAGCAGGATATACCGGCAGATCTGCTTGGTCACCTGTTCATGATGCCCCATCCAACAGGCGATCAGCCGGTCTATGGCCAGTTGGCGCTCAGCAATGGCGATTTGGCCCTGATCGCTCTCCACAAGGTGATTGATGGCAGTCTGGAAGAGGCTGCTGAAGTGGGGGGTGAGGATGTGCTGAACCGGGTGATGACAGAGTCGCGCGGTAAGAGTTATTTCCAGCACCTGCAGAATAATCTACGCGCGTCAGCAGACGTGGTGATTACTGATCAGGCAACCGAGTAACCCGGTGCAAAAAATGAAACCGCCCACTGCACGGTTGTGGAGTGGGCGGTTTTTTATGGGGCGATCGTACAGCGTTTGAATTATCCAACAGCAAGCCGGCTGCCGTTCTACGACCGTCCACGACTCACCGGACGACGATTACCGGTGTCAGGCCATGCCGACGATATGGTAGCCGGAATCCACATAGAGGATATCGCCGGTAATGCCGGATGCCAGATCGGAACAGAGGAAGGCGGCCGCATTGCCTACCTCCTCAATGGTGACATTGCGTCGCAACGGATTTTTCTTTTCCGCCTCCGCCAGCATGCCCTTGAATCCGCTGATGCCGGATGCGGCAAGGGTGCGGATCGGACCGGCCGAGATGGCGTTGACCCGGGTTCCCTCCGGGCCTAGCGAGTCTGCCATGTATTTAACACTGGCTTCCAGGCTCGCCTTGGCCACCCCCATGACGTTGTAATTGGGGATGGTGCGTACCGCTCCCAGATAGCTCATGGTGATCAGTGCGCCGTTCCGCCCCTGCATCATGGACCGACCGGCTTTGGCCAGTGCGGCAAAGCTGTAGGCGCTGATATCGTGAGCGATGCTGAAGCCTTCCCGGGTGACTGAATCGATATAGCTTCCTTCCAGTTGATCCCGGGGAGCGAAGCCGACTGAATGAACAATGCCATCCAGACCATCCCACTGCTTGGCAAGCTCGCTGAACACGTTATCGATCTGTTCATCAGAGGTGACATCCAGCGGCAGGACAATATCGGAATCCAGCTCTGCGGCCATTTTCCGTACCCGCTCCAACAGCTTGTCGCCCTGTGCGGTAAACGCCAGTTGCGCCCCCTCTCGATGCATGGCCTGGGCGGTTCCCCAGGCGATAGAACGGTTACTGGCGACGCCAACGATAAGGATGCGTTTATCTTGTAGGAAACCCATGTAAATTCCTTGAACTTCGTAGAAAAGAGAGTCTATGTGCGCCCGGCTTTGGGTGCGTCGAACACCTCTAAGGTACCGGAAAAGGGGCGATCCGAAAAGAACCGGACGGTTTTTTGTTGGTCTGTTCTAATATATGCTGCCACTCTGGCAGCAGGTTTTGGTCAGCACCTGTTGTTGAATGGATATCAGGCATTGTTGTGTTGCCTATTGTGGGATCAACAATAAGAACCGGCAGCGGAGGAGAAAAGTGACATCAAGGGGACGTACAGGGCCCGGTAAGGGGCTGTTAGCCGGCTGTGTTGCTGTGTTGCTGGTTACCGTGCTGAACGGCTGTGATGGTCGTGCCTGGAATGCGCCCTATCCCGCCAGCGAGGCGAACTCCAACACCCTCTACAGCTCGTTCTCCGAACGTCCCAAGCACCTCGATCCGGCCCGCTCCTATGCGGCCAATGAGTACGCCTTTATCGGCCAGATCTACGAGCCACCGCTCCAGTACCATTTTCTGAAGCGACCCTATCAACTGGTGCCATTGGCGGCAGAGCAGGTGCCGGAACCACAGTTTTTCGATCAGGCGGGTAATCCACTGCCGGCGGATGCCGCAGCTGACCAGGTGGCGTTCAGCGAGTACCAGATAGAGATCAAACCGGGCATGCGTTATCAACCCCATCCGGCCCTGGCAAAAGACGATTCGGGCGCCTATCGCTATCATCACCTGAGTGAGGATGATATCGAAGGGATCAATACGCTGGCGGATTTCCCCCATACCGGAACCCGCGAGGCGACCGCGGAGGATTTTATCTATCAGATCAAGCGGCTGGCCAATCCCCGGCTGCACTCGCCGATCGCCAGCATCATGTCGGAGTATATTGTCGGTTTTGCTGAGTTCAGCCGGGCGTTGGCGGCCGAGGAGGAGAGCACCGGATTTATTGATCTCAGGACACGCCCCATGGCCGGTGTTACCCAACTGGATCGCTATCGGTTCAAGATTCGCCTGCACGGCAAGTATCCTCAGTTCACTTACTGGCTCGCTATGACCTTCTTCGCCCCCATGCCCTGGGAGGCGGATCTGTTCTACAGCCAGCCGGGGCTAGACAGGCGTAATATCAACCTCAACTGGTATCCGATTGGAACCGGCCCCTTCATGCTGACGGAGAACAATCCCAACCTGCGTATGGTGTTGAGCCGCAACCCCAACTTCCATGGAGAGAGCTACCCATCTGAAGGGGAGCCGGAGGATCACGACAACGGCATGCTGGCGGATGCGGGGAAACCGTTACCGTTGGTGGACAAGGCGGTCTACAGTCTGGAGCAGGAGGTCATTCCCCGCTGGAATAAGTTTCTGCAGGGCTACTACGACACGTCGGGCATCAATTCTGACAGTTTTGATCAGGCAGTCCGCTTCGGCGCCGGAGGGGAGGCCAGTCTGACCGAGGAGATGCAGGAGCGGCATATCCAGCTGGCCACGGCAGTGGAGACCTCGATCTTCTATCTGGGATTCAACATGGCCGATCCGGTAATCGGCGGTGATTCAGAAGAGAATCGCTATCTGCGCCAGGCTATCTCTATCGCGGTCAATTTCGAAGAGTTCATCTCCATCTTCCTGAATGGCCGGGGCGTGGTGGCCCACAGTCCCTTGCCGCCCGGTATCTTTGGTAGCCGCTTGGGACCGGAAGGGATCAATCCGGTGGTTTATGATCTGGTGAATGGCAAGCCGAAGCGCAAGTCGCTGGACGAGGCGCGGGCCCTGTTGGCCAAAGCAGGCTACCCGAACGGTAAAAGTATCCGTACCGGCCGGCCATTGGTGCTCAACTACGAGTCCGCCTCGGCCGGACCGGACAGCAAGGCGCAACTCAACTGGATGCGCAAACAGTTCAAGAAGCTGGGCATTCAGTTGGTGATCCGGGCCACTGACTACAATCGTTTCCAGGAGAAACTGCGCACCGGGACCGGCCAGCTGTTCATGTTCGGCTGGAATGCCGACTACCCGGATCCGGAAAATTTCCTGTTCCTGCTTTATGGTCCCAATGGCAAGGTGGAGCATGCCGGGGAGAATGCGGTCAACTATAACAATCCTGAATTCAACGCCCTGTTCGACCAGATGAAGAACATGGAGAACAGCCCGGAGCGGCAACGGATCATCGACCGCATGGTGGATATCCTGCGCCATGATGCCCCCTGGATCTGGGGCTTCTATCCGAAGGCGTTTTCGCTTTATCACGACTGGTATGGAAACGTAAAACCCAATCTGATGGCCAACAATACCCTCAAGTACAAACGGATCGATCCGGCAACCCGTGTCGCGCGGCAGCAGGCCTGGAACCCGCCTGTGATTGCGCCCCTGGTGCTGTTCCTGCTGTTCCTGCTGGCCAGCGGTGTGCCGGCGGTTCTGGTCTACCGCCGCCATGAACGGAGTGCCGCCCGATGATCGCCTATATCATTCGCCGGATTCTGTATGCCATCCCGATTCTGATCGGCGTGAATATCCTCACCTTCGTGCTGTTTTTCGTGGTCAACTCCCCGGATGATATGGCACGTATGAACCTGGGCATGAAGCGGGTCACCCCGGAAGCGATCGAGACCTGGAAGGCGGAGCGGGGTTATGACAAGCCCCTGCTGTTCAACTCGGCCAGTCAGGGCGTAGGGCAGCTGACCGATACCATCTTCTTCCAGAAATCCCTCAAACTGTTCCAGTTCGATTTCGGCACCTCCGACAGTGACCGGGATATCGGCTACGATATCTCCCAGCGGATGTGGCCAAGCCTGGCCATCGCGGTACCGGTGCTGATTATCGGGTTGCTGGTCAATATCACCTATGCGTTGTTGATCGCCTTCTTCCGGGCCACTTATATCGATATCTGGAGCGTGGTGATCTGCGTGGTGATGATGTCCATCTCCAGCCTGTTCTATATCATCGGCGGCCAATACCTGGTGAGTAAGTTATTGCATCTGGTGCCCATCTCCGGCTATGACACCGGTTTTGCCGCTGTCAAATTTCTCATTCTGCCGGTGTTGATCGGTGTGGTTGGCGGGATCGGCTCCGGGACGCGCTGGTATCGCACTCTGTTTCTGGAGGAGATCAACCGGGACTATGTGCGGACCGCCCGGGCCAAGGGGCTCTCCGAGGGTATCGTGCTGTTCCGGCATGTGCTGAAGAACGCCATGATACCGATTCTGACCGGGGTGGTGGTGGTATTGCCGCTGCTGTTCATGGGCAGCCTGATCACCGAATCCTTCTTTGGCATACCCGGTCTGGGCAGCTACACCATCGATGCCATCAACCGGCAGGATTTCGCCATCGTACGGGCCATGGTGTTCCTGGGTTCGGTGCTCTATATCATCGGCCTGTTGTTGACCGATATCTCCTATACACTGGTTGATCCGCGGGTGCGTTTGTCATGATGGGCGGGCTGGTGATTCTCTGGACGGACGCGCTGGTGTTCCTGCTGCTGTCGGTCTCCATTGCGTTTGGTATTTATGCCGCCGGCAAAGAGCACCTGCGTGGCCCCTGGCGGCTGGTGGTGCGTAGCCGGATGGGGGTCAGCACCCTGGTTATCCTCAGTTTCTATGTTACGGTCGGGTTGCTGGATTCGATCCATTTTGAACCGGCTTACTCCACCGATCAGCCGGCGGATGGGCAGGTGCAGTCCACCGAGGTGGTGAGTCTGTTTGATCGCCTGGTACAGCCGCTGCGGGATCGTCAGGAGAAGACCTACTCCGCGCCGCTGGCCACCCATCTGTATGCCAAGGAGAATATGGAGCAGCCGGATGGCACGGTGATCCGGGACTACCCCCGCTTGCAGTATGGTGGTGCGCACCTGGCGGATCCGGAGCGGGACTGGGCAGCGGATATCACCCGTTTGAGCCTGATCGGGTTGGTCAAGGGATTGGTGGTGAGTTTCGTCTCCGCCAACATTCTGTTTGCCCTGCTGGGAGGCCGCCGGCGGGGCGGCTATGCCGAAGCCGCCCGGGAGGTATTGAGGGGCAAGAGCGAAATCCCCTGGCGTACTGTCCTGGTGACCCTGACCCTGTTGCTGATGGTACTGTTCTGGGCGATCGAGCTCTCCAGCCGGTATCACCTGCTGGGAACCGACAAGGTGGGGGAGGATGTCTTTTATCAGGCACTGAAAAGTATCCGTACCGGTCTGCTGATCGGCACCCTGACCACCCTGGTGATGCTGCCGGCCGCTATCCTGCTGGGTATCATGGCCGGCTATTTCCGTGGTTGGATTGATGATCTGATCCAATACACCTACACCACCCTCAACTCCATCCCCGGAGTGCTGCTGATCGCCGCTGCCATCCTGATGCTGCAGATCTACATGAGCAACCACGCCGATGAGTTCAACAGCCTGGTGGAGCGGGCCGATCTGCGCCTGTTGTTCCTCTGTATTATTCTCGGCGTCACCAGCTGGACCGGCCTGTGCCGCCTGCTGCGTGGGGAGGCGATGAAACTGCGGGAAGTTGATTATGTCCAGGCCGCTGTTGCCTTTGGTGTAGGGCACTTTCAGATCATCCTGCGTCATATCCTGCCCAACGTACTGCACATCGTGATGATTACCGTGGTGCTCGACTTCTCCGGCCTGGTACTGGCCGAAGCGGTGCTCTCTTATGTCAATATCGGCGTCGACCCCACCATGAACAGTTGGGGCAACATGATCAACAGTGCCCGGCTGGAGATGGCCCGGGAGCCGGTGGTCTGGTGGTCCCTGCTGGCTGCCATGATCTTCATGTTCACACTGGTGCTGTCGGCCAATCTCTTCTCTGATGTGGTGCGCGATGCGTTTGATCCGCGTCTGCGCAGTTCACGCTGATCCCACCATGGAAACCGTAGTGGCATGAACGATATTCTGCTGAGAGTCAAAAACCTGCAAACCTGGCTGGGCGACGGGAAACACCCGGTACGGGCGGTGGATGGTGTGGACCTGGAGATTCGCAAAGGCGAAACCTTTGCCCTGCTGGGTGAGTCGGGCTGTGGGAAGTCCATGACGGCCCTGTCCATCATGCGTCTGCTGCCCCCGGTTGGACGTATTGTCGGCGGGGACGTCCATCTGGGTAAGACTGCCCTGCTGGAGTTGCCGGAGTACGTCATGCGTGAAGAGCGCGGTGGCCGCATGGCGATGATTTTCCAGGAGCCCATGACCTCGCTGAACCCGGTCTTGACCATTGGTCGGCAGATCGGGGAGGCGGTGAGAATCCATGATGGCACCGAAACGGACTCGGTGGAGCAACGGGTGGTGGAGTTACTCCGCTCTGTCGGCATTCCCGATCCGGAGCGGCGCATCAACGAGTATCCCCATCAACTCTCCGGCGGTATGAAGCAGCGGGTGATGATCGCCATGGCGCTGGCCGGTCGCCCGGAACTGTTGATCGCCGATGAGCCCACCACCGCACTGGACGTGACGATCCAGGCCCAGGTGCTGAAGTTGCTCAAGGATCTGCAACAACAGACCGGGATGGCGATACTGCTCATTACCCACGATCTTGGCGTGGTGGCCGAGGTGGCGGATCGGGTGGCGGTCATGTATGCCGGTCAGATTATCGAAGTTGCAACCCGGGAACGCTTCTTCGGCCATGCCCGGCACCCCTACAGCCAGAAGCTGTTTGAGTCGTTGCCGGACGCCAAGAAACGGAGCCGGCGCCTGGCTGTGATCAAGGGCAATGTGCCGCCCCTGGACCAGGTATTCACCGCCTGCCGTTTTATCGACCGTTGCCATCGGGCCTTTGAGGATTGTGAAACGGCCCCGGGCTGGACCGAGCTGGAGCCGGGCCAGGGTGCGCGCTGCTATCTGGCCGCCCACGAGGATCCGGTCACCATTATTGAACCGGATGAGGCTGAACACGCCCCGGTAAATCCCGCCACCAGCCATCAGCCGCTGCTGGTGGTGGACAATCTAAAGGTCCATTTTCCGATCCACAAAGGGCTGTTCAAGCGCACGGTAGGGCATGTGAAGGCGGTGGATGGTGTCTCCCTCTCCATCGCGCCGGGTAAGACCCTGGCCCTGGTGGGTGAATCGGGTTGTGGCAAGACCACGGTGGGCAAAGGCATACTTCAGCTGGTCAGGCCGACCGCCGGCACGGTCGATTTTTCCGGTGATGAATTGACCCGGTTGGGGGGCAGTGCCCTGCGGGCTCGCCGGTCAGAATTGCAGATTATTTTCCAGGACCCGGTTGCCTCGATGAATCCACGCATGCTGGTGGGTGATATTGTCGAAGAGGGGATGAGAGCACAACGGATCGGCGGTTCGGCGCAACAACGTCGTGCCCGGGTGACGGAGCTGTTGGAGCAGGTCGGCCTGCCTGCCGATGCGGTGGATCGCTATCCCCACGAGTTCTCCGGCGGGCAGCGTCAGCGGATCTGTATTGCCCGTGCCCTGGCGGTGGATCCTAAACTGATCATCTGTGATGAGCCAACCAGCGCACTGGATGTATCGGTGCAGGCTCAGATACTTAATCTGCTCAAACAGTTGCAGAACAGTCGCGGGCTCGCTTTCCTGTTTATCACCCACAATCTGTCGGTGGTCTCCTACCTGGCCGATGAGGTTGCGGTAATGTACCTGGGCCGGATTGTGGAGCAGGCTGAGGTGGGGCAGTTGCTGGCATCACCCAAACACCCTTACACCCAGGCGCTCCTTTCGGCAGTACCGGTGGCCGATCCCGAGTCGAAACGGCAGGTGATCCGCTTGGAAGGGGATATGCCGTCCCCTGCCAATCCGCCACCGGGTTGCTATTTCCATCCGCGCTGTCCGGTGGCGATGCCCCGCTGCCGGGAGGCGTACCCGGAACTGAAGCGGCTGGTTGATGGTCGTCAGGTGAGCTGCTTCAAGGTGGAGCAGGAGCAGTAACTCCAGGGGATCTACAGGGTCTGTTCGGTAACGTCCACAAACAGCTGTAATCGTTGGCCGGGCTGCAGGTAGCGATCATCCAGGGTGTTCCACTTTCTCAGGTCGGAAACAGACACATTGAATCGCTGTGCAATCAGCGCCAGTGAATCTCCCTTGCGTACCCGATAGCGCAGACTGCTGCGGGTATTGACTGGTGGGGACAGGGTCGGTACCAGCTGGGCTGCATTCTGTTGTCCCTTGTTGGTCTGTTGCCAGATGACCAGCTGCTGGCCGGGCCGCAGTGTATCCCGGGGGGACATGCCGTTCCAGCGGGCCAGTGCCCGATGGTTGACCCGATAGCGTCTGGCGATATCCCAAAGGGTGTCGCCCGGGACTACCTTGTGGGTCACCCGTTTCCCTTTATGCTGCCGGTTTTGGGTTTTCGCCAGGCGGGCGTCCGCCGTATGGGTGTACTGATCCAGACTTTTGGCCGCGACCGGTATTAACAGATGTTTGCCGGCGCGGATATTATTGCCCTTCAGCTTGTTTACCTGTCGCAACAGTGCCACGGTGGTTTTGTATTTCCTGGCAATGCTGCCCAGATTGTCGCCTGGATGGATCTTGTAGCGGGTCCAGTGCAGCCGTTTCTGCGGATCGAGTTCGGCCAGGGCCTTGTTGAACTGCTCCACCTTTTCCACTGGAATGCTCAGGCGGTGCGGTCCGTTCGGTGCTGTTGCCCAGCGATTGAAACCGGGATTGAGTTTGTAGAGCTCTTCAATGGAGATGCCAGCCATGTCGGCCGCCAGGGCGAGATCGAGCTGGGAGTCGATATCAATACTGTCAAAATAGGGTTCGTTGGGGATCTCGACCAGGGTGACGCCATACTGTTCCGGATCCGCCATCACCTTGGCTACCGCGAACAGTTTCGGTACGTAGCGCATGGTCTCGTCGGGCAGCTTGAGGGACCAGAAATCGGTCGGTTTGCCCTGTTGCTGGTTACGCTTGATGGCCCGCTGCACCGTGCCGGCCCCCGCATTGTAGCTGGCCAGCGCCAGTTCCCAGTCCCCATCAAATCGTTCCGCCAGACTGCCCAGGTATTTAAACGCTGCCCGTGTGGCCGCTACCACGTCCCGTCGACCGTCGTACCACCAGTTCTGTTGCAGGCCGAAATGTTTGCCGGTTGAGGGGATAAACTGCCACAGACCGGCGGCGCGACCATGGGAGTAGGCGAATGGTTGGAAACCGCTCTCCACGATCGGTAGCAGGGCGAGTTCACTGGGAATGCCTCTGCGTTCAGCCTCTTCCACGATAAAATGGAGATACGGAGCCGCGCGGTTCTGCACCCGGTCCAGGTAGTCGCTGTTGGCGGTGAACCAGCGGATCTGCTGGTCGATACGGGGGTTATCGGGGATCTCCAGCCTGAAACCGGCGCGCAGCCGATCCATCAGGTTGTCCGGCGAGCTATCTGCCGCCTGCTGCTCACTTTCACCGGATTCGGAAGAGTCCGGAAGAGGGACCACCTGAGGAGCGGAAACCAACGCCTCATGCAGGCGCTGCTCGGCTGCCAATGCGGTGTCAGTCCGGGCGGTCACGGAATGAAGTTCTGTGTCGTCCGTATTTAGTTCGGCTTTGTGGCCGAGGGTATTGCAGCCGCTCAGAGCCAAGGCGGTCAGGAGAGGCAGAGTCAGAAATCTCGTCGACATGAAACTATCCGCGGCTGTCTGGCATTCGTTGAAATGTGTCGGGATCATACGCAAATCACCCGTTTTTTTCCAGGAATCAGGTCATGTTAACGGCAACGAAGCGGGGTCGGTGTCACTTTTATGGATCGCACCTTGTCGATCCGGGTGATGGAGCGGACAGCCGGTTCAACGGCGGGTCGGCAGAAAAGCGTATAGTGCCCGGGATCCAGGGGGGAATCTCCGGCCGGAATGGGGTACAGTTCGGTTCATCGCACACTAACGCACCTGCTGATGAAAAGAGTATTTAATCGGATCACTGTCCCACCCGCTACAGATGCGCTTCGGACCTGGTTCAACACCACGCCAGGCAAGGAGTTGCTGGCCCTGGAACAGGCCGTACTGGAGGGGCTGCTGGCCGAATGTTTCGGTTACTACCTGTTGCAGATCGATTGTCTGGGGGTTCAGCTGGATCCGCTCGGAATGAGTCGAATCAAGTCTCAGGTCATATTAGTGCCGAAAGCGGATGATGCGTTCGATAGTCGATGCGTAGTGGGGGATCCGCAGTATCTGCCGGTCGCTTCCGACAGCATCGATACGGTGTTGCTGCCCCATACGCTGGATTTTTCCAGAAATCCACACCAGTTGTTACGTGAAGTGGAGCGGGTGCTGATTCCCGAAGGGCATGTCATTATTGTCGGTTTTAACCCCTGGAGCCTGTGGGGGTTGTGGCGGCTGTTACGGTTACGCAGCAAGCGGGTTCCCTGGATCGGGCACTTTATCTCCTCCTGGCGGGTGCATGACTGGTTATCGTTGCTTGGATTTCAGATCAAGGCGGAGCAGGGCGCGATGTTCCGTCCGCCGTTGAGCCATCCCCGTATGCTGCAGCGTCTGGAATTTCTGGAACAGTTGGGCGGACGCTTCTGGTCGCCGCTGTCTGGTGTCTACCTGATACTGGCGGTTAAGCGGGTGTCCCGGCTGACGCCCATCAAGCCGGCCTGGAAGTTGCGCCCCCGACCGATCAGGGGCGGCGTGGTGGAGCCCACGGCAAATCATATCAGACCTCCCTGGAGTAGAGATTAAGTGGTTGATAGAGTAGAGATTTATACAGATGGTGCCTGTAAGGGGAATCCCGGTCCAGGGGGGTGGGGCGCGGTGTTGCGCTTCAAGGGGAAGGAGCGTCATCTGTATGGTGGTGAAGCGGAAACCACCAATAACCGGATGGAGCTGACCGCCGTGATCCGGGCCCTGGAGGCGCTGACACGCCCGACCAGCGTGCGGGTGACCACCGACTCCAAGTATGTGCAGAACGGCATTACCAGCTGGATTGCCAACTGGAAGCGGAATGGTTGGAAAACCGCCGCCAGGAAACCGGTCAAGAACAGTGATCTCTGGCTGCAACTGGATCAGTTGGTCACCACCCATGACGTGCACTGGGCCTGGGTCAAGGGGCATAGCGGCCATCCGGAAAATGAACTGGCGGATCAGCTCGCCAACAGAGGTGTAGAGGAGTTGACATCATGAGTACACGGCAGATCGTGCTGGATACAGAAACCACCGGTCTGGAGCCGAGCCAGGGGCACCGGATTATCGAGATCGGCTGCGTGGAGATGGTTGACCGACGCTTGACCGGTAATAACTTCCACCAATATCTGCAGCCTGACCGGGAGATTGATCAGGCCGCCATCGAAGTGCACGGCATCACCAATGAGTTTCTTGCCGACAAACCCCGTTTTGCCGACCTGGTGGATGATTTTATTGCCTATGTGGACGGGGCGGAGCTGATCATCCACAACGCGCCGTTTGATATGGGCTTCCTGAATCACGAGCTGAAGCTGTTGGCGGCGGATCATCCACCCCTGGAAAGCTTCTGCACCGTGGTGGATACCCTGGTGATGGCAAAGAAGATGCATCCGGGGCAGCGCAACAGTCTGGATGCCCTGTGCAAGCGCTATGACATCAATAACAGCCATCGGGAGCTGCACGGTGCGCTGCTTGATGCGGAGATTCTGGCTGACGTATACCTGATGATGACCGGCGGTCAGAGCGCCCTCTCCCTGGATGCCAGTGGCAGTGATGGGGAATCCTTTGGGGAGCCGATTCAGCGCCTGGATCCGGCCCGGCCCCGCTTAAAGGTGGTGCGGGCCAGTGCCGATGAGCTTAGTGCCCATCAGCAGCGGCTCGATCTGATTGAAAAAGGCGCCGGTGGTGGTTGTCTGTGGCGGCAACTGGATCAGGCCGGGGTGGCCGGCACCCCAGGGGGGGAGATTAAGTGAACTGCCGTTCCCGGATATTACCCTGATCACCACGCAGGATCTGCTGTAAGCGTGGGATATCAAGCAGTTGGATATGTTTCCGCTCCACCTTGAGCAGCCCCTCGTCCTGGAAGCGGGTAAACAGCCGGCTCACGGTTTCGACAGCCAGGCCGAGATAGTTGCCGATCTCATGCCGTGACATACTGAGGTAGAAATCAGAGGGAGAAAAACCGCGCCGCTGGAAGCGCTCGGACAGGCTCAGCAGGAACGATGCCAGCCGCTCTTCCGCATTGCGTTTACCCAGCAGGGTCAGCATGTTCTCATCCTGGCCGATTTCCCGGCTCATCAGGCGGTACATCTGGTGTTGCAGACTGGGTATGGTACTGCTGAGTTCCTCCAGTCGCTCGAACGGGATCTCGCAGACCGCGGTGGTCTCCAGAATCTTGGCGGAGCAGTTGTGATAGCCGCTCTCAATTGCGTCCAGCCCGATCATCTCTCCCGGCAGGTGGAAACCCAGAACCTGCTCGCTGCCATCCTCACCGGGATCGAAGCTCTTCACAGTACCGGTTTTGACCACGTAGATGCACTGGAAGTCGTCACCCTGTTGAAAAAGGTGATCGCCACGGTGCAGCGGTCGGCTGCGCTTGACGATGGCATCGAGCTGATCCACGTCTTCCGGAGTGAGACCCATGGGGAGGCACAGTGAGGTCAGACTACAGTTCCTGCAGGCAACCTTGATATTATCGAAAGAGATGACCTTATGTCCGCTCACGTCATGAACCTGCATCGCCGTTAGTAGCGGCTATTTTGCAGATTGCTTTGCTCTGGATCAAGTAACATTTCCCCGGACTGCACCAAAACCTTGCGGATTTTCGCCCGGATGGCCCGCAAGGACGTGCCGGGCACTAAACCGGCCAGTTTGTGGGGTAGTCATCGTTAACAATAATTCGCCAGCCTTTTGATTGAGGCTATAGTCGCTTTCGCGTACCATTAAGCCCCGTCCTGAACTTTTTCTTTCCTCCACCTGCAGACACAGAGTCTATGACCAAATTCGTATTTATCACGGGCGGCGTTGTTTCCTCGCTGGGCAAGGGTATTGCCTCCGCTTCACTGGCCGCATTGCTCGAAGCGCGTGGCCTCAAAGTAACCATGATCAAGCTGGATCCCTACATCAATGTGGATCCGGGCACCATGAGTCCTTTCCAGCATGGGGAGGTGTTTGTCACGGAGGATGGTGCGGAAACTGACCTCGATCTGGGCCATTACGAGCGTTTTATTCGCGCCACCATGGGCCGTAACAATAACTTCACCACCGGCCAGATATACGAAAGTGTCATTCGCAAGGAGCGACGCGGCGATTATCTCGGCGGCACGGTGCAGGTGATCCCCCATATCACCAACGAAATGAAAGACAGTATCCGGTTGGGGGCCGGCGACGCGGACATCGCCCTGGTGGAGATCGGCGGCACGGTGGGTGATATCGAATCCCTGCCTTTTCTGGAAGCCATCCGTCAGATGGGGGTGGAACTGGGCAAGCAGAACGCCCTGTTCCTGCACCTGACTCTGGTTCCCTATATTCCGACCTCGGGTGAGATCAAGACCAAACCGACCCAACACTCGGTCAAGGAGCTGCGCTCCATCGGTATTCAGCCGGATGTACTGCTGTGCCGTTGTGAGAGCGCGCTGCCGGATGCGGAGCGCAAGAAAATCGCCCTGTTCACCAACGTGCCTGAAGAGGCGGTGATTACCGGGGTGGATGCGGACAATATCTACCGCATTCCCCTGTTACTGCACGAGCAGAAGATGGATGAGCTGGTGGTACGCCAGTTCGGCCTCAATGTGCCGGCAGCGGATCTGTCGGAGTGGCGTGCGGTGATTGACGGCCTGGAGAATACCGACGGCAGCGTCACGGTGGCTATGGTCGGCAAATACATGAATCTGACCGAGGCCTACAAATCCCTCTCCGAGGCGCTGATTCACGCCGGTATCCACACCCATACCAGGATCAACATCAAATACATCGACTCCGAGCAGGTGGAGAAAGAGGGCACTGGCTGCCTGGCCGGGGTGGACGCCATTCTGGTGCCCGGTGGTTTCGGCGAACGGGGTGTGGAGGGCAAGATAGAGACCGTGCGCTACGCCCGTGAACAGCGTATTCCCTACCTGGGTATCTGTCTGGGTATGCAGGTGGCGGTGATCGAATATGCCCGTAATGTGGCGGCTATGGCGGATGCCCACAGTACCGAGTTCAACCGCGAGACCCCCTATCCGGTCATCGCCCTGATTACCGAGTGGCTCAATGCGGATGGCGAACTGGAGGTGCGTAGTGAGGACTCGGATCTGGGTGGCACCATGCGGCTGGGCGGCCAGGAGTGCCGGCTGAGCGAAGATGCGCTGACCCGCAAGCTCTATGACAGTGACACCATTGTGGAGCGTCACCGGCACCGTTATGAGTTTAACAACCAGTACCTGGATAAGCTGGAGAAGGCCGGGCTGACCATCGCCGGTCGATCAATGGATGGAAAACTGGTGGAGATCATCGAGATCAAGGAGCATCCCTGGTTTATCGCCTGCCAGTTTCATCCGGAGTTCACCTCCACGCCCCGGGATGGGCATCCGCTGTTCACCGGCTTTATCCAGGCGGCAAGGAAACATAAATACGACATGAGCAGGGAGAGTGTACCAGCATGAAATTAGGTGAATTCCAGGTAGGTCTTGAGCACCCGCTGTTTCTGATTGCGGGCCCCTGCGTGGTGGAAAGCGAGCAGATGGCAATGGATACCGCCGGCACGTTGAAGGCACTGACGGATCGCCTGGGTATCCCCTTCATCTACAAGTCATCCTTTGACAAGGCCAATCGCTCCTCCGGTGAGAGCTACCGGGGCCCCGGCTTGGAGGCGGGCCTGAAGATCCTGGAGAAGGTGAAACGGGACATCGGTGTCTCCCTGCTGACGGATGTGCACGAGGATACGCCGCTGAACGAGGTGGCTGCGGTGGTTGATGTGCTGCAGACGCCGGCCTTCCTCTGTCGCCAGACCAACTTCATCAAGTCAGTCGCCAGTCAGGGATTGCCGGTCAATCTGAAAAAAGGTCAGTTCCTGGCGCCCTGGGATATGAAACATGTGGTGGAGAAGGCCCGTGCCACCGGAAATCAGCAGATCATGGTTTGCGAACGGGGTGCCTCGTTTGGGTATAACAATCTGGTCTCCGATATGCGCTCCCTGGCGGTGATGCGGGAGTGTCAGGTGCCGGTGGTGTATGACGCCACCCATTCCGTGCAGTTGCCGGGCGGCCAGGGCAACGCCTCGGGCGGACAGCGCGAATTCGTGCCGGTGCTGGCGCGTGCCGCCGTTGCTGCGGGTATCGCGGGGCTGTTCATGGAGACCCACCCGAACCCGGAGAAGGCCCTCAGTGACGGCCCAAACTCCTGGCCGCTGGACCGGATGGAAGCTTTGTTGGAGACCTTGATGGAGTTGGATCAGGTCACCAAGCGGCGCGGGTTTATCGAGAACACGCTTTAATTCGATCTGCCAGACGGCTGTTGAGGTCCGTTTCCTTAACAGTTTTGACCTTTTTAACAGGCCGTGTCCCGGGCGACCGGGATCGGGAGAGGGTACTTGATAGCGCGCGACGGTGAGTCGAACACGACGCCTGCCGCGGAGCCCGGCCCGGCCAACGCCACTGTTGTGAGTGGACGATTTAACGGCCCGGTTTTCGGTCGGGTCTGGACCCTATCTTTAACGCTTTAATATTAAAATTAATCCAACAAATTGGAGTGACAATGTCTGAGATTGTTGATGTTCGAGGTCGTGAAATCCTGGACTCCCGTGGCAACCCCACTGTCGAGGCGGATATCATTACCGCTGATGGCGCTATTGGACGGGCGGTGGCACCCTCCGGTGCTTCCACCGGCTCCCGCGAGGCGCTGGAACTGCGTGATGGCGATAAACAGCGTTACCTGGGCAAGGGCGTGCTGAAGGCGGTCGGAAATATCACCGGTGAGCTGAAGCAGGCGCTGCTGGGATTTGATGTACAGGATCAGGCCGGCCTGGATCGGAAGATCATTGAACTGGATGGTACCGAGAACAAGGACCGGCTGGGTGCCAATGCCCTGCTGGCGGTCTCTCTGGCTGCCGCCCATGCTGCCGCCCAGGAGAAGGCCCTGCCGCTATACCGCTCCCTTTCGGACGGTCCCTACCGGATGCCGGTACCGATGATGAACATCATCAATGGTGGCTCCCATGCTGATAACAGCGTGGATATCCAGGAGTTTATGATTTTGCCGGTAGGCGCCGGCTCAATCCGGGAAGCGGTCCGTTACGGCGCCGAAGTGTTTCACGCCCTGAAGTCAGTGCTGAAAGGCCGTGGCCTCAACACCGCCGTGGGGGATGAGGGTGGTTTCGCCCCCGATCTGCCCTCCAATGTGGCGGCCATCGAAGTGATCCTGGAGGCGATCGAGAAGAGTGGCTTCAAGGCGGGCAGCGATATCTACCTGGGTCTGGATGTGGCCAGTTCCGAGTTCTACAAAGATGGGGTCTATGATCTCGCCTCCGAAGGTCGCCAGTTCCAGGCGGCAGAGTTTGTCGACTACCTGACCGGAATCGTGGATCAGTATCCCATCATCTCCATCGAGGACGGTATGGATGAGAGCGACTGGGATGGCTGGAAGCTGCTGACCGAGAAACTGGGCAACCGGCTGCAACTGGTTGGTGATGATCTGTTTGTCACCAATACCAAAATTCTGGCCCGGGGCATTGAAGAGGGGATTGCCAACTCCATTCTGATCAAGTTCAACCAGATCGGTACCCTGACCGAAACCCTGGAGGCGATCGGTATGGCGAAAAAGGCGGGTTATACCGCGGTGGTTTCCCACCGTTCCGGCGAGACGGAGGACACCACCATCGCCGATCTGGTGGTGGCGGCCGATACCGGACAGATCAAAACCGGCTCCCTGAGTCGCACCGACCGGGTGGCCAAGTATAATCAGCTGATGCGTATAGAGGATCAGCTCGGCAGCGAAGCGGTCTATGCCGGTAAAGGGGCCTTCAAGCACCTCTGACCGGACCTGATCTCCACCGGATAATCGGTGGAGGAAGTGTCAGGCGGGGTGACCGGCACCGGTTGCTCCGTCTGATCCCGCCCACCTGCTGAATTTCCCCGAACCCTGCTGCCGGGTAACCCGATAGAAGTCACTGTAGATGATGATACGGATTCTGATGCTGCTACTTGTCGCCATGTTGGCGGTGCTCCAGTATCGCCTCTGGGTGGGCGAGGGGAGTCTGGCTGATCTGTACCGGCTGAAGCAGGATATCGCCCAGCAGAAGGAGCAGCTGTTGCAGATGCAGCGACGTAATCAGGCACTACAGGCAGAGGTGGATGACCTGAAGAATGGCCTGGAAGCGATCGAGGAGCGTGCCCGCAATGACCTGGGTATGGTCCGGGAGGGGGAGATATTCTACCAGATCATCGAGCCCCGGAAACCCGACCAGTGAGTGAGGCAGGCCGGCGCTATTGGGCAGTTGTACCGGCGGCGGGGATCGGCCGTCGTATGGGTGGGGCTGTACCTAAGCAGTACCTGACCCTGCAGAATCGCCTGGTGATCGACCACACCTTGCAGACGCTGGTGGAGCATCCCGCCATTACCCGGGTGATTGTGGCGATCTCTAGCACGGATAACTGGTGGGCCGGCAGCGACTACGCAAACCACCCCCGGGTGCAGCAGGTGATCGGTGGTCGGGAGCGGGCTGATTCCGTATTGAATGGCCTGCTGGCGCTGCAAGACGAGGCAGATCCCGACGACTGGGTGCTGGTGCATGATGCAGCACGTCCCTGCCTGAGACAGAGTGATCTGGATAAGCTGATGCAAAATCTCCGGGATCATCCCGTGGGCGGTCTGTTGGCTGTGCCGGTCAGTGACACGATTAAGCGGGCTGATGATCAGGCAGCAACAATAGTTGAAACCGTTCCCCGGGATCGGCTCTGGCGCGCCTTTACGCCACAGATGTTTCGCTGTGCCGAACTGCAAAGGGCGCTAGAGCAGGCGCTCACCAATAATCGACTGGTGACCGACGAGGCCAGTGCCATGGAGTTGGCCGGCCGACAGCCGCTGCTGGTTGAAGGTCACGCTGACAATATAAAGATCACCCGGCCAGAGGACCTGGTTCTGGCCGGTTTTTATCTGGATCAGCAGGCCAGGGATTGACCGACTGAATACTCCTGCTGGTCAGTGCACGCTGCCGAATGAGAGATCCAGGGCGTATCGGGGGAGCGGTATGCCGGCGATTTTACAGCCCTGCACCACCGGCCCCCTGGGGAACAGGGTATAGAGATAGCGCTTACCGCCCTGGTTGCGGAATTGCCGACTCAGTGTTTTGAGCAGCAGCCTGGCGCTGCACCCCCTGCCCGGTGCGTCACAGTGGTTTCTCAAGAAGTGGATCACCTGCCAGTGCTGGTCAGTCAGTTCAATCTGCTCTTCCGCCGCCAGCTGTTTTGCCAACGTTTCGTTCCAATCGTAAAAACTATCCGGCATTGGATGAATCTGGCGCAGTTCGAACGGGGTAGCATCAGTTTTTTGCATCTTCCTGTCCTCCCTATATGATGAGACATTACAACGCTTATGCCCTTCATCTTGTTATACAACAAGATTAGCTCATAGTGCCCTGTGCTGCTGATTGCGGGGGAAGGGGCGGGCATATAGGGGTCTCAAATATTGATCAGTCAGTGAGGAGATACAATGCGGATTGGCCAGGGCTATGATGCCCACCGGTTTGGGCCCGGCAGGCCCCTGATCCTGGGGGGCGTGGAGATTCAACACCCGTTCGGGCTGGAGGCGCATTCGGATGGCGATGTGTTAATCCACGCGCTCTGTGATGCGCTGCTGGGCGCTGCAGGTTTGCGGGATATCGGTTACCATTTTCCAGACAACAGTGCGGAATACAAAAACATCGACAGCCGCCAGCTGCTCAAGCGGGTGATGCAGCTGCTGGACAGCGAGGGTTGGAGACTGGGTAACGCGGATATCACCGTGGTGGCGCAGGCGCCCAAGCTTAGTCCGCATATCGAATCGATGCGCAGAAACATGAGTGAAGATCTGCACAGCGATCCAGGCAAGATCAACATCAAGGCGACCACGACCGAAGGCATGGGCTTTGCCGGTCGCGGAGAGGGTATCGCCTGTTATGCCGTGGTACTTCTGGAGGCGGTCGCGGACACAGGTTCTGCCCGCTGAGGGCTGACCTCATGGGTGCAACAGATCGGGAGCAGTGGTGGGGATAAAACGCAGGCACAGCCTGACCTATAAGCAGACCCTGATCACCGTGATGACGGTATTTTTTATCGGTCTGGTGATCTCGTTCTATCAGATCGCCGTTGACCTGGAACGGGAGAAACGGCATGTGGATGAGGCGGTCAGCCAGGTACTGCATGTGGTGGAATCCTCCGCTGCCCAGGCTGCCTATAACCTGGATAACAGCCTGGCCCGGCAGGTGGTCAATGGCCTGTTTGAGTATCCCCCGGTGTTTCAGGTGGAGATCCAGGATGATCTGGGCAAGCAACTGGCCAGTGCCGATCGCCCCCGGGTGGACTTTCCGCTGCGCCAGTTGGCTGATCTGCTGATGGGTAACAGCAAGGCCTACCGGCTTGAGCTGGAGTGGTCCGAGCGTGCTCAGCCAGTGGGTAGCATCTCTGTAATGATCGATCCCTATCTGGTGACACTGGGTTTTTTTGATCGTGCCCGGTTGATTCTGCTGTTCAGCATTATTCAGATGCTGGTGTTGGCGCTGCTCCTGAGCATCATGTTTTATCTGACCCTGACCAAGCCGTTAATGAAAACCGCCGCATCCTTTGCGGCGATCAATCCCGGGGATGAGTACAACGTCAGGATTGCCATGCCATCTGGTCACCAGGATGACGAGATCGGACTGCTGGTGGATAAGGGGAACCGGGTTTTTGAAGAGTATCGACAGCATATCTGGCAGCAGGAGGAGTCCGAGGCGGAGCTTAACCGGTTACGGAACCTGCTCACCAACGTGGTGGACTCCATGCCCTCCTCGTTGATCTGTGTAGATGTGGCTTGTCGTGTCATTCAGTGGAACCGGCAGGCTGAGCAGCTCACCGGGGTGAGCGCCTCCGAGGCGGAGGGTGAGGATCTGATGCAGCTGTTCCCCCAGTTGGCCCAGGAGATGGGGCATATCAAGGATGCCGTCTACAAGGGACTCTCCTCGCATGATCAACGGCTCCGGTTCAGTGCCGGTGAGGTGGCCCGGCTTTATGATGTGACTATCTACCCGCTGACCACCAACGGCATCGATGGGGCGGTGATTCGGATCGATGATGTGACCGAGCGGGTGCGTATTGAAGAGATGATGATCCAATCGGAAAAGATGCTTTCGGTTGGTGGATTGGCGGCCGGTATGGCCCATGAGATCAACAACCCGCTGGCCGGCATTCTGCAGAATGTTCAGGTTATGCAAAACCGGATCAGTCCCGATCTGGCGGCCAATATCAAGACCGCTGAAGCCTGTGGTACCAATATTGACTCGGTATCCCGCTACCTCTCGGAGCGTAAGGTTTACGAGATGATCGAGCGGATTCGTGAGTCTGGCAAACGGGCTGCGAAAATTGTCGATAACATGCTCAGTTTCAGCCGGAAGGGCAGCCGGCACCTTGAAAACTGCAACATGCGCGATCTGATGGAGCAGTCCCTTGAACTGGCGGCGAATGACTATCGCCTGGAAGATGGTTTCGACTTCAGACAGATACAGATCATACGTGAATATGACGAGCAGTTATGTGCGGTGGAGTGTGAGCCCAGCCATATACAGCAGGTGCTGCTCAATCTGCTCAAGAACGGCGCCCAGGCGATGGCCGAGTGCCGCCCGCCTCTGACCGATCCCCGTTTCATCCTCAGAATCAAGGGCGGTTCCCAACGCATCCGGGTGGAGGTGGAAGATAACGGGCCGGGTATCCCGGAAGAGCTGACCAAGCGGATTTTCGAACCCTTCTTCACCACCAAGCCGATCGGCGTGGGTACCGGGTTGGGGTTGTCGGTCTCCTACTTTATCATCAGGGAGAACTATGGCGGTGATCTGCGGGTGGAAAACGTGCCCGGGAGTGGGGCCCGCTTTGTCCTGCAACTGCCCGGCAAACGGTCGCTCCCGGCCGGCTGAATCATCCAGATCACTTCAGCGATATCCTGCCCGTTGGGTTAGAATAACCGCTTTCCAACAACCCGGACTTCCCGTGACCGAACAAGACAACAGGCTTCTGCCTTTCGCCAATGGTACCCCCCGGTGTTCCGGCCTTATCCGTTCCATTCCCGAGGACTTCATGGTTGATGAGATCCCGCTGGTGGAGCCGGATGGTGAGGGGGAGCATCGGCTGCTGCATGTGGAGAAGCGCAACAGCAATACCGCCTGGGTAGCGGGCCAGTTGGCCCGTCTGGCCGGGGTATCCCGGATGGATGTCAGTTATGCCGGTTTGAAGGATCGACACGCCCTGACCCGACAGTGGTTCTCGGTGCGCCTGGCGGGTAAGCCGGAGCCCGATTGGAGTGCGCTTGAGTCGCCGGAATTCCAGGTCCTTGAGAGTGTCCGGCATAGTCGCAAACTCCGGGTTGGTGCGCTCAAGGGCAACCGCTTCAGAATCCGGATCAGGGCGCTGGAGGGTGATACTAAGGCGTTACAGAGCACCCTGGAGACCATTCGCCGGGAGGGGGTTCCCAACTACTTTGGCGAGCAGCGGTTCGGCACGGATGATGCCAACCTGCGATCCGCCCGCGCCCTGTTCAACGGGGAGTTGAAACGGGTCAAACGGGACAAACGGGGATTCTACCTCTCCGCCGTTCGCGCACTGCTGTTCAACAAGGTGCTGGCCGCCCGGGTTGAGGCGGGCAACTGGAACCGACCCCTGAAGGGAGAGCGGATGATGCTGGCCGGTACCCGCAGCAGTTTTGCGGCGCCCAGCCCGGATGATGAGATCATGGAACGCCTGGAGCGTATGGATATCCATCTCTCCGGTCCCCTGTGGGGACGTGGTGAGCGCATGGTGTCGGGAGAAGTGGCGGCACTGGAATCGGCACTGCTGGAGCCGGAACAGTTCTGGTGTGAAGGACTGGAGCGTTTCGGACTGCAGATGGAGCGGCGTGCGCTGCGCATCGCAGTAAGTGATCTGACCTGGAATCAGCGGGATGACCTGCTGGAGCTCGATTTCCGTCTGCCCAAAGGGTGTTTTGCCACGGCCTTGTTACGGGAGTGCGTTGACTATCGCGACGCCTCTTCCCTGAAGCCTTTCCGCGAGAGCAGCACATAGGCCGCACCGGTGCCCCCGTCAAACCGGGGCGCGGAACAGAAGGCCAGTACTTCGTGGCGCTGACGTAACCACTGGTTGATTTTCTGTTTCAACACCGGCTGGCGGTCTTCCGAGCGGTAGCCTTTGCCATGAATGATCTGCACCACCCGTAGACGATAGCGGATGGCATGGGTCAGAAAGCCCGCCAGCTCCCGACGTGCTTCCACCACCCGGAGTCCATGCAGATCAAGCATATCCTCGGGCGGGATTTTGCCCCGGCGCAGATCCTGAAACAGCCGTTGCTGAACACCGGGGCGGACAAACTCCAGTTCCTCGCCCGTTTCGATATTGAGATCGATGAATTCATCACTCAACTCATCGCCGGTTGCTTTCGGATTGGGCGGCAGCGGGACCGGTTTCAGACCGGGTTTGTAGGGGGTGGTTTTGTCGTGTTGATGTGGCACGGCATCTTCCATCGCCTGTTGAAACAGGAGATCGATATCATCCCCGTCTTTTTGCTCATGGTCACTCATACCGGGGGGGAGTATATCATTCCGGGATCAATTGAACCGCAATCCTGCCGTTAGATAACGGAAGAGGTGATCCTGCATCGTGTTGCAGGTCGAGTAGTTGCACTATTTCCAGTATAGTTTGATCTTTAAACCCGAGTACCTGGCGTGTTGATTTCGTATGAAAATATTGTTGAGTAACGATGATGGCTACCTGGCTCCCGGCCTGAAAATGCTGGCCGAGGAGCTGTCCGGACTGGCAGAGATTACCGTGGTGGCCCCGGAGCGGAATCGTAGCGGGGCCAGCAACTCCCTGACCCTGGAATATCCTATCCGGGCCGAGATGGCGGATAATGGATTTATACGGGTCGACGGTACGCCCACTGACTGCGTCCACCTGGCCATCACCGGGCTGCTGGAGGATGAACCGGATATGGTGATCGCCGGCATCAACGCCGGGGCCAACCTGGGTGATGATGTGCTCTATTCCGGCACCGTGGCTGCCGCCACCGAGGGCCGGTTCCTTGGTTTACCGGCCATAGCGCTATCCATGAACGCCCACGATCCGCTCTATTTCGAGACCGGAGCACGGGTCGCCAGGGAACTGGTGGAGCACCTCCAGGCCAATCCTCTCGCATCGGACACCATTATCAATGTCAATATCCCCGATCTGCCCTACGAGGCGTTGAAAGGCTACCAGGTGACCCGTCTCGGTCATCGTCATCGGGCCGAACCGGTGGTGCGGGATACCGATCCCCGTGGTAGAACGATCTACTGGGTCGGGCCCGCCGGACTGGAACAGGATGCCGGCCAGGGGACCGATTTTCATGCGGTCAGGGAGGGCTATGTCTCCGTCACCCCGCTCCAGGTTGATCTGACCCGATACAGCGATATCGACCGGCTCGGGGAGTGGCTGGGCAGGATAGGTCAATGAGCAGTTCGCTACATCGCGGTATTGGCATGACTTCACAGCGGACCCGGGAGCGCCTGGTGCAGCGCCTGCGGGATGAGGGCATCGCCAATCAGGCAGTGCTGGAAGCAATCCGTAATACCCCACGGCACATCTTTGTGGAAGAGGCCCTGGCCAGTCGCGCCTACGAGGATACAGCCCTGCCGATCGGGCAGGGGCAGACCATCTCCCAGCCTTTCATCGTCGCCCGGATGACCGAGTTGCTGCTGGAAGGGACAGGGCCCATGGAGACGGTGCTGGAGATCGGTACCGGTTCGGGGTATCAGACAGCCATCCTGTCCAGGCTGGTAAAGCGGGTCTATAGCGTTGAGCGGATCAAATCGCTCCAGTTACAGGCCAGGAAACGCTTTCAGGAGCTGCATATCCGCAATATTCGCCTGCACCATCGGGATGGCGGCATGGGGCTGCCGGAATATGCCCCCTTCGATGGCATACTGGTTACGGCGGCGCCCGAGGGTATTCCCCGGGCGCTGGTGGATCAGCTGCGTGTTGGGGGGGTCATGATCCTGCCCATCGGCAATCGTTCCGAGCAGGTGCTGGTGAGGGTGACCAGAACCCGTACCGGCTATGACAAGGAGTTACTGGAACAGGTGGTCTTTGTACCCCTGTTAGGGGGAACACTTTAATGAAGCTCTTTTCCTGGCTCTATGCCCGGGTGCTGGACTGGTCGCGACACCGCCATGCCCCGCGTTACCTGGCCGGACTCAGTTTTGCGGAATCCTCTTTCTTTCCGATCCCGCCGGATGTGATGCTGGCCCCCATGACCCTGGCTAATCCGGCCAAGGCCTGGAATCTGGCCTCCCTGACGACCATTGCCTCAGTGCTGGGTGGCTTGCTGGGGTACCTGATCGGCATGTTCGCTTTTGAACTGATTGAGCCCCTGCTCAAGGATGCCGGTTACTATCCGAAGTATATTCAGGTGCGAGGCTGGTTCGATGAGTGGGGGTTCTGGGCGATCTTCCTGGCCGGATTCTCACCCATACCTTACAAACTCTTCACCATCTCTGCCGGTGTCATCTCCATGGCACTGCTGCCGTTCATCCTGGCGTCAGCGATCGGACGAGGTGCCCGGTTCTTCATGGTGGCCGGGCTGATGGCCTGGGGAGGGGAACGTATGGAGGCGACACTGCACAAGTATGTTGATCGGATTGGCTGGGCTATGGTGGTGGTGCTCGGCCTGACCATTGCCGGGGTGAAATTGTACGGATAGCCCGTTATAGGGGAAGTGGTGATATTGGCAGGTAAAGCGCGTGGCAAGATGATAGCGGTCCGGGCCAATGACAGCGGAGCCAGGCGTTTTCCCCTGTGGCTTATCTCCCGCAAAGAGCGACTGCTGACCACCGGACTGGTAGTGTTGCTACTGATCGGCGATCTGGCGGGTTGCAGTGCACCGGTGCGGGCGCCGGTTGTATCCCGCGAACAACCGTCCTCCCAGCCGCAGCGGAGTAGCAGACCCACCGTCTACCGGGTCCAAAAAGGGGACACTCTCTACTCCATCGCCTGGCGTTTTGGCATCGATTACCGCTCTGTGGCGAGCTGGAACGGCATTCGTTCTCCCTATATTATCTATCCGGGGCAGCGGTTGCGCCTGACGCGCCCGGTGCAGAAACGGGTAGCCAAATCTGCTACGGTCAAAACCCCACAAACCAAAGGTGCCGCGACCAAGAAGAAACCGGTAGTATCTGTTAAGCAGGTATCCCAATCGGCTAAAAAGAAGGTATCATCAAGCCAGAGTAAAGGGAAAATAGTTAATAATAGCTCTGAGTTGCGCTGGTTATGGCCTACGGATGGTACAGTGGTGCAGCGTTTCGTGAAGGGTGATCCGGTAAAGAAGGGCGTCAAAATCAAGGGGCGCTACGGTGCATCAGTCAAGGCGGCAGAGACAGGGAAGGTTGTATATGCTGGAAGTGGACTGATCGGCTACGGACGGCTCGTTATTATAAAACATAATAAAAATTATCTAAGTGCTTATGGTCACAATAAAAAAATCCATGTTAAAGAGGGAGATACGGTCAAGAAGGGAAGGCGTATCGCAGAAATGGGCAACGATGGAAACGGAAAGCCCATGCTTCATTTTGAAATCAGACGCAATGGAGCGCCTGTTGATCCTCTGAAGCTGCTGCCACGCCGTCCATAGTTCTGCAGGTGGTCATATCCATCAGGATGTGCACAAGGAGGATTTAAATGGTCAAACGGCAGTCGGGTAATAAAAGCGAGGATGACAGCAGTCTTACTAATTCCCGGGGGGGAACAAACCGGGTAAAACGTACCAAGAACAGGGATATATCGGTAGTTGCTGAAACTGAGAGTACCTCCGGTCAGGTATCCCAGATGGATGCAACCCGGCTCTATCTGAGCGAAATTGGCGCCTCAAAGCTGTTAACAGCAGAAGAGGAGGTGACCCTGGCCAGGCAGGCGCAGAAAGGTGATGTCTCCGCCCGTCAGCACATGATAGAGAGCAATCTGCGCCTGGTGGTGAAGATTGCACGACGTTACATGAACCGTGGTCTGGCGCTGCTGGATCTGATCGAAGAGGGTAATCTCGGTCTGATTCGGGCAGTGGAGAAGTTTGATCCGGAGCGGGGCTTCCGCTTTTCCACCTACGCCACCTGGTGGATAAGACAGACCATTGAGCGGGCGATCATGAATCAGACCCGCACCATCCGTTTACCCATCCACGTTGTCAAAGAGATCAATGTCTATCTGCGGGCGGCCCGAAAACTGACCCAGATGCTCGATCATGAACCGACGGCGGATGAGATTGCCGAACTGCTCGATAAGCCCATTGATGAAGTGAAGCATATGCTGGGTCTGAACGAACGGATCACCTCTGTTGACACACCCTATGGCAAGAACGCCGATAAACCCCTGCTGGATACGATTCCCGACGTCCAGTCTGAAGATCCGTCCGACAGCCTCCAGGCCGAGGGTATGACGGCTAATCTGGACGAGTGGCTTGATAAGCTGAACGATAAGCAACGGGAAGTGGTTGAGCGGCGCTTTGGTCTGCACGGGTATGAAAATGCCACTCTGGAGCAGGTCGCCAACGAATTGGGGGTGACCCGGGAGCGGGTCCGGCAGATTCAGATGGATGCCCTGAAACGGCTGCGTGGAATTCTGGAAAAGGATGGGTTTTCTGTAGAAGCACTATTCAAGTAGGCAAGGTCTGCGATGTTTTTCAGCGATTGGCCCCTCTCCCTGGAAATTTCTATCCGGGAGACCGGGGCTATTCGTCAAGTGTGGTGATTCCCGGTAATCTTCAACGGTTATTCCTGACCAATTTGGGCGGGATAATGAACATTGTTGCTATAAACGGTATATTAGGGTATCCGACAGGAGATGCATTCAACCACCGGTGATTGAGCCATATTGATGAACATAGTGAAAAAGCAGATTCCCCAGATTGGGCGTAGACGGGAGCCGGAGAAACCAGCACCGGGTGAAGTGGCTTGTCAGGATTGCGGTCTGGATCCGATGTGCTCCATCCTCGAGTATGCCGAGGAGGGAAGTAATGTCCCGGAAGGGGTGCTGCTCCGGCGTCGAAAGGTGGCTCGCGGTGAGACCATTTTCTTGAAAGACGATAAGTTCCGGTCGGTTTTTGCAGTCAAGTCCGGTTCATTTAAGACCTATGTTCCCAAGGCTTCGGGGCAGGATCAGGTGGTGGGATTCCACGTCATTGGTGAATTGATCGGTATGGAGGGGCTATCCGGTCTGCGCTACCCCTATACAGCCAGAGCACTGCAGGACAGCAGTGTATGTGAACTGAGAATGGAATCGCTTGCGGATACCGGCTATCTGTTGGAAGAGCTGCAGCAGGGCATTATCAAAATGCTCAGTACGGAAGTGGCATTCAATCACCAATTGATCACGACCCTGATCCATCAGAGTGCTGATCAGCGCCTGGCTGGATTTCTGCTTAACCTGACGCGGCGGCTTCGTGCCCGTGGCATGCGCCAGTTGGAGTTCCAGATCGGCATGTCGAGAAGTGATATTGGCAGTTATTTAGGCTTGGCCAGTGAGACAGTCAGTCGCGTATTTACCCGTTTCCAGAAGAGTGGGCTGATACAGCTACGCCATAAACGTCTGCGCCTGCTGGATCTGGAGGGGTTGCGTGAGATCGCCGAGCATTAAGTGAATTGATGCCGGCTAACTGAGCAGATACTTCCAGGGTTGTGGCGTCCGGGTAAGGGCAACCGCCACGATATAACTGACCGTAAGCAGCGCCAGCAGACCGAACAGCACCCGGTTACTCCTTGATCTGGCCCATTTAAAGGCGAACATCCCAAATATTATGTAGAGCAACAGGGCCGCCAGTTTGGCTGTCAGCCAGGGGGCTGCGATCGGGTACTGTCGGCTCATCACCGCCAGAGCTATGCCTGCGAGCAGCAGCAGGGTGTCGTTGATCTGGGATATCAGCCGCACCCAACGATGATTAAACAGTCGTGACCGGTTCAGCATCCACACAAAGCGCAGTGTGAAAAAGCCGATAGTGAAGGTCACTGTGCTGATGTGCAGCGTTTTTATCCAGTAGTAGATCATAATCATGATTGCCGGCCGCCAGTGCCGGGCAGCATACCGTTATCTGGCGACCGGGCCAAGGTGATGGGATTAACAACAGAAATATGGTCTAAACCCGTACGATTTAAGGGTTGTTAATAAGGCGTCGGAGCGGGGATAATTAGCCCACAAATAGATGGGTAATATTGCTGTGTGAAAGCTGCGGATCGATGCATGGCGAGTGTGTCGATCATCACCTCAGCGGCATTGATCCTGTCCCGTTCCACCCTGCCCGAGTGACTAAATCGATGGAATTAGTATGCCCAGCCGGTAATCTGCCTTCTCTTAAAGCCGCAGTCGACAACGGTGCCGATGCAGTCTATTTCGGTTTTCGTGATGACACCAACGCACGTCATTTTGCCGGCCTCAATTTTGGTCCAGCCAAGATAGCAGAAGGTATTGCTTATGCCCGCCAACGCGGGGTCAGGGTGTTTCTCGCGCTGAACACCTATCCTCAACCGGATGGTTGGAGCCGCTGGCAAAACGCGGTGGATCAGGCCGCGGAACTGGGGGTTGATGCAATGATCGCAGCAGACATCGGTGTGCTCGACTATGCCGCCAACCGCTATCCTGAACTGAACCTGCATCTCTCGGTGCAGGGCTCTGCCACCAATTATGAAGCGCTGCAGTTCTACAAAGATAACTTTGGTATCCGTCGGGCTGTTCTGCCCCGGGTACTCTCCCTGGCCCAGGTTCAACACGTGGTCAACCACAGTCCGGTGGAGATCGAGGTGTTCGGATTCGGTAGCCTCTGTGTCATGGTGGAGGGGCGCTGTATTCTCTCATCCTATGCAACCGGCCGATCCCCCAATACCTACGGCGCCTGTTCGCCAGCCAGCCATGTGGAGTGGCGGGAGACTGCGGACGGCCTGGAGACCCGATTGGGTGGGGTGCTGATTGATCGTTTTGCCAAAGGGGAGAATGCGGGCTATCCAACCCTCTGTAAGGGAAGCTTCAGTGTGGGGGGTAATACCTACCATGCCATGGAGGAGCCAACCAGTCTCAATACCCTGGAACTGCTGCCTCAACTGCAGGCGTCCGGTATTGCCGCCATCAAGATCGAGGGGCGCCAGCGCAGCCCGGTTTACGTGCAGCAGGTGACTAGGGTCTGGCGTGCTGCGCTGGATGCCTGTCAACGGGATCCGGATAACTATCGGCCGCAGGCGGAATGGATGGCTGAACTCGGCAAGGTATCGGAAGGGACGCAAACCACTCTTGGCGCTTATAGTCGCCCCTGGCAGTAAAAGGTCTCTGACATTATGAATAAACAGCCGAAACTCTCCCTTGGACCGGTGCTTTATTACTGGGCCAAAGACCAGTTGCTTGAATTCTATGAAGAGATGGCAGCCTCGCCGGTGGATATTATCTATCTTGGGGAGACCGTCTGCTCGAAGCGCAGCCTGATGCGGACGGATGACTGGTTTGCATTGGCGGAGCGACTGACTGAGGCCGGCAAGGAGGTGGTGTTTTCCACGCTGGCGTTGTTGGAAGCTGAGTCAGAACTGAAGCGCTTGCGTCGACTGTGCGAAAACGGCAGGCACATGGTGGAGGCCAACGACATGGGGGCGGTGCAACTGATGCGCGGAAAGCCGTTTGTTGCCGGCCACAGTGTGAATATCTACAACGACAGGACCCTGGCGTTATTGGCCAGGCAAGGGCTTAAGCGTTGGGTGTTTCCGGTTGAACTGTCCAGGGAGACACTTAAGAGCATGCAGTCGTCACGGCCCGAGGGTGTGGAGACCGAGTTGTTCGCCTTTGGCCGCTTGCCACTGGCCTACTCGGCCCGCTGCTTTACCGCCCGTGCCTTTAACCTGCCGAAAGACGATTGCCAGTATCGCTGTCTCGATTTTCCCGATGGATTGACCCTGTCAGCCCAGGACGATACCCGTTTCCTTGCCCTGAACGGTATTCAGACCCAGTCCGCCCACACCTTCAATCTGTTGCCTGATCTGGATCAGGTGCGGGAGTTGGATGTGGATGTGTTGCGCATCAGTCCCCAGGCCAATCATACAGCCAAGGTGATTGAACTGTTCAGCGGCTGCCTGAAGGGAGAAATCGAGCGGGAAGCCGCTGTTACCCGGTTGGAGCGACTGGTGCCGGTTGGCTCATGTAATGGTTACTGGCACGGAGACGCAGGGATGGAGAACCGCGCCCAGGCGGCTGCCAGGGCGTTGCTGTAACGTCACTGTTATATCCCGGTTGGAATTGAGCGCCTCAGTTACGTCTGCCCAGTCCTGGGAACGGCAGGCGGGGTTTGGGCAGGCTTGAGATCTGTCCAATCAGGGAGGTGACCCCATTCATCAGTTTGATAAACGGCCCGATCCGGCCTTCGAGCTCCAGTGCATCGAGGAAGTTTTTGACATAGAGTCCCAACTCCGTGTCCCCTCCGAGTCTTAGGCGGCGATTAAAAAACAGGGTATCAGCATCTTCACGTCGGGTGGCAAGTAGCAGAAAATCGTAAATGGATCCCTCGATGCTCAGGTCGTGCGGTCGATTGGCTTCGGCCGCAGCCAGCTGACCATCCCGAAGAGTGATGCAGAAGTGGAGTCTGGCATCCACCACGTCTACGCGCATCACTTTGCCGTCCAGAAAGTCCAGTTCACCATCAGCCAATTCCGGACCAAACAGTTTATTCAGCACTTTGACAATGGCATGGCTGTAGGTGGTGCCGGGGACCAGACTCAAAGGCAGTGCCAGCGGAGCGGGCAGGGAGGGGTTATCCGGTGTGATGGTTACGTTATTCATGGGTTTGCCTTTATGTCAAAGTGAACATGGGGGTCGATGATCAGGATGAAGCCACCATCTACCAATAAATCGACCATATCCACCGATTCTCCTATCCACTGACCGGGCCGGCGGGGGAGGTGGCGCCGGTGCGGGGCACTTTCGGTGATTTATACCAACTCAGTTTCTCCTGGAGTTGGACTACCTCGCCTACAATGATCAGGGTCGGTGGTTGGGGTTGTTCCCGGTCGACAATTGCCTGGATGGTGTCCAGGGTAGCGGTGAACACCCGCTGCTTCTCCGTAGTGCCCTGTTGGATTAGGGCAATGGGCATATCCGGTGATACGCCGTGCTCAATCAGTTTCTTAACAATCACCGGCAGGCCGACCAGTCCCATGTAGAACACCACGGTCTGATTTGGCTGGGCGAGTTGGCTCCAGTTGAGATTGATGGAGCCATCTTTCAGATGGCCGGTGACGAAGGTCACGGATTGTGCGAAATCCCGGTGCGTCAGGGGAATGCCGGAATAGGCGGCACAGCCGGATGCGGCGGTAATGGCCGGGACCACCTGGAAGGGCACGCCTTCGGCGGAAAGAGTATCGATTTCCTCGCCACCGCGTCCGAATATGAACGGGTCACCCCCTTTCAGTCGAACCACCCGCTTACCCTGTTTGGCCAGATCCACCAGCAACTGGTTGATCTCCTCCTGGCGCATGGCGTGGTGATCCCGCTCTTTACCTACGTAGACCCGCTCCGCATCGCGTCGGGTCATCTCCAATACGGGCGCCGCGACCAGTCGGTCGTAAACTACCACATCCGCCTGCTGCATCAGTCGCAGGGCACGGAAGGTGAGCAGATCGGGATCACCCGGCCCGCCGCCAACCAGATAGACTTCTCCCATGACCTTACCTGGCTGGTCGTCCGTTAGCGCCCGTTCCATGGCGGCATCGGCCTCCTCAATATGCCCGGAAAAGACCCGTTCAGCCACGCCGCTCTGTAACACTTTTTCCCAGAACAGCCGGCGATCGGTGGCGTTCTGAAAGCGTGCTTTGACTTTATCCCGAAAGCGATTGGCCAGTTCGGCCAGTCGTCCGTAACCGGCTGGAATCAGTGTCTCCAGGCGGCTGCGGATCAGGCGGGCCAGGATCGGGGATGCCCCCCCGGTTGAAACAGCAGCCACGACCGGAGAGCGGTCAATAATCGACGGCGTGATGAATGTGCAGAGGTCGGGTTGATCCACTACATTGACCGGCAGGTGTCGCCGCTTGGCCTCTTCGGAAACCTGTTGGTTTACCAGCAGATTATCGGTGGCAGCTATGACCAGATGGGCATCATCCAGATCTTCCCGCTGGAATTCCCGGGCAAGGTGTTCAATCAGCCCCTTTTCAACGGCATCCTGTAACTCGGTACACAGTTCGGGGGAGACAACCCGGATTTTGCCCTGCGCTTTCAGCAGCAGGGTTACTTTGCGGGCAGCTACACTGCCACCGCCAACCACCAGGCTCGTTCTGTTTTTTATATCGAGAAAAATAGGAAAAAAATCCATTAGTTACCTTCTCTAGCGTTTTTTTGAGCCCGCGAGTTTGAGCACGCTTTTTATGCAATGTGGCGGAACTCTATCATGTGGTCTTGGGTGGAACAATAACCACCCCCGGCTTGTATATATTAGTAATTCTATAATATACTAAAGAACTAGGTTAATCATTATTTCAGAGTGTGTGCGTGGTCAAAGAGATCAACTCCCAGGAACTTCAAAGCAGACTTGCTGCTAATGAGGAGCTTTATCTGCTGGATATTCGCAGTGAAGCGGAAGTGGTGGCCGGTGTGCTGCCGAACTCAACTCACCTGCCGATGCATCTTATCCCGCTGAAAATCGCTGAACTCTCTGCGGACAAGGATATTGTCCTCTACTGTCGCAGTGGTGCCCGCTCCTATCATGCCTGTCAGTATCTGATGCAGCAGGGCTTTGATAATGTGATTAATCTGCGTGGTGGGATCATCGATTGGGCGCGCCACGGTTATCAGCTGGTTGCCTACGGCTGATTAACACCCCCTCGATCGGCAAGGACTTGCGTTTGAGCGAGGATTAGAATATAAGATATGACTGATTTTAATACAATCGAACATAATAATCTGGAGGTTTTACATGGCTGATTTTGATGATGAATTGGATGCGAGCGGATTGAACTGCCCACTGCCTATTCTGCGTGCTAAGAAGAGTCTGACGGCAATGGATGCAGGCAAGGTTCTGCACATTATCGCTACCGATCCCGGTTCAGTTAAAGATTTCGAGGCCTTCTCCAAGCAGACCGGCAACGAACTGCTGGAGTCCCGTGAAGAAGGCGGCAAGTTCCACTTCCTGATCAAAAAGTCCTGATCCGGCGATTCGGATAACAAACTGATCCACTGGAGGATATTCAGATGGAAACGAAAAAATTAGCCATTATTGCCACCAAGGGGTCACTGGATTGGGCTTATCCGCCTTTCATCCTTTCGTCGACTGCTGCGGCGCTTGGTTATGAAGTGGAGATCTTCTTTACCTTCTATGGTCTTCAGTTGCTGCGCAAGAAGCTGGATCTGCAGGTAACGCCTTTGGGCAATCCGGGCATGCCGATGCCGTTGGGTATGGATAAGTGGTTCCCGGTGCTGGGTACAGCACTGCCTGGCATGCAGTCGGTTATGACCATGATGATGAAAAAGAAAATGGCCGACAAGGGTGTTGCGGGGCTCGAAGAGTTGCGTGAACTCTGCCAGGAAGCGGATGTAAAGCTGATCGCGTGTCAGATGACAGTGGATCTGTTTGATATGGACAGTGCGGATTTCATCGATAATATCGAATATGCGGGTGCGGCCCGATTCTTCGAATTTGCCGGTGAGAGCGATATCTGCCTCTATATCTGAAGCAGCTGTTGTGAAATAAAAAAGGGCCGCTCCGGTAACGGGGACGGCCCTTTTTTCATGTGTACAGTGTCAGGCAAAAAAAATACCGGGGTTTCATCCCCGGTATTTTTTATCTACTACCGCTTTTGCCGGATCTAGAACTTGTACTCCATGCCGACGGTGAACAGGTAGGCCTTGGCGTTTTCGAAGGTGGCTCCACCCAATAATGTGTTCTGGGCTTCTGTGTTGACGCCGGCGGGTATGGATAGTTTGTCCTTCTGGTCATACAGCAGGGATGCGCCGATAGTCATCTTATCCGAGTATTTATACTTGGCTCCGAATGAGAAAATCTTGGCATCGGAATCCGGTAGTTCGTAGTTGACATACTTTTTGGGTACTGGCGTTTCATCATAGGCAAACCCGGCCATCAGGGTCCACTTGGGATTGAGCTGATGGGTCAGGCCGATACGATAAGTGTTGGTGTCGCTCCAGTCCTTGATTCCCGGGGTGCCAAAAACACCGTCGATGAATGGATGAATGCTGGCGGCATAGTTGAAGTCCAACTGCTTATAAGACGACCAATAGGTGCGTTCGTAGACGAACTCCACCGTGGTACGATCGTTGATATCGTAGGCGGCTGCCAGATTCAGGGCTGCTGGCGCCGGGATCTCCACGCTGGCGGGTCCAATATAATTAAGGGCGCCACCTACCCATAAATTGGCGTCCCCCTTAACCGTCAAATCGATCTTTGATCGATAGGTGGCGGCCAGTGAAAGTTGATCGGTGGCTTTGAAGTGCAGTGCCAGATTGTAGCCGTAATCGAAGGAGTCACCGCTGAGGTCGCGGGATGTACCGGCGCCGTTATCACTTTTGACCACGCCGTCGGTATAGATAATCCGTACACCGCCACCAACTGAGAATCGGTCGTTGATCCGGTAGCCGATGGTGGGATTCAGTTCCAGGGTCTCCAACGTGAACTCCTGAGCAAAGCCGGCGGCCTGACCATTCCAGCGCTTACTCAGTCCGACCGGTACCACGGCAGAGAGTCCAAAGCGGAAATCACCCATGGCTGGGCTGACATAGTGGAAAGAGGGGATGGGGATATTCTCAACCTTGGTGGAATCAGGAGCCAATGCTCCGCTGGTTAAGTCAATGCTGGTCAGGTGCGCCAGGGTCAGGTCTGCTTCCAGGCTTGCACCGGGAGCGTTATAGACCATAGCTGCCGGATTGTAATAGGAAGCATCGGCACCATGTGCATTGGCGACATAGGCAGCGGAAAGTGCCGTACTGTTAATAGAATTTTCAGGAAGTTTGTAAGCGGCCGCCATTGCCTGGCCGGTTGCTGCCAGCGAGATTGCCGAGACAAGCGCAAGTTTCTTCATTGGTTGGTTTCCCCGTAAATTTGGTCAGCGGCCTATACCGGCCAGTTGTTTAATGTTTAATCAGATCGATGATCCGGCGGTCGATACGGTTGGGGGCTGATTGCGACCTTTAATATTATTATTCTCCCAAATCTAGCATCCCGTTTTTATTTATACAACTGTTTGAAATATTCTTGTGGAGCAGGTTTTATCTTGAACGGGAAATGATCAGGATTGATGTGCTGCACAAAATCGTGCTCTGATGATACGGAGCCAGAATTGAATTGACAGATCCACAAGCTGATAGGTGCTCAATGGCGCAATACCGCATATCGCTTCAGATGATCAGAAACAGTTCGGTCTGTTTACTGATGCTTTGGTGTGTTTGGCTGGTCCCGGTAATGGCTGAGCCACTGTTGCAGCCCTATGTCCTCTCCTCTAATGCACGGGGCGACATGGTGAAAGTGGTCATTGAGTTGAAAGAGGGACTGGTTGCTGGTGGTTTTGAATTGCTAGGGGAGTACGCCCCTGAGGCGGATCGCCATGTCATCGTGGTGACCAACGATTATCTCAGGAATCTGGCGGTGGCAGAGTCAAATGCTCTGTTTGCTGTGCCGCAGCGAATCGGGATTACCCGGGTTGATGGTCGTGTGCAGGTGGCCTATACCAATCCGGTTTATCAAAAATACGCCTACAGGATAAAGGGGGACCTGGAACCGGTGCGCTTGCAGTTGAAGCGAATTCTGGGGGCACAGAAGACTTTTGGGTCTGCTGCTGGTTTAACAATGGAAAAGCTGTCCCGTTACCAGCACGCCGTGGGGACCGAGCAGTTTGATGATTTTCTTGAACTTGGCGATTTTGGCACTCAGGCCAAGGCACTCGAAGTCCTGAAGCAGGGATTGGAGAGTGGTCGGGGGGGCGTGGTCGCCGTTTTCCAGATCCCTATTCCGGGTGAAAGGACAAGCTTGTTTGGTGTGGCGTTGGAATCGGGGATGGGTAGTGACCGGGCTGTCATCGAAACGGTGGATATACGACCACTCAAGCATACACCCCGTTTCCCGTCTCTGCTGGTGGTGCGCAGGGGCAAGGTGTACACACTTCACCCCCGTTTCAGTTTGCCATTGGATTTTCCTGATTTAGAGCGGACAGGCAGATACAGTTTTACCCGCTTGATCCGGGCTCCAGGGGCGATTCAGGCATCTCTGCATAGCCTGCTTTACGGCCCTTGATGAACTCCCCGATCCAATACGCCGATCGACTTATAAACACCCCTAAATTAGGACGTTACGATATTCTTCAATAATTGGCCTTTTCGAGGAGTTGTATGCTATAAAAAGATTTTATTACCAATCGTTTCAATGGGGATAGCACATGGCCGATCGCAGACTTCAGGTGTTTCATACCGTGGCACGGTTGCTGAGTTTCACCAAGGCGGCGGAATCGCTCCATATGACGCAGCCGGCGGTCACTTTTCAGGTCAGACAACTGGAAGACTATTTCAATACCCGCTTATTCGATCGTACCCACAACCGTATTAGTCTGACTGATGCGGGGGCTCACGTTTATGAGTATGCGGCCAGAATTTTCGAGCTTTATGCCGAGATGGAGAACTCTGTCCGGGCCATGACCGGGGAGATCAGCGGTTCCCTGACCATTGGGGCGAGTACCACCATTGCGGAATATATGCTGCCAGCCCTGCTGGGTGATTTCAAAGTGAAATACCCGGATGTGAATATCCATCTGAAAGTCTCCAATACCGAAGGTATCGTCTCCATGGTGGAGAACAACGCCATCGACCTGGGTGTGGTCGAAGCACCGGTGGCCAACAAGAATCTGGTGGTGGAGATATGCAAGGCCGATCAGTTGGTGGCCATTGTACCGCCAGGACATCCCGAGGCTGATCGAAGCACGTTGACTTATGAAGACTTGGTTAAGTACCCGTTTATCTGTCGTGAAGAGGGTTCGGGAACCCGGGAGGTAATAAATGAGTACCTCTCCAAGATCAAGGATAATGTGGATGACCTGAACATCTCGATGGAACTGGGCAGTCCCGAGGCGGTCAAGGGTGCAGTGGAGGCCGGTATGGGAATCTCGGTGGTTTCCCGGGCCACTATTCAGAAAGAGTTGAAGCTGGGCACCCTGGTGGCCATTAACCTGGAACCGGCCCTGGAAAGACCCTTCTCTTTCGTGCACCAGAAACAGAAGTTCCGGGCGCGGGTGATGGAGGAGTTGCTGGAGTTTGCCCAGAAGTATTGTGAAGAACACAAGAACGACTGTATCGACTGAGTATGTTACTACCGACGCAGAACCTTTCTGATGAGAAACGAAAGCTGCTCAAACTCTATTCTGCCCTGAGCGAACAGGATAAACTAAGCCTGCTGGCATTTGCCGAGTTCTTGCTTCAGCGCTCCGTTCCGGACGCGGAAGAGAATAAACCGACACAGTTACCGGAGCCCAAGCCGATTCCCCGGCCTGAAGGGGAGAGTGTTGTGGGGGCAATCAAGAGACTGTCCGAGAGTTACCACATGTTGGAGAGGTCTGCGTTGTTGACCGAGACATCCTCACTGATGACTGCCCATGTGATGCATGGCCGCAGTGCGGCCGAAGTGATCGATGAGCTGGAGGCGCTGTTCAAGCGTCATTATGAGGAACTTGTCTCCACCTTGCGTGAACAATAACCAGAACCATTGACAGGCCTATCCGGATGCAATTTCTGACAGACTGGTTCAAACGTTACTTCTCCGATCCCGAGGTGGTTTTCCTAGCCCTGTTTCTGGTGGGCTGCTTTGCCATCATCATCACCATGGGGGAGATGTTGACCCCGGTGTTGGCCAGCGCGGTCATCGCCTATCTCCTGGAAGGTCTGGTTGGAAAGCTGCAACGAATGGGGTTACCCCGCCTCAGTGCAGTATTGCTGGTGTTTACCGTATTTCTGCTGTTCGTTACCCTGATTCTGTTTGTGCTGATGCCTGAATTGTCGCGGCAGGTGACGCAGCTGTTTCAACAGATTCCCGCAATGATTTCAGAAGGTCAGCGGTTATTGATGCTGTTGCCGGAGAAGTATCCGGAGATCATTTCCGCCGCTCAGGTACAGGAGATATTCACCGTATTGCGACGTGAGATTGCCACCTTTGGCCAGCAGGTGCTCTCCCTGTCTCTCTCGTCGGTGGTGGGAATTATCACGATCCTGGTCTACCTGATTCTGATGCCGCTGCTGGTGTTCTTCTTTCTCAAGGATAAACGGATCATACTCGATTGGGTGCTGGGTTTTTTGCCGCAGGACAGAAAGTTCGCTGACACTGTATGGCGGGACATGGATGAACAGATTGCCAACTATGTGCGGGGTAAGTTCTGGGAAATTATAATCGTTGGCTCGATCAGCTTTTTCACCTTTACCTTCATGGGTCTGCAGTACGCCATGCTGCTGGCCGTTCTGGTGGGGCTCTCCGTCATCATTCCCTATATCGGCGCTGCGGTGGTCACTTTCCCGGTGATTCTGATTGCCTGGTTCCAGTGGGGCTGGAGTAACGATTTTATCTGGTTGAGTGTCGCCTATTTTGTTATCCAGGCGTTGGATGGCAATGTGCTGGTGCCCCTGCTGTTTTCCGAAGTGGTTAATCTCCACCCGGTGGCGATCATCGTTGCAATACTGGTTTTTGGTGGGTTGTGGGGCTTCTGGGGGGTGTTTTTCGCGATACCGCTAGCGACCCTGGTGCAGGCGGTGATTCGGGCTTGGCCGCACAAGGTATTGCCCGCAAACTGACGGGCAATACCCGGCGCTGCTTGATCGATCAGTGTTTGGTTTTACAGGTGCTCAGGCCAAATGGCAGGTAAGCTGGGCACCAGCCGATCGCCGCAGTAAACAGCGGGATAATGCCGATTGCTCCCCACCAGTTCTGTGCCATCACACCCCAGGCAATCAAACCGATGCCAACCACTGTGCGCAGTCCTCTGTCTATGCCACCCATGTTCTTTTTCATCACAAGCTCCCATGTTGTTCAGTTAGGATTCAGGGGCGCGCGCCCCATGGACTATGGGCTAAAGGTACCCCTTTTTCTCCACTCTGTATGTGACTTAGTCACATAGCGGTTTCCGGTTATCCCGCTGACCCGGTCCGGATGGTGCCGTTTCTGTCCGAACAGTAGCTATCCAATAACCGGCAACCGGGTGCGGCAACTTATCGGGGGAGTGGATTCCGGTTCAATGTTTCCAGTATAGCGGCATGCTGGACAGGTGCGTGGAAAGAGTGGATGAATATGGCCATGCCAGACAAAGTTATCTCTCCAGCTGTTTCTGCTCCAGTCCCGGCAGGTCGAGAAGAGTGATAGAACCCCGTGTTACCCGGATCAGCCCTTCCTGTTCAAGTTCCTTGAGAATCCGGCTTACCACTTCCCGCGAGGTGCCGAGTTCCGAGGCGATCTCCTGATGGGTTACCTGCAGAGTGTGATTGGGTGGGAGCGTTCGGGTACAGAGATGGTGGGCGATGCGTTTGTCCATGCGTCTGAAAACCACCTCTTCGACCACGTTGATAATGTTGGACAGACGGGTGGCCACCAGGCTGAAGATGTAGTCCCGCCAGTTGCCTGACTCGGCCAGCCAGCGGCGTGCATCGCTGGCCGATATCAACGCGGCCTCCACATCGGTTTCGCAGATAGCAAATGCGGGAAAGGGCGTGTTGCTGAGAATGCAGGATGCGGTCAGAATGCAGCTCTCACCCGGACCCACCCGATAGAGCGTGATCTCCTTGCCGTTCTCCCCCAGTTTATAGACTCTCGCCGTACCGTTGAGCAGGATTGCCAGGTGGCTGCAGTCACTACCTTCCTGGCACACATGCTGCCCCTTGGGCAGGTTCGCTATGCTGGCCTTGGCAAAAAACTCCCGTTTGAACAGTTCGTCGCTCTGGTCGATAAAGCGGATTTTCTCCGACAGACTGGCTCTTCTGCTGTTCTCAATGGTCACCGGGCGCTCCAGAGGTTAAAGGGGGGCTGCGGACACTATTGGCACCCAGTCGGCAGAATCAAGCCAGGCTGGGGAGATCGAGCCGGGATCTGCGCCGGTGGGTAACATTATCTCTCCATTGCATGCCCGGATCTGGCTGATGATGTCATCGATCTTATCGGTCTTGAGGATGGGGCCCGCCAGTTGGACCAGGTCGGCGCCCAGGTAGTGCAGAACCTTTAGAGCTGTACTGTTTGCCCCGAACCGGGAGAGCGATACTTTGATACCCATCTCGTGGAGCTGGGTGAAATGTTCCTTGGCGGTTTTCAGATCTACGCTCAAGTCGGCGATGCGATACTCCAGCACCAGGCCAACACCGACCATCTGTCGGGCGCGCAACTGGTCCCTGATCCAGCCTGCGATAGCGCCCTGAAAAATCGATTCGGCGGATTGTTCCACAATTAACAGGTTGTTTCTGCCTTCGCTCCGCTTCTCTTCCAGTGTGGCCAGGGCACGCTCAATCAGCCACTGGCTTAACCGATATCCAAGTTGCTCCTGATCCCCCAGTGACATGATTTCGGCGCTACCCAGATACTTTCCGTCACTCAGCGGCAGTCGTGGTTTCAGCATGTAGGCGTTTGTTCCGGGCTGCTGATTGTGTTTCAGTGTTCTGAAAAGAAGCTGGAAGCTGCCTTTTTCAAGGGCCTGTCTGAACAGTTGGGGTAGCTGTATCGTCGCCGGTTCATGGCCGGGATGGTTGTCCGGTTCATCGTACAGCTTGACATACTGGTCGCTCCCCAGGATCGCTTGTGAAGCGGCTGATGCATTGGCGATCAGATCGGATGCGCTGGTCTGTTCCCTGCCGAAGATGGCAATACCGATGTGTGGCGTCAACTTTGCTTCGGTTTTCAATGCCAGCAGTTTGCGGGCAAGGTTTTCCGCCAGGCTGACAATATTCTTCTGGTGAGGGCGCAGGATCAGAATGGCAAAACTGTCATCATCAATGCGGCTGGCGATATCCTGCTCTTCCAGCAAACCGCTGATCAGATTGCCCAGGTTGGCAAGATAGCCATTATCTTTCTGCTCCGTTCCGTCCCCTTCGGTCTGTTCCAGCGAGATGTAGAGCACTCCACCAGTCGCCGCGCGCTCCTCTATGAGTGTGGTCATGCGATCCAGCTCTTCATAAAAGTGCCGACGATGGTAGAGCCCGGTGAGGCGGTCCCGACTGTTGGGATGAGGCTGACGTTTTTCCAGCATGCGTGCCCGTTGCACCCGGTTGGTAATGGTGTTGATCAGGTGGCGGGGGCGGATCGGTTTGCTGAGGAAGTCGTCACCGCCGACACTCAATGCCTGCAGCTGTTTGTCAGTATCCTGTTCGCCGGACAGGAACACGATCGGTGTGGTGACGAAGTCAGGATGCTCCCGGATAATGGTGGTCAGTTCAATGCCATTGGCATCCGGCATATAGAGATCCATCAGGATCAGGTCGGGGCGGAATTCATCCAGTGCTTCGATTACCTTCATCGACTCTGTGATTACCGCGGTTTTCATACCGCTCTTTCTCAGAATGGACGCGGCAAAATCGGCCTGGGACTGATCATCTTCCACCACCAGAATACGGTAACGGTCGTCTTTGGGGGAGGCCATCTCCATGATTCGGGCCGCCAGATCCTGGGTATTTACCGGCGTCACATAGTAACCATCCACACCGCTGCGCAGTGCAAGCAGGCGCTGTTCCAGATCTCTGGTCTGGCTGATGCAGATTATCCCCACCTGTTTCTTGTGATACTCCTGCTGAATTGCCAGTTCACGGTTAAGCATGCTGATTCGGACCAGGAAACTGTCATCAATGATCAGCACGTCCGGCAGACGACGCTGTATCTCCCCTTCAACATCGTCCGGTTGCAGGAAGCTCAATACCGTGCAACCCTGCTCCTCCAGCATGCCGACAAGACCGGGGGCCAGCTTGTCGCTGGACAACAACAGGTAAATCAGTCGACTGGCCGGTTTTTGCATGCCGGAGTTGTTACGTACCAGTTCCGATTCATGCTTGATCGCGGTGATGAGTGCGCTGACCGCCTGTTTCTGTTTGGGGGTGGGAACTGAATCGGCAGCCATGAAGCCACCCAGGGTGACTTCCAGGGAGTAGCTGTTCTCGCTTAACCTGGCCAAACCAAAGCGGCCACTGGTACCGGTCAGGCTCTGGACTTTCTGATGCAGTTTTTTCAGCTGAACCGGATCCCAGGTATCTTGGGATAATTCGATCCAGTCGCTGTCAACACTGTGAATTCGCTCGGGAAGATGTTGAATGAACGCTGCTTTAAGTTCCTGTTCTTTTTGTTGCTGTTCAGGCATGTATTCAGTTCCTTTCCATACGGTGTATGCTGACCAGGCTCCTGACAAGTGGTAACTCCCGATCTGGACAGGATTATCCCACTGACAGTCTGTGTAGGCCACCTAATCATATAGATGAAATATCCGAAATCGGGGCCCGCCATGTAAAATGGCGCCGTTAGATTAACAGATTGGTTGGCAGCCCGGGTTTTGCTTAACTCACCAGGGCTTCCGGCTGGTGGCCATGAGCAGGGATTACAGTGGGAGCGCAGGATGCCTGAGTCTGTCTTGAATGCCTGGATAAGAGCATGTCAGAAATAAAAGTAACACGCCAGTTGTTGATTGCCATGGAGCGGGCCAGGCTGTTTTATGCCGGTCTCGGTTTTGCCGGTGTTGCGACGTTGCTGTTATCCGGTCTGGTCTACAAGCTCGCTGCGGAGGTGGGTGGTACGCCGGTACGCCTTCTGACGGGCGGTCTGATACTGACCGCCCTCACTCAACTGGGTACCTGGTACGCCTGGTATCTACGTCAGCCGGATCTGTCAGCGCTCAAACCGTGGCTCTACTATCCGCTGCTCAGCACCTTGCCGGCGGGACTCTGCTGGGGTGCCATGACCGCCTACCTGTTGCCGTACCACCATTCGGAAGCCGGGTTGCTGATACTGTTGACTATTGGTGCCAGTGGACTGTTATCGATCCTGTTGCTATCCGCCCTCGACTTGATGGTGTTGCTCTTCTTCGCCTGTTTCCTGGCGGCCCTGCTGGGTGTGTTCAATCTGGATCAGCTCTGGCCGACCGGCAGTATAGTGACCGTATTGCTGGCATTTGTCCTGGGACTCGGGGTCGTTGCCACGGCGGTGTCCCAACTGTTTGGCATCATCGCCCGTTTGCGGGCAGGAAAACAGAATGTCACGGGAAAACTGGATCAGGTCCGCCTGCAGATGATGGGGCTGAACACCAAGCTCAATGATCAGGATGAACGTCGGCGTGACGTGGAGCAGAAACTCTACCTGGCCAAGGAAGCTGCTGAGACAGCCAATATGGTGAAGGGCGAATTTCTCGCTACCATGAGCCACGAAATTCGTACACCGCTGAACGGTATCGTGCCTTTGCTGGAAATACTGCGTGAGTCGGAGCTGGATCGGGAACAGCGCCAGTTCGTCACCACTGCGCTGAACTCTTCCTACCATTTGCTTAGCATTATTAACGATATCCTGGATTTTTCTAAAATCGAGGCGGGAAAGCTCGATCTTGAGTCCATTGAGATGAACCTGCAGGAGCTGGTCGAATCGGTGGTGACCATGATGGCCAAGAGCGCAGAGCGCCGGGGGCTGGATCTGAATTACCGAATAGATCCTGATCTACCCAGTACGGTAAGGGGCGATCCGATCCGGTTGCGCCAGGTGTTGACCAACCTGGTCAGCAACGCCATCAAGTTTACCTCCAAAGGCGGTGTCATGGTTGATGTGGCGTGCCGGGGGCGCAGCAAAAAAAACGTCGAGGTGGTGTTTGCGGTGAAGGATACCGGAGACGGTATCAGTGAAGAGACCCAGGCCCGCCTGTTCCGGGCCTTTAACCAGGCCGACGCCTCCACCACCCGTAAACATGGTGGGACCGGGCTGGGTCTGGTGATCTCACGGCGCCTGGTGGAGTTGATGGATGGCAAGATCGGCGTCCGGTCGGAAGTGGGGAAGGGGTCGGTCTTCTGGTTTTTAGTGCCGATGCGCAAGTCCCTGCGGGATATCCCGGCTGACAGGCGCTCCCTGCAGGGGGTGCGGGTGCTGGTGCTGGATGATGATGACCGGCATGCGGAGAGTCTGGAGCAGTTTCTGGATGATTGGGGTGTTCTGCATCAGCGGACCAGCAGTACTATGGATGCGTTGTCCAACCTGATATCAACCGCTAATCTGGGCGAAAGCTGGGCCTATGAGTTATTGATTCTGGATAGCAAGACCCTGAGCGGCAGGCTGTCGGGCTTTCTGCGTCAGATCAATGATGAGCCGACTCTGGGCGGGCTGAAGCTGCTGGTGATAGGCGATGTGGCTCGCTCGGCTGACAAACTGGGTGTGGATGCCACTCTTTCCCGGCCAGCAAAAAAGAGTGAGCTGTACCGTACGCTGTGCCGTCTGATGGATGTGCAGGATGAGCAGTCGTCGGGGGCAAGATCATCCACGGAACAGCTCACCAATCAATTCCTCTATGCGGACTCCCAGGATAGCTCCTGGGCCGAGACAGTACCGCTGGACAACTTCGGTAGGGTCGAAGCGGATTCCGCCAGTGACGTGCAACTGATGGGGCATGTGCTGCTGGTGGAGGACAATCTGGTAAACCTTAACGTGGCAAAGAAGATCTTGCTCCGGCTGGGTCTGGAGTGTGATGTGGCCCAGGACGGCCTGGCGGCCCTTACTGCGATCAATCACCATCAGTATGATCTGGTGCTGATGGATTGCCAGATGCCCCGGATGGATGGGTATGAGGCGACCCGGGCAATCCGTTTGCGGGAAGCCACCAAGGGGCTGGCCCGTCTGCCGGTTATCGCCATGACCGCTAACGCCATGGAGGGGGATCGGCAAAAGTGTCTGGATGCCGGGATGGATGACTATCTGTCCAAACCGGTGATGCCCGCCACCCTGCGACTGATGCTCTGTCAATGGCTGCCGCGCAACGAATTTGATGCCCCGGAAGCAACCGCCGACAATATCAGACCGATGGGGGACACCACCCGTTATGCGGTGCCGGACGAGGAGCCGGAAGGCTCACCAGGACAGCCACGGGATATTGATCGCAGCGTGCTCGATGAGTTGCATGAGATCATGGAGGATGACCTGGTAACCCTGCTGTTGAGTTTTCTGGATACGGCCCCGGGACTGATCCGCGAGATCGAGGCGGGAATTCTGGACCGGGACCTTGAACAGGTGATTCTGCCGGCCCACTCGTTGAAATCGAGCAGTGCCAACGTGGGGGCATTGAAGCTTTCCGATATTGCCCGTCAGATTGAACAGGCAGCCCGGCAGGATGATCTGACCAGGGTCTCCAGTGCATATAAGGGTCTGAATCAATCTTTCGATGCGGCGGACAGGATTTTACGCAAGGTGTGTGAACAGGGACTGGATGAGTTGAGCTTTGACTGATGGGGCAATGTTGAGCATGGACAGCAAAAATCACTGGAGAAGTCGCCAGGTACTCTCCTGGGCGCTCTATGACTGGGCCAACTCGGCTTTTGCCACCACCGTTATGGCGGGCTTTTTTCCCCTGTTTTTCAAACAGTATTGGGCCGCTGATCTGGATACCGGCAACAGCACCTTTTTACTGGGTAGTTTCAATGCCTTTGCCAGTCTGGTGGTGGTGCTGTTGGCGCCGTTGCTGGGCGCCATCGCGGACCGGGGCAATGCCCGGAAACGGTTTCTACGCTACTTTGCCATGATGGGCGTGGTAATGACCGGGGCGCTCTATCTGGTGGCGGCAGGGGGCTGGATGATGGCCCTGATGCTCTATGCCATGGCGGTGATCGGATTTTCCTGCAGCAATATTTTCTATGACGCGCTGTTGCCGGAAGTGGCCCGGGAATCGGAACTGGACCTGGTCTCCTCGATCGGTTTCGGGCTGGGCTATCTGGGGGGTGGCATCCTGTTTGCTTTTAATGTCTGGATGACACTCGATCCGGCCTTCTTCGGCCTGGCCGATGCGGCGGAAGCGGTGAAGAGTTCATTCCTGATGGTGGCGATTTGGTGGGCCCTGTTTACCATCCCGGTGCTGTTGTTTGTGCCCGAGTCGCCAGCCACCGGTGGTTCCGGGTGGCTGGAAAGCGTCAGGGCCGGGGTCGGACAACTGCGTGCCACCTTCTCAAAGCTGAAGTTGCTGCGTCAGACCGGTCTGTTCCTGGCAGCCTACTGGCTCTATATCGATGGGGTCGACACTATTATCCGGATGGCGGTGGACTATGGACTGTCACTTGGTTTTGACTCTAATGGACTTATTGTGGCGCTGTTGATTACCCAGTTTGTCGGATTTCCCGCGGCCATACTGTTTGGCAAACTGGGGGAGCGTTTCGGCCCCCGTCAGGGTATTTTTGTGGCGATCGGAATCTATCTGGTGATTATCCTCTGGGCCTACCAGATGGACCAGGTTTGGGAGTTTTACCTGCTCGCGGTAGCGGTTGGCCTGGTGCAGGGGGGGATCCAGGCGCTGAGTCGGTCGTTCTATGTGCGGCTGATCCCCAGAGACAAGCCGGCAGAGTTTTTTGGTTTCTATAACATGCTGGGGAAGTTTGCCGCGGTCCTGGGGCCCTTGATGATGGGTATGGTGAGTCTGTTGACCGGAAGCCCCCGGCTATCCATGCTCTCTGTGGCCGTGCTGTTTGTGGCAGGGGCCCTGTTGCTGAAGCAGGTCGATGAGGTGGCCGGACGTGCCCAGGCCCGTTTGCTGGAAGAGTAAGTGATGTGATTCCCCCGCTGCCTTTCAGCGGCATGAGCCAGGGCCGTGGTCTTTGCCCGGATAGTTCCTGTTCGGGATTGCGAAATGCCGGGATGGTCGGGTCTGCCGACTATCCCCGTGGCGGCTTGATCCCGCCATTTTTTTGCCTTTTGACCATACCGTCATCTGTCAATTCTTTGTCAGTCGAAAGAAAAAATCTATAACTATATGAAAAATAACATGATTATATTTGATTTTTGAGTGGTATAGGTATTGCATAGTTAAGTCTGGTTTTTAGAGAGGAATCGTTTGTGGCAAAACAACAGGATGAAGATCTCGATCTTGGCGCAGAACACGTCGGTCTTTCGAAAAAGAAGTTGATCCTTATTATATTGGGTGCGGTTCTGCTGATGGCTATCGGACTGGTTCTTGGCTGGTATCTCACCGGTGGGAGTGGCGCAGCGAATGAGGATGAGGCGGAAGAGGTGGTTGAGGAGCAGTTACCGGCCATTTATCACCCGCTTGCCCCGGTATTTGTGGTCAACCTGCCACCCGGTGGAAAGGCCAAAATGCTCCAGGTGGGGGTACAGGTGATGGCGCGTGATCCGGCTCTGATCCAGTTCCTTAAATACAATGATCCGATGATTCGACACAACCTGTTGTCCCTGTTCGGCAACCAGCAGGATAGTGGTTTGCGCGATCGGGCAGGCAAGGAGAAACTCCAGACGGAGGTTCTCAATACAATTAACCGGATTCTCAAGGAGTATGACGGAGGGGGAGAAGTCGAAGCCGTCTACTTTACCTCTTTTGTGATGCAATAAAATCATGGGCGCCAGTGACCTGCTTTCACAAGACGAAATCGACGCGCTGCTGCATGGCGTCGATGACGGTGATATCGATACCCAAGCTGATGAACAGTTTGATGGCGAGGCCCGTCCTTACGACTTCGCCAGCCAGGACAGGATAGTTCGTGGGCGGCTGCCCACCCTGGAGATGGTGAACGAGCGTTTCGCCCGTTATTTCCGCACCAGCCTGTTCAACATGTTACGTCGCTCGGCGGACATCTCGGTGTCGGGTGTACAGATGCTCAAATTCTCCGAGTTTGTGCACAGTCTGTTTGTCCCGACCAGCCTTAACCTGGTGAAGGTTGCCCCCCTGAAAGGGAAGGGGCTCTGTGTACTGGATCCGAAGCTGGTCTTCAGTGTGGTGGACAACTTCTTCGGCGGCACCGGGCGTTTCCACACCAAGATCGAAGGGCGTGATTTCACTCCCACCGAGCTCCGTGTGGTCCAGATGCTGCTGAATCTCGCGTTTAACGATCTGCACGAAGCCTGGAAGCCGGTATTGCCGTTGAAATTTGAGTGTGTCGGCTCCGAGGTTAATCCCCAGTTCGCCAATATTGTGAGTCCCTCGGAAGTGGTGGTGGTGACCTCGTTTCATGTCGATCTGGAAGCGGGCGGCGGCGATATGCATATCTGCATGCCTTACTCCATGATTGAGCCGATTCGCGATCTTCTGGATGCCGGTGTGCAGTCGGATCGGGGCGATAAGGATGAGCGCTGGGTGATCGCCCTGAAGGACGAGATCATGGACGTTTCAGTGGAACTCTCCACGATTTTTTGTGAAACCACTTTGAGTATGCGGGAGCTGGCTGAGCTGCAAAAGGGCGATGTGATACCGATGGATATCCCCCAGGTGGTGGAAGTGATGGCAGCGGATGTGCCGATATTTTCCGGACGTGTAGGCGTATCGGATGGGCATTATGCGATCAAGATCGAAAAGTGGATCGATCCCCCAAAGCACATAGGGTTACAGGATCTGCTGAACGAATCCTGAGCAACGCTTTTCAACTAGGACAAATATCATGAGCGACGTGGAAAAAGACCCGAATGAAGCACTGGCCGATGAGTGGGCTGCTGCACTGGAGGAGCAGGACGATGTGGTTGCCACTCCCAATGACATGGCGGCCGATGCGGCGCAGTTCCAGGAGCTGACAGCAGAGTCCAAGAACGGCAGTGGGGGTGAGGTGCAGCTGGATGCCATTCTGGATGTGCCGGTCACCATCTCCATGGAGATCGGACGTACCCAGATTTCCATCCGCAACCTGTTGCAGTTGAATCAGGGCTCGGTTGTAGAGCTGGACCGCCTCGCCGGTGAGCCGATGGATGTATTGGTCAACGGCACCCTGATCGCCAAGGGAGAAGTGGTGGTAGTCAATGAAAAGTTTGGTATCCGACTCACCGACATCATCAGCCCTGCCGACCGGGTGCGGAGACTCGGTAGATGAAATGGCTGTTGCCTCTGGTCGGCCTGAACGGCGCCTGGATCTGGATACCCCTGGCGCAGGCCGCTGCGGAAAAGCCATCACCTGCCACACTGTCACCATCACCTTTGAGCGGCGGCATGTTACTGCAGACCGCGGGCGGGTTGTTGCTGATCCTGGGACTGATCTTCGCCATAGGCTGGCTGCTGCGCCGGTTCGGTCGGCTGCCGATGGCGTCCAAGGGTGATATCACGATTCTGAGCGGAGTCTCTCTCGGTCCCCGGGAGCGGGCTGTGCTGTTGCGCGTGGGGGATACCCGTCTGCTGGTTGGTGTTGCACCGGGCCGGATACAGACGCTCCATGTGCTGGATAAAACCGAAGGGCAGGAAGCGGATACGGCTTTCTCCGGTCAGCTGAAAACTGAAATCGCGGAGCAGGAGAAATGATGGCCCCGGCACGGCTGTTACTGCTATTGCTGCTGACCCTGGTGCCGGTTGCCGCGAGCGCGGCGCCGGGCCTTGATGCATTGACGGCAACCCCCACCGCAGACGGTGGGCAGACCTACAGTCTGAGTATACAGATACTGTTCCTGATGACGGCCCTGACGCTGTTGCCGGGGGCGTTGCTGATGATGACCTCCTTTGCCCGCATTGTGATTGTGCTGGCGATCCTGCGCCAGGCGCTGGGCACCCAGAGTACCCCGTCCAACCAGATCATGATCGGTCTGGCGCTTTTTCTGACCCTCTTCATCATGATGCCGGTTTTTCAGCAGGTCTATGATCAGGGCGTACAGCCCTACCTGGAGGAGCAGCTTACCGCTACCGAGGCGCTGCAGCGTGCAGCGGTGCCGATGCGTAGCTTCATGTTGGCCCAGACCCGTGAGAGTGATCTGGAACTGTTTGCCCGAATCGGCAACTATGCCGATTTTGAGTCCCCGGATGCGGTGCCGTTCACGGTGTTGTTGCCGGCCTTCGCAACCTCTGAACTGAAGACCGGTTTTCAGATCGGTTTTCTGATTTTTATTCCGTTCCTGATTATCGACCTGGTGGTGGCGAGTGTACTCATGTCGATGGGTATGATGATGTTGTCGCCACTGATTATTTCACTGCCGTTCAAGATCATGCTGTTTGTACTCATCGATGGCTGGGCGCTGTTGTTCGGCACCCTGGCATCCAGTTTCCAGGTCTGATGGGGGGATAGGATGACACCAGACAGCGTACTCGATATCGGCCAGCGGGCGTTGGAAGTGACAGTCGCCCTGGGTGCGGTGCTGCTGATTCCGGCCCTGGCCGTCGGCCTGCTGGTGGCCATGTTCCAGGCGGCCACCCAGATCAACGAGATGACCCTGAGTTTTATCCCGAAACTGATCATCGTGGTGGTGGTGCTGATGATGGCGGGGCCCTGGATGCTGCAGGTTATTATCAATTTCACCGTAACCCTCTTTGAGGGTATACCGGATTTTATCGGTTGACCCCGGGGTGGACTGATGATCTTTACCGATACCCAATTGCAAAGCTGGCTGGCCGCATTCTTCTGGCCGTTTGTACGTATCGGTGCATTGATCCTGTCTGCGCCCATTCTCAGTTCGCGCCAGACACCAATAATATTCCGGCTGGCTTTCGTGCTGGTGCTGACCTGGGTGCTGGTGCCGGTGATTCCCGCCTCCCCGGTGGTGGACCCCTTCAGTGGGGAGGCATTCATCATCCTGCTGCAACAGATCCTGATTGGTGTGGCGATGGGCTTTATTCTGCAGATGGTGTTCGCCGCCCTGATTTTTGGTGGGCAGGTGATCGCCTACAGCATGGGGCTGGGGTTCGCTTCCATGGTGGATCCGCAGAACGGTGTGCAGGTACCGGTGGTCTCCCAGTTCTATCTGATATTGGCCACCCTGCTGTTCCTGGTCCTGAACGGCCACCTGGTGCTGATCGAAATACTGGCACAAAGTTTCCACACTTTTCCGGTGGCGGTCAGCGGGCTCAGTCAGAACGGCTTCTCCGAAATCGTCGGCTGGGCCAGCCGGATGTTCAACGCCGGACTGTTGATGTCACTGCCGGTGGTAGCGGCCCTGTTGCTGGTCAATCTCGGGATGGGCGTGATTGGTCGGGCAGCGCCGCAGCTGAATATCTTTGCGGTGGGATTTCCGATCTCCATTCTGATCGGTTTCGTACTTATCTGGATTACCCTGCCGGATGTCATGGGTAACTTCACCGAGTTACTGGAAGAGGCTCTGGGCCTGATCCAGCGGCTGCTGCTGATTGCGGGGTGATGCATGGCAGAGAATGAAGATGGCCAGGAGAAAACAGAAGAGCCGACAGCGAAACGCCTGGATGATGCCAAAAAGAAGGGGCAGATAGCCCGTTCAAAAGAGCTGAACACCATGGCTATCACCCTGATCGGTGGTATGGCTCTGGTTGCAATGAGCGGCATGATGGGGGAGGGGCTCTCCCAAATCATGAGCAGTAATCTGAGCATACCCCGGGTTGATATGTTTGAGCCGATGGCGATGCTGCGTCGGTTGGCAGCCAGTATGCAGGATGCCCTGCTCATGCTGGCGCCGTTCTTCGTGGTGGTGGTAGTGGTGGCGGTACTCAGTTCCATCGCCCTGGGGGGGATGGCATTCAGTGCCCAGGCGCTGGCGCCGAAACTGAGCAAGATGAATCCGTTGAAAGGACTGAAACGGCTCTTCTCGCTCAAGGGTTTGATAGAGCTGGCCAAGGCGATGGCCAAGTTTTTTCTGGTGGGTGGCGCCACCGCGTTGGTGCTGTGGCTTACCCTGGACTCCTTCATTCAGCTTAGCGGTATGGACCTGGGTTCGGCGATGAGCGAGCTGGTCAATCTGATCGGTTGGGCGTTTGTGCTGATCTCCTCAACCCTGATTCTGGTGGCTGCTGTCGATATACCGTTCCAGATCTGGGATCACAAACGGCAGATGAAAATGACCCGCCAGGAAGTTCGGGAAGAGATGAAGGAGACCGAGGGTCGGCCCGAGGTTCGGGGGCGTATCCGGCAGCTGCAACGTGAGATGGCGACCCGGCGCATGATGGAGGAGGTGCCGAAAGCCGATGTGATTGTCACCAACCCCACCCACTATGCGGTGGCCCTGCGCTATAACCAGGCGCGTATGAACGCACCGGTGGTGGTGGCCAAGGGGACCGAACTGGTGGCTGCCAATATTCGCCGGGTGGGCGCCGAAAACGAGGTGCCGGTTATCGAATCACCTTCGTTGGCCCGTGCCATCTACTTCCATACCGAACTGGGGGAACCGATACCGGCGGGTCTCTATCTGGCGGTGGCCAAGCTGCTGGCCTACGTGTTTCAGCTCAGGGCCTATACACCTGGGCAGGGTCGCAAACCGGTGATGCCCGATGAGCTGCAGATTCCGGATGAACTGAAGGTGCCTGAGTGATTTACCTGGAGTTGGGATGATGGATGCAACAGCAATCCTGAATAATGTAAAAGCGTCTGGTCTGCGTGGTCTTGGCGCACCCATGGTGCTGGTGATGCTGTTGGTGATGGTGGTGATTCCCCTGCCACCACTGGCCCTGGATATCTTTTTTACCTTCAATATCGCCCTGTCGCTGATTGTGGTGATGGTGGTGGTCTACACCATGCGGCCACTAGAGTTCAGTGTGTTCCCCAGTCTGCTGCTGGTGGCCACGCTGCTGCGCCTCTCCCTGAATGTGGCCTCCACCCGGGTGGTGTTACTGGAAGGGCATCAGGGTGGTGATGCGGCCGGCAAGGTGATCGAGGCGTTTGGCGCCTTTGTTATCGGTGGCAACTATGCGGTCGGCCTGGTGGTGTTTGCCATTCTGGTGATTATCAATTTTGTGGTGGTGACCAAGGGTGCGGGACGGGTATCCGAGGTGAGCGCCCGGTTCACCCTGGACGCCATGCCGGGTAAGCAGATGGCGATCGATGCCGATCTCAATGCAGGACTCATCGATCAGGATGAGGCCAGAGTGCGGCGCGATGAGGTGGCCCAGGAGGCCGATTTTTACGGCGCGATGGATGGTGCCAGCAAGTTTGTCCGGGGTGACGCGGTAGCGGGTATTCTGATCCTGTTCATCAACATTATCGGTGGTCTTGCAATCGGTATGCTGCAGCATGACCTGGATCTCTCAACTGCGCTGCGGTTTTATGCCCTGCTGACCATTGGCGATGGTCTGGTGGCGCAGATTCCCTCCCTGCTGCTCTCCACCTCCGCAGCCATTATTGTCACCCGGGTGGCCTCCTCCAAGCAGGATATGGGAGGGCAGATTGTCACCCAGCTGTTCACCAATCCGAAGGCACTGATAATCACCGCCGTAGTACTGGGCATGATGGGCATTATCCCCGGCATGCCCAATTTTGCCTTCCTTACCCTAGCGGCCCTGGCCGGTGGCGGTGCCTGGTGGATCATGCAAAAACAGCAGCGTGCCCAGGTGGTGCCGGATGTGGAGCCCATGCCAGAGCCTGCACAGGCACCGGAACAGAAGGAGCTGACCTGGGATGATGTACAACCGGTGGATATTATCGGCCTGGAGGTGGGGTATCGTCTGATCCCCCTGGTGGACAAGAACCAGGGTGGTCAGTTGATGAACCGGATCAAGGGGGTGCGTAAGAAGCTCTCCCAGGAGTTGGGCTTCCTGGTGCAGCCGGTACATATACGGGACAATCTGGATCTCAGCCCTGGCGGCTATCGGATCTCCCTCAATGGCGTGGTGATCGGTGAGGCGGAGATCTACCCGGATCGGGAGCTGGCCATCAATCCTGGCCGGGTGTTTGGTACCTTGCAGGGCGTGGCTACGACTGATCCGGCGTTTGGTCTGGAGGCGGTCTGGATCGATGCCGGACAGCGGGACCAGGCGCAGACGCTGGGCTATACGGTGGTGGATGCCAGTACCGTGGTGGCCACCCACCTGAGCGAGATACTGCAATCCCATGCCCATGAGCTGATTGGCCATGAGGAGGTGCAGCAGTTGATGGAAGTGCTCGCCAAAAGCGCCCCCAAACTGGTGGAGGATCTGGTGCCCACCGTCTTAAGCCTGGGGCAGATATTAAAGATTCTGCAGAACCTGCTTTCGGAGGGTGTGCCCATTCGGGATATCCGCACGATTGCCGAAACATTGGCGGAGTATGCTCCCCAGAGTCAAGACCTCGGCGCTTTGACGGCCCGGGCCCGGGTTGCGCTTTCCCGTTCGATTGTTCAGCAACTTGTTGGTCCTGTTGAAGAAATCCCTGTTGTGGTGCTCGATCCTGGATTGGAACAGATATTGCAGCAAACTATTCAGCCTGCCCAGGATGGGGGTGTCGGGTTTGAACCCGGCCTGGCGGAACAGCTGCAGAAAGCGTTGGTTGAAACCGCTCAGCAGCAAGAGACAGCAGGACAGGAGAGTATTCTTTTGGTCGCAGCGCCGATTCGCATGTGGATGGCGCGATTTGTTAAACACAGCGTACCGGGAATGAGTGTGCTCTCCTACAACGAGATACCGGACAACCGCAAAATCAAGGTGGTTGCCACGGTGGGCAGGCCAAGTGCAGAAACATAAGGCAGCCACCGCTACACGATCGGACACCTCGGCATGGTGACTTAAACAGGCCGTTTGATCGGATAGCTGGCTGCGGGGAAAGTCAGGTATGAAGATTAAACGCATTTTCGCGCCGGATATCAGGCAGGCTCTACGACAGGTTCGTGAGACACTGGGCTCCGACGCCGTGATTCTGTCGAACAAGAAAGTTGATGGCGGCGTCGAGTTGATGGCGGCCATTGATTATGATGCCGCCGCTTTTGCAGACGAGCCGCCGCCCCCTGCCCAATCCGTATCCCACAAGGTTCGGCCCCTGCACCAGGAGGAGAGACCTGTCGCCCCGACCCGGGAGCGAGATTCTAAAGTAGCCTCTGTGACCGAACTGAAAGAGCAGGTGGTTCCCAAAGTGGAGTGGAGCCAGGATCCGGTGCTGGTGGAGATGCGTCAGGAGATGAAGGCGCTGCGTCGCATGATGGAAAACGAACTGTCCGGGCTGAGCTGGCGGGAGATGGCGGATCACAAGCCGGAGAACCGGGACCTGTTCAGGAAGTTGATGGAATTGTCCATCACGCCGGATATCTGCTGTGAACTGGTGGAGCTTGTTAGCGATGCCACCAATGCGGACCAGGCGTGGCGAAAGGCGCTTTACCATCTGGCGGCAAAAATGGAGACAGTGGGCGATGATCTGCTGGAGCAGGGTGGCGTATTCGCCCTGATCGGACCCACCGGGGTAGGCAAGACCACCACGGTGGCAAAGCTGGCGGCCCGTTTCGCCCTGCGCCACGGCACCCATCAGATCGCACTGATCTCGACCGATAACTACCGTATCGGTGCCCAGGAGCAGTTGAACACCTACGCCAGAATACTGGACGTGCCGGTGCGCACGGCGAGTACCCGGGAGGAACTGGCTGTTGCATTGAACGGCCTGACCGGCAAGCGACTGGTCCTGATCGATACCGCCGGAATGAGTCAGCGGGATGTCAGGCTCAGTGAACAGCTCTCCATGCTGGATGTGGCCGGACAGGGTGTGCGCAGTTTTCTCACCCTCTCTGCGGCCACCGACTACTCATCTCTGATCCAGACGATCGGCGCCTTTGGCACTGCCAGGCCGGAGGCCTGTATTCTCACTAAGGTGGATGAGACCGGCTCACTGGGCGGGGCGCTGTCCGCGTTGATCCATAAGGCGTTACCGCTGGCATTTGTCGCCGATGGCCAGAAGGTGCCGGAAGATCTGCACCTGGCCCGTTCACACACACTGGTCAGCAAGGCGGTCGCCTGTAGTACCGGAGAAGGTGGGTATTCCGATGAATACCTGGCACTGGCCCTCGGAGGTGCGAGAGCAAATGCTCATGGCTGACGCAATTACAGATCAAGCAGCAGGATTAAGACGCATGGTACAACCCAGACCTGTACGAGTGATCGCCGTTACCGGAGGTAAGGGCGGCGTTGGAAAGACCAACATATCGGTCAATCTGGCCGTTTCAATGGCTGAAATGGGGCGTCGCGTGATGCTGCTGGATGCCGACCTCGGTTTGGCCAACATCGACGTGGTGCTCGGCTTACATCCCCAGTATGACCTGTCCCACGTATTGAGCGGTGAGCGCACCCTGGAAGAGGTGGTTCTGCAGGGGCCTGCGGGTATTCGGGTTGTGCCGGGTGCCTCGGGTGTTCAGCAGATGGCTGAGCTGAGCGCGGCGGAACACGCCGGATTGATCAGGGCCTTCAGTGATGTCGGCAATGATCTGGATGTACTGATTATCGACACCGCAGCCGGTATCTCGGATACGGTGGTGAGCTTCAGCCGGGCGGCACAGGAGGTTATCGTTGTGGTGTGTGACGAACCGGCGTCGATTACCGATGCCTACGCCATGATCAAGCTGTTGAATCGGGAGTATGGTCTGGACCGTTTCCGAATCCTGGCCAACATGACCCGCAGTGCTGAAGAGGGGCGCAACCTGTATAACAAGATGTGCCGGGTTACGGACCAGTACCTGGATGTTATGCTCACCTACATGGGCAGTATTCCGTATGACGAAAATCTCAGAAAGGCCGTGAAATCACAAAAACCGGTGGTTCAGGCCAATCCGCGTAGCCATATAGCAAAAATATTCAAGAATCTGGCGCAGAAGGCCGATAACTGGCCTGTACCGGATGGCGCTGGTGGTCATCTGCAGTTCTTCGTGGAGCGGCTGATCCAGTACAGCAGCCAGAATCAGGAGATGAGCCGGTGAGCGGGCTTGCTAGCTATACGGCCATCCAGGAGATGGATGCGGATACGCTGGTGGATCGACATGCGCCGCTGGTCAAACGGATTGCCTACCACCTGATGAACCGATTGCCGCCCAATGTGCAGGCGGATGATCTGATTCAGGCGGGAATGATCGGCCTGCTTGAAGCGAGCAGGAATTATGATCCCAGCCAGGGAGCGAGTTTCGAAACCTATGCCGGGATCCGAATCCGGGGCTCCATGCTGGACGAGATCCGGCGTAGCGACTGGACTCCCCGTTCCGTGCACCGAAAGGCGCGTATGGTGGCAGACGCCATGCGGGCCATCGAAAATGAACAGGGCCGCGACGCACGGGATGTGGAGGTAGCTGAAGTGCTGGATATGGATCTGGTCCAGTACCATCGGATCCTGCAGGATGCCGCCGGTTGCAGAATCTTCAGTATTGAAGAGTTGCAGGCAGTTGGCGAGCTTCCGTTTGATGGCGACAACACTGAGTCGGCCGGTCTGTTCGAGGGGATGCAGCGGGATGCATTCAAACAGGCCCTGGCAGAGGCGATTGCCGGTCTGCCGGAACGAGAGAGATTGGTGATTGCACTCTATTACGATGAAGAGATGAACCTGCGGGAGATTGGACAGGTTCTGGGGGTCAGTGAATCGAGAGTGTGCCAGATTCACAGCCAGGCAACACTGCGGTTACGTGCCCGTCTAGCAGATTGGTTGTCCGATGCAGACAAACTCTGATCGGTCGGTAAAAACAAATAATGGCATCGAGTTTGGAGGTTGCCTTGAATAAAAACATGAAGATTCTCATTGTGGACGACTTCTCCACAATGCGACGGATTATTAAGAATCTGCTGCGGGACCTGGGGTTCACCAATACCCAGGAGGCAGATGATGGTAATACCGCGTTACCCATGTTGCAGTCAGGTAACTTTGATTTCCTGGTAACCGATTGGAATATGCCCGGCATGACCGGTATTGATCTGCTCAAGGCAGTGCGTGCCGATCCGAACCTGGTCAAGCTTCCGGTGCTGATGGTAACCGCCGAATCGAAGCGTGAGCAGATCATCGAGGCGGCCAAGGCCGGAGTCAATGGTTATGTCGTCAAGCCGTTTACTGCGGTGACCCTGGAAGAGAAGATCAACAAGATTTTTGAACGTGTAGATAGCTGAGCGGCAATCATGACGAATCCGTCTGGAGAAATACATGGACATTGACGAACGTCTGATGCTGGCCAAGCAACTGGTGGCTCACCTGGAAGCAGGGAACGAAGCGGAGGCGATCCATGTTAGCTCTCAGCTCACCGAAGGCATTGAGAGCAAACTGTTTCTGGAAGTGGGTCGTCTGACCCGCGAACTGCATGAAGCGATCAATGAATTTTTGCTGGACCCACGCATCAACGAGATGGCCCAGGTGGATATTCCGGATGCCAGTGAGCGACTCACCTATGTGATCAGCATGACGGAGAAATCTGCCAACACCACGCTGGGTGCGGTGGAAGCCAGCCTGCCCCTGGCTGCTGAACTGGGCAGCAGGGCAAGTGAAATATCGGAACAGTGGGAGCGGTTCCGCAAGCGTGAACTCTCGGTGGACGATTTCAGAGAGTTGAGCCGTGAACTGGCCGAGTTCCTGAATCTGACCAGTGAACGATCGAAACAGCTGCATGCCCACATGACCGATGTGCTGATGGCACAGGATTTTCAGGATCTGACCGGCCAGATTATCCGGCAGGTGATTACCCTGGTGCACGATGTGGAGGACAAGCTGGTGCAGCTGGTCCGGATATCGGGTTCCAAATTGCCAGAAAAACAAAAAGACGCAGATAAACTGGAAGGGCCGAGCGTTCCCGGAATTGATCAGGGTGATCTGGTCAACGGGCAGGATGACGTGGACGATCTGCTATCCAGTTTGGGCTTTTAGAGGTGTGGAAGTATGGCCATTGATATGGATGACGAGATCCTTCAGGACTTCCTGATTGAAGCCGGGGAGATACTTGAGCAACTGAATGAACAGTTGGTGGATCTGGAACATCGTCCCGATGATTATGACCTGCTCAATGCAGTCTTTCGCGGCTTTCATACCATCAAGGGTGGTGCCGGATTCCTCGGTATTGATCCCCTGGTGACGGTGTGTCACCGGGCGGAAGATGTCTTCAACGTATTGCGTCAGGGACAACGGCAGGTTGATCCGGTACTGATGGACGCCGTGTTACAGGTGCTGGATGTGGTGAACGAAATGTTTGCCCTGGTCCAGTCCGGTGAAGAGCCGGACGAGGCGGATGCCCAGCTGATAGAGACACTGCATCAACTGGCGGTGCCGGCCGGCGAGTCTGTCGAGGCGTCGCAACAGGTCGATCAGGCTGCCGTGGCACCGGCGCCGCAAGCGGAACCGGAACCGGAACAGGCGGTCACCGTCGAGGAGATGGTGGCCGAGGGGGCGGATGCCCCCCAGTCAGATCCTGCTCTCGGTGGTGATGAGATCACTGAAGAGGAGTTCGAAAAGCTGCTCGATCAGCTGCACGGCACCGGCAAACATGGCGGTGTGCCGGTATCGGAAGAGGCCACATCGGCAGCAACGCCACAGGCGGCTGACGGTGACGATATTACGGAAGAAGAGTTTGAGGCCCTGCTGGATCAGTTACACGGCAAGGGGAAATTCAATGGTGTGCCCGCTGCCGAGCAACAGGCCGCTGGCGAGGCCACACCAAAGACCCCCGCTGCGGCCTCTGCCAGTTCGGATGAAATCACCGAAGATGAGTTTGAGGCGCTGCTCGATGAGCTGCATGGCAAGGGCAAGTTTGGCGCAATCAATGGAGCGGCGGCAACTCCGGCCAGCGAGTCGGCCCCGGCCTCGGCTAAACCGGCAGCTGCGCCGGCACAAGCGACTGGGTCAGGCGCCGCAAAACCGGCGCCTGCAATCAAACAGCCAGCGCCGGCCAAAGCGTCAAAATCACCTAAACGAACGGATGACCCGCAAGCACACGCCCGCAAACAGCCGCCGGCAGAGACCACTATTCGGGTAGACACTGCCCGGCTTGATGACATCATGAACATGGTGGGTGAGCTGGTGTTGGTGCGCAACCGGTTGGAGACCCTGAAGGCCAAGCTGGGGGATGAAGAGGTGGCCACGGCGGTGGCCAACCTGGATGTGGTGACCTCTGACCTGCAAAACTCCGTGATGAAGACCCGGATGCAGCCGGTGAAGAAGGTCTTCGGCCGCTTTCCCCGGGTGGTCAGGGATCTGGCTCGCAGTCTCAAGAAAGAGATCGACCTTGAACTGCACGGTGAAGAGACCGATCTGGATAAAAATCTGGTGGAGGCGTTGTCGGATCCCATGGTTCACCTGGTGCGCAACGCGGTGGATCACGGTATCGAAAGTCCGGAAGAGCGCGAAGCCGCCGGTAAACCACGGGTGGGTAAAGTGGTGCTCTCCGCCGCGCAGGCTGGTGATCATATTCTGCTGACCATTGCTGATGACGGTAAGGGTATGGATCCCGATGTGCTGCGGCGCAAGGCTGTCGAGAAAGGCATGATGGATGAAGAGGCGGCGGCACGGCTGGATGAGAAAGAGTGTTATAACCTGATCTTTGCGGCCGGATTTTCAACCAAGACCGAAATATCCGATGTTTCCGGGCGTGGCGTGGGCATGGATGTGGTGAAGACCCGTATCGCCCAGATGAATGGCCAGGTGGAGATCGATTCAGAGTACGGAAAGGGCAGTCTGATTACGATTAAACTTCCGCTGACACTGGCAATCCTGCCGACCCTGATGGTGGTGCTGGGTACCCAGCCGTTTGCCCTGCCGCTGGCCAACGTGGTGGAAATATTCAATCTCGACCTGGAACGGACCAATGTGGTGGATGGTCAATTGACTATTATGGTGCGGGAGCGGGCGTTGCCGCTGTTCTATCTGCACCAGTGGCTGGTTCCCAACAGCAACCGGGATAACCGGGAATCAACCGGTCATGTGGTGGTGGTCACGGTAGGGAATACCCAGGTCGGTCTGGTGGTGGATCACCTGATTGGACAGGAGGAGGTAGTCATTAAGCCGTTGGGTGCGCTGCTGCAGGGATTGGACGGCATGGCCGGTGCTACCATCACCGGGGATGGCAATATCGCTCTCATTCTCGATATTCCAGGATTACTGAGGAAATATGCTCGTCGCTGAACACAACTATCGTAACCCGGGGCAGTTTGCCGCTCACAACATGGAGGATAACGGTTAAATGGTTGCCTCCAGGGTTCGTGTGCTGGTGGTGGACGACTCCGCCTTCTTTCGCAGAAGAATTGCCTCGATGCTGGGCGATGTGCCGATGATCGAGGTGGTGGGGTTTGCCGGTGACGGCCAGAGCGCCATTATCGAGGCCCGACGGCTCAAGCCCGATGTGATCACCATGGATGTGGAGATGCCGGTACTGGACGGCATCAGTGCGGTGCGGCGTATTGTGGCGGAGAACCCGATACCGATCCTGATGTTCTCGTCGCTGACCCATGAAGGTGCCAAGGCGACACTCGACGCACTGGACGCGGGGGCGGTGGACTTTCTGCCCAAGCAGTTTGACCGGAGTAATGGCCAGGAGGCATCGAAGTTGCTGGCCCGGCGTGTGCTCGCGATCGGCTCCCGTGGGGTGAACCGGCGCCTGGGGACGCTACTGCGGCCTCAGCCGGCCACTAAGCCGCCAGTCCGCCCCGCTGTCGCAGCCCCGGTCCACCGGGGTGGTTACAAACTGGTGGCGATCGGTGCTTCCACCGGTGGCCCGGTGGCGGTACAGACCCTGCTGTCCGCGCTGCCGGCCAATTTTCCGTTGCCGATCCTGATAGTGGTGCATATGCCGGCCAGCTTTACGCCGGCTTATGCTGAACGGCTCAACACCCAGAGTGCGGTGGCTGTCAAGGAGGCGGCGGACGGGGATCGGTTGCGTCCCGGCCACGCCTATCTGGCTCCGGGCGGAAAACAGATGATTCTGGAGCGACGCGGTGAGGATAGCGTGATCCGAATCAAGGAGAGCAGTGCGGATCAGACTTATCGTCCCTGTGTCGATGTGAGCTTCGGCTCTGCGGCGCGGCTGATGCCGAGTGATGTGTTGGCCATCATCCTGACCGGCATGGGGGCTGATGGGAAACAGGCGGCGCGGGCCCTCAAGGAGGGTGGCTCGACAGTCTGGTCGCAGAGCGAAGAGAGTTGTGTTGTATATGGCATGCCCCAATCGGTGGAGAAGGCGGGGCTGTCTGATCGGGTGCTCGATCTGGCGGATATCGGGCCCAGCCTGATCAAGGCGGTGTAGTGTGGATTATCTCAGTATAATAGGCATTATCGTCGCATTTGGCGCCATCCTCGGGGGAAATGCCCTGGAGGGGGGCGAGGCGAGTGCGCTGGCCAATGGGCCGGCACTGGTTATCGTATTTGGCGGCACAATCGGCGCCATTATGCTGCAGACACCGATGCCGATTTTCCTGCATGCGCTGCGCTCCGCCGGAGCGGTCTTTATACCCCCGAAACAACGCCTGGATAAAACCATCAAGAAGCTGGTCGACTGGAGCAATGTGGCCCGGAAAGAGGGTTTGCTCGGGCTGGAGGATATTGCCGAGAAGGAGCCCGACCTGTTCATTCGCAAGGGTATGCAGTTACTGGTAGACGGCAGTGAACCGGAAGTGATCCGGAACATCCTGGAGGTGGAGATCGAGACCCGTGAGCACCATGATCTCCAGGCTGCACGGGTATTTGAAAGTATGGGAGGGTTCTCACCCACCATCGGTATAATCGGCGCAGTACTGGGTCTGATTCATGTGATGCAGAACCTGGCAGACCCCAGCAAACTCGGCAGCGGGATTGCCGCAGCGTTCGTGGCAACGATCTATGGTGTCGGATTGGCCAACCTGTTTCTGATCCCGTTCGGCAGTAAGCTGAAGACACTGGCGCTGGCCAGGACCCACTTCCGGGAGATGGTGGTGGAAGGTATTGTCTCCATCGCCGAAGGGGAGAATCCGCGCAATATCGAATCGAAGTTGCAGGGATATATTATCTGATGGCCCGCAGACGACGACAGGAAGAGCCGGAGAACCATGAGCGATGGTTGGTCTCCTATGCCGACTTTATCACGCTCCTGTTTGCCTTCTTTGTCGTCATGTACTCCATCTCATCAGTCAATGATGGTAAGTACCGGGTATTGTCGAATACCCTGATCGAAGCCTTTGTCGCCCCCCCGATTCGCACCGATGATCCGATTCAGGTCGGGGAGGAGTTGCGGAGTCTTGAACCACAGGTTGGCGCACCGTTCCTGCCGCAACCGATTCAGCCCAGCAGCATACCCACAGAGGAAGTGAGCGGCTCAACCCAGATCCGTTATCGCCCCCTGGAAGCGGTGGAAGATGAACTGTCGCAGGCACTGCTGGACTACGTGGACCAGGGGCTGGTCAAGGTAACCCGCACACAACGGGGCATCGGTGTGGAGATGAAGAGCAGCATGCTGTTTGCCAGCGGCAGCGCCCGACTCTCCAGAGAGGCCCTGAAAGCGTTGCGCAAAGTGGTGTTGATCGTCAAGCCACTCAGTAACATGATCAATGTGGAAGGTCACACCGATAATGTGCCAATCAGTACCATCAGCTTCCCCTCCAACTGGGAGCTTTCCGCTGCCCGTGCTGCCAGTGTGGTCCACTATTTCGCCAAGTTGGGTGTGGCATCGGAACGGATGGCCGCAATCGGTTATGGTGAGTTCCGTCCGCTGGCCAGCAACGATACCCCAGAGGGTAGAAGGAGAAACCGCCGGGTGAACCTGTTTATCATGTCGCAGCAGGTCCCCGATGCCGCCTATGATAGCGAAGAGGCTCTGGATAGCGGGGGTGGCGAGTGAAAGTATGGACCATCGCCAATCAGAAGGGGGGGGTGGGCAAAACCACCACGGCGGTTACCCTGGGGGGGCTGCTCTCATTGTGGGGGTTTCGTACGCTGTTGGTGGATATTGATCCGCACGGTTCGCTTACCAGCTACTTCCGATATGATCCGGATGCCATTGAAGAGAGTGCCTACAGTCTGTTCCAGGCGGCAGCCGGGAAAACCACCATCGATCCGGCGACACTGCTGTACAAGACCGGTACCGAAGGATTGGAGCTGTTGCCAGCGTCGGTGGCCCTGGCCACTTTGGAGCGGCAGGCCGGGCGGATGGACGGCATGGGATTGGTGTTGAAGCGGGCCTTTGAGTCGCTCGCCGGACGGTTCGACTATGTCATGATCGACTGTCCGCCCATGCTGGGTGTACTCATGGTAAATGCACTGGCCGCCTGTGAACGGCTGATTATCCCGGTGCAGACTGAATTTCTTGCCCTGAAGGGGCTGGAGCGGATGCTGCACACCCTGGATATGGTGCTTAAGGCGCGTTCATTGCCACTTCCCTACACCATAGTCCCCACCATGTTTGATCGTCGCACCCGGGCTTCAGTGGATAGCCTGCGGGTACTCAGGGACACCTATGGGGAGCATATCTGGAACGGTGTGATTCCGGTAGATACCCGGTTCCGGGAGGCAAGCAAAGTGGGTTTACCGCCACCGGTGGCGGACCCGCGTGGCCGGGGTGTGGAGGCCTACTCCTCACTGCTCGAACTGCTGATGAGTGAGCCCAGGCCGATGCCCGCTTCCGGAGTAGCGCGATGAGCAGCAACTCCGACAACTCCAGGCCGGTGCTGCATGCGCCGGAGCAGGCCGTGGACAGCTACCTGGCCGCCCTGCTCAGCGAAGTGGAGGAGTACCACGAGCCGCCCCCGGTAACGGCACCGGAAAAACCCCGGTTGGCACCGGTTGTGGAGATCCGCCAGGGCGTGCAGACCCTCGATTCCCCCCGGCAGTCGACCGCTGTAGAAATTCCCCAGGCGGTCGATACACCATTGGAAGAGCCCGAACAGGGGCCGGTTGAAGCAGGGGAGATTATCCCCCCCTGGGGGATGTCACGGTTCCAGTGTCTGCCTTTCAAGGTGCGTGGCATGAATCTGGTGGTCCCGTTGGTATCGCTTTGCAGTATAGCCGAGTGGCAGCAGGATCTGATGCGGATGCCGGGACAGCCTGACTGGTCCATGGGAGTTTTTATCCATCGGGAGAAGCGCGTAGTGGTCATCGATACCGCCCAGCTGATCATGCCGGGGCGGTTGGAGAAGGCTTCGGCAGATCGACCTAACGGTAGCCATATACTGATCATCGGTGATGGCCGTTGGGGACTGGCGTGCGATAGTCTGTTAAGCCCGTTGACCCTGGAAAAACAGGACGTGCGTTGGAGCAGGAAAAACGGCTCCCGTGGCTGGATGGCTGGAACGATCATTGAGCAGTTGAGTGTGCTGCTGAATGTTGACGAGCTGCTGAAGATGGTGGAACAGCGTTAGAATCCTGGAGCCGGGCGTACCCGGGATGTCCTGGAAAATGACATATAATTGATTGAAGCAGAGGTGCAGTCATGACTACTCGCATTGCCGAAGGTTCAGTAAATGATCCGGTTTATCAACTGGTTACATTTCGCCTTGAGGATGAAACCTACGGCATCAATGTGATGCACGTACAGGAGGTATTGCGGGTCACGGAGATCGCTCCGGTACCTGGTGCGCCGCCTTATGTTCTCGGTATTATCAATCTGCGCGGCAATGTGGTTACGGTGATTGATACCCGTAGTCGGTTCGGACTGCCTCCCGGTGATATTGATGAGGCGAGTCGAATCGTCATTATTGAATCGGAAGATCAGGTGGTGGGTATCCTGGTGGACAGCGTTGCGGAAGTGGTGGAGCTGCTGGGGTCGGAGATCGACTCTGCGCCGAATGTGGGGAATGAGGACAGCTCCAAGTTTATCCAGGGTGTGGCCACCCGTGAAAACAATCTGCTCATAGTTGTCGATCTGAACAAGTTGTTGAGCGAAGAGGAGTGGGATCAGGTCGGAATGTTCTGAATGGAAGATGGTACCCGGAGGTGAATCATGTCGGAAATCAGCCAGCCAACCCCGATCAAGCCATCCTGGCCTGTGCGGCGTGATGAGTCCCGACGCAAGCGTCCCGAGGCCGACCCGAAAGGGAAAAAAGATAAAAAGCCGGTTCAGGAGCCACTCCCTGATGAGGGCGATAGACATCCGCAGATCGACGACTATGCTTGACTGACTATGGAAATCCTCACGCTTCTTTCCCTGATCCTGGCTCTGGGTGCCATCGTCGCGCTGTCTTTTGTCGGTCTCCGATTAAGGGAAGCCAATCAACAGCTGCAGGATCTGCAGGCGCGGGTTCACTCCCTGACAGAAAACCTCAATGCACTCTGTTCCGGTGCGGTGGGAGTGGATCAGCGGGTCAGTAATCTGGAGCGCAGTGGGCGAGATCTGGCCCACCGACAGGAGTCCATGGAATCAACCCAGCAGGATCGCCCCTATGGCGAAGCGATTCAGATGGTTCAGCAGGGGGCCACCGCCAGTGCACTGGTGGAAGAGCTGGGCCTGAGCCGAAGTGAAGCGGATCTGGTGGTCATGCTGCATGGTTCCAAATAGTCCCGTTCAACTGACCTTCTGAACCTGTTGAACAAGCAGCGGTCCGGCCCCGCTCTCCCGCCCGTCCCACCCCATTCAACCAAACTCCATGGCGCAGAACCGGCGAACCCGGTCGTTGCCATTTGCGACTCTCCCCCCCCCCGCCCGGTTCTGGCAACAGGACGGTCTGAACCGGCTGCTCAAGCAGGTGTTACCTGAATCCCGCTCCGAGAGACCATCTTGGCGGCATTTTTGGCTGGTTGCGCTGATCCGGTCTGGTCGGGTCAAGCGGCTACTGAGAACCAGTCGCCCTTCACAATGCGAGCCTGTTCCGGGTTGTTTGGGAGGTTGTCGATAGCGGTTGTGGGATTGACATACCGCTTTGACAATAAATCAGGCAGAAACCCCTTCCTGCCCTTGTTTACTGCGGATGACAGGACCAGACTTGCTTCCAGAGGGCGAATTCCGGGCAGAAAAGTAGAGAGGTGTCAACATGGGCAGATCATACAGTTCTGAACACACGGGTTCCAAAATGTTGCTGGGCCTTTTCCTGCTGGCAACCGCATCAACCACTGCGTTGGGTACGACACAGCATTATCAGGCCAATCCAACCGACAGTGAATCAGCTGCCATCAAAATGCAGTTGCAAGAGACCGTTGCAGCCGGGAGCAGCCGGGTGGCCAGAAAACCGCACTGTACGCCGGGATTCATCTGTAACGCCCCGGCAAACAGGGTTGCACGGGTCAGTCGGCACGAGGCATTCAAGTTTGTATTGGTGATGGGGGCGGGGGCCTCCCGCTGATCCCGCCATCATCCCACTCTACCGATACGCACTGGCAGGATTTTCCTTGGTACGGGAAATACCTGCCAGCTGAATCGGTCCATCCGGCCTAGCGCCCCGTTACTGCTATCTCCTCCCGATCGGGACGCTCCCGTTCTGATATATCCTCGGCTTATCCTGCGATCTATCTGTTACACTAAACACTATGTGCCACATGGTCCTGTCTGAGGGACTCGGCCGAAACGGAAATGGCTGAATAGGAGCCTAAGCATGCAACAGAAACAGATGATCTTCCCACTGGTGTTGGGGCTGGTGCTCCTGGCCGGTGTGGCCCAGGCGGACTGGAAGTCCTGGCTTAAATCCGCCAAGGAGACCGTGGGACAGAGTGATACACCCGCCGTTTCAAGCGCGCTGTCCAATGACCAGATTGTGCAGGGGCTCAAGGATGCCTTGAGCGTCGGCACCGAAAAGGCGGTTGCGCTGCTCGGCCAGCCGGGCGGCTACCTGGATGATCCCCAGGTAAAAATCCCGCTGCCCAGTGGTTTGAAAAGCGTGGCCAAGGGACTCCGGGCGATCGGTCAGGATGAACTGGTTGATGAGTTTGAAGCCACCATGAACCGGGCGGCGGAAAAGGCCGTACCGGAGACCGTGTCGATTTTCAGCGACACCATTCGGGAGATGTCGCTGGAAGATGCCCGGGGTATTCTCAACGGTGGCGATAGCGCCGCGACCGACTATTTCAAAACCAAGGGGAGCGACCGGCTCAGCAGCGCCATCCTGCCCATTGTGCAACAGGCCACCAAGCAGACGGGTGTGACCTCTTCCTACAAGGATCTGGTGGGGCAGGTAGGCTTCCTGGGATCCTATGTGGATATGGATTCACTGGATCTGGACAAATACGTCACGGCGAGGGCGCTGGATGGACTGTTCCTGAAATTGGCTGAGCAGGAGCGGCTGATCCGGCAGGACCCGGTCGCTCGGACTACGGACATTCTAAAGACCGTGTTTGGCAGTGTGGGTAAATAGGAAGGTGTTGTCTGTGAAGTTACCGGTGCTCGGTTTTGCGGCCTACAGTGGTACGGGCAAAACGTTCCTGTTGAAAAAAGTGTTGCCCTTGTTGCGTGAGCAGGGGGTGCGTGTCGGGATGATCAAACATACCCATCACGATTTTGATATCGATCAGCCTGGCAAGGACAGCTACGAGCTGCGCAAGGCGGGGGCGTCCCAGATGCTGGTGGCATCGGGGCGTCGTTGGGCATTGATGGTGGAGACTGGTGGGTCCGGTGATCCCGATCTGCAGGCGATGATCAATCAGCTGGATCATAGCAAGCTGGATCTGATCCTGGTGGAGGGCTTTAAACATGTCGCCTTCCCCAAGATCGAGCTGCATCGCAACCAGCTTGAAAAGCCGCTCATCTACCCAGATGACCCGACAATCGTCGCCTTTGCCTGTGATGGCGAGCCCCCGGCTGATCTGCCCCTTCCCCTGCTGGATCTGAATGACGCGCAGCAGATTGCCGGTTTCATCAGCGACTGGATGGCACAGTCGCGGCCGGTCGCCTCCGGGACGTTTTCATAGAGTCAGGGCAACGCTCTTGATCTGGGCGTAGATCTGCATGCCTGGCTTGAGATCCAGGTTATCCCGGGACTTCCGGGTGATGCGCGCCAGCAGTGGCGTGCCATTGACGTCAAGTTTTACAATCATCCGTCCGCGACCGTGGACCGCCATCTCCCGGATCGTTACGGGCAGCACATTCAGAATACTGGTCAACCCCGGTGGATCCAGTGCCAGACTCACATCCTTGGCATGGATACGGATACGCACCGACTCCCCGACCGGACGATCGATCCACCCTACGGTCAGTTGACCGCCGGCGAAGGCCAGTCGGGTCAGGTGATAGGTTTCGTCATGCTCGATGATACGGGTGTCGATCAGCGCGCCCGCCTCCTCGTTCCGGGCAATCGGCAGATCGACCCGCGCCAGCAATTCATTTAACGGGCCAGTCGCAACAATGCTGCCCTGTTCAACCAGGATCAGATGGTCGGCAATGCGGGCCAACTCGTCCAGATCGTGGGTTACATAGATGATCGGGATATGGGACTCACCGTGGAGTCGCTCCAGATAGGGGAGAATCTCCTTTTTGTGGCCCCGATCCAGGGCCGCCATCGGTTCGTCCATGAGCAGCAGGCGTGGATGATTGAGCAACGCCCTGCCGATCGCCACCCGCTGCTTTTCGCCGCCGGACAGTTGGGCCGGACTCCGTTCCAGCAACCGTTCCAGGCCCAGGAGCTGGACCACCTGGTCAAAATCATCCCGGCGCTCGCCGGCAGGGGTACGCCGGTAGCCGAACAGCAGATTCTCCCGGACCCGCAGATGGGGGAACAGCATCCCTTCCTGAAATACGTAGCCGATTGCCCGCTTGTGTGGTGGCAGATAAAAATTGCGCTTACTGTCATGCCAGCACTCTTCGCCGATGGAGAGGAAGGCATCCCCCGCCTGTTCCAGCCCGGCGATACAGCGTAACAGGGAAGTTTTACCGCAACCGGAACGGCCGAACAGGGCGGTCACCCCCCGGTTGGGAATCTCGCCTGCCACATCCAGGGTAAATCCTCCCAACGGCAGCTTAAATCGGAACTTGATCAGGTTATCCATCAGTGACTTCGACGCAGCAGGCTGGTTCCATTCATGCGATAGACCAGAAACAGAATCAGGAACGAGAAGATCAACAGCCCGGCGGAGAGCAGGTGGGCTTGCCCATAGGCCAGCGACTCCACGTGGTCGTAGATGGCGATGGAAAGCACCTGGGTCTTGCCCGGGATATTACCGCCGATCATCAGAACTACGCCGAATTCACCCAGGGTATGGGCGAACCCCAGTGTGGCGGCGGTGATGAATCCTGGTCTGGCCAGTGGCAACACCACGGAGTAGAAGCGATCCAGCGGCGCTGCACGCAGGGTGCTGGCCGCTTCCAGGGTACGTCGGTCGATCGCGGCAAAGGCATTCTGCAAGGGCTGCACGACAAACGGCATGGAGTAGAGCACGGAGCCGATAACAAGCCCGGAAAAGGTGAAAGCCAACCCGGAGCCCCCCAGGGCAATCCAGCTGGCACCCAGTATCCCCTTGGGGGAGAGGGCGATAAGCAGATAGAACCCGAGCACCGTGGGGGGCAGCACCAGGGGCAGGGCAATGATGGTCTCCACCAGCGTGCTGATACGGGAGCGGGAGCGGGCCAGCCACCAGGCGATCGGCGTACCCAACAGCAGCAGCAGCAGGGTGGAGGTCAGGGCCAGTCGCAGGGTGACCCAGAGTGCGGACAGGTCATTGGGTTCCATTATGCTGGCAGAGTCCCGGTACTCAAAGACCGGAGTTGGCGCGCTGAACGGGCAGATCCGCCAGCCGGGCTGTACGGCACATTGATGAGGCTGGTTAATCGCATAACTGATCCAATACGGGGATTTCCGTTATTGTACTGATAAAGGGATAATCCGCCTATCATTGTCGAAGCGAATTTAACCGGGGGATGCATGGAGTTACGGGAACAGTTGGTGCGTTACTACCAGTGGCTGAGGCAGTACGGTAACAACGACTCACACAGCGGAAACGCTTCGGTACGGGATGGGGACCGGTTCTGGATTACCCCCACGGGGGCCTGTGCCGATACCCTGGGGGTGAATGATCTGGTGGCCTGCTCGGTCTCACAAGGTTGTGGAGAAGGGGCCTCCCTGGATGGCCCACTGCATCAGCAGGTTTATCGGCGAAATCCCGCTGCCCGGGCAGTACTGCATAGTCACGGACCCTACACAGTGGCAACGACCCTGAATGGAGAGACCTTTTTGCCGGTCGATTTCGAGGGGCAGCTCTATTTTCCCCAGGTGCCGGTGATCACCATCCCCTACCAGGACTACGTGGAACAGGCGCCTGCGGCGGTTGCCGAGATGTTGCAATCCCACCGCATCACCGTGGTTCGCGGACACGGTGTTTACAGTGTGGGAGAGACGCTGAACCTGGCTTACAAGTGGACCTGTTCACTGGAGCTTTCCGCCAAAACCGCCTTTCTGGCCCGTCAGTTGGGCAACCTGGACTGACTGCTGGTGTGATGGACGACCGGTATTGGAATTTTGTGAAAAGTATGAGGAGTGATTGATGGGTATCTCATTGCAGGATCAGCTGCTGAAGGCGGGTCTGGTGGACAAGAAGAAGGCCAGTGAGGTTCGTAAGCAAAAGCAGAAACAGGCCAAACAGGCACGCAAGAGCAAGGCCCAGTTGACCGATGAAGCGAAACAGGCGGCCCGGGAGGCGCAGCGTGCACAGGCTGAACGGGACCGACAACTCAATCTGCAGCGCAAGGCGGAGGCCGACAAGCGGGCTATCCAGGCGCAGATCAGACAGTTGATCGAGATGAATCAGGTGGTGATGGAGGAGGGTGATCTGCCCTACAGCTTCACCGATGGCCGCAAGATCAAGAAGATCTACGTAACTGAAGACGTTCAGGCACGGCTCAGCCGGGGCCAGTTGGCCATTGCCCGTTTTGATGATCGTTATGCCGTCGTGCCGGTGGCGGTGGCGGAGAAGATCCAGCAACGGGACCAGAGCACCATTGTTCTGCTGAACCGGACTGAAAAACAGAACGCCGAAGATGATCCCTATGCCGATTTCCAGGTGCCGGATGACCTGATGTGGTAGCACCCGGAATTGTGAATCTCTAGCGGGATCAGTGGCGCCTGATATGCAACCATAGCCACCTGGCGGTTGGCCAACGGCTGTTCTACCGGCACACGATACCGGCCATGGTACGGATGTAGTCGGGTTTCAGCCTAGCGCCAACTGATGGCTTGGGTCTGAAGGAGTTGTTAATGAATAAAAAAATAATCCTCTGCTGTCTGGTCGCGTCCACGGTTGGTTTACAGGCGTGCACCACAGTGGATCCCTATACCCGCGAGGAAAAGACTTCCAGTGCCGTAAAGGGGGCCGCGATTGGTGCGGCCGTTGGTGCAGTTCTGGGTATTGCCACCTCGAGTGATAAGAAGAAGCGCAAAGAACGGGCCCTTAAGGGGGCCGGCATCGGCGCCCTGGCTGGCGGTGGTGTGGGTTACTACATGGATGTTCAGGAGGCAAAGCTGCGCCAGCAGCTGGAGAATACCGGGGTCAGCGTAACCCGTAACGGCGATAACATTATTCTCAATATGCCAAGCAATATTACCTTTGCGGTGGACCGGGCCGATGTGAACCCCGGTTTTGTGGAAACCCTGCAATCGGTCGCGCTGGTGCTTAAAGAGTACAAATCCACCATGATCGAGGTGGCTGGCCATACCGATAGTACCGGCTCGGCTGCTTATAACCAGAACCTGTCACAGCGGCGTGCCCAGGCGGTGAGTAATGTCCTGATTGCCAGTGGTGTGGAGGCCGTTCGTATTGACAGTGTCGGCTATGGAGAGAGCTATCCGATTGCCAGCAATGCCACGGCCGCCGGACGGCAACAGAACCGTCGGGCGGAGTTGACCCTGTTGCCCTACGTGGAGTAACGCACGGATACGGCGCGCCCTGGGCGGAAAGGAGTCTGCCAGAACAGATCTTTTGCATCGATCGATGGGCGCAGACAAGAAAAAAGGCCGGAGCTGCGAAAGCTCCGGCCTTTTCGTTACCGTCCGTGGAGCAGGGCGATACTACGCCATCAATGCCTTGGCCTGTTCCGGCCAGTTGCTGGTGTCATAACGGGCATAGCGCTCGTCCACATTGAGCAGTTGCTGCTTGATTCCTTCACTGCCCAGTTCCACCAGTTGCGCGTAGCTGACGATACCGGCGCTATTTAAAACGTCCGCCAGTTTCGGGCCGATGCCTTTGATGGCAGTCAGATCATCAGGCTGCTGTTTTTTGCTCTCCTTGGGCTGCTGGGCCGGGGCCGCAGGCTTCGCTTTGCTGGTTACATCCGCTGCGGTACTGGGGGTAGCCGGAATCGGAGCCGTATCCTCCAGGGTGCGTTTTACATAGCTGCCGGGTGCCTCTTCAAGGATCGGCATGCCACGGTCCCCCGGGGTACGGGCCGCAACCTTGTCATCGGCCAGTGCCTTCACCCAGCGATCCCACTCAGGCCACCAGGAGCCTTCCACCACTTCCGCCTCTTTTGCCCAGCTTTCGGGATCTTCCGGCAGATCATCGGTCACCCGGTAGTTGTACTTGCCGGCTGCCGGTGGATTGATGATGCCGGCGATATGGCCGGAACCGCCCAGGATGAAACGTACATCGCCGGAGAACAGCTTGGCACCGGCGTAGGTGGAGCGCCAGGGCGCGATGTGATCTTCCGCGGCGGAGACAAAGCAGACCGGGATATCCACCTTGGAGATATCGATGGGCACACCGTCGATCGTCACACCACCCGGTTTGCAGAGGTTGTTCTCCAGGTAGAAGTTGCGCAGATACCAGGCATGCATCTTGGCCGGCATGCGGGTGGAGTCCGAGTTCCAGTAGAGCAGGTCGAACGGCCGCGGATCGTTACCCAGCAGGTAGTTGTTGATGTAGAACGACCAGATCAGGTCGTTGGCACGCATCAGGTTGAAGGCGCCTGCCATCTGGCTGCCATCCAGGTAACCGGTCTCTTCCATGCGCTTCTCCAGGCCGCAGATCTGCTCTTCGTCGATAAAGACGCCCAGTTCACCCGGTTTGGCGAAGTCGATCATGGTGGTGAAGAAGGTAGCGCTCTTGACCCGCTGGTCGCCTTTCTCTTTCATGTAGGCAAGCGAAGTGGCCAACAGCGATCCACCGATGCAGTAACCGATCATGTTGATATCGGACTCACCGGTGGCCTGTTCAACTACATCGACCGCCGTCATCACCCCTTCGGTGACATAATCATCGAAGCTGGTTTCTGCATAGGAGCTGTCAGGATTGACCCAGGAGACCACAAACACCGTGTGACCCTGATCCACCAGCCACTTCAACAGCGAGTTCTTCGGCTGCAGATCCATGATGTAATACTTGTTGATCCAGGGGGGGACCACCAGCAGTGGCCGCTTCAGCACCTTGTCGGTGGAGGGCATGTACTGGATGAGCTGGAACATCCGGTTCTGGAATATCACCTTGCCGGGCGTGGTGGCCACGTTCTCACCCAGTTTAAAGGCGGAGGTATCGGTCATGCGGATGCGCAGCTCTCCCTTGCCCGCCTCCAGGTCTTCCAGCATGTTTTTCAGACCGTGCACCAGGTTAGCACCCTTGGTCTCCACCACCTTTTCAATAACGGCCGGGTTGGTGGCGGCGAAGTTGGTCGGTGACATGGCCTCCAGGTAACGCTCTGTGAAGAACTCCACCTTTTCGGCTGTGTGCTCATCCAGACCCTCCACACCCTTCACCTGATCGCGCAGCCATTTGGAGGCCAGCAGGTAGGATTGCTTGATGGCGTTGAAGGTGGGTTGCTGATCCCAGTCTTCATGTTTGAAGCGGCGATCGCCCTTGTCTTCGGTAATAACCGGATCGGCTACAACACTCCCACCGATAAGATTGGTCAGGGATTGCTGATACAGCTCCATGGATTTCTGCAGAAAGGAGATATTGGCATTGATCACATTCTGCGGATCTTTAGCTACAGCCAAGTACCACTCTGCGGATGACTTCATCAGATTGAATGGATCAAGGTCCATATTCTCATAGGACTTGGCGAAATTGGCCATGATTTCCTCGACCTGCTTGAAATTTTTCTGCAGCTCCATGGTTGTCGACGCAAAGCCCAATGTATTGACCTCGGACTGGTCAGTTTTCGACATCTCTCTCTCCTGTTCTTCGTATGCAGATCCGGTATTAGTAGGGTGATGGTCAGAACTATTTGACCTTCGCAATAGTCTCTTTCAGCTCTTTCAGACTTTCCGAAATGCGGTTATTCACCTGGCTGGTCACCGACTCCTGGGTTTGACGGATCATGTTGCTGATCTCATTGGAGTTGGCTAACGCCTTTTCGAATGCGGTTTGCAGCAGTTCCACCTGTTGTGCGGAAACATCCTTCGCGTCACCAGAGTTAGCCAGTTTCTGTGCAGCGGCAGTCACCTCGGCGATGGCTTCCTGCAGCATGTTGGCCTGACGCTGTACCAGTGCCTGGGAGCCGGCCAGCATCTCCTGGTTGGTGGACATCAACAGCTCCATGTTCTTGCGCTGGGTCTCCAGCAGCTTGGTGGGATCAATCCCCGGGATGGAAGCACCACCGAAGCTGTCCTGGAACTGCTTGGCGATTGCCTGCGGATCGAAGCTGGCAAACAGGTTGGAGAAGTCGAACGGTTTTTGCTGGGCCATGGAATCATCCTCAAAAAATTATCAAACGTTTATAAACTCAATATGTAGAGCTGATTGAGATTCGGGATCCTGTACGATGTACTGGCGATACTGGAACTTTTCCTGTTCCACCTGGCTCAAACGTCCCGGAAACCGCAACGGATTTCGCTCTATTCAGGATTATAGATTAGCATGTCATTGTGCACTGCACAAATTTAACTATTAAAAAGCACTTGAATGGTGCAGCAGCCGGTAGTTTTCAAATAATCGAAAGCCGTTACTTTGTTTCCCGCTTTGAATAAGATCAGTGCCGGCATTGCCTCTATAACTCATTGTAAAAACAGAAAATAACTGTTTTTTTGATGGATTTTTCATTGTGCTGTCCAACGATTTACGGGGAGGGGAGTGTAGCTTTTTGATCCCATTGTGCGCCGCACAAAAAGAAACTTGACAAGGGCTGGGTGCGGCGATATGCTGCAACGCAACATAGTTAATTTCAAACAAGGATGCATTACATGAAAACGTCTGCAGTTAATCTGGAAGCCATGAAAGAGTTTGGTGTCGCCGGTTTTGAAGCGGCTCGCAGCCTGAGCGAACTGAATCTTCGCACCTGGGAAAAACTGCTTGAAAAACAAGCTGAGACCTTTGGGCTGTTCGCGGATGCCGGTGTGGAACTGGTCAAAGCAACCAGTGAGGCAAAAGAGATCAAGGATCTGGTTGCCGCCGAAATGAGCGTTGCCAAGCAGTTTGGTGAAAACGTTGCAGCCAAGAGCCGTGAAGCCGTACAGCTTACCACGGAAGCGCGCGACGACTACCGTTCCTGGATTGAGCAAGGCTTCGAGACCTTCTCCAAGCAGGTCAGCCAGTCTGTAAAGGTCGCTTAATCGCGCTAAAAAACGGAGATTAACAGTTATGTCAGAAAACAGACGTTTGGCCATTGTGACCGGTGGCATTGGTGGAATCGGTACCGCTATCTGTGAGCGGTTGGCAAAAGACGGTATCCAAGTTGTTGCTACCTACCATCCTGCCGAAGAGGAGAAGTTGGCCGAGTGGAACAAGGCACGGGCTGAGGCCGGTGTTGAAGTGGCAGTCGCCGTTTGCGATGTCTCTTCTGCAGAGGACAGTGCGCGCATGGTCGCTGAAGTCCAGAACGAGTTTGGCCCGGTGGATATCATCGTTAACTGTGCCGGTATCACCCGCGACATGACCATGAAGCGCATGGATGCCGAAAACTGGGAAGCGGTGATCAACACCAACCTGAACAGTGCTTTTTATGTGACCAAGCCAGCCTGGGTCGGCATGCTGGAGCGCGGTTTCGGACGGGTTATCAATATCTCGTCGGTGAACGGTCAGCGTGGTCAGTTTGGTCAGGCCAACTACTCTGCTGCCAAAGCGGGTATGCACGGCTTCACCATGGCTCTTGCTTATGAAGGCGCGGCCAAGGGTGTTACTGCCAATACCGTTTCGCCGGGCTATATCGCCACCGCCATGACGGCTGCAATGCGCGAAGATGTACTGGAGTCTATCGTATCCGGCATTCCCATGCGTCGCCTAGGTAAGCCGGAAGAGATCGCCTCCGCTGTCGCATTCCTGGCCGCTGATGAGCAGGCTTATATCACCGGTGCCAACATCCCGGTCAATGGAGCGCTTTTCGTCCATTAATACCAGTTACCCAATCCTCCTCCTCTCTTTGTAACCCATAGAGAGTTTTGCCCGGTTCCCCACCGGGCATTTTTTTGTCTCTTTTCCGGTCCTGATCAAGGGAGCCCAATCAGCGGGTGTGCCCCTTGCCATAGGCCTGCAAAGGGCCAGCTATGGATTCTGTCGGTCGACCTGGCACTGACGTGGTTTGGCGTTGTCCTGCTCGACACTTTTGCCGGGTTATCCATCCATCTGCAGGTCTGGTCCTGCCTGATACCGAAATGCCGCCTGTTCTGAAATCGGTAGTTGACAAGTAAATGCTAATCGTTATCATTCAGCTTTCGTATTATTTAGCTCAGTGAGATCAGTTGATGGGTTTACCCAGTGTCCCGTGGGAATTCAGCTTGGATCTGCCCGAAACAGGCTTGTCCGGCAAGGGCGCCCGGACTGATGTTACTGGGTTTTGTTGAGGTCAGGTTGGCATACCCATGGAAAATCGTGAACACCATTATCGGTTCCCGGTTGCCCGCCGCTGACTTGCCCATATCCGGTAACGGAAAAACCAGATCACACCCGGATTTTGGATCAGCCAGCTGATCGTCCGTTGCTCCAACTCCAGATCCCCTATATAGACAGAGGCCGAATGAAGATGAAGAAAATACTTTTAATGCTTCCCGCTGTAGCGCTCAGTTTTTCAGTCTGGGCGGCACCGGACGAGAAGGCGGTGCTGACCCACTATGCGGACATGGCCCATGCCATGTACCAGGATTCACTGACCGCCGCTAAGGGTCTGCAAAAGGCGGTAAACCAACTGGTTGAAGAACCGACGGAAACCAATCTCTCTGCTGCAAAACAGGCTTGGAAAACCGCCCGGGTGCCTTACCAGCAGACCGAGGCCTACCGTTTTGGTAACGCTATTGTTGATGACTGGGAGGGCAAGGTGAATGCCTGGCCCCTGGATGAGGGGATGATCGACTATGTGGCTCCCGCTTACGGTCAGGAGTCAGATGAGAATCCATACTATACCGCCAACATCATTGCCAACCAGAAGTTGATGATCGGTGGAAAAACGGTGGATGCCACCCGGATCAACAAGGAGCTGCTTGCCCAGACTCTGCACGAACTGGATGGGGTAGAGTCCAATGTAGCCACCGGTTACCACGCCATCGAGTTTCTGCTGTGGGGCCAGGACCTGAACGGCACCGGTCCCGGAGCGGGTTCCCGGCCGGCCAGTGATTTTGATCCTGCAAACTGCACCGGTGGGAATTGTGAGCGCCGTGCCGCCTACCTGCAGGCCGCTACTGATCTGCTGGTGGACGAACTGGCCTGGATGACGGCCCAGTGGGCCGCCGATGGTCAGGCACGCAGCGCCGTGATGCAGGGGGATGCGGCCCAGGGCATCGCTACCATCCTGACCGGCATGGGCAGTCTCTCCTATGGTGAACTGGCCGGCGAACGCATGAAGCTGGGTGTCATGCTCCACGATCCCGAGGAGGAGCACGATTGCTTCAGTGACAATACTCACTGGTCTCACTACTATGATGCGCTGGGTGTGAAGAATGTTTACACCGGCACCTACACCCGTATCAATGGAGAGAAAATCAGTGGTCCAAGTCTCTCCGACCTGGTGGTGGCGAAGGATGCGGCTGCTGATCGTGCCCTGCGGGAGCAGTTGGATGCGACCCTGGCCAGAATGCAGGTACTGGTGGATAGCGCCGAGAAGCAGGGTGTGGCCTACGATCAGCTGATCGGTGAGGGAAACAAGGATGGCAACGCCAAGGTGATGGCTGCCGTGGATGCGTTGGTCGCCCAGACCAGAGGGATAGAGGCTGTGGTTGCGGCGCTGAGTATCGAGCCGATTGCGATCGAGGGATCCGACAGTCTGGATGCGCCAAAGAAGGTGTTTGAATAACAGCACATCCGGCGGGGGCGGTTTATCGCCGCTCCCGCCAGCATCCGTAATCGATCTGTCCTGCCATGAAAAACAGCTCATATCTACTTGTTGCACTACTGCTCCTGCCGAACCTGCCAGTACAGGCCGAAACAGACCAACTGACAAAAGCGACCACCGACTTCTCCCGGCCGGAGCCGTCTGAACGCTATCCCGGGGGGGCGACCACCTATACCGGCGATACTGACCAGCAGGCCTACTCCCATCCGGCTGATAATATGGCGGCGGCACGCAAACTGGATTTCACCCTGGGTAAGGCGATGTTCAAGCGGCTCTGGGTGTCCGCACCGACGGCGACCCAGGCTGCAGACGGCTTGGGGCCCCTGTTCAATGCCCGTTCCTGCCTGCAATGCCATCGGAGAAACGGTCGGGGTCGACCGGAAGATGCCGCCGGCAATGTGGATGTCTCCCTGGTATTACATCTGGGAAGATCGATGCCTGGCGCGTCGGCTGGGCCCGATCCGGTCTACGGTCACCAGTTGCAGACGTTTGCTGTAAGGGGTATACCGGCCGAAGGAGAGGTGCAGGTCGAGTACCAGCAGTTTGACGTGACGTTGTCCGACGGTGAGCGGGTCTCCCTTCGTAAACCGGTATTCCGGGCGGCTAATCTCGCCTATGGTCCCCTGCATCCGGATACAGGCTTATCGCCCCGGCTGGCCCCACAGATGATTGGTCTGGGTCTGCTGGGTGCGATCAGGGAGGAGGATCTGGTGCAGTTGGCCGATCCTCTGGACCGGGATGGTGACGGCATATCGGGAAAAGTAAACCGGGTATGGAGTCGGCTGCAACAGCGTGAGGTGGTGGGCCGTTTTGGCTGGAAAGCGAGTGTACCCAGCGTGGACGAGCAGTCCCAGAAGGCGTTTTTTCACGATATCGGCATCTCCGTACCCCTGTTCCCGCAGGGGGCCGGGGAGTGCAGCGAACACCAGCGTGCTTGTCTGGAGGCGCCGAATGGCAATTCGCCCCAATACGATAATCTGGAGGCCCACTCCGATGTCACCCGTTGGACCGCCCTGTACGCCAGAAATCTGGCGGTCCCCCAGCGGCGTGATCCGGATGATCCCCAGGTCTTGCGGGGCAAAGTGCTGTTCCACCAGAGTGGCTGTGTCGCCTGTCACACCCCCAGCTTCGTTACCGCCACGGAGAGCGTCGACGGGGAACATTCCGGGCAGCTGATCTGGCCCTATACCGATCTGTTGCTGCACGATATGGGCGAAGGGTTATCTGACAATCGACCCGAAGGGAAAGCCAGCGGGCGGGAGTGGCGCACCGCACCCCTATGGGGAATCGGCTTGAGCGGGCAGGTGAACGGCAACAGTTACTATCTGCATGATGGTCGGGCGCGGAGCCTGCTTGAAGCGATTCTCTGGCACGGTGGCGAGGCCGCGGCGTCGAGGGAAAAGGTGGTGGCCATGAGCAGGTCGCAACGGAACGACCTGATACGGTTTATTGAGTCTTTATAGAGAATGACAATGATTAAAACATATTCCCTCCCATCCATTCTGCGCAACTGGCTGCTGTTGGGTCTGCTGTTGGCCGGTGCTAACGCGCTGGCGGGGCCGGACTGGTTGTCAGTCAATCGGGCGGTGGTGGATGAACACCTGATCCCCCGTTACCAGCAACTGGCGGAGAGTACGGCGATACTTTCAGACAAGGCGACCCGCTTCTGTAGCGCGCCGAATCAAGAGCAGCTCACCTCACTCCGTGCCGCCTATCATCAGGCGATGGATGACTGGATGGGTATTCAGCATATACGTTTCGGACCGGTAGAGATGTATCTCCGCTACAACCGCTACCAGATGTGGCCGGACAAGCACAGCACCGGTCCCAAGCAGCTGCGCCGCTTCCTGAGCAAGCAGGACCAGGAGGTACTGGCAGCGGACAAGTTTGCCCATACCAGTGTGGCGATCCAGGGCTTCTCCACTCTGGAGCGTCTGCTGTTCCCCGGGCAACTGACGCTGGGTGATTTCGGCGCTCCCGGTAATCCCGCCTATCGGTGCGACCTGCTGGTCGCCATTGCCGATAATCTGGCAAACATGTCGGCCGGTATAGTCAGGGATTGGCAGCCCGGTGACGTGGCCTTTCGTGACCAGATCCTGGGGGCTGAATCGGGTAACGACTATTTCGAAAGCAGTCAGGAGGTGAGCACGCGCCTACTCAACGACCTGCATACCCAGTTACAGTCCATAGTGGATCAGAAACTGCTGCGTCCCCTGGAGCGTTACCAGATGCGTCGCGCCGAGTCCTGGCGCAGCCGCCGTTCCCTGCGCAATATCCTGCTCAACCTGAAGGCCACCCACGAACTCTATGTGGTGGGCTTTGCGCCGCTGCTGGCGGATAGGGAGCTGGACCGGAAGATCCGGGATGGATTCAAAACCGCTATCCATACGACAGAAGCAATCACTCCGGCGCTGTACGAGATCGCGCAGGAGAGCGAAGAGCACGGGCAGGTCAAGGCCCTGTTGGAGGAGACCCGTCGCCTGAAGCGACTGGTGGCTTCTGAACTGCCGCCGGCAGTGGGGCTTTCCCTCGGATTCAACAGCCTGGATGGAGACTGAGTCATGCCGATGGATCGTCGTCGCTTTTTACTCTCCGCCGCAGGGCTACCGTTGCTGTCGGTTTTGCCGGTAGCGGCCGCAGAGCCTGGTGGAGTCCGCTACCTGAGCGCCAGTTCAGATCTGGATGGAAAACATTACATCAACGGTTTCGATGACCAAGGCCGGATCCATTACAGCATTCCGCTGGAAAGTCGTGGGCACGGTATTGCCCTGTCACCGGATGGTTCAAAGGCGGTAGCCGTTGCTCGGCGCCCCGGTAACTATCTGGTGGTGTTTGCCCTGCAAAACGGGCAGGTGTTGCAACGGCTGGAGAGCCGACCGGACCGGCACTTTTATGGGCACGGCCTTTTTTCCGCCGATGGGGAGTGGTTCTATACGCCGGAAAACGATTTTGCCAAGGGTGAAGGGGTGATCGGCATACGGGATGTCAGGCAGGGATACCGCCAGGTGGGTGAGTTTTCATCCCACGGCATCGGCCCCCACGAGGTGGCGCTGCTTTCCGATGGTCACACCCTGGTGGTGGCCAATGGTGGCATCCAAACCCACCCGGATACCGGCAGAGCCAAGCTCAATCTGGACAGCATGGTGTCGTCCCTGAGCTACATCAACATTCGCGATGGTGCGCTGCTGGAGCAGTGCCGGCTGGAGGAACGACACCGCCTGAACAGCATCCGTCATCTGAGCGTGGCACCGGATGACCAGGTCTGTTGCGTGATGCAGTTCCAGGGCAAGCGTACCCAGACTCCGCCGCTGATCGGTCTGCACCGGCGTGGCGAGGAGATGCGTCTGTTGCGTGCACCGGATGCCGTGCAGCAGCGGATGCGTAACTACTGTGGCAGCGCCTGTATTGATCTGTCGGGAGAAGTGTTTGCGGTCTCCTCTCCCCGGGGCAACCTGGTCAGTTTCTGGCGGGCCGGGGAAGGTGCATACCTGGGCATGGCGGAGTTACAGGATGGTTGCGGTATCGGTATGGGAGAGCAACCCGGCGAGTTTCTGTTGAGCAGCGGTGAGGGGGTGATCTGCCGCTATCGCCTGGTTGACGGAACCATGCAGCGGATAGCCAGTGGAGAGAGTGGATACCGGTGGGATAATCACATGATCCGGGTATGAGTCCTGGTTCATTATGGAGAGGAGTTGTTGTGCGTACTGAGCAACTGTTGGTAGGCGTGTTGGTTGTCATGGGCTCCCTGGCCCCGCTGCAGGCCGAAGCTGCATTCGATAGCGTGGAGGCACTTGGACAGGCGCTTTTTTTCGATACCAATCTGTCCAGGAATCGGACCCAATCCTGTGCAACCTGCCACTCTCCCAACCGGGGCTTCGTGGATGATCGGGACAATGGCGTGGGCGGTGCCGTATCCCTGGGGGATGACGGGAAATCCCTGGGTGATCGCAATGCGCCCAGCGCTGCCTATGCCGCATTCAGTCCCCCCTTCCATCTGAACGACGCGGGCAGTTATGTTGGCGGTCAGTTTCTGGATGGTCGGGAGGATGACCTGGCCGGCCAGGCTGGGGGGCCGCCCCTCAATCCCATCGAGATGGCTATGCCCGACAAGATCTCCACGGTACAACGACTGATGGAGAACGACGATTATGTAACGGCCTTCAAAACCTTTTACGGTGATGCGATTTTCAACGATCCTGAACAGGCCTATAGCGCCATGGCGAAGAGCATTGCCGCGTTCGAGAAGACGGAATTTTTCGCCCCCTTCGACTCCAAGTACGACCGTTATCTTCGGGGTGAATATGAACTGACTCCCCAGGAGGATCTGGGCATGACCCTGTTCTTCTCCAAACAGTTCACCAATTGCAATCTTTGTCATCAACTGAAGCGACTGCCCGGCAGCGAGGGTGAGACGTTCAGCAACTACGAGTACCACAATATCGGTACCCCGGTTAATGTGGCTGTTCGCAAGCTCAACGGTATGGATGCAGATTATGTGGATCGGGGGCTGCTGGATAATCCCAAGGTGGATGATCCCGGACAGGCGGGTAAATTCAAGGTGCCCACCCTGCGGAATGTGGCGGTGACCGGCCCCTACATGCACAACGGTGTATTTAAGGATCTGCGCACCGTGGTGCTGTTCTATAACAAATATAACAGCCGCAGCGCCCAACGCCAGATCAATCCGGAAACCGGTAAACCGTGGGCGGCCGCGGAAATCGCGGAGAATATCTCCCTGGAAGAGCTGGAGACCGGGCCGGCACTGGATGACAAACGCATCGACGCCCTGGTGGCGTTCCTGAAGACCCTCACCGATCGACGCTACGAAAAACTGCTTGAGTAAGCTGTGATCGGTATCGATGCATGGGATGTTTCCCGGCCAGGCACATCGCCCCCGTTCCCGGGGGCGCGGTAGGGCAGGGTTGGGAAGCCGGTTTCAACCATCTGTGCCGGAACGGCGCTGCTCGGTGGCAGGAGGGCGTTTGTGGTGTTCACCAACCACGCTCTCCGCCCAGACGGTGAACTGTTCCGCCGCACTGATCAGGCGCGCCATCTGCAACTCGTCCAGGGTCGATCGGAAGGTATCCAGTTCACTAAACAGTTGCTCCAGCCTGTCCAGTTGGTCCGGGTGTTCCGGGTGTTCCGGGTAAGCGGCACGCAGGGCAGGCAGCAGCTGTTCGACGCGGGTCAGGGAAGCATCCAGTCCCTGGATCTCCAGCAGGGCCTGTGCCGAGTAGACGAGCTGGTTTTCCAGGCTCTCGCCCGCGTCGGCCTGCTTGTTTTTGGCCGCAAAGGCGATACTCAGGTCGGCTTCGTAGCGGGCGTTCAGCAACAGCTTGTCGGCAGGTGCGGCCTGGGCGCCGGCACATTCGCCCACTCCCAGTGACTCCACCTTGAATACGCTGCTGTCACCATACTCCCGGGTGAGAAACGGCAACTCCATGGGGCCGACGCGGCTCAGGTGACCGAGCAGCTGATCGAAATAGGCGCGTCCTTCACGTCGCACCCAGTCGCGGAAACTCTCATTGTCCAGGCGATCGGCATGATAGCTGTCGTGTAACAGGGTGACAGCGGAAGGGACGCGAACCGCCGGGATGTCCGGGCCGTTGATGCCGATGCCGCCATCCTCGCTTCCGTCGCCACCCAGTTGCAGGGTGTAACTGGGGACCAGTCGGCCATGGTGACGTCGCCCCTTGCCATACAGACCGATATCCGAAATGGTGGCGTTGGCGCAGCCGTTCTGACAACCATTGATCCGCACGCTCAGATCGCCGGAGCCGCCGCTCAGGCGCGGCGCCATCTGCCGTGACGCGGTGATACCCAGGGGGCAGGTGGCGGTGCCGGGGCAGGAGACCACCCGATCACCACAGCGGGGCAGCTTCAGTCCCAGCTCCCGGAGGGCCACGGTGAGATGGCCCAGCCGGTCGGTCGGCACGTTGAAGATACTCAGGTTCTGGTCGACCGTGGTGCGGATGTCATGGAGACCCTCCCGGATCAGCAGGTGGGCGAGGTTACGCAGGGTTTTGGTCGATAGGGTGCCGTCCGGTACGCTGATGGGCAGTATGTTCAGATCGGCCTTATGCTGTGCTGTGGGGGCGCGCAGGGCGGTATCAATCTGATTACCCTCCACACTACGCTGGCGCCAGGCGGTCAGCGGTTCTGTTTCCGCACTGTAGGCGTTGGCGGTTCGGGCGTACTCGATACGGTACTTCTCGATAAAGCCTTCGGGACCAAACTTGTCCAGCAGAAACTTGACACGTGAACGCATCTTCCGTTTTCGGTCGGAATACTTGTCATGCACTGAGAGCACTGCCTCAATGGCAGGGATCAGCTGGTTCTCTTCAATGAAAGACTCCAGCAGGATCGCCTCCCGGGGTTTGCCGCCCAGTCCACCGCCCGCCAGCAGACGAAAGCCGGGTCGTCCTCCGTTCCGGGTGGCGATGATCCCCAGGTCATGCACCAGACCGTTGGCGCAATCCGATTCACAGCCGGAGAAGCTGAGCTTGAATTTTCGCGGCATGGCGGCGGTCAGAGGATGGCGGATAAAGTGCCGTGCCACCCGCTCCACATAGGCGTTGATATCCACGTGTTCTGCCGGGCAGGCACCGGCCAGCGGGCAGCTGGTGATATTGCGGACCGTATTGCCGCCGGCTTCCCGGGTGGCGATACCGTACTCGCCCAGGGTGCGCTGCAATGCCGGCGTTTTTATCAACGGCACAAAATGGAACTGAATATCCTGCCGGGTGGTGATATGGACGCTGTCGGTGCCGGCGTGCTGTTCCGCCGCCTGGGCAAAACCGAGCAGTTGGCGCGGGTGTAACCGGCCACCGGGCAGTTTGGCCCTGACCATACACATACCGTCCTGACGCTGGGCGTAGATACCCAGATTGAGACGGATGGCCGCAAACCGGTTAGGGTCCAGGTTGCCCTGCAGGAATGCCTGCAGGTACTGCTCGTACTCATCGAAATCTTTGGTATCGATCAGCGGATTGGATGCAGTGGTCATGGTTGACTCCAGAGGTCGGTTAAATGCTAAAAAGCGAACTTTAGACCGGTCAGAAACAGCAGTCCGGCCAATCCCCGGCGCAGCAGCTGCTCCGGAAGGTGGATACCCAGCTGGCTGCCCAGGGCGGTGCCGGGGATCGAGCCCAGCAGCAGGCTACCCAGCAGTATCAGGTCCACGTTACCCAACTGCAGGTGTCCGGCGCCCGCAACTGCGGCCAGGGGCACCGCGTGGGCCAGGTCGGTACCGACAATGGCGATAGCTGGAATGCGCGGATAGAGCAGAAACAGAATTGCCGCGGTCAGTGCCCCGGCCCCGACCGAGGAGAGCGTCACCAGCACCCCCAGCAGGGCCCCCAGCAGAACCAGCAACCGGCTTCGGTGGCGCCGTATCCAGCCGGCTACCCGCGACCGGTTGGTCAGCACTCCCCGGCTGATACGCTCCTTCAGCAGCAGTATCAGCGAAGTGAACATCAGAGTGATTCCCAGTGCCAGGCTGATTAGTCGTTCCTGGCTGCCGTTCGGCACCATCTGATCGAGCAGTACCACGGTGATCAGTGCCGCCGGCAGACTGCCGATCGCCAGATGGGCAACCAGTCGCCAGCGGATGCTGGCCTTGCGGCCATGAAACCAGACGCCACTCGCCTTGGTGATGGCGGCGTAGACCAGGTCGGTGCCCACGGCCAGTGCGGCGGGTATACCGAATCCCATCACCAGGATGGGGGTCATCAGGGCGCCACCGCCCACGCCGGTCAGTCCGACACAGAGCCCCACCACAAAGCCGGCCAAAGTAAACAGGGGATCCATGTTCGGTCCTTTTGGCCAACCGGTTCAGTTCACCAGGGAGGGGTTGAACAGTGGACCGGGTGGTATGGAACGCTTGGTTTCGGCCGGCCGCAGCACCTCCCGCAATAGCTTGAAATAGACCGTATAGATCTGGACATCACCGTTGCTGTCAGCCACCAGAAAGAACGGCGCCCGCTCAACCTGGTAGATCTGTGCCAGACGCATACCTTCGCTATCCAGATCCCCCTCCTGGGCGACCACCACCCGGTCGATCTGCTCGAACAGACCCTCCCGGCGCATGCGGGCTTCCACATCCCGGCACTTGGCGCAGGGCTGACCGTCCCGTCCCAGTTTCTTCACCATGGTAATAAAGGCCATACTGGACTCCCTGTTCAGCGGACAGCGGTTTGGGCTGCCACATTACCGGCGTGCAGACCGCACTCCTTGTCAGCCGCCTCTTCCCACCACCAACGGCCTTCCCGTTCGTGCTGGTTGGGCAGTACGGCACGGGTGCAGGGTTCGCAACCGATGCTGATAAAACCCTGTCCATGCAGCGGGTTGTAGGGCACTTCATTGTCGCGGATATAGGCCCATACCTGGGCTGAACTCCAGTTGGCCAGGGGGTTGAACTTGAGCAGCCGGTTGGATTCTGTGGAGAAAGAGGGGTCCTCCTGGATCACCGGTATGGCGGTACGGGTGCCGATACTCTGATCCCTGCGCTGGCCGGTGATCCAGCCGTTCAGGGTCGCCAGTTTGCGGCGCAGGGGCGCAACCTTGCGTACGCCGCAGCACTCCTTGTGACCGTCCCGATAGAAGCTGTAGAGCCCTTTCTCCCGGACCAGTTTGTTCACCTCGTCGGCGGCGGGGGAGACCACATCCAGCGTGATACCGTAGTGGTCCCGTACCTGCTCCAGGTAGCGGTAGGTCTCGGGATGCAGGCGGCCGGTATCCAGGGAGAAGACCCTGACAGCGGGATTGATCTGTACCGCCATGTCGATCAGCACTACGTCCTCCGCACCACTGAAGGAGATGGCGATATTCTCTACCGTCTCCAGCGCGAGACTGATGATCTGTTCCGGGGTGCGGTCATCGTAGGTGGTGGCCAGACGTTGGACATCCAGGATGGAAATACTCATGGGGTTGCTCCTCAGTAAAGGTGGATGCGCCGGAGAGTGGGTGGCGACAAGTAACTGGGAACAACCTTAGTCTGACCTGGAAAATTATAAAAATATCAAATTGACATATAAAAATAATTGTTGGTTATCTGGTTTTTATCACCCAAGCGGCAACGGCTATTTTTCCGCCGAGATGTAACAGATCCAGCCGGCATCGGCCTCTCCGGTGGTGGAGGGCACAAAAATGCCGTCCGGTTCGCCGTCCTCATCCCATCCCTGCCAGTAGATAGTGACCTTGCTGAAGCCGACCTCCTCCAACAGATCCCGGATCTCCGGCAGGGTCCAGAGTCGCCAGTCATAACTGAACGCGCGGTCTAACCGGGAGCCATCCGGGAAGGCAAAATGGATATGGCAGATCAGGCCGCCGGTGACCGGGTCATAGCGCTCCTGCTCCCAGATATAGGTGAATTCACCCTCGTTGACCTCCCTCTCTTCCTCCAACTCCCGGAACGAATCGTAGCCGCCATAGGCATCCAGAAAGAAGATGCCGTCCTCAGCCAGCGCCGCCTTTACCCGGGTGAAGTACTGCTTCAGCTCTTTTCGCTCCTTGAACAACCAGTAGCTGAAGTTCATGGCGGAGATAATATCGGGGGACTCGGTCTCCACCTGCAGCACATTCTCTTCGATCAGTTCAATGCGTTTGCGTTGTCCCATGCTCAATTCAGACAGCTTGTGATCCTGGCCCCAGCTCAGTACCTCCCGGTCCAGGTCCACCCCGATGGCCCGGTTGCCCTTGCGATGGCGCACCCATTCACAACAGACGTTGGCGGTACCGCAGAAATCTTCCCGCAGCAGTTCAGCCTTGTGTCCCCGGATCGACTGGTAGGTCTCATCGACAAACTCAATCTCGGAAGCTGCATATTGCACAGCAAGTTCATAGAGCCGGTGGCGGTCTGCCTGCCCGGCTAAAGAGCGCTTCCCGTGCTTTTTTTTCTCTTTGTTCTTTTTGGACATCAAAATAACCTGAAAACAGTTAAAACCAGTGCCACCGACTATACTTTAAACAGGCGTGAGAAGGAGGAAATGTGTTGTTTGGGGCCTGTTAGCCTGTCACATGATTCGGATTGCGTTGGGAATTGGCGGAATGAGTCATTGATGGGTTAATAACTTGTTGATTGATCGCAAAATAGATGCCGAGACGCAACAGGGACGATTATATCGGCAGAGGAGGCATCATGGGAATCGCAATTACCTTGAAAGAGTATCTGACGGATCACGGATCGTCCTACCAGGTGATCGAACATATACGCACCAACTCGGCGCTGGAGACATCGGAAGTGGCTCATGTGCCCGGTGATCGGCTTGCAAAAAGTGTACTGCTGGGCGATGAAGACCGCTACCTGCTGGCGGTTATACCGGCCACCCACCGGCTGGATCTGGAAAAACTGAGCGATCTGGCCAGGCACAGACTCCAGTTAATCACCGAGAGTGAGATGGCCGGTGCATTTTCCGACTGCGAAATCGGTGCCATGCCCGCGCTGGGTGAAGCCTATGGCATCGATACCTGGGTGGATCCGGCCCTGCTGGAACAGCCGGAGGTCTATTTCGAAGGCGGAGACCATCAGGCGCTGATCAAGATGTCCGGGGAGGACTTCAGGAATCTGCTGAAAGATTCCCAGCAGATACCTATCAGCCGGCATATCTGAAAAGTGCATAAACTGCCCCGCTGGCATTGCGCCAGCGGGCATTCTGGTATACCCTTGCGCCTCCAAAAAATCGGAGAAGCGCAGGGGATTTTTTTATCTGCGCCGATTTTAGCTACAGACGAGGGCGTAAGCCCGAGTAACGAGCACGCCGCGTGCTCCTGCCTGGTTCAGGATCAGAGCCGAACAGGTAGAAAAACAATTTATCTGGAGAGCTGTCCGAGTGGCTGACTCGAGGCTCGCCGAGAGAACGTCGCCGGAGGCGACGGCCCCGAAGGGGCGAGGGCGCAAGCCCGAGTAACGAGCACGCCGCGTGCTCCTGCCTGATTCAGGATCAGAGCCGAACAGGTAGAAAAACAATTTATCTGGAGAGCTGTCCGAGTGGCTGACTCGAGGCTCGCCGAGAGAACGTCGCCTTTGGCGACGGCCCCGAAGGGGCGAGGGCGTAAGCCCGAGTAACGAGCACGCCGCGTGCTCCTGCCTGGTTCAGGATCAGAGCCGAATAGGTAGAAAAAACAATTTATCTGGAGAGCTGTCCGAGTGGCTGACTCGAGGCTCGCCGAGAGAACGTCGCCTTTGGCGACGGCCCCGAAGGGGCGAGGGCGTAAGCCCGAGTAACGAGCACGCCGCGTGCTCCTGCCTGGTTCAGGATCAGAGCCGAATAGGTAGAAAAAACAATTTATCTGGAGAGCTGTCCGAGTGGCTGAAGGAGCACGCCTGGAAAGTGTGTATACGTTAGTAGCGTATCGAGGGTTCGAATCCCTCGCTCTCCGCCAATAAAACAAAAGGCCCCGCTTGCGGGGCCTTTTGTTTTATCAGGGGATCGAGGATTTGATGAGAACCCTTCGGTTCGACCAGCCAGCGCAGGGCGCTGGCGCAGGACGCCGCAGGCGCCCCGAAGGGGTGAGTCGCGCAGCGGCGAATCCATCCCGAGCGATCCTCACCCGATGCACTGGCCCCGCTTGCGGGGCCTTTTGTTTTATCAGGGGGTCGAGGATTTGATGAGAACCCTTCGGTTCGACCAGCCAGCGCAAGTCGCTGGCGCAGGACGCCGTAGGCGCCCCGAAGGGGAGAGTCGCGCAGCGACGAATCCATCCCGAGCGATCCCGGTTCGATACGATGATCCCGCTTGCGGGGCCTTTTGTTTTATCAGGGGATCGAGGATTTGATGAGAACCCTTCGGTTCGACCAGCCAGCGCAAGTCGCTGGCGCAGGACGCCGCAGGCGCCCCGAAGGGGAGAGTCGCGCAGCGACGAATCCATTCCGCAGTTTGACGCGCAAACAGATCCTCTACTACCGCCAGGCAAGCCCAGCGATTGAGCGTCCGGGTATAGGTGATATCAGCCGTCTGGACCCCATCCGGTGCCTGCCCATGAAACCGCCGGTCCAATGCATCATGGTAGTTATTTGATGCTGCGCTGCCTTGTTGTGCCAACAATATGCCTGTTGTACTTGAAAGTCCGATTTGCGTTACATAATGCAATGATATAACGTATTATTTCGAGTTCGTGAGTGGCCGCTTATCATGCAACAAAGCGCAACAAATCCTGTATCGACTGCCTGCATTTCACCTCACCTTGCCGGCAATCACCCCGGCGTGCTGCGCCGTATCCTTGAGCCGGGTGTCAATCTCTGTCTGTGGCAACGTCCTGCACAATCGGTGATAGTCCGGGAGTTATCATCCCTCAAAGCGTCAGATCTGCCGGATGTGCGTTGCTCTACGTCGCTGGATTCGTTCGATCACGACCTTGACAGGCTGTTACAGCAACAGGGTCTTGATCCAATGGCTTTCAATAACTGGCGCATCGATTTACGCCAGCTTGCACACCACTATTTTGGCGTCAGCAATGATCGCGATGTAACTATGCGCCTGGTGACTACCGATGAGGATGACTGTCGTCGTTTTCATGTTGACTATACCCATCTGCGACTGTTGTGTACTTACCGGGGGCGGGGGACAGAGTGGTTGGCCAATGAACAGGTGGATCGTTTTGCGCAGAGCCGTGGCGCGCCCAATGATGAGATAATTCGTTTCGGCGAGCCTTCCAGGTTTGAACCGTTCTAGGCAGGCATTCTTAAGGGTCACGCTTACCCCGGCAATGCGGACAACGGCCTGGTGCATCGTTCACCGCCGATTTCGGGTTCCGGTGAGACACGGGTCCTGTTTTGTCTCGATTGCTGAGCCATGGCCGATCCTAACAGAATTCCTGAAATGATCAGTGATTTCCCGACTTGGCGGCGCGTTCCGCAACTCGCCGACCTGGTCGAGATATTTGACGCCGGAGTACAGGTATGCGCCTGGCGGCGGGAAATAGACCCCGGTATCGAAGCCTATCTATCGGCGCTGAACCAGCTGGAAAACCTGCAAATACTTGAGACCTTATCAACCACTAAGCAGCCAAAACTTGATCGTCTGCAGGAAGCGCCTGGGCGGGCCGCTCTTCTGGAGGATTTGTCCTGGCTAGGTGAAATAGTGTGCGAGCTGTTGGGGTGTCCGGAAGTGGGTCTTCGGCTGGCGCGGGTCGGGCACGCAATGTGTCCAGGATGGCACGTCGATCGCACCAGTATCCGCCTTGTCTGTACTTACCAGGGGCCCGGAACGGAATGGCTGGATAACCAGAGTGTGGATCGTTGTGATCTGCATAACAATCAAACGGGGGATGGGTCTGCCGTTCAGGCGGCCACAGGCGAGATCGTGTTACTTAAAGGCGCGCTATGGCAGAATAACGGTGAACTTGGTGCGGTACATCGATCGCCGGAACCGGTCCCAGGGGCGGGATTGCGAACGCTTGTAACGCTGGATCCACTTTGGTACTTATGAACTGGTTGTTTACAAGATTTTCCTGTGCGACTGTACTCATGGTGTCGCTGCTTTTCACTGACGCGACCCAGGCTCACCCCCATAACTGGATCGACGTTTTTGCCGAGTGGCAGTTCACTCCAGACGGGCAGATCAGTGGCGTGAAACAGCGTTGGTTATTCGATGATTACTACTCGGTGTTGTTGGTGAATGATGCTGCTGACACTGGCAAGAATCTGCAACCGATATTGGAGAAGATCATGGGTAACATTGCGCAGCACCACTACTTTCTGTGGATCAGGCAGAAAGATGAAGTAGTTGCCATGGGGTCCGCCGAGCAAGCACGAATTGGTGTTCGGGATCATCGGATAGAGATCGAATTTCGTTTGCCGATAATCAATCCGCTGGACCCTGGGAAAGGTGATGTTGTCTATCAGGTCGCTGAGCCGACTTACTATTTTGAAATGTTGCATGCCGAGGATAGTCGCGCCATCGTGCTCAAAGATGCGCCGCCCGGGTGCCGCTACCATCTTGAACCGCCAAAACCGGACGCAGCCCTGATCGCCTACGCTGCCTCGCTTGGAATTGATGAGAGTGGTGGGGACAATCTCGGAATCCAGTTTTCTGAAACAGTGACCATTCGATGCGACTGAGCTGGTATACGACCATTTTTATCGCGTCGAATTGAGCGTCATCTGCCATACAGCGCCTTTACCCGCATGTCACGGGCATAGGCGCTGGTGGCTTCCCTTATTGCATCAATGTACCGATCATTTGGCGTGAGACTCCGGCGCGTTGACATTAAGGCGGGAACGCAGTTGCTGCAACCCGGTCTCCCGTGTTGCATAATCCGGTGCGCGAACCTCCCGTGTCAAAAGGGTGAGGGCCTCTTCCAAGGGGAGTACCCCCAGGTCTTCGCCATCGCGATTACGGATGGCGATACAGCCGGTATCACGCTCTCTTCCTCCGGCAACCAGCAAAAACGGCACACGACGTAGAGTTTGCTCCCGGATCTTGTAGCCGATTTTTTCGTTGCGTACGTCAAACTCGGCACGCAGCCCTGCGCCGCGCAGTAGTTGTGCAACATCTTTTGTGTAAGCGGCATGATCTTCGGTGATGGAGAGCACTACGGCTTGCACGGGTGTAAGCCAGGCGGGAAGTTTTCCCATGTGATGCTCGATCAGGATTCCGGTGAAGCGTTCCAGGGAGCCGAACAGCGCCCGATGCAGCATGACCGGGCGTTTGCGTTCACCATCTTCATCGATGTAGTCGATGCCGAACCGTTCTGGCAGGTTCATATCCACCTGCAGGGTACCGCACTGCCAGTCACGGCCGATGGCATCACGCAGGACGAATTCGAGCTTTGGGCCATAGAAAGCACCTTCCCCTGGGTTGAGCTGGTACTCAAGGCCTAATTCATCAAGTGACCGGATCAGTGCCCCTTCAAGCAGATCCCAGGTTGCATCATCTCCCATGCGGTTATCGGGGCGGGTTGATAGCTTGATGCTTACCTCCTCGAAGCCGAACTGTCGGTAGATATCCAGTACCAGGGAGACGATCTCACAACATTCAGAATCCATCTGTTCCGGGGTGCAATAGATGTGCGCATCATCTTGGGTGAAGTGGCGCACACGTAGCAGGCCATGCAGTGTGCCGGAGGGTTCGTAGCGATGAACCTTGCCGAACTCAGCCATCCTGATAGGGAGGTCTCGATAGCTTTTCAGTCCATGGCGGTAGAGCAACACACTGCCTGGGCAGCTCATGGGCTTGAGTGCGAGCGAGCGACCATCCTCGGTATCGCTGGTGAACATGTGGTCGCGATAGTTCTGCCAGTGGCCGGAGATCTCCCACAGCTGGCGATCCATAAGATCGGGTGAGTTTACCTCCACGTAGCCTGCATCCAGTTGACGACGACGCATGTAGGCGATCAGCTCCTGGAACAGCGTCCATCCCTGCGGGTGCCAGAAGACCGCGCCGGGTGCGTCTTCATGGAAATGGAACAGGTCCAGCTCCCGGCCCAGTTTGCGATGGTCGCGCTTTTCAGCTTCTTTGATCCGCTGCAGGTATGCTTTGAGCTGTTTTTTATCTGCCCATGCGGTGCCGTAGATGCGTTGAAGCTGCTCTTTGCTGGAGTCTCCCCGCCAGTAGGCACCAGAGAGCTTGGTCAACTTGAAGTGCTTCAGGAAACGGGTGTTGGGTACATGTGGCCCGCGACACATGTCCACATACTCCTGGTGGAAATACATGCCCATCTGCTGCTCATCCGGCATGTCGTCCACCAGGCGCAGTTTATACTCCTCATCACGATCCTCGAAGATACGGATCACCTCGTCGCGTGGCAGGACTTGCTTGATCACATCGTAGTCACTGGCGATCAGTTCCCGCATGCGCTGCTCGATAGCCTCCAGGTCCTCTGGGGTGAATGGGCGCTCGTAGGCGATGTCGTAATAGAAACCATCCTCGATGACCGGCCCTATCACCATTTTTGCGCTGGGAAAGAGCTGCTTGACGGCGTGGCCGATCAGGTGGGCACAGGAGTGGCGGATGATATCCAGCCCCGCGCCGTCTTTTGGCGTGATGATCTGTACCGTTGCATCATGGTCGATCAGGTCGCTGGTGTCGACCAGGCGGTCGTCCACCTTGCCGGCGACAGCCTGCCTGGCAAGTCCCGCTCCGATATCAGCCGCGAGTGTCGCCACCGAGACAGGTTGATCGAAATGACGCTGGCTGCCGTCAGGCAAGGTCAGTGTAATGGTGTGTTGGTCGCAAATAGTGGTCATGATCAAAACTCGTTCTGGATTTTTTTGTAACCCAACACCAACTCGTTATTGGTTCGGGCCACGTCTTCGGAAAAATCGCTGGCGTCAACAGATACCTTGGGCAGAGTCGCCAGGTCGGTTGTACGCCCGATGCGCATGGTTGATGGAACATGGAACCCGGCAGGAAAATGGCAGCCATCGATAACAGCGTTGAAACGTACCGCGCAACCGTCCTCGATGACACAATCGAACAGCACGCTGTTAAAACCGATGAAGACATTATTGCCTATGGTGCAGGGGCCGTGGACGATAGCCCGGTGTGCGATGGATGTTCGCTGTCCTATGCTGACCTGGGCGCCGGACTTGGAGTGGATCACCACCCCGTCCTGGATGTTGGAATGTGCGCCGATCACGATGGGGTCAATGTGGTTGTTGGCATCCATTTCATCGGCGCGGATAACCGCGTAAGGCCCGATGAATACGTTCTCCTTCACAATAACACGACCGCACAGGATGGCGGTGGGGTCAACGAAGGCACCGGGGTGTATCTGCGGCAAGTCACCGCGGGGATTTTTTCTGATCATAGGCAGGATGGTCTCGATTCCATGGGTTAATCTGGTGATACTGGGTCATATCCCCCTGGATGGAATGGGTGGCAGCGACAAACACGCCGCAGCGCGAGCCAACTCCCCTTAAGCGCACCATGCATGCGCAAGGCATCAATGGCGTACTGGGAGCAGGTGGGATGAAAGCGGCATCGTGGCCCGAGCATCGGGCTGATGAACAGTTGATAACCGCGCATGATCAGCACTAACAGATTGGCAGGCCACTGTTTCATTAGGGTTCCTTAGGCTATTCCCGGCATGTAACAGCCGTCCCCGTTGTAGGGATCTGGGTATTTCCTGTTTGTCACTGCAGGCCCTCCATCATTCAGCGAAATTCGCGAAAGGTATTTTCAATCACATCCCTGTCTACGCCGTCTGTTATAAATACCAGGCGTGAACGTTGATCCTCACTTGGCCAGGCAGGCAAGGTGACCGGCGGGTGAAAAATATGCTGGACGCCATGTACCACGACCGGCCGTTCATTATCCTCCACGTTGAGGATTCCCTTGACGCGCAAAATGGACTGCCAATAAATTGCATCAGCATGTTGAGCCACTTTGCCAGAGATGCTTCGGAGATGGCTTGATCCAAGGTAAAGCAGAAAGCGCGAATATTGTCGTCATGCCGGTTTACATCATGGGGATGGTGTCCGTGGGAGTGGTGTCCTGAATGGTTGTGGGTACCATGGTCACATGCGCTTTGTTCTGGGTCGTGTTCATGTGAGGTGGGCTCTACATAGGCCTCTTCTTTCAGCCAGCGCAGCACGTCGGGTGCTTTGCTATCCATGTTGTAAAGCCCGAAGTTCAATATATTCTCTGCTGTGATATTTCCATTCTCAATCTCCCAGCACGGTGCGGCCGGGTTGACCTGCTTCAGTCTGTGCAGCAACGCTGTGTGCTGTTCTTCCGTGGCCAGGTCAGCCTTGGTCAGTAACAGTGCATCGGCCACGGCGGCTTGCTTGATAGCCTCTAAATGCAGGTTCAGGGTCTCCATGCCCGTAGCAAGGTCGACGGTCGTGATGACCCCGTCGAGCCGGTACTTCTTGGAAACCAGTGGATGGGTCATAAGTGTCTGGATGATAGGGGCCGGATCGGCAAGCCCCGTGGTTTCTATCAAAACGCGTCGAAACCACCGGTTTCCATTACGGGAAAAACGCCAGGTGATGTCACCCAGTGTCTTCACCAGGTCGCCCCTGATGTTGCAGCAGACGCATCCACTGCTCATCTCCATCACCAGGTTTTCAGTACTGTGGGCTACCAGGGCGTGGTCAAGCGCCATTTCGCCAAACTCGTTTATGATAACCAGCGAGTCCGCCATCTCAGGTTGTTTCACCAGATGGTTAAGTAGTGTTGTTTTGCCGCTGCCCAGAAAGCCTGTCAACAGGGTGACAGGGATCAGGTTGGCTGCCTCTTCAACAAGCATGCCGAGTGGTTCTGTCATGGCGTAAACGGTAGGTGTGGGGGCACGATCAACTGTTCTCCATCGTGGCATTCATTAAGGAAGGGGGAGGTGAGCCGGAATATGCCGGTTCTGGCCGGCTGGATGAGTCGAAAGGTCTTTACAGGCTCTTCCTCTTTTTCAATAAGGCCCGGCGCCAGGGGATTGCATGCATCCAAAAGTAATGCCTGACCTACACGCTGCCCTTTTAGTTTAAATTAATTCTGTTATTTATAAATGTAACGATATAACATATTAATAATAACCCGCCAATGGCCGAATGTCATGTGCCAATCCGCACTTGTCGATGAAATAGTCAGTCCTATGGGTGATCAGCCGGTTTGGCGTTTTGATACCCAGCGATTTGTGTCCCGATCGAACATCCAGGGTTTGGAAATGTCACCTAGCTAAAGATATTGCCGCTGTTAAGCAAATCATGCTCCCTTTGGGATAATATTTCCTGGGCGTGGCGAGACAGGGCTCCACTCTGTTCGATACAGGTGACGGGGATGACCGGGATTGCAGAAAAAGGTACTAGAGGTGTTATTAATTAAATGCAGATAAGGTACATCGCGTTCATTTTACTCGCCTGGATCGGGGCCATCTCTCTTCCATACGCTCTGCATGCCGCCGTTCCGCTGCCTGGTGAGCGGGTCGCCACCGAACCGGCCGTGGACGTGAACCAGGCGAGCAAAAAACATGATGTTTCCCTGTGGGACCGGGCTGCGGCCTGGGTCTGGTCAAAGCAGCGTGAGTTCCACCGCGCATTGACACGGGAGTTGCAAAAACTACGTGGTAAGGATGATGTCGGTTGGGCATTGGTTCTGCTTAGTTTTCTCTATGGGGTTTTACATGCCGCTGGGCCCGGGCATGGCAAGACCGTGTTGACAACTTACCTGTTAACCCATCCAAGCCGGCTCAATCGCGGCATTGTGATGGGTGCTTCTGCTTCGTTGCTGCAGGGCATGACGGCGTTATTGCTGGTATACGGCCTGATCGGTCTGGCCGGTTGGTTGCCACGGGACACGGAAGTGGCGTCATTGTGGGCGACCCGTCTCAGCTTCGGTCTTCTTGCGATAGTCGGACTCTACTTGCTGGTACGTGCCGCACGGGCTTTGATTGGTACGGTACGTCGGTTGCGGCCTAAAACTGACCATGTGCACCACGACCATGATGGTCATGTTCATGACGGAAGTTGCGGTTGCCGACACATGCCTGCTGCCGACGAGATCGATACCGTTGGCAGCCGCCGAGCGACAGCCGGGGTGATTTTGGCTATCGGGTTGCGACCTTGCAGTGGTGCGGTGTTGGTGCTGATTCTCGCTTCCGTGATGGACCTGGCATGGCACGGTGCTTTTGCCGTGATGGGCATGTCCGCAGGGACCGCGATTACCGTTGTGGCTTTAGCCGTTTTTACCACCAAGGCACGCGAGTGGGCGAGTGCGCTGGTCGCTCACCGATCGTCGTTGTGGGAGGTGGTGGCCGGTGTTATCGGTGCCCTTGGCGGCGCCCTATTAATACTTCTGGCCCTCTGGTTGTTAAGCGCGTCGTTTGCACTGAAATCGGCTATCGGGTTGTAAACGGTGGACGTCAGTTGTTTAGGTAAAAATATATGTTATATTGTTACATCTTTAGTTTCGAAGTCTGGGCTGCGTGTCCCAGTTGTATAGCATGCCAGTTCGAGTACACATGAATCCGGGAGAATTTTAATGCATAAGTTGCTGCTGCTATTGTTGTCGCTGCTCGTACCGGCCTTGGGCGTTGCCGAGCCGTTACGCGTGTTTGCCAGCGTGGTGCCAATTCAGACTTTTGTGAAAAAAATCGGTGGTGAACACGTGGATGCCCGGGCGATGGTGCGCCCCGGCTTCAATCCCCATACTTACGATCCCACGCCGCAGCAGATCAGCGCGTTGGCGGGTGCGGTATTGTACGTACGCACCGGCATGCCGTTCGAGAAGGCCTGGATGGCACGAATTCAATCCGCCAATCCGGCTATGCAGGTGTTCGATGCCCGCCATGGCCTGGCCCTGCGCGAGATGGAAGCCCACTCGCATGACGACGCCGAGCATGATGCCGATCACCAGGAAGAGGCCGACCATGATCACGATCATGAGGCTCATCAAGAAGATCATGAGCAGCACGATGACCATGATGAGCACGCTGAACACGAGGCGGATCATGATCACGAACACGAAATGGACCCGCACGTCTGGACCAGCCCGACCCAGGTCATGCAGATGATCGGCAACATTCGCGACAAGCTTTCTGAGCTTGCGCCGGCCCACGCAGCTGACTTTGCCCGTAACCATGATGCTTTCATGGCCGAGTTGGTCGCCCTGGATAAGGAGTTGCATGCGCTGCTGGATCCACTGCCTAACCGCAAGTTCATGGTGTTTCATCCGGCCTGGGGTTATTTCGCTGACAGCTACGGACTGAAACAGGTGTCGATTGAGCATGAGGGAAAAGAGCCGGGTTCCCGCGGTTTGACAGCCCTGATCGACCAGGCGAAACGGGATAACATCAAGGTGATCTACGTGCAGCCACAGTTCAACAAGCGATCGGCGACGCTGGTTGCACAGGAGATTAGCGGTGCGGTAGTCGCGGTTGACCCGCTGGCCCCTGATTACGTGGATAACCTGCGTCGTGTCGGACGTGAATTTGCCCAGGTGTTGCAGCATTGAGCCGGGTGATCGATATCCACGGGGTGAATTTCTCCTATGGCAGCGTGCCAACGCTGACAGGGATTGACCTGGAGGTCGCTGACGGGGAGTTTCTCGGCATCGTCGGTCCCAATGCCGGAGGCAAGAGCACGCTGCTGAAATTGATCCTTGGTCTTCACAAGCCCCAGTCGGGCAGCATCAAGGTATTGGGCCAGGCGCCGCACTTGGCCAGTCGGCTGCTCGGCTATGTTCCCCAATATCCCAGCTTTCCGCGTGATTTCCCGATATCGGTAGAGCAGGTGGTGCAGTTGGGACGGCTGGGTATCGATCGCAACGGCAGGCAGTCCGAGGGTAAGTGGCATGCGTTACGCCCCAGACGGCTCTCCAGTGGCGATCGTGAGGCGGTACAGCGTTCCCTGGAAGAAGTCGAGGCCAGTGACATAGCGAAACGGCAGATCGGCAGTTTATCCGGTGGCCAGTTACAGCGCGTGCTGCTGGCCCGGGCGCTGGTCAGTGATCCGCGCATCCTGATACTTGATGAACCCACTGCAAATATCGACCAACGGATGGAGAGCGAGATCTTTGACCTGCTCAAGTCCCTTAACGACAGGATGACCATTCTGGTGGTATCACATGACGTGGCCTTCATCTCGCGTTACGTCAGTCGAGTCGCTTGCATCAATCGGACCCTGATCTGTCACAGTACCGATAACATCGATGGAAAGGTGATCCAGGATCTCTACGGGGAGCATGTGCGTATGATTGCGCACAGCCATTAAGCTAATGGAAGAATTCTTCACCGCTTTTTTACAACACACATTCCTTCAGACCGCGGTAGCCACGGCCTTGCTTGCGAGCATCGGCTGTGGGGTGATGGGTACCTACGTGGTGGTCAAGCGGATCGCCTTCATTGCTGGTGGCATTGCCCACTCGGTTCTGGGCGGAATGGGTGCCGCCGTGTACTTCGGCTTTGAACCACTGCATGGTGCCCTGCCGGCGGCGATCGCTGCGGCGCTACTGATCGGCTGGGTACGTCTGCACTGGCGCGCACAGGAGGACACGTTAATCAGTGCCCTGTGGGCAATTGGCATGGCGGTTGGCGTGCTGTTCATTGCCAAGGCGCCAGGTTACCAGTCTGATTTGATGAGCTATCTGTTTGGCAACATCCTGCTGGTGCCACGGGAGAGCTTGTGGTTCATGGTTGCGCTCGACCTGATACTGTTGACGGTTGTTGCTGCCTATCATCGCCATTTCCTCGCCGTGGTTTTCGACGAAGAGTTCGCCCGTTTACGGGGTATACCGGTTGGATTCTTTTACCTGCTGCTATTGGTTTTGGTGGCGGTGACGGTGGTGCTGTTGATCCAGGTGGTCGGCCTGATCCTGGTGCTGGCACTGCTGACCCTGCCGGCAGCGGTCGCTGGTCACTATGTCCATTCACTCGGTCGCATGATGCTGATTGCCACAATTTTGGGTGCGGTATTGAGCATTACCGGCCTGGCGCTTTCGTACGCCCCGGATCTTCCTGCGGGCCCAACTATTATCCTGCTTGTGGGTGGTGTCTACGTCCTGTCCGCGATGCTGACACAGTTTCTTGATCGACGTAATGCACGCCAGGCGGCTGAGCAGGATTCATGACAAGGAGTCGCCGGTGACTAACAAACACCTTAATCATGTGCTGAAGCAGGCCGAGTTGCTGTGCCGGGAACGGGGGGTTCGATTAACCGACCAACGTAGAACAGTTCTGCAACTGCTGTGTGTGTCTGATAAACCGTTAAGTGCATACGAGCTGCTGGATCGGATGCGCGGTGTAGTGAAAAATCCAGCCCCACCAACGGTCTACCGGGCCCTGGATTTTCTGCTTGAACAGGGCCTGATTCACAAGTTGGAGAGCCTGCACGCCTACGTGAGCTGTGCCCATCCTGAACATCCTCACTCCAGTCAGTTTCTGATCTGCGACAACTGTGGGGAGGTCGCCGAGGTTGAAGCCCCAAACGTAACCAAGAGCCTCAAGGCGGCCAGCAGTGCCATCGGATTCCGTACCAAGCGGCCGGTTGTTGAGCTGCTGGGGACCTGTGCCGACTGCGCTAAAAAGCCCCACGATTGACCTGTTACCCATTGACATGAAGCTCTATCTATTGAGCTGAAAAGGAGATACTGAATATGAATCGAATCATCTTGACGGCTTCCCTGCTGGCTCCGCTGGCACTGGCTGCCCCTGGAATATCCGCAGACGAAAGTCATGACCATGAGCACCGGCAGCATGGCGCCCATGTGCACGGCATCGCGGCCTTGAACCTGGCCCTCGAAGGCCAGGAAGTGCACCTGGAACTGGATAGTCCGGCTGCAAACATTGTCGGTTTTGAGCATGCCCCTTCCTCGGATGCCGATCATGCGGCGTTGGATAAGGCAGTTGCGATGCTGAAAGACGGCAATCAACTGTTCCGCTTTAACTCCGAAGCGGGTTGTCAGATGGAAAAAGTGGCGGTTACATCGCCCCTGCTTGCCGACGAGCACGAAGAGCACGAGCACGAAGAGCACGAGCACGAAGAGCACGAGCACGAAGAGCACGAGCACGAAGAGCACGAAGGAGGAGACCACGCCGATATCGAGGCCACCTATCACTTCGAATGTGAACAGCCGGACAAGTTGACCCAACTGAGCGTCGAGTTGTTTGAAGCCTTCCCGCGTACCGAGAAGCTGAATGTGCAGTACGTCATTGAAAGTAAGCAAGGTGCTGCGGAACTATCACCGGCTGATCATGTCGTTAACTTCTGAAACCTAACCCAGGAAATGGCCGGTCCCGCATTTACTTGGGGCCGGCGTTGTCTATTAAAGAGAGAGACATAAATTGGTCATCGATGTCACAGACCTGGAATTTGCCTGGCGACCGGATGCCCCAACGGTCTTGTCCATTGATAGCTTTCAGGTGGCATCGGGTGAGTGTCTTTTCATCAAGGGCCCAAGTGGAAGTGGAAAGAGTACCCTGTTGAGCCTTTTGTCGGGTGTGACGACGGCAGCTGTTGGGTCAGTGCGCGTTATGGGCCAGGAGTTGGGGCAGCTTGGCAGTGTTCAACGAGACCACTTTCGGGCCGATCATATCGGTTACATCTTTCAGATGTTCAACCTGATCCCGTACCTGTCGGTGGTGGATAATGTCATATTGCCCTGCAGGTTCTCGTCGCACCGCCGATCCAAGGCATTGACCCGGAGCGGTGCTCTTGAAGCAGAGGCGAGACGCTTGCTTCAGCACCTGGACATGGATCATCCCGATCTGCATCGACGCGCAGTCACCACTCTCAGTGTGGGTCAGCAGCAGCGGGTCGCTGCAGCGCGTGCCCTGATGGGCTCGCCGGAACTGCTGATCGCCGACGAGCCGACCTCATCGCTCGATGCGGATCGACGTGAATCATTTATCCGCCTGTTGTTTGACGAGTGTCGTGGAGTCGGTGCAACGCTGATCTTCGTCAGTCACGACGCTTCGCTGGAACACATGTTCGACCATACCATCGATCTGTCCGAGATCAACAGGGCAACCTGCAAACTGGAGGAGGGCTGATCCATGGCGATCTTTTTACTGGCCTGGAAGAGCCTGGTGAACCGGCGTGTTACGGCCCTGTTAACGGTAATTTCCATTGCGTTGAGCGTGGCGCTTTTGGTTGGTGTCGAGCGACTGCGTACCGAGGCGCGGGCGAGTTTTGCTAATACCCTATCGGGAACCGATCTGATCGTCGGTGCACGCAGTGGACCGGTACAGCTTTTGCTGTACACGGTATTTCGCATCGGTGACGCAACGAACAATATATCCTGGAAGAGTTATCAGGATATCGCCGCGAACCCGAAAGTGAACTGGACCGTGCCGATCTCCCTGGGAGATTCACACCGTGGGTTCCGTGTCCTGGGTACCACGCCAGCCTACTTTGAACACTACCGCTATGCGCGAGATCGCCAACTGGCTATCGCCGAGGGAAAACAGTTTTCCGATCTGTACGATGCCGTTCTGGGCGCTGAGGTTGCCGATAAACTGGGTTATCAGGTCGGCGATTCGATTGTCGTGGCACATGGCGCGAGCGACGTCAGTTTTGCCCGCCACGATGATAAACCATTCAAGGTGGTTGGTATTCTTGCGCGAACCGGCACGCCGGTCGATCGTACTGTACACGTCAGTCTTGAAGCGATCGAAGCCATACACGTGGACTGGCAGGGTGGGGCGCCGGTTCCCGGGTTGTCTATATCGGCGGAACAGACGCGCAGGATGAACCTGACCCCCAAGGCGATAACCGGCGCACTGGTGGGATTGAAATCCAAAATCGCGACCTTCCAGGTGCAACGGTTTATCAACGACTATCCCGAAGAACCGCTGTCCGCAATCCTTCCCGGGGTGGCGCTCACCCAACTGTGGGAGCTTATCGGTATTGCCGAAAATGCTCTGCTGATCGTCTCGGCCTTCGTGGTGGTGGTCGGACTGTTCGGTATGTTGACGGCCCTGTTGACCAGCCTGAATGAACGTCGACGGGAAATGGCCATCCTGCGCTCGGTGGGTGCACGTCCCGGTCACGTGTTTGCATTGATCATGGGGGAGGCCGGTTTTCTTACGCTGATCGGAACGGTGCTGGGCATGGCGTTGCTCTACCTCCTGCTGTTGGTCGGCCAGCCAATCATAGAGAGCCGTTTTGGAATCTTCATTCAGATCGGTGGCCTCTCCAGTTACGAGTTGATCTTGCTGGGTGCAGTGGTGGCAGCCGGTTTCCTGGTGGGCAGTATTCCCAGCTATCGCGCTTATCGCCTGTCACTGGCTGATGGCTTGTCGGTACGGGTATAGGGTAGGGGTACAATGATGCGCTTCCGATGTTTGTTGTCACTATTGCTCCTGGTTCCCATGGTATTGACCGGATGCGACCGGTCTGCTGATTCACAGACCCAGACCGGGTCTGATACGCAACAACCAGGAACCTCTGCTGTAGGGGAAGCAGGCCGGGTACCCGAGACAGTAACCAGCCCCGTTGACAGTGGGGACCTGGTGGCCAAAGAGATGGACTGGGACGAACTCATCCCCGAGGACTGGCGGCCGGAGCTACTGATGGAGGAGTTCAACGCCGATGATATTAGCGATGAGGATCCACGGGCGCAGGAGCTTCTCGATAAATTGATGGAGCTGTGGAGCAAAGCGCCCGTTGTCCAGGCCCTCGAGGGGCAGCGGGTAAAGCTCCCCGGTTTCGTGGTGCCGCTGGAAATGGATGCCGAGAGGATCGATCAATTTCTCCTGGTACCTTACTACGGTGCCTGCATCCATGTGCCTCCTCCGCCTGCCAACCAGACCGTGCACGTCGTTATGCGTGAAGGAACGGCCTTCCCGGGTCATCTTTTCGACACCGTGTGGGTGACTGGCACGATACGTGTCGAGCGCCTGTCGAGCCAGTTGGGGGAGGCGGGTTATCGCATGGAGAACGCTAGTGTGGTTCCCTACCAGTAGTCATGGGACGCTCTCCAGAATAACAATTTCAGCCGGCAGGCGGTGCGCTGGCGCAGATGCCGTTCTGAATAGGCGGAAGCATGGCGGCCAGAGAAGCCCGGCCTGGCCGGGTTTTGTTTTTATCGGGTAGTATCTTTTATTGTTGTTCGTTCAGGCTGGGAGGGTTTGCGCTGTGAGGGGGATAGCATTGCTGGTGGTGGCTATGCTGCTCACAGCTTGTGCTGGCGTGCCGACGGTGACGGAACGACGGGCGACGGCAGATGCCCTGGCCGCAGGGCGAGACTGGCAGGCGATGGTGTTGTCGGTCGGTCGATTTGATCTCGTCGCCTACCTGCCCGCCCGCATCCACGAGGCCGATACCCTTACCATCTACATCGAGGGCGACGGCCTCGCCTGGCTAAGTTCATCCACGGCTTCTTCCAATCCCACACCGGTCAACCCGGTTGGCCTTAAACTGGCCCTGGCCCATCCGCACGGCAATGCCGTCTACCTGGCCCGCCCGTGCCAGTACCTGGACACGACAGCAGATGCCTGTCCCAGGCGTTACTGGACCGGGGCGCGTTTCGCCCCGGAGGTGATCGACGCCTCGAACCGGGCGCTGGAGCACTTCAAGGCCCGCTTCGGCGCCAGCCGTCTCATCCTGGTGGGCTATTCGGGTGGCGGTGCGGTGGCCGTGCTGCTGGCCGGGCTGAGGGACGACGTGGACCACCTGGTGACGGTGGCGGGTAATCTCGATCCACAGGCCTGGGCCGCCCACCACCACATCACCCCGTTGTACGGCTCGCTGAACCCGGCGGAACGGGCGCAGCGGTTGACCGGGGTCAGACAAACCCACTTTGTCGGCGGACGGGATCGGGTAATTCCGCCGGTACTTACCGAACATTACCCGGCAGCGATTCGCGGGATCGAGGGGCGCAATCTGCACCTTGTCCCGGAGTTCGACCACCGATGTTGCTGGGCGGAAGAGTGGCCGCGGCTTTATCGCTCAGCCCTTCCTTGATAGCGGGGCGCTCCGGTCGGCCTGAATAACGGGGGCCGATAACTGGATGGGTGTGATTATTCGCCGGTTGATCTGCAAGGGTATATGCATCCGGGGGAGGAGATATAAATCACATAATCGAAAAAATCGATAAATTGAAATTATACAATTAATTATACCTATCATTCATTTCGGCTTAGACTTGTTTTTAAGTCCTGACCCATCGGGTCAGTCAGTCCCAAGACCTCCGGGAGAGGGGGTATTCAATAGCATAGGAGCGTTTAGTTATGCAGGCCCGAGAGAGTGAAAGTAAATGCCCGTTCCATCATGCAGCGGGTGGTGGTACTTCCAACAATGAGTGGTGGCCTAACCAGCTACGGCTGGATATTCTCCGCCAACATTCATCCGAATCCAATCCGATGGGGGCGGAGTTCAATTACGCCGAAGCGTTCAAGACCCTGGATCTTGACGCCGTGAAGAGTGACCTGCGTGAATTGATGACCCAATCCCAGGAGTGGTGGCCGGCCGATTTCGGTCACTATGGGCCGTTTTTTATACGTATGGCTTGGCACAGCGCAGGTACCTACCGTACCAGTGATGGCCGCGGCGGTGCGGGCACCGGTAATCAGCGCTTCGCGCCGGTCAACAGCTGGCCTGACAATGTCAACCTGGATAAGGCACGCAGATTGATCTGGCCGATCAAACAGAAATATGGCGAGAAAATCTCCTGGGCTGACCTGATCATCCTGACCGGAAACGTGGCGCTGGAGTCGATGGGGTTTAAGACCTTTGGATTCGCGGGTGGCCGGGAAGATATCTGGGAGCCGGAAAAGGATATCTACTGGGGCGCAGAGAAGGAGTGGCTGGCCGATCAACGTTATACCGGTGAGCACGAGGAGCTGGAAAATCCGCTGGCAGCCGTGCAGATGGGGCTGATCTACGTCAATCCGGAGGGCCCAAATGGCAACCCGGACCCGCTGGCGGCGGCAAAGGATATTCGGGAGACCTTTGCCCGCATGGCCATGGATGATGAAGAGACGGTTGCACTGATAGCCGGCGGGCACACCTTCGGTAAAACCCATGGTGCCGGCGATGCGGCGCTGGTCGGTCCCGAGCCGGAAGCGGCGGGTATCGAAGAACAGGGCCTTGGCTGGCGTAGCAGTCATGGGTCAGGCAAGGGCGGAGACACCATCTCCAGTGGACTGGAAGTGACCTGGACCACTACTCCCACCAAGTGGAGTAACAACTTCTTCTGGAATCTGTTCGGTTACGACTGGGAGCTGACCAAGAGTCCGGCCGGTGCGCATCAGTGGATACCCAAGCATGGGGCCGGCGCCAACTCGGTACCGGATGCCCACGACCCGACCAAACGCACGGTACCCGCTATGCTGACGACGGATCTGGCGCTGCGCTTCGATCCGGACTACGAGAAAATATCGCGCCGTTTTCATGAGAACCCGGATGAATTTGCCGAGGCGTTCGCCCGGGCCTGGTTCAAGCTGACCCATCGGGATATGGGGCCTCGCTCCCGCTATCTTGGTCCGGAAGTACCTGCAGAAGAGCTGATCTGGCAGGATCCCATCCCGGCCGTGAATCACGAGTTGATTGATGATGCCGACATCGCCAGCCTTAAAAGAGCCGTTCTCGATTCGGGGCTGTCAATTGGTGAATTGGTATCCACGGCCTGGGCATCGGCTTCCACTTTCCGCGGTTCCGATATGCGGGGTGGGGCAAACGGCGGGCGGATTCGTCTGGCGCCACAGAAAGATTGGGAAGTCAATCAGCCGGATCAACTGGAGAAAGTGTTGAACGTTCTGGAAACGATCCAGGGTGATTTCAATAAACCGGTCTCCATGGCGGACCTGATTGTACTGGCCGGTTGTGCGGCTGTTGAACAGGCGGCACGGAATGCTGGGCATGAGGTGGAGGTCCCTTTCACCCCAGGGCGTATGGATGCTTCCCAGGAACAGACCGATATTGAGTCCTTCGCGGTGCTTGAACCGATAGCCGATGGCTTCCGTAACTATCAGAAGGCCAAGTACACCATCTCCGCTGAAGAGCTGCTGGTGGACAAGGCGCAACTGCTTACCCTGACGGCGCCGGAGATGACCGTGCTGGTGGGTGGCATGCGGGTTCTAAACAGCAACTTCAATCAGGTGCCCCACGGGGTCTTTACCGAACGCCCGGAGACATTGACCAATGACTTCTTTGTCAACCTGCTCGATATGTCGACCAGTTGGAAGGCGAGTGACGAGGATGAAGATCTGTTTCAGGGCAGTGATCGGAAGAGTGGTGAGTTGAAATGGACTGGTACACGGGTTGATCTGATCTTTGGGTCAAACTCCGAGTTACGTGCCCTGGCAGAGGTGTACGCGACGGAGGATGCCCAGGAACGGTTCATCCGTGACTTTGTCAAGGCCTGGACCAAGGTGATGAACCTGGACCGCTTTGATCTCCACTGATCTGTCGGTTATCCACTGAACAGGGGCGGCGTTTCCGAGCAATCTGAAACGCCGTTTCCTGTTGAACTCAGCTTGATTCAGTAAATCCGGCAACTGGCCCGACCGACATTTTAGGGAACGATCTGGCTGCCAACTCATCCCCCAGGGGGTATAGAGGAGCCGATTAGGTAAGGCCCACTGTTTTACGCGCTTTTCATCTATCCCCGGCCAATGGCTTGTTGAAACCTGCTTTTCAATCCACAGGTTAACCGGGCCGTGGATCCGGCGATACCCGCCGCAGTTTCCGTTTAAGCGCTTTTTGCCGCTCCACCGACCTGCTCAAATCCGTTGAACCGGACATTCATTGATCCTGACCGGGGAGGGCCGACTTGTGGTGTTACACGCCGGGTGATGGGGCAGCCGAAACTTTATTTACCCTATTTGTAAAAAGGTTGTTGACATCGGTGGGTGGAATCATCAAAATGCGAATCATTATCAACTGCACTCAGTAAATTGGTTGGCCGGATCCCGGTCGATGGCATTTTTAGCGGAACCGGCCGGGCTATTGATGAACAGGATTGACTGTTTGTTTAACTGCCGGTTCGAGCACCTCTGGATGACAACGCCAATGTCTGAAATGAAATCTTTGTAGCGGGGCATGTCAATGCAGACCATTGAAACAGGCAACAATCCGGTTTTTCCACTGGCCCAGGCCCAGGAGGGTGAACGGGTACGGATTCTTCGGCTGCGAGGAGGTAAGGGGCTGGATATGCGCCTTACCACCCTGGGGCTGAATGTGGGTAGTGAACTGACGGTGTCGCAAAGATGCGGTGGCAATATCGTGGTGCTGCGGGGAGAAACCCGTCTGGCTCTGGGATTCGGAATGTCTCAGAAAATTGTGGTGGAAAGGCAATAACGACGCGGACTGAGCGGGGAAATCGGCCATCGCCGGCGTTTCCCTGGTGGTCTGTGTGAATGCTTTTGTTGAGTAGCTGGATCCCTTCGGATGGGGGCAGAGTGGCTATTCCGTTTGGGAGAGAAACTGATGTCTGAGAGTTTGAAAGAGATGGCGGTCGGGGACGTAGGCCGTGTAGTGGGATTCGGTGAAGGCGGCAAGATTTACAGGAAAAAGTTGCTCTCCATGGGGGTGACGCCAGGGGTGGAGTTCAGTGTTACCCGTTACGCCCCGATGGGAGATCCGGTGGAGATCAAAGTGCGCGGCTTCAGCCTGAGCCTGCGAAAGGCCGAGGCGGAAGCCATCCTGATCGAGAGGCAGTCATAATGAGTACGAAATTCACCATCGCCGTCGTAGGTAATCCCAATTGTGGTAAGACAACCCTGTTCAATGCATTGACCGGTGCCAAGCAGCGGGTGGGCAACTGGCCGGGTGTGACCGTGGAGCGCAAGACCGGCTATTACAAATTCAAAAATGCTGAATTTGAACTGATCGATCTGCCGGGCACCTACTCATTGGATGTGCCGGAAGAGCAAGTCTCCCTCGATGAACAGATAGCCCGTGATTTTGTTGCGGAGCGCGGGGCGGACCTGACCATCAATATTGTGGACGCCTCCAACCTGGAACGTAATCTCTATCTCACTGCCCAGCTGCTGGAAATGAAAGTACCTGTTTTGCTGGCGCTGAACATGATGGATGTGGCAGCGGAACGGGATCTGAAAATTGATGTGGAAGCGCTGGCTGCCCGGCTGGGTTGTCCGGTAGTTCCTGTGGTGGCATCAACAGGGGAGGGCGTCGATGCCCTGAAGAACCAGATCCTGGCGGCAGCCACTGCACAAGCGATCCCAGGGCAGCAGATAGGCTACGCCGAACCCATTGAACAGGCGATTTCTTCTCTGCTGCCGGATATCGAAACAGTGGCCCAGGCGCACAAGGTCGATGGGCGCTGGTTGGCGGTACGGTTGTTGGAGGATGACTCCCTGGCCCGGCGCCTGGTGAATGCCAGTGAATTGGAAAAAGTCGCCACTCTGCAGAAAGAGACAGAGCAGAGACTGGGTGACGATATCGATATCAGCCTGGCTGATGCCCGTTATGGATTCGTTAACCAGGTTACCTCGGCGACCGTCGATAAGCGTAGCGAGGTGAAGCGCAGTACCTCTGACAAGATTGACCGCATTGTGCTCAACCGGGTGCTGGGCATCCCCATCTTTTTGCTGGCGATGTACCTGATGTTTATGTTCACCATTAACATCGGTGGTTCGTTTATTGACTTTTTTGACCTGTTTACCGGCACTATCCTGGTGGATGGCCTGGGTACGCTGATGACGGGTATGGGTTCACCGGAGTGGCTGACCCTGCTGGTGGCTGGTGGTATTGGTGGCGGTATCCAGGTGGTGGCCACCTTCATCCCGGTGATTGGCTTCCTTTACCTGTTTCTCTCCGCGCTGGAGGATTCCGGCTACATGGCGCGTGCCGCTTTTGTCATGGACCGGGCCATGCGTGCCATTGGTCTGCCCGGCAAGGCGTTCGTACCGCTGATTGTGGGTTTCGGTTGTAATGTGCCGGCTATCATGGCGACCCGTACCATGGAGCAGGAGCGTGATCGCATCATGACCATTGTGATGACGCCCTTTATGTCCTGTGGTGCGCGGTTGCCGGTCTATGCCCTGTTTGCGGCAGCCTTCTTTCCGGTCGGTGCCCAGAACGTGGTGTTTGGTCTTTATCTGATCGGCATCGCCGTCGCGGTACTGACCGGTCTGATCATGAAGAACACCCTGTTGCAGGGACGGGCCACGCCGTTTGTCATGGAACTGCCGCCCTATCATGTACCGACCCTCAAGGGGGTGTTGTTGCGTTCCTGGGACCGGACCAAGAGCTTCATGTTCCGGGCCGGCAAAATCATCGTACCCATGGTGCTGGTACTCAATGTGCTCAACGCCATCGGAACGGATGGCACCTACGGTAATGAGGACAGTGATAAATCGGTACTGAGTGAGATCGGCCGTACCATTGCTCCCGCTTTTTCGCCCATGGGCATGACGGAGGAGAACTGGCCCGCAGCGGTAGGTATCTTTACCGGTGTGCTGGCGAAAGAGGCCGTAGTGGGAACCCTGGATGCGCTTTACGGTGAACTGGCCAGGTCGGATGCCATGGCCGCCGGTGAGGCAGTTGAGGAAGAGGCCGCTTTTGATTTCTGGGGCGGAATCAATGAGGCCCTGGCCACGATTCCGGCCAACCTGGGCGATGCCATGGGCACCTGGGGTGATCCGCTCGGACTGGACGTGGGGGATGTCAGCAGTATTGAGGTTGCGGCCGAGGAGCAAGCGGTTGCTACCGGCACCTTCGGCGCCATGGTGGCACGCTTCGATGGTGCAGCGGGGGCCTTCGCCTATCTGCTGTTGATCCTGCTTTACTTCCCCTGTACGGCGGCAATAGCTGCCATCTACCGGGAGACCAATATGGGCTGGACCCTGTTCGTGGCGGGCTGGACCACCGGCCTGGCCTACATGGCGGCGACCATCTCTTATCAAGCGGCTATCTTCAGTCGCCATCCCGGGATCTCGCTGGCCTGGATAGCCGGTATGCTGGCCATATTCCTGGTGGTACTGCTGGTGCTGCGTAACTGGGGCCGAAATCAGCTGGCTACATTTACCAGCCAACCTGAACAGGCCTGAAACAGATGGATTCACCGGCAGCGGCCGGTGAATCCCGTTAACGATTTTATTGAAAGGAGGAATCCATGATTCTTTCCGAACTGCGGGACTACCTGAAAACCAATCAACGGGCCGCCCTGATCGACCTGTCCCACCGCTTTGATGCGGACCCGGATGCCTTGCGGGGCATGCTGGACAAATGGGTAGCGAAGGGCAAAGTCGAGAAATTACCCCAGGGCAGCCCGTGTGGTGGCGGTTGTTGTAAATGTGATCCCGCCACGACGGAGATATATGAATGGGTTGGGTGAGTCTGGACAGGCGCCCGGTCTAAAACCCTCTTGAGTTCCCATTAATCACCCCTGCTGCAGGCTGTCGCCGTCAAGTCCGATAACCGGTCAGTCACTTGTCCGGTCCTTTTTTAATGCACGGGACCGGCACTGCATGAAGCAATTTCAGTAGCGACCATCAGATCAGATGGTGGGTGCCGATTGTCGGTTGACAGCAGATTCTCTGGTGGGAATAGAAATATCATCCATAATCAAGTAATACTTTTCACTGTGTCATTGCCGACAGGTGCTCGATAAAACCTTCCGGTGTCAGTGGTATATGGAACAGCAACGGACAGAGCTGATCTGTCAGTGCACTGCAATATGCGAGTGAGCCGTTGAGTTAAGCCTGCTCCATCCGTTAGCGGGTTCATCCGAACCAGGTGTCGGTTCCGTCACGACACGACAGTGGAATGATTTGATTATGGATGGTCAAGTGACCAGATATTACAGTGGACTGTTTGCTAAAGTGGTGGCAGTCCTGATAGTACTGACGGCACTGCTTGCGCTGGGTGGTTGGATGTTTGGCATCCCGCAGTTGACGACTGTGCTTCCCGGCTACGCAACCATGAAACCGGTCACTGCGTTGTGCTTTCTGCTCTGTGGTATATCACTCTGGCTGCAGGATGGGGCGGGGATGGCACCGACTGCAGCAGTCATCATCAAACAAAAGCTTGCCACCGTCCTGGCGTTGATTGCTGCGCTGATCGGACTTCTTAGTATCTGCCAATACCTGTTCGTCCAGGACTTCGGGATCGATCTGTTGCTGTTCAGGGACAAGATGCGCGGGGAGGGGCAACCCTACCCCGGACGCATGTCCCTGGCAACAGGGTTGAATTTTCTGCTTATAGGAACTTCCCTGGTGATACTCGGCCGGCGGTTCAGTTGGGCGCGCTACGCGCCGGACATCCTGATGCTTTTGGTCATGTTTATCTCCCTCATTGCCATCAACGGTTATCTGTATGATGCGCCATCCCTGTACCGTATAGTGCCCTTCTCCTCCATCTCCTTCAACACTGCACTGTTATCTCTGCTATTGGGTATCGGCACGCTCGCGGTAAGGCCGGATCGCGGGCTCGCTTTGGCGGTAAATTCCAGAGATAGTGGCGGATTGGCGGCCAGGCTGCTGTTGCCGGTTGCGATTGTGGCGCCGATGGTGATCGGCTGGTTGCTTTGGCAGGGTGAACTGGCCGGATGGTATGACGCGGCTTTCGGACTGGCCACCTATACCACGGCATTGATATCGATGCTTACAGGCCTGATCCTGTTCGCCGCCTATCGCCTGAACAGCTTCAGTGCCTCACGCAGGCGCGCATTTCAGTTGGTTGAGATTCAGCGACACGCCCTGGAGCAAGTTGCGCTCGGTGCCAAACTCTCCGATACGCTGAACGAAATAATACGGGATGTGGAAAAGCTGGAACCGGAGATGATGACGTCGATTCTATTTCTCAGTGAAGACGGTACCCGGGTCAGGCACGGCGCTTCGCTGCGCCTGCCGGGTGAATACCTTTCTGCCATCGACGGCCTCTCAATCGGCCCATCGACCGGCTCCTGCGGAACGGCCGCCTGGCGTGGAGAGCAGGTCGTGGTGAGCGATATTCAGACCGATCCCTTGTGGGCTGATTACCGGGAATTGGCCTCCAGGTACGGATTGCGTGCGTGCTGGTCCACACCCATTTTCGGCACAAGTGGCAAAGTGTTGGCAACCTTCGCCATCTATTACCAGACACCGAGATTCCCGGATGCACGCCAGCAGCGTCTGATAACTACTGTTACCCAGATTGTAGCCGTGGCCATCGAGCGGGCACGCGCCATAGAGAGACTGGTGAAAGCCAAGGCGGATATGGAAGCAGCGCAGGAGCGTGGAAATATCGGCAGTTGGGAGCTGGTATTCGGCGCACCACAGGCCAGTTGGTCGAGACAGATGTACCGGATCTTCCGCCGTGACCCGAACCAGCCGGTACCGGCATTTGCACAATTCCTGCGACTCATTCATCGGGCTGACCGGAAGCCCATCATCAATACGCTTACCCGTAATGGATCACTACGTGGGCGACAGCATCTGGAATTTCGCCTGCTCCCATCTCTCTGCGGGGTGCGTTATGTATCGGCTACTATAGACCCAATACTTGATGAACAGGGCAATACTGTAGCCGTTGCGGGAACAGCACTGGACATCACCGACCGCAAGATTGCCGAAATAACCATCCGGCAATCTCTATCACGACAACAGGAGTTGTCACGCCGGCTTGCGGAGGTGGAGGAGGATGAGCGTCGCAAGATCAGCCGGGAGCTGCATGATCGGATTGGTTCGGAACTCTCCGCAATCAACCTGAATCTGGATATTATCCGCAGCGTGTTGCCTGCTGACACCTCCATGGTCATCGGGCAACGGCTTACCGATACCCAGTTGCTGGTAAGAAACACCATAGAACATACCCACGATATCCTGGCGGAACTGCGCCCGCCGGGACTGGATGACTACGGTCTGATAGTAGCGCTTGAAACCTATGCGGGATTGGTCGAGCAGCGGCTTGGCATTCCGGTGTTGGTTGGGGGCTGTCGCAGTGAACCACCGCTTTCCCTGCTGACGAAGACGGCGATTTATCGAATTGTCAATGAAGCGCTGAACAATGTCGCAAAGCACGCCGCTGCGGGCATGGTAAATATCGATCTGATGCTGACGGACAACCTGTTCCGCCTCACTGTCATGGATGACGGTGTGGGGTTTGACCCACCAGGTACCGGTGTGCGTGGATACGGACTGCTTACCATGCAGGAGCGGGCAGAAGCGGTGGCCGCTAAAGTTACTGTTAAACCCGGACCTGAAAGTGGTACCCAGGTAATCATTGACGTAGAGTGTTCGCCATGAGTCTGAAAGTACTGATTGCCGATGATCATACGGTTATGCGGGAGGGGTTGGCTACCCTGCTGGCAGGTGCTGGTATGCAGGTGATCGGTTCGGTTGGTAATGGTCGCGATGCGGTGCGCATGGTGTGTGATAAAGAGATCGATGTGGTCATTATGGACATATCGATGCCGGAAATGAACGGTTTCGATGCAACACGAGATATCGTGACCCGGTACCCCGGCGTGCGGGTGGTGGTGCTGTCGATGTATTCCAGCCGGGAGCATGTCCACCAGGCACTGACCGCCGGCGCCACGGGGTATGTGCTTAAGGCCTCCGCCGGTACGGAGGTGGTGGAAGCTGTACGGGCCGTCAATGCCGGGCGGCGCTATATCAGCCCTGCGATCGGTAATGTCGGTAACAGTATTAAGTCAAGTGGATTGCTCGCCGGGCTCTCCACCAGGGAGCGCCAGGTGCTTCAACTGGTGGTGGAGGGTAAGTCAAGCGTGGAAATCGCAGAGCGTATTCACCTCTCCCCCAAGACCGTAGAGACCTACCGCAGCCGGTTGAAGAAGAAGCTGGGTATCGATGACGTGGCTGCACTGGTCAAGTTTGCCATTCAACATGGGTTGACACCGCCGGACTGAATAAAACCCGGTTGTCCGGGTTTCCCCACAAGCTCCATCCTGTCAGTCATACTCTCCCTACATATTAATTCCCATGTAATGGATAGTATTGAGGAATGGGAAATTCAAAAACAGCCTCCGATTCTCTCCTCCACGGCGATGCACGTCCTGACAAGTCAACCCTGCTTCAGGCAGATGAGGCAGCTCCGGAGATCAAAGTAAACAGCCGTATGGATACCGGTGGATTTATATCGCTTATTGGTCGCTTCAGTGCTTACAAGGCTGCGGGGCTGCTGAGTATTCTATTCAGCAGCCTGCTCATGTACGGCTGGTTATCAAACCCGCTTGAACTGACCGGCATCACCGCCCATCTGCCTGTCGTGAAGTTCAACATCGGGCTCTGTTTCTTTTTGGGTGGAATTGCACTGCTCTTCACGACTCGGAAATCCCATGGAATTGCCGACAAAATTGTTAAGTTCCTGGCGACCTTTTTGTTGCTGGTGATTGTTTCTCTTACACTGGCCGAATACCTGTTTGGAGTGAATCTTCCAATCGATCAACTGTTCGTCCGCGACACCAGTTTGCCTCAGGAAGGAACTGCACCCGGCCGCATGTCGTTGTCAACGGCCACACTGTTTCTGCTGTTGAGTATCTCTCTGGTGCTGCAGTGTTTCGGTTCGGTCAAGTTGATCTCGCTGTCCCAGATTCTGTCGGTACTGGTCGGTCTGGGAGGACTGATTGGTGTGAAGAGCTATCTGTTTGGTGGTGACTCATTCTCCAGTTACTTCGCGTTCTCCACCATGGCTATCCACACCTCTATTCTCTTCATTGTTATGGGTGTCGGCATGTTTCTGGTGAAACCCGATAATGGACTGACAATTGTGGTCGGTAACAAGCACGTGGGCGGCATGCTCATACGCAGGTTTACCCTGCCGCTGGTGGTCTCATTGGTTGGTATAAACCTGTTGATACACCAGGGTAATGTGGCCGGTTTGTACGATTCGGCCCTGGCCATGTCATTGTCCAGTGTGACGAGCAGTGTTCTTGTCATCTACCTGGCCATGCTGCTGGCCAGGAATATCAATCAGATGCAGACCCAGGTCGAGCAGCAGAACACACTGCTGTATAACCGAAGTGCCGAACTGGGTGATCTGCGCACAGCGATGGACCAACACTCCATCGTTGCCATTACGGACTCCAGGGGCAGAATAACCTACGTTAATGACAAATTCTGTGCGATATCCAAATACGCCCGGGAGGAGCTGCTCGGGAGAGACCATCGCATCATTAATTCCGGCTTCCATCCCAAGGCATTTATTCGTGAACTTTGGGATACGATTTCCACTGGAAGGGTCTGGAAAGGGGAGATCAAGAACCGGGCCAAGGATGGCACTCACTACTGGGTGGATACCACCATCGTGCCTTTCCTGGATACGGCGGGAACCTTGACCCAATATGTCGCGATACGTACGGATATTTCCGAACGCAAGTCGATTGAAGAGCGGCTCCAGATCAGCCGTGACCAGCTCGAACAGGCGATGGAATCGGCCGACATGGCCTCCTGGATATTCGATGTGGATTCCCAGATCTTTACCTGGAATGACCGTTTCTACCGGATATTCGGCACGACCGCAGAGAAGGAGGGTGGCTATCAGATGGCTGCGCGGCGTTACCTCCAGAAGCTCTGTCATCCGGAAGATGCTGATGGTATTCGTCAGGAGATCGTCAAGGCAATCAACTCACCTGAAATCGATCAGGTATTTACCATCGAGTATCGAATCCGACGTCAGGACAATGACCAGGTTCGTGACGTGGTGGTCAATTATCAGCGTAATTTCGACACCCAGGGTCGTGCTGTCCGGGTCTGGGGAGCCATTCAGGACATAACCGATCGAAAACAGGCTGAGCGGGAGTTGGAAGCGGCACGGAAAGCTGCCGATTCGGCTAACCGGGCGAAGAGCGCCTTCCTGGCCAACATGTCCCATGAGATCCGTACCCCGTTAAACGCTATTGCCGGAATGGTGGAGTTGATTGAACACACCAAGGACATGGATGAACAGAGTAAGATGCTGCGCATTACACGCCAGTCAACCGAGGCGTTGACCGGCATCATCAATGATGTGCTGGACCTGTCGAAAATCGAAGCCGGGATGCTGGATATCAATCCGGAGCCGGTATCGGTGCGGGATATCGTGACATCCGCCGTCGAAGTCTTCTCCAGCAGTGCCAGTGCCAACAGCCTCTACCTGCGCCAGGTCTGTGATGAGCAGGTACCGGAAGCGGTATTATGTGATCCATTACGACTACGACAGATTTTGTTTAACCTGCTTGGCAACGCCATCAAGTTCACCCGTATCGGTGGCGTTGAAGTACGGGCGATTTTACAGAGCCAGACAGATCAACAGGTGGAAATCAGGTTGGAAGTGGCCGATACAGGAATCGGTATCAGCGCTGAATCCCAGGCAAAGTTATTTCAGCCGTTTGTGCAGGCGGAAGCTGACACGACACGTGAATTCGGTGGTACCGGACTCGGCCTGGCCATCTCCCGCCGGCTGGCCGACCTGCTGGGCGGTAATCTGACACTTCAGAGCGAACTGGGCGAAGGTACAGTAATGGTACTCACCCTGACGCTCCCCCTGGCGGACCCCAATAGTCTGCCGGTGACTGCCGGTGAGTCGGTAAAGGCCAGGCTGCCGGAACTGCGAGCCCAGCTATCGATGCGCAGGGATCAGCGCAAGCTGCTTATCGTGGACGATAACGCTATCAATCGAAAAGTCCTGCAGCGGCAACTAACGGTGCTCGGTTACACGGCCGATGAAGCGGAAAACGGCAAAGTGGCGCTCGAAAAGTGGCGTGTCGGCGACCATGCGCTGCTGATTACCGATTGCCACATGCCTGAAATGGATGGCTATGAACTGGCCAAGAGCATCCGACATGTTGAATGGAGTGAACCGCAGCGTGCCCCTATCGTGATTGTTGGCTATACCGCTGATGCGGGCAAGGATTCCAGAGAGTTGTGTGCCGCGGCGGGTATGGATGATGTGCTGATCAAACCTGTTGCGCTGGAAGCGGTCGGTGTGATGCTGGATCTCTGGCTGACATCCATGGATAACCGGAAAGCCGGCGTAAAGGCAGAGCCGAAGATAGTTGGAAATGGTGATGTGACGAGCCCGATAGATGAACAGGGACTGAACGCGATCACTGGTGGTGATGTCGCTTTCGGGAAGGATATATTGCGCAGCTTCCTGGCTGAAAAGGACGATGAAGCCGACTATTTTGTCTCCCTGCTCGAAGATGGTGATCTGCAGGAGATCGTTCACATTGCGCATCGCCTCAAGGGTGCGGCCAGGACCATCGCCGCCATGCGGCTGGCAGAAATTTGTGGGCAGATTGAATCAGCGGCCAGCAAAAGCGATAAAAAGGGTGTCGCCACCATGAAAAATGGACTGGTACAGGAGTTCGATAAGGTTCGTCGTCACATCCTCTCCATCGGCAGTTTGACAGCATGAATATTGCCTGCATCGAATCCCCGGCAGCACGGAACGGCGCACAGCAATGGCACAGCTGTTTTATCAAACAGTTATCACGGGAATACAGTCGATGATTACTCAATGGATGGATATAGTGAAGGTTTCGGAAAACCGGTGGCTGTCAATACAGGGGAGTCAGTTAGATGGACCCTGTGACCGGTCAGGCGGTAACGCAGCATGAATGCCAACTTATCTTGTTTATCCGTATTAATCGTGGATGATGACAACTACCAGCGCGGTTTGCTGGAGAAGATGATGAGCATGATCGGTGTCGGTGAGATTCATCAGTCGGAATCGGCGCTCCATGCCCTGCAGTTTATTTCCACAGCCAAAAAACAGCCCGATATTATCATTACCGATCTCGATATGCCGGATATTGACGGCATGGATTTTCTGCACCAACTCGGCGATAAAAATATCGATTCGGCGGTGCTGATCGTGAGTGGTAAGGAGCGCAGCATTCTGCGTAGCGTGGAGCTGATGGCAGAAGAGTATGGCTTAACCGTGCTCGGGGCCTTGTCAAAACCGGCCATGATCCCGGAGTTACGCCATAAAATCACCGCTTCCCTGCAACTGGCCAAACCAAAAATTCTCCGGGCTGTAGAGTCTTTCTCAAGGGCGGAAATCCAACACGGTATTGAACAGGGACAGTTTGAGCCGTTTTTTCAGCCCCAGGTGGAGCTGCAATCCCGGCAGGTAATTGGTGTTGAAGCGCTGGCCCGCTGGCACCATCCGGAGCGGGGCATTATACCCCCCGGCCTGTTTATTGGTGTCGCCGAACAGAACGGTCTTATCGATCAACTGACCTGGGTGATACTGGAGAAAGCGATTGCACAGTTGGCCTACTGGAACAGTGTGGGTCTGCACCTCACTGTCAGCATTAATTTTTCACAAGTAACACTCAGTGACACACGACTATCCAACCGGATCATGGATCTCCTGTCTGACCAGGGAGTTGCACCTGAACAACTGATCGTGGAAATCACCGAAACAGTGGCCATGACGGACGTGGCACGCTGTCTGGAGACGCTGGCACGCCTGCGAATCAAGGGCTTTGGCCTTTCCATTGATGATTATGGTACCGGGTTTTCATCACTGCAGCAGTTGTCCCGGGTGCCCTATACCGAGTTGAAGATTGATCAGGCATTTGTCACCGGGGCCTCCTCCCAACCCCATTTGCTTGCGGCTGTGGAGTCGAGTGCGGACGTGGCCGGTAAGCTTGGTCTGAGATGTGTGGGTGAGGGTATCGAGACCTTGGACGACTGGAATTGTCTCCTTCAACTCGGTTGTGATATCGGCCAGGGCTATTACATTGCAAAACCGATGGCCGGAGAGGAGTTGATCCAGTGGGTGCAGGCCTGGTATTACGAATCCAGGGCGGTATCCAAATGATCAAGGGACAACCGGCACGATGACTGCGCTCTGGAAAGGTACTATTCCTGTTATAACGACCGATAACGCTACAGCCCATGACGGGTCGATTGACCCGGCTGTGCCAACGGTCATTCCCATGCCCACCCGCCGGTTCGCTTACGGTCGACGATAATGAATGTCATGGACAACCGAAAATCAGCAAGAATTGAATAATGATGAAAGTAACAGTATCTGAGACGAAACCGCCTGTGGTGTTGATCGTGGATGATCAACCATCCATGCGCACTGCGCTTTGTGACTTGCTGACGATCTTCTTGCCAGGTGTCCGGGTGCTGGAGGCCAGCAACGGCAGCTCCGCGTTTGCCACCATCAGTAAGTCCAGCCCGATACTGGTACTGATGGATGTATTCATGCCGGATATGAATGGTATCGAAATCACCCGAAGGGTGCGGGGATTCGGGGATGAGACATTGATCATTGTTATGTCCACCGACAATTCACCTCGCACCAGGGAACTGGCTATTGCGGCAGGTGCTGATCAGTTCATCGCCAAGGATCAGATCTTTCAACAGCTTCAGCCACTGTTGTCGCAACTGAATCTGCCGATGGAAGCTGCAGAGGGATAATGGCTGCTTGTGTTGAGTCATGGCAGCGAGCAGATTAACCGCGGGATATACCGGCACACCCGGCCGGTTTCAGAAAGTGGGTGGCGTATTGATCCACAAGACCCGGGTTGTGACTTTTCCGGTATTTCGGTAGCTGTGGGGAATTTCACTGGCAAAGTAGAAGGAGTCGCCGGCCGACAGTGTATAGGTGTTGTCGCCCAGTTTAAGCTCCAGCTCCCCTTCCAGTACATAACCAAACTCCTCGCCGACGTGGTGAATCATCTCTTCCGACTCGGTGCCGGGCGCCAGCAGATGGATATCCCCCTGCAGTAACTGACTGCGTGCCGGAGCCACCAGCCGTTCCAGCTGAATACCGGAACGGCCGCTTCCAAAGTTCACCACCGGGCGCTCGTCGGCTCGCATCACCGGGGATCGCACCGCCTCCTCCTGGGCAGTGAGTTCAGCCACGTTGGTGTTCAGGGCTTTAGCCAGTCGATGCAGGGCTGACAGGGAGGGGGAGGCCTGGCCCCGTTCGATTTTCGATAACATGCTCTCCGAACAACCCGCTTCCCGGGCAACATGCTTGAGAGTCAATCCACTTAGTGTGCGTGTATGGCGGATGCGTCCACCCAGTAACAGGGCCGGATCGAGCCGGGGCAATGGAGCACCGGTCTCCGCCGATGTAGAGGTGGGTTTGTCTTTTTTAGTTTTTTTTCGTTCTCTGGCCGACATGGTGTTCTCACTGGTTGTTTGCGGCGATGTCCCACCATGGGGACGTCGCCACAGTAGGGATCAGGCAACTGAAAAATGCACCGGCATCGGTGCTCTGCTGTTGATTGCCACAATATCCTGCGGACAGGCCGACATGACGACAATACTGTCCATCTCGGCACGGAATTCCACATAATCGCCGGCCCGGCTGACGGTCGGCAACCATTTGATTCCGCCATCGATATCAAAGGGTATATTCATCCACAGATTAAGTGAACCGGGAACTTCGTGCTGACGCAGGCCGATCGCCTTCAGGGCCAACCTCAGGTTATCGGCGCAACTGTCGTGATAACCCTCTACCCCAAGGGTGCGGTAGCGGTAGATATCACAGGGAGCGATCAGTGTATCGTGGACGCCGGGTGAGGTATCGGTTGTCAGGGTCAGAATAGGACGACGGTGGTTGGTCACCAGTGCGTCGCCCGGTAGCGGATTGATCCGGTCGATCCAGGCACGAAGGTGCTCCATGGACATGAACTCGTTCAGGTTGTCCGCGTTGAAAGCCCACAGATCGCAAACCTGCGTGCCGTGTGTGTTGATGACACGGATAGTCTGTCCGGCAGCGACACGCACGGCCCGACCGTTCCGTGCCGGTACTTCGTACAGCTTTCCTGGCTCCGGCGTACCATCCGGTGAGATCGGCTCATGCAGGGTGTTGTTGGTGCCTTCGGCATCGCCATTATCTGCAAGCAGGGCGGGGGCGGTCATGGTGTTCATCAGTTGACTCCTTGGTTGGTTTGTTCAGATCAATTAGGGGTTGATTGCAACGCATTGGCAGGCGTGGCAAGTGTGATAACTGCACCAGCCAGTGCTCGCACACCGGCGACCAGGTCCGCCTCGGCGGTGTCTTCGGCCGGGTTATGGCTGATGCCTTTATGGCTGGGTACAAACAGCATGGCGGTGGGACACACATCCGCCAGGTACATGGCGTCGTGGAAGGCGCCAGAACCCAACCGGCAGGCGGGTGCCCCGGTGGCGGATACGGCCGCTGCAACGGTTTCTATGACAGCCTTGTCGAACCGGGTCGGGGGGCGCCGCATCAGGCTGCGCAGTGCATAACCGCAGGCGCCGGTTTTTGCTTCCACTGTCTGCCGGATCAGGGCTTCCATCTCCGCCAGGACGGCTTCTTCAGGGTGGCGCAGATCGATGGTGAAAGTGACACGGTCGGCAATGGTGTTGATTGAGCCGGGGGATACTTCCAGGCGACCGACTGTGAAACGCAGGGCAGGATCCTGGCGTGCCGCGGCCATCTCGCCCAGCCGGCTGATCAATTGGGCGGCACTCATCAGGGCATCATGCCGGGCTGCCAATGGCGTGGTGCCGGCATGGGCACTGACCCCGGTGACGCTGATCTCGAACCAGCGCACCCCCTGGATACCGGTCACGATACCGAGTTGAAAGCCGCCATCTTCCAGAACCGGCCCCTGTTCGATGTGGGCCTCCAGATAGGCGTGAACCGGCCGCCCCAGGGCACGGGAGGTCGCGGCAGGGGTGGCCTGGCGGGCTGCATCCCGGGCCTGTTCAAAGCGCTCGCCGCCGGCGTCGGTGACCGGCAGGAAATCGGCCAGTCGGGTGGGATCGGCAAAAGCACTGGAGCCCATGGCACCGGGACTGAAGCGGGACCCCTCTTCATTGGTCCAGATAACCAGCTCAAGGGGACGCTGGGTGCGAATACCCGCGTCGTCCAGGGCAAGAAACAGCTCCATACCGGCGACCACACCGTAGGCGCCGTCCAGCCAGCCGCCCACCGGCTGAGTGTCGATGTGGCTGCCGGTCATCACCGGTGTCAGGGCATCTGCCAGGCCTGCTCGACGCAGAAACAGGTTTGCCGCATCGTCCATGTACCATCGGTAGTGGGGTGCGCTGAAGCGGGAACAGAGCCAGCGACGCGCTTCCAGCTCGGAAATGGTTAGCGCTTCCCGGGCGACGCCACCACCCGGCACTGCGCCGAAAGTAGCCAGGCGCTGAAGCATATCCATGAAGCGTGCCGGATTGACCTGTTGCATGGCCAACCGGGCCTCGACTGGCAAAGCTGCTGTCTGGGAAAGTGTCGTGATGCTCATCGTGGTTCAGTGGTCCCGGGTGTTGGTGGGTAGCTCGATCGCGCCATTGCGACTGCGATCAAACCAGGTGCGCAGGAAGGCGCGCAGACGATCGGTAGCCGGCGTGGTAAACAGGCGGCTGGGTACACCGGTTTCGATAATGCGGCCGGCCTCCATGAAAACGACCCGGCTGGAGACTTTGGCGGCGAAGCCCATCTCGTGGGTAACCATCACCATGGTCATGCCATCCCGGGCCAACGACTGGATCACCTCCAGTACCTCGTCGACCAGTTCCGGATCGAGTGCCGAGGTGGGTTCGTCGAGCAGCATCACCTCCGGTTCCACTGCCAGCGCCCGGGCGATTCCCACCCGTTGCTGCTGGCCGCCGCTGAGTTGAGCGGGGAAGGCATCCGCCTTGTTGGCCATGCCGACCCGCTCCAGCGCACGCATGGCACGCTTGCGGGCGGCGTCCCGGTGTATGCCCTTGACCAGGGTCAGGGGGGCCGTGACGTTCTCGATAACCCGCATGTGCGGCCACAGGTTGAACTGTTGAAATACCATTGCCACGGGTGCCCGTACTTCGGCAATGTTGCGGTCACTGTCACGCCGACGCTGGCCATTTCCGGTATGGGTGTAACCGAGTAGGGCGCCCCGGATGCGGATCTCCCCCTGGTCGTACTCTTCGAGGAAATTCATACAGCGCAGTGCGGTGGTTTTGCCGGAACCGGAGGGGCCGATCAGGGTCACCACTTCACCCTGTTCCACATCCAGGTCGAAGTCATGCAGCACCCGGTGTTCGCCATAGGATTTGCCGACGCCGCGCAGACTAACCATGGGTAAGTGAATCGAATTCATATCAAACTCCCTTGTTCACACGGGGTGAGAAAATATGTTCCATGCCCCGTCCAAGCCCCGCCATGGAGAGGGCCAGCACCCAGTAGATAAGACCGAGCAGGATATAGGGCTCTGCGTAGGAGAAGGTCTCGGCAACAATGCTGCCGGCGGTCATGGTCAGCTCAGGCACGGTGATGATGGAGGCGATGGACGACTCTTTGAGAATCAGGATCGCCTGGTTGGTCAGCATGGGAATGGCCAGCCGGCACGCCTGGGGCGCCTCGATACGGACCAGGATCTGCAGGCGGGAGAGTCCGAACGCCCGACCGGCTTCCAGCTGACCCGATGGGATGGATTGCCAGACGGCACGGAATATCTCGGCAAAATAGGCGCTGCCGTAGAGGCTCAGGCCCACCACGGTGGCCTGCAGTGGGTCAAACGTGATGCCGATCTGGGGCAGGCCGAAATAGATCACAAACAGCTGGGCCAGAAAGGGTGTGCCACGCACCAGCCAGACAAACAGACGATAGGGTGTGTCAAGCTGCCGGGGGAACAGTGCCCGCAGACCGTTCAACACAAAGCCGCAGGCGGCGCCAATCAGGACGGCAAGTAGTGAGACCTCCAGGGTGACCCAGGCGGCGGTCAGGAAAGCGGGCAGTATGTCCAGGATCAGTTCGATATTCATGCCGGACTCCCGGAGTTAAAACGGCGTGCCAGGGCCGTGGCCAGCAGGGCGATCACCGTGGTCAGCAGCAGATAGGCACAGGCAATGGAGAGGTAGACTTCCAGTGGCCGGTAGGAGACCGCCACCAGCTGTTTGCCGACCCGCATCAGGTCGGCTATGGCAATAACCGAGATGACCGCGGAGCCTTTGATAATGTCGATCGACTCGGACATCAGCGAAGGCAGGGTGATGCGCACCACCTGGGGGACCTGGATATGCCAGAGAATCTGGCGCGGGGAGAGGCCGAACACCCGGGCCGCTTCGATCTGGGCGGTGGGAATGGCGCTGAATCCGGCGCGCAGAATCTCGCTCTGGAATGCGGCTGAATTGAGCGCCAGGGCGGTGATGGCCGCCAGTTCCGGTTTCAGGTTGATGGCAAAGGCCGCCGGCAGATAGAACAGCATCAGCAACTGCACCAGGATGGGGGTGCCGCGGAAGAAGCTGACATAGATCCTCACCAAAGTAGCCAACCAGGGGTTGCGGGAGCGCACCACATGGAGGCCGATAGCCGCCAGGAATCCGAGCACAATGGCCACGATGGACAGACCGGCGGTGGTCAGCATGCCGTTGCCGATGCTGGGCAGATAGTCGACCAGGCGTTCTATAAGCGTCATGGGGTGGCTCCCGTCAGTTAACGTGGTGAGTAACAGGCGCTGTTACATCATCGGCTCAGGCAGATGATCGGCCGGCAGATCCATGGTGAAACCGAACCATTTCTGTTGCAGTTCGGTCATCTTGCCGCTGCGGTTTGCCTGTGCGATGCCCTGACTGAAAAACTCCACCAGTGGGGCGCTATCGCTATCCTTGCGGCCAACCCAGGCGTAATAGGTCTTGGGTCCGATAGCCGGCTGGACGATGGCGTAGGTATCACCGCGACGTTTGACCAGGGGGCCAAGATTGGACATAGACTGGGCGACTGCGTCGAGCCGGCCGGCGGCCAGGTCGGCGTAAGCTTCATCAAAGGAGACGTACTCCCGGATCGCCTTCAGCGAGGGCTTGCCGGCGTCGCGCAGTTTCCGATCGTAGTCCTGCAGTGCCTTGAGCTGTGCGGAACCGGCCTGGGAACCGATCACCTTGCCGGCGATCTGTTCCGGGCTGCTCAGGCTGCTGTCGTCCGCCCGTTTGAGGAGTGCGACCGTTGCCTCTGCGATGGGCACGGTAAAGGCAAATTTGGCGGCACGGGCCTTGGTGACCATTACCGAGGTGACAATGAAATCGAATTTTTTCGCTGCCAGGCCAGGCAGAATGGCCTGAAAAGGGACATCCTGGCGTTTGGCTTTCACACCGGGCAGGTCCGCCATGATGAGGTCGAGCAGATCGGCGCTGTATCCGACGATCTTGCCATCCTCTACAAACTCAAACGGAGCGAATTGGGCTTCAGTACCAATACTGATCTCTTTATTCTGCTTCACTGTGGTGAGCAGGTCGGCGGCTGTCGCCTGGAGGGGATTCAGCGCCAGGGTGGCAGCGAGCGCGCAGGCGATGGAGATGGACTTTGTAAAGGCTGTTTTCATGCTGGACCTCGTAGGGTAAGCGTTACGTTCAAGATGTATGCGTTTAATTCAAGTTACTTGAATCACGTGAATGTCTTGAGCAAAGCCTGTGCCAATCGGGCGAGGTTTTTTTAATTTCTTGTTTTCAAAAGATAATTGATGAGCAGTCGCCGGTTCGGCGATATGCAGTAGCATTTTCCGACGTGCGCTTTTGGTGCATTCACAGTGAGAGGCGCACCCTGATGGATCGTCTTCAGGCTGCACAGGGGCTACCAAACAGTGATACGGCCAGAGGGACGTGACCGGATCATACCGAGCGGTCAGGCGGGCGGTTCAGTAGTGGCGGGGGAGAGTAATGGCGTTTTGGCCGCGACCCGGGGCGACCAACAATGGCTGGGCGGGAGAGATGTGCTGGGCAACTGTTTTATCGGATTTGCTGCTCGGCTGAAGCAGCGCTCTCCTGCAAAGCAACTGTCCTGAAGCCGGTGAGCATAAACTGGTTGCCGGCCGGGGATACCCGACCGGCGATGGGAGCGTGGTCAGGCCCGGACCAAGTTCGATTTATGGGCCCGCAGCGAGTCCAGCACAATGGGAGTCAGGCCGCTGTCACTGCTGCTCTCCAGATGAGCTATCAGTTTTTCCCGCATGCGCGGATCCCAGAACTTCTTCAGGTGGCCGGCGATCTCCTGCAGGGCCTGTTCCCGATCCGGGATACTTTCGAAAAAAGTGCCAATCTGGTTGGCCATCTTGATCAGTCGGTCAATATTCATGAGTCAGACTCGCTTGTTCGATTCAGTCGTTCAGGATGGGTGTAGATATTCATACGCTGGCCGCGCACGAACCCCACCAGGGTCAGCTGGGCACTCTCCGCCAGCCGGATCGCCAGACTGGTGGGAGCGGACAGGGCAGCCAGGAAACCGATGCCGGCGGCGGCACTCTTCAATACCATTTCGTAACTGGCCCGGCTGGTTACCAGCACGGCGCCACCGGCACCATCGATTCCCCCCCGGGCCAGCGCGCCGATCAGTTTGTCCAGTGCGTTGTGACGACCCACGTCTTCGCGGATCATCACCAGTTGCCCCTCAGGGTTGAGCCAGCCGGCGGCGTGGGTGGCGCCGGTGTGCTGCATCAGGATCTGGCTGGACTTCAGTTGCCGGAACGCCTGGTGCAAAAGCGGTGCCGAAAAGCGTGACCCTGTGGTCAGGGGAGCCGGCTGTCGGTACACCTGCTCCAGGCTCTCCGCACCACACAGACCGCAGCCGGTGCGGCCCGCCAGGGTTCGCCGTTTCTCCTTCAGTTTGAAAAAACAGGCCGGGGCGATCTCCAGTTTCACCGTGATACCTTTTTCACCCTGATCTACCTGGATGTCGCGGATCTCCTGTGGCGTGGACACGATGCCCTCGGTCAGACTGAAACCGGTGACAAAGTCCTCCAGGCAGTCCGGCGAGGCCAGCATGACCGCGTGGGAAATGCCGTTGTACTCCAGCGCCACCGGCACCTCGTCAGCCACCTGGTCGGTAGCGGCCGATAGGTTGCCGTTATCCCAGGTGCGTGTCAGACAGGGACTGCAGGGCAGGCTATCGTCTGTCCCATCCGCCAGCAGACGGGTTTGCAGGGAGGCCATCACTGCTGTTCCGCCAGTGCGCTTTCAGGTGCCGGTTTCCCCTTTAACAGTGCCAGCTGCCGGCGGTTAAAGGCCTGGTAGTTTTTCTGCCATTCCGAGGGCTGACTGACCGCCGTTACCTGGGTGGCGGTCACTTTGTATTCCGGGCAGTTGGTGGCCCAGTCGGAGTTGTCCGTGGTGATCACGTTGGCGCCCGACTCCGGGAAGTGGAAGGTGGTGTAGACCACGCCCGGCTGCACCCGCTCCGAGATCCGGGCGCGCAGCACCGTCTGGCCGGCACGGGACTCGATACCGACCCAGCCGCCGTCCACGATGCCACGCTCCTCGGCGTCGTGGGGATGGATCTCCAGGCGATCTTCGCTGTGCCAGAGCACATTGTCGGTCCGCCGGGTCTGGGCGCCCACGTTGTACTGCGACAGAATCCGGCCCGTGGTCAGGATCAACGGGAAGCGGCGGGTCACCTTTTCATCCGTGGGTACGTAGCGGGTGATAAAGAAACGTCCCTTGCCGCGCACGAACTGATCCACATGCATCACTGGAGTGCCCTCCGGGGCGCTATCGTTACAGGGCCACTGGATACTGCCCAGCTCCTCCAGCCGTGCATAGCTGACGCCGGTGAAGGTGGGGGTGAGGGCGGCGATCTCATCCATGATTTCGGATGGATGGCGGTAGTTCATGGGATAGCCCAACGCGTTGGAGAGGGCCATGGTGGTCTCCCAGTCCGCCTTGCCGGCTTTCGGCGGCATCACCTTGCGCACCCGGGAGATACGGCGTTCCGCATTGGTGAAGGTGCCGTCCCGCTCCAGGAAAGAGGAGCCGGGCAGGAACACATGGGCGTACTTGGCGGTTTCATTGAGGAACAGGTCCTGCACCACGATGCACTCCATCGCCTCCAGCGCACGGGCCACGTGCTGGGTATCGGGGTCGGACTGTACGATATCCTCTCCCTGGCAGTAGAGCCCCATGAAGCTGCCCTCCAGGGCGGCATCAAACATGTTGGGTATGCGCAGGCCAGGTTCCGCCTGCAGCCTGGTGCCCCAGGCCGCCTCGAACTGACTGCGGGTCGTGACATCGGAGACGTGCCGGTAGCCGGGCAACTCATGGGGGAAGGAGCCCATGTCACAGGAACCCTGTACATTGTTCTGGCCGCGCAACGGGTTGACGCCCACCCCCTCCCGGCCGATGTTGCCGGTGGCCATCGCCAGGTTGGCGATACCCATGACCATGGTCGATCCCTGGGCGTGCTCGGTGACGCCCAGTCCGTAGTAGATGGCGCTGTTGCCAGCCGTGGCATACAGCCGGGTCGCCTCGCGCAACTGTTGTGCCGGTACCCCTGTGGCCTCCTCCAGCGCCTCCGGGGCGTTCTCCGGCAGGGCGGCAAACGCCTTCCAGTCCCGGAAGGAGGCGCTATCGCAACGGGCCTCGACGAACGCCTCATCAATCAGGTTCTCGGTGACCAGCACATGGGCCATGGCGCTGATCAGCGCCACGTTGGTACCCGGTTTCAGCTTCAGGTGGTAATCGGCCCGGATATGGGCGGAGTTGACCAGGTCGATGGTGCGTGGATCGATCACGATCAAGCGGGCGCCTTCCCGCAGGCGCCGTTTCATGCGCGAGGCAAATACCGGGTGGCCGTCGGTCGGATTGGCGCCAATGACCATGATCACATCGGCCTGCTCCACCGACTTGAAGGTCTGGGTGCCGGCCGATTCCCCCAGTGTCTGCTTCAGACCATAGCCGGTGGGGGAGTGGCAGACCCGGGCGCAGGTATCCACATTGTTGTTGCCGAAGGCGGCCCGTACCAGTTTCTGGACCAGGTAGTCCTCTTCGTTGGTGCAGCGCGAAGAGACAATGCCACCGATCGCATTCCGGCCATACTTTTTCTGGATACGCTTGAACTCGGAAGCGGCATAGTTGATCGCCTCATCCCAGGAGACCTCCTGCCAGGGGTCGTTGATGCTCTGGCGGATCATCGGTTTGAGAATGCGATCCTTATGGTTGGCGTAATCCCAGGCGAAACGCCCCTTGATGCAGGAGTGTCCTTCGTTGGCCTTGCCATCCTTCCAGGGAATCATGCGTACCACTTCGTTGCCTTTCATCTCCGCCTTGAAGGCACAGCCGACGCCACAGTAGGCGCAGGTGGTGACCACGCTGTGATCCGGCTGACCCTTGGCGATAATCGATTTTTCCGTCAGGGTGGCGGTGGGGCAGGCCTGCACACAGGCGCCGCAGGAGACACATTCGGAGGCCATGAACGCCTCGTTCTGGCTGGCCGCGATACGGGATTCGAAGCCGCGCCCGTCGATGGTCAGGGCGAAGGTACCCTGGATCTCCTCGCAGGCCCGAACGCAGCGGTTACAGACGATGCATTTAGAGGGATCGTAGGTGAAATAGGGATTGGAGAGATCTTTCGCGTCACTCAAATGATTCCGGCCTTCGTAACCGTAGCGCACGTCCCGCAGGCCAACCGTGCCGGCCATGGTCTGCAGTTCGCAGTTACCGTTGGTGGGGCAGGTGAGGCAGTCCAGCGGATGGTCCGAGATATAGAGCTCCATCACCCCCCGGCGCAGTTCCGCCAGGCGTGGCGTTTCGGTGAGAATCTGCATGCCCTGTTCCACCGGGGTGGTGCAGGATGCCGGATAGCCGCGCCGATCCTTGATCTGAACCAGGCAGAGGCGGCAGGAGCCGAACGGCTCCAGGGTATCGGTGGCGCACAGTTTGGGTATGTTGACGCCGGCTTCCGTGGCGGCACGCATCACCGAGGTGCCCTCGGGAACGGTCACCTGAATGCCGTCGATCTCCACCGAGACCAGGTTTTCCGACTCCCGCGCCGGGGTGCCGAAATCTTTTTCACTAAGCTGGTACATATTCAATCCTCCTGGGCCGGAATGGGGTCAGCCTGCCTTGCGCACAGGGGCGGCGGCGAAATCTTCCGGAAAATGATCAAGCGCGGAGAGCACCGGGTAGGGGGTCATGCCCCCCATGGCGCACAGGGAGCCATCCTGCATGGTGGCGCACAGATCCCGTAACAGGGTGATCTGGGACTCCACCTGCTGACCGGCTATGATCTTGTCTATCACTTCCACGCCACGGGGGGAGCCGATACGGCAGGGGGTGCACTTGCCGCAGGACTCCAGGGCACAGAACTCCATGGCGAAGCGGGCCTGTTCGGCCATGTCCACGGTGTCATCGAACACCACGATGCCGCCGTGCCCCAGTACACCACCGATAGCGGCCAGGGCCTCGTAGTCCACCTCCACGTCGAGCTGCCCGGCGGACAGATAGGCGCCCAGCGGACCGCCCACCTGTACCGCCCGTACCGGGCGACCGCTCTCGGTGCCGCCGCCGAAGTCGTCGATCAGTTCACGCAGGGTGACACCGAACGCCTTCTCCACCAGCCCGCCATAGCGGATATTGCCGGTCAGTTGCAGGGGCAGGGTGCCCCGTGAGCGCCCCATGCCGAAGTCGCGGTAGTAAGCTGCTCCACGGGCCAGGATCAGCGGCACCGCGGCCAGGGAGATCACATTGTTGATCACCGTCGGCTGGCCGAACAGGCCGTGCACCGCGGGCAGGGGCGGCTTGGCGCGCACCATGCCCCGTTTACCCTCCAGGCTCTCCAGCATGGCGGTCTCTTCACCGCAGACATAGGAGCCGGCCGCCTTGCGTACCTGCAGGTTAAAGGCTTTGTCAGATCCGAGAATGTTACTGCCCAGGTAGCCGTAACGGCTGGCAATCCGGATGGCCTCCTCCAGGGTGGCGAAGGCTTGCGGGTATTCAGAGCGGACATAGATATAGCCCTCGGTGGCACCCACCGCCAGGCCGGCAATGGTCATGCCTTCGATCAGCATGAAGGGATCACCCTCCATCACCATGCGGTCGGAGAAGGTGCCCGAATCGCCTTCGTCGGCATTACACACCACGTATTTCTGATCCGATTCACTCTCCAGCACGGTGTTCCATTTGATCCCGGTGGGGAAGGCCGCGCCGCCACGGCCCCGCAGGCCCGATTCGGTCACGGTCTCCACGATCTGCCTGCCACTCAGGGCCAGTGCCTTCTCAAGGCCGGCGTAGCCTTCGTGCTGCAGATAGTCATCCAGGGAGAGCGGGTCGGTGATACCCATGCGGGCAAAGGTGAGACGCTCCTGTCGCTTCAGGTAGGGAAGCTCCTCCACCAGGCCCAGTGCCAGCCTGTGTTCGCCCCCCTGTTGAAAGCCGGCATCGAACAGGGCCGGTACATCTTCCACGGTAACCGGTCCATAACCGACCCGGCCGGCCTCGGTGGCCACCTCCACCAGGGGTTCCAGCCAGAACAGGCCGCGGGAGCTGTTGCGGATCAGGCGGATTTCGATGTTGCGGAGCAACGCCTCGCTGCGAATGGCGTTGGCCACCGCGTCGGCCCCCAGAGAGCGGGCGGTGGAATCGCAGGATACATAAAGGGTGATAGTCATGGGTTTTGCTCCAGCAGTGCGTCGAACCGTTCCGGGGTGACCCGACTATGAAGCTGGCCGTCGATGCTGACCGCCGGCCCGGTGGCGCACAGGCCCAGGCAGTAGACCGGCTCCAGGGTGACGTCATGCTCGGCGCTGGTCTGGTGGAATTCGCAGCCGAGGCGCTGGCGGGCGTGTGCATCCAGCTGTCTTGCCCCGCGAGCCTGGCACGCTTCGGCGCGGCAGATCTCCACCATCCGTTTACCGCAGGGGCGATCGCGGAAATGGTGGTAATAGCTGATCACCCCGTGGACCTCGGCACGGGACAGGTTCAGGGCGGCGGCGACCGGAGTGACTGCGGCAGGGGGAATATAGCCGACGCGTTCCTGGATACTATGCAATATGGGCAGCAGGGCGCCCGGCATATCCGCGAAGGCGTCGATGGCCGCCTGGATGGCCTGCGGGTCAAAAGACGGGTCTGCACTCATTGGAACCTCCTCGCTTGTTATTTTTCCGCTTCATCCCGTGACTACGCCTGTCCGGGTAGTGACGGTGACCGGTTATTCTGTAGTGGTCGCGGCCTGAACAGTGCTTGTGGGCCGGCTAATGTATATCAGCCACTTATGGCCGACTGGATTCTTGAGCGATCCACTGGGTAATGATGCTAGTATTGTTTACAAATCAGAGCAATATGACGTTTTGGCCCGAATAAAATACTATTTGTAGTCGCTTTTAATATGAAATAAATTGCAACTATGAGATTCGTTATCAAACCGGTGATCAGCCACATCGAGGCCAATGGCGAGAGCAAACCGCTGGACCGGGCACTGCTGTTACTGGGCGAAATTGAAACCTCCGGTAACCTGCGCGAGGCGAGCAGGCAGCTGGGCATCTCCTACCGACACGCCTGGAATCTGCTGGCGGATCTGGATGCCCTGCTGGGTGACAGCGTGGTTGAGATGACCCGGGGTCGTGGATCCCGCTTGACCGAACTGGGCCGCAAGCTGCTCTGGGCGCACCGGCAGATGGAAGCGCGCCTGGGCCCCTTCCTGGACAGCATGGCGTCTGAGATCGAGGCGGAAATTAACAGCATCGTACCCCAGGGGGATGGGGCGTTGCGCCTGTTCGCCAGCCACGGCTTCGCCATCGATGCCCTGCGCAAGCGCCTCACCCAACGCAAGAACCAGTTTGAGATCAACTACCGGGGCAGTCTGGAAGCGGTCGACGCGTTAAACCGCGGTGTCTGTGATATTGCCGGTTTCCATATTCCCCAGGGTCCGCTGATGGAGCCGGTGCTGGCGCGCTTTGCCAAGCTGTTCAAACCGTCGTTCCGGCTGCTCTGCCTGGCCACCCGGGGACAGGGGATCATGGTGGCGCCGGGTAATCCCCACGGTATCTGGAGTATCGCCGATCTGAAAAAGCCCAATATCCGGCTGGTCAATCGCCAGGAGAACTCCGGTACCCGGATGCTATTGGAACTGCTGCTGGAGCAGCACCAGATCGACAAGCGGGATATCCAGGGCTTCGAGAGTGTCGAGTTCACCCACTCCGCAGTGGCGGCCTATATTGCCAGCCGCAAGGCCGATGTGGGGATCGGCGTGGAGGCGGCGGCACGCCAGTTCAACCTCGATTTTGTACCCCTGCTGACGGAAAACTATTTCCTGATGTTTGACCAGTCCCTGCAGCATGATCGCCGTCTGCGCCCGATTCTGGAAACCATGGAGAGTGGTGAATTCCGTGCCGAGGTCAGCGGGCTGGCCGGTTACGCCCCTTGCCTGAGCCTGGATATGCCCAGTCCTGCCACCGCGTTTCCCGGGATTGCCTGAACCCCGACGGGGCGGGCAAGGAACCATCCCGTACTGATCCGAACCCAGCTGCGCCGTACCGGCTATACTGTCGACAGTGGCTTGTCCATCTGCTTCAATGGAAGCCTGTACCGATGCCCGGTGTGATTTATGCTATGACTATGCAATCTTCACCTCTGCGTACCGGCCCTGTCCGGCTGGTCTACCTCACCCTGGGGTGGCTCTTTTTTGGTCTCGGTATGCTCGGGGTGGTGTTGCCGCTGTTACCTACCACGCCGTTTCTGTTATTGACCCTCTGGGCCTTCTCCCGCAGTTCGCTCCGGTTACACCAGTGGCTCTACCAGCACCGGGTTTTCGGACCGGCCCTGCAACGCTGGCATCAGCACCGGATTATCCCGCTGCATGCCAAAGTGATTATCGTGGTGACCATGTCGGCCAGTCTCACCTATCTGATCGGCTACAGCCAGGTACCGCAAGTGGCTGTCTGGCTGACTGCGGCGATCATGCTGGTGGTGGCAAGCTATCTGCTGACCCGGCCAAGCGCTCTGAAGGTGGAGACAGACCCGATCGAGTGAGGCGGAGCGGATTGTCCGGGCAGTCGGATCCGGTACGCTAAACTGTTGCCTGGAACCTGTAACGAGGATGATTGCCGATGTCCGAACATAGCGCCCGGGTGATCTGGAAAAGAGGTGACGCCAGTTTTCTGGATAACCGCTACAGCCGGGGACATCGCTGGGAATTTGACGGGGGGCTGTCAGTGCCCGCCTCTGCATCGCCCCAGGTAGTACCGGCACCGTTGTCGGTGGAGGCGAACGTGGATCCGGAAGAGGCCTTTATCGCCGCTCTCTCCAGCTGCCACATGCTGTTTTTCCTCTCCCTGGCGGCCCAGTACGGATTTCTGGTGGAGTCCTACGATGACCAGGCAGTGGGCGAGTTGGGCAAAGACGCCGAAGGGAGGACCGTCATGCTGCGGGTGAAATTACGGCCGATTATTATTTTTGGCGGACAGCGCAAACCGACTGAATCCCAACTGCAGGCGCTGCATCGCCAGTCACACCAGTGCTGTTTTATCGCCAACTCGGTGAAGACTGAGGTGGTGGTGGAGCTGCTCTGAGCAATTGACTCTCAATGCCGGGAGGATACCCATGGATCTGATTCAGCAACGTACCGTGAACTGCCCCTATTGTGGTGAACCGCTGCTGCTGTTGCTGGACTGTTCGGTTCCGGAGCAGGAGTATATCGAGGATTGTCAGGTCTGTTGCCGGCCCATCACCGTTACCCTGAAGTGTGAAGATCCGGATGATCTGTTCCTGTCGGTGCGGCGGGAAGATGATTGATTGTCACGATTTGTTAACCACCACGTAAATTCACCGTCACATCACCCGGTTAGGCTGCTGCAAAACCGAGTGGAGATGACTGGTGTTAAACGTAGAACAGGTAATAACCAACCGCTTTCCCGATTTTTTTGAGACCAAACCATCCCTGGTCTCCCGCCCCCTGGTCCGCTTCCTGCGCATGCTCTTCAACGAGCGGGAGATCAACCAGTTCCTGCAACGTCACGCCGGAATCAAGGGGCTCGATTTTATCGAAAAGGTGCTGGAGTATTTCGATCTCGATTACTCCCTGATCAGCAAGGAGCTGGAGAACATACCGCCCACCGGCCGGGTGGTGATTGTGGCCAACCATCCCCTTGGCGCCCTGGACGCCCTCGCACTGATTCTGATGATCAGCCGGGTTCGCACGGATATCCGGGTGATTGCCAATGATCTGCTCTCCTCCCTGAAACCGCTGGAGGAGATGCTGCTGCCGGTGGATAATTTCGGCGGTGGGTCCAGTCGCGCCAATATCAAGCGCATCTACGACGCGCTGCACCGGGAGCAGGCGGTGATCGTGTTTCCTGCCGGTGAAGTGTCCCGACTGCGGCCCAGCGGCGTGCGGGATGTGCACTGGAAGCCCGGTTTCCTGCAGTTTGCCAAACGTACCGCGTCGCCGGTGGTGCCGGTTTACATCGATGCCAGGAATTCACCCCTGTTCTATGGCGTATCCATGTTGTCCAAACCCCTGGCCGCGCTGCTGCTGGTGCGTGAGATGTTCCGTCAGCGGAACAACACCATCGGATTCCGTATCGGTGAGGCGATCCCGATCCGTACCATCAGCGAGTCCGGTCTCAGGCCCAAGGCCCAGGTGAAGATGCTGCGCAAGCATCTCTATCGCATCGGCCAGTGTCGCAACGGCATCTTCGCCACCGAGAAGAGTATCGCGCACCCGGAATCACGCCAGTCGCTGAAGAGCGAACTGCGGGCGGCGGAACAGCTGGGCACCACCACCGACGGCAAGCAGATCATCCTGTCCGACTGGCAGGCGGACTCCAGTTTCATCCGAGAGATAGGCCGTCTGCGGGAACTGAGTTTTCGCAAGGTGGGTGAGGGGACCGGGCAGCGGCGCGATGTGGATGCCTATGACCAGTATTACCAGCACCTGGTGCTGTGGGATGACGCCGAACTGGAGATCGCCGGAGCTTACCGTTTTGGTGATGCGGCGGCCATTGTGGGCTCGCGGGGACTGGATGGTCTCTACAGTGCCAGCCTGTTCCGGCTGGATCCGGCCTTTGAGACCTATTGCGCGGCCGGTCTGGAATTGGGGCGCAGCTTTGTCCAGCCGGCCTTCTGGGGTTCGCGGGCGCTGGACTACTTATGGCAAGGACTGGGCGCCTATGTGAGGCATCAACCCCGGGTGCGTTACCTGTTCGGACCGGTCAGCCTCAGTGCCCGCTATCCGGGCCATGCCCGTGATCTGATTGTCTACTACTTCAGCCACTACTACGGTGCCGGACAGGCACTGGCGGAATCCTACAACCCCTACCGTATCAGCCAGGCGGCCCTGAATGAGTGCCGGCGCATTTTTGTCGGCGATGATGCGAAGGCCGATTTCCAGGAACTGAAGTACCAGCTCTCCCTGTTCAATCTGACCGTACCTACCCTGTACAAACAGTACACCGAGCTGTGTGAGCCGGGCGGCGTGCAGTTCCTGGCATTCGGGGTGGATCCCCAATTTGCCGATTGCGTGGACGGGCTGATCCTGGTGGATCTGGAGCGGGTAAAGGCTTCCAAACGGAAACGTTATATCGGGGCGTGATCCCGACAGCAGAATAACCAAGGAGCGAACGATGGATATTGCGGACATGGCAGACAAGTTTATCGAAGACCAGGTACTGACCTCGGTGAGACGGATTCGGGAGCATGGCGTCAAACAGGGTGTTTCAGCGCCGCTCAACCAGCGCCGTTGCAGCCACTGCGATACCCCGATTCCCCGGGCCCGGGTCAAGGCGGTGCCCGGCTGTTCCCTTTGTGTGCCGTGCGCCACCCGACAGGAGCGGGAGCAGGCCGGGATCTTCACTGCGACCGAACCACAGCGGATCAATGCCGAGCTGGATGATTACCTGCTGAGTATCTGCTGAGGGGTAGTCCCCGGCAGTGGGTGATGGAGCAAATCTGCCCGTCTTGAAGGATGCAGTGACGCGGATCGTTTGGAAAAATCCTGCACCCCGCGCCGGTGCCGACCAACCGGTGGAACTGATCCATCATCGGCATGTCACACCGGGTGCGGGTGCAGCAGGTAGACACGCTCCTGCATGGCGGTCAGACCCCGCTGCCGGAAACGGGGGCTTTCATCCAGAATATCCCGGGTGAGGATGTTCTCCACGTCATAGCGGTCTGCGTAGAAGCCATTTACCTCGCTCTGGTGCACCGAGAAGGGTGGGCCAGCCATCTGCTCCTGGGGATACTCCATGGTGACCAGTAAAATGGGCAGGGCGGTGGGGCAGAGGCTCTGCAACTTGTCCGCGTAAGCAGGCCGCAGGCGCGGCGGCATGGCGATCAGTGAGGCGCGGTCATAGACCGCCTGACAGTGTGCGACAGCGGATGGCTGCAGGGAAAAGAAATCGCCACAGATAATCTCCAGTTCATCGCAGGACCAGTGTTCCATGCCGTTTTCCGATCTGACTTCGGGTTGCAGGTTGTTCTCCCGGAAGAAGTCGGCCACCGCAATCGGGCTGAGTTCAATACCCAATACCCGGTAACCCTGCTCCAGCAGCCAGAGCATGTCCCGGCTCTTGCCGCACAGGGGCACAAAAACGGTGGACCCGGCGGGCAGTTGCAACCGGGACCAGTACTCCTGCAGGTAACTGTTGATCTCCTGCTGGTGAAAGCCGATCTGATTTTTCTCCCAGCGTTCGTGCCAGAACTGTTTATCCATCCATCCCTTCCCTTGTCTATTCGTTTAACCAGTCCCTGGGTTTCAGGTAGTGGTCGTACAGCAGTGCCTCTTCGGAACCGGCCTGGGGAGTCCAATCATAGCGCCATTTCACCAGCGGTGGCATGGACATCAGGATGGATTCCGTCCGTCCGCCGCTCTGCAGACCAAACAGGGTGCCCCGGTCGTGCACCAGGTTGAATTCCACATAGCGGCCACGCCGGTAGAGCTGGAAGTCCCGTTGTCGCCCTTCGTATGGCTGCTGCTTGCGTCTCTCCACAATGGGCAGATAGGCCGGCAGGTAGTGATCCCCCACGCTCTGCATGAAACGGAAGCAGGTTTCGAATCCCCACTCATTGAGGTCGTCAAAGAAGAGTCCGCCGATACCCCGCGGCTCCTTGCGATGACGCAGGTAGAAATAGTCATCACACCACTGCTTGAAGCGATTGTAGGTGTGGTCACCAAACCCCTCGCAGGCGTCGGCCGCGCTGCGGTGCCAGTGGCGGCAGTCCTCCTCGTTCCCGTAGTAGGGTGTGAGGTCGAAACCGCCACCAAACCACCAGATGGGCGCTTCATCCTCCCGCTCGGCGATAAAAAATCGCACATTGGCGTGGGAGGTGGGTACGTAAGGATTCCAGGGGTGGATCACCAGGGAGACGCCCATCGCCTCGAACGCCCGCCCGGCCAGTTCCGGTCGATGGGCGGTTGCCGAAGCTGGCAGGCTCTCCCCGATCACGTGGGAGAAATTGACGCCACCCTGTTCGATGACGTTGCCCTCCTGGATCACCCGGGTGATACCGCCACCCCCCAGTCCATGCCGGGGTTCCCGCTCCCACTGGTCGGTTTTGAATCTGGCCTGACCATCACACGCCTCCAGTGCGTCGCAGATCTGCTGTTGCAGCTGTTGCAGGTAGCGGCTGACAGCGGATTTATCGGGACTGGTCATATAGGGGGTACTCTCTCAGCGGAATAGCCGGTTACATACCATTGGCGAACTTTTTGTGCTGGGTAATACCGCTTTCGCGGATCGGCTTGAGGGCGGCGGCGTAGTTACCGAGCAGGCTGAGGGCCCATTCAATCCGCTCCCTGAAATAGGCATCCGCCTCCGGCTTGTTGTCGGCCGGGTCGGAGTTCAACACGCCCTCAACATGGCGCACGATGACCTGTTCCGGGATATAGCAGATGCGGTTGTTTTTGTAGCTGCTCATGCGCAATTCGGCCACCGGGTAGGCGCCGCCATCGCCGGAGGAGACCGTCACGATCAGCGCCGGTTTGTGTCCCACTTCTTTATGGCCACAGAGGAGAAACAGGTTTTTCAGTCCGGAGGGGACCTGCCCATGCCACTCGGGGGAGATAACCACGAACCCGTCACTGCTGCCAAACTGGTCGCGCATCGGCTGCAGAAGTTCGTTCCACTCCGGGTCGTTCTCCCAGATTCGCTGGTCCCACAGGGGCAGCGGATTGTCTGCCAGGCTGAAAATCTCTGCCTCGTCACAGTAGTCTGAATCTTGCAGAACCTGGCGCATATGCCGGGCCACTTTCATGCTTTGGGAGGGGTTGCGATGGCTGCCACTGATAATGGTTATTTTCATGCTTCTTCCTGGGGTGTTAAAAACGCCCACCATCGGTGGGCTGTTAAAAACCTACGATAATGATAGGTTATTAAGATGTCAATCCTGCGGAGATTTCGCCTGCCAACTCCCCCAGAGCCCGGCAATATCTCAAACTGGAGAGCAGTGACGCGGGGCTGCCGAAACACTTTCCTCGCAGCGCCGGCGCTAATCCGTCGGGGGCAGCCGATCCACAGCAACCCGGAAACAGGTTGATTGGTGGATACTGAAGAGGTAATGTGAAATCCGGATGAAATCGGGCAACGTTCCGACGATGGCAGCAATCATACGGGTCGGTCTGCTCAGCCTGTTTATGAAATTGAGATCTCCAGGTGGCTGCGGCGCTTGCAACGGTTCTGGCCGTTCGGGAGACGGCTCTGCCCGTCCGGTACCTGGGGGCGATCGATCCATTTTCGAACCGACAGCCGGAATCCGTTAATGGTGGTTCCATTAAGCCGTTTGATGGTCTTATTCACCTTATCGTCGGGATAGATATCGATCAGCCCATGAAACTCTATCGCGCCACTGTCCACGTCCAGGATACGGACCAGCTTGCATTTGGTGACGGCGGGGCCGTTATGGAAAGGAAAGTACCACCTGGGTTTTAAAGCGGCCTGAATCACCTCGGTAAGCGCCTGCCGGGTGATGGTGGGGGGAACATGGGGTATCAAGATCTTCATCAGGTTCCAGTGTAATCAACCGCTGATACCCGGTCGATGAGAATTAATAACCGGTCTGCTCGGAGGGTGTGGAAGAGTCGGCAAGTTGGCGGCTTCCCCGGCCGGGAATTTGATGGTCCCGGCCTGGATTCAGCTGGGAGATGATCATCTCAAACTTTTCGAACTTGGGGTGGCTTTGCAGCGGCTGGTTGTTTTGATAGACCTGTCTAGCGGCATCCAACTGATAGACAGGTCGGTAACCGGATTCGCTGAGCTGTTTGATCTCATCAGACAGATTGTCCAGCACCAGAGAATCCGGCCCCTCCCCGATGATCAGTACCATGTGGGGTACGCCTGTCGGAGTGTGTACGTAACTCAACCGCAGCTGGTCTGCCGGGATGGTGTTGTGGATGGCCGGATCCAACATCTTGGCGATGCTGATATCCTCGCAATCCCCGGTTCCCAGTTGCAGGGTCTCGGCGGGTGATTGCCAGTGATCCTCCCTGCTGTCCGGTTTGTACCTGATCAACCGGTTCCATTGGCGATTGATGGCTGCCAGTTCCCCGATGTCGGGACCGCCTGGCAGGCGTTTCTGGTGAACCTTGGCCTGGATCTTCTGGGGCTGGATTTTATGGGTGGCGCAGCCGCTCAGCAGCGCGGGGGCGGCCAGGCCAATCAGTAGATAACGAAACAGGTTGATCATCGGTCCGACACCCCATAAGTCCATGCCTCCCCGGTGGTGTTGATACCCCGGGCTGGCAGAGCCACTGCTCAAGGCTATCAGACGATGGCCTATTTATCTATCCCGGATTGCATCAATAACTTACTGAATACAGGTTAAAAAATCGAAAAGGCCGGCAGTGGTGGCGGGGGTCGTTGCAATCCGGTAGTTGAGTTTTTGTCTTCATCTGGTTCAGCCGGGCAGCAGACTGGACTAGAATGGCCTAATCAGTCTCTTTTGTCCGGTTGACCATGGCACGGAAGAGATCACTTCACCCTGCCGGATAGGCGCATGGATACTTCTGAATTTGGATTTTGGGCAATGCTGGTGTTCTGGGGTACCGCGCTTGGCAGTATCGCGTTGGGTATCAGCTGGGCCAGGATAAAGGGACGCAATCCGGTGCGTCGGGCGCAGCTGGAAAAATCCCTCAGGCGTCGCTTGGTGGCGGGTGAAATAACCCCTGAAGAGTACGACAGGAGAATGGCCGCCCTGCCAAAGGATGATCGGCAGCACTAGGGGTCAGCGATTGACAACTCTCCAGGCGGACCTGGCCGGTTAACTGTTAATGTAGGTCCCGTGGGTGCCCGGTCAGCTGGAAAATCCACCCGCCAAGCCCCATCTTAAGTAGCACAACAATATCGCCGGAATCAGGTAAAAGTTATGCAATACAAAGACTATTATGCGGTCATGGGTGTCAAAAAGGACGCGACTCAGGATGAGATCAAACGCGCCTACCGTCGGCTGGCGAGAAAGTATCATCCGGATGTCAGCAAAGAGGCGGATGCCGAGGCCCGCTTCAAGGAGGTGGGTGAAGCCTACGAGGTGCTCAAGGACCCGGAGAAGCGGGCCGCCTACGATCAGTTGGGGGCCAACTGGAAAGCGGGGCAGGATTTCCGGCCGCCGCCGGACTGGGATGCGGGGTTTGAATTCAGTGGAGGCGGTTTCACCGGTGGTGATGCGGCGGATTACAGCGACTTCTTCGAGACCCTGTTTGGGCGCGGCTTCAGTTCGGCTTTTCACACTGCCCATCATGGGGCGGGCGAGTTTCATGCATCGGGCCAGGATCATCACGCCAAGGTATTGATTGATCTGGAAGACGCCTTCACCGGGGCGGTTCGCAGCATCAGTCTGCGCACCCCGGAGCTGGATCCACGGGGACATGTGGTTACCCGGGAGCGGACTCTGAATGTCCGCATACCCAAGGGCGTCCGTCAGGGCCAGCAGATCCGTCTGGCCGGCCAGGGAACTCCCGGCATTGGCCAGGGGCCGGCCGGAGACCTTTATCTGGAAATCGAGTTCAAACCGCATCGGCTGTTCCGGATCGACGGACGGGATCTCTATATCGATCTGCCGGTGTCGCCCTGGGAGGCGGCGCTGGGCGCCAAGGTGAAATTGCCGACGCCGGCCGGGGTGATCGATGTGACCATTCCCGCCGGTTCAAGCGGCGGGCGTAAACTGCGCCTGAAAGGGCGCGGAATACCCGCCAGCCATCCTGGTGATCTGTACGCCATATTGCAGATCGCCCTGCCGCCGGCGGACAATGAGAAAGCGCAAGCGCTGTACCGTAAAATGGCACAAGAACTGGCATTCAACCCACGTGCCGGACTGGGGGTATAGATGAAACAGGAAAATGACATTGTGGCCGGCCTGTTGCTGAATGAAGAGTGTCTGCTCACGCTGGGCGAACTGAGTCGTTCCTGCCGGGTGCATGCGGAGTGGATCGTGGAGCTGGTGGAGCAGGGGATCATCGAACCCCATGGTGATGATCTGCAGCATTGGCGCTTCCCGGGCGACTGCCTGAGCCGGGTGCAACAGGTGCAGCGGCTGCAACGGGATCTCGGGGTGAACCTGGCCGGTGCCGCTCTGGCCCTGGAGCTGTTGGATGAGGTGCGCCGTCTGCGCCGACGCCTGTCCATACTGGAGCAGGGGCTGCGCTGAACCTGTCTCGAAAGCCGCCGGACGCCGAGCGCTCCGGAACCACTGCTCGAGTCAGTCCCGGCAGGGGCTCAGCTGAACAGGCGCGGCAACAGCAGGGTGATGGACGGGAACAGGATCAGGATCACAACGCGGACAAAGTCGGAGATCAGGAAGGGGGCGACCCCTTTGAAACTCTCGATCATCGGCACATTGTCCGCCATCTTGTTGATGATGAACACATTCATCCCCACTGGCGGGGTGATCAGCCCCACTTCCACCACGATCAGGGCGATAATGCCGAACCAGACCTTCAGCTCCTCCGGATCCATACCGAAGTCGAGTCCCATCAGAATCGGCCAGAACACCGGAATGGTGAGCAGGATCATGGAGAGGGAGTCCATGACGCAGCCGAAAATCAGGTAGAGCACCAGCATGGCGATCAGTACCAGGTAGGGTGACAGGCCACTGTCACTGATCAGGCTGGCGGCCTCCGATGGCATCTGGGTCAGGGCCAGAAAAGCGTTGAACACATCGGCGCCAAACACGATCAGGAAGATCATGCCGGTGGCAGAGGCGGTGCCCAGCAGACACTCGCGCAATCCCTCCCAGTGCAAATGGCCATGAAAAAATGCCAGCAGACCGGTAGCGACCGCCCCCACAGCAGCTCCCTCGGTTGGTGTGAAAGCGCCGCCATAGATGCCGCCGATCACGATCAGGAAGATCACGGTGACCGCCCACACATCGGCCAGGCTGGCCAGTTTCTCCCGCCAACTGCTGGCGGGACCGGCGGGGCCCGCGTCGGGCACCAGCCGCACATAGACCGAGACCGCTATCAGGTAACCCAGGGCCGCCAGGAAGCCGGGAATGAAGGCTGCCTGAAACATGGTGGCGATGTTGCCCTCGGTGAGGATGGCATAGATCACCAGGATTACCGAGGGGGGGATCAGGATGCCGAGCGTGCCGCCGGCAGCCAGGGCGCCGGTCGCCAGACTGCCGGAGTAGCCGTGGCGTTTCAGTTCCGGCAGCGCCACCTGACCAATAGTGGCGGCGGTGGCCAGTGATGAGCCGCAGATGGCACCGAAGCCGGCACAACCACCGATGGCCGCCATGGCGATCCCACCCCGGCGATGTCCCAGCCAGACACTGGCGGTATGGAACAGGGCACGACTCAGGCCGGCCTTGCTGGCGAACTGCCCCATGAGCAGAAACAGCGGAACCACGGAGAGATCGTAGGTGCTGAAACGCCAGTAGGCGGCGGTTTTGAGATAGCTGATCAGCGGTGTCCAGCCGGACAGCGTCACATAACCCACCATGCCCACCAGCAGCATGGCCACCCCGATCGAGATGCGCAGTGCGATCAGTAACAGCAGTACCGCAAACATCAGGGCACCAATTTCCATACCACTCATAGGGAACGATGACTCCATTGGCGCACCCCGGTGTAGAGACAGACCAGGGTCAGCAGGGCGAGAGAGGCCACAATAGGGATGAAACCCCACCAGCGGGACAGTCCCAGGATCATGGTCTGTTCACCGTACTGGTACATGTCATAGCCACCCAGTGCCAGGCGCCAGGTCAGGAGCCCGGCGATCAGCCCGTAGATCAGGCTGCTGACGGCGTCCATACGGCTGCGGGTTCTGTCCCGGGCCCGCAGGGTGAAAAAATCCACCACCACGTTACCGCTGTGCAGTTGGCAGTAGGGGAGGAAGGCGAATACGGCGATGGCACAACCGACCTCGACCAGTTCAAAGTCCCCCGGTACCGGCAGACTGAACAGGTAACGGCCGATAATGCTGGCCACGGTCATCAGGGCCAGTCCCAGCAGCACCAGTCCGCCAGCGGTGGCGAACAGGTTGCTGAGGCCGTATACCACCCTTTCCAGTGGAGAGCGGGATCTGTTATCGGTGATGGTGGTCATGATGGGAAACCGGGCGGCCAGCGAAACTTATTGGCTGTACTTGGTCACCAGGGCCTTGGCCTCTTCGTAGAGCTGTCGACCATCCAGTCCCCGCTTGTCCATCGCCTTGATCCAGTTCTCCACCACCGGTTGGGCTGCCTGTTTCCAGCGCTCCAACTCTTCTCCCTCAATGGTGTTGAACTGATTGCCGGCCTGCCTGGCGGCCTCCCGGCCCGGGTTGTCGGCCTGGTCCCAGATGGCGCCGATCTGCCTGGCCAGGGCCAGGCCGGAGTTGTTGTCGATGACCTGTTTCAGATCCGCCGGCAGGCTGTCGTAACGGGCCTTGTTCATGCCGAACAGGAACACGGTGGTGTAGATGCCCTGTTCCCCACCAAATTCACTGTGATATTTGACCAGTTCGTGGACCTTGAGGGGCAGGGTCACTTCATAGGGCAGCACTGTGCCATCCACCACGCCCTTGGAGAGGGCCTGGGGAACCGCCGGAACCGGCATGCCGACCGGCGTGGCGCCCAGTAGTTTCAACGCCTCGTTGATGGTACGGGTGGGGGCCCGGACCTTGCTGTCCTGCAGATCCTCCAGGGTGCGGATCGGCTTGTCCCGCATATGGAACTGTCCCGGTGCGTGGGTGTGGATCAGGATCGGGTGGATCGATCGGTACTCCGCCTGCATGTGCTGCTGATAGAACTCCCAGGCCGCCTGACTGGTGGCCTCGGCGGTGCCCGCCACAAAGGGCAGTTCGAACACCTCGGTCAGGGGGAAGCGACCGCGGGTGTAGCCGGGCACGGTCCAGACAATATCGGCCACGCCATCCCGTGCCTGGTCAAACAGCTGTGGCGGCTTGCCTCCCAGTTGCATGGCGGGGTAGATCTTGATTTCGATGCGTCCATTGGACTCCTTCATCACCTTGTCGGCCCAGGGTTGGATGAATTGGCTATGGGCGGTGGATGAAGGGGGCAGGAAGTGGTGGATTTTCAGTTCCACCTCCGCGGCGGCTGACAAGCCGGGCAGCAGCAGGGCCAGAATCGCAGATTGAAAAAGTTTTCTGGTAGGCATTCGCATGGGTGTCCTCTGCGCAGTCGGGTATGCAGGAGCTGTTTTGACTGGAAAGTCGGGGCGCCGATAGGGGCTCTTCAAACAGTTACTGCAGTTTGTGATTTGGAGCCTTTTCAGTGGCTGTTTCCGAAAAACCCCCAATAATACGCACTTATTACGGCTATTTGAAATGGATAGCGCCGCCGCCCGGTGTCGCTGTGGGCAACCGGTTGTCTCACCAGCGCCGGATCGACCCCGATCAGCCGGCTCAGCAAGGCCATTGATGAGCGTTTTTGGGTTAGGCAACCGGTACTGTTTGGCTTATGCTGTCCTGTATACGCCTGCCAAACTGGTCTACTGATGACACCCACAATCCTGATACTGTTAAGTGGCCTGGGCCTGCTGCTGGTAGGGGTCGGGCTGCTGGGTACCCTGTTGGGTATGCGGGCGACCCTGGCCCAGTTCAGCAATATCGATATCGGCTTCATCATGGGGGGGTACTACGCCGGCTACATCATCGGCACCCTGGTGGTGCCCCGGGTGATCCGTAACGTGGGGCATATCCGATCGTTCGCCACTTTTGCCGCTGTGGGTGCGGCCACCAGCCTGGCCTTTGGCTTGCTGGTGCATCCCTGGGTCTGGCTGGTGTTGCGGGTATTCAATGGACTCTGTGTGGTGGGGCTCTATATGGTGGTGGAGAGCTGGCTCAATGAGCAGAGTGACGGATCTGCCCGGGGTCGCATCTTCTCACTCTACATGATGAGCACCCTGGTGGCGCTGGGTCTTGGTCAGATGCTGCTGCTGGCGGGTGACACCATGGAACTGACTCTGTTTGCCCTGGCGGCCATACTGATCTCCCTGGGCGTGGTGCCGGTGGCCGTGACCCGGGTACATGAACCCCGCATCGAGAACGAGGTGACGGCCCGCTTTACCGAACTGTTGCGGGCCACCCCTTTTGGATTTATCGGGGCTCTCTCTGCCGGGCTGGTGAATGGCGCTTTCTGGGGTATGACGCCGGTGTTCGGCCAACGGCTGGCGCTGGGGGATGGGCAGATCGCCATGCTGATGAGTGCGACCATTTTCGGCGGGGCCATTCTGCAGTGGCCGATCGGGCATATCTCTGATCGCCTGGACCGGCGCCTGGTGCTGGTGCTCACCAGTCTCTGCACGGCGGTGGTGGCGGGTGTCACGGCACTGATCGTGATACGAAACTACCCGGGATTGACCGTTTCCGCTTTTCTGCATGGTGGCCTGATGTTCTCGCTGTACGGTATCAGCGTGGCCTACTCCTATGATCACCTGAAACCGGGGCAGGCGCTGGAGGCGACCCGCAGCCTGCTGCTGATTTACGGGGTGGGGGCTCTGTGCGGGCCGCTACTGGTGGGTATCGCCATGGATCTGATCGGGCCGGTCGGGTTACCGGTGGTATCCGCCACCACCACCGGCACCCTGGCCCTGTTCGGACTCTACCGCATGTCCCGACGCTCGGCGCCGCCGGTGGAGGAGCAGACCGAGTTCGTGCCCCTGGTACGTACCACGCCGGTGGTACTGGAGATGCATCCCGACGTGGACGAGAACCTGGAACCAGCATCGGAAACGGAGCTGGATATAGGGCAACGGTAGTGACGCCCGATCCAGCCGGCCGATCCCCAATCGCTTCCCTTTTTTCCGTCCTCTTCAGTATGCAGGCGCGTCTGCCTGGTAGTGCAGGCCTTTCTCGACGGCCTGCTCCCTGATGGTGCTGTAGAGCTTGTAATCCAGAGACTCCTCCGCTTCGCCGCTCTGTGCCACTTTCTGACGGATATAGTCGGCCCGCTGTTCCGCCAGTCGGCTGATCTTCTGTTGCAGTGCCTGACGTGTCGCCGCCTGCTCCTCGATCAACGCCTGCTGCTCCTCCGGCGCCATGGCCTGCATGGGGGCGGGCAGTTTTTCCGTTTCAATGGTGGCGATATCGACCCGGCCGCTGGCGATATCATCCACCAGTTCACCCTTGCCGAGAAAGTTCGCCTTGCCGCTCGACGAGGCGTTGAAGGTGGCGCGGCGGGCGCGGGAGGCCACCGACGCGTCCGCATGCAGTTTCTCGCTGGCGGCCAACTTCTTCTGCTGGAGCCGTTTGTCTGCCGCGCTGCCGTAGTAGATACGGGTCCGGTCCAGCGCTTCTGACAGGCTGGCGATCTCTGCATCGAAGGGGGTGGTGATGGCCAGGGCGCCGCCGCTTTGTTCCACCTGGAAATAGCGGCCGCCGCCCTGTTGGGCGATACGGCTCCAGCTCTGCCGGGTGTTGCGGTCCTCACCGCACTGGATGGTATTGATCAGGATGCCCCGCTGTCTGGCCTGGCCGACCAGAGCGGGATATTGCACTTCGTTATAGTCCATGTGGGGCGGTGCATCCCCCACCAGGAAGACCACCCGGTAGCTGTTCTCATCCTGGCTCCAGGAGATCCGGTTGAGCGCATCATTCAGGGCCTGGTTGACACTCTCCGGGCCGTCGCCGCCACCCGCCGCCTGGAACTCCATCAGGGCCGCGTACATGCTGTCCAGATCATCCGACAGATCCAGTACCCGGGTGATATAGCTGTCCCCCCGATCCCGATAGGCCACCAGGCCCATGCGGATCTCCGGGGCCGACTCGGCGGAAGCCATGGAGCTGGCGATGGACCAGATCTTCTCCTTGGCCGCCTGGATCATACCGCCCATGCTGCCGGTGGTATCCAGCACGAACACCACTTCGATGCGCTGCTGCTGCCGGATGGCCGGATCGGTTTGCGGCGGCTGAGCCGGCTGGATGATCGGCGCTGCCACGGCGCCGGTGCCCTGGTAGGCGGGATAGAGGACGATACCGCCTGCGGTGGCGGTGAATAACGAAATGGCGATGATTTTTGCTTTCATGATGTTGTTCCCTTGGTTATCGATGCATGGATGTCAGGCGACACAGAGCGGCCTCGGCGGCCTGTTCGGCCTGCTGGAAGCGGTCGGTTGAGTGCCCTGACGATCGGTTGTCCCGGGTGGTTTTTTTCAGATCGGCGGGGATGGCGCTGAACAGCGCCTGCAACAGAAAAAAGCACCAGATGGTGAGCAGCAGGCTGCCGGTGTGCAGGGCCGCCCAGATGGCGGCCGCCAGGCCCAGTCCGCTCAGCCCCAGGTCCGCCAGGGCAGAGAGCGGACTGCTGTGGAAATAGAGCGAGCGAATCAGCCAGATCAGGCCGATGTGCAGCGCCAGATAGAGCGTGAGCGGCGGATCCAGCAAGCCGATCAGGATGGCGCAGATCAGCCAGACAACGGCGGTAACCAGCCGACCCAGCCGTTCACTGCTGCGTCGGAACAGGTAGAGACTGTAGGCCAGGCCGAGCCCGGCAATCAGCAGTTTCAGCAGGGGGAGATCCGGCATCACCGGTGACAGGGCGCTGAACAGGATCGAACCGGTCAGGCTGGCGGCCAGGGCGATGCCGACCCCTTCCAGAAAAGTGGGCCGTTTCATGACTGACTCCTGCGCTGTTTCTCCCGCAGAAAGGCGACCTCCACGTCCGCCTCCTCGACCCGGATCGGTTCGGGGCCTCCGCTGTTGTGCTCCCTGTCCGGTGCTGCGTCACTTGCCAGCAACCGGGCCTTCTGACGCAGGCTCTCCAGTCGGGTGCGGTTCTCATCCTGACGCCTGGACAGTTCGGCCAGGGTCTGGTGCAGGCTGTCACGGCGGCGCTGCTGTTGCTCGGCGAACTGTGCCAGCTCCAGTTTTTTCCGGATCAGCTGCCTGGCCAGGGACTCCTGGTCTGATTGAAAACAGATATCCAGCTCCTGATCCATGCCGGCCAGCTTCTCCTGCCACCCCTGCAGGCGGCTGTTCAGCTGCGCCAGTTCATGCTTAAGCAGGCGACTGCGTTGGCTCTGCTCGGCGTAGGCCGACTCCATCTCCCGGATCGCCTGTTTAAGCAGCAGATCCGGCTCCTCTATACGGTCGAGTACCGCATGCAGGTCGGCCCGGAAGAGTCGGGATATTCGGTTTATCAATGCCATGGATGACCTCCTGTTGACTGGTCCTGGTGATGGGATGGATACAGTCTAGGGTTGGCCATCGGCCGCTTGTAGGAGCGGTTTTGTAAAATGATCCGCTGCCGGTTTACAAAAGTTTTACATGTCGCTGTTCACACAAACTGGTAGGCTTTTGGGCAGTCTGAAACCGTATGTCAGAGAGTCTGGGAAGCGATGTCACGCAAGATCCGTCTGTTGATAGTGGAAGATGAACCGGCCATACGCACCGGCCTGGTGGATCTGTTCGTGTTTCATGGCTACCAGGTGGAGTGCGCCGAAGATGGCCGGGAGGGGCTGCGGCTGGCCCTGAGTGGACGCTATGATCTGCTCCTGCTGGACGTGATGCTGCCCGGCGTCAACGGTTTCGATATCTGTGCCCAGGTGAGGGAGCAGGATCGGGAACAGCCGATCATCATGTTGACCGCCAAGAGTGCTGACGAAGATGTGATCCAGGGACTCTCCCTGGGGGCCGACGACTACGTGGCAAAGCCGTTTTCGGTCGCCCAACTGGTGCTGCGTGTGCAGGCGGTGTTGCGCCGGGCACGGGTCAGTGGTGAGGTGGAGAACCGGATACGGCTGGGTGACACCGTGGAGCTGGATTGCCGCAATCTGTCCGGTCGCTGCGGGGATCAGGAGCACGCCTTTACCCGCCGGGAGATGGAGCTGCTGCAGTATCTGCATGCCAACGCGGAACGGCCGGTCTCCCGGGATGAACTGCTGACCCGGGTGTGGGGCTATGCCCGGAATCTCGACCTGGAGACCCGCACGGTGGATATCCATATCGCCAAGCTGCGGCGCAAGATCGAGCCGGACGCAACCAATCCCCGTTACCTGGTGACGGTACGCGGCGCCGGTTACCGGTTGCTGGTGGAGTAGCCATGGGCTCTGGATCCCGATTGGCCGGTCTCAGTCCCGCACAGCTGCGTCGCTGGCTGCTGCTGTTTTTCCTGGCGCTGCTGATCCCCTCCGGCATACTGATCCAGCAATCCTACAGCCAGCTCAAGTGGGAGGCGTTCCACCTCTACCGGGTGCAGGCGGAGGAGCTGAGTAGCCGTATCAATGAACGCCTGATGCGCCTGGTCGGAACCGAAGAGCAGCGCGGTTTTACCGACTACGCCTTCCTGGTGGTGGCGGGGGAGGCCCGGGCGGGATTTGTGCAGCGCTCGGCCCTGTCCCGCTATCCGGTGGAGGCGCCACTGCCTGGGGTGATCGGCTATTTCCAGGTGGATGATGCCGGCCGTTTCAGTACGCCGCTGTTGCCGGCTCCGCCGGATCAGGCGGCCCGCTACGGTATCTCCGCGGCGGAACTGGCACAGCGACAGTCACTGCACAACCGGTTACAGCAGATCCTCAGTGAGAACCGGCTGGTTCAGGCGGCGGTGGCTCCCGCCCCGGCGATAGATGAGCATGGGACGGCGGATGATAGCTCACTGCGCCCGTCCACCGGCAGCTTGTCCAGCGCACCCGATGCCCTGCGGGCGGGTCGTGCCGGTCAGCCCCAGGCGGCGTTTGATGCCCTGAACCAGGTGCAGCGCAAAGTCCAACCGGCGAACAAAGCGGGCATCAGTCAACCGCGCAGCCGGGTGGAGGATCTGCAGCTCGACCGCCGATTCGAGGAACAGCTGGCCGCTCCTGAGGCTCCCAAGGTGGCCGTGAGCAAGGCGCGTACGGCCCGCAAGGAGCGCAGCGCACTGCCGGCACCGACGTCCATCGAGGCGGAAGTTGATGGCGATCCGGCGGCTGCCCGACCCGGTCAGTCCGGCCTGCGCATCCACACCTTTGAGAGTGAGCTGGATCCGTTTGAGTTCAGCCTGCTGGATAGTGGCCATCTGGTGCTGTTTCGCAAGGTGTGGCGGGATGGGCGACGCTTTATCCAGGGGTTGCTGATCGAGCAGCAACCGTTTCTGCAGGCGGCCATCGGCGACCTGTTCCGGGAGACCAACCTGTCCGGCATGAGTGAGCTGACCGTCGCCTACCGGGGCGAGCTGTTCAGCACCTTCAGTGGTCAGCTTGCCGCCGCTTACCAGAGCCGGGCCCAGGCCGTGACGGGTTCGCTGCTCTACCGCACGCGTCTTGCCGCTCCCCTGAGTGAAATGGTGTTGATCTACAGTATCCGGCAGCTGCCGGCCGGGCCGGGGGGACGACTGATCCTCTGGGTGGCACTGATCCTGCTGCTGGTGCTGTGTGGCGGCTTCTATCTGCTCTATCGGCTCGGTCTGCGCCAGATCGCGCTGGCGCGGCAGCAACAGGATTTTGTCTCCGCCATCAGCCATGAACTGAAGACACCTCTGACCTCGATCCGCATGTATGGGGAGATGTTGCGGGAGGGCTGGGCCAGTGAAGAGAAAAAGCGGGCCTATTACGACTACATCTATGACGAGAGTGAACGTCTCAGCCGCCTGATCAATAATGTACTGCAACTGGCCCGCATGACCCGCAACGGCCTGGTCCTGGAGTTGAAGCCGGTCAGTGTGGCGCAACTGATGGAGAGTATCCGGACGAAAATCAGTGCTCCGGTGGCCCGGGCCGGTTTTCAGCTGGAGCTCCACAGCGACGGGGTGGTAGGGGACAACATGCTGAAGCTGGACAGTGACAGCTTCAGCCAGATCATGATCAACCTGGTGGACAATGCGCTGAAGTTCTCCGCCCGGGCAGAAGTGCAGCGAATCGAGATAGGGGCAGCGCTGGAACGGCACAACCAGGTGGTGTTCACGGTCCGGGATTTTGGTCCCGGCGTGCCCCGGGACCAGATGAAAAAGATCTTCCGACTGTTTTATCGCTCTGAAAATGAACTGACCCGGGAGACCGTTGGTACCGGGATCGGACTGGCCCTGGTCAGCCAGTTGGCCGCTGCCATGGGTGGTCGGGTGGATGTACTCAACCAGCAGCCCGGTGCGGCGTTCCGGGTTATTTTCCCGGTTCCGGCCGGCGCTCAGTGCGGTGAGTAGTAGACCCCGTGGATGTAGTTGTACAGGTGATCGATGACGATCTCCTGCTCATTGATGATGCTCTTGACCACGTCGCCGATACTGACCAGGCCGATCAACTGGTCGTCCTCCATGACCGGCAGGTGGCGAATGCGCTTGTCCGACATGATGGCCAGGCACTCCTCCATGCGCGTCTTCCTGCCCACGTAGCAGACTTCTGTGGTCATCACCTCTTTCACCAGGGTCTCTCTGGATGATTTGCCCTTGATAATGATCTTGCGCGCGTAGTCCCGCTCGGACAGGATGCCGATCAACTCTCCCCCCTGAATCACCAGCAGAGCACCGATATTCTTCCGATCCATCTGCACCAGTGCTTCATAAACCGTTGCGTCCGGCGTGATGGACCAGATCTGGTCATCCTTATCCGCCAGCAGATTTTCCACAAACATGGCTGCACCTCTCACTCTCATCGCTCAATCTTCTCCTGAGTATAGTAAGCGTGGGAAATTGTGGTCGTCCGGGTTATAGGGGTTATCCCGGTGAGAGGGGGACATGGGCGGGCCCGCTGCCGGTTGGTCGGATTGAATTGATTTTTCTCAAGGACGCTGCACCACAATAACCCTACTCTTGATATGTCAAATAGGACGGCAATGGTTCGATTGTTGCGTCCTTCACAATGTCAGCGCGACTCACTGGAGCTTATTGCCAAACATCCGCCATGAAACGGTTATCTCTGCTGGTCTCTGTCCTGGTTGGTTGCCTGCTGCCCGCCTTGGGATTTGCACTCCCGCCCCTGCAACTGTTTATCGATCTGACCCCGCCGGGCGGGGTGCTGACTCTGCCGGCCGGAAGCTATGCCGGTCCGGCGGTGATCCGGCAGCCGATCACCATCGACGGCCAGGGCGAGGTGACAGTGGATGGCGAGGGCAGTGGTACCGTACTGACAGTTGAGGCGGACGGGGTGACGGTGCGCGGACTGCACCTGACCAACTCCGGCAACTCCCATGACCAGGTGGACGCTGCCCTGCTGTTGCTGGGGAACGGGGCGCTGGTGGAGGATAATCGCATAGACAATGTCCTGTTCGGGATTCATATCCGCCAGTCCGATGGCAATGTGGTGCGCAACAACCGGATAGAGTCCCGTCCCGAAGTGCCCAGTCTGCGTGGCGAGGGCATCCGTATCTGGTACAGCCGTGAAAATCTCATGCAGGGCAACCATATCAGCCGGGTCAGGGACGTGGTGTTCGCCAACGCGTCGGATAACCGCTTTATCGGCAATACCATTGAAGACAGCCGTATCGGCATGGAGCTGATCTTTTCCCCGGACAACCTGATCGCCCGGAATACCCTGCTGCGCAATATCGCCGGCATCGTGCTGGTCTACTCAAATGGCGTGGTGGTCCGTGAAAACCACCTGCTCAATATGCCGGATATCACCAGCTCGGCCCTGGCGGTGAAAGAGAGCTCCCAGGTACGGCTGGAGTCCAACGATATTGTGCGCTGTGCCGTCGGCCTGACCGCCAACTCACCTACCGATCCGGGCAATATCATCTATCTCAGGAACAACCATTTTGCCTACAACGATGTGGCCATGTACTTCTATGGCGAAAAGGGTGGGCACGTGGTCCATGGCAACCGCTTTACCGGCAATATCACCACCATTGCGGTGAGTGCCGCCTCCAGTGCCCTGGATAACGATTGGCGGGGTAACCAGTGGGATACCTACCGGGGCTTCGACCGCAACCGGGACGGTATCGGCGACACTCCACACAACATCTTTCTCTATTCCGACCGGCTCTGGATGGACCGGCCCATGGCGCGCTTTTTCCGGGCCTCGCCGGCACTGGAGATGGTGGATTTTATTGAGCGTCTGGCACCCTTCTCCATGCCTGACCTGATCCTCTCCGATCCCAAACCGAGCGTCTACTGAGCCGCAGGCGGGGTTTATCTCGACGCCGGCTCGTGTCAGCATGGAGACCTGTTTGCCTAGGCTGAGAGTGTCCATGTCCAATCCCGATTCAACCGATCTGCAGCGGGCCGAGGCGGATTATCAGGCCCTGATCGAAGCCCACCAGACCCTGCTGCTCTCCACGGTAACGGCTGATGGCCAGCCGGAGATCAGTTACGCCCCCTATGTGCGTGATCAGGCCGGCCGTTTCTATATCTTTGTCAGCGAACTGGCCGGACATACCCGTAACCTGCAGCAGCAGGGCTGGGCCGCCATCCTGTTTATCCGGGCGGAGGCGGAGTCCCGTAACCCGTTTGCTCGGGAACGGCTGGTGCTCAAGTGCCGGGCGGATGAGCTCTCCCGGAGCGATCCCGATTACGGGGAAATGCTTGCCCGGCTGGAGCAGCGCTTCGGTGACACGGTGGCGCTGTTAAAGGGTCTGCCGGATTTTCACCTGTTTGTGCTGACCCCGACGGCGGGCCACTACGTGGTTGGGTTCGGTAAAACCTACCAGCTGGAGCTGCCGGCTGGCCGACTGAGTCCGGTTTTACCCCCCGGTTGAGTGCCCGGTGTCGACCTTCCGTTTCCAGCAGTTCAGCGTACGGCAGCAGGAGAGCGCCATGAAGGTGTGCACCGATGCCACCCTGTTCGGTGCCATGGCGCCGCTGGCGGGTGGCGAGCGGGTGCTGGATATCGGTGCCGGCAGCGGACTGCTGTCCCTGATGCTGGCACAGCTGGGGGCGGGCCATGTGACAGCGGTGGAATTGACGCCCGAAGCGTGCCGTGACGCTGCGGTCAATTTTTCCCACAGCCCCTGGGCCGGCCGGCTGGAGCTGGTATCCGGATCCATCCAGGCCTATGCTGAATGTTGCCAGGGCCGCTTTGACCTGATTATCTGTAATCCGCCCTTTTTCGAGCAGCACAGCAGAAACAGCGCCCCTCTGCGCAGCCTGGCCCGGCATGCCGATCAGCTGCCCCACGACGAGCTGCTGCGGCTGGTAACCCGGCTGATAGCGCCCGCGGGCCGGTTTTACCTGCTGATTCCCCTGCACGGGATTGATCGGGTTGTGGCCCTGGCTGCATCCCTGGGGCTGTACCTGGTGGGGCGGGTCGATTTTGCCGGTCACCCCCACAGCCGGGCCAAAGTGGCGGCGCTCACATTTGCATACCGTGCTGAAATGTTCGTCAGTCGTCGGCTGGTCATCTATAATGCGCCGCGCGTTTATAGTGGAGAGAGTGCCCGCTACCTCTCCCCCTTTCTGCTGCGATTTGCTGACCCGACCTGATTGTTCCCCGGGTGTTACCTGACCGCCAGACCCTTGTTGGAGTAAACACTATGACCAAACTGGATGAATCACTGCGCGACGATGTGCGAATGCTGGGTGAAAGTCTGGGGCAGACCATTGAAAACCACCTGGGATCGGCATTTCTGCAGAAGATCGAACGTATTCGTCACCTGGCCAAGGCGGGACGACTGGATGCGGCCTCGAATCACGATGCGCTGCTGGAAGAGCTTTCCGGTCTCAGTGAGGCGGAGATGCTGCCGGTGGCCCGCGCTTTCAGCCAGTTTCTCAACCTGGCCAATATCGCCGAAGAGTTTCACCGGGTGCGGCTGCATCAGGATGTGTGCGAGCTGGACGCGGAGGACTCTTTCGCCCGCCAGCTCAAGCAGTTGCAGGCGGATGGCCTGACCGATGAGCAGATTCTGCAGGCGATTGACCGTATGGACGTGGACCTGGTGCTGACCGCCCATCCCACCGAGGTGAATCGCCGTACCCTGATAAAAAAATACAACGCCATCACCGACTGCCTGCGCCAGCTGGAGCGGGGTGAGTACCGCCAGCGTCGCCTGAATGAGCTGGTCAGCCAGATCTGGCACACTAATGAGATCCGCCAGCAGCGCCCGACCCCGATCGACGAGGCCAAGTGGGGTTTTGCCGTGATCGAGGGCTCGCTCTGGCAGGCGGTGCCCAACTATCTCCGGCAGCTGGATGAGTCCATGCAGGCGGTGCTCAATCGTCCGCTACCCCTGGACTGCTCACCGGTACGTTTCTCCTCCTGGATGGGCGGCGACCGGGATGGCAATCCCTATGTGACGGCGGAGGTGACCCGCCAGGTGCTGATGCTGGCGCGCTGGATGGCGGCGGATCTGTATGACCGGGATCTGACCCAGTTGCGCACGGAACTCTCCATGTTCGAATGCAATGCGGAACTGCGGCAGCGGGTCGGGGATGCGGCGGAACCCTACCGCCATCTGCTGGCCGGTTTGCGGCGTCGCCTGGGACAGACCAAGGAGTTGATCCAGGCGGGTCTGTCCGGGCAGCCGTTCAGCAACGAGGCGCTGATGACCGCAGAGGATCTGCTGGAGCCGCTGCGGCTCTGCCATCGCTCCCTGATCGAATGCGGTATGCAGATTATCGCCGGCGGCCTGCTGGAGGATATTATCCGGCGTATCGCCTGTTTCGGCGTCACCCTGGTACGGCTCGATATCCGCCAGAATGCCGACCGCCACGCAGCGGTGTTTGATGCCCTGACCCGGTTCTATGAAATGGGCTCTTACCTGGAGTGGGACGAGGCCCGGAAACAGGCGTTTCTGCTCAAGGAGCTGCGCAGCAAGCGCCCCCTGATACCGGTCGGCTGGGAGCCGGATGAGCAGATCCGTGAAGTGCTGGAGACCTGCCGGGTGATTGCCGAGGCCGACCCCGACGCCCTGGGCTCCTACGTGATCTCCATGGCCAGCCAGCCCTCCGATGTGCTGTCGGTGATCCTGCTGCTGCGGGAGATGGGGGTGGGGCATGACATGCGGGTGGTGCCCCTGTTTGAGACCCTGGTGGATCTGCAGGAGGCGCACCACTGTGTCGATCAGCTGCTCGCCATCGACTGGTACCGGGACTATACCCATGGCCACCAGGAGGTGATGATCGGCTATTCCGACTCCTCCAAGGATGCCGGTCAGCTGGCGGCGGTCTGGGGACAGTACAAGGCCCAGGAGGCGCTGACCGCCACCTGCCGGGCCCGGGGTGTCCACCTGACCCTGTTCCACGGTCGGGGCGGTACGGTGGGGCGGGGCGGTGGTCCCACCCATCGGGCCATTCTGGCCCAGCCGCCCGGATCGGTGAACCACACCATTCGGGTGACCGAGCAGGGCGAGGTGATCCGCTTCAAGTTCGGTATTCCGGAGATTGCCGAGCGCAACCTGGAGCGCTACAGTGGCGCCGTTCTGGCCGCCACCCTGTGCCCGTCACCGGCCCCCCGGCCGGAGTGGCGCGCCATGATGGAGTCGCTGGCCGCAGACGCTTTCCAGGCCTACCGGGCGGTGGTGCGGGACGATCCCCGCTTTGTGCCGTTCTTCCGTGCCTCGACCCCGGAGCATGAGCTGGGCAAACTGCCGCTGGGGTCACGTCCGGCCAAGCGGCGTGCCGACGGCGGGGTCGAGAGCCTGCGGGCCATCCCCTGGGTATTCGCCTGGACCCAGATCCGCCTGATGCTGCCGGCCTGGTTGGGCTCCGATGCCGCCCTGGGGCAGGCGATCGCCGCCGGTCAGTTACAGCGGCTGCACGAGATGTATGGGGCCTGGCCCTTCTTCACCAGTTATGTGGATATGCTGGAGATGGTGCTGGCCAAGAGCGATCCGGCCATTGCCGAATACTATGCCGCCCGGTTGGTGCCAGCGGAGTTGCAGGAGCTGGGTGCGACGCTGCGGGAGCGCCTGAGGGACACTTTCGACATGGTGTTGAAAATCAAGCAGACCGGCAAGCTGCTGGCCGATTTTCCCCTGATCCGGCGCTCCATCAACGTGCGCAATCCCTATATCGATCCGCTCCATTATCTGCAGGCGGAGCTGCTTCACCGGGACCGGAATCAACCGAATGAGCGCCTGGAGCAGGCGCTGATGGTGACGATGGCGGGCATTTCGGCCGGTATGCAGAACACCGGCTGAGGGAGCGGCTTACGCCTGTCGGCGGGGGTTGCCCGCCGACAGGCGGTGGATCAGTTGGATTTCTTGACGAACTGGGTCAGGATGACAATCTGCTGGCCATTCACCCGTCCCTCGATCTGCTCCGGGTTGTCGGCGACCAGGGAGATGCCGCGCACCGCGGTGCCCCGCTTGGCGGTAAAGTTGGCGCCCTTGACGTTCAGATCCTTGATCAGGGTGACGGTGTCGCCCGCTTCCAGGGTGGCGCCGTTACAGTCCCGATGTACCACCTGTTCTTCGTTGTCTGCACCATCGCCGGCGGCTTCCGCCCAGGCCTGGGTCTCTTCATCCAGGTAGAGCATGTCCAGCAGATCCTGTGGCCAGCCTTCGGCAGCGAGCCGCTTCAGCATACGCCAGGCCATCACCTGCACGGCGGGCACCTGGCTCCACATGCTGTCATTGAGACAACGCCAGTGATTGGGATCGGTCTTGTCCGGCTCCTCAATCTGTTCCAGACAGGTGCTGCACAGCAGTACAGATTGATCGGCGCTACCATCAGAGCTGGGAGGTACCGGGTAGGGTTGAAGATTCTCGGTTGCCCCGCAGAGTTCGCATTTGGATTCACTGCGCTCAAGTAGTGCCTGTTCTGTGCTCATAGTGGTGGATGCTCGAATGGAAAAGTCTGAAATAGTTGGGACGGAGCGTTCGCCTGGCAGTCTGTGTCCGGCCGTTAAACGGGGCACACCATACCCGTCATCCCGGTTTCGGACAAGCCCGGTGTGGCTGATTGGTCAGTGTGGAAGCGGTTGACGGCGTGTGGTTACGGCGAGTGGCGGGGAGGTGATGGGGCGCGGTCCGTCGGTATATGTGATCCCGGTTGATGGCCCTGCATGCGATCCATTCCGGTATGGCCGGCGGTCCGCTTCCGGTCTTCAGGATTCAACCTGTTCCGGGGTCAGCATGGCCAGGATGTCGGCCAGTACGGTGGCTGCGGTTGCCTGGTCGATGCCCAGCCGACCGGCGAAAACCTTCACCTTATCAGCACCCAGAATCGACTCGACCTGTTCAATTGCGAGCCATTGGTGATCCCCTGCCCCAAGCCAGGCGCTGATCTGGTGCTGGGTTTGCTGGTTTTGTGACAGTGTCCGGTGCAGGTCTTCGAAGTTGACGGCCAGTAACGCTTCGCCCAGGGCTTTCCTGACGGTGCCGGTCTGCAGATCGAGGTTGAGTCGCTCAATCAAGAGGTTTGTCCCTTTGGTAAGTAAGTCCATGGTTTTGGTCTGGTCACTGGGGTGTTGAGGAATTACCAGGATTCGATCTGAATTCCTCAGCTTCATCCAGACCGGGGTGGGTACTCTCCACCCCGGTCGGGGGTTGTTGGGTAACAGGTTAATAGTTGATGGCTCTTGGCAGCTCTTTTGCCTGGGCTACCCACTTCTCCACTTCTGCAGGAGAAGGCACGCGGCGCACCACATTGCCCCGTTCTTCGGCAACTTCCCGGATCCGGGTGTGCAGGTTGGCAGCGTTTCTCTGGGCCAACTCGGGGACGGTATCCACTCCGGCCAGTTCCAGCAGGTCGGCATACTCTTCGCCGATTCCCTTAACCCGTGCCAGATCGGCGCGATTGATCCAGCCGAGGATCAGCTTTTCACTGATGCCCGATTTTTCAGCCAGCTCTTTTCTGCCTTTCTTGGTGCCGCCAGCTTCAAGCAGTTTCTCCTGCGTGGTGACGCCGACGGCCTGAAGTTTTTCACCGTATTTCTCACCAATCCCTTCAATCTGTGTCAGTTTTGCCATGGTTATATCTCCGTAAGAGGCTAAAGTTGATTAAGCGGTTTCTGGAAGTTCTGAGGTACAGTGAGCGCAGCGAGTCGCTTTGAGCGGCACTTTGGAGAGACAGAACGGACACTCCTTGGTGGTTGGTGCTTCCTCAGCCGATTCCTGTTCACGCTTCAGTCGGTTGATCATCTTCACCACCATGAAAATGGCGAAGGCGACAATCACGAAGCTGACAATCGTATTGATAAACAGCCCATAGTTGAGTGTCACTGCACCCGCTTCCGTAGCAGCAGCAATGGACAGATAGGGGCCTGGGTTGGTGCCATCTTTCAGCACCAGAAACAGGTTTGAAAAATCCACATTGCCGAGCAACATGCCGACCGGCGGCATGATCACATCGGCGACCAGAGATTTAACAATAGAACCAAATGCTGCTCCGATAACGATGCCGACGGCCATGTCGATGACATTGCCCTTGATCGCAAACTCTTTGAATTCCTTGAGCATGATATTTCCCTCTTGAGTGACGCCAGTATTTTTCAGTGCAATACAGCCGCCCTGTGTTAAGGACTATATCCCTGCTGCACCTGTTACGGAATGGCAAAACCTCCTTGCATTCCCAGATATTGCAATAGTTTACAATTCACGGGAATACAAGTTGGATTGTGACAAGGAGCGGTCTGGTCGAGCTTTCCGGGGGGGTGTGAGGGAGGGGAGCGGGATGGCTTTGTGTCAGGTCAGATAATCCAGGGGCAGCGCCGTTTTGTTAATAATCTGCTGCATGACAAAGCTGGACTGGACCCCGGATACTCCTTCGATACGGGTGATCTTGCCCAGCAGAAACTGCTGGTAGGCGTCCATGTCGGGCACCACCACTTTAACCAGATAGTCGGCAGCCTGTCCGGTGATCAGGCTGCACTCCACCACTTCAGGGAATGTCGCCACCCGGGCCTGAAAGTTCTCAAAGCGATCCGGAGTGTGTCGGTCCATGCTGATCTGGATCAGGGCGGTCAGTTTCAGGTTTAGCCGGTCCGGATTGAGCAGGGTGACATGCTGGCGGATGATGCCGGCCTCTTCCAGTTGCTTGACCCGCCGGGAGCATGGCGTGGGGGAGAGTCCAACCCGTTCCGCCAGTTCCAGATTGCTGATGCGGCCATTCTGTTGCATCTCGGTGAGGATACGTCGGTCGATGCGGTCCAGTTTCATGATGTTTTAGCGTAGTGATTGGTGATTAATAGGGAAGAGTTTAGTATAGAAGTAAGTTTATCACTATAAAAATGGTAATAAATAGAGAATATTATTATTTCTGATGGGTAATGACGCGATATTTGCATTCATTCGCTCATCTTATTTTTCTATACTAAACCCACTGAACAAGCCTGCCCGGTCAGCTCCCGGGTAAGACCCCACAAGGGTCGGTTGCCAGAACCGCTTCACAAGAGTGGGAAAGGCGCGGAATCAGGGGGAGCGACCACCCGGGGCAGGCGGCTTGGTAGCAGGGAAAACCTGGTCTGAGGTGGGCCGTACCCGGCCCACCGATTCCCGCTCTTCACCAGTTTCCGGTCAATTCTGTTCCATTCGCAATCCCGTTACCGCTGCAAGAACGGTTTATAAACGGTGGCACTGATGCCCGGGTGGTGTCGGTTGTCCGGCCAACCGGGTGAATAGGTGCCGGTTTCTGTGGCAAATCAGTCGATTTTCTCCCTATTCCCGATTCACCTGTTTTATTCGTCGATAAATCGTCACGCGGCTGGGTTATAATTTTGCTCCACAAGATTGGCTGTGGTGTCGCATAAATTTCAGGAGAACGATCAGATGCAGAATAAAGTTGCCGTTGTGACCGGTGGAGCAAGTGGCATTGGACTGGCAGTGGCGGAAAAACTGGCCGGTCTGGGCTGCAAGGTGGTAATAGCGGATTTCAACGCCGAAACCGGTGGCAAGGCGGCGCAACGGATCGATGCCAGCTTTGTGCAGGGCGATCTTTCCGATGCCGAACAGTGTCGGTCGGTGATTACCCAGGCCACTGCGCTGCATGGCAGTGTGGATATTCTGGTCAATAACGCCGGTTTCCAGCATATCTCCCCGATCGAGGATTTCCCGGTTGAACAGTGGAACAAGCTGCTAGCGGTTATGTTGACCGCCCCGTTTCTGCTGATGCGTTATGCCTGGCCGTCGATGAAACAGAATGGCTGGGGTCGGATAATCAATATCGCTTCGGTACATGCCATGGTGGCGTCACCCTTCAAGGCCGGTTATATCTCCGCCAAACACGGGGTGATCGGCCTGACCAAGACGGCGGCCCTGGAGGGTGGCGAGTTCGGTATCACTGCCAATGCCATCTGTCCCGCCTATGTGCGGACCCCCCTGGTGGAGAACCAGATTGCCGACCAGGCGCGAACCCGGGGTATTCGGGAAGAAGAGGTGGTGAGCGAAGTGATGTTGAAAAACGCAGCCATCAAAAAGCTGATTGAGCCGGAAGAGGTGGCCAGCCTGGCGGCCTATCTGGCCAGTGATCAGGCTTCTTCCATCACCGGCTCCACGTTCACCATCGATTCAGGTTGGACGGCCCAGTAAAGCGGACCTGATCTCTCGGCGGGAGATGGCTATGCGAGAAGACAACGAGACCGATGGGACCGATCCCTGGCCACTGGATGAGCTGATTGAGGGGCGGCACTACTACTGGGAGGACGGGCTGATGGTGTTTACTGAATGCTATCACCGCAGCCGGGGTAACTGCTGTGGTTCCGCCTGTCGTCACTGCCCCTTTGATCACATCAACGTAAAGCCGGTCAGATGAGGCTGGTCTCCCTGGTTCCTTCCATTACCGAAACCCTGATCGACTGCCAGGCCAACCTGGTGGGCCGGTCCCGGTTCTGTATTCATCCCGAGGAGGCGGTGAGGAAGCTGCCGTCGGTGGGGGGTACCAAGCAGGTGGATTGGGCGGCGATGGCCCATCTCGAACCGGAACTGGTAATCCTGGACAAGGAGGAGAACACCCTGGAGATGGCCGAGAGCTGTCCCTACCCCTACCTGGCGCTGCATATCACCCGGGTGGAGGATGTGGCCTCGGAATTCCGGCGCCTGGCGGAACGGATCGACAGTGGCGCTTTGCAGCGGGTGGCGCAACGCTGGGAGCGGGTCAGTAGTGGCGCCGGCAGGCACTATCCCCTTCAATCCCTGCCCGGGGTGATCGAGTGGTGGCGACCACCGACCACCCAGAGCCGGGTGGAGTATCTGATCTGGCGCGACCCCTGGATGGCGATCGGTGAAGGTACCTTCATACACTCCATGTTGCAGCGCATGGGGGTGGAGTCAGTCCCCCACGGGGAGAAGTATCCCAAGATCGAGCTGACCGCGCTGAATCCCCGGGAGACGGCGCTGCTCTTCTCCAGTGAGCCGTTTCCGTTTCAGCGATATCGGGATGAGTTGCGGGCACTCGGCTATGCCTGTGGCCTGGTGGACGGCGAGAGTTACTCCTGGTACGGCACCCGTAGCCTGCGTTTTCTGGAATCCCATAGTCAATAACCGGCCCTATAACCATGACGACAACTGATACCCCCTTTCTCAACTATCGTGCCCTGTTGCTGGGTGCCCTGATGCTGACGGCACTCTCCCTGGGGATGATCATCGTGGCCCTGCTGCTGGATGTGCAGAAGGCCACCGCACCCCAGCTGCTGACGCTCTCTGCGCTGTGGATTGCGCCGGGTCTGTTCACCGGCCTCAAGGCCCGTGACGGACGGCTGCTGCATGGCATGGTGACCGGGCTGGCGGGTGCGCTGCTGCTCGCCCTGCTGCTGAACCTGATGCCAGCGGTTGCGGTGCTGCAACAGCTGGCTGGTGACAAGTCGCTGGTGGTGATAATTCTGGGGGGACTGTGGGGTGCCATCGGCGGGCTGTTTGCCGAAATCATCCATCTGCGTCGGGCCAAAAAGGGGCGCCGTTGATGCCCTTCACCCGCGTTGACGGGGGATAGTTGGTTGAGTAGTATCCGATACAGTTGAAATCTGCAGTTGGCATATTTTAACAGCAAGCCTGCTGTTTAGGCTCTGGACGAAGGGAGATCAGGGATGGCCCGATGCTTAAGTCATCGGAACCAGGATGCTGAGATAACCCCGAAAAGCAGAGTGTATTGATGATAGTTACAAAAAGTATAAACGTCTTGCTGCGTGACCTGTTTTCCCCACTGATCAATGATGTCCCGGCCGAAAGCGCCCGTTGCGAATATGTCTGCGACCAGCTGGAGTGCACGCCCAAGATTTTCCAGAACTGTAAAAAGCGTAAGGATTACGAGGCCTGCAAGCGGGATAATTGAGCGTCTGCAGGCCATAGCGGCCAGTTTTCGGAATTGTTCCACTCTGGTGTGGTTCAGCTGAGGGCCGTTATCAGCGTCGTGTTCGAAACTGGAGGGTTTCGTACCTGAACGGCTGGTGCAATAGCAGTGGTATCCTGCGGGTTTTTTCCCTGCAACCCGGACTATAGTGACCTGACCATCAACTAGGATAATTCATGAACCCAGCGGCCTTTCCCCCGCTGCGCCTGGCCTGGACGATCTGGGGGTTGGGTGCGGCGCCGTACTTTATCGGTTTTTATCAGCGGGTAGCTCCCGGGGTGATGACCACCGAGTTGATGGGTGATTTTCAGCTCAATGCCACCGCATTGGGCAATCTCTCGGCATTCTATTTCTACAGTTATGTGGCGATGCAGGTTCCGACCGGACTGCTGGCCGATCACTGGGGTCCCCGACGTCTGCTGGCCAGCGGGGCTTCCATCGCCGGACTGGGTACCCTGCTGTTCGCCATGGCGCCGGATGCACTTTGGGCCAATCTGGGGCGTCTGCTGATCGGTGGTTCGGTGGCGGTGGCCTTTGTCGGCATGCTGAAGTTGGCGGGTCACTGGCTGCCGCCCAAGCAATACTCACTGGCTTCCGGTATGGCGCTGTTCTGTGGCGTGGTTGGGGCGGTATTTGCCGGCGTCCCGCTGCGGTTGCTGGTTGATACCTTTGGCTGGCGCCCCGTGATGCTGGTCTCCGCCGTGGTGACCTTTCTGGTTGCCGGGGCTATCTGGCTGCTGGTGCGGGATGATCCGGTGGAGAAGGGTTATGCCAGCCACGCGGTGTCCCATGACGACAGCACCAGTCAGCCCGGGCAGGGGATCATGGCCGGCATCCGCACCGTGCTGAGTTATCGCAATACCTGGCTGCTCCATTTTATACCGGGTGCGGGAGTAGGCACGGTGCTGACTTTTGCCGGCCTCTGGGGCGTGCCCTTTCTCACCACCCACTACGGGCTGGAAAAGACCAGTGCCGCTGCCATCTGCTCGGCGCTGCTGGTCTCCTGGGCGGTTGGCGGCCCGGTGTTCGGCTGGGCGTCGGATCACCTGGGGCGTCGCAAACCGCTCTACCTGGCGGGCTGTCTGGTGCAGTTGCTGGGTTGGGGAGTGCTGATCCTGGTGCCCGACCTGCCCATCTGGCTGCTGGTAAGTCTGTTGATCGTGGTGGGTTTCTTTACCGGTAACATGATTATCGGTTTCGCATTTGCCCGGGAGTCGGCGCCGGCCCGCCTTGCCGGGACCGCCTCGGGGATTGTCAATATGGGGGTGATGATCGGGCCCATGCTGCTGCAGCCAGCGGTGGGTTGGCTGCTGGACAGGAACTGGTCGGGGACGATGAGTGACAGTGTGCGGATTTATGGTCTGGAGGCCTATCGCAACGGCTTCAGTCTGATGCTGGGGTGGCTGGCCCTGGCGCTGCTGCTGATCCTGTTCACCCGGGAGACCCACTGCAGACAGATGGCCTGACGGATAACGAACAGGGGAGGAGCCGCCATGTCGACTCTGGTAACAGGTTTTCACCATGCCAGCCTGATCGTGGCCGATACGACACGGGCGCTGGATTTTTATCACAGAGTATTGGGGCTGGAAGTCGACACCACTCGTCCTGACCTGGGATATCCCGGCGCCTGGCTTAATCTGGGTGATCATCAGATCCATCTCCTGGAACTGCCCAATCCCGACCCGCTCGATGGTCGGCCGGTCCATGGCGGGCGTGATCGCCATCTGGCCTGCTATGTGGGTGATCTGGATCTGCTGATAGAGGCGCTGGAGCGACAGGGTATTGACTATACCCTGAGTCGCTCCGGACGCCGGGCGCTGTTTTGCCGTGATCCCGATCAGAATGCCCTGGAGTTCATCCAGCAGGCGGCAGACTGATTACGGGTCCGCTTGCTGTTCGGTATCGTTCAGCAGTTGGAACAGAGGGATGGCCGACTCGTTGGCCTGCTGTTCAACATGCCGGTACTGCTTGATAAGTGCTTCGGCAAACGGGGTCAGTGTCGCGCCGCCACCCCCTTTTCCACCGACAGTGGTCTCCACCAGCGATTGTCCCAGTGCCTCCTGGACCGTCTCTATGAGCTGCCAGGCGCGCCGGAAGGTCATGCCACAGGCCTTGCCCGCTGCGGAGATGCTGCCGTGCTCAGCCACCGACTCCAGCAGGGCGATCTTGCCCGGTCCGATCACCGTGTCATTGAAGCGGATCTGCAGTCGAAGTTTTGTTTTCATCGGGTTGTCCTGGCTTAACTGCGGGTGTTGGCGGGTGGCTGGGTGCCCTGCCATCCTAATCCAGTGAAAATGGCGTCACAACTTCTGTGTGAACCGCTGCGGGGCGAACGGCTCGGTGATTTGGAACTTTTGCCCCGTAAAGCGGGTCAATCACAATGGTCAGCGCTCTGGCTCGGATCATAGCTGAAACCGGAAACCCGATCGCCCGGTGCAACTGTTCATACAGGAAACCGTGACACTGCTACGCTTGGTCACAGGAAGCGGAATATTGCCTGGTGGGGGATTGGCGGGAAAGTGATGGCCGGGCGACAGGGATTATCACCAACCGGTGCAGGTAACAGGAGAATGGAAGCATGATGTTGGGCAATAGCCGGCAAACCTATGGCGTTATCTCTGTCGCTCTGCATTGGTTGATGGCGTTGCTGGTGATCGGCCTGTTTCTGCTGGGACTCTATATGACCGGTCTGGACTACTATGATCCTTGGTACCAGTCGGCACCGGACATCCACCGCAGTCTCGGCATCATTACCCTGGCACTGCTGCTGTTCCGTCTGCTGTGGCGACTTGTCACCGTGCAGCCGGAGCCGGTCGGCAATGATCCCCGTATTCTGCAACGTGTGGCGGAGCTGGTGCATTGGGGGTTCTATCTGCTGCTGATTGCCATTACTGTCAGCGGCTATCTTATTTCAACCGCAGGCGGCCGCGGAATAGCGGTGTTCGATTGGTTCACCGTGCCGGCACTGCTACCGGCCATTGATAACCTGGAGGATAGCGCGGGCGAAGTTCATTGGGTGCTGGCCGTTGTCACGATGGTCCTGGTAGGTATGCATACCCTGGCCGCGCTCAAACACCATTTTATCGACCGGGATTCAACCCTGGTGCGGATGCTCGGCCGCGCGACCCGTCGGTCGGATTAAACTTTTCATTCAGAGGCACTTTTCCAAGGAGGCAACATGAAAAAATATCTTCTGGCTTCACTGCTCACGGTCGCCGGGTTTGCACTCTCCGGCCCGGTGTCGGCAGAGCATTATGTGATCGATACCCAGAAAGCCCACGCCTTTATCCAGTTCAAGATCTCCCATCTGGGCTACAGCTGGGTGCTGGGCCGTTTTAACGAGTTTGAGGGGAGCTTCGACTACGATGAGAAGAATCCTTCGGCGGCAACCGTATCGGTCACCGTCAATCCAGCCAGTGTGGATAGCAATTTTGCCGAACGGGACAAACATCTGCGCGGTCCCGACTTTCTTAATGTGGATGAGTTCGCCACGGCAACCTTCAAAAGCACCAGTTACGAAGTCACGGGGGACAACACGGGGCTGTTGAAGGGGGACCTGACCCTGCGCGGAGTCACCCGGCCGATCACCATTGATGTGACCCAGATTGGTGCCGGCAAGGATCCCTGGGGTGGTTATCGTCGGGGCTTCGAAGGAACCACCCGGCTGACCCTGGCGGATTTCGGTATACCCACCAACCTGGGGCCAGCCTCACAGGAGGTGGAGCTGTTCCTGTCGGTTGAGGGTATCCGCCAGTAGCCGCCATGCTGATCCAAACGGGGCCGGTGTCTCTCTTTTTACCGGCCCCGTCTCCCCAATACCACGGAAACCGACGGGTTGATCTCAGAACATTTAAACAGCATCTGTAGTCTTAATAGGGAAAGGTTCATAAATTGAGGGATAGACCATGCAGATGCGACAACTGTTTGACAAAAATTCCAGTACCTACAGTTACCTGCTGTGGGACGAGAAGAGCCGGGAGGCGGTGATTATCGATCCGGTACTGGAGCAGTATGAACGGGATACCCGGCTGATCGGCGAGTTGGAGCTGAAACTGACCTGGTCCCTGGAGACCCATATCCATGCCGATCACATCACCAGTAGCGGCCGGTTGCGGGAGCAGTTCGGTTGCCATGTTGGCGTCCATGAGCATGCCCAGGTCTCCTGTGCCGATGTCTGGCTGAAACAGGATGACCAGATCCGCTTTGGCGAGCATCAGCTGAAGGTGCTGTATACCCCGGGTCATACCGATACCGACATCTGTTACCTGGCAGATGACCGGGTATTCACCGGTGACACGCTGCTGATTCGCGGTAGCGGCCGCACCGATTTTCAGTCAGGTAATGCGGGCCAGGCGTATGATTCGATTACCGGCAAGCTGTTTGTATTACCCGACCATATCCCCATCTATCCGGCCCATGACTACAACGGCATGACCAGTTCCACCATCGGTGAGGAGAAGCGCCACAACCCCCGCCTGGCAAACAACCAGAGCCGGGAGGGTTATATACAGATCATGGAGAGTATGGATCTGGACAAGCCGCAAAAGATGGATGTGGCGGTGCCGGGTAATCAGCGCTGTGGTATCAGCCCGAACGAGGGGCGGGTCAACCAGGCGGGAGCGACAAGGGCTTAGATTGGTTGCCGCTCCGGTCAGTTATCCAGCTGAGCCACCCGGTCCAGATGCTCTTGCCAGTAGGAGGCCTGGTTGATCCCCAGTTCGTAGAGGAAACGCCAGTCGTAGAGTCCTGAGTTGTGGCCGTCACTGAAATAGAGTTTGACGGCGTAGTTGCCGATCGGTTTGATCTTCTCCAGCACCACATCCTGCTTGTCCAGCACCAGAATCCGATCTTTGCCGAAGCGGGCCCTGACCTCCTTGGAGGGCGAGAAAACCCGCAGGTACTCCCAGGGCAGCTGAAAACGTTCTCCGTTATCAAACAGCAGCTCCAGGGTGCGGGATTGGTTGTGCAGAATAATATCGGTCGGCTTGGTCTTTGGTTGCATGGTGACTAGGCTATGGGTGGCTGGTATCAATATAATAGTCGACCCGTTGAACAGTCGCTGGAGCATGAAGATGGAAGAGCGAATTCCCACCCGGGACGAGGCATTTCAGTTGTTGGTCACCTACACCCAGACCGAGAGTCTGGTCAGGCATGGCCTGGCGGTGGAAGGGGTGATGCGTTACTTCGCCCGGCAGCGGGGCGGTGACGAAGAGCAGTGGGGCATCGTGGGGCTGGTGCATGATCTGGATTATGACCAGTTCCCCGAGCAGCACTGTATCAAAACCGAGCAGATACTGCGGGAACAGCAGTGGCCGGAGAGCTACATTCGGGCGGTCATCAGCCACGGCTGGGGCATCTGCACCGATGTGGAACCGCTCAGCGATATGGAAAAAGTCCTCTATGCCACCGATGAACTGACCGGGCTGGTCACCACCACCGCCCTGGTGCGTCCGTCAAAAAGCATCCTGGATCTGGAGGCCAAGTCGGTCCTGAAAAAGTGGAAGGACAAGCGCTTTGCCGCCAAGGTGGATCGCGACATTATCGATCGTGGCGCCGCCATGCTCGGTATGGAACGGCGGGAGTTGGTCACTCAGACCATCCTGGGTATGCGTGAGGTGGCGGAACAGATCAACCTGCAGGGCACAGGCTGATCGGGTTCGGTGGGCCGCCATCATACCGCTTTCCGGCTCCCCGCTGGTCCAGGGATCAGGCGGCGTCTTCCTTCTCCTCCTGGACCATCTGGTAGCCGCCGCTGCGGATGCCATCCATCAGCAGTTCAACATTGTCTTCGGCGGTGCCGACCATTTTCAGCGCCTCGGCCCCCAGCCGGAGACTCGCTTCGATCGCCTCGGGGAACGCCTGGGTAGCCCCTGCCTTGAGCAGGCGGGCGCTCGATTCCAGGTCCCGGGCGCGGGCAATCACCGGAATACGGGGATAGGTGTTACGGAAATGGGAGACTGCCCGCATGGCGGTCGGTCCCTGATCGATGGTCAGTACCACCAGGGATGAGCGTTCCGCGTGGGCGGCGGCCAACAGATCGGGATCGGAAATATCACCATACATGACGGCGTGACCATTGGACTTGCCGCGCTTGACGTTCTCAGGATTGGTATCGAACGCGATAAAAGGTATGCCGCTGGTCTGCAGCAGGGTGGCCACCGTGTGGCCGACACGGCCATAGCCGCCAATCAACACACTCCGCTCTTCCAGTTCCAGCCCTTTGGCAATGGTGACGCTGGCATTGGGTGTGCGTTTTTCCAGGTACCGGGCCAGCAAGTCACCCAGGCGCACCAGCAGGGGGGTGAACAGCATGCTCAGGGAGATAACCGCCACCGCCATGACAAACACCTGATCATCGATCACTTTCAGCGCCAGTGCGGAACCGAACAGCACAAAGCCGAACTCACCGGCCTGGGCCAGCAGAAAGGTGATGCGGGTTGCTTCGATTCGGTTGTAACCAAAGGCGATCGCCAGGGGGAACAGTACCACCAGCTTAATGCCGATCAGAACTGCGGTGTGCCCGATAAATACCAACGGGCGCTCCATTAAGGCGCCCAAATCGATGGACATGCCCACCGCCACGAAGAACAGGCTCATCAGCAGGCCCTTGTAGGGCTCGATGAAGGCGCGCACCTGCATGTTGTAGTTGGAACCGGACAGCAGCATGCCCATGATAAAGGCGCCCAGCGCCATCGACAGGCCGGCCTGGTGCATCATCCAGGCGGCGAAGAAGACCGCCAGCAGCACCACCAGCAGGAATGCTTCCCGATTGTCATGGCGGGCCAGCCACTCCAGTGCCATTGGCACAACCTTCAGGCCGAACAGCCAGAGTACTGCGAACATTCCCAACAGGATCAGCAGCTGTTGCCACATCGGGATGCCTGACGATATGGCGGTATGTTCCGATAGCAGGGGCACCATGGCCAGTAGTGGCACCACCGCCAGGTCCTGCATCAGGAGGATGGCGAAGGTGCCCGAACCGTGGCGACTGGCCAGTTCGCCCCGCTCCTGCAGCAGTTGCATGACAAAGGCGGTGGATGAGAGCGCCAGGGTTAGCCCGATCAGCAGTGCGGTGGGCCAGGAGTCGATACCCATGGAGACATAGAGGGTAATGGCCAGTCCCACCAGCAGGATCTGCAGGGAGCCGAGACCGAACAGGTAGCGTCGCATGGACCAGAGTCGGGTAGGACGCATCTCCAGTCCGATAACAAACATCAGCAGCACCACGCCCAGTTCAGTAAAGCGGCGCACATCATCCACGTGTGCCGTTACGTAAGGACCGGGTGAGTGGGGGCCTACGACCACACCGGCAATAAGTAATCCCAGTATCGATCCCAGGCCCAGATGACGGAATAGAGTCACAGCCACCGAGGTGACAGCGAGTAACAACAGGGCGGAAAAAATGAAGGTATCCAGATGCACAAGATCACCGGTTATTTTAAAACGGTCTCAGATAATACCGGGCCACAGGGCGGTAGAGAAGATGGCAATCCGATGAATTTGGCTACCCGTGTGAACCGGGTAGCCCGATTGTAACCCTCATGGAGCGGCTACAGGGACACCCCCTGGCAATGCCAGGGGGGGCTTGCCCCGGCGTCATAATCGGCGTTGTGGGAGGAGATATTCGCCTGTCCGGCAACGCCTGCGAAGGGTTGGGCGGAGAGATTATCGGAAGTATTCGCCGGCCCTCTCCGGTTGGTAGATAATCTCCACGATTTGAACTTTAGTAACCCCACCACCGGGTCGGGGCCATTCGATATGGTCGCCCACGGAGAGCCCCAGCAGTGCGCTGCCGACCGGTGCCAGGATGGAGATTTTATCCGCACTGCCGTCCATATCCTTGGGGTAGACCAGGGTCAGGCAGAACTCTTCACCCGACTCCAGGGCAAAGCGAACCTGGCTGTTCATGGTGACTACGTCCGGTGATACCTCTTCCGGTGCCACCACATCGGCGCGATCGAGTTCCGTCTGCAGTTCGTCCTTGCCCGGAAAACTGTCGTCGGGCAAGCTGTCGAGCAGCGCTTGCAGGCGATCCAGATCCTGTGATGTCAGAATGATATTGGGTCGTTTTTCCATCAGAGTTTCTCAATTAATTGGTTTATGCAAAGCAATACCCACCGGTTTGACCATTAAAGCTCGCGCGCTACTGGCGATGCGCCCGTGGCCATGCCGGTGAAGGGACGCTGTCCGAATATCTGTTTGGGTGATCCAGCCGATCGGGCCGTGCGAGGGTATCTAACTAACCTGGGTCATACGCCACGGCATTTTAGTTTCCCATTCTAGGCCCATTTGATGCCACTTAGAAGCCCCGGACCGATGAACCGCAGAGCCGGTGCCTTATCCGTGATCCCCGCCTCGTCACGGGGTCGGCCGGTTCGGGTTGGTTCCCGGTCTCGTCGGTAGCAGCATGCCGCGCAGGGTGGATCAGGTGGTGAGCCGGCGGTAGATGTCGGAAACCTTCAGCGGCAGGGTCCGCACATCATCCACCACGCTGTAGGCGGCCGGACCGTACAGGTGAGGCAGGTAGTCCCGGGCCTCCTCATCGATGGTGATGCAGTAGGGATGGATGCCGCTGCGGCGGGCCTCGATCAGAGCACGGCGGGTATCTTCGATGCCGTACTGGCCGCGGTAGCTGTCGTAGTCATCCGGTTTGCCGTCGGAGAGGGTGATGAGGATGCGGGTTTTGGCATCAGTGGCCTGCAGGATCTTGCTCAGGTGGCGGATGGCAAAACCCATGCGGGTGTAGTCCTGGGGCTCGATGCCGCTGATGCGGGCCCGGACAAGCTCGCCATAGGGCTCTTCAAAATATTTAATATGGAACAGCTCGCAGCGTTTGCGGGTCATGCCGGAAAAACCGTAGATAGCGTAACGGTCACCCAGGCTCTCCAGCGCTTCGCACAGCAGCAGCAGGGACTCCCGTTCCGCGTCGTTGATCCAGCCCTTGGTGGAGCCGCTCATATCCACCATGAAGATCACCGCGATGTCCCGTTCGTCGCGCTGCATCCGGGTCAGCAGGCGGTCCGTCATCTCGAATCCCAGGTGGGCGTCCGACAGCGCCTCCACCAGGGCGTCGATATCCACATCATCCCCCTGAGGCTGGCGTTTCAGCAGCCGGTTCTCGTGGCGCATCGCTTCGAAGGTTTTGCGCAGATGCTTGATCAGACCGTGGTATTTTTCCAGGGTCCGGGCAACGAAATCATCGTGGCGCGGGGTCACTTCCCTTTCCCGCACCGCGCACCACTGTTTGCGGTAGTGGCGCCGCTGGAAGTCCCACTCGTCGTAGAGGTGCGCCCCCTCCTCATGATAGCTGCCGCGCCACACATCGTCCGCATCCCGGTTCTGATCCTGTAACAGGGTGGCATCGTACTCGCCGGGACCTGCCGGTTGCAGGTATTCATCCGGGATCTCCCCCAGGTCCAGCAGGATGGAGCGTTGCAGCGCCTGCACCTGGTCCGGCAGGGGCGCCGGCATATCGTCCAGCAGGATCTCGGTCGTGAAACCCTCCGGTGCGTCGGTGTCGGGTTGTTGCCGTTTGCTGAAGCGGCGCTGCTGCGGCTGTTCCGCCGGGCTGTTGCGTTGCAACTCCTCCAGTACCGAGTTCAGCGCCACCTTGAAACGGGCCCGTTCCTTTTCGATACGGGCCGCCATACAGATCCTGACCGCCTCCAGGTCCAGGGTGACCGGGAGGTGTCGGGGCGGATAGGGGGTGAGCCGGCCCAGTTGTTGCCGGGCCAGTTCCAGGGTGTCCCGGGCGCGCATGTCGGGCGCTGAAAGCTTTACGGAGAGCGCTTGCCAGGGGGCGGGCAGGTCCGGCTCCTGCAGAATTAACCGGGTCTGTTCCAGCTCCCGGTAGAGGCCCGGCAGGGTGCGTTTCAGGCGCGCTTCCAGGCGCAGCATCTCCAGGGCGTGATAGAGCTGCAGCAGATCGGGTTCGGGTGACGGGATCTCCAGCAGCGGCCGGAAGGAGCCGAACTGGATCTGGGCCCAGAGCAGGGCGCAGGTGGCCTTGTAGTGTTGGAAATTCTGTGCCGGACTGGGTAACAGGGAGAATAGCGGCGGCAGATAGAGCGTTTCGCTGTCGGTATAGATGCGGTCGGCGCTGGCCAGTTTGAGCGGTCGTCCCGACAAGCCCTGTAAAAAACGGCTCAGTACCCCTTCATGATCCAGCAGCAGTGCGCCGCGCCGGCGTGCCTGCTGCTGTTCGGCAAATTGCCGGTACTGTTCGATGGCCAGCAGGGCCGGACGCAACCCCTCGGCGTCGTAACGGTCCATGCTGTGAAAAATCCACGCCTCGAAGGTGTCCGGTTCCATCAGTGCCTGGGCTTCCACACCCTGGCAGGCGACCTGGTAACCGAGCTCCACGTGGGTGCTGGCAACCCGCTGAATCCAGCTGATCAACTGTGCCTGGCGCGGGCCGGGGAGTTCGGCAATGGCCGCTGCCGGAGCTGCCGTGTCGCGGAACGAAAACTCCACTTCCAGCAATTCGTCCAGCAGGTGCCGGATTTCGGCCAACGGGCGTGGGGCAGGCATCTCAGAACAGTGACGAGGAGAGCTCGTTCACCGAGGCGAGCATCTCCGGGTCGTCGGTCAGCGCCTGGGCAATGGCGCCCTGGCAGGCGGAGACCGGGTTGACGCCGGCCGCCATCAGCTTGGCGGCATGTACCAGCAGGCGGGTGCTGGCCCCCTCCTCGAGACCGCTGCCCTTGAGGTTGCGGGTCATGCCGGCGAATTTTACCAGGCGCCCGGCCAGTTCCCGCTCCAGGCCGGACTCCCGTACCACTATTTCGGTCTCCAGGGTGGCGTCGGGGTAGTCGAACTCCAGGGCGATAAAGCGCTGCCGGGTGCTCTGTTTCAGATCCTTCAGCACACTCTGGTAACCGGGGTTGTAGGAGATGGCGATGGCGAACTCCGGATCGGCCTCGATCAGGGTGCCGAGCTTCTCGATCGGCAATACCCGGCGGTCATCCGCCAGGGGATGGATCACCACCATGGTGTCTTTGCGGGCCTCGACGATCTCGTCCAGGTAACAGATGCCGCCCGCCTTCACCGCCTGGGTCAGAGGACCGTCGATCCAGCTGGTTTCTCCCCCTTTGATCAGGTAGCGACCCACCAGGTCGGAGGCGGTCAGGTCATCGTGGCAGGAGACGGTGATCAGGGGGCGTTTCAGTCGCCACGCCATGTACTCCATGAAGCGGGTCTTGCCGCAGCCGGTCGGACCCTTCAGCAGCACCGGCAGTTGATTGCGATAGGCTGCTTCAAACAGCTCAATCTCATCGCCGGTCGGCTGGTAATAGGGTTCATCATCGATCCGGTACTCATCCAGTTTGAAGGTGCGCATTGGCGGGCTACTCCCAGGTTACTGCTGTGCCGGTAGTCTGCTGGCAATTGGTGGGGATATCAACAAGCGGAATGTAGGGATTTTGCTACCACTGGATGCGGCCCGGAAAAAGGCCAGATGGGGATGCGACCGGATCCCGTTCCGGTCTGGTTGAAAAGGGAGAGTATCTTCTTTACCTTGCAAAGGGTTTAATCAAACCCTGATAACAACAATCAGGCAGACAGAGCCGGTCGCAGTGAAGGGGGGCAGGTGAACAGGGATATCACACGGGGTGATCAGGAAGCCCGATTGTCAATGCTTACCCAGGCGGTTGAGCAGATCAACGTTGCGTCCGGGCCGGGAGAGATTCTGCGTCTGTTGGTGGAACAGGCAGTGGAACTGAGCGGCGCTGATGCCGGTGCGGTTGGTCTGCGGGAAGCTGACGGGATTGACTTCAACCATCTCCTGCTAAATGCCGATTGGTGCCCGGTCCGCCACCATTTTGCCCTGGGGGAGGGGATTGCCGGACAGGTCCTGCTGCAGGAGAGAAGTTTTACCTGTACAGAGTGCCAGAATCGTGCCGACGCCAGTTGGCAGGTGGAGCAGATAGCCGGTTTGAAAGCGGTGCTGGCGGTGCCCCTTCGCTTAAGGCAGGGCACGAGGGTGCTGGGGTGTCTGGAGCTCTACAGCACGGCTGGTGGTACTGCATTCAGCGACCCCTGTCGATCCCTGTTGGACGTGCTGGTGGCCAGCGCCTCGGGTGCCCTGGAAAAAAGCCGCCAGCTGCAGGCCGGTAAGGATAGACAGCACGACATGGAAACCTGTCTGGACCGGTTTATGCGCAGTCAGCAGTTTAGCGATCTGGGAACCTGGGAGTGGAATCTCCAGACAGAAGAAGTCTATTGGAGTGAATCGATCGGCCCCTTGTTTGGCTTTCCGGCCGGCAAAGTGGACATCACGTATGACATTTTTCTCACGATTGTGCACCCGGCGGATCGTCAGATGGTTATGGATGCGGTTGAAACGACGCTTGAAAGCGGTGCTCCTTTCGCGGCCGAGTACCGGGTGGTTTGGCCGGATGAAACGATCCACTGGGTTCTGGCCCGTGGTGGTGTACAGCTTGATAACAGGGGTGCGCCGCTACGCCTGCTGGGTGTGGTGCAGGACATTACCCGGCGTCGGGAGGTGGAGCAGGCGTTACGGGAGAGCGAGGCCCGTTTTCGTGGCCTGGTGGAGAGCACCAGTGACTGGATCTGGGAAGTGGATCCGCAGGGCCGCTATACCTACGTCAGTCCGCAGGTCGGGCATGTGTTGGGCTATGCACCCGAGGGGTTGATCGGCAAGCGTCCCTTTGACCTGATGGATCCCTCGGAGCGGGCCCGTTTGCATGATGAGTTCTTTTCGCTGGTCAAGGATCGGCGACCGATTCGTCGCCTGGTCAATACCAATCGGCATATTACCGGCCGACCGGTGGTTCTGGAGACCAGTGGTGTGCCGTTTTATGATCATCAGGGAGCCTTTGCCGGATATCGCGGAATTGATCGGGATATCACGGATCGGGTCACTACGGAGCGGGCACTGGAGGAACAGACTCTGCATAACCGGTTGATACTGGAGAACAGCCGCGATGGATTGGTGGTCCTGAATCTGGACGGTTCCATCCGGGAAGTGAATGACGCCTACTGTCGGATGGTTGGCCACGAGCGACATGAGCTGCTGAAGATGAATGTGGTGGAGCTGAATACATTTGACCCGCCGAAAGTGGTCCTGGCCCAACTGGAACAGATACGCGACGCTGGACACGACCGTTTTGAGACCCGTCATGTGACACGGAAAGGAGCAGTGATCGACCTGGATGTGAGTGCGGCGTTTGCCCGGGTGGGAGAAGACCAGTTCATCTTCTCCTTTGTTCGGGATGTTACCGGGCGCCGGCGGCAGGAGCAGCAACGGCTTCAGGAGGTGCGGGCCCAGCGGGACACCCTGGTGCGGGAGGTCCACCACCGTATCAAGAATCATCTGCAGGGGATCATCAGTCTGCTGCGTAACCATATCCGGGACAAACCGGAACTGACCGATGCCCTGGAGTCAGCTATCAGCCAGGTGGAGTCGATTGCGCTGGTGCACGGCTTACAGAGCCGTTTGAGCCAGGGAGGCATTGAACTGGCCCGTCTGCTGGAGACGATCTGCGATGCCTTGAGGCATCTCTCATCCACCGGAATGGATCTGGAGATCCAATGCCCGGAATTTGCCATTGATGTATGTCCGGAAGATGCGGTGCCTCTGGCCCTGATTATTAATGAACTGTTACAGAATGCCATCAAGCACGGAGATCCAGCGGATGGATTGGCAACACCGATAACAGTGACGTTGGGGCTGGAAGATGAGCGGGTGATCCTCCAGGTCAGCAATGCCGGGGTTGCACCAAATATAGATCTGAAGCAAGGGGACGGGTTGGGTACCGGACTGATGCTGGTTAGGGACCTGTTACCCCATCAGGGTGCTGAACTCTCACTCGCGGTAAAACAGGATCGGGTTATCACCCGGTTGGTACTGCAGGCCCCGGTGGTCAGGTTGGGGCGACGGGTTCAGGATTTGTCAGAGCCAAAGCGGTTGATATAGTCGCTGGCTTCCAGGATCTCCCGTGCGATCTCCTTCACCTTGCGGCGTTCTGAACGGGCCTGGTTGCGCATCATGTCAAATGCACTGCGCCGATCGATGCGGTGGCGTTCAGAGATAATACCAACAGCAAAGTTGACCACATTGGCGGTATCCAGTGCCTGATTGAGTCGGCCTTCACTTTCCTGCAGACGCCAGAGTTCTGCGGCCCGTATCAGGGCTGTTTCGATCGTGGGTACCGCCTTCGCCACATCAATCGGTTTTATCAGATAGCCCAGGGCACCCTGTTCCAGGGCGGCCTGCAGCGTCTCCTGATCATCGTAGGCGGACAGGTGTACCACGGGTATCTTCAGTTGGTTGAACTGCCGGGAGAGTTCAATGCCCGAGATGCCGGGCATGCGGATATCCAGAATAGCCAGGTCCGGGCACTCTGCGCTAACAAGCTCCAGGGCCTCATCGCCGCTTGCAGCGACCAGCACCTGGTAACCGGCATCCCGCAAACCACGCCCGAAGGTGGCCAGTACCAGGGCATCGTCGTCAACCAGAAGGAGCTTTTTGGGCATGGGGGGTTCCCGTGAACTGCTATTGTCGTTTTTATTCATCTTGCGGCCTTTTCAGGGTAACTGCTTACCTGTTACCCGGCAACTCCCCAGGTCGCTTTCCGCGTCTCCCGTTTAAGTAACCTGTGGGCAACAGTGCTATGAAACGGGGTTGAGTCCCAGTAATAAGGTAACAATCTCGGTGCCGGCCAATAATTGACCTGTGTCAATTTTTAACAATCTGTTGTAAATATACCGTAGACAGGGCTGGTCGGTGCTGCCGTTTGAATTCATGACAGAAGTCAGTCCCTTTTTATTTGTTTCGTATCGTGATATAAACCAAATTATAACCGTTTGATTTAGGGATAAAAAAACGATTATATGGGCTGGCAACCATTCAAGTATTGCCGGTCAGAATAGATAAAACAGGCCTTTCCCCCGCCTTTTATAAATCAATTACGCATTTTTGTTAATCGATAGCCAGGCATTGGTCGCCTAGCTGCGGTCATCATCCCTTATGGTTCTCTTCTGCTGCACCGCTGGCGAGGGATTACAGGACGATGCTCTGCAGATAGGGATGGAAAACGTCAGGAGTAACCGTAACTCGCCAATGTCGCCTGTTAAACAGGGGCCTGCGCCCGGACCCGGTTATTTTCGGGCAGTTTTATTGGCGAATGTTGCCTGCCGGAGGTTGTGTCGGCAGTTTGGGTTATCGTGATGCCATCCAAGGCATACCGTTGTAATTTCGGTGGCTTCCGGGTGCCCGTATTAACCGAGAGAGATGTTGCAGAGTAACTTGGATTCTATCGAAGGAAGAGGCGCCATTGTTGCCGCGCTGATCAACCTGGGTGATTTTACTCCTTAACAGGGAAAAAACTTATAAAACCGGAGACATGGTGGTGGAGCAAAATCAGCACACATCCCAGTGGGATAATCTGGCCGCTTGTGATCCGAAGGGTTTGCAGGAGGTGCCGGCACATTGCCGCCGTGCCCTGTATCTGGAGTGTATTCTCAACGGATCGGGCATCAGCGCCATAGTGGCGACCGATGCGGACTTTATCATCCGTTACTATAATCCCGCCGCGCAGCAGCTGTTTGACCTGAGCCCTGCAGAGGCGGGGGGGAAAGGTATCAGTGAGGTTCCCGCTCTGGGATTGGCCGATACCAGCCGTTTTCAGGAGATGGTTGACAGCATCAGCGAATCCGGCGAGTACTACTACGCGCTGGAACGGCTGGTCCAGGATGAACCCCGCCATATCGAGAGCCTGATCAGCGGTATTTATGATGATCGGCAGCAGCTGGTGGGCTTTATTTTAAACGCCCGGGATGTGACCAGTCGCAAGGCCCAGGAAGAGCGAATTACCCGCAAGGTGGCGGAAGAGCAGTGCCTGGGAATGCTGCTGCACCTCTCCCTGGGGCGGATGGATGTGGAGACATTCCTGCAGCGCTCCCTTGAATCACTCCTCGAATCGATACCCTGGCTTAACCTGTTGCCAAAAGGGGCCATATTTCTGGTGCAGCGAGACGAGCAGAAGGAGTCGCTTCGGTTGGTGGCAAAGCACCGCCTGGCCGAACGGGTGGTGAGATGTTGCCAACAGGTCGCCTTTGGTTACTGCGTCTGTGGACATGCGGCCATTCAGCGGGATGTTCTGTACATTGCCGACACGACCGATGCCCGGCATGACGTCAATTACCCCGATATGGAGCCTCATGGGCACTACTCCGTTCCCCTGCTGCTGGGGGATACCCTGCTGGGTGTACTGACCCTCTATCTGCCTCCCGGGAGGCAGGAGAAGATGAGTGACAAGGCGTTTCTGAAACGGGTTGCCGATGTTCTCTCCATGGGTATTTCAAAACGGCAGACTGAGTCCGCCCTGGCCTATGAAGCTCAATACGATGGCCTGACCGCCTTACCCAATCGCAGACAGATTATTCTGCACATCGACCAGGCCCTTGCCAGGGCCAGTCGGCATGGCTATATCGGCGCGGTCATGTTTATCGATCTGGACCATTTCAAGAATATTAACGACTCTTTGGGACACAACATCGGTGACCAGGTGCTGCAACAGGTTGCCAGACGACTGGTCAATACGCTTCGCCAGGAGGATGTGGTGGCCAGGCTGGGCGGCGATGAGTTCGTGGTGCTGCTCGCAGATGAGGGACGGCAGCCCAAGCAGGTGGTAAAACAGGCCCAGCTGGTGGCGGAGAAGATCCGTCAGTCCCTCTCCATCACCTACAATGTCGGCGGCTATACCCTGAATGTGACGCCGAGCATCGGGGTTGCGCTGTTTCCCGATAATGATGCGAACACCACCCAGGTGCTGCAACAGGCCGATACCGCTATGTATAGAGCCAAGGCGGACGGCCGCAACTGCATCCGGTTTTTCCTGCCGGTTATGCAGGAACTGGCCAACGAACGCCTGGTGGTTGAGCAGAATCTTCGCTGGGCGCTGGATAAACGTAAACTGCAACTCCATTATCAACCCCAGGTGGATTTCGGTGGCCGTATGATCGGGGCCGAGGTGCTGCTGCGCTGCCCGGACAAGAGCGGCAACTTCAATCGGATTGATCTCTGTATCGATGTGGCCGAATCAACCGGTCTGATCCTGCCGATTGGTGAATGGGTGCTGCGGGAGGCGTGTCTGAACCTCAAACGCTGGCTGGACAGCGGCATGGCCGGGCCACTGTGTCACTTTTGTGTCAATATCAGCCCGAAGCAGTTCCTTCAGCGGGGTTTTGTATCCATGGTCCAGCGGGTGATTGGGGAAACCGGGGTGGATCCCCATCGCCTGGTGCTGGAAATTACCGAAAGCACCCTGATCGATGCGAAAACAGACGCCGTGTTGACCATGGAAGAGCTCCAGTCGATCGGTATTCGTGTTGCCATGGATGATTTTGGAACGGGCTATTCATCCCTCTCCTACCTGACCCATCTCCCTCTGGATATCCTCAAGATTGACCGTTCATTCGTCTCCGGTATCAGTCTTGATCCGAAGAACGCGGCGGTTGTGCAGGCCCTCATGACCATGGCCCGTGAGCTTCAGATCAGTGTTATTGCAGAAGGGGTGGAGACCACGGATGACCTCAATTTTCTTGTTCAGAAAGGGTGTGAATATTTCCAGGGTTTCCATTTCAGCAAGCCGCAATCTGAGCTGGAGTTCGCCGGCTACCTGGAACAACAGGTTCGATCCGCCTGAAAACCTACCCGTGCCACGGCTCCGGGATAGGGATTTGTGGCATAGGCCGCATAACGACCGGTAAAGCTTAGCCCAAACTGGCCGATACCCTGGTCAGCGCTATGAAAAGTTATGGTGATTTTTTACAGACGGACCCTGTCTCTTTTTCCGGTATCACCCTCCCTCCTGTGATACTGCCCCGGTCAGCTGACCAGGGCCTGATTCGGATGAGACGCGTCATGTTCTTGCCGGCCCTGCCCGCAAGGACAGTTTGACCCGATGTGCTTGTCGGCCTGTCATCCAGGGACCAACCCTCAGACCGGTTTTCCACAAGTAGATAATAAGAACTGAGAAGAGACCAAATGGAGAGTTTGAGATGAAAGGTATTCTGATCCCGGCCATGTTCCTGATGGAACGGTTACGCTATCCACTGAAATTTGGATTGATCTTTCTGGTTGTACTGGTACCGCTTGTGGTCCTCTCTTACACACTGATTGACCATATCGATGAGAGGCTGGAGGCTATCGAGCATGAACGGCTCGGGCTGGCCTATATCAAGGCGGTTCGCCAGCCGATCGAACATCTGCAGCAACATCGCGGCATGACCAGCGCTTTTTTGAACGGTGCGGAGAATTTTCGTGATCCCATACAGCGGAAACGTGTTGATGTGGACCAGGCAATGGCGGCCCTGCTGGCAATGGACAGGGAACAGGGCGCATTACTGGACACCGGAGACCGGGTCATTGAGTTGATGGATAGGTGGGAGAGGATCAAGAGCTCATCCATGGAGCAGACTACGGCGGTCGCCATTCAGAGTCATACGGAACTGCTGGCAGATATGATCGGATTGATCAGTCATGTGGCGGATGCCTCCGAGATCACCCTGGATTCACAACTGGATACCTACTACCTGGGTGACGCGGTGGTGAATAACCTGATCAACCTGACCGAAAATATGGGGCAGGCCCGGGCGCTGGGTTCCGGAGCGGCGGCAGTGGGGATGCTGGATGAACAGGCCTATGTCCGACTGGCGGTACTGGCAGACAGTATAAACAGCTACGCAAAGCGCTCGGATGCAGGACTGGCAGCCGCTATTCGCGGAAACGGAAGTCTCGACGAAAAGCTGAGTGGCCCGGTGGCCGCCAACAGCCGATCCATCGCCAGGATGCAGTCGCTGCTAAAGGAGGTGCTGGTAAATCCGATCCAGGTTGAGGTGGATGAGAAAACCGTGTTTGACACCGCCACCGTGGCCATAACCGGTTCCTACCAGTTGTATGATGCGATCGCCGCTGAGTTGGACAGGCTGTTTGGCGAACGTATCGCGACTGAAACCGTGATCAAGAATACCACCATGGCAATCGTCATTGCGGTACTGCTGGTGGTGATCTACCTGTTTGCCGGTCTCTACTATTCGGTTGTCGGGAGTATCAACCGGATCGGGGATGTGACCCGTCAGATGGCCGCCGGCGACCTGAACATTCGCCTGTCCCTGAACAGTCAGGATGAACTGCAGCAGGTGGCCGATGATTTCAATCAGATGGGGGCGGCATTCCAGGATGTTGTCGTCCAGATCGTGGAAGCGACATCCCAACTCGCCACCATGGCAGAGCAGACCTCGGTAGTGACTGAGCAGACCAACCAGGCGTTGCAGACCCAACTGAGTGAGACAACCCAGGTGGCGACCGCAATGAATGAGATGAGTGCCACGGTACAGGAGGTGGCGTCCAGCACCAGCAACACCTCCCAGGCTGCCGACGAGGTCAATCATCAGGCCGCCGAAGGACAGCGGGCCATGGAGGAGACCATGACCGGGATTCGGCAACTCTCTGAAACGGTGGAAGGAGCCGGCTCCGTTATCCAGCAGCTGGAGCAGCACAGTGTGGAGATCGGTACGATACTGGACGTGATCAACGGCATCGCCGAGCAGACCAATCTGCTGGCGCTGAACGCCGCCATTGAGGCCGCCCGTGCCGGCGAGCAGGGCAGGGGGTTTGCCGTAGTGGCGGATGAGGTGCGCAATCTGGCCAGCAAGACCCAGGATTCAACCGAAGAGATCAACCAGATGATCGAGAAACTGCAATCCGGTTCTGCCCAGGCTGTGCAAGCGGTTAACAGCGCCCAACAACTGGCACGATTGGCGGTGGAACAGGCGGCTAAAACCGGTGAGTCACTGACCCATATCCATGGATCGATTGAGCGGGTCAATGATATGAGCACCCAGATTGCCAGTGCGGCGGAGGAGCAGAGCGCGGTTACTGAAGAGATCAACCGGAATATCGTCCAGATCAACCAGATGACTGAACAGACCGCTGTGGGTGCCAAGCAGACCTCCGCCGCCAGCAGTGATCAGACCCGTCTGGCAACGGAACTACAGGGGCTGGTGGGGCGATTCAAGGTCTGACGACCGGTAAGGCAGATGGAACCCACGGGGTCGATCGGTTTTTTCACTACAGCGCTGCAATGGAGCGACAGCCATGGGTGAAAAACCAATCGGCCCCGGTTTCGCTGCTAGAAACTAGTTCGGCTGTCCGGCGAAATAACGCTCGCCGTTAAACCCCCTGAAGACCCGGCCGATATCGGGATGTTCAATCGGCTTGCCGACCCGGTCCGCTTCCAGGTTACACTGGGCCACATAGGTTTCGTAATCCGAACCATCCACCAGAACCCGGTACCAGGGTTCATCTTTTGGCGGACGGCTTTTGGCCATCTGTTCATACCAGGCATCGGTCAGCTGGAACTCGGCATCCACGTCATAGATGACTCCGCGGTAACCAAACAGCTTGTGCTGCACCAGTTGTCCGACGTTCCATTTTGCAGTTTTCATTTCGATCCTCGGCACGGCATGCCAGTCAATATCACGCAGTTAATTGTGAGACCTCACCAATGTCCGATCCGTTGCACGGCCTGGCTACTTTTTTGTGTCCTGGATGTCATGGATTCCACCCCGGGTGAGTAACGCCGGATCCAGCAGCCGCTCCAGCTCGGCCCGATCCAGGTCGGTCTGTTCTGCGGCCACATCCACGACGGCGCGCCCTTCCCGGTAGGCCTGTTTACAGATCTCGGCCGCTTTCTGGTAACCCACGATGGGATTCAGGGCGGTTACCAGGATCGGGTTCAGGGCGAGCCGCTGTTGCAGCTTCTGTTCATGCACCTTGAATCCTGCGATAGCCTTTTCCGCCAACAGTCGGGAGCCGTTGGCAAGCAGTTCGATGCTCTGCAACAGGTTGTAGGCGATCAACGGCAACATGGTGTTGAGCTGGAAGTTACCGGCCTGGCCGGCCATGGCGATGGTAGCGTCATTGCCGGTTACCTGGGCGGCCACCATCATCACCGCCTCGGGGATGACCGGATTGATCTTGCCCGGCATGATGCTGGAGCCGGGTTGCAGGGCGGTCAGTTCAATCTCGCCGAGGCCGGCGATCGGGCCGCTGTTCATCCAGCGCAGATCATTGGCAATCTTGTACAGGCTGATGGCCGTCACCCGGAGTTGACCGGAGAGCTCGACCGCACTGTCCTGACTGCTTAAACCCTCCATCAGGCACGGCATGGCGGTCAGTGACAGGCCGGTGTCCTGGCTCAATCTGTGGATAATGCGCCGGGAGAACTCCGGGTGGGCGTTGATGCCGGTTCCCACGGCGGTTCCCCCCAGTGGCAGTTGCTGGATGCGCTGCCGGCACTCCCCCAGGCGTTCTATATTGTGTTCGATCTGACTGGCCCAGGCGTTGAGCTCCTGGCCCAGGGTGATGGGCATGGCATCCATCAGGTGGGTACGGCCGGTTTTGCAGACCGACTCCAGCTCCGTGGCGCGCTGCCTGAGGGTATCGGCCAGCTCCCCCAGGGCGGGTAACAGCTGCTGTTCCAGGGCCAGGGCGGCGCTCAGGTGAATCGTGCCGGGGATTACATCGTTGCTGCTCTGGCACATATTGACGTCGTCATTGGGGTGAACCGTGGTGCCCTGTCGGGCTGCGAGGGTGGCGATCACCTCATTCAGGTTCATGTTGCTGCTGGTTCCGGAGCCGGTCTGGAACACGTCCACCGGAAACTGCTCCAGGGGGATCGCTTCAAGCAGTTGGCTGGTGGCCTGGATGATTGCCTCGGCAACCGCCGGTTCCAGCAGTCCCAGTTCCCGGTTGGTTTCCGCTGCCGCCCGCTTGATCATGAGTCCGGCCTGGATAAAACGCTGCGGCAGACGCAGCCCGCTGATGGGGAAATTTTCCACCGCCCGCTGGGTCTGGGCACTATACAGGGCATCGGCGGGTACTTTGAGCTCGCCCATGCTGTCTTGTTCGATGCGATAAGTTGACTCGGTCACTGTTCTGCTCCTCGCCGGATAGTCTCTCTTCTCCCTATAGTATGCACCCAATCACAGCAACACCGGGTAACTTCCACACCGATGGAACAGCAGCATTCGGTTGTTACTCCAGGGGATGGGGGATGGCCTGGTCGGTTAACAGCTCTGTAAGCTGCTGGCCGTTACTGATCAGGTCGGCCAGGGAGTATTGATCCAGCACGGCATAAAAGGCGGCCAACGCTTCGTTCAGTATCGCTTTCATGCGGCAGGTCGGGCTGATACGGCAATGACTGTCGGTCTCGCTGAAGCACTCCACCAGGGTGGTATGTTGTTCAGTTCTGCGCACCAGCTTACCGATGTTGATCTGCTCCGGTGGCTGGGCCAGCTGGAATCCACCCCCCTTACCACGCAGGGTGTCGATATAACCGGTCTGTCCCAGGTGATGAACCACTTTCATCAGATGATTGCGGGAGATCTGGTAGGCATCCGCCAGTTCACTGATGGTGGCCCGCTGTCCGGGATGCAGACCGATATAGATCAGTACCCGGATAGTATAATCAGTAAAGGTGGTTAACCGCATAACTGTATCCAGTCTAAAAGATGTATTTAATATATTGATTATCACCCAGGCGCGTGATATATAAAAGATGTATTTAATATATTTTTATTAACCCGCTGTTTCGACGGCCGTTGCGCAGCGGGTGAGAGCGACAGAAGGAGTGTTGAAATGGTCAGTCCCAGACATCCGGTGATTCTGAAAGAGCGGCGTGAGCTTGCGCCCAATACGCTTGAGCTGGCCTACGTGCGTGAAGATGGGGAGCCCATCAGTTATCTGCCAGGGCAGTTCTTTTCCGTCGATTTCAAACACCAGGGCGAAGAGAAGAGTCGCAGCTACAGCGCCGCCGGGCGGGTGGCCGATCTGCGGGACAATCGGGAGTTTCGCTTCGCCATCACGGCAGTGCCCGATGGTGCCGCCTCGAACTACTTTTTCCAGGCCAGTCCGGGGGATCCGGCAAAGATGAGCGGCCCGTTCGGTGCCCTGGTGCTGCCGCGGCAGGATCCGGCCCGCTATCTGCTGATCGGTACCGGCACCGGTGTGGCGCCCTACCGGGCCATGCTGCCGGAACTGGAACGACGCATGGCACAGAATCCGGCACTGCAGGTGGAGTTGGTGATGGGGGTGCGGACACCCCAGGATCTGATCTACGGTGATGAGTTTGCCGCATTGGCAGCCACTTTCCCCGGCTTCAGCTTCCACGCCTGCTACAGCCGTGAAATGCCGGAGACACCCCAGGCACATGAGTTCAGCGGACGGGTGGACAGGCGGTTTGAATCCCTGGCTGTGGATCCTCAGCGGGACATGGCTTATTTGTGTGGCAATCCCGACATGGTGGACGAGTCGGCGGCCTGGTTCATGGAGCGGGATTTTTCAGCGAAAATCCTGAAACGGGAGAAGTACAAGTTTTCGACCTTTTGAGCCGTGCAGGGCTGGGGCGGTCGGCGGCGGTGGATCACCTAGCGCCGTCGCTCCTCATCCCGGCGGTTCTTCTCCTCATCCTTTTCCCGTAGCAGTTTGATCTGGAACAGTACATTGCGCTCCTCCTCTTCCAGCACCGATTCGATATAGCGGATGGTGTTGCGATAACGGGGGATAATGTTGTACTTGAGCGCATTGACCCGTTTCTGCGCCTTGCGCTGTTCCGCCATCAGACGGCTCAGGGCCATCTCCGATTCCCCCAGCCGGGTCAACAGCAGCACCGTTTCCGTCAACTCCTTGCGCACCTCGTCGAAGCTGGTGTCGGTCCCCAGCAGTCCGACCGGCTCCATGGGCAGCCGTTCAGTGGAGATAGCGGGGTACTCAACGCCCATGCTCCGTTTCGGAATAATATTGATCTGCAAGGTGGGAGCGATACCCAGCGCCACCTGTTGCAGAGCGCGACTGCCCATGCGCAGATGGGCCAGGCCGAGCCAGCGGTAGGCCGATTTGATGGCGGCGTGGGTCTCTTTCCGCAGCTGCTGGTACTCGCCGACCCGTTCATAAACCAGCCGGGTCAGCAGCTCCCGTTTGCGCTCCAGCAGGGAGTGACCATCCTCCAGAAAACGGGTCTGCTTCTTCAGTTCAAGCAGGGTGTTCTTGGTTGGTGGAACCTTGATCAGCTGGTGTTGGCTCATGGTCTCTGGTGGGCTCCCGGTTTACTTGTCGGACCGATGGTACTTGGCCAGATCGGTTTCGCTGACCCGGGTCAGCATATCCTTGGGGAACATGCTGAGCAGTTCCCAGGCGAGGTTCAGGGTCTCGATAATCGAGCGGTCCTCATCTTCACCCTGGCCGATGAACTGGCTGTCGAACGCCTCGGCAAACTTCAGGTAGCGGCGATCCCGCTCGGACAGCTCCTCGGCCCCGATGATGGCCGCCAGGTTGCGCGTCTCCAGCGCCTTGGCATACATGGCGTAGAGCTGGTTGGCGACCCGTGGATGGTCCTCCCGGGTATCATCCTTGCCGATCCCGTCCTTCATCAGGCGTGACAGGGATGGCGATATGAACACCGGCGGATAGACCCCCTGGTTGTGCAGCTCCCGGCTCAACACGATCTGCCCCTCGGTGATGTAGCCGGTCAGGTCCGGGATCGGGTGGGTGATGTCATCCGAGGGCATGGTGACCACCGGCACCAGGGTCACCGAACCGTGGCGATCCTTGATACGCCCGGAACGTTCGTAGATCTCCGCCAGATCCGAGTAGAGATAACCGGGATAGCCCTTGCGCGAGGGGACGTCCCCCTTGGCGGTGGCCACTTCCCGCAATGCTTCGGCGTAGTTGGTCATGTCGGTGAGCACCACCAGTACATGGCGATCCAGTTCGAAGGCGAGATACTCGGCGGCGGTGAGGGCCACCCGGGGCAGTGCCAGCCGTTCCACCGGGGGATCATCGGCCAGGTTGATGTACATCACCACATTGCCCAGCACACCCGAATCGGCAAACTCCTCCTGGAAGAAACGGGCATCAGCATAAGAGACCCCCATGGCGGCGAACACCACCGAGAAACTGCTCTCCTCATCCACCAGCTTGGCCTGTCGCACAATCTGGGCGGCGAGTCGGTTATGGGGCAGGCCGGAGGCGGAGAAGATCGGCAGCTTCTGGCCGCGCACCAGGGAGTTGAGTCCATCGATGGAGGAGATGCCGGTCTGGATGAATTCCCGGGGATAGGTGCGGGCCGCCGGGTTGATAGCGGAACCGTTCACGTTGCGGCGTACATTGGAGAGAATCGGCGGCCGGTTGTCCTTGGGCTTGCCGATGCCGTTGAAAATCCGTCCCAGGATCTCCGGCGACAGGTTGATCTCCAACGGCTGATCGAGAAAGCGTACCCAGGTGTTCTCCAGGTCCAGATCGCCGGTGCCTTCGTACACCTGGATCAGCGCCTCGTCTTCACTGCTGCGGATCACCTGGCCGTTGCGCAGGTTGTTGAGATGGTCGCGGATCAGTACCTGGTCACCGAATGCGACATTGGGTGCCTGCTGCACCACCAGCAGGCTGCCCTGGGCGGATACGGCGGTACGATACTCTCTGGCGCTCATTGTGCATGCTCCTTGAACTTGGCGTACTCCAGCCTGATCTTGCCGAAGGCCTGTTTGAACTCCTCGATCAGGGCGCGAATCTGGTCACACTGTTCGCTGCTGAAGTTCTGCTTGGCGCGTCGTGCCTTGGCCATTAATGGCAGATCGGTCAGCTCCTGGACCGAGATGCCCAGCTCTATCAGCTCCATGCCCCGGTCATAGATCATCAGCACCATATCCAGCAGCAGGAACTGCTTCTCCGGCGAGGCGAAGGTGTCCACCGGATCCAGGGCACTCTGTTGCAGCACCGCCTCCTTGATCAGGGCCGCTCCTTCCAGATCCCAGCGCTGGGCGGAGGAGAGTGCTTCCGGCCCCACCAGATTTACAATACGGGACAACTCGGCATCCCGCGCCAGCAGTCCCAGCGCCTGTTTGCGCCGGTGTTGCCAGTCCGGGCTGATCTCTTTGTGCCACCATTCGGCGGCGGTGGCGACGTGCTCTGAGAAACTGCCCACCCAGTCGATGGCCGGGTAGTGGCGGGCGTCCGCCAGCTCCTTGGAGAGCGCCCAGAAGGTCTGGATGATCTCTTTGGTATGAGCTGTAACCGGTTCCGAGAAGTCACCGCCGGGGGGCGAGACGGCACCGATCAGGGTGACTGAGCCCTTACCGCAACCCTGGGTCTCGACCCGGCCGGCCCGTTCATAGAAGGCGGCCAGGCGGGAGGCCAGATAGGCGGGATAGCCATCTTCCACCGGCATCTGGCCGAGCCGGCCGGACACCTCGCGCAGGGCCTCGGCCCAGCGACTGGTGGAGTCGGCCAGCATCACCACGTCATAGCCCTGGTCACGATAGTACTCGGCCATGGTGATGCCCACATAGATGGACGCCTCTCGGGCCACCACCGGCATGTTGGAGGTGTTGGCCACCAGCAGGGTGCGCTCCATCAGCTTGTGGCCGGAGTAGGGGTCCTGCAGTTGCGGAAAGGTCTCCAGCACATCCACCAGTTCGTTGCCCCGTTCGCCACAACCGACGTAGATCACGATGTCGGCGTTGGACCAGCGGGCGATCTGCTGCTGCACCACCGTCTTGCCGGCACCGAAGGGGCCGGGGACGGCGCTCTTGCCCCCCTTCAACAGGGGGAAAAAGGTGTCCAGAATGCGCTGTCCGGTGATCAGTGGCGAGAGACCGTGATCCCGGCGCAGATAGGGGCGCGGGGTGCGCACCGGCCAGCGTTGGTAGAGCATCAGCTTGTGATTTTTACCATCCGCCAGCTTCAGGCGACCGATCGGGTCATCCAGTCGATAATCCCCCTCGGGTGCCAGCTCCAGCAGTTCACCGGACAGGGTGGGGGGCACCAGGATGCGGTGTTCGATAATGGCGCTCTCCTGCACCCGTCCGATCAACTGGCCCGGGGAGAGGGTGCCGCCGATCTCCAGATCCGGTTCCGGGACGAAGTGCCACTCCCGTTCCCGGTCCAGGGAGGGGAGTTGAATGCCGCGTCCGATATGGTCACCCGACTCCAGGAAAACCTTGTCCAGTGGTCGCTGTACCCCATCGAAGATACTGCCCAGCAGGCCGGGGCCCAGCTCAACCGAAAGTGACAGGCCAAGGCCGATCACCTGCTCTCCCGGTCGGACACCCTCGGTGGACTCATAGGACTGCACCAGTGCCGTCTCACCTTTCAGGGCAATCACCTCGCCGAACAGTCCCAGTTCGCCGATCTTGACCTGCTCGCCGTTACGAATACCCGGCAGATGGATAGTGAGAATAGGGCCGTTGATTTCCCGTATGGTGCCCTGCTTGCTTGTCATGTTCATCGCATACCACCCAGATTGTCCTGAAGGGTGCCGGCCGGAAAGAGACGTTCCAGAATCAGTTGATTGAGCCGGTCGGTCAGTCGCTCCTCGCGCCCTTCGAAGGTGTTGTCAAAGCGCACCCGTCCATCTTCGCTGCTGATAATCACACCACCGATACAGTCGATCGGGGTCGGGTTGAGGATGATCTCCTTATCCTTGCTGGCGGCCCCGGCAAACTCGGCCCATTTTGGTTGCACCAGGCCCAGATCCCGGGCGTTGAAACTGGCCACCAGCCTGGGGCGGTGAAAATCGCTGGCCGCGCTGGTCATGAGTGACTGCAGCAGGGGCAGGTAACGCTTCTCATCTTTCACCAGGAGACGTATCCGCTCCCGCAGCTGGTTTTTGACCGTCATGACCAGATTCCAGCGCAGGTGATCCATCTCTTTCTGTAGTTTCAGTTCATGGGCCTGCACCTGGCGTCGGAAGGTGCGTTCCGCCCTGGATTTTGCCAGCAGCACCTCGCGCTCCTCCCGCAGGTGGAGCCGTGCGTGGGCCTCCTGCAGGATGTTGTCGCGGCTGCGACCGGCCCGCTCGCGATACTCCACCGCCAGTCGGTTGGCCCGTTCCATGATGGCCGATTCAAGTTCGTGTACCTGTTCCATGACTACTCCTGGGAGAGTTGCAGTCCGCCGCCAAGCAGCACCTGCAGTCTGTCATCTATCTCACACTGGAAATTTTCCGGGTCGGCCAGGGCGGGGACCTGGGTGATGATGATATGTCCCCCCTCTGACCGCACCTGTTTCAATAGGTCGGAATCACAGTTGGCCAGGGTGTGGCCGAGGATGATGAAGGCCTTTTCACGCTGTTTGATCAACTGCTCCAGCTGTTGCTCCAGAACTTCGGGCGTCGGGTCGGCCCAGGTCTCGAAACCGATCAGTTTGAAACCGTCAGTCAGGGACGCTTCACCCATGAATATCATGCGTGTTGGCGCAACTTGATCATCCACACTGTTCATTGAAACTCCGGTTTACAGTTTGTCCAGCAGCAGAATACTCATCACCAGACCGTAGATAGCGATACCTTCGGCCAGGCCCAGGTAGATCAGGGTACGCCCGAAGATCTCCGGTTTCTCCGCCAGCACGGCCAGAGAGGCGGCACCAATCGGGCCGACGGCGATGCCGGCCGCCACGGTACTGAATGCGGTGGGGATGCCCACGCCGATCAGGCCGAGCCCCATACCGAGGGAGATCTCGCCAGCCTCGGCTACCGCCGGTGCGGCGGCGGCTTCCTGGATGCCGAAAAAGACCAGCAGCGCCTGGGCGCCCACAAACAGCAGCAGGTTGCTGCCGATGGCCGGTTTGAACCAGCGGCGTCCGTTGATTCCCTTGCTGGGATGCAGCTCTATGAGTACCCCGGTGATGATGAGTCCCAGAATCCCCAGGGTCATCAGTGTGATCAGCCAATACATGATCTGCTCCTTGTGCCTAACAATAGATACGGTCGTGTTACTGTTCCGGCGGTCCTATTCCGCCCTGTTTTTTACCGGTTGGATGGACAAGTAACGCCCTGTCCCTCCGGATGCCTGTTGCCTGAAGAAAACCGCTTTACTTGACTCCCTGCAGTGAAAGTTTCAATGGTTTGAATTCGGTACCATCGCCGGAGAAGAAGCGGGAAAATCCCTCGTAATACTCCAGTCGCAGTGCCTGGATGGTCACAATGGCACCCTCCAGTATGAGAATAAACAGATTCCCCCCGACCACCATCAGCCAGTGACCGGTTCCGTCCATCATATCGGCCAGGGTGAACACCGCAATGGCCAGTGCCACGTGGTTCAGGCTGAAGGCCGCCACACGCAGGAATGACAGGGTGTTGGAGATGTAGCCGGTCAGGGTCTCGAAGGTCTCTATTGTGGCCACCAGCATACGTTCCCCCGGTGGTGCCTGGGTTTCGATCAGTTTGAACGCCAGCAGGGTCAGCAGGGTGAGGATACTGAGCGCGGCAGGCAGCCAGCCAAAACTGCCGCTCTGGTAAAGCTGATAGGTGCCCGCCAGCACGCTGAGATAGAGGGTGATACTGACCACGCCGTTGGTATCAAACAGGGCGTGGCTGATCTCCCCGGAAACCAACCGGTTATGGATATACAACAGGCTGATAATCACCATGAAGCCGATGCCCCAGAACAGCGCCATGCTGAGCATGTAGAGGGGATCCGACAGGGGTGGTATCCAGACCGCGTGAAACAGATGTTCGTAGCCGAACAGACTGCCGTACAACAGGCCGAACAGGCTGGCGGAAAGACCGGCACAGATGGCGAACGGAGTAAAACTCTTCAACTTTTTCCGGCCCAGCCAGGCGGCCAGGATGATCACCGCACCATGACCCACGTCACCGAACATCATGCCGAACATGGCGATGAACGAGAGGGCGAAGATCAAGGTCGGGTTGATCTCCCCGTAACGCGGCACGCCGTACTGCTTGACCAGCGAGGAGAAGGCGCTGGTCAGCCAGTTCACCGGCAGGCAGGTGGGTACTTCCCGGTGACGTGACCGGGGCGGTGTATCGGCGGTTATCTGAAACGGGCCGGAGAGTGCTTTGTACAGGGCAGACTCGACCCGTTGCAGTTCCCGTTCCGGTATCCAGCCGGAGATGATTGACAGCTGCCCCAGGTTGCGCGCCGCATCCCCCATCGCTACGTAGGGTTCCGCCAGGATCAACTGGTTGCGTGCCTGTTCCAGTTGGGCGCGTACCTCGTCGGCGCAGGCCTGCATCGATTGCTGGTGCTCGGTACGCTCCCGGGCAACGGTTTCCCTGCGCCGTTGCAGGTCTGAGCGGATCCGTTCCGGTTTGTCATGCAGCTCCGGGGGTATCTCCAGGGCATGGAATCCGGCCGTATCCATGACCGATCGAAGCTCCTTTACCCGCGCCCCCTTGATGCCGATGATGATGACATGGGTGTTGTTACTGTTCTCCAGATAGCTGAACAGCAGGTAATCGGCCAGGGCGATGGCTTCACGCAGTTTTGGTACATTGGCGCTGGGCAGCATGCCCACGTGCAGATCGAGAAACAGCCGCTCTCCCTGCAGCAGGGAGAGATCGATATTCAACGAGGCGAAGTTGTCCAGCGCCTGCTCCAGCTGATTGAGCATGTGCTCCTCGTCGGTGAGGCGCCGGAAATGTTCCTCGTAGGATGAGCAGCGTTCCCAGATCTCTCCCAGCCACTGGTTGGTGCTGCTCAGCTCCTGCTCACTTATCACCCGGGTAGGCGATATGGTGGTAACCGGTCCGAGTGGGATGTGGGACTCGATTTTCTGCAGTCTGGAACAGGCCTGGTGATAGATCTCCCGGTAATGTTCGCCGGGAATATCGGGGAAATATTCGTTGAACTCCTCCCGGTTGCTGGGACTGAAAACACCCAGTTCGGCCAGGGTGAGTGAAGCCCGGGGCAGGTCGTCAGCCAGCAGCTGGATCACAACCTGTTTCATGGCCAGGGGTTTAAACATTGGCATCCTCCCGGTCAAGGTCTGCGGCCTGGCGGATCACCGTCTCATCCAGCGCCAGTACCTGTCCCTGGAGTATGGCGAACACCCGTTGCAGATCCATCTCCCTCAGCATCATGTAGGCGAGGGTACGGGCCACGGCCGACGGACAGAAGTGCAGACAGTGTCGGGTCTGCTCATTGAGTGCCTCGGTCATGGCCAGCTCCACCTCCATGATTGAAGCTGCCCCTGACAGTTGACTGTCCAGCGGCGCCGGCAGTGCCTCCAGGATCCCCGTCAACTGCTGCATGTTGACCAGCTGTTTGAGCAGATCGGTATGGATGTGGCGTCCCGAGGGGATCATCAGGTAATAGGTTTCAGTGGGTGAGAGCTGGTAGTTGAGACGGTAACGCAGCAGCCAGGGCAGGTTCTGTCGATCGATCAGTGAGCCGATCAGTTTCAGCAGCGGTGATCGATCCGCCGGGTCGCAGCCCTGGGCATGTTTGAGCAGACCAGTGTAGTAGCGGAGATCGATGGTGGCGTCGAGGGAGAAGGATTCATTCTTCTCTTCATAAACCTGACGTGCCTGCCGGGCTATGGCCTCGTAGGGGGTGTTTTCAAGTCGCCGCAGCAGTTCGGGAACGTTCTCCGTGCGCAGCAGCTCTTCGTGGGGCAGGCTGATCAGGGACGGCAGAATATGCAGGCTCTCCCGGATCAGGTCATAGGGCAGGTTGTTCAGTTTGCCGCGGATCAGCGCCTTCAGGTTGTAAAGTTCAAATTTGCGCGACCAGTGGATCAGGGTCTCCCGTGCCGGACCATTCAGGGGCCTCAGCAGAATGGTCAGTTCGTTCATTAACTGGTTGATCAGACCCCGCTCGATACTCCGGTTCAAATTGGCCGGACTCAGGCCCCGGTCGCTGATTCCGCTCAGCCCGAACTGCTTCTCCAACTGCTGCAGGGGCGTGGCCAGAATCGCCGTAAAATCCTGCTCATCCATCAACTGCCCGGACATCACGGCAGCGCGGGTTTTCAGATAGGTTTGGCCGGAGGTGCTGGTCATCGGATTGCCGGTTACCCTTTAGCGACCCGTGTCGGGGTCGGTGAGCAGTTGAAAGGCCGCATCCAACGCTTCGTTTTCACGCTCTTCCGCCATGTTGCGCAGCTGCACATGGTGCTCGTCATAGCGTTTCTTCAGTTCGTTGTTGGTCTGTTGAGCCCGCTGTTCGGCTTTCTCGATGAATGACCTGTGCAGTTCCGGGATTCGCGCCTCAAAGCGCTCCTCCTCGGCACGGGCATCCTGAAGGGCGCTGCGGATAACCTGCTCGCGCTCTTTCTCCGCCTCCTGCACGATCGCCTCGGCTTTCTGTTCGGCGGCCAGCAGGCGTTGTAGTGTCTGATCCATAAGAAATCCCCCTGTTCTTAATTAATAGTTTATCAACTACCAATATTGTTGCTATTGCGTCAGGTCAGATGTTGGGGCTGTTTTGTCCGGTATCGGATCATATCAGGCGCTGGATATTCTGCCATACCGGAGCGTCATGCCGAGGTGGATTGAAACAGCGGTCACCCGGCCAGCCGATCCGGATTATTTGTGTTGTTGCACCGGGTGCCATCTGCGGGGCCGATTATGCGTAACAGATGGCTTGTTAATGACAGGGTTATCGGTTGTCAGCAGGGTCTATATAAGCCCCTGTTAAACCAGCTTGCATTGCCTCTGATTGCTCTACTAGAGTAGTTTTGAACAGTGTGTTGCAGCGCCGGCGACTGTTGCTGCCGACAGCAAGAAGGCTGTCTGGTTTTCCATCGACAGAGATGAGGAAGAGTGGATATGGGCACGATGAAGGAGATTGTTCTTTTGAGCGCGGTTCGCACGGCAGTGGGCAGTTATGGTGGCGGACTGAAGAGTGTTCCGGTGGTGGATTTGGCGACCACTGTGGTACGCGCCGCCGTGGAGCGTGCCGGTGTGCTGCCCGCTGATGTGGGGCATACCGTCATGGGACATGTGATTCATACCGAGCCCCGGGATATGTATATCTCCCGTTACGCCTCGGTGACCGGTGGTCTGCCGGTGGATACGCCGGCGTTCACGGTGAACCGGCTCTGCGGCAGCGGCCTGCAGGCGATTGTCTCCGCTACCCAGCAGATCGAGACCGGCCAATGTGATGTTGCGGTGGCCGGTGGCGCGGAGAACATGAGTCGTGCCGGCTATCTGATGCCCAGTCTGCGTTGGGGGGCACGCATGAGTGATGCCCAGATGGTGGATATGATGGTGGGGGCCCTGAACGATCCGTTCGAGGGGATCCACATGGGGGTGACGGCGGAGAATATCGCCGAGAAGTGGGGTATCAGCCGGGAAGAGCAGGATGCGTTGGCGGTGGAGTCTCACCGGCGGGCGGCCCAGGCCTGGGAGAAGGGCTATTTCAACGATCAGATTGTCCCCGTTGAGCTGAAGAGCCGGAAAGGCACCACGCTGTTTGAACGGGACGAACATTTCCGCGCCGATGCCACCATCGAGGGTATGGGAAAGCTGCGCCCGGTATTCAAGAAGGATGGCACGGTGACGGCAGGTAACGCATCCGGTCTGAATGATGCCGCCTCTGCCGTGGTGGTGGCCAGCGCCGAGTATGCGCAGGCGAAAGGTCTCAAGCCGCTGGCCCGGTTGGTCGGGTATGCCCACGCCGGTTGTGAACCGGCCTATATGGGTATCGGGCCGGTGCCTGCGGTGAAACGGCTGCTGGCCCAGACCGGCCTCAGTGTGGCGGATTTTGATGTGCTGGAGGTTAACGAGGCGTTCGCCGCCCAGGCGATTGCGGTGTGCCGTGATCTGGGTCTGTCGGCGGATCGCACCAATCCCAATGGCAGCGGTATCTCCCTGGGCCATCCGATCGGCGCCACCGGCAGTATTGTGACCACCAAGGCGCTGCATGAACTGCACCGTATTGGCGGCCGCTATGCCCTGGTGACCATGTGTATCGGTGGCGGCCAGGGGATCGCGGCCGCTTTTGAACGGATCTGAGCCCCTGGCCGGTCTGGTCAGCTGTCAATGGGCCCCATCGCCGGCATGCGTTTCGATAATAAAACCGGGCCGGGTTGTGGGTTCATCTCGAGTTATTGCCGGTTCCCCTGGCTGGTGTATGAAATGATCAATGGTGGGATGCAGGTTTCATGAGCGGGCTGGATCTGGGCAGTATTATCGACTGGACCGGCCTGTTCGGTATCGCGGTGTTCGCCGTCTCCGGTTCGCTGGAGGCGGCCAGGAAGGAGATGGATATACTGGGCTTCCTGCTGATCGGTTGTGTCACCGGGCTTGGCGGCGGCACACTGCGGGATCTGCTGCTGGGCGCCACCCCGGTTTACTGGATAGAGCGGCCGGAGATGGTGATGATCTGTCTGGTCGCGTCGGTGGCCACCTATTTCCTGGCCCCCCTGCTGACCTCCCGTTACCGGGCGCTGGTCTGGATGGACGCCATCGGACTCTCCACGTTCTGCATCACCGGCACCGCCATTGCGATGGCCCATGGCGCATCACCCCTGATCGCGGTCTGCATGGGGGTTATGAGCGCCACTTTTGGTGGGATCATTCGTGACGTGCTCTGTGCCGAGAGCCTGATCCTCTCTTCCCGGGAGCTCTATGTGACCACCGCGGTTGCCGGTGCCACCGCCTATCTGTTGCTGCAACTGGTGAATGTGGGGGAGATGATCGCCACTCTGGGGGCGTTTTCGATCGCTTTCGGTCTGCGGACCGCGGCCATTTTATTCGGCCTGAAGTTGCCCCAATACCGGCGGCCCGCCGGCTGAACCGGACCGGCTCTGTCACACCAGTCGTTTCGGCTCCTCGTCACCAAGCTGGTACAGCTTGGCCGCTATTCCCATGCTGAAGATGGAGAAATTCTCCACATCGCCCCACTCATCGGCGGAACCCATCTCCTTCTCCTGCTGATCCAGCACCACCCGGATGCGATAGCGCCCCTGCTGGCGTTGTGCCGGTGGATTGACCTCAGCGGTAACGTAGAGACAGGGCTCCTGGGCCCCTTCATCGATCAACGCCATGATATAGCGATACTCGGCGGGATCATCGCTCTTGATGTCGCCCAGAATATTGACCAGAAAAGAGCCGAGTTGGTAGCGTCTCAGGGGAACGGCGGTATGGATATGGGGAGCTGGCATACTGCGAATCTCGTGGCTGGTGATTAATGATCGGTGGTAAGCGGTTTTTATTGTGCTCCATGATAGCCGATGCTGCATTCGTGTCCAGAACAGGCTGCCGTATCCGGCTAGTCTGGGGCTGGTGAAAGAATTACCATGTTATTCTGGTCCTTATATCCATAGCACCCCATAAACCGCCGCCTGGCGCGCAGCTGAGCCGCCCGTAACCCGGATGATTTCCCATGACAGCCATGAGTCAATTTCGTTGGATTTTAATACTTACCCTGATCCTGCTGCCCCTGGTGGTCCAGGCTGATCGTATCGAGGGGCGGTTTAATGGATTGGGTTGCGCATCGAAAGGGAAACTGTGCCCAATCGACAAGGACGATCCCCATGTGCTGCTGGAGCGTGATTTTGTCGTCCAGACGGCGGATGGCAACTACTTCTACGTAACCAATATCGACTGGAAAACCAAACTGAAATACGTCTTGAAGTTGGTCCGGGTGGAAGGCAGGTTCAGTGACCGATTGTCGGCCATTGTGGCCGACGAGTTGTGGGTCAAAAAGGTGGACGGGTATCACCTTGAGTGGAGTCTGGAAATGGTCCGGGAGAAGCACCGGAAGGCTCGGCTTGAGCAGTAAGGTCCAGGTCCCAGGGGAGAGGTGATGAATTCTCCGCTGGTAGCAGGAGTGGGCGTCTTCCGCCAGGGAATCCCCGGGGCCGGACAGATTATTCTGTCGATTCAGGCGTTTGGTTTCAGGTAGCGCTGTTCCAGATAGCTTATGATCTCGTCCGATTCATACAACCACTGAGTGTCACCCTGGTCATTGTCAATTCTCAGGCAGGGGACTTTGATCTCCCCACCGCCGGACAGCAGTTCATTGCGGTATTGTGGATCTCTCTTGGCGTCCCGGGTCTCTATTTGCAGACTGTTTCGCTTCAGGAAACGGCGTACCTTGACGCAGAATGGACAGGCCTGGAACTGATACAGGGACAGATGGGCGGTCTGCTGATTCAGGGCGGCCTGTTGTTCCGGTGGACGCTTGACTCCACCTGGCGTTGTAAGCCAATCGATCAGCAGTATCAGTCGTCCAAGAATCCAGCGCACAATTGCCATTCGGTACTCCGGTCAAAATTACTTGAGCGCGGCATCCTACCATGTGATCCAACGATAATAACCATAAATTATTCAAGTTATTAATCCTGGTATCCCGGCACGGTTCGGGCCGCTGAAAAACCACCTGTCCTATGGGATTTTAACCTGTTACCGATGGGGTTGGGCGCGCATTTATGGAAGCAGTTGCCTATGGTTCGTGGTAATCTTTCCGCAGCAACCCCGGCAGAACCAGGCGGAAACCATCGAAAGTTCAAGTCGGACAGTCCGGCCGTTCAGCAAGAGTCTCCGGTAGGATGATAACCCGCCAGTTTAAGGGAGTGCACGGAGAGAGACGGCATGCCAGATTTCTTAACTTAATGGATAGTGTGAATACAGATCAGCCCGCTGTTTCCAGACAGACCGTGGCCCTCGCCAAAACCGAACTGACCAGTTTGAAGCGGATGACTCTGCTCGGTGGTGTAGCGGCCTTTCTTGCTGTACTGGTTGTGGCCACCTATCTGTACAACGCCCTGGAACGGGAGGCGATCGGGCACTGGCAGGAGCACAATCAGCCGCTGGCTGCGGCATTGGCGGGCCGGATTGACCAGGAGATGAATAAGGCCAGTCGGGCGCTCCGCCTGGTGGCGGATCTGCCGATGTTCCAGGAATCCCTTGATCCCGACCGGATTGATCATGGGATAGGTGGTGTTCCCGAAAGCGCAGAACCGGAACGACGTCGAATACTGCGGCGGTTTCTCAACGAATACAGCGATTTTTCCGTACTCTTTCTGCTTGCCCCGGATGGTGAACACTATCTTGCCGAGCCCTATTATGTGCAGCGTTCCATCACCAAGCACAATATGCGCGATCGGCCCTATTTCCAGGAGACACTGCGCACCGCCGACACGGTGATTTCCAACAGCTACCTGGGTGCCGACGGCCAACTTGCCGTTGCCATCAATACGCCGGTGCGCAACCGTGACGGGCAGATGATCGCCCATCTCGGCGGGGTGTTTCACCTGGAACGCCTGTCGCGGCTGATCCAGCAGTTTGCCACCTCCTCCTTCGACGAGATGTTTCTGCTCGATGAACGGGGGAACCTGCTGGCCCACAGCGATCCGGGTTGGCTTTTACCAGATCGCTGGGAGACGTTTCAACAACGTCCTGTGGTACGGCAACTGAAGGCTTCCCTCCACCCGGGACAACCCGATGACTCCGGTTATCGACGCTTCACCAACCCGGACAGTACCATCAGCTACCTCGGTTACAGCATACCTGTAGTCTCCGGCTGGCAGATGGTGGTGCTGCGTAACGAGGAGACCCTGCTAGGTAAGATCCAGAACCGTTCCCGGGCCATAATCGCCACAACGGTGTTTATCCTGATCACCATTGCGGTGATCGGGCTCGCCATTGTCAACGGCGTGGGCAGGCGTTGGCAGGAGGCGGAGATTGCCCTGCGGACGGCCAAGTATCAATTGGAAGAGGAGGTGGATGCCCGCACCCAGGAGCTGGTCAGCTCGCATGAACATATTGAACTGTTGCTGGCCTCAACCGGTGCCGGCATTTTTGGCATTGACCTGGAGGGACAGTTTACTTTCTGTAACCGTGCCTGTGTCGAAACACTGGGCTACTCCGACGACGAGAATCTGCTGGGGAAGGGGCTGACCGATGTTATCAGTCAGCGCGCCGCTGATGATAGCGCCTATGCAGAAGACCAGTCGCCCATTTTGACCGCGATGCGTGAAGATACCCGGGTCTATCGGGAGCACGAGATTTTCTGCGCAGCCAACGGTAAGTGCATACCTGTGGAGTACCGGGCTTATCCGATGCGTCACCAGGGTAAGGTGATTGGTGCAGTGGTGGCTTTCAATGACATCACAGTACGCATCAATGCCCAGCGTGCACGGGAAGAGAGCGATGCCCGCTTCTATTCACTGTTTGCCCAGTCCAGTGATGCAATTTTCCTGTTCAATACCGTATCCGGTTATTTTATTGATGCCAACCAGGCGGCGGAAAAGCTGACCGGTCGTTCGGTAGAGGAGTTGACCTCCCTGACCATCCCCGATATCTGTCCAACGGCTGACTGTGGAGGACTGGATCACGCCTTGCAGACAAACACCACCCACGACCTGGGGAATGTAGTGTTCAGCCATCTGGATGGAACTGAACGGTATGCCCGGCTGAGCGTGGTTCCCCTGGCGGATGGCATGGTGTTCGGAATCGCCCATGACATTACAGAAAAGCTCGCTGCTGAGCAGGCCCTGAGAAAGAGTGAAGGACAGCTGCGGGCACTTTCCGAGGCGGCGTTTGAGGCCATATTCATATCCGAGAACGGTATCTGCCTGGGACAGAACCGGGCCGCAGAGAAGATGTTTGGTTACCCCCTGGAAGAGGCGATCGGTAAGCCCGCCATAGAGTGGGTGGGGCCGGAATACCGGGAGCTGGTCCGGCAGAGAATGGCGTCCGGTACGACCGAACCTTACGAGATAGTGGCGTTACGCAAGGATGGCTCCACCTTCCCGGCGGAGGTTCGCGGACGCGATATGCTTTACCAGGATCGGATGGTCCGGTTTACCGCCCTGCAGGACATCACCGAGCGCCGTAACGTGGAGCTGAGTCTTAAACATACCAATACGCTCCTGCATGCTGTGATTGACCAGGCCCCTTTTGCCATCATGTTGGCGGAGGGAACGAACCAGGACTGGAACGTGACCCTGGTCAATCAGGAGATCCAGCGTATCACCGGCGTGTCGGATGAACAGCAGCAGAAAATTCGCTATGTCCAAGGTGAACTGATCAATACGGAGTCCCGAACCTGGCAGATGGAGGAGCCCGATGGTCGTGTGCTGGATGTGCGGGAGACACCGCTGGTGCGGGCCATGGTGGAAGAGCATGCTACCCGCAGTAAAGAGGTCATTTTCCGCCGGGCGGATGGTTCGGAGACCTACGTACTGGCTAACGCCTCACCAATCTATGGGGATGACGGACGCCAGATTGCCGCCATCTTCACCTCGGCGGATATTACGGAGCATAAACAGACAGAAGAGACCATTCGCACCCTCTCCCAGGCCATGGAGCAGAGCCCGGTTTCCATCGTGATCACCGATCTGGACGGCCGGATCGAATATGTCAACCGGGGGTTTGAACGCACATCCGGTTATACGGCGGTAGAGGCTCAGGGACAGCACACCAGCATCCTGTCATCGGGCAAAACCAAACCGGAGGTCTACACAGATCTGTGGAACACGATTCAGAGCGGACAGTCCTGGCAGGGCGAGTTCCAGAACCGGCGCAAGGACGGTTCCCTGTTCTGGGAGTATGCCCATATCTCGCCCATTTTTGATGGTCAGGGGCGCATCCGGCACTACCTGGGTGTGAAAGAGGATGTCACGCTGCGTAAGGTTCAGGAGGAGAAGATTCTGCACCAGGCCCATTATGACAGCCTGACCGGGCTGCCAAACCGGTTCCTGGCCCTGGACCGCTTATCCCAGATTGTCCGTACGGCGCAACGGGAAAATCACCTCTCCGCGGTACTGTTCCTGGATCTGGATGACTTCAAGAAAGTGAATGACACCCTTGGTCATGAAGTGGGTGACCAGGTTATCGAAGAGGCGGCGCACCGGGTAAGGGAGTCGATCCGGGAAAATGATACTGTCGGTCGATTGGGTGGTGATGAGTTTATTGTGTTGCTCGCCCATCTGCATGAGCGGGTTGATGCCCAGCGGGTGGCAGAGAAGATCCTCTCGGCATTTCGTACGGTCTTCAAACTGGGGGATCGGGAGATCCTGCTGACCGCCAGTATCGGTATCGCCATCTATCCGGACGATGGTGATACATCCAAGATCCTGCTGCGCAATGCCGATACTGCCATGTATCACTCCAAGTCACTGGGACGCAATGCATTCAATTTCTACACCGACTCCATGAACCAGGATGTATCGCGGCGGGTAGAGCTGGAGGAGCAGCTGTATACCGCCTTGCAGAATGATGAGTTCTATCTGCTGTTCCAACCTATTGTGAACATCCACTCCCAGGTGATTGTCGGTGTCGAGGCACTGCTGCGCTGGAAGAATGCTAAGCTGGGCGAAGTGCCTCCGGTCGAGTTTATCGAGGTTGCCGAACGTACTGGACGTATCGTGGAGATCGGTGATTACGTGTTGCGGAAAGCGATACAGCAGGCAGCTTACTGGCGCGATGAAAAGGGGCAGACATTCCGGGTTGCGGTCAACGTATCACCGGTGCAGCTGAAGGACAGGGCGTTCCTGGTCCGACTGGAAAACATCCTTACAGAGTATGGATTGCCGGGTGATTTTCTGGAAATCGAGGTGACCGAGAATGTCCTGTTAAGTGATCGGATCGACTCGGTGGAGATTCTTAACGGCCTGCGTAATATGGGGGTCGCCCTCTCCATGGATGACTTTGGTACCGGTTACTCTTCGCTCAGCTATCTGCGCCATTACCACTTCGACACCCTCAAAATCGATCGCAGTTTTGTCCGTGATATCACCACTGATCTGGATGACAGGGAGCTGGTGGTGGCGACCATCTCCATGGCCCGGAGTCTTGGGCTGAAGGTCATCGCGGAAGGGGTGGAGACTGTTCAGCAACTGGCTATTTTGCAGGCTGAGGAGTGTGATTTTGCACAGGGCTACTACTTCAGCAAGCCCATCAGTGCCAGCTCTCTGGAGCGGCTTTTTATTAATAAACAGTAGGGTTCAACCTGAATGACAGAGAGTGTGCCGGTAGCGGTCGCCGCTGCCGGTTCGGAAGGCGGGAGATAACAGCGTTGTGTTGATAGAGATCGTACAGGCCGACCTGGCCCAACCCCGCCATGCCGGGGCGTTGCTCGAACTGCTGGATGCCTACGCCCGGGATCCCATGGGTGGCGGTCAGCCACTGTCCGGGTTTACACGGAAAAACCTGGTGACGGAGTTACGCAAGCGCAGCGCAGCGGTGAGCTTCCTGGCCTTTGCCGATGGGCAGCCGGTGGGATTGGTCAACTGTTTTGAAGGTTTCTCGACGTTCAGGTGCCGGCCGTTACTCAATATCCACGATGTGGTGGTACTGGATGGTTACCGTGGCCAGGGGATTGCCCGGCGGTTGCTGGAGCGGGTGGAAGCCCACGCCCGGGAGCGCGGCTGCTGCAAGCTCACCCTGGAGGTGCTGGCCGGGAACCGGCGGGCGCGTTCGGTCTATCAACAGGCCGGTTTTTCCGGCTATGAACTGGATCCGTCCACGGGGCAGGCGCTGTTCTGGGAGAAGTCGCTGGAGTGATCCGGCAGGGGAGTGTCACCCCAGGCTGTACTGTTCAATGGCGCAACAGGTCGAATGGCAGCACCTCCACCAGCTCTCCCGGCTGGATGTTGCTGCTCTCTTCCGGGAGCCGGATCAGGCAGTTGCCGCTGCTCATGGAGCTGAGTACCCCGGAGCCCTGGCGTCCCCAGCTGTTTACCACCAGTTCACCCCGCTCATCCAGGGACAGGAGGCCGCGCTGGAACTCGGTGCGTCCCGGTAGTTTACGTAAAGCTGATCCCGCCCTGACCCGCAACCGGAGCTCCGGTTGTTCGCGTCTGCCCTGCAGACGCTGGATAGCGGGCCGGGCAAACTGCAGAAAGGTGATCATGACCGCCACCGGATTGCCCGGTAGTCCGAAAAAGCAGGCGTCACCCATGTGGGCGAAGGTGAGCGGTCGCCCCGGTTTGATCGCCACTTTGGCGAAGTGAATCTCGCCCAGTTGCCGGATGGTATCGGCAATGAAATCGGCCTCACCCACGGAGATGCCACCGGAGGTGAGCACCAGGTCGGCCGTTCGGGCCGCCTGCTGCACGGCTTCCCGGATCGCGTCTGCCCGGTCCGGTATCACACCCATATCGATTAGATCGGCACCCAGTTCAGTCAGCATGCCGAACAGGGTGTAGCGGTTGCTGTCATAGATCTGCCCCTCCTCCAGGGGCTGACCGATACTGCGGATTTCGTCACCACTGGAAAAGAAGGCGACCCGTACCCGCCGCCGCACCGCCACCTCGGGAATACCCAGGGAGGCCAGCAGACCCAGCTGGGCCGGACCGATCTCGTCACCGTTATCCAGAATCACGGCGTCGGCCTGGATGTCCTCACCGGCCTGACGTACGTTGGCGCCGGGTTTGGTGCGGTCATCAATAATGGCGTCGTCGCCATCCCGCTCCACCCACTCCTGCATAATGACGGTATCGGCGGCCTCCGGCACCTTGGCGCCGGTCATGATACGGATGCACTCGCCCCGCTTCAGTGCGCCCTGGTAGGGCTGCCCGGCAAAAGCGCTGCCAACCACCTTGAGCCGTTGTGTTCCATCCGCCGGAATATCCTCGCCCCGCAGGGCGTAACCATCCATGGCGGAGTTCCGGTAGGCGGGCACATTGATCGGTGAGGTGACAGGACGGGCCAGGACTCGCCCCAGGGCGTTACGCAGAGGAACCGCTTCCACACCCTCCACCGGCCGGACCCGGGTCAGGATCATCTGCAGCGCGTCGTCGGCACTGATCGAGCTGTCAATGCTGTCCATGCAGCTTTCGATGGAGTTGTTATTGCTATCGGTCATGGTCGGTTTCCAGGCTCTTGTCAGGAAAATATGTGCAGGTGGCAGGTTAAATTACCGGATTATGGAACTGTAGATCAATTCAATCGGCCTGCATGGCCGATGACCATACCACCCGGGGCCTCGGCAGACCCTAAATTTTGATGCCGCGCCAACGGAGGAACCCGGAGACGATGATGCCGGCGACAAAGGCGATACCCATGTTGGCGGTGGCCAGGCTGATGCCGGCAATCAACAGGATAATGAAAAGTTCCTGGCGCTCCCGCACGTCCCTGATCAGTAGTGCCAGCTCCAGTCCGGCGAACAGCAGCAGCACACCCAGTACTGCGTTGGGAATGGTTGACAGCAGGCCCACACCGATGCCGCCGAAAGCCAGGGCGATCAGGATAAACAGCAGACCCAGCATGATATTGGAACCGCCGGTACGGGCGCCAAAGCGATAATGGGCCGCCAGGCCGCCGGCGCCGTGACAGAGCGGCATGGCCGCCATGAGACCGACGCACAGGTTGATCAACCCCATGCCGAGCGAAAAGCTGCGGTTTGAGACCCGCGCCGTGGCGGAGCCGCTGCCAAACAGATTCCGGGCGGTATCGCTGGTGCCAATGACGGCGTTGCCGATGGTGAGCGGCAGCTGTGGTATCACCAGCAGGAACAGGGCCGTGGTAAAGTCATTCACTCCCGGTATCACCAGATCCATGGCGGTGGGGCCGAACTCCCAGTGTAAATCATGCAAAGAACCGAACGGCAGGGCGACGGCGATGCCGGCGATCACCACCATCAGGGCGGCAGGATAGCGCCGGCTGTTGAGCAGGCAGAGCACCAGCGCCAGGGCTGCCAGTCCGAGCAGGGGATTCAGCGGTATGCTCCCCAGGCTGATGCTGTGGCTGCTTCCCGGCAGCAGTTCCGGCCGATTGATCAACTCCAGTCCCTTGATCATCAGGATGAATCCCAGTCCCAGCTGGATGCCACGCACGATCGGCCGGGTGAAGAGCCGGGCCAGCCTGTCGATCAGTCCGGTGAAAGCGAGTACCAGCAGTGCGCCACCAAACAGCACTCCGGTAGCAGCTATCACCGGTATGGTTATCTTCTCTGGAAAGGCGATGGCGATGGCGGAGACCAGCTTGAGGGGTTGTACCGGGATCGGCAGTCGGTAATAGAGACCGGCGATCAGATAAAACAGGCCGACCCAGAGAAATACGGCACTGAAACTCAGTCCATTGATGGTTATCAGGCCGATGGCAAGGGGTATCAGGGTTCCCAGGTCGCCCAGGGAGCCGGCAAATTCAACCCGGTCGAAACGGTATGAGCCTGACTGCATGGGCCGTGATCCTGACTGCTCTCTGTTATGGGGTTAATCCGGCAGTTTTCTCTCACCCGGATAGCCAATGGTTATCTATCCAGAACGCCGGATCTGCTCATGGAAACTGTTTGCTGATGCGCTCCTTCTCCAGATCAATGATGCCGGGCGGATAGTTGTTCTGCAGTGGCTTGGTGGTTAACTCGCCGTCATACAGGTGAATATGGCGATTCAGCCTGAGCTTGCCGGTCTGGGGTTCATGGCTGGTATAGACCACACCGATCTGCTGTTGCTGTAGCTGATTGATCAGGTCGTAACTGATCTCCCGCGAACGCTTGTCCAGGTTGGAAACCGGTTCGTCCAGCAGCATCAGGCGTGGCGAGATCGCCCAGGCGCGGGCGATGGCCACCCGCTGTTTCTCGCCCCCGGAGAGTTCCTGACAGTTACGCTCGGCCAGGTGTTCCAGGGAGATCAGCTCCAGTGCCTCGGCTACCCGGGAGCGAATCGCCCGGCGAGCCATTTTTTTCCGTTTCAGACCGTAGGCGATATTGTCCGAAACCGAACTGTCAAACAGATAGGGTTGCTGGTGCAGGTAACAGACCTGCTCCCGCAGGTAGTGGTAAGTTTGCCGCCAGTTGCGCTGTTTGCCTTCGATCTCAAACCTCACCTGGCCGGGCTTCAGCAAGCCGGCCAGGATCCGTAACAGGGTGGTTTTGCCGGAGCCGTTCTGGCCGGTCAGCAGGATCAGTTCGCCGCTGCGGAACTCCAGTGAAAGATCCTTCAGTATGGTGCGCTCACCCCGATTGAAAGTGAGGTGCTGCAACTTCAGCCAGGGGTTGGCGCTGGTCACTGGACTACCTCCCCTTTGCCCTGTAGCTGACCGAGCAGGATATTCAGGAACAGCGCCATGAACAGCAGCACCATGCCGAGAGCGATACCCTCGGCAAAACTCCCCTTGCTGGTCTCCAGGGCGATAGCGGTGGGGATATTGCGGGTGTAATTGAGAATATTCCCCCCCAGCATCATGGAACTGCCCACTTCGGCAATAATGCGACCAAAGCTGGCCAACAGTGCGCCGACCAGACCGAAACGGGTCTCATGCAGAATGGTCAGGAGTGCCCGGAAAGGCGTGGCGCCCAGGGTCAGGGCTGTCTCCCAGGCGCGCCGATCGGAAGCCTGCAGAGCGGAGTGGGCCATGGCCACCAGCAGGGGAAAACAGAGACACACCTGGCCGATGATCATGGCGTCCTGGGTAAACAGCAGTCGCCAGGCGCCCAGCGGTCCCGCCTTGGAGAGCAGGATATAGAGTGTCAGGCCGACCACCACCGCCGGGATGGAGAGGGCGGTGTTGAATATGGAGACCAGCAGCCGTCGGCCGGGAAAACTGAAGTAGGCCAGAAAAAAGGCGGTCAATATACCGAAGGGGGCAGCATAGAGCAGGGCACGCACTGAGACGCTGAAAGAGATACCGATAATGGTCCAGAGCGAACTATCCCCGGTAAACAGCAGATAGAGAGCCTGGTAACTTGCAGCGCCCAGTGATTCCATGAATGCCTATTTCAACAGCAGGGGGATAAACAGGGGTTCGCCATGCAGGCGGTAGTCCCGGATCAGCTCCTGCCCCGGTTTGGAACTGACCCACTGGATCAGTTTTTTGGCATCCGCGTAGTTGGTATCAGGATGCTTTGCCGGGTTGACGGCAATCACGCCATAGGGGTTGCTCAGGCGGTTGTCGCCTTCGTTGAGCAGGGCCAGGTCCACCTTGTCCTTGTAGGCGAGCCAGGTGCCGCGGTCGGTCAGGGAGTAACCGTCCAGTTCGCTGGCCATCTGCAGCACCTTGCCCATCCCCTGTCCGGCCTCCACATACCAGTTGCCGGCGGGCTGGATGTTGGCCGCCTGCCAGAGCGCCTTCTCTTTTTTGTGAGTGCCGGAGTCATCGCCCCGGGAGATGAACCGGGACTGGCTGGCCTCGATTTTCGCCATGGCATCAGCGGCCGATGCTACCCCCTTGATACCGGCCGGATCACTGGCCGGTCCGACAATGACAAAATCGTTGTACATGAACTGGACCCGATCGGTGCCGAAGCCGTCGGCAACAAACTTCTCTTCGGCGGCGACCGCATGCACCATCACCACATCCACATCACCGTCCTGGCCCATCTTCAGTGCCTTACCGGTGCCCACAGCTATCACGTGCACCTCGATACCGGTCTGCTTCTGGAAGGCGGGCAGCAGCAGATCCAGCAGTCCGGAGTTCTGGGTACTGGTGGTGGTGGCCATGCGAAGTGGTGCTGCCTGGAGGGCGAATGCCAGTGACCAGAGCAGACATAACGGGAGTAGCAGATGGAGTTTTTTATGCATTGGTATTGATCCTTTTGGTAGGTATGGAAACGAGGCGCTCAGGGCGCCCGTCTTATTGTGGGCGGGATTCCACGGCTGTTGCCGCGACCGCCAATTTTCCGGTTCCGGGGGCCTATCCTCATCCCCCCGTGGCACCGGGCGCGTTTTCAATCCGGCCCTGTGCCCTCCCCGAAGCAGATCAACTTCTCAACGTTATGATTTATAGCACATAACGGAAGAGGCCAACAAAGAACGGCGTAATCCCTGCCGGAACGGCGCTTCCACAGCGCAAAAACAGTCCTCGAAGTACGCTTTCTTATACCCCGTTATGCTCGAAAAAACATAACGAAATAAATAGCTTAGCGTCTATTTTTGGCTCGCTATTCGGTGCGTCTTCTTCTATATTCAGCAAATAACAAAAATGCTGACATAGCTGGATGGATCAACAGGCAGCGTAGGCGTTTCAAATGATTAAACGCGGAACAGAAATATTGAAGATCAGATCGGCTGATTGCGGCACGTGGCGGATTGAGCGGGTGGAACCGATCGGAGTTGATCAGGCCCCGACCGGATCCGCTGACAGGCTCCAATCCCCATGGTCCGTATTGAATCGGGTCAGGCAGGCTTACCCCGCAACATAAAACCCATAACAACCCAGAGGAGACAATGATGCTGAGGTCACTCTACATCTCGCCGGACAAATGCACAGGCTGTCTGCAATGCGAAATGGCCTGCTCCTACGAGCATGAAGGCAATTTCAACCCGGCCAAATCCCGTATCAAGGTGTTCACTTTCCACGCCGAAGGTCGCTTTGTTCCCTACACCTGTACCCAATGTGATGAGGCCTGGTGCATGAGCGCCTGTCCCACCGAGGCGATCACCCTGGATGCAGCCACCGGGGCCAAGATGGTCAACGACGGGCTCTGTGTCGGTTGCAAGGTCTGCACCATCGCCTGTCCGTTCGGCACCATCAACTACAACACGGTGACCGGTAAGGTGATGAAGTGTGATCTGTGCGGCGGTGATCCCGCCTGTGCCAAGGCCTGTCCCACCCAGGCCATTACCTATATCGATGCGGAGAGTACCGGCTACGACAAGATGCGTGCCTGGGCTTCCCGCACCGACACCCAAACCGCCGCACAGGCATAGACAAGGGAGCAGACAACATGGGCTGGCAGAAAAAAATATTGCGTGTGAATTTAACGGAAGGCACCTGCGCCCCCGAACCCCTGAACATGGCGTGGGCGGCGGACTATCTCGGGCAGCGGGGCCTGGGTTCCAAGTACCTGGCGGAGGAGGTGGATCCCAAGGTCGATCCCCTGTCACCGGACAATAAGCTGATCTTCGCCACCGGTCCCCTGACCGGCACCGCCTCATCCACCAGTGCGCGCTACTCGGTCATCACCAAAGGGGCGCTCACCGGCGCCATCGCCTGCTCCAACTCAGGCGGCTATTTCGGCGCTGAGTTGAAGTTTGCCGGTTGGGACATGATCATTTTTGAGGGCCGGGCACCCAAACCGGTCTATCTCTATATCAATGACGATCATGCCGAACTGCTGCCGGCGGATGAGATCTGGGGCAAGAGCGTCTGGGATGCGGACAAGATCCTGCACGCCAAGCACCAGGACCCGCAGCTGAAGATCTCCGCCATCGGCAGGGCCGGCGAGGAGGGCGTCATGTTCGCCTGCATCGTCAATGATCTGCATCGGGCCGCCGGTCGCTCCGGCGTCGGTACCGTGATGGGTTCCAAGAACCTGAAGGCGGTGGCGGTGCGGGGCACCAAGGGGGTCAGTGTGAAGGATCCCGTGCGCTTCATGGAGACGGTGGCCGAGAAAAAGAAGATCCTGGCCGAGAATCCGGTCACCGGACAGGGCCTGCCCACCTACGGCACCCAGGTGCTGATGAACGTGATCAACGAAGTGGGTGCGCTGCCCACCAATAACGCCTCGGCCGTGCAGTTTGATGGCGCCTCGAAAATCTCCGGTGAGGCGATGCATGAACCCCGTGCCAGCGACGGCAAGGCCAACCTGGTGACCAACCAGGCCTGCTTCGGCTGCACCATCGCCTGCGGGCGTGTCGCCCGTATCGACAAAGAGCACTACACGGTGAAAAACCGTCCCGAGTACTGGGGTGCTTCCGGTGGTCTGGAGTACGAGAACGCCTGGTCCCTGGGTGCCGATTGTGGCGTGGATGACCTGGATGCACTCACCTTCGCCAACTATATCTGTAATGAGCAGGGCTTCGATCCCATCACCTTCGGCGCCACCATGGCGGCAGCCATGGAGCTGTACGAGATGGGAGTGATCACCGATGAGGATACCGGTGGCGTGAAGCTGAACTTCGGCTCCGCTGAGGCACTGACCACCATGGCAGAACTGGTGGGCAAGGGCGAAGGCTTTGGCAAGATCCTGGGTCTCGGCTCCAAGCGGCTATGTGAAAAATACGGTCATCCTGAGCTCTCCATGAGCGTCAAGGGACAGGAGTTCCCGGCCTACGATCCGCGCGGCATCCAGGGTATGGGTCTCACCTATGCCACCAGTAACCGGGGCGCCTGTCACCTGCGCAGCTACACCGTGGCGTCGGAGATTCTGGGCATTCCGGAGAAGACCGATCCACTGGTGACGGAAGGCAAGGCGGGTCTGGTCAAGGCGTTCCAGGATGCCACCGCGGCGGTGGACTCCAGCGGACTCTGTGTGTTCACCACCTTTGCCTGGACCCTGGAGGATTTCTATCCCCAGATCGATGCCGCCTGTGAGGGTGAGTGGACCCTGGAGCGGCTGGCCGAGACCGGTGAACGTATCTGGAATCTGGAGCGGCAGTTCAACATGGCCGCCGGCTTTACCGCCAAGGATGACACGCTGCCGAAACGGCTGCTGACGGAACCGGCCACCACCGGCCCGGCCGCCGGTAAGGTGAGTGGTCTGGCCAAGATGTTACCCGAGTATTACGAACTGCGCGGCTGGAGCAAGGAAGGGGTGCCGACACCGGACACCCTGCGTGGTCTCGGGCTCTCGTAATTGGCAGGGGGAAGTGGGGGAGAGCAGCGGAGACTGCTCTCCTCTTACTTTTCTTTGAGGAGAACAAATCCATGCGATACGTGGTAATCGGTGCGGGACCGGCGGGTGTGACCGCCGTTGAAACCCTACGAAAACAGGATTCCAGAGCGGAATTGATCCTGATCGGTGAAGAGCCGGAACCGGCCTACTCCCGGATGGCCATTCCCTACTATCTGGCGGGAAAGATCCAGGAGCAGGGCACCTATCTGCGCCATGATCCCGATCACCTGGATCGTCTGGGGGTTCGCCAGATCCGGCAACGGGTAACGGCGGTGGACAGCGCGACCAGGCAGGTAAAACTGGCCAATGGTGAAACGGTCAGCTTTGACCGGTTGCTGCTGGCCACCGGTTCCGATCCGGTGAAACCGCCTATCGATGGGCTGGATCAGCCTGGAGTTCACCACTGCTGGACCCTGGAAGATGCGCGCAACATTGCGCAATACGCCCAGCCCGGCTCCCGCGTGGTACTGATGGGGGCCGGCTTCATCGGCTGCATCATCATGGAGGCGCTGGCGGAACGGGGTGTTGACCTGACCGTGGTGGAGATGGGCGACCGCATGGTGCCCCGGATGATGGATCAGGAGTCCGGTAACCTGATCAAGCAGTGGTGTCTCAAGCAGGGGGTCAAGGTGCACACTTCGACCCGGGTGACGGGGGTGCAGGCAAACAGCAACGGCAATGCCCGCTTTACCCTGCAGTGTGATCCGGTGGATCCGATCGATGCCGACCTGGTGGTGGTGGCGACCGGGGTCAAACCGGCGGTGGATTACCTGCGGGACAGTGGTATCGAGCTGGGTCAGGGTGTGGTGGTCAACCAGCAGATGGAGTCCTCGGTGCCCGGTATCTATGCCGCCGGTGACAGCTGCGAGGGGATCGACTGGGGCAGTGGGGGTAAACACGCGGTACACGCCATTCAGCCGGTGGCGGCGGAGACCGCCCGTATCGCCGCGCTCAACATGTGTGGACAGGTGACCCCCTATGCCGGCAGCATGGCGATGAATGTACTGGATACCCTGGGACTGATCTCGGTCTCCTATGGTCAGTGGATGGGGGTTCCCGGTGGTGACCATGTGCATCGAATGGACAGTGCCGAGTACCGATATATCCGGCTACAGTTCAGCGAGGATCGGCTGGTCGGAGCCATCACCCTGGGTATGACCCAGCATGTGGGCGTGCTGCGTGGCCTGATTCAGAGCCGGGTCAGGCTGGGCAAATGGAAGCAGCACCTGATGGAAGATCCCACGCGCATCATGGAGGCCTACCTGGGCGCTACCCAACTGACCCAGGGCTAATGGGTGGGCAACGGCTTGAGCCACGATAATCAGCTTATGAGAGTAATTTTTAAACTGTACGCCTCGCTGGGGCAGTATCTGCCAGCCGAAGCGGAAGATCACCAGGTCGCCCTGAAAGTGGCGGAAGGCACCAGCCCGGCGCAGCTGCTGGAACAGCAGGGTGTGCCGCAGGCGGAAGTGCATCTGGTGCTGGTCAACGGGGTGTTTATTCCCCCCGGCCAGCGCAACCAGCCCCTGACCGAGGGTGATGAGCTGGCGGTCTGGCCAGCGGTTGCCGGTGGTTAGTGGCTGCCGGTTGGTTGCTGGTCGGGTAGGGCGGCATGGGTAAAACCGTTCCCGTGCACTTGCGTCGTGACATGGGGCTGACCCTGGCCGACTTTACCCGCTCACTGCCCGGTGCCATCGAACCCCTGACCTATCGGACGGAAGGACGGGTGTTCACCATTGAGCATCCGGCCGGGTCCATCGTCATCACACTGGGCGAGACCGGCGAACGGCGTATCGCCTCCCTGAGTCTGCCGGTGACCCCGGTGGAGTTTCAGTTTAACGGACTGGATGAGACGGATCGGCAGCGTTTCATGGACCGTTTTGACCGCTATTTCCAGCGTGGCGGGGGTTAAACAACCTACAGGTAGGGTGGGCACCAATGACCTGCCCACCCTTCCGGGTCGATGACGGTTCAGCCGGTTTGCCCGGCCGGGCTGAAAGAAAATTCACAGCGAGGTTGACCCCTGTTCGGCAGACCCGGATAATCCCCACCTCGATGCCGCCTCCCCCTGGTGGTGGCTTCAATCAGGTTATGGTGGTCCGTATCGGTCCCCTCGCAACGAAAAGCTGTGAACCCGGTCAGGCCCGGAAGGGAGCAGCCGCAGCAGTGGACTCGTGTGCCGGGGTGTGGCTGGTACGGGCCGCCTCCATAAACCATGCAGGCTGGGTGCGACTTGCCGCGTCAAGCCGCTCGCCCGCATCGCCATCCCGGCGCGGGTGCATACCGCGCACCGACCCTGCCAGGCTGATCCGCTGACAGGTCTCCAAAACGCCAAACCGGATGTGAATACGGTCGATCATTGAGGTACACTTCCCGCTCCGGTTAACAGCAACAGAGTAGAGCTCGCAGGGAATCCATGTCATATCAGGTGCTAGCCCGTAAGTGGCGTCCGCGGATATTCAGTGAACTGGTGGGGCAGGCCCATGTCGTGCGGGCGCTCAGTAACGCCCTGGACAACAACCGGTTGCACCACGCCTACCTGTTTACCGGCACCCGGGGGGTGGGCAAGACCACTCTGGCGCGTATCTTTGCCAAATCCCTCAATTGCGAACACGGCGTCGGCTCCACCCCCTGCGGGCAGTGCAGTATCTGCAAGGAGATCGACGAGGGGCGCTTCGTGGATCTGCTGGAGGTGGATGCCGCTTCCCGCACCAAGGTTGACCAGACCCGGGAACTGCTGGAGAACGTCCCCTACGCCCCGGTCAGAGGCCGCTACAAGGTCTACCTGATCGACGAGGTGCACATGTTCTCCGACAGCAGCTTCAACGCCCTGCTGAAGACCCTGGAGGAGCCGCCGCCCCATGTGAAGTTTCTGCTCGCCACCACCGACCCCCAGAAGGTGCCGGTGACGGTGCTGTCCCGCTGTCTGCAGTTCAATCTGAAACGGTTACCGATAGACCAGATTCAGGGCTACCTGAAGGAGCTGCTCGACCGGGAAGGTATCCAGTATGAAGAGCGGGCCCTGCTGCTGCTGGCCAAGGGAGCCGATGGCAGCATGCGGGATGCCCTGAGTTTGATGGACCAGGCGATCGCTTTCGGTGCCGGCAAGGTGCTGGAAGGGGACGTACAGTCGATGCTGGGCAGTATTGCCCAGGACCGGGTGCATGATCTACTGGACGCCCTGGCCGATCTGGATGCCAACCGGGTAATGAGTCTGGTCAATGAACTGGCCGAGATGGCGCCGGATTTTGCCGGCGTGTTGCAGGATCTGCTCTCACTGTTGCACCGGGTTGCCCTGGTGCAGGCGGTACCGGATGCCATTGATAACAGCGCCGGCGATCAGGAGCAGGTGATCGGGCTGGCCAACAGGCTCTCCCCCGGTGACGTGCAGCTCTTCTACCAGATCGGACTGGTGGGGCAGCGGGATCTGCCGCTGGCACCCGATCCCCGCGCCGGGTTTGAAATGGTGCTGTTGCGCATGCTGGCATTCCGACCCCAGGGTGTGGGGGAGAGTGCCCCGGCCAGTCAGCCAGCACAGACCGGGTCGGATAAAAAAAAACGCTCTGAAAAGGCTCCGCGAGTCCCTGTAAGTGAAACCCTGAAGGCGGTACTTCAGGGTGACGCTGGACGTGGGGCGAAACCGGAACAAGCGGCCGCCGGAGAAGCGACGCCGGCACCAGCAAGTCGGCCGCAGGAACAGCCGCCGGAGCCGGAATCAACGACAGCGGCAGCGGTGCAACCGGCAGCGCCCCCCGCTGACAGTGGCGAAACGGCGATCGAATTTCGTCACTGGCACCAGGTGGTTGAACGGCTCTCCCTGGGCGGGATCGCCAAACAGTTGGCCAATAATTGCGTCTATGATTACTGGGATGGCGTGACGCTCAGCCTGAAACTGGATCAGGCCCATCAACATATGCTGGTGGGCAGTGCTGAACAGCGGTTGCAGGTGGCGTTGCAGCAGTTCCTGGGCCGCGAACTGCGGCTGAAAATTTCACCTGATACGGTGCAGGCGGCGACACCGGCCAAACTCCAGGCACAGGCAGTTGCTGATCGGCAGCGGGCCGCAGAGGTGGCGATCCAGGAAGATCCCATGGTGCTGGCACTGGAAGCCAGGTTCGGAGCCAGGGTGATTGAAGGCTCGGTTCGCCCGGTGGATGAATAATCCCTATTTTTGAAAACTGAGAGGTATACCTGAATGAAAGGCGGTTTAGGCAACATCATGAAACAGGCCCAGAAGATGCAGGCCGATCTCCAGAAGGCGCAGGAGCAGCTGGCCAAGGAGGAGGTGACCGGCGAGTCCGGTGGCGGTCTGGTCAAGGTGGTACTCAATGGCAAACACGAAGTGCGGCGGGTCTCCATCGACGACTCCCTGGTCGGCGACGACAAGGAGATGCTGGAAGACCTGGTGGCAGCGGCCATGAACGACGCGGTACACAAGGTGGCCGAAAAGACCCAGAACAGCATGAGCGATCTGACGGCCGGTATCGGTCTGCCACCCGGCTTCAAACTGCCGTTTTAGGATCTGCTGGCACCATGACCAATCGTCCACTGCTGGAAGAGTTGATGGAGGCCCTGCGCTGCCTGCCCGGTGTGGGACCGAAATCGGCCCAGCGCATGGCCTTCTATCTGCTGGAACGAGACCGGGAAGGCGGTCGTCAGCTGTCCCGCGTGCTGGGTGAGTCGATGGAGCGTATCGGCCACTGCAGCCGCTGCCGTACCCTCAGCGAGACCGACATCTGCAGCCTGTGCAGCAATCCCCGCCGGGATGACGGGCAGATCTGCGTGGTGGAGACCCCGTCCGAAGTGGTGGCGATTGAGCAGGCCACCGACTATCGCGGACGCTATTTCGTGCTGGGTGGTCACCTCTCTCCGCTGGATGGTATCGGACCCCGGGAGATCGGCCTGGATCTGTTTGAGCGCCGCTTGGCGGAGGGCAATATTCAGGAGCTGATCCTGGCGACCAACCCCACCGTGGAGGGGGAGGCGACGGCCCACTACATCGGCGAAATGGCCCGGGCCAGAGGGGTACGGGTCACCCGTATTGCCCATGGCGTACCCCTGGGCGGAGATCTGGAGTATGTGGATGGTGGCACGCTCTCCCACGCCTTTAGCGGCCGACGGGAATTTTGACGCCACCCGTTTGAGGATGTAAAACGATCAGTAAGGAGGGAAGCGCGTGACCCCAATCGACTGGAGATTACTGACAGACCCCTTCGGCCGTCCGGCCCATAGCGGGCGCTGCTGACGAGTTCACCCGTGGTCAACTCCATCGGCAGCAACTTCTTTGATCCTGGCATCGCCCGGGCACTGGCTCCGGCCCAACCGGCCAGCGCGGCTGAGGAGTCACTGCATCGTCACGACCAGCCGGTGACTGCACGGGCCGTCGTAGCGGTGGGGGAGCCCCGTATCGGTCTGGAGAATCGCGCCGGCCTGCTATACCAGCACAACCTTGCTGATGACGGCATCAATGCCAAAACCCGTCAGGCACTGCGTGCCTACCGCACCCTGGAGGATGCGGAGGAGCGGGAGCAGGTGAGCCGCATGCTGGGCGTGGATGAGTACGCCTGACCCAACTTGCTGCCGTATCCCCGTACCCGCTTTACCGACTGTTCCCGTAATCCCGGGGACAGTTGCGGGCCAAACCTCCCCCTGTTGCCATCTTTTTCCCCACTCATAAAACTGGTCTGAAGCGTGATCTGCTGGTCAACCGGTCCGGTTTCTGCCGCTGCAGAACGGCTGCGGTCTGGGCAGGGCTTAAGCCGATAGAGAGTGTTATTATGGGGGCGTCCCAAGAGGCGCCCGCTGTTTCCCGGCTATTGCTGGATAAAGGGTTGGCTCTGCGCTACGTTTAAACTTAGTGGAAACAATAAAAAACAACTTTGGGTCACTGTAAATAACGATCGCATTACTCTGTCCATTGCACTGGAAAAGAAGGCAAATGACCATCCATAAAGGGAATACCCTGCTGCAACAAATGCTGGATAACCTGGCCAGCTATTCCGACGCCAGATTCAATAAACAGGACCGCGCCCAGATCGAGCAACTGCTCGGTTTTTATTATCGCCATATCCCGGTGTCTGACCTGGAGTCGACCCCCATTGCCGATCTGGTGGGTGCAGTGATCGCCCATTGGCAGTTGTTGAAGGAACGGAACCGGGATGGACCCACGGTGCGGGTCTACAACCCGCGATTTGAACAGCACGGCTGGCAGTCGCCCCACACCATTATCGAGATAGTCACCGTCGATCGGGTGTTTCTGGTGGATTCCCTCTCCATGGGGCTGAACCGGATGGGGCTAACTATCCATCTCACCATCCATCCACTTGTCCGCACCGTGCGGGATGATGCCGGTGAGTTGCGTGAAATCAAGCCGCTGAGCAAAGAGGGTGGCGAAGTGGAATCGCTGATCCACTTCCAGGTGGATAAGCAGGTCGCACCCGAAGTGCTTCAGGCGATTGAGAAAATGATTCGGAATGTGATTCGGGATGTGACCTACGCCAATGCCGACTGGCTGCCCATGAAGGAGCGTACCGAGACGATACGTGAAATTCTCGACACCGCCACACTGCCGGTCGATGTAACCGAGCAAGCGGAGCTGAGTGCCTTTCTGAAGTGGATCAGTGATGACCACTTTACCTTCCTGGCCTATTGTGAGTTCGATCTGCAGGAGGTGGATGGAACTGCCACGCTACGGCTTGATAAGGCGTCCCAGTTGGGGCTGTTCCGGGAGTCCTGCCTGAACGAACAGGAGGCGGGCAAGGTGATCCCGGTGGATGGCGAGGCCTACATGGCGACCCAGGATTTCCTGGTGGTGACAAAGTCCAATATCCGCTCCACGGTGCACCGGCCGGCCTATATGGATTTTATCGGTATCAAGCGCCATGACAGGGAGGGCAGGGTAAACGGTCTCTACTGCCTGCTGGGCCTGTTTACCTCGGTGGCCTACAACAGCCAACCCAAGGATATTCCGCTGCTGCGCCAGAAAACCCGCGAGGTGATCAACCGCTCCGGGCTCTCCCGCTACAGCCACTCCGGCAAGGCGCTGGAAAATATCCTCACCACCCTGCCCCGGGACGCCCTGTTCCAGACTTCGGTGGATGATCTGGAAGAGCTCGCCATGGGCATTCTCGGTCTGCAGGAGCGACAGCGTACCCGCCTGTTTGTTACCCGGGATCTGTTCAGACGCTTCTACTCCTGTCTGATCTATCTGCCCAAGGAGCGTCACTCGCGGGAGCTCCGGTTGCGTATCCAGAAAGTGTTGATGACGGCCATGGATGGCACCGAAGTGGAGTTCAGCACCCTGTTCACGGAATCGACCCTGGCCCGTATCCACATGATCATCCACACCTCGCCCAGCAGTGAGATGGAGTGCTCTCTGGAAGAGCTGGAGGCGATGGTGGTCAATGCCACCACCACCTGGCACGATGAACTCCGTGTCGCTCTGATCGAGCAGTATGGAGAGGAGCGGGGTGCCAAATACAATAAGCGTTACGCCAACGCCTTCCCGAGTGGTTTCCGGGAAGACTACTACCCACGTACGGCGGCGACAGACGTGGCCCGGATCGAACAGGCGCGCCAGAGCGGTCATCTGGATCTCAGTTTTTACCGGCCCATTCTGGAGTCCTCCAAGTACGTCCATTGCCGGCTCTACTCGGCGGACAACCCGGTGCCCCTGTCAAACGTCATACCGATCCTGGAGCACATGGGACTGACGGTCTTTGGTGAACGGCCTTACCGGGTTCGTCACCCCAGCGGACCGGTGTGGATTCACGACTTCTCCATGAAGTACTCCAGTGGTCAGGATGAGTTCAGTGACGAGATCAGCCAGCTGTTCCATGAAGCGTTCCTCAAAGTGTGGGAAGGTGAGGTGGAGAACGACGGCTTCAACCAGCTGGTTCTGGGCGCCGGACTGAACTGGAAAGAGGTGGTGCTGCTGCGCGCCTATGCCCGCTATTTCAAGCAGATCAAGTTCCCGTTCAGCCGCTCCTACATTATCGACAGCCTGACCCGCAATACCGAGATCACCCGTTTGCTGGTGGAGCTGTTCACGGTCAAGTTCAATCCGCGCCGCAAGGCAAAAAACCGCCAGTTGGACGCCATTCTGCAGAAGATCGAAACCCTGCTGGAATCGGTTGCCAGTCTGGATCAGGACCGCATTCTGCGCAGTTACGTGAATATCATCCAGGCCACCCTGCGTACCAATTTTTACCAGCAGGATGCCGACGGCAACAGTAAATCCTATATCTCATTCAAGGTGGACCCGCGCCAGGTGGGGGGCATGCCGCTGCCCATGCCCATGTTTGAGATCTTTGTCTTCTCTGCCCGCATGGAAGGTGTACACCTGCGCGGCGGCAAAGTGGCCCGTGGCGGTCTGCGCTGGTCCGACCGCATGGAGGATTTCCGTACCGAAGTGCTGGGCCTGATGAAGGCGCAGATGGTGAAAAACACGGTGATCGTGCCGGTCGGTTCCAAGGGCGGATTCATTGTCAAGCGCCCCCTGGACGGGCTGGCCCGGGAAGCGATGATGGAGGAAGTGGTGTACTGTTATCGCACCCTGCTCCAGGGCATGCTGGATATCACCGACAACCTGAAAGATGGAGCCGTGGTACCGCCGGTCGATGTGGTGCGCTACGACGAGGATGATCCCTACCTGGTGGTGGCGGCGGACAAGGGCACCGCCAGTTTCTCCGATATCGCCAACGGCGTGGCGGCGTCTTACGGCTACTGGCTGGGTGATGCCTTCGCCTCCGGTGGTTCAGTCGGTTACGACCATAAGAAAATGGGTATCACTGCCCGGGGTGCCTGGGAGTCGGTGAAGCGTAATTTCCGCGAACTGGGTATTGATATCCAGAGCACCGATTTCCGGGTGCTCGGTATCGGCGACATGTCAGGCGACGTATTCGGTAACGGCATGCTGCTCTCCCGCCATATCAAGCTGGTGGCGGCATTCAACCATCTGCACATCTTCCTGGATCCCGATCCCGATCCGGAAGTGTCGTTCAAGGAGCGGAAGCGGCTGTTCAAACTGCCCCGTTCCAACTGGACTGACTACGATAAAAAGCTCATCTCGAAAGGGGGCGGGGTCTACTCCCGCAGCGCCAAGTCCATCACCCTGACGGACGAGGTGAAGGCGATGACCGGCGCCAAGGTGGACCGGATGACCCCAACCGAACTGATCAACCTGTTGCTCAAGTCCCCGGTCGATCTGATCTGGAACGGCGGCATCGGCACCTATATCAAATCGGAACTGGAGAGCCATGAGGATGTGGGTGACAAGGCCAACGACGGCTTGCGGGTGAACGGTAATGAGTTGCGCTGCAAGGTGGTGGGCGAGGGCGGCAACCTGGGTGTCACCCAGCTGGGCCGGATCGAGTTCGCCTCCAAGGGTGGTCTGATCTATACCGACGCCATTGATAACTCCGCCGGGGTGGATTGTTCCGACCACGAAGTCAATATCAAGATCCTGCTGGGCCAGATCGTTGCCAACGGCGACATGACTGAAAAGCAGCGTAACAAGCTGCTGGCGGAGATGACCGATGAAGTGGCCCGGCTGGTGCTGATGGACAACTATGCCCAGACCCAGTCGATCAGCATGATCGTCTCCAATGCGGCTGACCGGCTCAATGAACAGGCGCGCTTTATTGACTATCTGGAGACCGAAGGGCGGCTGAACCGGGAGCTGGAGTTCCTCCCCAGCAAGAAAGTGATTGCCGAGCGCAAGGCGGCCAAGCAGGGTCTCACCAAGCCGGAGGTGGCGGTGCTGCTGGCCTACAGCAAAATGACCTATTTCGAGGCCCTGATCCACTCCGACATACCGGATGATCCGTTTCTGGAAACCGAGTTGATGGAGTATTTCCCCAAGGTACTGGGGGAGCGTTTCAGCAAGGAGATGAAAGCGCACCAGCTGAAACGGGAGATCATCTCCACCCACCTGACCAACAGCATCGTGGAGAAGATCGGCCCGGGCTTCGGTTATCGCATGCGGGAAGAGATGGGGGCCAATATCGCCGGTGTGACCCGGGCCTACCTGGCGGCCAGCAAGATCTTCTCCATTGACGACCTATGGCGCTCCATCGAGGCACTGGATAACCAGGTGGCCGCTTCAGTGCAGATGGAGATGATGCGCATGATCGCCCACCTGATCGAGCAGAGCGTAGTCTGGATCCTGCGTGCCCGGCATGACCGGGTAGTGGTACGGGACCTGGTGGATTACTTCCAGGATGGTGTGCAGGAGTTGATCGAGCTGATGCCAAAACCGTTGGCCGCCAAGGATCGGCTGGTACTCAATCGCCAGATCAAGTACTACCTGAACGCTGGTGTTCCACGGGAAGTGGCGCAACAGGTGAGTCGGATCGTGATGCTGTCCGCCGCCATGGACCTGGTGGAAGTGGCCAAGCTGCGTGGTCAGAAGATCCAGACCGTCGGTTCAGTTTACTACAACCTCGGTTCCACGCTGGAGTTCCACTGGGTGCGGGAGCAGATCTCAAAACTGGCCGAGCAGACCCACTGGCACAGCATGGCCAAGACCCGCCTGATCGATACCCTGAACAAGCATCAGCGGGATCTCACCTCCCAGATACTGGTCAGTGTGAAGAAGCAGAAAAGCGCGCGGAAGATGATCGAGCAGTGGGCTGAGCAGTACCACTTTGCCTATGATCGGCACCTGAAGACAATCGCCGACCTGAAGGCGCGCACTTCGGTGGATTTTGCCATGATGTCAGTGGTGGTGGCCGGAGTGGGCGGATTGCTGAAATCAGAAGTCTGAACTGTGTTGGAAAAAGGTGCAGGATGCCGGCGTCAACCGACTCCGGCACCCTGCACCGTTATCAAATTGTGAAGTTTCCGTGATCCGCTCTGGATCTCTCCCCTGTCTAATAGCTCCATGCCAGCGTTGGTCATCTCAAATGATCAGGTATGGCTGACGATTTGCCCCAGGGCAAACATCCAACCGAAGGGAGAACGATCATGTCTAAAAAAACCACAATGCTGAAAACCTGTTCCATGGCCCTGCTGTTATCCGCTACCGGTGCGGCGGTTGCCGGCAATATGGTGACCGACAGTGCCGGACATCCGGTCATGGGTGTCTCGCAACCCATGATGGCCGACAAGATGGACCAGAAACCGATGATGCATGACAAGATGGATAAGATGGATAAGATGGACAAAAAGCCGATGATGGATCACAAGATGGACAGCATGGACAAGAAACCCATGATGGACGACAAGATGAAAAAGTAACCGGGAGGTTGGGTTCACCCGCAGGGTGTGACCCAACAAATTCCACCACTGCCCGGCAGGCCCGACCAGCCGCAGGCGTAAAGCAACAGAAAACCGAACAGCCGCGATCCATTGGTCAGCCAACAACACGCCATGTATCATATCCCCAATGTAAGCGGCGGAGTGAGAGCCACCCATGACCCATCAGGTGCTGATCGTCGAGGATGACCCGGATATCGCCCGTCTGGTGCAACTGCATCTGAACGATATCGACTGCCGGGCAGATATCATCGGCGATGGCAATGCGGCTGTGACGGCTTTTCATAAAGGCCATTACGACCTGGTGGTGCTGGACCTGATGCTGCCGGGCCTGGATGGTCTGGCTGTCTGCCGTGAAATTCGTAACGCGGAAGGCTATGTGCCGATTCTCATGCTCACGGCCAAATCCTCCGAACTGGATCGGGTGGTGGGGCTGGAGATGGGCGCCGACGACTATCTCACCAAGCCGTTCAGCGTGCTGGAGTTGCTGGCCCGCATCAAGGCGCTGTTTCGCCGCACGGAAGCGCTCTCGGCAGCCAAAAAGCAGCAACCGGCACAGGCGATCATCGACCGGGGTGATATTGTCATCGACGTGACCCGTCACCAGGTGCGGGTGCGGGGTGAGCCGGTGGAGCTGACCGCCCGGGAGTTTGATCTGTTGCTGCACTTCGCCAGTAACCCCGGCTCTGTCTACTCCCGTATCCAGCTGCTGGATTCGGTCTGGGGCTATAACCACGAAGGCTACGAGCATACCGTCAACACCCACATCAACCGGCTGCGCACCAAGATCGAGGCGGACCCGGCCAACCCCCAATACATCCTGACCGTCTGGGGTGTGGGCTATAAGTTCGCCGAGACATGCTGAGGACACTCTACGCAAAACTGGCGGTCGGACTGGTGCTGCTGTTCGTCACCATCGGCCTGCTGTACGCGCTCATCAGCACCACCGCCACCAAATACTATCTGCAAGAGGTCAATCAATCCTTCAACAAGGGACTGGCCCGCAACCTGGTGGCGGATCGTAACCTGGTGGAGGAGGGGCGACTCAACCAGGAGGCGCTGAAAGAGACGTTCCGCCAATACATGGTGATCAATCCCAGTATCGAGATCTACCTGCTGGACCTGGAGGGCAAGATACTCTCCTACTCGGCCGATCCCGGCAAGGTGAAGCGCAACCATGTCTCCCTGGGGCCGATCAGCGCCTTTCTGGAGGGATCGGAAGAGTATCCGCTGCTGGGGGATGATCCCCGCAGCCATGACGGCCAAAAGGCCTTCTCCGTCACGCCTGTTCCCACCTCGGCGCACCCGGAAGGTTATCTCTACGTGGTGCTGCGGGGTGAGGAGTTTGACTCGGTGGACAAGATGGTGCGGGAGAGCTACTTCCTGCGCCTCAGCGGCTGGGCAGTGGTGGTCAGCCTGGGGCTTGGTCTGCTGGTGGGACTGATCGTATTACGCCTGCTGACCCGTCGGCTGCATCGCCTGTCCAGCCTGATGGCAAGCTTTCACCAGAGCAATTTCAACTCCCATCAACCCTACCTGCTGGAACAGAAACAGCCCAGTGACGAGGTGGACCGGCTCGGTCTCACCTTTGACCAGATGGCAGAACATATTCAGCAACAGCTGGAGCAACTCAAGGAGCAGGACAGCCTGCGGCGCAAACTGGTGGCGCAGGTCTCCCACGACCTGCGCACCCCGCTCGCCTCCATGCTGGGCTACCTGGAGTCGCTGGAGCTGAAAGGGGAGACCATGGCGAAAACCGAGCGGCAGGAGTACACCGCCATCGCCCTGCGCCAGGCGCGCCGCCTCTCCCGGCAGGTGGCCGAACTGTTTGAACTGGCCAGCCTGGATGCCCGGGAAACCCAACCCCACTGCGAGCCCTTTGCTGCTGCCGAACTGGTCCAGGACGTAGTGCAGAAGTACCAGCTGCGTGCCGAACAGCAACAGATCCAGCTCACCATGAATCCCCCCCCGGCGTTACCGTTTGTCTATGCCGATATCGGCCTGACCGAGCGGGTGCTGGAAAACCTGATTGAAAACGCCTTCACCCACACCGGTGAAGGGGGCCGTATCGAGCTTGACCTGAGCGTCGAACAAAACGGCGTCGCCATCGCTGTGAAAGACACCGGCTGCGGTATCAGCCCCGAAGAGCTGCCTCACATCTTCGATCCCTTCTACCAGTCCGCCAAAAAGCGTGTATCCGGCCAGCACGCCGGCCTGGGCCTGGCTATCGCCAAGCGTATCGTTACCCTGCAACAGGGTGAGATCCGCGTGGACTCCACACCGGATAACGGCTCTATCTTCCGCTTCATACTGCCCCTGGTGCAGGGCTGATTACTGCTGTTGACAAGCAGTCATTCATCCTCAACAAATATTTGCCAGTATGCATGCCTAAATAAACGGTAACTTATGGTGCTGTTGCCGCCATCCCCAAAGCCAACAGCAATCTCTACCCCAGATCCAGTATCCCTCCAGCGTGAACGAGAAATTATTTCACCTGTTCCATTTTGTTTGATAACCTACTGAGAATTTAAGGTTTATCGGCTTGGTGGGTTGGCGCAGAGAAAAACGCACTGGCCTCTAATGCTGGGGATTCTCTACCTGGTGGAAAATATAATGCATAGAACATCAAGTCGTTTTATTCAATATTCGCGCGAGACGCATTTCTCATGAGATGCGCGAGAAGAATAATCAGCTGTTATGCATCCGAATACCAGGAAGTGAATGGAATCTATGAAAAATTATGATGTTCAATTTGAGTTGTCTTACGAAGGTAATGACTCAGACGGTCATGAAATTGATATGTATGATGTGTCACAAGCACTCATCGGATTTCAACGATCTCTTGCAATTACAACTCACTTAATACTTAACGGAAAAGTAATTGTTCAAGCCCCTTCTCTTAAGGGGGCAAAAATTTATACTTTCCCGTCAGAAGAAGGGAGTTGGAAGGTTAAAGCTGGAATTCTTGTATTAGGGACAGCTGCCTATCATGTTTCAACTGCTCCCAATAATACTCCTCTAGGTCATCTAGTCTATTCTGCATACGACTATGTAATATCACAAAGCTTGGGCTTTCATGTGGATTACGATAAATCTCTTGGCCAATTATATGAAGAAGCGGAAGAGAGCAAGATAGAGCTACCGAAAGTGCGTGAGACACAACTTGATTCGGTGATCGAAAAGTGCTCTACGGCCATAACCGAAATCCATCGACCCATCTACAAAAACAAAACAGCCAAGACAGCAAAAATATATACAAACATCAATAACCAAGATGTTCCGCTTAACCCCACATTATCAATGGATACCTTTCAGTACATCATTGAAGAATTCACTAATGACGAAGTAATTGAAATACGTGGTTTTGTATCAAGCTACAGCTCAAATACGTTTAAAGGACGTATTTACGTTCCAGCACAGGAAAGATCTATTCCTTTTGTATTGGCCGAGCCTATTAGAGGTGAGAGTGTCATACGGGATATGGTAGAGAGTCTAAAGGCAAACGCATTACGTAACTATGATGAAAAGCCTTACGAGGTCTTTTGCAAAGCCCAAAAGATAACCACCAAAACAGGTCATCTTAAAAGCTACAAAATACTGGCGGTATCTTCCGTAGGGTTCAATTAAATGCATAACAAAAAGTTTAACCTGACCTCGGCTGCGTCGTTCGATTTTGTGGCTTTACGCTACGCTACCACAAAATCAAACAACTCCGTCTCGTCAGGTTAACTTGGCGTTAGGCTAGAAAAGAATCTAAATGGACAGCGAAAAATACTCAAGCGATTCACCTGTACGCACTGTGAGTGAAGACAGGTTTTCACGATCGACATTTTCCGCGAGAGTCGCAAATGTAATTTCTGAACGACAAGAGCCTTCATCTATAACTATCGGGCTTTACGGGCCGTGGGGTGATGGTAAAACATCAGTACTAAATTTCATCGAAGAATCAATAAAAGAAAACGGTTCGGCGATCACGGTCAGGTTTAATCCATGGCTGTTTGGCAGCGTTGAATCCCTATTGCTTGGTTTTTTTGATGTATTAGCAGATGCATTGGATGCAAAATTAATAACACAAGGTGAGAAGTTTAAAGACATTTTGAAAAAAACAGCTCCCGGAATCGCATCGGTAGCTGGTGCGAAGGGATTAGGCGAGGCTGTTGGTGCATTTTTGCATGGACCAGACATCATCGAACTACGGAATCGCATTGAGAAAGAGTTGGAGGATTCACAAAAGCGAATTTTAGTAATAATCGATGATGTTGACCGATTAGAGAAAAGCGAAATTCAAGCGCTATTTAAACTGGTAAAGCTTGTTGCTGATTTTAGGTTCACCGCTTACATTCTTGCCTTCGATAAGGATATTGTTGCGTCCTCACTATCTGAGAATTATTCAGGAGCAAATGGAAAGTCTGGTGAGCAATTTTTGGAGAAAATAATACAGGTCCCATTACATCTACCTGCTGTCCCGGCAAAAGACTTAAGGCAGTTTTGTTTTCAGGGTGTCGATGAAGCACTTAGTACTTCTGGAGTCGAGCTATCAGAACAACAAGTTCAAGAATTTGTTAGGCACTTTACTCTTGCTTTTGATGAGAACCTAACAACACCTAGAAAAGCAAAACTTTACGGTAATATCCTAATGTTCTCCCTTCCTATACTAAAAGGTGAAGTTAATCCAGTAGACTTAATGTTGTTAGAAGGCTTACGGACATTCGCACCAGAACTATATGAAATTGTGCGCAAGAATAAAGACTCTTTTGTCGGTACTTTTCATGACTCATATCATCACAATGCAGAGCCAGAAAAACAAAGGATCAAAGACCTTATTGATGGGGTATTGACAAAAACAGGAAAAGTCACGTCTGGCTATATTGAACTACTGAAAAATATGTTTCCAAAACTACAGGCAGTATACGGAAATATGCACTATGGAAGTGACTGGTATCAAAAATGGAATGATGGGCAGCGCATCTGTGCCGAAGGGTACTTTGATCGTTATTTTACCTACGCTGTCCCAAAAGGAGACTTTCCAGATGCTGCTATTAGTCTGCTTATCAATACTATAGAGGGAACTGGTGGAGAAATTTCCGCTGAAAGCAACCCATTACACGACGTTCTTACATCAGATAATTCAAGGGTACTAATTCGTAAACTAAGAAATAGAGCGAATTCACTAAATGCGTTGCAGTCAACCTACCTATCTCTGGCAGTTTGCCAACTGGCTTCTGAGTACCCCAATCCTGAGAGTATGTTTGGCTGGGATGATCCGCATACACAAGCCGCAATGCTAGTAAGCGACCTTGTCCAGAAATTGGAAAAGAAAAATAGAGTTGATCATGTTGTAAGGTGCATTAGGCAAACCACCACTTCTGCGTTTCAGCTTGAGATATTTAAATGGTTACGAAAAGAAGAAGATGACAAACCAGAGAAAGATGCTTTTTCTACGGAAGAGGTGGCAGAAATTGGTTTAGAATTAGCGGATTGCTTAGATAATCACCTTAAATCAGTCAACGATATTACATCTGGAGAAAAACGAATTTTGCCTCATACTTTTTATATATTAAACCAGTATTCAAAGAAAGAATCGATTATCAAACATATTTCCTCGATTCTTGAAAAAGATAAGTCAGCAATTGTACGATTGCTCGATGCTTATACACCTACAGCTTGGGGTATGGAGACAGGGATTTCACATAAATCCGATTTTGAACGTGATCAATATAACTCACTAATTAGAATTTTTGATCCAGGGTATATATTGAAGTCTATCGAATCATTCTTAGGAAATATCCCTGATGATCAGGAAAATTACCCAAGAGATTTTGAGAGAAACGATAGATCAATCGTTTTGCATCAGTTTGTATGGATTCATCGTCGAGTATTGTTGGAAAAAGATGAACAAAAAGCCTAACAAACACATACACACGGACAACAAAAAGCGCCGCTCGTTCCTCGCGCTGCTTTTTGCTGCCGGTGATGTTAGGCGTTATTCTGAAGTTAAATAAGAGTTTTATATGGCCAGACAGTTTGTCAGAGTTATTTTAGTAATTGTTCTTATCTTTCTTGTCGGTTGCAATGGAAACGATGAGCTGCCGCTGTATGGTAGTCCTACTAAAATTCCTCCCGGAGAGACTCCAATTGATGTGGTTTGCGGTATTCAAAAAGAATTCAAAATATTACCTAAACCACTCATGCAACGCATGAGTTACCAAAGTGACTGGACTTCTCATCGAATTGGTGCTGCCGCCGTACGTCATAAAGGTTTCTATCGTGTTCATCTTCGGCAGGAGGCGTTGGACTTTTTGCAGCGACATTCAAGGCTGGAATTGGTTGCTAGTCTTACTCCATTATTTATTGACCCCGATGTTGGTGGTGAAGCTGCTGTCTTATTAGCCGGCATTCCTGCCGGTTCGGACAGTATGCAAGGATCAATTACCCGAACCATTGCAGGACATATTGAGCAATCCAGATATAAATCTCCAGATCGGCCCGGCAGCTGGTATGATAATGTAGATCAGAGATACCATACAGTAAGCTCCCTATATGGACTTACGAATTCTACTTCAAGAGTTCACAAAAAACAGATACCGGAATATCCCGGCTCTTTGGAAGAGGCGATAGTTGATTTATTGGACGCTTTTAGCCATTCACCGCTGGTTCCTTTGGAAGGGAGCTATCTGCACCTTCCGCAACCACATAACGAAGCCTTAGTTGAAAGGTGGATTTCCAATCATGGTGTACCTACGCTAAAAAGCAAAGCACAGGCATTTATCGACAGATACAAAGGGGATTTTTCGGGCTTTGCAATGTTACCTTTGATGCCGTATCCCCAAAGTCAGCTACAATCAAATGAACTTTATATGATGTGGCTTCTAGGATTGGAAAAAGAATATTGGCCAGCGATACTGCAACTGACATCAGGTGCTAAATTGCCGAACAAAGCCAGGAAACAGTTTCGTAAGGCTTTTGTTGACATGGTTTACAGGAGTTGCCAGTCAATACAGGAAAAATAACACCGGGAATCAATGGGGTCAGTGTCATTGATTTTAATAGCTGAAGTCGAAATCAACGACACTGACCCTGTCGATCCCTACTTGCTGTCTGCACTGACCAGCCCCTGCTTCAAATACATATGTAATCCAGCTTATGACGAAAAAAAGGATATTCCATGCTGAAGCGATGGATGTGATTTAGAACCTTTTGAACAGGCCAATGCGAATATTGTGCGAGTGGAAGTTGGCGTCATGGGAAAACACATCGGTCTCGGCGGCCGGTCGAGATAACAGATTGCTGCCATCAACAATGTCGGGATAGTAGGTATAGACATAATCCCCGCGCAATAACCAGCCATCACCAAGCTGGTGGTTAACCCCGAGGTTGGCAGAATAGCCAAGTTCGGTTTTTTTGTCACTGAACGAGGCTGCGGACGGGACGGCATCATCGAAGAAGTTAAACCTGTATTTGAACCGACTGAGGGTCGGACCAACCGCAAGATGAACCATCGTATCGCCGAAGCTGTAGCCAATTTTAGGGCGAATGCTGAGAGCAAAATTGCTTTCAAGCTCCGTGCTGACGCTAAAGGAATTTGCGGCTGGAAGCACGTAGTTGACATTGCGGCTATGCTTTTCCGAGTAATTCATACCGGTCAGATCGACCTCGATGCCGTAGACGAGATTGCCATTTTGCACATCATATCCCAACAAGGCTGACCCGCTCAGCGCCTTGTCACTAATCTCTTCCTGAAACGTGCTGTTGAGCGTTGAAATGTTTTGGGTATTGAAATAAGTACCATCGCTGACGGTTGTATCCGGGCTGGCTTTACCATAGAACCCACCAATCGCAAAGCCGCCATAGAGGCCATTCCACTTCTCGCTAGTTTCTTGGGCATAAGCACTGCTGCTGATTGCGATCAGGCTGCCAAGAACAGTGGTCCACACTAATCGTTTCTCAATTACCATCTGCAATATCCTTCAAAGTTAAAATAACAACTTATATCCAAACTTCTAATCATGGATCAATAGGGTCAGAGTCATTGATTAATCAATAATGAATTAATAGAGTCAAAGGATCAATAGGGTCAGATTCATTGATTAAACAGGAGTAAGGTATTAATCTTGCCTGAGTTTCAAGGAGGAACAGTATGGCTCGCTTACCCAGACTCTATATGCCTGGTTGTGCCCAGCATGTGATTCAACGAGGTAATAACCGGGAGGCCTGCTTCTATAATGAAGCAGATTATAAGGCCTACCTAGCGTTTCTCAAGGACGCAGCAACCAAATACCACGTCGCCATCCATGCCTTTGTACTGATGACCAATCATGTCCATTTGCTGGTGACGCCCAGTGACCGGCAGGGTATCAGCCGTATGATGCAGGCACAGGGTCGCAAGTACGTTCAGTACATCAATTTGACCTGTGGCCGTACGGGAACCTTGTGGGAAGGGCGGTACAAATCCACACTGGTGGATGCCGAAAATTATCTGCTGACGGTATACCGTTATATCGAGTTGAACCCCGTAAGAGCCAACATGGTGCAACATCCCTCAGAATACCCCTGGTCCAGTTACAGGAGCAATGCCCTGGGCAAGCCTATCCAGTTGTTGACACCCCATTCAATGTATCGTCAACTGGGAAAACTCGACACGGAGCGGCAGCGTGCTTACCGCGCCCTGTTTCGCGGTAAAGTCCCGGAACGGGACTTGAAGGCGATACGGGAAGCGACGAACAAGGCTTGGGCCCTGGGTGATGACCGGTTCAAGGCGCGGATAGAGGCCCAGACCGGCCGGCGGTCAGTGCCTTTGGGGCGGGGTGGAGACAGAAAGTCGGCGGCATTTCGGGAAAGCCAAAATTGATGACACTGACCCTATTAATCAGGAAGAATATTATGCGTATTACTCTACCGCTGGGGCTGTTGCTGTTGGTTTCCCTGTTGCTATCGGGTTGTGCCGGCATGATGTCTGGCTATGAAAAGCCCCAGGTGAATATCACCTCGTTTGCATTGGCGCCGAAAGCAGAGACCGGGCGGGCGCCCCGTTTCAATATCGGCATACAGGTGATCAATCCGAACCGGGAGACCTTGGCCCTTCAGGGTATGAGCTACTCCCTGGAGGTGGAGGGCAACCGGGTGTTGAGTGGTGCCACCGCTGATCTGCCGGAAGTGCCAGGTTACGGAATGGCGGAGTTCGTGATCGAGGCGAGTCCCAACCTGCTTGGCGGTATCCGACTGCTCAGTGATCTGTTTACCCGCCAGCGGGATACGCTCGGTTTCAGGTTCAAGGCACGGATTGATGCGGGCGGCATACTGCCCTATATCAACCTGGAGGAGTCGGGCAGTTTCAGTCTGTCCGAGTCTGGCCGGTCGCAGGGGATTTGAATCGACCAGCGAACCGATAGCGTTTTGATGATCTACCGGCAGATATGTTGAAAAAGCGGCACCTCTTCCCCTCCCTTGATGGCCGCCGGGCTATGCTTAGCTATGCACAGAGCCGATTCAGGGCGTAGTAACAGGGCTGGGGAGTGGTGATGCTGAAGGATTGTCCACATGCTGAATAATGGTCTGGATAGCGGTTGGGCATGGTGGCTGTGTCTGGTCCTGTACAGTTGCGGGCTGTTGGCCGCGTTATGGACCGCACCTTGGCGCAGGCTTTTCTCGCAACGACTGCTGCAACACCTGTTTCTCGGCTCCACGGTAGCACTGATCGGTTTCTGGCAGATGCGGGCCGGGCTTTCCCCCGGATTGAGCATCCATATTCTTGGTGCGACCACGATGACCCTGATGTTCGGCTGGGATCTGGCGGTGGTGGCCATGAGTCTGGCCCTGCTGGGGATTATCCTGTTTGGTCGTCAGGGATGGGCCTCGTTGCCGGTCAGTGGTTTTTTAGTGGTCCTGATCCCGGTATCGGTGAGTTATGGACAACACTTGCTGATTCGGAAATTCTTGCCCAAAAACTTCTTTATATATTTGCTGGGTACCGCGTTTCTCGGTTCCGCCCTGTCAATGGCGGCCATGGTGCTTGGGACTGTCCTGCTTTACTCACTGGCCGACGTCTATCCCATGGAGAAACTCTCCTATGAATATCTGGTGTTTCTGCCGCTGATTATGATGTCGGAGGCCATGTTTAACGGTATCCTGATGACGGGATTGATGGCCCACTTTCCTGATCTGATCCGCACCTTTGGCTCCAAACACTATATCGATGGCCATTAATCAAGCGGATTAACCTTCTGCGTTGTCCGGTTGAAAATGTCAGGCATATTCCTCACCATTCAAGACTCTATTCGCACCAGGCCGCAGACAATCTGTTCCGGGTTCCACTCAGGGGAACAGAACAGATCCCACTCAGAACCACCGGACATGCCTCCAGGATACTCAAATGCCAGCAACCCGAACCGTCGTTTTGATACTGCTGACCCTGTTGGCATTTGCCGGAAATTCCGTGTTGTGCCGCATAGCATTCAAGGAGACCAGCATCGATGCCGCCAGCTTTACCTCGATCCGGTTGCTGTCCGGTGCCCTGATGCTCTGGTTGATTGCCCGTTTCTGGCGCAGGGTAAATAGGGGGAAGGGGAACTGGACTTCTGCCGTTACGCTGTTTGTCTATGCCGCTGCTTTCTCCTTTGCCTACATCAGCCTGACCGCCGCCACAGGTGCCCTGATCCTTTTTGGTGCAGTACAGGCAACCATGATCGGTCACGGTGTGTTGACCGGTGAACGGCTCCATAAGCAGCAGTTTATCGGCCTGATACTGGCGCTGGTCGGGTTGGTTGGTCTGTTGCTGCCCGGTCTGTCTGCACCACCATTGATCGGATCAGTACTGATGTTCATCTCCGGTGTTGCGTGGGGTATCTATTCATTGCGTGGTAAAGGCACGGATGATCCGATTCGGATCACGGCGGGAAATTTCCTGCGTGCCACAATGCTGGCCGCCTTGTTAAGCCTTGCGCTGATATCCGGCAGTAATCTGGACATTGTTGGTGTCTGGTACGCCATTGCATCGGGCGCACTGGCATCGGGAGTGGGTTACGCCCTCTGGTATACCGTACTGCCGGCAATGAAGGCGACCAACGCGGCCACTGTGCAGCTCAGCGTGCCTCTTATCACCGCGTTGGCAGGCATTATTATTCTTGGGGAGCCTATATCGATTCGTTTCATGCTGGCATCCCTGGCAATTCTTGGTGGTATTGCCTTGGTCATGATGCACAAGGAGCAGTCGATTAGTATCGATACAGGTGGTTCTGTGGCTGTGGAAGAGGGACAGGGATGAATCCAGGTTTTATTTTTTGATAATGGATAGGGTATAAAAGGCTTCAGCCCCCATTATCAGGAGAAAAAGGTGGATTTTAAGCAAGAGATCGATAGACATCTGGGATGGATAGAAACGGTTGCTTCCCTGTTCGGGAAGGAAGAGGTGACGCAACAGGCCCGACAGGAACTGGCTCAACACGATCGTTGTGCGCTCGGGCAGTGGCTGCATTCGGAAGAGACTGCCCGCTGGAAAGAGTTACCTGAACTTGAGCAGTTGAAAAGGGATCACGAGGCGTTTCATAAAATTGCCGGAGAGTTGCTCCTTGTCCTGGAGGCTGGAGATGAAACCAAGGCAGTGGCATTGCAGCAAGCGTTGATTCAAAAATCGCAAAAAGTCATCGGTAACCTCCATCTGCTTGAAGAAAAAGAGCAGGCAGCAAAGGAAGAAAAATAATTTAGTAGCTATGCAGGTTGGCGTCACTTATCGGGTGACTACCTGGTCGCTTCCTGGGGGTGTCAATGGCCTTAACTGTTCCATCTATAAACAGCATACCTATGGATCTGATAGGTTATGTGCAGGATATGTATCTGCTGGCCGCCCAGGGCGAGAAGCAAGGGATCCTGTTTTGGGTGGTTGTGTATACTTTTATTGTTTCGCTTTACTCCCTGATATTCCAGGTTAGAACCCGGTACTGGCCCTATACCCTGGGACAGCTCAGTCGTTTGGCAGTGGATAAATTTGGCGGGCCTGAAAATACCGCAGCTGGCCAGAACTATATGGGAAGGGCGCTATACCGGTATGACGTGGGCGGAGAGTCCTATGAGGGCTCTAGGGTCTCGCCCTGGGTTATCGTGGCCAGTCATAACGCAAAGTTTCTGTTGGAGAAACAACTATCCAGGGTACAGCAGTACCCGGATGGAAAGGTGCGGGTGTTTTATAACCCGAACAAACCGCAAAAAAGCTATCTGATAGTGGCAGGGAAGGCGGGAATCGTCTTCACGGTGTTACTGGTTGTGGTGCCGCCGCTTGCTTATTTCTTTAGCTACGCTGGATAGTGATGACCGGTTGGCCATCATTACCCGGAATAGCGCTGTTGGGTCGTTCATCTAGCCCGGCTCTTTCAGACCCAGTTTACGCATCTTGTCCCACAGTGTCTTACGGCTTATGCCCAGCACATTGGCGGTATTGGCGATCTTTCCGCCATTTTCTGTCAGCACGCGGCTGATATAATCCCGCTCACACTGCTGAATATAGTCGGAAAGACTCTCTTCCCGTTGATCGCCCATACTGGCAAGGACCCGTTGCCAGGTGTCACCAAAAAGATCCTCGGGCTGCAGCAGGGTCGACTGATTGAATATACAGGCCCGCTCCAGACAGTTTCTCAGTTCACGGATATTGCCGGGCCAGGGGTAGGCCAGCAGAGCCTGTTCAGCCCGGGGGTGAAGTGTGCAGGGGCGGCGCTCCTCTTTTGCGGCCACACCATTCAGGAACAGCTGGGCATGCCACAAAATATCATCCGGGCGGTCACGCAAGGGTGGAACCTGAATATTCACCACGTTGATGCGGTAGAAGAGATCCTCACGAAAACTGCCATCCGCGACCATCGCCTCCAGATCCCGGTGGGTGGCGCAAACCAGGCGGATATTAACTTGCCTGACCTGTTCTGAACCGATCCGGGTAATCTGCCGTTCCTGTATGGCCCGCAACACCTTTACCTGTATCTGTAAGGGCATATCGCCAATCTCATCCAGGAAAAGTGTGCCACCGTCAGCCTGCTCAAAGAAGCCGCGCTTGTCACTCACTGCGCCCGTAAAGGCACCTTTCACATAACCGAATAGCTCTGCTTCGATCAGTGATTCGGGAATGGCCCCGCAGTTGACCGCCACGAACGGGGTCTGTTTGCCGGAAGGGCTGGCACTATGCAGTGCCTTGGCGACATACTCTTTGCCAACACCGGACTCACCCGTCACCAGGACGTTGGAGTCACTGGCGGAAATCCGTGGTAGGGCCGCCTCTATGGCCTTCATGCCGGGTGACACGCCCAGGGGGAAACTGTCGCTGGTGGCCGGTATCAGTCGCTCGCAAAGGCTCTTCACCTTGGCCAACAGGTCGGCCACTTCAAACGGTTTGGTCAGGTAGTCCTCCGCGCCCAGTTTGAGCAGACGAACCGCCTGGTCCACTGAACCATAACCGGTGACAAACAGGAATGGCGGCAGAGTTCGTCCATCGTTCAGCAACTGTTGGTAAAGCTGTTCGCCGGTAAAATCCGGCAGGTTGATATCGCTTATCACCGTGCTGAAGTTTTTATGCTTGAGTGCATTGAGTGCGCTTTTACCATCCTTAAACCACTCGCAATCATAGCCTTCCACTTCGAATCGCTCGACCAGCGCTTCGCCCAGAATCTCATCATCTTCAATCAGGCAGATATGATGACTCACGCCACCTCCACTTCGTTTTCATCAATCGGTATAGTCACTACGAAACTCACCGTTCCGTCCCTGCTGTCCACTTCAATCACGCCCGCCATCTGCTGAACCAGCTGATAGGTCACCCAGAGCCCCAGGCCGTGACCGCCTTCCCGGTAGGAGACAAAGGGCTCAAACAGATTCTTCAGGCGCTCCGGGAGTATGGGATCGCCGTTATTGATAACCTCGATACGAATCTGTTCCTGATTGCTTGAGATGGCACACTTCACCCAACCGCCATCACCCGCCGCCTGGATGGCGTTATTCAGTAAGTTGATCACTACCTGGCGTACCGGACTGGCTGGCACGGCGGTCGATGCGGGTAGGTCGATATCAAAAGTCAGGTTCACCTGGCGTTTTGCCGTGGTGGACTGCATCAGGGTGTAAACATCTTCCAGGTCCTGGCGTTCCAGGCGGCGCTTCTGCTGGCGGGCCTCCACCAGCAGCGCCGCCACCGTATCCTTGACCTGTAGCAGTCCGCGCTCAACCAGTCCCAGTGTGCGCAGGGTCCGCTCATCCAGGTGATCTCTCTGCTTCAGGGTGTCCAGGGCGGTCAACATGCCCGCCAGGGGGTTGTTGATCTCGTGCGCGATACCGGCGGTCAGGCGTCCAATGGCGGCCAGGCGTTCCGCGCTTAATATGCCCCGCTCCAACTGCTCTTTCTCACGCAAGGCCACGACCATGCGGTTATAGGCTTTGAAGAGATGCCCCAGTTCATCGGCATAGTTATAGAGTTCCGGTTGCAGTTGCTCAGGCAGATGGGTCTGTATCTCGTCCATGCGATGGGCCAGGCGCACCAGGGGTGTCGCCATGCGTTGTCCCCAGTACCAGTTGATCGGCAGCAGAACCGCCAATACCACCAGGCCGATGATGACGCCGTGGAGCGCGCTGCTGGCGAACATGTAGTATAGCAACGAGCGCGAGTACAAAAGCACCAGTGTCCCCAACCGGGTGTCGCTGTCGATCATGGGGATAGCTGCAAAGGTAAACTCGGAATCGTCAGGCGTGATAATGGTCGTGGGGGGGATATCCAGTGGCGTGATGGTTTCAATCAGCTCCGGGAATCCCTGGCCCAGATCACGCAACTCGGTCAGCATGGGGAAGTTGTCAGGATCGCTGGAGACAAATATCTGTTGCTCCTTGGTGACCACCATGGCGACCACGGGTTGAAAGGGGTTGTCGGAATGGGCGTCGGTAAACGGTGCTTTGACGATTTCAAAACCGCGCCAGACATCGTCATGCAACAGGGTCGGGATCAGTGTTCTGGCCAGCGTGGAGCCGAGGGTTCCGGCACTGGTGGCGAGTGTGGATTCAATATTGTGATAGCTGCGGTAGAGGAAAACACTACAGACTGAAAGCGTGGAAACGATGATCAGCACAGCACCCCACAGGGGGATTTTATGCTTGATACTGAGATTGAACAGCCAACGGGTCACGTGGGATTGTACTCCCCAAAGACTTGCATCATCTCTGCGACATTATCATAAAGTGTTGGCGATTGAACGCTGAAGCCGTCCAGGTTGAGGCGCTTCAGCAGCGCTCTCCCTTCAGGGTTTTCCGGCATGGCGAGTAACATCTGCTGCATCTGTGAAAAATAGTTTTCGTCCACGCTGTAGATGTTGGCCACCATGGGGGGGAAACCAAATCCACTGGACTGCCAGATAACCCGGGTGCGGGAGGTCAATGCCGGTTCCAGCATGGTCAGGGTGTCCCAGACAAAGCTGTCAACCGCGCCACCCTGGGCCAGTCCCGATGCCACTGCCTCAACCACCTTGCGATGTGACCAGGTGAAAAAGCTCTTTTTGAAATAGCGCTCCGGATCCTGATTCATTTTATGGATCTGGTAGCGGGGCACCAGGTAGCCGGTGTTGGAGTAGGGGTCGGCATAGGCAAATATCTTGCCCTGCAGATCCTCAAGACTTTTAGTCTGTTTGTCCTTCGCGTTGACGAGCAGGTAAGAGTGATAGACAGGCTTCTGTTTATACAGGGGAACCGCAAGCAGGCGAAGCAGGTGACGCAGGTGCAGGTAGGGGTAATCGCATACCCAGGCAAAGTCCAGCTGATTGAGTCGCAGCAGGTCCATGGTCTCCCGGTAGCTGTCCCGCTGGATAAAGTCAGTCTTTTTACCCAATTGTTTGGACATATAGACACGCCAATCCTCCAGTAAGGAATACTGGTCATGAAGGAAGGCGGGTGTCATTCCAAAGCGAACCAGATCTTTGCCGGCCCAGGCGGAACGGGTGAAGCCTGAAACACCAGCTCCACCAGCCAGTAACATCAGCGGCATTGCGGATCCGGCCTGAAGCAACTTTCTGCGGTTACGACTTTGTAACCCCTTCATACGCTTACCCTCCAGTTTGTTACGTTTTTGTAACCAAAAAACAGGTGGAAGAAACCTGGTAACGATTCCGTAACCGATTCCCCCCGGTGGTTAATCGGTAAATCCGGGTGAGAGTGGATATAGTCCTTAATATTCAAAGGGTTAAGTAATTTCAAGGTAATTGGTACGGGTATTGCTCAACGAGTGTCAGACGCGGTTTGGTTATTTCTGATCCGCAGATGCCAGAAAAAATACTTTACACCATTAAATCCAAAAGTCACTTCGGAGGCAAAGCCCATGAGTGAATCAAAACCCCAGGTCTCTCGCCGGGACTTCCTGAAAAAAATGGCGAGCGGATCGGCGGTAGCGGCTACAGCAACTGCTGCACCCGGTATGGCCATCTCGGCAGCACGGCCCAAGCGTTATGCCATGGTCATCGACACACGCCGCTGTATTGGTTGCCAGGCCTGCAGTGTCGCCTGCAAAACAGAGAATGATGTGCCGTTGGGCGAGACCCGTAGCTGGGTCGAATATATCGAGAAAGGTGAGTTCCCCAATGTGCGTCGCAGCTTCCTGCCGCGACTCTGTAACCAGTGCGAAAAGCCGCAGTGCGTCGCTGTTTGTCCTACGGGCGCCACCTATAAACGCCAGGAAGACGGAATTGTAGTGGTCGACAGCGATGTCTGCATCGGCTGCAAATACTGTATCCAGGCCTGCCCGTACGGTATGCGCTATATCAATCCAAAAACGGGAACCGCGGATAAATGCGATTTTTGTCTGCACCGGGTGCAGAACGGCATCGTCCCGTCATGCGTCAATACCTGCCAGGGGCGCGCACGTATCTTCGGCGATCTAAACGATCCGGACAGTGAAGTATCCAAACTTATCGCTACCAATGCGACCACTGTTCTGCGTCCCGAAATGGGCACAGAACCGATGGTTTACTACATCGATGCGGATCATGCCGATCAACGGGATGCAGCTAAACAGGGTATCTATATCCGTATAGAGACCAACCGCCGCCAGAAAGAGAGGGTCTAGTCATGCATGAGTTAACTTGGGGTCTTCCCGTCATACTTTATCTGTTCCTGGGTGGCATGGGTGCCGGCGCCGGTGCAGTCAGTGGATCAATATTCCTGCGCAGTGGTGGTGGCGACCTGGCCGGATCCAGTTTCCGTTTTGCCCGTTGGGGTGCGATGTTAGCACCCGTGCTGGTGATTATCGGTACCGGTATGATCGTCTTTGAACTGGGCTCTTTCCAGGCCGGTAACTACTTCCGTTTTATCAATCTGTTCCTGACCATCAACCTCTCCCCCATGTCCATCGGATCCTGGGTGTTGGCGCTGTTTATTCTGGTCAGTCTTGCTTACGCCTATACCTTTATAAACAGGAATGCCCATCCGGGCGATGAACTGCAGAAGCTGCGCAAGATGCTCGCCTGGGCCATGGTGCCGCTCGGCGTGGGGGTTGCACTTTATACCGGTATTCTGCTGGGTGCCATGCCGGCCCGTCCGTTCTGGAACTCACCCATTCTGGCCATGCTGTTCCTGGTGTCGGCGCTCTCCACCGGTGTCGCGGGCATCCTGTTGGTTCGCGCCCTGTTTGGCCGCAAGCAGGTGATCAGCAAGGAGTCATTCGAGCATCACAGCTACATACTGGGCTCTTCCGACATGCTGTTGATCGGCCTGGAGATACTGGTGATCTTCCTGTTTGTGATGTATGCCCATCTCACCATCGGTAATGTGGAAGCGGCCGTATCGGTCATCATGGGTGGTGAACTGACCACACTGTTCTGGTTGGGGTTTGTGGTGCTGGGACTGCTGTTGCCCGCCGCTATCGAAATGAAATATGTCATGCCTACGCTGCTGTACCAGAAGGAGTACTCGATACCACGCACGATGGAGATAGTAATCTGCGCACTCGTATTGGTCGGTGGATTCATGTTGCGCTACATCGTCGTCATTGCTGGCCAGGTTACTGGCCCTACCGGAATTTGAGGGGATAGTCATGTTGAATCGTAGAAACTTTCTGAAATTGGGCGCTGTCTCGGCCGCAGCCGGCCTCTCTGGTACTGCGGTGATGACCAAGGCAGAAGAGATGCGTGCCTGGGGCAATAAGGACTTTTCATACCAGACCGGCCGGGAACGGAAAGCAGTACCCAGTGCCTGTTACCAGTGTGTTACCCGCTGTCCCAATGTCACTTATGTGGAGGATGGACGTATTGTCAAAATCGAAGGGCAGATGAACTCCATTCGTACCGAAGGTGTGATGTGTGCAAAGGGTCAGGGTGGCGTCAATCAGCCCAACGATCCGGACCGGATTCTTTACCCGATGAAGCGGGTCGGCGCCCGTGGTGAAGGTAAATGGAAACAGGTCTCCTGGGATGAAGCACTGACCGAGCTGGCTGCCCGTATTCAGACGCTGAAAGACAGGGGCGAGCCGGAAAAATTCATGTTCCATTATGGCCGGATGAAATCGTCAACCAGCAAGATGGTAAAGACGTTTCTGGCAACGGTTGGAACTGCAACTATCGGTGACCATACCTCGATTTGTGAAGGGGGCAAGTGGACTGCCCAGGAACTCACCTGGGGCGGTCACTACGATACTTGGGACTTTGACAATACCCGGTTCGTGATCAACTTCGGATCCAATGTATTTGAAGCCGGTACAAACCACATTCCCACTTCCCATCGTCTGATACGGGCCATGGCGGAGCGGAACGTCCGCATGGTCACCTTTGATGTGCGCCTCTCCAATACGGCGGCCAAATCCTCGGAGTGGGTGCCGGTCAAACCCGGAACCGATCTGGCGGTGATTCTGGCGATGTGCAACGTAGTTATGTCAGAGGATCTCTACAAGGGCGAAGGAGAAAAGTTCCTTCGGTTCTGCAAGGTCACAAAGAACCATGATGCCGGTCTGGATGAAAAGGTCGCTGCGCTGAAGGCCCATTTTGCACAATACACGCCGGAGTGGGCGGAGAAGATCAGCGGTGTACCGGCAGCCAGTATCCGGCGCATCGCACGGGAATTTGCTTCGACCCATCCAGCCTGTGCCATCAGCTATCGCGGGGCTATTGCACACTTCAATGGCAACGACACGGAGCGGGCATTGCAGACCCTGGCCGCCATCACCGGAAATATCGATAACCCCGGCGGCCGGTGCAAGGCAGTGGGTCCCAAGTGGCACTATCCGAAAGGTCCAAAGAACCTGCCCAAAGCGCGCAAGCTGGCCCTTATGGATGGTCCGAAAGGTGCGGCCGCTTTTCCAACCCATCACATGAGTCACAACATCCTGAAGATGATCAAGGATGGCAGTGCAGGCCGGCCCGAGATCTATCTGACCTATAAGTACACGCCGGTTTATGCCAACGGCGAGACCCAGGAGAACATCGACATACTGAAAGATGAATCGCTGATTCCCTACTTTGTTGTCTGTTCGCCCTTCTATGACGAATCCGCCGCCCTCGCGGATCTGATTCTGCCTGAACCCACCTATTCCGAGCGCTGGGACTGGGAAGATATGGTCTCGCCCGTGCAGATTCCCGAGTATTACATTCGCCAGCCAGGTGCCAAACCGATGGGTGAGACCCGTGACTTTGGTGACGTGGTGTGCGAACTGGCTGAACGGCTTGGCACCCCGCTGGGGTATAAGACAAAACAGGAGTTTGTCCAGCGCTCCTGCGAGATGACACCGGAAGTGGCGGCAGTCGGCGGTTTTGAATACATGAAGAAGCATGGTGTCTACCATGACCCGGCGGCGAAGCCTGTCTATTTCAGCTATCGGAAAGAGCTACCGTCATCTGCGTATCTGAAAGAGAGTGTGGTGCTGGATGAAGAGACAGGAGTCTACTGGGATTGGAAAAAGGCCCACCTGCACTCTGCAGAAGAGGCCATGGCAAAAGGTTATACCCGCACCAAGAAGTCCTACAAGGCTTATGTCGGACAGCGTATTGGTGATAAGGTCTATGCCGGTTTCAGACCCGATAAAGTAAACAAGTCCGGTTATTTCGAGATTTACTCCAATCTCGTCGAGGCCAAGGGATTCTCCCCGTTGCCAGCCTGGGTGGCGATCCCGGAGCATGAGAAACTGGGACAGGATGATCTGATCCTGACCACCTTCAAGGTGGCCACCCAGATCCATTCACGCTCACCCAATTGCAAGTATCTGACCGAGCTGTACCACAAGAATCCCGCCTGGATTAATCCACTGGAAGCGGCCAAGCGGGGGATTGCGGATGGTGACAAGATCAAAGTGAAATCAGCCATTGGTGAAATTGTTACCGAGGCCAAGGTGACGCCGGCCATCAATGTCGGGGTTATAGCCATCTCTCATCACTGTGGGCACTGGGAGTATGGACGCTATGCCTCCGGTAAAAAGGCGCCGGGTGGACGGGATGACGATCCTGATCTGGAGCGGATCTGGTGGAAGGGTGACAACGGTATGCACCCCAATTGGTTGATTGCCAATTCACCTGATCCGATCAATGGCCAGCAGCGCTGGATGGATACAGTCGTACAGGTGAGCAGAGCATGAATACCGCGGCTACCATGACCCAAGTGAGCGGTGACAACAGGGTTGCCGCTTCCAACCTCGCCATGGGCGACCTGGCACAGGAGCGTGCTTCCCTGCTAGGTCTTCTGGCGACCCTGTTCCGTGCCAAACCCAACAAAGAGATGTTGTTGACATTACGCTCTGAGGCGTTGCGTGATGCGCTGTGCCAGGCCGGCATAGTGCTGGATGAGAAGTTTTACACTACCGATATTGATGAGCTTACTGAATCATTATCGGTACAGTTCACCAGCCTCTTTTTATTACCCGGTTCACTCATATCACCCCATGAGTCGGTTCAACTGAAGGGTGGATCAGGGCTGCTCCGGGGACCGGAAACATCCAGGGTGGCGGAGTTTTACCAGTATGTCGGTTTTCAGCTGGACAATGCCATCCCGATGGAACCGGATCACATCAGTATCGAGCTGGAGTTTCTCGGTCACCTGAATGAAGAGGAGTGTATCGCCTGGCGTGCCGGCCAGACCGACAAGGCGCTGGATGCCCTTCGTTATCAGAACGAGTTTCTGAGCCGGCATCTCGGTAATTGGGTTTCTGATTTTGTTGAAAAAATAGAGGAGGCTAACAGAAGCAGTTTCTATACCCAGGTTGCGCAGATGACCCGCGCATTTCTGAATGAGCAAAAGAGCGCGCTTCCCGATCAGATAGCAGGATTGGAAGCGGTATACAGCAACGGTTAAAGGAGGGGGAGTTGTGAGCCGCGAGCCTACTAACACGTCAGCGTCATTGGCCACTTCAGTGAAGCAACGGGAACGAACCGACAGAAGAGACGGCTGGAACGGCCGGCGAAGCGGTTGGTTCGCGGCAGGATTTATTGTGGCGATTAACATCTACCTCCCCACGGCCGCATGGGCTTGCGGCTGGTGGGGAGAGGAGGAGTACGATAACAACAGTGAAGCAGTTACGGTAGATAGCGAGGGACAGGTAGAGGATAACTCCCAGAGTGCTGATGATCCGGAAGCACTGACACGTCAGGCCAATCGCCTCAGGCAGTTTGGCAATGCGGGTTATGCTGGTGCGGTCAGACTCTACCGACAAGCGGCGGAGATGGGCTATGGACCGGCACAGAACAACCTTGCCGCTATGTATGAACAGGGGCTTGGTGTGGTACCGGACATTGGTCGGGCGGCGTACTGGTATCAACTTGCCGCCGAGCAGGGTGAGCCGCATGCCCAGCACAGTATTGGAGAGATGTTGCTGGCCGGGCTGGGTGTCGGGCAAGATAGGGAAAAGGGGATCTACTGGATAGAGCAGGCGGCTAACCAGGATCACGCGTCGGCCTGCGCCAGCATGGGAAAACTCTATACATCCGGTGACTACCTGGAGAGAGATATCAAACAGGCTCTGTACTGGTGGAAAAGAGCACAACAACTGGGCTATCCGAATGCCAGTGAAGCGATGAAGGCGCTGTTATCGGTAAAAGGTGGTGACAGGGTGTCAGGCCGGACCGGTGCCGAATAATCCTCCACGCCGATTAACTGGGGTTGGTGCCTGATAATCCGGTGTAGAGCATTGCTGGCGGCTGTTCCGCCAGGGTCATAAAATACTGTTTTGGCCGGTGCGCTCCTGGCGGAGCGTCTATGTGGCTGGATGGGAAAACGGATTAACCGGGTACGGCGATGCTTTTAAAAATCATCAGTGGTGGACAGACCGGGGCGGATCGGGCGGCACTGGATGCCGGGCTGGACGCCGGCTTTCCCATTGGTGGCAGCTGTCCGGTGGGCCGCATGGCGGAGGATGGCCCGATTGATCAGCGCTATAACCTGCTTGAAATCGGTGGTGGCTATCGGCAACGCACCCGGAAGAATGTTGCAGACGGGGATGGGACGGCGATTTTTTATGACGCCTACCTGCAGGGAGGGACGGAGGCGACCGTTGCTTTCTGTATCAAGCAGGGAAAACCTTACAAGTTGATCGATATAGCGCTGGTCACCCAGACGGTGGCGGTGGATCTGTTGATGGACTTTGTTCAGCAATTCAATATCTCCATCCTGAATGTTGCCGGCCCCCGGGCGAGCGGCTGCCCCGCCATATACGACTACGTAAATCAGGTGATCAGCCAGGTCATACAGCGCTCAATGGCGGAATAGGCAGCGTGCTGCTAGCGGTGGCCGGCAAGGCAACAGAACACGTCCGTCCACACAGCGCCGGTGGTTGATCGAACCGGGGATTCGGGCTACTCTGGCGCCGCTCATACAGAGCACTATTAACCACTTATTCTCAGGGCAGGGTGAAATTCCCTACCGGCGGTAATTTCGCATTCAGCGGAAAAGCCCGCGAGCGCCTGCTTCGGCAGGGTCAGCAGATCCGGTGAGAAACCGGAGCCGACGGTGACAGTCCGGATGGGAGAGAATAAGGCATTCTGCAAGTCCGGCTTCCGGTCGGGTTTCGTTGCGCCTGTTCGTCGGCTTCGGGCCGGCATGTCCCTTTACGCCCTGATTCTGGAACTCATTGGGAGCAAGCCATGAATCAGACCAACCAACCTTCACTATTGAACCACTTCGGCGATCCCCATTCCCGTGTTGAAACCGCCCTGGAGGCACTTCGGGACGGCCGGGGTGTACTGCTGGTGGATGACGAGGATCGGGAGAACGAGGGCGACCTCATCTTCTCCGCTGAACAGATCACACCGCAACAGATGGCGATGCTGATCCGGGAGGGCAGTGGCATTGTCTGCCTCTGTCTTAGCGATGAAACTATCCGGCGCCTCCAGTTGCCCATGATGGTGAGCGATAACACCAGTCGCAATGGCACCGCCTTTACCGTCTCCATCGAGGCGCGGAAAGGAGTGACCACCGGCGTCTCCGCCGCTGACCGGGTGACCACGATTCTAACCGCGATTGCCGATCACTGCCGGCCGGAGGACCTGGCCCGCCCCGGACATGTCTTTCCCCTGCGGGCCCAGCCGGGGGGAGTGCTGAGCCGTCGCGGACATACCGAGGGGACCGTGGATCTGATGCGTCTGGCCGGTCTCCGCCACGCCGGAGTGCTGTGTGAACTGACCAATCCGGACGGCACCATGGCGCGTCTGCCGGAAGTGATCCGCTTTGCCGAGCGGCATGATATGCCGGTGTTGTCTATCGAGGATCTGGTCGCCTACCGGACCGGGATGCTCGGCGAAGCGGTCTGAGCTTTCCGGTCAACAGGCAGGCTGCGCGCCATCGCGGCGACGCACCCTGCCTGGCCATATCCGGTACAACGGGTGCCGGCCAGTTGGATTACTGCTCTAGGGTTTTTCGCATTATTCGGTATCGCGGCTACAATAGGCCGGAACTCTTTTACGCTGTCCCAACTGCAGTTTCCAAATCAGAGCAACCAAGAGATTTTACTGAATGAATAATTTACCCAAAACCATGCATGGTGTCTGGCTTACCGGACATGGCGGATTTGAAAAGCTGGAACTGCGTCATGATATTCCGGTACCCCAGCCAACCGCCAATGACGTGGTTATCAAGGTGTCGGCGGCCGGTGTCAACAACACCGATATCAATACCCGTATCGGCTGGTATTCAAAGGGGGATGGGGCCAGCGAAGACGCCGCCTGGACCGGAGACCCGATCAAGTTCCCGCTCATTCAGGGCGCCGATGTCTGCGGTTATATTGTGGCGGTGGGTGAAAACATCAGTAAAGAGCGGATCGGTGAGCGGGTTCTGGTTGAACCCTGCCTGTGGGAGGTGAACAGTCAGGCTCTCTCCCGGCCCTGGTATCTGGGATCTGAATGTGATGGTGGATTCGCCGAGTACACCGTGGTTGCTTCCCGGCACGCCCACAGTATCACCTGTTCCCTCACCGATACTGAGCTGGCCTCCTTTCCCTGTTCCTATTCCACGGCCGAGAATCTGCTCACCCGCTCCCAGGTAGGGAAAGGGGATCTAGTGCTGGTCACCGGTGCATCCGGGGGCGTGGGCTCGGCGGCGGTTCAACTGGCCGTGGCCAGAGGGGCTGAAGTTATCGCGGTTACCAGTCCGGCCAAGGCGTCTGCGGTTATGGAACTGGGGGCCGGGGAGACCGTGGCCAGGGGCGATAGCGTTACCCAGGCGCTGGGTCACAACCGGGTGGATGTGGTGATCGATCTGGTCGGGGGGGCGCAGTGGCCGGAGTTGCTGGAAGTGCTGAAACCCGGCGGCCGTTATGCGGTGTCCGGTGCGATCGCAGGTCCGCTGGTTGAACTGGATTTGCGCACCCTCTATCTGAAAGACCAGAGCCTGTTTGGTTGCACGGTGCTGGAGCCGGAAGTGTTCCCCAACCTGGTCAAGCGCATTGAGCAGGGGGATGTCAAACCGCTGGTGGCCCATGTCTTTCCGCTTGATCAGATCACCCAGGCACAAGAACTGTTCCTGACTAAAAAGCATACCGGGAAGATCGTACTGTCGATCGGTTCCGAACAGTCCTAGCAAGGATTAGCCGGTATGATGGGCGGTTACCTATGACTTTTCGGTGAACGCTACGGTCAAATCCAGGTAGGCGACTGGCTGGTCGGTTCCCGGATTACCGATCTATTTAACGCCGGCATCTTTGCCCATGATCATGAGATCAACCAGAAAGGAGCGCCGCACCAGGCGCAGTATCAAGTCCCGTTTGATAGGCTGGTTCTTCATGCTGTTGCTCGGGGTTGTGCTGCTGGGGGTGCTCATGGTATTGCCCTGGCGCTGGCTGGCACCGCCCACCAGCGCTTTCATGTTGGCGGAACAGTGGCAGTCTGATCGTCAGATCGATTATCGCTGGATGCCACTGGAGCGCATCTCTCCCCAACTGGCGATTGCGGTGGTGGCATCCGAGGATCAGAAATTTCCCCATCACCACGGCTTCGATCTCGACTCGATCATGGATGCCCTGTTATCGGAGCGGGGCCGAATCCGGGGCGCCAGCACTATCAGCCAGCAGGTCGCCAAGAATCTCTACTTGTGGAGTGGCCGAAGTTTCCTGCGCAAGGGGATCGAAGCCGGCCTGACCCTGCTGATCGAAAGCCTCTGGCCGAAGCGGCGGATCCTGGAGGTCTATCTCAACCTGGCGGAGTTCGCCCCCGGTATCTACGGTGCCGAAGCAGCCAGCCAACGGCTGTTTGGCAAAGCCGCCGGGCGACTCACGCTGCATGAAAGCTCCCTGCTGGCAGCGGTACTGCCCAACCCGAAGCGCATGCGGGTGGTATCACCCTCGGGTTATGTCGTTGGCCGCGCCCGGGATATTCGCCAGCAAGTTCGCCAACTGGGTGGCCCGGGCTATCTCGGTTTTCTGCCTTGACCGACGAATGGCGCCCCGGGAGTGACCGGCTGACAGCATCAGGCGTGGCTGTGCTGACCGGGATGGGGGCTTCGTGGCGGATAAAATCAGGTACTACAATTTTACCGCTTCAAACAACGGATCTGTATCAGGGAACCTCATCACATGGTGAAACGCCATCTGCTTTTCTGGTTTGTGTTGATGCTGGTGGCTATCGCCAACGGCACCCTGCGCGAGTGGCTCATGGGCCCGGGATTGACAGAGCTGGCGGCGCACCAGTTGTCCACCCTGACCGGTATCCTTTTGACCGGGTTGGCGGTCTGGCTTTTTTCACGGGTCTGGCCGTTGACCTCCCCCTCACAGGCGTCGCTGGTAGGCTGCTGCTGGCTGTTGTTCACCCTGCTGTTTGAGTTTACGTTCGGCCACTTTGTGGCGGGGCACCCCTGGGCCAGACTGCTGCACGACTACAACCTGGCTGCCGGACGGGTCTGGCCGCTCTTTCTGCTCTGGGTCGCGATCATGCCCTACCTGTTCTACCGGATAGGGCGATCCCGCAGCGGATAAACCACGACCCTGCCTGGTTGATATCGCTGTTGCCGGCTTTATCATTGCCCGGCAGCCTATGTGATAATGGCTGCCCCATGCGGGGCAGTGAAACGGACAAGCCAAGGTAACTACTATGAAATATTCCAAGCTGGGCAGCAGCAATGTTGAGGTCTCTCGTGTCTGCCTGGGCACCATGACCTGGGGTAGCCAGAACAGTCAGCAGGATGCCAATGCACAGATCGAGTATGCCCTGTCCCAGGGAATCAATTTTATCGACACGGCGGAGATGTACGCTGTGCCGCCGACGGCAAAAACCTACGGCACAACGGAAACCATCATCGGTAACTGGCTGGCGCAGAACAGCTCCCGGCGCAGTGAATTTATTCTCGCCAGCAAGATCGCCGGCAATGGCCTGAAGTATATCCGCAACGGCGGCGACATCACCGGCGAGGCGGTCATCAGCTCGGTGGATGCCTCATTGCAGCGCTTACAGACCGACTATATCGATCTGTATCAACTGCACTGGCCCAATCGCACTTCGCCCCACTTCGCCAAACACCATCCCGGCATGTTGCGCTTTACCGACGTGGATACCCAGGCCCATACCGCCCAGATGCTGGAGATTCTTCAGGCCCTGGATGAGTGTGTCAAGGCGGGTAAAATCCGTTATTTCGGGCTCTCTGATGATACCCCCTGGGGTATCAACGAGTATATTCGTCTCAGCGAGCAGCACGACCTGGTGCGGGTCACCTCCATCCAGAACGAATTCAACCTGCTCCATACCAAGGATTGGCCCTACCTGATTGAAAACTGCGTGCATGCCGACGTGGCCTATCTGCCCTGGTCACCGCTGGCGGCCGGTGCCCTGACGGGAAAATATATCGACGGGGCGCGCCCCGCCGGTACCCGCTGGAGCAAGATGCAGCGCAACGGGCTGTTCCGGGATACCGAGACCAGCAACGCGGCGGTCAAGGCCTACGTGGAGGTGGCACAGCGGCACGGCTTGACCCCCGCCCAACTGGCCCTGGCCTGGTGTAACCAGGTGGATGGGGTCACTTCCACCATTATCGGTGCCACCTCCATGGCGCAGTTGCAGGAGGATATTGCCGCCTTTGAACTGACCCTGGACGAGACGGTGCTGAAGGATATCGCCTCGGTGCACCGGCAGTATCCGGTACCTTTCTGATCCGGACGCCATGCCCGTTGTCCTGATCCTGTTCCCCGCACGCCGATGACCGGCCGGCGTGTGGGCGCGCTGCCGGGGCCGTTGGTTCGGCACAGTCGGCTACTGCAGGATAGGCGATGATTCTCTCCTGTCTGCTGCTGTTCAGCTCCGCCTTTCTGGCGGCCACCATTCTGCCTTTCTATTCCGAAGTGGTCCTGTTTGCCCTGCTGCGGGACGGGGGTGATCCGCTGCTGCTGGTGACGATAGCTACCCTGGGCAACACCCTGGGGGCGGTGGTGAACTGGTGGCTGGGCAGGTTCCTGCTGCACTTCCAGGATCGTCGCTGGTTCTACTTCAAGCCGGAGCAGGTAGAGCGGGCACAGCGCTGGTTTCAGCGCTATGGCTTCTGGAGCCTGCTGCTGGCCTGGGCGCCGGTGGTGGGTGATGCCCTGACCCTGATAGCCGGGGTCATGAAAGTGCCTCTTTGGCTCTTCCTGTTGCTGGTGGGGGTCGGCAAAGCCGTGCGTTATATCTCGGTGGTCTATCTGACCGCCTGGACTCTGCTATAGGACTCGGTAACCGCTCTGTTGCACGCCTGCCGATCCTGATACTGAGGTTTTCCATAATATGGCTGTGGTGTCAAACCGCTACAATGCAGTTAACAATAATTAAAGGAGGAGAGGAATATGTTTGGAAAAATCACTGCTATCTGTCTGGGAATGAGTCTGGCCGCTGGCACCGCCTTGAGCGTATCGGCGGAAGAGGCGGCGCCAACCGTTGATCTTAAGCGCCTCTCCCTGGAGACGGCCCAGGAGATCGCCCAGGGCGCGGTGGAAGCGTGTCGCAAAGAGGGCATTCAGATCGGTGTCACGGTGGTTGATCGGAACGGTACGCCCCAAGCCATCCTGCGGGATACCATTGCCGCCCCCATCACCCTGGAAATCAGCCGGCAGAAGGCGTTCACTGCCGCCAACTTCAACGCTGCCACTTCCCAGCTGACCTCCCGGGCAGATACGCCGGTCGGGCGGGTACAGGGGCTGGTGATGTCCGCCGGCGGTCTGCCGATCCAGGCTGGCGGTATGTTGCTCGGCGCCGTGGGGGTCAGTGGCGCCCCGTCCGGTGAGACCGATGAGGCCTGTGCCCAGGCGGGGATCGACCGGGTGCTGGATGATCTGGAGATGTCCCTGTAACCCGGGCAGCCGCAAATCCTCAGCACGGTTGCCGGCAGCGAAAAGCGACACGGAAAGCGCCTTAAACAGCGCCTGATCCTGCGGCTGCTGCCGGTAATCTGTGAATCCCTCCTCCCTGGAGCAGCCGGGCCATCTCTCACCACAGCGGTTTAAGGCTGTTGGCCTGCTGCAGGAGCAGGCAGGGCAGTACAAAGCGCTCCAGGCGGGGCGTTTCTGTGCTAAATTTGTCCCGTCAAACTGATGAATGTGGCTATGGTGCAGATGTACTTCAGGACCCGGTGGTCAGGTAAGTCTGTTGGTCTGGCTACGTGCGTTTAAACCCGGGGAGGTTTCGGATGGATCGGGAGCTTCTCCAGTAATCGATGACCTCTGGAGATTAAGCCGATGATCACATCAATCATATTACTGAATGTCGTCCGGGAGCGGATAAACGAGGTCGCTGAACAGTTGGCCGAGATGGAAGAGGTGTCTGAAGTCTACTCGGTGACCGGTAACTACGATCTGGTCGCCATTGTGCGGGTGAAACATAATGATGACCTGGCCAGGTTGGTGACGGAACAGTTGGTGAAGATCGACGGTATCGAAAAGACCGACACCATGCTGGCTTTCAAGGCCTACTCGAAACATGATCTGGAGGCGATGTTTTCACTCTGATTGCACCGCATAGCCTGTTCAGAATATTCCCCCCTGTTGGGGTATGATGGAGAAGGGCACGATTTTCGTGTCAGGTTAATCGAGGAGAATAGGCCATGAGTGAACCCGTATGTGCCGCCGACCACCCATTCCCGGTGGATGTGGAGCAGGGCAAGAGCTACTTCTGGTGCGCCTGTGGGCGGAGTGCCAAGCAACCTTTCTGTGATGGCTCACACAAGGGGACCGATTTCAGTCCGGTCAAGTATGAGGCGACCAAATCGGAAACTGTCTACTTCTGTGGTTGCAAGCGGACCAAAAACAAACCGCTGTGCGATGGTAGCCATAAAAACTGCTGAATGAACCCGCTGCCCCGGCCTGCTTAAGCAGGCCGGGGCAGATCAGTTTTTGTGGCTACTGGTTCAGGGCGCGGGCCCGGAGCGTCTCCATGAAGTCCGCTGCAAACTGATCACCAGAGAGCTTGCTGAAATCCAGGTGGTATTTGCCATTCACCACCAGTGCAGGGACACCGGTCAGCTCGGCCTGTTTGAACAGGCGCTTTGAGCGCTCGATCTTTGTCGAGACCTCCTCGCTGTCCATCTGCTGAACCAGTTCCTCCTTGCTGACACCCGCATCGCTGAACAGGTTGGCCACTTCGTCCAGGCTGGGGTAGCGGGGCACTTTCCGCAGCTCGTCATAGAGTTCGAATACCCGGTCATGGTGGGATTCCTCTATCCCCAGCGCCTGCATGGCGTAATAGATCCGCGCCTCGATCTCCCAGCGCGGGTTTGGTGCCGCCGGGATGGCGATGAACTGGATGTCAGGACTGCTCTGGCGGAACGCTTTGACCAGCGGTTCCAGTCCGTAGCAGTGACTACAACCGAACCAGAAGAACTCCACCACGTAGGGTTCGCTGGCGCCCAGTTCATGGTTCGGGAAGGGGGCTTTCAGGGGTTTGAATTTGTCCGCGAGGATATCTGTCGTCGTCTCTGCCTGGGCGACCTGCTTGCCAGGCTCGGGTTTCGGGACCTGGGTGCCGTTGTCGCAGCCCAGCAAGCTGAGGGCCAGGCAGGCGATGAGTAGGTAATTTTTCATAAAATTCCACTGGATGATGAAAGGGTGACAAGGCCTTGGCCCCGGCTTGGAAGGGGAAGGATAGCGGTACAACTGCGCGACTTCAACCGCATGCCGACGCTTGAAGGCTCTATGAATGGTCGGGGTGGGACAGCCTTCACGCCATGTCCGTTGCGTGTAATACTCACGGCTGCCTGATCGTGTAAAGTTGCTTTTCAACCGGGTGGCCAGGGGTATCGGCCTATACCCTCTGACCGGAGGAGCTGTATCCGTTGAGTTATCGAATCGATTCCACCATACAGACACTCACACCACCCAGAATCCTGCTGCTCGATTGGCATGCCACGCTGGTGGATTCACTGGATGCCATGTACCGGGCGATTGACGATCTGCTACCCCAGTTCGAGGAGTTGGGACTGCTGGGTCGGCTCGCCCCGGAGGAGCTGAGCAAGACGCCGGACGACGTGAAGCTGGTCCGGTTTGTACGCATTTTCCGCCGACTGCACCCAAAAATTCGTGCCGAACGGCGGGTCTCCCGTACCGATATTTTTGACGCCCTGTTTGGCCCCGACCTGGAGGCGATTGCAATTGCCCACAAGGCATTCAACGCCTGTTACCGGGATCACTTCGGCGAAGTAAAGCCGTTTGAAGCGGGGATGCGGGAGCGGCTGCAGCTGCTGCGCCAACTGGGTATCCGGCTGGGTGTGCCCACCAACCGCAGCCGGGAGTTCCTGGAGCGGGAGATGCTCAGCCTGGAGGGGGGCAGTTGGGTGGAGCTGTTCGATACCACCGTCTGTGGCGATGAGGTGACCCATCACAAGCCGGCACCGGATGTACTGCTGAAGGCGATTGCCAACCTGGGGGCGAAGCCGGGGCCGGACGTCTGGTATCTGGGGGACAGTCGCACCGATACCATTGCCGCCAAGGAGGCCGGTATCACCAGCATCTTCTACAACGGCGCCATGTGGGACTGGGACTGGCTGGAGCGGATCTTTCCCCGCACCGAGCAGCATCCGCACAAGCCGGATGCGGTGGTGGACGATCTCGATTCGCTGCTGGATCTGCTGCACAGCCTGGAGCCGGCCGTTCAACCGCCGGAGCGGGCCGCCCTCTGGTCGGCCCGGCCGGAACGGCTGCCACCACGCCGCCAGCCGCCACCACGCATTGAGCCGGACTGGCACCCGGCGGTGGTGGATCTGACCGCCCCGGTGTTTCTGCTGTTTGACTGGCACGCCACCCTGGTGGACACCCTGGATGCCATGTATCACGCCGTGGACGACATGCTGCCGGAGCTGGATGAGCTGAAGTTGTCGGAGCGGCTGGTGGATCCCGCCGACAGCAAGACCCCGGAGGATGCCCGGCTGGTGGAGCATGTGCGCGACTATCACCAGCTCCATCCCAAGATCAAGGCGGATCGCAAGATCTCCCGGACCGATATCTTCGAGGTGCTGTTCGGCAACGACGAGGCAGCCAAGCAGATCGCCCACGCCGCCTTCAATCGCCACTACCGTAACCACTTCGGTGCAGTCTACCCGTTTGAGCCCGGGGTAAAGGATATGCTGATCGGGTTGCGCGCCCTGGATCTGCAACTGGGTGTGCTGACCAACCGGGACCGGGAGTTCTTTGAGCAGGAGCTGGCGGCCGTGGAGGGGACCGGCTGGACCGAGCTGTTCGATACCACGGTCTGTGGTGATGACACCGCGCTTCGCAAACCCCATGCCGATCCGATTTTGAAGGCGCTGGAGAATCTGCATCTGCGCCCGGGACCGGAGATCTGGTATATCGGTGACAGCACCACCGACACCATTTCGGCCAAGCGGGCCGGGGTCACCAGTGTCTTTTTCAACGGCGCCCAGTGGGATCAGCAGTGGTTGGACAAGATCTTTCCCGGTACCGAGCGACATCCGCACAAGCCGGACGTGGTGGTGAATGATTTTGGTGAGTTCTGGGCGCTGACCCTGGCCTGCCGCGCCGCCCGTCCGCGCAAGGGCTGGAGCATCTGAGCCGCCGTATTGGGATGGATATAGATCATTACCACTGCCCGAACTGTGGTCGCCCGATCGAGACCTGGGTAGCCCGTCGGCCCGAATTTACCTGCGCCGATTGTGGCCAGGCGTTTCGCTCCAACTATGGATACTCCCTGAAACGGAGCGCCCTGTTTGGCCTGTTCTGCTGGATTGGCGGCATGGCGTTGGGCGGTCTGCTGGTTGAGCCGTGGCAGGTGGTGTTTGTGTTCGGCATTGAGTTCGGCGCCCTGTTGGCCTTTGGAGCCGCCTTTCTGCTGCACCGTTTTTCCATTCGGATCACGCCGATCGGGGAGGGCGGTGAACGGGGCGCGCAGGCGGAATCGAACCGGTCGTCCTAAAGTCCTACTGAGCTGAAATTGCTCCCTGCCTTGAGTCCGTAGTGGTACTCCAGGTCGAACTCCCGGATCAGATTATCCACCACCTGCTGGCCCTGGGTGCGCTGCATCTCACCCAGGATCATGCGCACGGCGTTGCGGTTATAGCCGCTGCTGAACTGCAGTTGAACCCGGATCAACTCCCTGGCCCTGTCGATATTCATCATCTCTCTCCTGCACGTGGTCGGGTTGTGCGCTAACTTCAATATTTAAATATATAGACTAACGGCAAAAAGCATCTGGAATTTGCAAAACTAAATAAAAAAACAAATATAATTGCATTGATCCGCACTGATGCCTATGCTTTAGGTCAGTTCAGCAGTCTTGCCGGTATCTAACAACCCTGAGAGTCTATGGATAGTCAGCGACAGCCTGCCAGTGACCATACCGCCGTGAATGGTCCCCAGACCCTTGAACAGCTCTCCAGATTGCTGGCCGAGTTGAAAGCGGGTACCGCCGGCCTGCGGCTCGGTAAACGGGCGCTTGAAGTGCTGGATGGCATGATTACCTATCCCAAGCAGTCTGCGATCTGCTCTATATCTGACCTGGCCGATAACTTCGGCGTTAATCCCTCCACCCTGACCCGTCTGGCCAAGTCACTCGGCTACAAGGGGTTTGCCGAAATGCAGCGGGTGTTCCGGAATTACACCGCCGGCACGGAGCACTTCTACAGCCTGCGCGCCGGGCAACTGTTTCAGCATGACCAGGGGCATGAGGGCATCCACCTGGCGAGTCAGATCGCCAACGAGGAGACCGGAAACATCGCCAGCATGCTGGAGAGTCTGAACAGCGATACCCTGGATCGGGTGGTGGATCTGTTGATCCAGGCGCCACGCATACGTATCCAGGGGCTGCGCCAGTCCTATCCGATCGCCAACTACCTCTCCTACGGCCTGGGCTTGATCCGCAAGGATGTGGCGGTGCTGAGTGTTGCCCAGCACGGCATTATCCATGGGATCTCCCAGCTGGAGCCGGGTGACCTGCTGTTCACCATCGGTAGCGCCCCTTACACCCGTAGCACCGTCACCGCTTCCCGGGTGGCCCGGGAGCAGGGTATTGAGGTGGTCACCATCACCGACAATCACGCCTCGCCCCTGGCGGCGTCGGCCAGTTACACCTTTATCTCCCCCACGTCAGGCTCCTTCTTCAGCAACAGCATGAGCGCTTCCCTGGTATTGATTGAGGTGCTGCTGTCGCTGGTGGCGCGCAAGTTGGGAGACCAGGCGCTGGATTCGTTAAAACACTATGAAAATCTGATAGGAAAGACACAGGTAGAGATATGAACAGCCCGCATGAGAGTCTGCTGGTGAACTGTGAGGACGGTATTGCTGAACTGCGATTTAACCGCCCGGAACGATTGAATGCGGTTAATGAGGCGCTCTATGCAGCCTTGCGGGAACAGCTGCAGCACCTGGAGCAACAGGCCGATGTGCGGGTGATCCTGCTCACCGGAGCTGGTCGCGCCTTCTGTGTGGGAGCCGACATGAAGGCCCATGGTGCGGGTACCCGAACAGCCTATCAGCGGCGCCAGTACCTGGACGCTGAACAGCAGGTGTGCCGGGCCATTCGGGCATCGTCCAAGCCGGTGGTGGCGGCGGTCAACGGCTACGCCCTGGGGGCGGGAGCCGAGATGGCCATCGCGTCCGACTTTATCCTGATGAAGGCGTCTGCCCGGATCGGGCTGCCGGAGATCACCATCGGGACTTTTCTGGGCGGGGGGGTGACCCATATCCTGCCGCGACTGGTGGGTCTGGCCAAGGCACGCGAACTGGTGTTTCTGGGGGAGAAGATCGATGGCCCGGAAGCGCTGCGCATCGGGCTGGCCAACCGCTGTTTCGCCGATGAGCAGTTCGAGCAGGAGGTCCGGGCGTTCTGTCGCCAGCTGGCCCGGGGTGCTCCCCACTCCATGCAGCTGGCCAAACGGCAACTGAACAGCGCGGCGGAACAGGGTTTCGACCAGGCGTTGCAGGCGGAGCTGGAGGGCATGACTTTCTGTGCCACCACCCGGGACTGGCAGGAAGGGGTGGATGCGTTTCGTGAAAAACGTACGCCACGGTTTGAGGGGCGCTGAGATGAACCACCCTACCGAGAGTCCGTTGCAACCCATCCTGGCCCCCGGCTCCATCGCCGTGGTGGGTGCCTCACGGGATGCCGGAAAGCGGGGCAATATGGCGATCCGCTATCTCCAGCAGAACCGGTTCCAGGGGAGGATCTACCCGATCCACCCGAAGGAGTCTGAAGTGCTGGGTCTGACCTGCTACCCGACAGTGAAGAGCCTGCCGGAGGCGCCGGATCTGGCCCTGATCTGCACGGCGGCCCATACCCTGCCCGGATTGATCCGCCAGTGTGGTGAGCGGGGCATCCGCGGCGCGGTGGTGCTGGCAACCGGCTTCTCGGAAACCGGTGAAGCGGGACAGGCGCTGGAAGAGGAGATGGTAGCGGCGGCCCGGGCCATGGGTCTGCGTATTATCGGACCCAACACGTCGGGCATGTTTACTACCCACTGCGGTGCCAACCTGGTGGGCTTTCGGGATCTCCGTTCCGGCCCGATCGGTCTGCTCTCCCAATCCGGCAATATGGCCCTGTCACTGGTCACCGAGGCGGGTCAGCATCCGTCACTCGGATTCTCCACTTACGTGGGGGTGGGGAACGAGGCGGATGTACAGTTCCATGAATACCTGGACTACTTTGCCGCTGACCCCTACACCAGGGTCATAGTGGGCTATGTGGAGGGGCTGAAGCAGGGGCGGCGTTTTCTCCAGTCAGCCGCCAGAATCAGCCGGGAGAAGCCGCTGGTGATCTATATGTCGGGTCGTACCGCCGTGGGCCAGCAGTCGGCACGCTCCCATACCGGGGCGCTGTCCGGCAGCTATGCCCTGGCCAAGGGTGTGATGCGCCAGGCCGGGGTGCTGCTGGTGGAGCGGGCCGACGAGATACTGCCGGTGGCCAACACCCTGGCGGCGACCCGTGGGCAGTTGCCACTCCGGGGTAAACGGGTCGCTATCCTGGCCGATGGCGGTGGACATGCGACTATTGCTGCCGATGCCCTGCATCAGCTCGGTCTCTCCATTCCCCGCCTGGGCGAGACGACCAGAAACCGGTTGCGGGAACTGCTGCCGCCATCCGCGGCGGTCAATAATCCGGTGGATGTGGCGGGGGGGACCGACAACCATCCCCAACTGTTTGCCGACTGTGCCGAGGTACTGCTGGCAGACAGTGATATCGACATTCTGCTGATTGTGGGCCTGTTCGGCGGATATGGACTGCGTTTCTCCGAGTCTCTCTCCAACGACGAGTTACAGTGTGCCCGGCGTCTGGCTCCGCTGCCGGATCGTTTCGACAAGCCGGTGTTGCTGCAGAGTCTCTACCGGCCGCTCCAGCCGGAACCACTGCGTTATCTGGAAAATACCAGCATCCCACTGTTCAGCTCCATTGATGAGGCGGCTCGCTGTCTGGCGGCCATCGCCGATTATGATCAGGCCAGAACCCGCCTGGCCGACCATGAGCAGAGCGAGCGTGCCGAGCTGTCCGCCAGCGTATCCGACCGGATAGGGGAGGTGTTGCAGAGTGGCCGCCGTTGTCTTTACGAGTACGAGGCGCTGGATGCGCTGGCCGCCTATGGAGCGACCGTTGTCCCGCCCCAGGTCATCCGGGATGAACAGGAGTTTGATGAAATTGTGCCGTCTGCGGCGGAATCACGTTACGTAATGAAACTGGTCTCCCGGGATATTCTGCACAAGACCGATGCCGGGGGTGTCAAGCTCAACCTGGTCCCGGATGACTTTGTGCCGGCCTACCGGGAGATCCTGGCCAATGCCCGCCGTTATCGACCCGATGCCGCTATCGAAGGTGTATTGCTGGCGCCGATGGCGGAGCCGGGGGTGGAGGTGATTATCGGTGTCACCCGGGACCGGCAGTATGGTCCGGTAATGATGTTTGGACTGGGTGGCGTGTTTGTCGAAGTGCTGCAGGATGTGGTATTTCGTGCGCTGCCCCTGAGTCGCGCCGACGCCCTGGAGATGCTGGACGGGATCCGTGGCAGCAAGGTGCTGGATGGCGTACGGGGTGGCGCAGCGGTCGACCGGCAGGCCCTGGTCTCCCTGATGCTGGCGGTATCCGATCTCTGTGTCAATCACCCCGAGATTGTTGAGCTGGATCTTAATCCGGTGCTTGCAAGGCCGATGGATTATTGCGTACTGGATGCGCGCATTTTATTAAACCCACAACAGGAGGCAGCATGAGTGATCTCCCGCAACTGGTCGACGCGGAACTGAGCCTGCAGGAGCGGGTCGCCACCCTGACCCTGAATCGCGATGATGTGCGCAATGCTCTGACCGGCACGGCGCTGATTGATGATATTGAAACCACTATTCAATGGGTCAACCGGACCCCCGAAGTCGGGGTGCTGATACTGACCGGTGCCGGGCGCGCCTTCTCGGCGGGTGGAAATATCAAGGATATGCAGCAGCGCAGTGGCGACTTTGGTGGCGATGTGCACCAGGTCCAGCAGCAGTATCGGGAAGGTATCCAGCGCATTCCCCTGGCTATGCATCAGGCGGAGGTGCCACTGATTGCGGCCATAAACGGCCCGGCTATCGGCGCCGGTTTTGATCTTGCATGCATGTGCGATATCCGGATAGCATCCGCCAATGCGGTCATGGGTGAGACCTTTGTGAATCTGGGTATTATTCCCGGTGATGGAGGGGCCTGGTTCCTGCAGCGGCTGATCGGTTATCAGCGGGCAGCGGAACTCACCTTCAGTGGCCGTGTGATCGATGCCGAGGAAGCGCTGGCGATGGGCATTGTGCTGGCGGTGGAGATGCCCGAAGCGTTGCTGTCCAGGGCACGGGAGATGGCGGCCGGTTTCGCCGCTAAACCGCCCCAGGCGCTGCGCCATACCAAGCGGCTGATGAAGCTGGCACAACGTCAGGAACTACCCGACTTTCTAGAGCACTGCGCCATGGTGCAGGGAATTTGTCACAATACCGCAGATCATCTGGAGGCGGTCAACGCATTTGTCGAAAAGCGTAAACCTGAATTCAAAGGGGTTTAGTAAGTTACCTGGGAGCCGTGCGATTAAACGGCATAACGACGGTTTGCGCATTTGATGGAGTAGCCTGCTGGCGAAGCGGGTAGTAACACGTAACTTGTTCACTTGTAGAGACTGATCACTTAAGGAGGGATTAGTATGTTAAAGACGAAAATTACCACACTGGCGCTTGTGGCAGGCCTCACGCTGGGAGCCGCTGCGACGGCCAGCGCTGAGTCATTTATCACTATCGGTACCGGCGGTGTAACCGGTGTCTACTATCCAACTGGCGGGGCGATCTGTCGGCTGGTGAACAAGGGCCGCAAGGAGCACGGCATCCGCTGTTCGGTAGAGTCCACCGGTGGTTCGGTTTATAACCTGAATACCATCCGGGCCGGTGAGCTGGACATGGGGGTGGCCCAGTCGGATTGGCAATACCACGCCTATCACGGCACCAGCAAGTTTGCCGAGAGCGGGGCCAACAAGGAGTTGCGCGCTGTCTTCTCGGTCCATCCGGAGCCGTTCACCGTGGTGGCCCGTGCCGATTCCGGTATCAAGACCTTCACCGATCTGAAGGGTAAACGGGTCAATATCGGTAACCCCGGTTCCGGTCAGCGCGGCACCATGGAAGTCCTGATGGAAGCCCTGGGCTGGACCAAGGACGATTTCGCCCTGGCCTCGGAGCTGAAATCAGCGGAGCAGTCGAAAGCGCTCTGTGACAACAAGATCGACGCCATGGTATTCACCGTTGGTCACCCCTCCGGTTCCATCAAGGAGGCCACCACCACCTGCGATACCGTGCTGGTGTCGGTCACCGGGCCGGAAGTGGAGAAGTTGATTGCCGATAACGCCTATTATCGTGTCGCCACCATTCCGGGTGGTATGTATCGCGGCAATGACCAGGACGTGCAGACCTTTGGTGTGGGTGCCACCTTTGTCTCCTCCACCAATACGCCGGCAGATACGGTCTATCAGGTGGTAAAGGCGGTATTCGAGAACTTCGATGATTTCCGTAAGCTGCATCCGGCCTTCGGCAACCTGAAGAAGGAGCAGATGGTGAAGGATGGTCTGTCAGCACCGCTGCATGATGGTGCGAAAAGATACTATAAAGAAGCCGGCCTGATGTAAGGAGGCAAGGGGGGCGGCCTGCGGGCTGCCCCTTTTTTGTCCAGGGAGGGTGTTTTAGCAAAACGCAGAATGAAGTTGGGAGTGGAGCTGGCCGGCTTTACCAGGGGCGCGCTGTGCTATACCTGAATGAAGGTGGAGCCTGTGAGCCGGGGTAGAAGAGTGGTCCATCCGGGAACACCGGGATGGAAAGATCGATGGCGACCCGGACCATGGGTGAGCCGCCAACAGTTCATCTCCATTCACCGCCTGGCCGTATCGGCAGGAGTGGCCGTGTGGCCAAACGGGATCCAGAGGGAGAGCATGATGAGTAAAGAGTCAACCCGAGAGGATATTGTCAGCGATCAGGAACTGAAGGATATGGTCGCCCAGACCGACACTGGCGCGCGACATCCGGCCGGTGTTCCGGGCAAGATACTGTTTGGTGTTCCGCTGGCCTGGTCACTGTTCCAGCTCTGGTACGCCTCACCCTTGCCATTCTTTTTTAATTTCGGTGTGTTCAACAACACCGAGGCGCGCTCGATCCATCTGGCGTTTGCCCTGTTTCTGGCCTTTACCGCCTATCCGGCCTTCAAGCGTTCGCCACGGGAGCATATCCCTCTGCAGGACTGGATTTTTGCCATCCTGGGCGCCTTGAGCGCCGCCTATATCTACCTGTTCTATGAATCCCTCTCGGGTCGCTCCGGCGCCCCGATCACCCAGGATCTGGTGATCGCCTCCATCGGTATGCTGTTGCTGCTGGAGGCGACCCGACGCTCGTTGGGACCACCACTGATGGTGGTGGCGATCATCTTCCTGATCTACACATTCGGTGGCCGCTATATGCCGGATGTGATCGCCCACAAGGGCCAGAGCCTCTCCAAGGTGATGTCCCACCAGTGGCTGACCACCGAAGGGGTGTTCGGCGTGGCGCTGGGTGTCTCCACCAGCTTTGTGTTTCTGTTCGTGCTGTTCGGTGCCATGCTGGAGAAGGCCGGTGCCGGCAACTACTTCATCAAGATGGCCTTTGCCCTGCTGGGGCACATGAAGGGTGGCCCGGCCAAGGCAGCGGTGGTGGCCTCCGCCGCCACCGGGCTGATCTCCGGCTCCTCCATTGCCAACGTGGCGACTACGGGAACCTTTACCATTCCCCTGATGAAACGGGTCGGTTTCTCCGGCGCCAAGGCGGGCGCGGTGGAAGTGGCCAGCTCCACCAACGGCCAGCTGACCCCGCCGGTGATGGGGGCGGCGGCGTTCCTGATGATCGAGTACGTGGGTATCTCCTATCTGGAGGTGATCAAACACGCCATTCTGCCGGCGGTGATCTCCTATATCGCCCTGTTCTATATTGTTCACCTGGAGGCCCTGAAAGCCAATATGCAGGGTCTGCAACGACCGGTTAACAGTACGCTGGCACAGAAACTGATGACCTTCGCCGCCATCGTAGCCGGCACCTGTGTGATCGGCCTGGCGGTCTATTACGGCATCGGTTGGATCAAGAGTTACACCGGGGATGCGGCTTTCTATATCGTTTCTGCCCTGGTGCTGGTGGCTTACGTCGGCCTGGTGAAGTTTGCCGCCCGTTATCCGGAGCTGGAGATTGATGACCCGGATAACCCGGTGATGGAGCTGCCGGAAGTGGGGCCCACGGTCAAGGTGGGACTCTATTTTCTGCTGCCTATCGTGGTGTTGATGTGGTGCCTGGTGGTGGAGCGTTTCTCCCCCGGCCTGGCAGCATTCTGGGCAACTCTGTTTATGATTCTGATCGTCATTACCCAGCGCCCCCTGGTTGCCCTGTTTCGGGGTGAGAGTGGCGACGTGGAGTGGATGCAGCTGCTGCATGGGGTGAATGACTGTATCGATGGCCTGGTGATTGGTGCGCGCAACATGATCGGCATTGGCGTGGCGACTGCGGCTGCCGGTATCGTGGTTGGTACCATCACTCTGACCGGAATCGGACAGGTGATGATTGAGTTTGTCGAATTCATCTCCGGCGGCTACCTGATCCTGGCGCTGATCTTCACAGCGGCCATCTGTATCGTACTGGGTATGGGGTTGCCGACCACCGCCAACTACATCGTGGTGTCCAGTCTGATGGCACCGGTGGTGGTCTCGCTGGCGGCCAGCAACGGTTTGATCGTGCCGTTGATCGCCGTACACATGTTTGTGTTCTACTTCGGTATTCTGGCGGATGATACGCCGCCCGTTGGGCTGGCGGCTTTTGCCGCCGCCGCCATCGCCAAGAGCGACCCGATCAAGACCGGTATCCAGGGTTTTATGTACGATATCCGTACCGCGATTCTGCCGTTCCTGTTCATCTTCAATACCCAGCTGCTGTTGATCGATATTGATGGCTGGTTTGAGTTGCTGCTGGTCATCGTCAGTGCGGTGATCGCCATGCTGCTGTTCGCGGCGGCCACCCAGGGCTACTGGTTGACCCGGAGTCGCCTGTGGGAATCACTGGCGCTTCTGCTGGTGGCATTCACTCTGTTCCGGCCCGGGTTCTGGTGGGATGAGTTGTATGCCCCGATGGAGATTATACCGGCTACTGAAATCGTCCAGGTGGCGGAAAACACCCCGGCAAACGGCAAGTTGCAGGTTACGGTTGCGGGAGAGAATCTGGACGGCAAGTTTATTCGCAAGACCATTCTGCTACCGCTGGGCGATGCGGGTAGTGGCGAGGCGCGCCTGATCAGCGCCGGGCTGGAGACCCGGACCGAAGGTGACAAGGTGTATGTCGACAACGTGGTATTCGGCAGTGTCGCCCAGAACGCGGGTATCGATTTTGACTGGGAAATTGTCCACATCGAGGTGGAGGCTGATCGACCGGCCAAACAGTGGATGTTTGTTCCTGCATTGATACTGCTGGCCCTGGTCGGTTTGGTACAGCGGCGACGTCATGCGCGGCAAACAGCACAGGATGCTGCTGTGTCTGTCTGATAACCATCATCAGCGGCCCTGCATTGAAGCGGGGCCGCCTCTGGAAACGGGAAACGGTTATGTTCAAAAAAATACTGATGCCGATTGATCTGCAGGATACCAAGCTGGCGGCCAAGGCGCAGAAGATCGCTGTAGAAGAGGCGCGCAAGCACAAGGCCGAGATCTATGTGATGACGGTGCTGCCGGGGTTTGGTATGCCGCTGGTGGCCTCGTTTTTCCCTGACCAGGCGATGCAGGAGGCGATGAAGGAGGTGGCCAAGCTGATGAAACGCTATATCCGCGACAACCTGCCGGACGATATCGTTACCCATCCGCTGATCTCCGAAGGTAATCCGCCGGAACAGATCCTCCGCCAGGCGAAAAAGATCGGCGCGGATCTGATTGTTATTCCATCCCACGCCAAGGGGTTGTCCCAGGTTTTTCTGGGATCCTGCGCTGCCAAGGTGGTGGAGCATGCCAAATGTTCTGTGATGGTGATCAAGGGGGAGTGATCAGTGCCGGGTTGTTCGCGCCTTGATTGATCCAGGGCAGGAGAGGCGGGGGTCCGGCCCGATTCACGGTTCGTAGGATTTGCCCAACAGCGACCGGATCTATAGCATGGGGGTGCAGGGAATATACAGTTGATGTATCCCGATTGCATTTCCGGAGAAAGGGCGATCGTACTGTTTGCCTTCGGTAATTGATACAAGGAGCAGCCTCAATGGGTAAAAAGAAGAGTGACAAAAAGGGCGAGAAAAAAGCTGAAGAGCTGAAGCAGAAAGCCAAAGCGAAAGCGAAGGCAAAAGCCAAGGCCAAGGCGAAGAAGCGCAAAGAGAAGAAGAAGGCAAAAAAGAAGCTGGCCAAAAAGAAGAAGCAGAAAAAGCAGAAGAGTAAAAAGGGCTCGAAAAAATCCAAAAAGTAACCGGATAGAGCCGTCAGCCTGATTCGCCGGTCCGACCGGATGGATCAGGAGTGACACTACCGATCACCACAGGCAACGGCCAACATTATCCCCCGGTAAGACCGGGGGATTGTTTGTCGGGTTGCCCAACAATCCTCAAACGCCCAGTTTCAGAAACGCCCCGTACCCCCTTGGTTTTCCGGTTTCAGCGACTCATTCATCCAGCTCCAGCAGGGGCAGGGAACCGCGCGCCTTCACCTGGGAGAGCTGGATATTGGATTTGAAGGAGGAGACGCCCGGCATCTTCATCAAGTGCTCGGAGATAAAACGGGAAAAATCCTGCAGATTACGGGCGATGACCCGCATTTCGTAATCGCCATCGCCGGTGATCAGCAGGCACTCCAGTATCTCCGGACGTGCCTGTACCGCCTGTTCAAACGCCGCGGCGATGTTCCCCTGCTGCTTTTCCAGGGTGATGTTGATCAGCGCCACCACATCCAGTCCCAGGGCCTGTTGATCAACGATGGCGGAGTACCCGGTGATAACGCCCGCCTCTTCCAGGCGTTGCAAGCGTCGGGCGCACTGGGACGGCGACAGGTTGATCCGTTCCGACAGGGCGACATGGGAGAGGCGGGCGTCCTGCTGCAGGTGGTGCAGGAGCTGTTTGTCGTACTTGTCCAGTTTGAGGGGCATGGGCACTCCGGAATGGGGTGGCTGTGCCGAAACTGCCTGCTTTCAGGCAGTTCAGCGCGACACCGGTTTAAATGGAACTCATCTCTTTTCTCTCTATGATGCAGTATATAGTCATAAATATAAAATAAATGAATGATTCATGCGTTAAACGGCGCTTCTTATCAGCTAAACACGCGAAAACGTCATTCCGATTGCGCTATGCTGGCGGCAGTTTTTTGCTGAACCGGAGAGATGAATATGACGTTGGCAGAGGCGCTGTTGCACAGTTTGAAACGCTATGGAGCAGAGGAGATCTTCGGTATTCCGGGGGATTTCGTTCTGCCTTTTTTCAGGGTGATCGAGCAATCGGGTATCCTCCCTTTCTATACCCTCAGCCATGAGCCGGGGATCGGCTTCGCGGCCGATGCGGCGGCGCGCTGCCGCGGCTCCCTGGGGGTGGCGGTGGTTACCTACGGGGCCGGCGCTTTCAATATGGTCAACAGCGTGGCCTGCGCCTATGCGGAGAAATCCCCCCTGGTGGTGATCTCCGGTGCACCCGGCTTGTCGGAGAACCAGGGCGACCTGCTGTTGCACCACCAGGTCAAGACGCTCGGTTCCCAGTATGAAGTTTTCAAGGAGTTTACCTGTGACCAGCTGGTGCTGGATGACCTGCGCAGTGCACCGGAACAGATCGCCCGGGTGCTGCGCAACTGCCTGGAGCAGTCCCGTCCGGTCTATATCGAGTTTCCCCGTGATCTGGTCGATGCCCCCTGTGATACGGTTCCGCTGCTGGCCCCATCCAGCGCTGATCCCCAGGCGCTGGCGGCCTGTGCGGAGGATATCCTGGCCCGGATCGGGGCGGCGCAACGCCCGGTGATCCTGGCCGGCGTGGAGGTGCGTCGCTATGGACTGGAGGAGAAGGTGGCCGAGCTCTCCCGACGCCTGAATCTGCCGGTGGCCACCTCGTTTATGGGCCGTGGTCTGTTCTCCGGATCGGACTGCCCCTTTATCGGCGCCTATATCGGCATGGCGGGGGATGCCGCTGTCTGCGAAGCGGTGGAAGGGTCGGACCAGTTGTTGATGCTGGGGGTGATCGTGTGTGATACCAATTTTGGTGTCTCGGCCAGGCGGCTGGATATTCGTCACACTGTGAACGCCACCGATCGTGAGGTGCAGGTGGGTTATCACTGCTACCGGGGACTGTCGCTGGCGGAGCTGGTGGATGAGCTGTTGCGCCAGACCCAGGCCAATACCAACCATGCCGACCCGGTCAAACCCAGCTACCCACGGGGCCTGGAGGCGGATCGGTCGCCTATTGTCCCCACCGATATCGCCCGGGCGGTTAATGATCTGTTTGATCGTCACGGTCCGCTGATGATCGCCTCGGACATCGGTGACTGCCTGTTCACCGCCATGGATATGGACAACACTCAGCTGGTGGCGCCCGGCTATTACGCCACCATGGGATTCGGCGTGCCAGCCGGCCTGGGCCTGCAGGCAGCCACCGGTCAGCGGCCCCTTATTCTGGTGGGCGACGGGGCATTTCAGATGACCGGGTGGGAGTTGGGGAACTGCCGACGCTACGGCTGGGACCCGATTGTGCTGCTGTTCAACAACAGCTGCTGGGGCATGTTGGCCACGTTCCAGCCGGAGAGTGAATTCAACCAGCTGGATGACTGGCACTTTGCCGATCTGTGCGGTCCCCTCGGGGGTGATGGGGTGCGGGTCAGCAGCCGGGCTGAACTGCAGGTTGCGCTGGAGCAGGCGGTTGCCACCCGGGGGCGGTTTCAGCTGATCGAGATCATGCTGGCCGAGGACGCCCGCAGTGCCACCCTGCAGCAGTTTGTAGAGGCCCATGGCCGACGGCTGGCGAAGCAGTAGGCTGCCATCCGGCAGCTGGGTCAATTGAAACTGAGTCTGCCGATAAGGGGGAAACGGAACTCGCTACCGGCCATCGCCTTGGAGAGTCCCACCATCCCCAGCACCACCAGGGTGGAGTGAATAGTGGTGAAGTAGAGAATCAGCACCACCCAGGTGTTGGCGCTTCGATACCCCCCCAGCCAGAGGATCGCCAGGTTGGCGATCACCAGCAGGACACCGCCGATAATGCTGGCAATGAAAGTCTGCTCCAGGTGGGAGCGGGCCAGTGGTGGCCCGGTGTGGCGGTGTTTGAAATAGAGATAAGCGAGCCAGAGAAAACAGATCCCCGGCAGCAGTAGCAGGTTGGCAAGGAACAGCGCCTCAGCCAGGATGGCCAGTTCAGTGCCGGATTGTGCATGGGTCTGATTCATTGCCTGAAACCGTTATTGGCTATTCTGTCTGAATAGAGTGTAGCTGTTGACGGGATAGGGGCAACGACAACGGGTTCTCTTTGAGCTATCAGCCGTTCCGCCGGAACTGTTATATTGCCTTACAGTGTGAATCAGGAGGGAAGCCTAATGCCACAACTGTTATCACTCTCCCGGGCGGCGCGCCTGGCGGATGTCACCCGGGGCGAACTGCAGAAAAGAATCAGAAAAGAGCGGGTAAAAACCTTTGAAGGGGAGATCGCCATCGAGGATCTGCTGGTACTCTATCCCGAGATCAACCTGGATGAGGATCCGGTACTGGAGCGGGTGCAGCGCATCAAAAGCGAGGCGCGGCCCAAATCCCACTACAGTGACGGCTGGATGCCCGATCCCCAGGTGCTGATGCAGCGGCTGTATGAGTTTCAGCATATCCTGGTGCAGACCAAATCGGCCCTTAATACCTCCGAGCTGCTGCTGGAAGAGACCATAGCAGAGCTGCGGGAGGCGTTGGATAAACCGGAAGCGGCCCTGCAGACCGCCATCAGAGACTGTATCGATAAGCTGCAGGGGGCGATGGGGCGACTGGACCGGGTGGAAGACGCCAAGGCGCGCCTGTTCGCCAAGAATGCCCTGTTGAAGATCGTCACTGCCGCGGTGCGCCTGCAACCGAGCGGCCATGAGTTTTTTATTGAAGGCAACGACTCCATTCTGGAGGCGGGACTCAAGGCCGGCCTCTATCTCGATTACGGCTGCACCAGCGGCAATTGTGGCGCCTGTAAATGCCGGGTGGTCTCCGGGGCGGTGCGCAAGCTGCGCCAGCACGATTATGTGCTGAGCGCCCGGGAGCAGGCGCAGGGCTACATACTGGCCTGTTCCAATACTGCCATATCCGACCTGGTAATCGAGGCCAATGAGGCCACCGCCAGCGAAGTGCTGCCCCACCAGGTGATTCGGGCGCTGGTGCGCAAGGTGGAGCTGGAGAGTCCAGAGCTGGCGGTGCTGCATGTGCAGACCCCCCGTACCCAGTCACTGCGGTTCAAGGCGGGACAGCGGGTGCGCCTGACCACGGAAGAGGGTGTCAGTGATACGCTCTATATCGCCAGCTGCCCCTGTGATGGCCGCAACCTGCTGTTTTTACTGTTTGCCGGCATCGGTTCGCCCCTGGAGGATGTGGTCTTCAAGGGGGACCTGGCCCGGCAGACACTGGTGCTGGAGGGGCCGGATGGCCAGTTTCTGCTCCATGAAGACTCCAAGCGACCGGTGCTGTTCGTCGCCAAGGGGGGTGGTCTGGCGCCAGTCAAAAGCCTGGTGGAGCAGGCGATCACCATTGATGAGGCGGAGGAGCTCTCCCTGATCCTGGTGGGAGGCAATCCCGCCGGCTCTTCGCTGGAGCGACTCTGTCGCTCCTGGAATGATGCCCTGGACAACTTCCAGTACCGCAGCACCGAGGCCGACATACCGCTGGAGGTGCTGGCGGACCAGATAATCCAGACGATCGAGCAGAATAACCGAACCGAAGTGTATATCGCCGGCCCGGATGCCTGGCTGCAGGGACTGCTGAAGGTGGTCGGGGAGAAGGGCGTGGATAGTGCTGAATGGTCGGTGGAGAGCGTGGGCTGTTAAGCCGGCCTTGATCGGTTCGGGTTCCATGGCTCTTCGGCTGATCGGGTGACTTACCGGGTGCAACAGCAGTAAGCGGTCAGTCGGGAATCCCCAACTGACCGCATCGGCTGATGAAGTTAAATTTACTGGTTAGCGTGTATACCTTCCAGATAGTCGGGGATGGCGGCGATTCCTTCGGACACCTGTACCGGGCTACTGTCGGAGGCAGAGCCAGCTGCAGTGGCCGGCAGTTGGGTGAAGTCGGTTGAGTTGGACCCGTAGATCAGGTCATCGCTAAGATCGTCCGCCAGGACGATGCCGGTGGAGAGAAGAGAGGCGGCAGCAACGGCGAGCAGTTTATTGGAAAGTTTCATTATAAATCTCCTGGGTATTTGTTGGTGGACCTGAGAAGTGGTCCTTGCCTGAAAAGACCCGGGTTGATGCTAGAATATTTCAGCTGGGCAGATCTTTTTATACCAACCGGATAACTGCTCCAGTCGAACTCGCCTCTCCCCACGACTATCTCTGCAGGCAGGCTGTTCTTTTCAGTCTGGAAGCGGCCGGGTGATTACTGTTATGGAGAGCCGGCTTTTCACTTGTCGGAAAGTCGGACTACAGTTGATTGAGAAGAAAAACTTTATATCCACCAAGAGTAACAGGAGAGATCATGAAAAAAGTTTTATTCGCAGCATTTGCTTTCATTTGGCTATCTGCTCCCCTATCCGCCGCAGACGGGGTTATCAATGTGGCCAGTGAGTTCGGTGTTGAAGAGACTGCCAATCGTCTTGAGGCGATTTTAACGAAGAAAGGAATGACCGTCTTTAATCGTATTAAGCATTCAGACGGTGCGGCTAAAGTGGGTATAGAGCTGCGTAAAACTGAGTTGATCATATTCGGTAATCCCAAAGTGGGCAGTCCGCTGATGGCGTGTCAACAGAGCGTTGCTATCGACTTGCCACAGAAAGCCCTGATCTGGGAGGATGGGGATGCCAAGGTCTGGATCTCCTATAACGATCCCCGCTACCTGGAACAGCGGCACAGCATTGTGGGGTGTCAGGAGACCCTGCAGAAAGTGGAGAAGGCGCTGGCGGGTATGACCCGGGCGGCAGCCACCCGGTAGTTCCGGTGGTGCCACTACTTGAAATTGATATTTCCGGGTTATGTCGGGAAATGGGTAGTGGCACCCTGTCCTCCAATTACTGCAGGAAGGGCAGTGTAATTTTTTGGCTCTGTTTTTAGGATCGACAATCTGGACAGATAGTTGATGTAGGGGAGGAGTATGATTGTTAGAATTTAACGGAGCTGGTTTTCTATTTCAGGATTGAAGCGTGTTGCAATCCGGCCGGCTTGCAGTGGTTTGTCTCAGGCTTGCTCTGGCACTGTGTTAACCACGAATTGTACCTATTGTCGGGTGGCAGCGTTGTTCTGACAGGTCGGCAGGGAGTATGCCCATGTTAAGGGAAATGAGGGAATAGCCTGGGTATCGAGGGACAGATCAAGCGTGTTTATCAGAAAAATCGATCAGGAACGAAATTTTCAGACCATCAATATGATAGGTCTGGCGGGGGTCATTTTCCTGATGTTTTTTGGTGGTAATGCGATTTTCCGGGACAATTATTTCATCGCTGGGGTGTTGTTTGGCAGCGCCTTTATGGGATCGCTCTCCATACTGGTGATGCGGCGTACCCAGAATTTCAGCTATGGCAGTTACGGGATTTCTATTACTGTTGCCCTGGTGTTTTGCTACCTGATTGCCTCCGGCGGTGTGCAGAACAGTGGGCCACTCTGGTGTCATTCACTGTTCCTGGTCATCATGCTGCTACAGGGATTCAAAAAGGGGCTGATCGCTTTTTTTATTCTCCTGGTTATTTCCACGGTGTTGCTGTTCTATCCCGACCTCCCTTTCGTTACCGCCGAGTATTCATATAGCTTCAAGGTCCGGTTCATCGCGTCGTTCCTGTCGTTGGGTGTCATGGCATCCATTTATGAATACCTGCGTAGTAAGAGCCAGAGTGATTACGAGACGATCAGCCGGGAACTGGATCAGGCGTCCCGCACGGATGCACTCACCGGCCTGGCGAATCGCCGGGCCATGCAGCAGTGCCTGGAGGTTGAACAGAGTCTGTATCTTCGACACGGCCACCCCTATTCACTGATCATGATGGACCTGGATTATTTCAAACGGATTAATGACAAGTACGGTCACGGTAAGGGGGATGAAGTGCTGATAACGGTCTCCAGACTGCTGTTAAAGGAGGTCCGGCAGCAGGACGTGGTGTGCCGCTGGGGCGGGGAGGAGTTTATGATTCTGCTGCCCCAGACCGATCAGGCGCAATCATTACTGGTGGCGGAGAAACTTCGCCAGGTCATCGATCAGCTGGCTCTGGATGCACTTGGGATTGTGGATCCGGTTACCGCAAGTTTCGGAACCGAGTGTATCCTGAATGTCCGGAATACCGCTGAGCTGATTGCAGAGGCTGATCGTAAACTCTATGAGGCCAAGCGACATGGTCGAAACCAGGTATTTGACCCGACCGGGCGGATCCTCTCTATGGAAACGGCGGGGTAGTCCATTCTGTATCGGCTCTACGGAGAGCGACCCCTTTATCGAACAGCCATTGACCGGATGGCCTAACCATGAACTGTCACAGGTGAAGCGATGGATCTGGAATACAAGGTGAATAGCCCGGTCTCAACCGATCAGTTCATTACCCTGCTGCATGAATCGACCCTGGGCGAGCGTCGGCCGGTAGAAGATCGCGCCTGTATGGAGGGGATGATTCGTAACAGTGACCTGATGGTGACTGCCTGGTACGGGGGTGAACTGGTTGGCATGGCCCGCTCAGTAACAGATTTCCATTACGCCTGTTATCTTTCTGATCTGGCGGTTCATAAAAAACATCAGCGCAGCGGGATCGGCAGGGAGTTGCAGCGCATTACCCAGGCGCAACTGGGGCCCCACTGTAAACTGATTCTGCTGGCTGCGCCGGCGGCCAACGCTTACTACAGCCATATCGGATACGCCAACAATCCACGCTGCTGGGTGCTGAGTCCTGAACAGGAGATCAGCACCCGGCAGGGGTGAACCAGCTATGACATTTTACTGACGATCAGGGCCGCATTGACCCCGCCAAAGCCGAAGCCGTTGCACAGGGCGTGTCGGGTGGGTTGGGACCGTGCCTCCTTGGGGACGAAGTCCAGGTCCTCCATGGTCGGATCAACGTTGTCCAGATTCAGAGTGGGCGGGAGCCGGTCGTGCATCACCGCCAGGGCGGAGAAGATACTCTCTATACCTCCCGCTGCGCCGAGCAGATGGCCGGTGGCCGATTTGGTGGACGAGACCGGCACCTGTGGCAGGCTGTCACCAAATACATTTCTCAGTGAGGCGATCTCCGCCTTGTCACCTACCGGGGTCGAGGTGGCATGGGCGTTGACGTAGTTGATGTCGCCCGGTTGCAGCCCGGCCATGCGCAGCGCTGCACGGATGGCAGCAGCGGCACCGGCGCCATCCTCGGGACCGGAAGTGATGTGGTAGGCATCGGCGCTGGTACCGTAGCCACTCAGTACGGCCAGGGGCGTAGCGCCCCGTGCCAGAGCATGCTCCAGGGTCTCGATGACCATCAGACCGGAGCCTTCACCCATGATGAAGCCGTTGCGTGCCTGGTCGAAGGGACGGGACGCCCGGGTCGGCTCCTCGCCTTCGGTGGATAGGGCCTTGAGGGCGTTGAAGCCGGCCAGCGACAGCGGGTCGACGCACGCCTCCGCACCGCCCACCAGGGCCACTTCAGCCTCGCCGTTGCGGATGATGCGCATACCGTCGCCAATGGCCTGGATACCGGCGGCACAGGCGGTCACGGGGCAGCCGAGCGGGCCTTTGAAACCGTAGCGGATAGAGAGGTTACCGGCCGCCATATTGGCCAGAAAGGCCGGTACGGTAAACGGGGAGAGGCGTTTGTAACCGCGGCTGTCCAGGGTCTGTTGGGCCTGGGTGATGGTGGTGAAACCACCGATACCGGTGGCAATGATGGTGGCGGTGGCCTGCTGGTCGGCTTCGCTTTCCGGGTGCCAGCCGGCCTGCTCCAGTGCTTCATGGGCCGCGGCCATGGCGTAGATGGTGAACAGGTCGAGTTTCTTGCGCTCCTTTTTCTCGATCAGCGGCTCGATATTGAAACCGGCCTGCGGATCCTGTTCGATGTCCGGTACCAGCCCGGCAATCTTGATCGGAAACTCTGCGGTATCAAAGCGATCGATCAGGCCGATGCCTGACTGACCGGCGGTCAGACGTTCCCAGACCGGCTTGACGCCACAACCCAGAGGGCTGATCATGCCCATACCCGTAATTACGATCGGTGAACTCATGGTTTCTCCATAACACTCTATCAATACTAGAAACCCTAGCACCGGCCACTATATGATCAAGATAATATTTTGCCCATGACGTTTTGGGGGAATTAAATGCCATACCCGGAAGATCACAAAGCAAAGTCAAAAGAGCGCATTCTGAAATCCGCTACAGAGCTGTTTTGTCGCTACGGTTTTGAGAAGGTCTCTATCAGCCAGATTATGAAACTGGCGAAACTGACCCATGGCGCCTTCTATGCGCACTTTGAATCCAAAGAGGCGCTCTACAATGCGTCGTTCCTGGAGACTCTGAAAGGCAGCCGTGCTGCCCGACTGGTCAAGGGGCCGCTGTCGATCAAGCATCTGACCGCCCTGGTGACCAATTACTGGAATCTGCAGGAGTTGCGGGAGAAGAGCAAGCCGGGACCGGAAACGATCCTGTTCAATGAGATCGGTAACGACAACGCCGAAGTCAAAAAGCTGTTTGAAACCTCCTACCACAGCCTGAAGAAGATGCTGGAAACCCGCATCATGGCCCTGAGTCGGTTGAAGAAGCTGCCGTTCGAGCCGGACCGGGACACTATCGCGGAAAAGGCCCGGGCCATTCTCGCTTCCCTGGTGGGGGCCGTTGCGATTGCCAAGAGCATCCCCCATGAAGAGGAGCGCCGCGCTATCCTGGAATCGGCCCAGAAACAGATCCTGATTATGCTCGGAGTGAGTGAAACGGAGCTGGACAGCCTGTTGGGCTCGGCCGCGCCGGACTCCTGGTCATGAACCGACCGACGGACTGACAAGTCCGGTGGATTTTATAGTGTAATTTTCAATCAGCTATTGAACAAACCCCCATGAGTAATGCCTACGTAATCGGCCATATCACGGTCAAAGATGCCGACAAGTGGTCCCAATATCGCGAACAGGTGCCGGCCACCCTGGAGCCCTGGGGCGCGGAACTGTTGTTACGTGCCAATCTGGCCCGGGTGCTGGATGGCACCCATGCCCATACCGATACGGTGGTGATCCGTTTCCCCGATCTGGCGGCGGCCAACGGCTGGCACGAATCGGCCGCCTACCAGGCGCTGATCCCGCTGCGCCAGTCAGCAGCCGATATAGATCTGCTGATTTTCCAGGAGTAACGCTGGCTACCGGGGAGGCTTGCCGCTCCGCCGGAACCCTGTCGGATTCGCCCTGTCGGGACTGCCATTAGCCGATTCAGACCAGGGTGTGACGCGCCGCTGGCCGGTCAGTCGTCCTGCCGGGCGCTCTTCTTCTTCTTCTTCACCCGTTGTGCGTTCTTGGAGTTCTTCACCAGGTCTTCGATAATCGGCGCCAACAGCACCTCCATGGCAAAGGCCATCTTGGTACCGGGAATCACCAGGGTATTGCGCCGGGAGATGAAGGAGTGCTCGATCATGTGTTTCAGGTAGACCAGGTCGATATGGTACTTCTTGATGATGCGTTTCTTGACCCGGATCACCACCAGGCTCTCGTCGGCGCTGGGCACTTCCCGGGAGATAAAGGGGTTGGAGGTGTCCACCGTGGGTATGCGTTGAAAGTTGATGTCGGTATGGGAGAACTGGGGCGTGATGTGCTCCACGTAGTCATCCATGCGCCGCTTGATCGCCTCGACGGTGGTCTCGGTGTCATAGCCGCGGGTCTGGTTGTCCCGCTGGATCTTCTGAATCCACTCCAGATTGATGATCGGCACCACGCCGATTAACAGATCCACGTAGGGACGCACTTCCGGCATGCCGCCATGGAGCCCCTCGTAGAGCAGCAGGTCGGTCTCCTCCTTGGTCGTTTCCCAGGGGGTGAAGGTGCCGGGTTTGAGTCCCCAGGGCAGGGCCTCCTCTTCATTGTGCAGGTAGTAACGGATCCTGCCCTGGCCGGTTGCCTTGTATTTTCTGAACATCTCCGCCAGATCGTCCAGCAGGTTGGCCTCAGGGCTGAAATGACTCAGGTTGCGCCCCTGCTGTTTGGCCAGCTTGGTGGCCTTTTTCATCTCGCTGCGGGTGTAGCGATGGTAGGAGTCGCCCTCGATCATCAGGGCCTGGATACCCTCCCGGTAGAAAATGTGACTGAACGCGTCCCTGACGGTACTGGTGCCCGCTCCGGAAGAGCCGGTTACGGCGACAATTGGAAATTCTCTCTTACCCATGGATGCTTAACTCGACGCAGTTCTGAAATACGAACCGGGCGATTTTGGCATATTTTCGGTTGAATTGCCCGGACAAATGGTCTGCTGCTGGCCGGGCTGAACTGAGTCAGGTGGATGGTGGGGGCTTGGTCCGGCGCCCAAATGGACACACCTTGATACAGATACCGCACATGGGGGCGCCTATATTGGGCAGGTTGGCAAATTCGACAGTCACCTTCTCGGCACAACGTTGCAAGTCGATTGCCTCCTCGCGGCTGTCATAGTGGGTGCTGGTATTGACGTTGTGAATGGCATCGACCGGGCAGGCATCGACACAGAGACGGCATTTGCCACAGCGGTTCTCGATCGGTTCATCAATCGCCAGTGGTGCGTCGGTCAGTAGTGTGACCAGTCGAACCCGGGAGCCGAATTCCGGGGTGATCAGTAACAGGTTCTTTCCCTGCCAGCCAAGCCCCGCCATCCGTGCCACTGCCTTGTGGCTGATGGCCCCGTACCAGTGCTTCCGGTCCAGGATCTGCGCCGCCGGGATCGGTAGGGCGCTGTGACCGGCCCGCTGCAGCTGATTGGCTGCCTTCAGGGCGATCTCATCCAGTATGCGGTTGGAGGCCTGATAGGCGGTGGCATAGATCGGAGTGGGGCGATCCTGGATGGTTTCAAACACGTCGGTCGGCACCCGCACAGCGATGGCGATGGCCCGGGAGTAGGGTGCCAGCAGGTTGTCTGGGTCGGTACGCAGGGCACGCAGTGGTGTGGCATCGGCAATACCGACCAGGTCGGCGCCCAGTTGGAGGATCTGCTGTTTGAAAGTCTCGGTAGTACCCATCTGTTTAATCCACGGCTAGGGGGACGGTGTCCAATGGTGTCGACTCAGGTTCAGTCGTGGAGCTGGCAGCTGGAGTGTGGTTAGCCGGCGGGAGCGAACCCGGTTTGGCTGGTGTCGCCACGGTGGAGTGCATTGTGGTCAGTCCTCCTTGATGCGTTGCATAGCGCTGATCCGTGTCCGGGCCTTTTTTTTCGGATACGGATCGACCGGTAGAACAGAGGGGAACCAGGGTGTTCCCCCCGGTACTGGTCATGCCGGTCTCAGCTGCCTCTGGGGCCACGCTTTGTAGCCTCAAGCGGGGACTGAAACCGGCATTTTTCACACACTCAGTTCATACCGACCTTTTTCATCCGCACAATCTGGTAGGGGCGGCTGATATAGCTCAGCGGCACGCTCCAGACATGCACCAGGCGGGTGAACGGGAACAGCAGGAACACGGTCATGCCGAAGAATATATGCAGCTTGAAGATCGGGTGCACATCCTGAATCAGGCCCGGATCGACACTCAGGGTGGCTACGCTCTTGACCCACTCGGTCAGGGCGATCATGGTGCCGGCGTTGCCATGGGCGGCGTGCTCCAGTGAGATCACCGTGGTGCTCAGGCCCAGGGTGACAGTGACCAGCAGCCAGCCGATAATGAAAGTGTCCCGCCTGCGGCTGACGGCCCGTACCCGGGGCTGGCTCAGGCGACGCAACAGCAGCATGATGGCACCGATCAGGCAGAGGCTGCCGAAAATCAGGCCAGCATAGATGGCGATGTACTGGTGCGCCGTATCGGAGATACCGAGCGCCAGGAACCAGCTGTGCGGAGTCAGCATACCGACCAGGTGGCCGAAGAATACCGCCAGGATACCGACGTGGAACAGGTTGCTGGCCAGTCGCATACCTTTACCGCTCAGCAGCTGACTGGAGTCCGCCTTCCAGGTGTACTGTTCACGATCGAAGCGGAGCCAGCTGCCAAGCAGGAAGATGGTGCCGGCCAGGTAGGGGTAGGCGCCAAAAAAGAAGTTATTCAGTGTCATGCCAGTCTCCTCAGGCTGCTTGGGCCAGATGGCCACGGTTTTCCACGATGCGGAGAATCCGCGCATAAGGGCTGCCGGCCTTCTCCAGGTTGTCACCAATCACTTTCAGTACCTTGGCGGCATCGCCCAGGAACACCCGTGCCTGTAACTCGTCCAGGGTGGATACATACTCCAGGATCAGGGGCAGGAAGTCGGGGATCTCGTTGCCTGCCACTTCCAGGCCACTGGCTTTGTAGTGCTCGGACAGGTCGATCAGGGCGGGGCCCCGGCCGCGATCATCACCGAACAGGTGGTGGGTCAGGTGCAGATCGTGTTCCGGCACCATGTCGAAGGTCTGCACGTACTGGCTCTGCAGGCTGGTCAGGTCGTGCAGGTTCATCCAGGCGATGAGCTGTAGCAGCCCCTCTTTTTCCGTCGGGGTGATCGTGTCGTCGTGCTGGATTGCATCCAGAATCCCCGGCAGGTTTTCCGCCAGATCCCCATCCGGGTAATCCAGCAGCCGGGCCATGATGTTGTAGATAAGCATGTCAATAATCTCCCGTTTAAACCTTGTCTTTTTTCCGTGGCTGGATGCCCTGGGGCGTATGGGTACGCTTGCGCGGTGCGGGGAACAGGGTGAATCCCTGGCCGCTGTCGCTGCCCTGGGAACTGATGTTGCCGGCGCTGAAACCGTTCTGACCCTGGAAGGCGTAGGGATCTTCCTGGGCCAGCGCCTCGTTGGCGGTGGGGATCACAAACCGGTCGTTATAGTTGGCGATACCGAGCAGCTGGTACATCTCATCGGACTGGGCTTCGGTCATGCCGACTGCTTCCAGGGCGGCCGTGTTGCAGGTACCCTCCACCGCCTTGGAACGCTGGTTGCTGCGCATCGCCAGCAGGCGGTTCAGGGCGCTGATGATCGGTTTCTCGTCACCGGCGGTGAGCAGGTTGGCCAGGTACTGGACCGGGAAGCGCAGTGCCTCCGCCTTGGGTATGCAGCCATCGGCCTCAGTCGGCAGGGTGCCCTGGTCGATCTGGCTCTGTACCGGGGAGAGCGGTGGCACGTACCACATCATCGGCAGGGTGCGGTATTCCGGGTGCAGCGGGAAGGCGATCTTCCATTCAATGGCCATCTTGTAGACCGGTGAACGCCTGGCGGCATCCAGCCAGGTGTCAGGGATACCCTGCTCCTGGGCCTGGCGGATCACCTCCGGGTCATTGGGATCCAGGAAGATGTCCATCTGGGCGTTGTAGAGATCCTTTTCACCCTCTACCGCGGCGGCATCGCTGATCCTGTCCGCGTCATACAGCACCACGCCCATGTAGCGGATGCGGCCGACGCAGGACTCGGCGCAGGCGGTAGGCATGCCGGACTCGATGCGGGGGTAGCAGAGGATACACTTCTCGGACTTGCCCGACTCCCAGTTGAAGTAGATCTTCTTGTACGGGCAGGCGCTGACACACATGCGCCAGCCGCGGCAGCGGTCCTGGTCGATCAACACCGCGCCGTCCTCGTCCCGCTTGTAGATGGCGCCGGAGGGGCAACTGGCCACGCAGGCCGGGTTCAGGCAGTGGTTACAGAGCCGGGGCAGATACATGTGGAAGGTCTTCTCGAAATCCTTGTAGATCTGCTTCTGGATGCCCTTGAAGTTCTGATCCACCGAGCGGCTCTCGAACTCGCCGGCCAGGTCATCCTCCCAGTTGGGACCCCACTGGATCTTCTCCATGCGCTCGCCGGTGATCTGGGACAGGGGACGGGCGGTGGGTGCCGCCTCGGAGAGCGGTTTGTTCTGCAGCTTGGGATAGTCGTAGTCGAACGGCTCGTAGTAGTCGTCGATCTCCGGCATGTCCGGGTTGGCAAAGATGTTCACCAGCTTGCTGATACGACCACCGGCCCTCAGCTCCAGCTGGCCGTTCTCTTTTTTCCAGCCGCCTTTCCACTTCTCCTGGTTCTCCCACTCCTTGGGGAAGCCGATACCAGGCTTGGATTCCACGTTGTTGAACCAGGCGTACTCAACACCCTTGCGGTTGGTCCAGATGTTCTTGCAGGTCACCGAACAGGTGTGACAACCGATGCACTTGTCCAGGTTCAGGACCATTGCAATTTGTGCACGTATATTCATGTTAAATTCCTCACTATGCTTGCCACCGGTTGCGGGGTGTCGCCACCCCGCAGGTTGCGAATGTCTGACTCAGTTGTTGATTCCCTGCGGATTGAGTTGAGCCTCCCGTTCCGGTGTCAGATCACCCTCCAGCCAGTTCACGTCGGCGTCTTCGATCTTGTGCACGATGACATTTTCATCCCGCTGGCTGCCCACGGTGCCGTAGTAGTTGAAGGCGTAGGAGAGCTGGGCGTAGCCGCCGATCATGTTGGTCGGTTTCATCACCACCTTGGTCACGCTGTTGAGAATGCCGCCCCGCTTGCCGGTGGTGTTGGAGCCGGGTACGTTCACGTTCTTCTCCTGGGCGTGGTACATGATCGCCATACCCTTGGGGATACGCTGGCTTACCACCACCCGGGCCACGGTGGCGCCGTTGGCGTTGACCGCTTCGACCCAGTCGTTGTCCTTGATGCCGATGCTGCGGGCCTCCTCCTCGTTGAGCCAGAAGTAGGGGCCGCCGCGAAACAGGGTCAGCATGCGCAGGTTATCCTGGTAGGAGGAGTGGATGCCCCACTTGGAGTGCGGGGTGATCCAGTTCAGAGTCAGGGTCTGCTTGCCGGCCAGCTTGTTCGCCAGCTCCTTGGGCAGGTTCTTGTGCGCACCCAGGTCCTGGGGCGGACGGTAGCAGCAGAGACCCTCGCCGAAGTCCAGCATCCACTGGTGGTCGAGATAAAACGAGGCGCGCCCGGTCAGGGTACGGAACGGGATGTGCTCATGGATGTTGGTGTAACAGGCGTTGTAGCTCACCTCCTCGGATTCGATACCGGACCAGGTGGGCGCGGTGATGATCTTGCGCGGCTGGGCCACGATATCGTGGTAGCGTATCTTCTCCTCGTGACGGCCCTCGTACAGGTGGCTGTGGTTGATGCCGGTCTTTTGGGTCAGGGCGCTCCAGGATTTGTGGGCCACCTCGCCATTGGTCTCCGGCGCCATGTGCAACACCGTGTCGCAGACATGCACATCTTCCAGCAACGAGGGACGACCCTGGGAGATACCCGGCTCGGTGATCACGCCGTTGAGGGTTTTCAACTGCTCGATCTCCAGTTCGGTGTTCCAGTCCAGCCCCTTGATGTTGTTACCCAGCTTGTCCATCAATGGGCCGACCGAGCTGTACTTCTTGTAGGTGTTGGGGTAGTCACGCTCCACCACCTTGAACATGGGCGCGGTCTTGCCCGGAATCAGGTCGCACTCGCCGCGCTTCCAGTCCTTTACCTCACCGTAGGGTTGGGCCATGGCCATCGGAGTGTCATGCTGCATCGGCAGTGACACCACATCCTTCATCGTGCCCAGGTGTTTCTCGGCGATTTCGGAGAACTTCTTGGCAATGCGCATGAAGATCTGCCAGTCAGACTTGGATTCAAATGCCGGATCCACCGCCTTGCCGAGCGGGTGCACGAACGGGTGCATGTCAGTGGTGTTCAGGTCGGCCTTTTCGTACCAGGTGGCGGTGGGCAGGATGATGTCCGAGTAGGCACCGGTGGAGTTGAGGCGGAAGTTGATATCCACCATCAGGTCCAGCTTGGCGATGGGCGCCTTTTCGCGCCATTTGATCTCCTGACAGCTGGCCCCTTCGGTGCCCTCCTGCATGACGCCGTTCTGGGCTCCCAGCAGGTGCTTGAGGAAATACTCATGACCCTTGGCAGAACAGCCGATCAGGTTGGCGCGCCAGACGAACAGGTTGCGGGGGTGGTTCTCCTCCGCATCGATATCCTCGATGGAGAAGGCCATGTCGCCGCTCTTCAGCTGTTCGACCATGTACTGGGCCACGCCGGCCTCGTCGGTGGCGCCGGCCGCTTCCGCCGCCTTGACGATATCCAGCGGGTTCTTGTTGAAGTGCGGGGCCGAGGGGAGCCAGCCAAGACGTTGTGAGACGACATTGTAGTCGGCAATCTGGTAGCCCTTGTACTTGGCTTGTGCGGTGGAGCCGAGGATGTTGTCGGCTTCAACCTTCTCGTAGCGCCACTGGTCGGTATGGAAATACCAGTAGGTGGTGCTGTTCATGTGGCGCGGCGGACGGTGCCAGTCGAGGGCGAAGGCGATCGGTGCCCAGCCGGCCTGGGGACGCAGTTTCTCCTGACCCACGTAGTGTGCCCAGCCACCGCCGGACTGGCCCACGCAACCACACAGGTGCAGCAGGTTCATGATTGAGCGGTAACCCAGGTCGTTGTGGTACCAGTGGTTGATGGCGGCACCCATGATGACCATGGACTTGCCCCGGGTCTTGGCTGCGTTCTCGGCAAACTCGCGGCCGGTGCGGACCAGGTCGGCGGTTTTGATGCCGGTGACTTTGGAGCCCCAGGCCGGGGTGTAGGGGACGCTCTCGTCTTCGTAGGAGGTGGCCAGGTTGTCACCCAGGCCCCGGTCGATACCGTACTGAGAGACCATCAGGTCAAATACCGAGGTGACGTAGACCTCTTCACCGGAGGCCAGTTTCAGCTTGCGTACCGGGATGTTACGCAGCAGGGTGTCATCCTCGTCCGGCGTGAAGTGGGGGAAGGCGACCTCCACCACCTCATCGCGGCTGTCGAGACAGCTCAGTTCGGCCTCGATGTCGGCCTGGTTGGCGGCATTTTTCGGCAGCAGGTTCCACTTCCCTTCCTCACCCCAACGGAAACCGACCGAGCCGTTCGGGACCACGAAAGCCTGGCTGACCGCGTCATACACCACGGTCTTCCACTCCGGATTGTTGGCTTCGCCCAGGTTCTGGTCAAAGTCGGTGGCGCGCAGGAACCGGCCGGAGACATAACGGTCACCCTCCTTGCGCAGCATCACCTGCATCGGCATATCGGTGTAGGTGCGGACGTACTCGGAGAAGTAGGGGTCCTGTCTTTTGATATGGAACTCGTTCAGCGCCACGTGACCCATGGCCATGAAGGCGGCGGCGTCGGTGCCCTGTTTGACCGGCATCCAGAGGTCGGCGAACTTGACGAACTCAGCGTAGTCCGGCGCCATGGAGACCACCTTGGTACCGTTATAGCGGGACTCGATGGCGAAGTGGGCATCCGGGGTCCGGGTCATGGGCAGGTTGGCGCCGCAGATGATGATGTACTTGGCGTTGTACCAGTCGGCCGCTTCCGGCACGTCGGTCTGTTCACCCCACACCTGGGGAGAGGCGGCGGGCAGGTCGCAGTACCAGTCGTAGAAGGAGCCACATGCCCCGCCGATCAGGGAGAGGTAGCGGGAGCCGGCCGCGTAGCTGATCATGGACATGGCAGGGATCGGGGAGAAGCCGTAGATCCGGTCCGGGCCCCACTTTTTGATGGTGTAGACATTGGCGGCGGCGATGATCTCGGTCAGCTCTTCCCAGTTGGAGCGGACGAAACCGCCCAGGCCGCGCACCGCGGTGTAGCTGTTGCGCTTGGCGGGATCCTGCTGGATCGCTTCCCAGGCTTCCACCGGATCCTTGCCGCTGTTGCGCTCCTGGCGATAGAGATCAATCAGACGACCGCGCACCAGGGGATACTTGATCCGGTGCGGGCTGTACAGGTACCAGGAGAAGGAGGCGCCCCGCTGACAACCCCGGGGCTCATGGTTGGGCAGGTCGGGGCGGGTCTCGGGATAGTCGGTCTGCTGCATCTCGTAGGCGACCAGACCGTTCTTGACATAGATCTTCCAGGAACAGCCACCGGTACAGTTCACGCCGTGGGTGGAGCGAACCACCTTGTCATGGCGCCAGCGATTGCGATAGGTGTCCTCCCACTGGCGATCCTCGTTGGTGACGATGCCGTGGCCCTTGGAGAAGGTCTCCTGGACCTTCTTGAAAAACCGCAGGCGGTCAAGAAAGTGGCTCATTGTGTATCTCCTCTCAGCATGTTCTCTAACGTGCTATTAACAAAAAAGGTTTCCCCATCGGGGCAGGTGCGGACCGGTCCGGCAGGGCCGGATCAGGGGTTGTCGTACTCCCGCTTCGGGCCCAGGTAGTACCACCAGTTGATCACCATGCAGACCAGGTAGAAGATGGCGAATCCGTACAGGGCATACTCGGGGGTGGCGGCTTTGATCTGTTCTCCGAACACCTGGGGGATAATGAAGGCGCCATAGGCGGCGACAGCGGATGTCCAGCCCAGGGCGGGCCCGGCCTGCTCCTTGTCGAACACCATGGCGATGGTGCGGAAGGTGGAGCCGTTACCGATACCGGTGGCGGCAAACAGCACCAGGAACAGGACCAGGAAGGGAACGAAGTACTCTTCCGGGGTGGCGGAGGCGTAGGCAGCCTGTAGGTAGTAGGCCACCCCCAGGGCGCTGGCGATCATGATCACCGAGACGATCTGGGTCACTTTGGCGCCACCCACCTTGTCGGCGATCCAGCCGCCTACCGGGCGGATCAGGGCGCCGATGAAGGGCCCCATCCAGGCGTACATGAGTGCGGATGGGCCGTTGGCGTTGACCGTGTCATGGGTCAACACACCGTCCACCACCAGATGCTGGTAGCCGAACACCACCTTGATGGCCAGGGCAAAGCCGGCTGAGTAGCCGATAAAGCTGCCGAAGGTCATGGTGTAGATGATGCTCATGATCCAGGTGTGCTTGTTGCTGAAGATCCTGAACTGGCGCTGCAGATTCGGCTTGATGTCACCGGGGATCTGTTTCATCAGCAGCACGGTGCCGAGCAGAATAGCGGCGATCACCGGCCACTTGGCCCAGCCCGGTGCGCCCAGTCCGGTGGGAGCCGGCAGGATGATGTAGAGACCGATGGCCGCGGTGAAAAAACCGATCAGCAGCAGGCCGGTGATCCGGGACATGGCGCTGACCGGTGAACCGATATGGGGCGAGACATCCTCTGTACGGATGTTGTTCATGCCGAACCAGCCGGCAAAGGCGAGTGGAATCAGCAACAGCAGCCAGACATAGCCGGCATTGTGGATGTAGCTCTCGGTGCCGGCCGGGATCTTGCCGATCAGGGTGCCGGAGGTGTTTTCCAGGATCATCGGTTCACCGCCGAAAATGCCAAAGGTCATCACCAGCGGCACCAGGATCTGCATGGTGGTGACACCGGCATTGCCCAGTCCGGCGTTCAGTCCCAGGGCCAGCCCCTGCTGGCGCTTGGGAAAGAAGAAGCTGATGTTGGACATGGAGGAGGCGAAGTTACCGCCACCAAAGCCGGACAGAAAGGCCAGTGCCTGGAACACCCAGATGGGCGTGCTCTTGTCCTGCAGGGCGATGCCGGTACCGATGGCCGGCAGCATCAACAGGGCGGTGGTAAAGAAGATGGTGTTACGTCCCCCGGCAATGCGGATAAAGAAGCTGCTCGGGATACGCAGTGTGGCACCGGTCAGGCCGGCGATGGCGGCCAGGGTAAACAGCTCGGATTTGGCGAACGGAAAACCGAGGTTGAGCATCTGCACCGTGATGATGCCCCAGTAGAGCCAGATGGCGAAGCCACACAGCAGACTGGGAATGGAGATCCAGAGGTTGCGGCTGGCGATCCGCTTGCCCTCCGACTCCCAGAACCGGGCATCTTCCACATCCCATTTTTGTAAATCAGACATAATGGCCTCTCTCTCTAAAGTTGCTACTAACCATCGTTACCGGCGTTGTATCTATTCCAGGGTGTCCACCGCGGTGGCTCTCAGCTGACGCAGCCGCAACTCGTCAGCCTCCTGTTCTGCCCGCTGTTTCGCTTCGCTGTACCGGCTGAACAACTCTTCCAGCAGGTGTGCCTGTTCCACCGCTGCCTTGGCGGCGGCGTACGCTTCCGGGTTCTCCCGGGACTTGAGGTATGCATCCACCGCGTGGGTCCGGGCCGATGCCATGTCCTGCTCCTGGTGCTCCCGGGCGAAGGTGTAGTGCATCCAGATCAGGGAGACCGAGGTGGCGCCATACAGCAGCATAAAGACGGTGGAGTTGATGCCGGTGATATCCTTCATGGCGCCGAACATGATGGGCAGCAGGAAGCCACCCATGCCCCCCGCCAGCCCGACGATGCCGGAGATGACGCCGATGTTGTCGGGGTACTCGTCGGACAGAAACTTGAACACCGACGCCTTGCCGAAGCCCCAGGCGATGCCGACGATGAACAGCAGAATGGTGAACACCCAGACATTCAGGCCCACATCCAGGGTCATCGGACCATTGATCGTCTTTACCGTGATGGCGGTCTGGGGATAGGACATGATGAACAGACAGACCCAGGAGACCCACATCACCCACCAGGTCACCTTGTAGGCGCCGTAACGGTCGGAGAACCAGCCTCCCAGGGCGCGGATCACGCCGGACGGCAGGACGAAGATGGAGGCGAGCAGGGCGGCGTGGGTCAGGTCAAACCCGTATTCATTGATGTAGTACTTGGTCATCCAGAGAGACAGACCGACAAAACCGCCGAACACCAGGGAGTAGTACTGGCAGTATTTCCACACCCGGGGATCTTTCAGGGCGGCCAACTGCTGTTTCACCGTAACGCTGGATGAAACCTTATGCTCGGGATCTTCGTAGGTGAACATCCAGAACAGGATCACCACCACGGCCATGGCGATCGCGTAGACTTTTGGCACCATGGTCCAGCCGTAGCTCACCACCAGTGCGGGCGCGACGAACTTGGTCAAAGCGGCACCCGCATTGCCGGCGCCGAAGATGCCCATGGCAAAGCCCTGTTTCTCTTTTGGAAACCAGCGTGCGGTGTAGGCGATGCCGACTGAGAAGGAGGCTCCGGCGATCCCGACAAACAGACCGAGAACCAGGAACTGCCAGTACTGTGTGGCGTTGCCGATGAACCAGAGCGGGACCAACATGGCGCACATCAGGGTGAAATAGACGATGCGCCCGCCGAACCTGTCGGTGAGCATGCCCACCGGCAGGCGCACCAGGGAGCCGGTCAGGATGGGAGTGGCGATCAGCAGGCCGAACTGGGTGTCATTCAGGTTGAGCAGTTGTTTGATCGGTATGCCGATGATGGAGAACATGACCCAGACGGCAAAACAGGCCGTAAAGGCGATGGTATTCATGCTCAGTACGGATAGTGCTTTTCTCTGCTGACTAGCCATGTTTTTCAATACCTGCAAACACCAATCAATCCACAACAAACCGTCTGCTCATGGGAGCGTTGGGAGGGCAGTCTAAAGGGATAAAAAAGTTGTGGAAGAGGGCCGGGAAGGGAGCAGTGAAGCGGACATACCACTAAAGTGGTAGTGGGGGTATGCGGTATAACAAACTGAAAATAAAGAAAAAATAATTTATTCAGGTAATTTGGGTGGGGCTGTATTAACCTTGTGGAATTTAAGGTGGTACTGCTAAAGAACCTTATTTTTACCACCCTTGAACAGGATAAGATCGCCCTATGGCCATCCGCTATAAAAATTCGGTTCTGTTGCGCATGGGTATCTCCATGGGTTTCATTACCCTGCTGGCATTCATGACCATGTTGGGGTCGATCTTCATTGAAGAGCAGACCCAGGGCCATGCGGCAGCGGTCAACCAGGCCGGCAGCCTGCGTATGCAGTCCTACCGTATCGCCACCCGCTTGGTTTACCAGTCCGACATCCGCCCCGAGCGGTACTGGAAGCTGACTGAACAGCTGGTTCAGGAGTTTGAGAATCGATTACGCAGCCCGCGCCTGATCGGTATTCTGCCCGCCGATCCGGATCATCGGTTGACCCGGGCCTATGAGCGGATCAATCAGCAGTGGCATAGAAAAATAAAGCCGGTCCTGACGGTTTATGTGAGCCTGATGGGACCCCGGGAGGCTGCCGGTCTGCTGCCTCCCCACGCGGCGGATGATCCGCTCAGGGTGGCAGTGCAACAAAATATCCGCGCCCGCTATGTCTCCATCGTCGACCGTTTCGTCGGTGATATCGATAAGCTGGTCCAGTTGCTGGAGGAGGGGACCGAATCGAACATCCGCTGGCTCAGGGTGATTCAGATCAGCTCTCTGTTCCTGACCCTGGCGGCGGTGTTCTACACCATGTACCTGATCCAGGCGCTGGTCATGCCACCGTTGCGTGACCTGTTGCGCTTTGCCCAGTTGGTGCGGCGGGGCGACCTGACCGTGCGGGTCAAGCATGAGCGGGATGATGAGCTGGGCCAGTTGGGCAGTGCCTTCAACGGCATGGCGGATGATCTGTCAAAAATGTATGCCGACCTGGAGATGCGGGTGCGGGAGAAGACTACCGACCTGGAGCGCAGCAACCGTTCGCTGGAACTCCTGTACAAGACCACCCGCCGACTCAACGACACCCACATCACCCCCCGGGTATATGAAGAGCTGCTCAAGGATATCGAGAAGGTGGTGGGTTTTGGTCCGGGCAATATCTGCCTGGCAAAGTCGATCGGCGGCGAGATATTCACCCTGGCCACCAGCAACCTGTCCGGCGCTACAGTCTGCAACCAGGATGAGTGCCGTGCCTGCATGAATCAGCAGGGTACCCGGATCAAAGAGTGGCGTGATCCGGACCAGACCCTGCGCCGGGTGCTGGCCATACCGATCCGGGATAAGGAGGAGCAGCACGGTATCCTGTTTATCGCCATCCCCGAGGACGCACCGCTGCAGGAGTGGCAGACCCAGCTGCTGGAGGCGGTGGCGGACCACATCGGCGCGGCCATCAGTGTGGCCTACCGCACCACTTACAACAGACGTGTGGCCCTCTATGAAGAGCGTGGTGTGATTGCCCGGGAACTACACGACTCCCTGGCCCAGTCGCTCTCCTACCTGAAAATCCAGGTCAGCCGGCTGGATATGGTGATCAAGCAGGGCGGCGATGAAGCGCTGGTGCTGGGGGTGGTGCAGGAGTTGCGTGAAGGACTCAACAGCGCCTACCGCCAGTTACGGGAGTTGCTGACCACGTTCCGTCTGAAAGTGGATGGTCGGGGTCTGTTGCAGGCGCTGGAACAGACGGTGGATGAGTTCAGGGGGCGCAGTGACATCACTATCCGACTCGATTCCAATCTGCAGGGTCTGCAGTTGAGCGAGAACGAGGAGATCCACGTCCTGCAGGTGATCCGGGAGGCCCTCTCCAACGTGATTCGCCACTCCGGTGCCAATGCGGCCCAGGTGACCCTGTGCGGGGGAGGCGATGAGCCGATCAGGGTCAGCGTGGTGGATGATGGCTGTGGTATCCCGGCCTCCCCCGAGCGATCCCGCCATTACGGTCTGGCGATCATGGAAGAGCGGGTCAGAAGCCTGAATGGTACGCTGACTGTTGAACCGGTGAAAGGAGGGGGTACCCGGGTGGCGTTCCAGTTCAGGGCCGCCAGGAAAAACCATGACAGGTCCGATGACTCCGTCAATCCCATAGCATTGTGAGTAGAGAGATGGCCATTTCAATCCTGATAATTGATGATCACCCCCTGTTCCGGAAAGGTCTGGCAGACCTGATCGGCATGGATCCCGGTCTGCAACTGGTGGCTGAGGCCGCATCCGGCGAGGAGGGGTTGTCTGCTGCCCTGGCCCTGAAGCCGGAACTGATCCTGCTGGATCTCAACATGAAAGGCATGGATGGCCTGGAGACCCTGAAGGCACTGAAACAGACCGACCTGGAGAGCTTCGTGGTGATGCTGACGGTGTCGGATAACGAGAGCGATGTGACTGCGGCGCTACGCCTGGGGGCGGATGGTTACCTGCTGAAAGATATGGAGCCGGAGAGTGTACTGGAGCATATCCAGATCGCCGCGTCCGGTCGGCTGGCGATTACCGACACCCTGACCGAGCTGCTGGCCCGGGCTCTGCGGGAAGATGGTCGGCCCAGAAGTATCGGCGAAGCGGGCCTGACCCGCCGCGAAGAGGAGATCCTGGCACTGATTGCCAGTGGCATGAGCAACAAGCAGATAGCCCGGGAACTGGATATAGCCGAGGGCACCATAAAGGTACACGTCAAACATCTGCTGAAGAAACTCAACCTGCGCACCCGGCTGGAAGCGGCGGTCTGGTGTGTCAAGAACAGCTCCAGCGGTTAAGCCGGTTGCAGCTCTCCGGTTGCCACGCAACCGCTGGACCGTCAGATCGACTAAGCCCGGGCCGACTCCTCCAGACAGGCATCCACCATGGCCCGGGCTGCATTGGAGAGGGACCGGTTGGTGTGGATGACAGCTCCCAGGGTACGGGTCAACTGCACTTCCCGGATATCCAGGACCTTTAACTCGGGATCATGGGTCATGGTCTCCGGCAGGAGACTCCAGCCCAGGCCGATGGAGACCATCATTTTCAGGGTTTCGAAATAGTTGGTGGCCATGCTGATATCCAGCTTCAGGTTCAGTGGTTGCAGGGCCCGTTCCAGAATCCGCTGGGTATAAGTGCCCTGGCCAACCAGCACCGCCTGGTGACGGGTCAGGTCGCTCAGGGAGACTTGTTGACGAGCGGCCAGCGGGTGTTCGGTGGAGACCACAAACAGCAACGGATCATCCCAGATCGGCTGGGTCGTCAGGTTGCTGATCGGCTCCGTGGGCAGGGTGACAATGGCCAGTTCCAGATCCCCCTGTAGTACGGCGCTGCAGGCGGTTTCCGAATCCATGAAGCGGATATCCAGCTGCACCTCGGGAAAACGCCGGCTGTAACGCTTGAGCGCCGGTGGCAAGCGCCGTAATCCGATGTGGTGACTGGTTCCCATAGTCAGTTTGCCGCTTATCTCACCATTCAGATTGGAGATGCTGCGGCTGATGTCCTCCAGGTCGTAGATGATCTTGCGGGCCCGGGGCAGCAGTTGTCGGCCCGCCTCGGTCAGGCTGATTTTGCGGCTGATGCGATCGAACAGCCGCACGTTCAGCTCATCTTCCAGGGCGGCGACCCGCTTGCTGACCGCCGGTTGGGTCAGGTGCAGCTGTTCAGCAGCCAGTGAGAAGGAGGTGCTTTCCGCCACTGCGAGGAATGCCTTTAATGCGTTGATATCCATGAAAAATAACCGCCGAATTAATGGGTGGACCGGGGTCGCGGAACGGGGGGCGGATGAATGGGGTACTGGCCCTATCCCCAAATCAGGGGGGAGTCTCTTGTCACTCCAATCTACCGGGTGACCGTTCGCTATTCCTGAAAAGAATTATAAACATAAAAAAGATGAATTTGTTTTATATCTATCCGGGGTTTATCCTTCCGTTTCCAATAACAGGTGGCAGGACGATGAGCGCAAAAACACTCTACGACAAGATTTGGCAGGAGCACGTGGTGCGGACCGATGAGGACGGTACCACGTTACTCTATATAGATCGGCAGCTGGTACATGAAGTGACATCTCCCCAGGCTTTCGAAGGCCTGCGGATTGCCGGACGGAAGCCCTGGCGTACCAGCGCCACGATCGCAACCCCCGACCACAATGTCCCTACCCTGGGTCGTTCCCAGGGTATCGATGACCCCATAGCCCGACTGCAGGTGGAGACCCTGGACCGGAACTGCGCGGAGTTCGGTATTACCGAATTCGGCATGTCCGATGTGCGTCAGGGCGTGGTGCATGTGATGGGCGCCGAGCAGGCCCTGATCCTGCCCGGCATGACCGTGGTGTGTGGTGACTCCCATACCGCCACCCACGGCGCGTTTGGCGCCCTGGCGTTCGGTATCGGCACCTCCGAGGTGGAGCACGTGCTGGCCACCCAGACACTGATCCAGAAAAAATCCAAGTCGATGCTGGTGAGCGTGGACGGCGAGGTGGGGCCGGGTGTCACCGCCAAGGATATCGTGTTGAAGATTATCGGTGTGCTGGGTACCGCGGGCGGCACCGGCTACGTGATCGAATTCGGTGGTGAGGCGATCCGCAATCTCACCATGGAAGGGCGTCTGACGGTCTGTAACATGGCGATTGAAGCCGGCGCCCGGGCGGGACTGGTGGCGGTGGATGATACCACCATCAACTACCTCAAGGGTCGCCCCTATGCCCCCAAGGGTGAGCTGTGGGAGCAGGCCGAGGCGGCCTGGCGGGAACTGCACTCCGATGCCGGGGCCGAGTTCGACGCAGTGGTACACATCGACGCCAGCGAGATTCAGCCCCAGGTCACCTGGGGTACTTCCCCGGAGATGGTGTTGCCGATCGATGGGGTCGTGCCTGATCCGGACCAGGAAACTGATCCCACCAAGGCGGACGGCATGCGCCGTGCCCTTGAGTACATGGGATTGAAAGCGGGTACGCCGCTGGTGGAGATCCGTCCCGATCATGTCTTTATCGGCTCCTGTACCAATGGCCGGATCGAGGATCTGCGTGCCGCGGCGGCGGTTGCCAAGGGTCGCAAGGTGGCGCCCAATATCGTGCAGGCGCTGGTGGTGCCGGGCACCGGACTGGTGAAACAGCAGGCGGAAGCGGAAGGGCTGGACAAGATCTTTATCGAGGCCGGCTTCGAATGGCGCGAACCGGGCTGTTCCATGTGCTTGGCGATGAACGCGGACCGGCTGAAACCGGGTGAGCGCTGCGCCTCCACCTCGAATCGTAACTTTGAAGGACGCCAGGGGCAGGGTGGGCGTACCCATCTGGTCAGTCCGGCGATGGCGGCTGCCGCCGCTGTCATGGGTCATTTTGTTGATGTGAGGGGGCTCTGATGGAAGCGTTTAAAACATTTACCGGTGTGGTGGCCCCGCTGGATCGTTCCAATGTGGATACCGATGCCATCATTCCCAAGCAGTTTCTCAAGTCGATCAAACGGACCGGCTTTGGCCCTTACCTGTTTGACGAGTGGCGCTACCTGGATCACGGCGAGCCGGATATGGACTGCAGCAATCGTCCGCTGAACGAGTCGTTCGTGTTGAACGATCCCCGTTATGCCGGTGCCCAGGTACTGCTGGCGCGGGATAATTTCGGTTGTGGCTCGTCCCGCGAACACGCCCCCTGGGCGTTGGCCGACTACGGCTTCAAGGTGATTCTGGCGCCCAGCTTTGCCGATATCTTTTTCAATAACTGTTTCAAGAACGGCATCCTGCCGATCCGGCTGAGCAGTGCCCAGATTGACGGGCTGTTTGACAAGGCGACCGGTGGGCAGGCATTGCAGATCACGGTGGATCTGGAAGCTCAGACCCTCACCCTGGCTGATGGCGAAGTGATCAAGTTCGATGTGGATGAGTTCCGCAAGCAGTGCCTGCTGGAGGGATTGGATGATATCGGTCTGACCCTGCGTCACAGTGACGAGATTGCCGCCTTCGAAAAACAGCGTCAGGCCAAGGCGCCATGGATATTTAATTAACAAATCAGCTATACGGCGAACGGATAGTTATCAGGAGCGGCTCGAGTCGCGAATAGAGTCTCTGTTCAGGCGTCTTGCCCGGCCAGGACCGCTCCTGCCCCTTCCCGTAGGCAAAATCTTCTAGGAATCAAATAATGAGCAAGAATATTCTGGTACTGCCGGGTGACGGCATCGGTCCCGAGATCGTCAATGAGGCCGTCAAGGTTTTGGCCTGTCTGCGTGATGAGTTCGGTCTGGATATCGATATGGATGAGGCGCTGATCGGCGGTGCAGCCTATGATGCTGCCGGTGATCCGCTGCCCCAGTCGACCCTGGATATGGCTAAGGAGTCCGATGCGGTGCTGCTGGGCGCAGTGGGTGGCCCCAAGTGGGAGCCGCTGGATATCTCGGTGCGGCCCGAAAAGGGTCTGCTGGGTATCCGCAAGGAGCTGGGTCTGTTTGCCAACCTGCGTCCCGCCATTCTCTATCCCCAACTGGCGGATGCCTCCACTCTGAAGGCGGAAGTGGTGGCCGGTCTGGATATCATGATCGTGCGGGAATTGACCGGCGGCATCTACTTCGGTCAGCCGAGGGGTGTGCGGGAGCTGGAGAATGGTGAAAAAGAGGGTTTTAACACCCTGATTTATAAAGAGTCCGAGGTGGATCGTATCGTTCGTGTGGCGATGGATATCGCCATGAAACGCAACAAGCGCCTCTGCTCGGTGGACAAGGCCAACGTGCTGGAGTGTACCGAGATGTGGCGTGATGTGGCGGTAAAGGTTGGGGCCGACTATCCGGAGGTGGAACTCTCCCACATGTACGTGGATAACGCCGCCATGCAACTGGTGCGTGCGCCGAAACAGTTCGATGTGATGGTGACGACCAACATGTTTGGGGATATTCTGTCCGACTGTGCCTCCATGTTGACCGGCTCCATCGGCATGCTGCCGTCCGCCTCCCTGGACGAGAACGGCAAGGGTATGTACGAGCCGATCCACGGTTCCGCACCGGATATCGCCGGTCAGGGCGTGGCCAATCCGCTGGCCACCATACTCTCCGTCGCCATGCTGTTGCGCTACTCCCTGAATGAGGAGGCGATGGCCGATCGGGTCGAGCAGGCGGTCAACAAGACCCTGGATCAGGGGCTGCGCACGCCCGACATCTACTCCGAGGGCACCCAGAAAGTGGGTACCGAAGCGATGGGTGACGCGGTAGTCGCTGCGCTGCGGGCAGGCTGAACCGCTTTAGTCTGGTGTGCGGATTGGGGTGAGTTCACGATCCCCAGTCCGCAGTCAAAGGCCGTCAGGAAGCGCGGCTCAATTAACGATTTTTCTATTTACAGGAACAGGTGATAGCAATGAAACGGGTAGGTTTTGTCGGCTGGCGTGGCATGGTGGGCTCGGTCCTCATGGGGCGGATGCTCGCAGAGAAAGACTTTGATCTGATCGAAGAGCCGGTCTTTTTCACCACTTCGCAGGTGGGGCAGGCTGGCCCCGATATCGGCAAGGCGATACCCGCCCTCAAGGATGCCACCAATATTGATGAGCTGAAGGCGATGGATGCCATCGTCTCCTGTCAGGGTGGCGATTACACCAAGCAGGTGTTCAAGGATCTGCGTGGTGCCGGCTGGAAAGGCTACTGGATTGATGCGGCCTCCGCTCTGCGCATGGAGCAGGACAGCGTGATTATTCTTGATCCGGTCAATATGGATGTGATCAAGAGCGCCCTGGCCTCCGGTGTGAAGGATTTCATTGGCGGCAACTGCACTGTCAGCCTGATGCTGATGGCTTTGGGTGGCCTGTTTAACCGGGATCAGGTGGAGTGGGCCAGTGCCATGACCTACCAGGCCGCCTCCGGTGCCGGTGCCAAGAACATGCGTGAACTGCTGGCCCAGATGGGGGCTGCCCACGCCTCCGTCGAGACTCTGCTGGCCGATCCCGCATCCGCCATTCTGGATATTGACCGGGATGTGGCCGCCGCCATGCGCAGCGAAGCGTTCCCCACTGACAACTTCGGTGTACCTCTGGCCGGCAGCCTGATTCCCTGGATCGACACCCAACTGCCCAACGGACAGAGTCGGGAAGAGTGGAAGGGTGGAGCTGAAACCAACAAGATTCTTGGCCGGGAGTCCAATCCGGTTCCAATCGATGGGCTTTGTGTGCGCGTCGGCGCAATGCGCTGCCACAGTCAGGCCCTGACTATCAAGTTAAAGCAGAATCTGCCGATAGACGAGATCGAAGGCATGCTGGCGGAGGCCAATGACTGGGTCAAGGTGATTCCCAATGATCGGGAACGCACTGTCCAGGAACTGACGCCAGCAGTGGTGAACGGTACCTTGAGTGTGCCGGTCGGGCGTCTGCGAAAACTTTCCATGGGTGAGGACTACCTCTCGGCATTCACGGTCGGTGATCAGTTACTCTGGGGCGCTGCGGAACCGCTTCGGCGCATGCTGCGCATCCTGCTTCAGGACTGATCTGAAATAGAGACAGACCGGGAGTTGGCTTGGCAGCATCTAGCGGCTGTTGAGGCAACTCCCTTTTCCATTTATGAGGCAGGTGAATGACAGATAAGAAAGTGGCTATCGCCATTGTGGGCGCCACCGGATCGGTCGGCGAGGCGATGCTTTCAATTCTTGATGAGCGGAATTTCCCGGTCGGCACCGTACATGCTCTGGCCAGCAGTCGTTCGGTCGGCAAGCGGGTCTCCTTCGGAGAGACGCACCTGGTGGTGCAGGATCTGGCCGACTTTGATTTCTCCCAGGTGCGGATTGCCCTGTTCTCTGCTGGTGCAGCGGTTTCGGCAGAGTATGTTCCGAAAGCGGTCGAAGCCGGCTGTATCTGCATCGATAACACTTCCCGGTTCCGTTATGATGAGGGGATTCCACTGGTGGTGTCGGAAGTGAATCCGGAGCGGATCGCCGATTACCGTCAGCATGGTATTATTGCCAATCCGAACTGCTCCACCATGCAGATGCTGGTGGCCCTGAAACCGATCCATTCCGCGGTTGGTATCGAGCGCATTAATGTCTGCACTTACCAGTCTGTTTCCGGTGCGGGACGCCGGGCAGTCGAGGAACTGGCCGGCCAGACCGCTCGGCTGCTGAATGGTCAGAAGATCACACCGCATGTGTTTCCCAAGCAGATAGCCTTTAACGTTTTGCCCCGGATTGACCAGATGATGGAAAACGGCTACACCCGGGAAGAGATGAAAATGGTGTGGGAGACCCGTAAGATCCTGGGCGACGAATCGATTCAGGTCAATGCCACCGCTGTGCGGGTGCCGGTGTTCTATGGTCACTCCGAGGCGGTACATATTGAAACCCGGGACAAGATCAGTGCGCTACAGGCCCGGGAGTTGCTGTCGGGTGCGCCGGGCATAGAGGTGGTCGACGAGACAGATGATGATGGATATCCCACCCCGGTGACTGAATCGGCGGGTCGGGATGGTACATTTGTGGGGCGTATCCGGGAGGATATTTCCCATCCACGGGGACTCAATTTGTGGATTGTGTCTGATAATGTGAGAAAAGGTGCTGCACTTAACACTATACAGATTGCCGAGATTTTGGAAAAAGGCTATTTGTAAGCTATAGTTAGGCGACAAATATTAAGTTCATTCTATGTTGTGGGTATTTGCCGGATTTTCCTGTCTGGATTTTATGGAAAGTGGGTATGGAAGGGGGAGACATGGTGCGTAAGTTATCCTTGGCAGTAGCCTTGGTATTGGGAATATCACCGTTCAGCACATTTGCGGTAGGGCTGGGGAACATCCACCTTAATTCTGCGTTGAACCAGTATTTTGATGCAGAGATTGACCTGCTTTCGGTGGATCAGGATGAGATTGCCGATATCAATGTGACGCTGGCCAGTCCGGAGGCGTTCCGCCGCTCGGGTCTGGAGCGTCCATTTATCCTCAGCAAACTCCGCTTCAAAGCGGAAGAGACTGCTGATGGAAAGGCCGTTATCCGGGTGTCCAGTCGTGATCCGATTCGCGAGCCCTTCCTTAACTTTCTCGTTGAAGTAAACTGGCCGAAAGGCAAGCTGCTGCGTGAATACACCGTATTGCTTGATCCGCCGGTTACGTTGGATCGACGGCCGGCAGCGGTACAGCAGGCACCGATGCAATCCGCCCCGACCCGGCAGGCGAGCGCGCCCGCTGCAACATCCGGCGGCAGTTCAGCGGTAACCCCTTCAGATGTGGCGTGGGCGGGTGGTCCGTCTGCTACCGAATATGGCCCGACCCAGCGTAACGATACCTTGTGGGGTATCGCCCGGCAGGTGCGGACCGAAGGCGCCACCATGGTGCAGATGATGATTGCACTGCAGCGGGCCAATCCCCAGGCATTCATCGATCAGAATATCAATAATCTCAAGGTGGGCCAGATCCTCCGCATCCCGAAAGCCGAGGAAGTGCTTGAGTTGAGTCGCCGTGAGGCCTCCATCGCCTACCAGGAACAGCTGCAGGACTGGCAGGCCGACAGCAAGCCGACCGAGATGGCCGCCGATGAGACCACCGCCGACCAGAGCGTGGCCATGGACAGTACGGCACCCGCCACGCCAGAACCGGAAGCTGAGCTGAAAATTGCCTCTGCGAGGCCCTCCGGTGAGGGCGAAGCCGGTCCAAGTGAGGGTACCGGGCCGGGCGCTGAACTGGAGCGCTTGAGACAGGATCTGATCGCCTCGGAAGAGGCTAAGGAAGCGGCGCTGCAGGAAGCCGAGAATGTGCGCTCCCGGGTAGAGGATCTGGAATCCCAACTGGAAGATCTGCAGCGACTGCTGACGCTCAAGAGCGAGCAGTTGTCCCGGTTGCAGGCGGGTGTTGCGGCGGATAGCCCGGTAACCCCTGAAGAGAGTCCTGTTATCAGCGAGGATACTGAAGCAGCGCCGGAAGCCGAGGCGGAGTCCGAGGCAGAGGCAGAGGTAGCACCGGAGGCCAGCGGCATGGATCAGGAGATCCTGCTGCCAGCCGAGGGTGACAGCGCAGATGCGGATGCACCTGTGATTATGGATGAGGAAACGGTTGCTCCGGATACCTCTGCTGAAAGCGAGCAGATGTCCTCTTCAATCATGGAGGAGACAGAGAGTACCGCGGTGATGGAGCAGGAGCCGGCAGAACCTGTCGTACAGCCTGAACCGGAGCCGAAACCCACTCCGGCACCCGCTCCAGCCAAGGAGCAGGGTCTGCTGGATATGATCACTGGAGACACCACCATGCTGGGCGTGGCGGTGGCCGGTATTGTGGTGCTGCTGGCGCTGCTCTGGGTGGCCATCAGCCGGCGTCGTTCCAGCAGTGCAGATTTCCAGGAGAGCATCCTGATCAGCACGATTGACGAGGGTGATTCCGAACAGGTGGCGGCTGATGTGGCCCCCGAAGCGCCATCGCACCCAACCGAAGAGACCTCGTTCCTGAGTGATTTCTCTCCCAGCGATATCGATGCCTTGCAGGACGAAACCGGTGAGGTGGATCCGCTGGCAGAAGCCGATGTCTATATCGCTTACGGCCGCTACCAGCAGGCTGAAGAGCTGATTCGCCAGGCCATGGAGAAATCGCCTGATCGGGAAGAGCTGAAATTCAAACTGCTGGAGATTCTATACGCCACCAAGGACAAGGACGCCTTTGTCGAGTTGGCGGAAAGTGCCGCGGCCGATGGGCTGGACAAGAAAGATCCGGCCGCCTGGGGCAAGATTGCCTCCATGGGTGCGCAACTGGCCGCGGGCCACGCCCTGTTTGCGGGTGCCGCCCAGGCGGGTCAGTCTGAACTGGATGAAGACGAACTCACTTCCCTGGAGAATGAACTGGGATTGGATAATGGTCTTGACCTGGATGAGCCTTCCAGCACGGTAGATCTGGATGCGACCGAGGAGTTGGAGTCGGTTAGTGCACTGGACATGGAGAAGCACTCTGAGTTCACTGATCTGGAGGATCTGAATGATCTCAGCCTGGACAGTGAACTGCTGCAGTCCAACCTGGATGAGATCAGTACCGATCTGGGATTTGACTCGGAAGATTCGGCCCAGCCATCAGTACCTGAGGCAGATGACGAAGTTCTGTCGCTTGACGATGTTGAGGGGCTGGAGTTGGGAGATGACTTCGGACTGGATCAGACCGAAGACTCAAAAGAAGCCGATGCAGATACCGACCTGACACTCAGCGATATGGATGTGGACGGCGCGTTGTCGATCGAAGATCCGTTGGAGAGTGCTGAGGCGGATGAGTTGAAACTGGATGCCGAGAGTAAAGCCGAGGAGTTGGGCGATGCAGTGCTGGATTTCAGTGACTCACTGTCGCTGGAAGAGGGCGATTCCCAGATGTTTGATTCTCTGGAACTGGATGCTGAGAGTGAAGAGACCTCGCTCGATCTGGATGAATCCTTCTCCCTGGACGATCTGGCTGAGGAAGGAGACAGCGAGGTGCAACTTGAAGACTCGGATCAGGATCTCGCGGATGAAATCAATACCAAGCTGGATCTTGCCCGTGCCTACGTGGAGATGGAAGATGCCGAAGGGGCCAGGAGTATCCTCGACGAAGTGGTGAAAGAGGGTAATGAAGGCCAGCAGGCCGAGGCCCGGAAGTTGCTGGATCAGATTTCCTGATACCCTTTACCAGCAACGTTTAGGAAGGCGCACCCTGGTGCGCCTTCCTTCGTTTTGGGCCGTTAATTGTCGTTAGCTGGTTGGCCAGGTGTTATGTCAGCCGGTTACCCCAGGCAGAAACGCCGGTGGCGTTGGGATGAAAAATTTCGGGTAAGATAGCGCACCGTATCAATCCTTCCGAAAAATGGCGAACCAGGGACACAACATTATGACGCGTTTAGCAATGGGCATTGAGTATGACGGCTCATCGTTCCATGGCTGGCAGTTGCAGAAATCCGGTGTGCGCACCGTACAACTGATGCTGGAGACCGCTCTCTCTAAAGTGGCGGCCCATCCGGTACGTACCCATTGTGCCGGCAGAACCGATACAGGCGTCCATGGAGAAGGCCAGGTGATTCACTTTGACACCCCCTCGGTACGGGCCATGCGGGGCTGGTTGCTGGGGACCAACGTCAATCTGCCTGATGATGTGAATGTGAACTGGGTCCGGGAAGTGCCGGAATCGTTCCATGCGCGCTTTTCCGCCACCAGCCGCAGTTATCGCTATGTGATACTGAACCGACCCACCCGTTCAGCGATCTGGCGTCACCGGGCAGTCTGGATTCACCAGTCCCTGGATGTGGAACCCATGCAGGCGGCGGCTGAACATCTGCTGGGTACCCATGATTTCTCCTCCTACCGTGCGGTGGGCTGCCAGGCCAAAAGTCCGGTCAGAACCATCACCAGGCTCCAGGTGACCCGCCAGGATGATCGGGTCGTGATCGAAGTGACCGCCAATGCCTTTCTGCACCACATGGTCCGCAACATTGCCGGCGTGTTGATTGCCATTGGCAAGGGTGAGCAGCCGGTGGAGTGGAGCCGGGAGGTGCTGGAGTATCGGGATCGCACCCTGGGTGGGGTGACCGCCCCGCCGGAAGGGCTCTACCTGGTGCATGTGGGCTATCCGGAGGAGTACCGGTTGCCAATCCATGGCGGCGGGGAGTAGCCGGCGTCGTGAATTGACCGCTGCCTTTATCCGCTTACCCGGCTGGTCAGCGAACAGCGGATGATGTAGAGAGATCACTGTTGTATTCTTCGTGGTCTTGGACGCAGGGGGGCGGATCAGTTTGCACCGCTGAGCAGGATTTTTTTAGACTGCGTTCGATCCCGATAGCGGGTAAGATCTTTCTCAATTCACCACGATCCTGTATTGTTAACTGTTTTATGAGAACCCGGGTAAAAATTTGCGGTATCACCCGTCCTGAAGATGCTGCTGCTGCGGTCGAAGCAGGCGCGGATGCGATCGGACTGGTGTTCTATCAGCCGAGTCCGCGGGCTATCAGTCTATCCCGGGCAGCACAGATCATTCACAACCTGCCGCCCTTTGTCACTGCGGTCGGACTGTTTGTGAATGCTGCGGCCGACGAGGTGGCGGAGGTGCTGAAGAGCGTGCCACTGGATCTGCTGCAGTTCCATGGTGACGAGAGCCCGGCCTTCTGCGCAGGACAGGGTCGCCCCTACATCAAGGCAGTGCGTATGCGTCCCGGTGTGGATCTGGCCGAGCAGGACAGGCTCTACCACTCCGCGCAGGGATTGTTGCTGGACAGTTATCAACCCGGCAAACCGGGCGGCACCGGTGCTACTTTTGACTGGGAACGTATCCCGGCGAGTATGGGGAGCCGGATTATCCTGGCCGGTGGGCTCTCCCCGGACAATGTGGAAGATGCCATTCGACAGAGCAGCCCCTACGCGGTTGATGTCAGTGGCGGCGTGGAACGGGAGAAGGGTATCAAGGATGCAGAAAAGATCAGGGCATTCATGCGAGGAGTAGAGCGTGCCAACCGATAAAACCGTAGATTTCACCCATATGCCGGATGCCCGGGGGCATTTCGGCCCCTATGGCGGCCTGTTTGTCTCCGAAACCTTGATGGAGCCGCTGGAAGAGCTGCGCGCTGCCTATGAAAAATATATGCAGGATGCGACTTTTCTGGCCGAGCTGGATGCCGATCTGGCCAACTATGTGGGACGTCCATCGCCGGTCTACTACGCCCAGCGGTTGAGTCGGGAGAATGGCGGCGCCCAGATCTACCTGAAACGTGAGGATCTCAATCATACCGGCGCGCACAAGGTGAACAACACCATCGGTCAGGCGCTGCTGGCCAAGCGGATGGGCAAGACCCGCATTATTGCCGAGACCGGTGCCGGTCAACACGGCGTGGCCACCGCCACGGTCGCCGCCAGACTGGGTCTGGAGTGCGTGGTCTATATGGGCGAGGTGGATATTGCCCGTCAGGAGGCCAATGTCTATCGCATGAAGCTGCTGGGTGCCCGGGTTGAGTCGGTGAAGTCCGGCTCCAGGACGCTCAAGGATGCCCTGAATGAGGCGATGCGGGACTGGGTGACCAATATCGACGATACCTTCTATATTATCGGCACGGTGGCCGGACCCCATCCCTATCCGGCCATGGTGCGGGATTTTCAGGCGGTCATCGGGCGTGAGGCCAAGTTGCAGATGCAGGAGCAGACCGGTGATCTGCCGGATGCGCTGGTGGCCTGTGTGGGTGGTGGCTCCAATGCGATCGGGCTCTTCTATCCCTTCCTGAACGACAGCTCGGTGGCCATCTACGGTGTTGAAGCGGCGGGTGACGGGCTCGATTCCGGGCGTCACGCGGCGCCACTTTGTGCCGGAACACCTGGCGTGCTGCATGGTAACCGCACCTATCTTATGGAGGATCCCAACGGCCAGATCATTGAGACCCACTCCATCTCGGCCGGCCTGGACTATCCGGGGGTCGGTCCCGAACACGCCTGGTTGAAGGATGTGGGCCGTGCCAAGTACGTGGCGGCTACCGATCAGGAGGCGTTGGCGGCATTCCACACCCTGACCCGGGTGGAGGGTATTATCCCGGCCCTGGAGTCGAGTCATGCCATCGCCTATGCCCTCAAGCTGGCCCGGGAAATGGATCAGCAGCGGACCATACTGGTTAATCTCTCCGGTCGTGGTGACAAGGATATGCACACCGTGGCAGCACTGGATGGACTGAAACTATGAGCAGAATCAGTAATTGCTTCAAACAGTTGAAAGAGCAGGGGCGGGTTGCGCTCATCCCATTTGTTACCGCCGGGGATCCGGAGCCGGGCATCACGGTGCCGTTGATGCACGCCATGGTGGCGGCCGGGGCCGATATCATCGAACTGGGCGTGCCCTTTTCCGATCCGATGGCGGATGGTCCGGTGATCCAGCGCGCCAGCGAGCGGGCCCTTGAGCACGGCGTCAGCCTGCGGGATGTGCTGGCCATGGTACACAGTTTCCGGGAGCAGGATCAGACCACTCCGGTCATCCTGATGGGGTATCTGAATCCCATTGAAGTGATGGGCTACGAGGGGTTTGCCCTGGCTGCCGAGGAGGCGGGGGTGGATGGCGTCCTGACGGTGGATCTGCCGCCGGAAGAGGCGGATGACCTGCTCTCATCCCTGCGCCCACGGGATATCGATCCCATATTTCTGATGGCACCCACCACCACTGAAGATCGAATGCAGCGTATCTGTGATACGGCCAGTGGATTTGTCTATTATGTCTCGGTAAAAGGTATTACGGGTGCCGCCCATCTGGCAATCGATGAAGTGTCGGCCATGACCGACCGGATACGCCGGCATACCCAACTGCCAGTGGGGGTCGGGTTTGGCATCAAGGATGCCGAAATGGCCCGGTCCGTGGCACAGGTGTCGGATGCAGTTATTGTGGGCAGTGTACTGGTGAGACGTATTGAAGAGTTGCGTGAAACGCCGGCGGCGATTGCACCGGCCGTAGCCGGGATTCTCTCCGATATGCGTCATGCCATTGACCTGAATTAACCGGGGTGCGGCAGGATACTGATCCACGCATTCCAGCTTAAGCTATACAGAGCATAGACAGGATTTAACCATGAGTTGGTTTGAAAAACTGATGCCGAGCCGTATCCGTACGGAAGGTGGCAACAAGCGGGCGGTTCCAGAAGGTCTTTGGACCAAGTGTCCCGGCTGTGGCGCAGTCCTCTACCGCGCCGAGATGGAGCGCAATCTCGACGTCTGCCCCAAGTGCAGCCACCATAACCGGATCGGCGCACGCAAGCGTCTGGAGGCGTTTCTCGATGCCGATTCCACCAGCGAGATCGCCAACGAGTTATCACCCACCGATCCGCTCAAATTCAAAGACAGTAAAAAGTACAAGGACCGGCTCACCCAGGCCCAGAAGGCGACGGGAGAGAAGGATGCACTGATTGTCTTGCAGGGCACCCTGAAAGGTCTGCCGGTGGTTTCGGCGGCCTTTGAATTCAGCTTTATGGGGGGCTCCATGGGTTCCGTGGTGGGCGAGAAGTTTGTCCAGGGGGTCAATGTGGCGCTGGAGCAGCGCATACCCTTCATCTGCTTTGCCGCCAGTGGTGGCGCCCGGATGCAGGAGTCGCTCTTCTCCCTGATGCAGATGGCCAAGACCAGTGCAGCCCTGCACAAGATGCGGGAGCAGGGGATTCCATACATTTCCGTGTTGACCGACCCCACCACCGGTGGAGTCTCCGCCAGTTTCGCCATGCTGGGGGATCTGAACGTGGCCGAGCCGAATGCCCTGATCGGCTTTGCCGGACCCCGGGTGATTGAGCAGACCGTGCGGGAGACCCTGCCGGACGGATTCCAACGCAGCGAGTTTTTGCTGGAACACGGCACCCTGGACATGATCATCGACCGGCGCGAGATGCGCGACAAGCTGGCTGATCTGCTGAGTATCCTGACCCATCAACCCAAACCCAACAAACCTGCGGACGACTCCGTCGCCCTGGCGACACCGACCGAGTAAGCGGTGGAAATCCCGCCGGCTCTGTTCAGGTCGTCGGGTGTCCTGCCCTGAACCCTGTCCGGATGGGCACGATGCCGCAGCAATGCTTTGAGTGCCCTGGACAGGGTGGCCCTGATCCTGTCTACAGGTAGATATCCCTATGCGCTTTAACAACCTTGATGAGTGGCTGGACTGGCAAAGCCAGCTGCATCCGAAAGAGATCGAGCTGGGCCTGGAGCGGGTCAGTGCGGTCTGGCAGCAGCTTCGTGCGGCGCCGCTGGACTGCAAGGTGATCACAGTGGGGGGTACCAACGGCAAGGGTTCCTGTGTGGGATTCCTGGAGGCGATGTTGCGCTCTGCCAGCTACCGGGTTGGCTGTTATACCTCGCCGCACCTGGTACGTTATAACGAGCGTATTCTGATTGACGGCAAACCGGTCACGGATGACCAGCTTTGCGAGGCATTTGAACGAGTTGACCAGGCCCGTGGGGAGAGCCAACTTACCTATTTCGAGTTCGGTACACTGGCGGCTCTTGATCTGTTTGCCGGCGCCGGGCTGGACGTGGTGGTGCTGGAGGTCGGCCTGGGCGGACGCCTGGATGCGGTCAATATCATCGACGCTGATGTGGCCCTGATCACCAACGTGGAGATAGATCACACTGACTGGCTGGGTGAAACCCGGGAGCTGATTGGCCGGGAAAAAGCCGGCATCATGCGGGGCGGCCGGCCGGTGGTGTTTGCCGCTGATGCGATGCCGGACTCCATACAGCAGGTGGCTGATCAGACCGGTGCCAGGCTGTTACGGGCCGGGCAGGACTACCAGTGGCGCCGGCAGGATCAGGGCTGGGACTGGTTGCATGGGGATCATCCCCGCCATTCACTGCCGCTGCCCTATATGCGCGGAGACTACCAGTTGCAGAATGCGGCTGCCGCTCTGATGGTGCTGGAGCTGTTGCGCGATGCATTGCCGCTGGATCAGCAGTCGATCCGTTACGGATTGCAGGAGACCCAGCTGTTTGGCCGCTACCAGGTGGTTGGGCGTGATCCCCAGGTGATCCTGGATGTGGCGCACAACGCCCAGGCTGCCCAGGCACTCTCCGGCAATCTGGGTGACATGTTCTGTCACGGTCGAACCATTGCTGTTTTCTCCATGCTGGCGGACAAGGATATTGAACGGGTGGTGCAGGCGGTCTCTTCACGCATCGATGAGTGGTATCTGTTTCCCATCGATACGGGGCGGGCAGCCAGCCTCTCCCGATTACATGAGGCGCTGCAGAACCAGGGGATAGAACCGCAGCAGTGGCGCGATTTCGACCATGTGGCAGCGGCCTTCGCGGCTGCCAGGGAGAGTGCTGGCGAGGGTGATCGTATTGTGGTGTTCGGATCCTTCTACAGTGTGGGTGATGTGGTCAAACTGCTCTGAGGCAGGACGATCAGTGGATGCCCGGATCTATTCTTGCCGGGGGGCTGGAACGGTGGTTCGATCCGTCCCTATAATAGGAACGGCCTGTAAATGGGTATAGGATATACGACGTGGATGAAACATTAAAAAAACGCCTGGTAGGGGCGACGGTGCTGGTGTCACTGGTAGTGATCTTCGTGCCCATGCTGTTGGATGATGAGCCGATGGTGGAAAGCGGCATTACTGAAACCAATATACCGCCCAAACCAGCGCAGGATTTCTCTTCCCGGGTGATTCCAGCCGAGGATGAGGAGTTGTCGATTCCACCGCTGTCACAGCGGCCGGAGATTGTGCCCCTGACGCCGCCGCCGGCACCTGCCCCAACTCCGGAGACGCCCGAACCCACTGCACCTGTCGAACAGACTGCGGTACCCACAGTGGCGGAGAACAAGGCGCCGCCTGTCCAAGCCCCGCCGGTAGAAAAACCCCAGCCTGTGCAGCCCCGGGAAGGGCTGGCCGCCTGGGTGATCCAGGTGGGCAGTTTCTCCAATCGGGAGAATGCGGAGAAGCTGGTGGAGACCATTCGCAACATGAAGTATGCCGCCTTTATGGAACAGGCCGCTGTGGATGGCAAGACCCTGTTCCGGGTCATGGTGGGGCCGGAAGTTGATCGGAAACTGGCAGACCAGATGCTGGTCAAGCTGAACAAGGATATAAAGTCACTGGATTTAAAGGGCAGAGTCAGATCCTATCCTTGATAGGGGGGCTGATCGGTCAGCATGACATTAATCGCTTCTGCTCCCTATGAGCCTCTGATAAAATTAACCGCTTTCAAAGATAAAAATTCCTTTTATGAGTTTTAGGTTTCTACCCACTACCCAGGCCTGTTCTGAATGATCTGGATCGATTTCGTCATTCTCGGCATTATTGGGCTTTCGGCGATTATCAGTCTGATGCGTGGTTTCGTGCGTGAGGCCCTGTCCCTAGCCGCCTGGGTGCTCGCCTTCTGGGTCGCCTGGACCTTTTTCCGCAAACTGGCACTGCAACTGGACTGGTTCACCGTACCCTCGGTCCGGCTCGGTGCCGCTTTCCTGATACTCTTTATCGCGACCCTGATGGTGGGTGCGCTGGTTAATTTCCTGATGGGTCAGCTGGTGGACAAGACCGGCCTGAGTGGCACCGACCGGCTCATCGGTATTCTGTTTGGAGCAGCTCGGGGGGCTATACTGGTAGCGATACTGGTGCTTTTGGCGGGGTTGACACCCTTTCCAAACGATCCCTGGTGGAAGGAGTCACAATTGATCGGATATTTTCAGGAGCTGGCTATCTGGTTGAAACAGCTGCTACCTGCGGATATTGGCGAGAAGTTTAAATTTGTTTAACGCTTGATTAACGATTGAGAAGACTCTCAAGGGTAGACGGATCATGTGTGGTATTGTCGGAATCTTCGGTTACAGCCCGGTGAATCAAGGGATCTACGAGGCGCTGATGGTGTTGCAGCATCGTGGACAGGATGCGGCTGGAATCGTCACTCTGGATGGCAGGAAAATTCATCTGCGTAAGGACAATGGCCTGGCGCGGGATGTGTTCAGGACCGAACACATGATCAATCTGAAGGGGAATATGGGGATAGGCCATGTCCGCTACCCTACCGCCGGCAGCTCGTCATCGGCCGAGGCGCAGCCCTTCTACGTCAACTCACCCTACGGTATCACCCTGGCCCATAACGGCAACCTGACCAATGCCGATGAGTTAAAGGGTGACCTGTACCGGGAAGATTTGCGCCACATCAATACCTCATCCGATTCGGAAGTGCTGCTGAACGTGTTTGCCCATGAGCTGCACAGCCTGGGTAAACTGCGGATTGATGAGAATGACGTGTTCAAGGCAGTGGCGGCCGTACACCGTCGTTCCCGGGGTGGCTATGCCGCGGTTGCCATGATCATCGGTTACGGCATGGTGGCATTTCGTGACCCCCACGGTATCCGCCCCATTGTGTTTGGTAAGCGTGAGACCGATCAGGGTACGGAATACATGATCGCCTCTGAGAGCGTGGCGCTTGATTCCCAGGATTTCGAACTGGTGCGGGACCTGGCGCCGGGTGAAGCGATCTATATCGATATGACCGGCAAGCTGCATAGCTGTGTCTGCGCAGCCCATACCGAACACACCCCCTGCATTTTCGAGTTTGTCTATTTCGCCCGTCCCGACTCCATTATTGACGATATCTTTGTGCACAAGGCCCGCTCCCGTATGGGGGCCAAACTGGCCAGCAAGATTCAACGGGACTGGCCCGATCACGATATCGACGTGGTTATCCCGATTCCCGATACCAGCCGTACCGCCGCGCTGGCGCTGGCCAATGCGCTGGGCGTGGAGTATGCGGAGGGCTTTATCAAGAACCGCTATATCGGTCGAACCTTCATCATGCCCGGCCAGCAGGTGCGGCGGAAGTCGGTGCGGCAGAAACTCAATGCGATCGACTCAGAATTCAAGGATAAAAGGGTACTGCTGGTGGACGACTCCATTGTACGTGGCACCACCTCCCAGCAGATTGTGCAGATGGCCCGTGAGGCCGGTGCCACCCGGGTCTATTTCGCCTCCGCTGCACCGCCGGTCAAACACCCCAATGTGTACGGTATCGACATGCCATCGGCCCACGAACTGGTGGCCTTTAATCGCAGCATCGAGGAAGTGCAGGAGATCATTGGGGCCGATCGACTGATCTTCCAGGATCTGGAAGATCTGATTGCGGCGGTCAAGAAGGAGGACAAGTCGGCGGTAAAACGTTTTGATACCGCTGTATTCGATGGTCAGTACGTGACCGGGGACGTAAGTCCCCAGTACCTGGAGCAGTTGGAACTGATCCGTAATGACTCGGCCAAGCAGGGCGATAGTTCCGGTGCAGACGTGGTGATCGGCCTGCACAACAATCGCTAGCGGTGTCTGACCTTTGGCAGGGTGGGCACATGGCCTGTGCCCATCTTTTTAAACCGCACTGTCCCGCCGCGACAGATCCCGCCGCCTAACCCATCAGAAAATGGGCATGGGCAGCAGCCACCGGTCGCTGCCGATCCGCCTGCCACGCCTCTATCCGAACATTGGACACACTGCGGCCCTGCCTGATCAGGTAACCCCTGGCGAAGGTATCCTGGTTACCCAGACAGGGTCGCAGGTAATCCACGGAAATATTGATAATCCTCGGGAAGCGGCTGATTTCACACTCGTGGATAATGTGCATCACCCCGGCGTGTTCCAGCATCGCACCAACCACACCGCCATGCACTGCGGGAATGCTGCTATTCCCAACATTACTCGGCTTTGCGCGTAAAATGGTGGTCAGGCCCTGATCATCTGAAACCAGTTCGAGCCCGACAAAGGCACTGTAGGGGATTAGGGCACTGATAGCGGCAAACTCACCGGCCGCTTTCAGCGCCATCACTTTTTCAAACAACGAGGATTCACTGTTATGCATCAGAGGCGGGTCCTGTTGAGCCAATCATGAAACTGGCGACAAAATGGGCAATCGGGTCCTCCGGCTGGTCGTGGTAGGCGTGGCCCTTTACGAACAGTATGTGCGGGGTCTGTCGGTAGCACTCGGCAAAGCCCAGTATGGATTTTCCCGGCTCCGCCTTTTTCAGATAGTCGATCCGCAGGTCCAGGGTGGCCACAGTGGAGTTGAGTGGCGCCACGCTAAAGGCGGCGGCACCACCGGCACTGTCCAGCAGGGTGGTGATAACGCCACCGTGGATCACGCCGCTTTCCAGGTTACCCACCAGGTGGGGGGCGTATTCGACCCGGAACAGGCAGGAGCCCCGCTGCATATCCACCACGGTCAACCTCAGTGCCCGGATCTGTGGCAACTGTTCCATCACCGCCTGAACATCATCCGGTGCATAGTGTGTTAATTGATTCATAAGTCAGCTGTAACTCCCTCTAGAGAGCGGTCCACTCCTGGGTGACCAGTGGTCGGTTAGCGGCCAGAATCGTACCCTGGAACCGGTCTCCCCGCTGGAAGGCGCCAACCCCCTTGGGGGTCCCGGTCAGAATGATATCGCCATCCTCCAGGGTGAAACTGCGGGATATCTCCCGCAGCAGAAACTCCGGTTTGAAGATCATCAACCCATAGCCACCCTGTTGAACCAGCTTGTCGTTGATAAGCAGCTCCAGGCTGAGCGATTCGAGCGGTTCCGAGAGCCGCACAAACTGGCTGAAGACGGCGGCACCGTCGAACGCCTTGGCCCGCTCCCAGGGGAGTCCCTTGGCTTTCAGTTGATTTTGAATCTCCCGATTGGTCAGGTCCAGTCCGAAGCCGACCCCGGTAATGGCACCGTCCATAATGAGCAGTGCGATCTCCCCTTCATAATGCAGCGCCTGGTCCGTACCGGCGTGAAGTTCACCGCAGATGGCCGAATTGGGCTTGATGAAAATAACCGGTGAGTCCGGAACGTCGTTGTTCAACTCCTTGGCGTGATCGACATAGTTTCTGCCGATACAGACCACCTTGGATGGGGTGATCTGTTCAGATTCAAACAGGATCTGGTTCATCTTTGCTCCAGGTTGGCATGCCGGTAGTGGTCAAACAGCACGGTTGCCTGCCGGGTTCGACAGGGCGGTGAGATCAGCTGAACAGCAAGGCACTGATCACCCTGCGGCCCTCCGACGTGAGAATATTATAGGTGCGACAGGCGGCAGGGGTGGTCATTACCTCAATACCGATGCCGGCTTCGATCAGCGCCCGATAGAGTTGCGGATCCGGGAAGCGCTGCTGCTGGCCGGTACCCAGCACCACCAGATCCGGGCGCAGATCGACAAAGGCGGCAAAGTCGGTCTCCTGCAGCGCCTGGAAAGAGTCCGGGCGCCAGTCGGGAATGACCCGCTCGGCCATAACCACCAGGCTTTTGGAAAAAACCGTACCATTCACTGTCACGCTGTTGTCGGTGTAGCCCTGAATGGTGTAACCGTTTGATTGATCCACAACTGAGAATTTCATGCAGGAAAGATAGCAGCCTGCGCTATTCCCTGCAAAAGGAATAAATTCACTATCGTGGTCTCTATATGAGATTGACAGCCCCGTGACCCCTCGGGTAGGTTAGATCTTTTTTCCCCAGCCACTGCTTCAGTGCAACCAAGAGGTCCCCAGTGTCAACGCCCGAGATGGAAGATTTCAGCAGAATCAAGCGACTGCCGCCCTATGTTTTCAATATCGTCAATGATTTGAAAGCAGCGGCGCGAGCGAGGGGCGAGGACATTATCGACTTCGGTATGGGGAATCCCGATCAACCAACCCCGCAGCACATTGTTGACAAACTGGTGGAAGCGGCGCAACGCAAGGATACCCATCGTTACTCCATGTCCCGGGGTATTCCCCGGCTGCGCCGTGCCATCTGTCGCTGGTACAAGGATCGCTACGATGTGGAGCTGGATCCGGAATCCCAGGCGATTGTCACCATCGGCTCCAAAGAGGGCCTGGCCCACCTGTCCCTGGCCTGCCTGGGACCGGGCGATTCGGTACTGGTGCCCAATCCGGCCTATCCGATCCACCCCTACGGATTCGTCATTGCCGGTGCCGATATTCGGCATGTTCCGCTGGTGCCGGGCGTGGACTTTTTCGACAAGCTGCAAGAGGCCATTGTGGACAGCTGGCCGAAGCCAAAAATGCTGGTGCTGAACTTTCCCGGCAATCCAACCGGGCAGTGCGTCGAGCTGGATTTCTTCGAGAAGGTGATCGAGATTGCCCGGGAGAACAATATCTGGGTGGTGCATGACCTGGCCTATGCGGATATTGCATTCGATGGTTATGTGGCGCCTTCCATTCTCCAGGTCAAAGGTGCGGAAGATATCGCCGTGGAGTTCTTCTCACTGTCCAAGAGTTACAATATGCCCGGTTGGCGCGTCGGCTTCATGTGCGGCAACAAGGTGTTGGTGGCGGCATTGGCACGGATGAAATCCTACCTCGACTACGGCATGTTCACGCCGATCCAGGTGGCGGCCATCCAGGCCCTGGAAGGGCCGCAGGATTGCGTGCGGGAGATCCGCGATATGTACCAGCGCCGCCGGGATGTGCTCTGTGATGGATTGAATGCCGCCGGCTGGCCGGTGGAGCGGCCGAAGGCGACCATGTTTGTCTGGGCGAAAATACCGGAGCAGTACCTGGAGATGGGTTCCCTGGAGTTCTCCAAGAAACTGTTGAAGGATGCCAAGGTGGCGGTCTCTCCCGGTGTTGGATTCGGCCAGCACGGCGATGACTACGTCCGTTTCGGCTTGATTGAGAATGAGCATCGAACCCGGCAGGCGGTTCGCGGTATCAAGGAGATGATCCGCAGAGACGCCAAACAGAGTGAGGCGTAGCTGTCCCGGATCCGGCAAACAGTGCACGGGTGGGGATAGACCGGGTGAAAGTGTGGCAAGATAAGCTAAATATTTTTTCGGCAGCGGAGCTGCCCCGTAGTAAATAGTATTGGGAGAGTGAGTTTGGACGCGGTCAAGGTAGGTTTGTTGGGTCTGGGTACGGTCGGTGGCGGTACGGTGAATGTGCTGACCCGGAACGCGGATGAGATTACCCGTCGGGCCGGCCGGGGAATCCGCATTATCCAGGCGGCGGCGCGGGACTATGACGCCGAGGCGATCAACGGGCTGGATCAGATCGATGTCACCGATGATGCCTTCGCCGTGGTCAACAACCCGGAAATCGAGATTGTTATTGAGCTGATCGGCGGTTACTCGCCGGCCCGGGAACTGGTATTGCAGGCAATCGAGAACGGCAAGCATGTGGTTACGGCCAACAAGGCACTGATCGCCATGCACGGCAATGAGATTTTTGCCGCCGCCCAGGCCAAGGGGGTAACGGTGGCGTTCGAGGCTGGCGTCGCCGGTGGTATCCCCATTATCAAGGCCATCCGTGAAGGCCTGGCTGCCAACCAGATTGAGTGGGTGGCGGGTATTATCAATGGTACCGGCAACTTTATCCTGAGCGAAATGCGCGACAAGGGCCGGGATTTTGATGACGTGCTGGCGGAGGCCCAGGCGCTCGGTTATGCCGAGGCCGATCCCACTTTTGATGTGGAAGGTATAGACGCGGCTCACAAGCTGACCATTCTCAGCTCAATCGCCTTCGGGATTCCGCTGCAGTTTGACAAGACCTACACCGAGGGGATCACCCGTATCGATCGCCAGGACGTGGCCTTTGCCAGTGAGCTGGGTTATCGGATCAAGCATCTGGGTATCGCCCACAAGACGGACAAGGGGATCGAGATGCGGGTTCACCCGACGCTGATCCCGGAACGCCGCCTGCTGGCCAATGTGGATGGGGTGATGAACGCCGTCCTGGTCAAAGGTGATGCGGTGGGTCCGACACTTTATTACGGCGCAGGTGCCGGTTCCGAACCGACCGCCTCGGCGGTGGTGGCGGATGTGGTAGATGTGGTGCGTGCCCTGACCACAGATCCCGAGAACCGGGTGCCGCACCTGGCGTTCCAGCCCAACGAGCTGTCCGATTTGCCCATTCTGGGTATGGAGGATGTGGAGACCGCCTATTATCTGCGCATGCAGGTGGCTGACGAACTGGGTGTGATGGCGGAGATCACCCGTATCCTGGCGGATGCCGAGATCAGCATCGAAGCGATTCAGCAGAAAGAGCCGGCGGAAGGGGATACCCAGGTATCACTCATTATGCTGACCCACGAAGTGCTGGAGCGGCAGATGAATCAGGCAATCAAGCGAATCGAGGCCCTGGCTGCGGTGACTGCCCCGGTCATCCGCATCCGCATGGAGCAGCTCGACGGCTGACACTGTTTGGGGTTAAGTTGGCCGGGCCAACTTAACCGCGCTGTTGCTATTTGTCCGGCGCGCTCTTCGGCGGCTGACTTCCCCGACAGGCAGGCTTGGACCAGCAGGCTTGCGGTTGCAGCCGCGCCTGCTCGACTTGCTGCTGGCAGTTGGGGCAGAGACCAGGCAACCAACCATCCACCGTGACAGTCAAAAACAGCTGATGAGCAAACTACCCAATCTTCATCTTCTGATACCCGGTCTGTTGGGGCCGATGCCGACCCTTGATCAACTCCAGCCACAGCCGGGTTTCAAACTCCTGGAGCGGCTATTTGCACGCAGTGATCGCCAGACCCACCCCGGTGATGATCTGGAGTCTGTGCTATTCGGCCTGTTTGGCATTTCCAGCGAAAACGGGGGCAACCTGCCCACCGCGGCCTATCGTCGGATCGGTGATGGCGGCACTGCGGACAGTCGTTACTGGTTGCAACTGACCCCGGTATATCTGCGACCCGACCAGGATCGGCTGCTGCTGTTTGACGTTGAAGATCTGAATCTCACCCTGGCGGAGTCGAAAGGGCTGGCCAAGCTGTTTAACGACCACTTTATCGATGAGGGCTGGCAGGTGGAGGTGCCCCATCCCCACCGCTGGTATCTGTCCCTGGCAGAAGAGCCCGACCTCAAAACCTATGAACTGACCGATGTGTTTGGGCGCAATATGGATCTGTTTCTGCCCGAGGGCGAGGAAGGGATACGCTGGCATGGCGTGTTGAACGAAATTCAGATGTTGTTTTACACGTCGGAGCTGAATGCGCAGCGGGAACAGTCGGGGAAGGGGCCGGTAAACGGGCTCTGGTTGTCGGGTGGCGGCAAGTCCCATAGTCAGCTGCAGACAGGAATGAGTGCACTGTATGGTGATTCAGCCCTGCTGCGTGGGTTGGCCAGCACGGCTGGCACACCGGTTGAAACGCTGCCTGATAGGTTAGATGGACTGTGTGATGCAAGCGGCGGCGAGATCCTGGTCTGCTATGAACTGCTGCGGCGCCCAGTGCTCTGTGCCGATCCTTTCGCCTGGAGTGAGCAGCTGATCCAGTTACAGAACTGGATCGAACCCCTGCTGGATGGGTTGCGTCAGAAACGGCTCAACTCGCTGTTTCTCTATCCCTGCAACGGCCAGCAATACCGGATCGACAGGCACAGCCTGCGCCGTTTCTGGAAACGGCCAAGCCCCCTGAGTCAGCGGCTGGACAGCAATCCACTGGTCTGAATTTCCCCCGACTGCTTCTCCTCCGATATCATCAACTCGGTGGCTTCTTCCAGCTGCGCCGATTGATGGTGTAACCGGTGCTGCCTCCACTAAACGGCAGGGTTAACATGCCGGCTAACCGCTCAACCCTGGACGGATCACGGAACCGGTCGATGCCGATGGTCATTCCTTCGTGGCCCGCATCGGGTTGTGCCTTGTAAGTGCCGAACACGCGGTCCCACCAGGGCAGGTTGAAACCGAAGTTGCTGTTGGTCTCGTCATCTTCGATGGAGTGATGGACCCGGTGCATGTCAGGTGTGACGACGAACAGTCGCAGCACCCGGTCCAGGTTTTCAGGTAACCGCAGATTGCCGTGGTTGAACATGGCCGTAGCGTTGAGCAGCACTTCAAAAATCACCACCCCGACCACCGGTGGGCCAAGCAGCAGGATAGTGGCGAACTTGATCAGCATGGAGAGGATGATCTCGATCGGGTGGAAGCGGGCGCCGGTGGTGACGTCAAAGTCCAGGTCTGCGTGATGGACCCGGTGCAGGCGCCAGAGCAGGGGAACTGCATGTACCATCACATGCTGCAGATAGATCACCCCATCCAGCAGTATGACGGAGACGGTGGCCGAGATAACCAGCGGCAGCTGGTAGTAGTTGAACAGTCCCCAGCCCTGTTGATTGGCAAAAACCGCCACGCCCACGGCCGCTGCCGGAAACAGCAGGCGCAGCAGCAGGGAGTTGAGAAAGGTGAGACCCAGATTATTGCCCCAGCGTAGCAGCTTGGGCTGGCTCAACGGTCGACGTGGTGAAGCCAGCTCCCACAGTGCTACCAGCAGCAGTATGCCGAAGAAAAAACCGAGTCGTATCGGTACTTCGTATTCAAGAATAAAGTGGTTCCAGTCCATGATGCTCGATGTCGTCTGCCCGATACAGGCTTCTGTAGTGATGTAATTCCGTGGTTATTCTATTCCGGCCCGGGAGTTGAAAATCCACGGAAAGTGGGTGGTTCGCCGAGCCTGGCAAGGCGCCAGCGTATCTCAAATGGCCCATGATAAACCATTCTGGAGTATCATCGGCGGAACTGTTGCTGTTTTCCCCAACCGGATGTGTCGTGATGAAAACAACACTGATTATTTTATTACTGATGGTGGTCGGAGTGACCCTGCTGTTGTTTGTGATGGGCATGGTCTCCCGTTCCGGAGAGTCTCCGGGCCTGCTGGACGGGCGGCTGACCCGATGTCCCGATCGGCCCAACTGTGTCTGTAGCGAGTATGCCGAAGACAGTAACCACTATGTCCAGCCGGTGCAACTGCCCGCTGGGGCGCAGGACTGGTTTACTCAGTTGATGCGGAGCGTTATCGAAGAGATGGGTGGCCGGGTGGTGGTTGAACAGGATGGTTATCTGGCCGCCACTTTCCGTTCCGCCCTGTTCGGTTTTACGGATGACCTGGAACTGCGAATGGATCCGCAGCGGCAGCTGTTGCATATCCGTTCCGGTTCACGGGTGGGTTATAGCGATAGTGGTGTCAATGGCCGACGGGTCTACCAGCTGAAAAAACGTATCGAGGCAAAACGGCTGTCGGCACAGGTGAAAGATTGAGCAGGGGTCGGTGGGTCAGCTACCAGTATCTGACCCGGCCTGTATCCACGTGCACGAAATTGGAGCGGGTATAGAGGCCGACGCCGCCCGCCTTGAGTGATTTGGCGGCCCGGTGCAGCTGTTTCAGCTCACAGCCGGCGAGACGGATGTCGAGCGCCTTGCCGTCCATGTGCATGCTGCGCTTGGCTACGCCGCTGCTGTTCTGGCGCAGCATCTTGTTGGTCTTGGGAGAGCGGTAGCCCGAGATGATCTGGAACTCACCACGGCACTCCAGGCGGGCCTGTACCTGGTGCAGCAGATCGAACAGTGCGGGATCCATGCTGTGCTGATCGCCGGTACGGTGATCCCGCAACAGGTGGTTGATCTCCTTCAGTCCATCCTGGATGTAGCTGCCCTCGGCCCAGTAGGTGACCCGTCTGCGCTCTCCGGTGTGCAGGTGATGCAGCGCCAGCACGCGCTCGGGTGACTGTTTGATGTTGGCGAAGGCGGTGGGCGCAACCATGGCCGCTGCTGCAGCCGCACAGCCGGTGATGAAACCGCGTCGGCTGAGGGTGGGTGTCTGGCGTGATGCGTGATCTTTCTGCTTAACCGTCATACAACCGTAATCCCCAGTCAAATGTGTAGAATTGGTTGTTTTATAACCAAAAAACTCTGGAGATACTATCGCAAGCGCTGGCGGGTTGCCAGCCCTGTGCACTGTGTCACGCTGTTGACGGGTCAGTACGCGGTTTGTTCTTAATTGGCGATAGAGACCGGTTCGGTTTCGCGGTGGGCGAACTGCTTGTCCTGGGAGGGGGATAACTGCCGCAGGCTCAGCATCAGGGGGCGGTCAAGGTCATAGATATCGGGACGGAACTGGACACCTGTATCGGGGTCAATCCAGGCGGTGAAATAGACCAGGTAGACGTCAATCGGCTGCGGGAGTTTGAAATAGCTGCTCTGACGGGATGCCAGTCGATCGCTAAACAGGCTGATCGTCTCCGGCTCGCTGACGAGCAGCTGCCGGGCCAGATCCTGAATCCCCTCCACCCGTACACAGCCTGAACTGAAGTCCCGGACCGGGTGGCTGAACAGACCCTTGGCCGGGGTGTCGTGGAGATAGATGGCGTAGGGGTTCGGCATGTGGAATTTGATGCGGCCCAGGCTGTTGCCGTCACCGGGGCTCTGTTGCAGGCGGAACGGGAAATTGTTCCTGTTGAATGCTCCCCAGTCGATCATGGCCGGATCCTGGCTCACCCATTGATCTCCCTCGCGCTGTTGAATCTGGATGTTCTTGCGCAACAGGTACTCCGAGTCCCGGCGCTGTGCCGGCAACAGATCCTCCACCGCAATACGGCGGGGTACTGTCCAGGTAGGGTTCAGCACCAGATGGGTGGCGCGCGCACTGAATGAGGGGGTATAGCGCATTGGCCGGCCGATAATGCTACGGCTCTCCAGCCTGACCTTATCATGCTCTACCAGCTGTACCAGATAACCACCGATATTAACCAGGATGTAGCGGTCACCAAGCTGTTGAGGCAACCAGCGCCAACGTTCCAGGTTGGATTCGATCTGGGCGATACGTTGTTCGACGGAAACATTCAATGCGGCGCGGGTTTGCGGGCCGATGATGCCATCCTGCTTGAGCCCGTGAGCCTGCTGAAAACGCTCCACGGCCTGTTGCAGATCGGGGTCGTAAGTCAGGACATCGGTTGCTGGTGACGGGGCGTCAAAATGTCCCGTGGTCCGGAGTCGCTGGCGCAACAACGGCACCAGTCCGTGCTGTTCACCGGGGCGTAGCAGGGGGGCTTCTGGCAATGGCGACCAGCCCCCCTCGCTGGCGATGCGGCGATAGTCGGACAAGGCCCGTAGCAGGGCCTGGTAGCCGTGATTGCGTGGATTGAGCGACTCCAGAACCGAAACCGGATTCAGGCCGATCACCGCTTGATCCAGCAACCGGGCGCTGTCAATCCGCTCCATGGGGATTTTCCACAGTGGATCAACGGCTGCCGGATCCAGTTGTCCTTCGGCGAGGTGGCGGGCGAGCCTGAGAAATCCATCGGTCAGTAACAGATCCTCCCTGGCCAGCTGCTGGGGCTGGTTGTCCAACAGATGACTGAAGTTATCCGCCTGGTAGAGTGCCGGCTCGAGCCCAGCTCCGGCAACGTCCTGGATGTACTGCTTCAGGGCAGTGCCCGCTTCAGCCAGTTGCCCGAAGGGGGTATGCCAAAGCGGCCGGTAATCGTAATTGGCGTATACCTGTCGCAATAGGCTCCAGTCCGGTTGTGGCTGGATCGACAGTGATTCACCGATAGCGAGCTGTTCCTGCAGTGATTGCCTGATGACATTGGTCTGGTTCTCCCCATCGTTGGCTCTGCCCGGTGACAGAACGGTCATCAGTGCCAGCAGTGCCAACAGATGGAAACGGAAGTAAATGTCAATCCTGGCCATGATCCTTTGAAACGGCTGCCTGTCGAGATGCAGAAACCAGCATGCACCCCTTGTTCCCAATAGTATAGGTTGTTTTGTCCGGCGGAAGCGTTAACAACTGTGACAAATTGTATCTGAAACCTGTCGATGGTGGCCGGGGCGGAGCGGATGGCAGGGGACGGGATGGTCTCCCTTTCAGGCAACCGCTTCCCGGGGGCGTTGGCAGTTGGGGCGTCTGCGTCGCTCCAGGAACAGGCTGTTTCCCGGCAGCCGTTTCGCTTCGCGCTTGGCGATACTGGCCAGGGATGCTACGTCGTGATGGCTTTTGCAGGCTGACGGGTCCGGACGTACACTGCCGATGGAGAGGGTGAGTAAGGGAAAAAAACGGTAATTGCCGGAGCGGTCCTGGGACCAGATCCCTTGCTGCTCATTATCTTCCCGGCTGTAGTATTTTGGCGCAGTCTGTTTGAAATGGTCCAGGATCAATTCACACCGTTTCTGCCAGTCCGGGCTGCGGAAGATCAGGATGAAATCATCGCCGCCGATGTGGCCGATAAAGTCATGCTCCTGCTGAACGTGGTCGCGCAGGATATTGGCCAGGTCCCGGATTACCTGATCGCCCTTTTCATAACCGTACTTGTCATTGAACGGCTTGAAGTTGTCCAGATCACAGTAACAGACCACGAACTCCTGCTGTTCCCGCAGCAGATGATCCAGCTCCTCGTAGATCGGCACATTGCCCGGCAGCAGGGTGAGGGGATTGGCATAACGGGCACTGCGCACCTGCATTTCGGTGATGATCTCAAGCAGGTCGATGACTGATCCGGTACCCACGTAGGCGCCGTTATCTGTGATAATGAAATCGAGTTCCTTGTGCTGTTTCATCTGTTCGCTGACTAGGGAACTGGCCTGCTCAATCGGCACCTGTCTGTCCAGCATCAAGGTGTCATGATCCAGAAACTGCATGATCGGTTTCTTACCATGCAGATCCCGTCCGTAACGTGTCAACAACAGGTTCATCAGTCTGGTTCGGCGTACCAGCCCCAGGGGGTGGTGACCGACCACTACCGGCAGGCTCTCCAGCTGCGGGGCGCGCTGGAAGATCTCCGCCGTCTCTTCGATATTGGTGGTGGCGGTGATACCCGGCACCGGCACCAGCAGGTCGCCGATAACCCTGGAGAACAGGCTGCGGCCGATACCCTGTGTCAGGTTCTCCCGGGTTTCCTGAAATGCGCTTTTGGGAATTTCAGTTACCGGTATCGGCGCCGGTCGGGCGAAGTAGTAGCCCTGGATGAATTCGATACCCAGTTTGGAGATGCAATCCAACTCATCGGCGGTCTCCACCCCTTCGCCGACCACCTTGCAGTTGAGTCCCCGGGCGATGTTTTTTATCGAGCGTACAAACTCCTGCTTGGCCGGGTCGTCGTGGATATCCTGTATGAAGTGGCGATCAATTTTTACATAGTCCGGACGCAGCTCCGACCAGAGTCGCAATCCGGCATAACCGGCTCCCAGGTCGTCGATGGCGATCTCGAACCCCATGGACTTATAGTGATTTTTCGCCTCCCGGACTGCTTGGTAGTTTTCGGTGGGGAACTGTTCGGTAAGTTCGATCACCATCCGTTCAGGAGACAGCCCCACCTGTTTCAATATGCCCAGGGTCGCACCGGTGCGGAAATTGGGCTGAAACAGACACTCCGGGCTGGTGTTGAGAAACAACTTGCCCGGCAGGTTAAGGTGGACAAACTGCTTGATTGCCACCTCCCGGCAGAGTACATCCAGTTCCACCAGACGACCCTGACGGGCCGCCGTCTCAAACAGGGTTACCGGGGAGTGCAGGGGGGTGTTGGAGGGGCCGCGTATCAGCGCTTCATAGCCAAAAATAGCCCGTTTCTGGTTGCCGACTATAGGTTGAAACAGTACGGTGAGCGTGCGATCGCGGATCGTCCTGTAGAGATACTCTTCCAAGGAGAGTTGTAGCGCCATCGCCATTCCACCTCTGTTGTCTGAAGCGGAAGCAAGGCTAGTCTCCGATTGTTACCATTTTATGAATTGGCCGGTTTCTGTTGCCTGATCAGCGGTCGGATGGGTCTGATTTTTCCAGGGCGATAAGCGGCTGTTTGCAGGCCAGGCAGTGATAGGTCTGACCCCGTTTAACCCGGTTATGCCGAATGCTGCTGAGCTGGTGGGTGCGACAACCACAACGATAGGCGTAGCGTTTCAACCTGCGTCGCACGGAGCGACTGACGTCGTAGTTGTGACAGCGGGAGGCCTCGGCGCCAAACAGTTGCATAACCTGGCGCCACTCTGCACCGTGCGGTTTGATCCGTTTGCCAAACAGTTGGCGGGCGACCACGTGGGCCACTTCATGGGGTACGGTGCGCGTGAGGAAGTCCTCCCGGTTTTCGGCCAACAGTAGTGCGTTGTAGCGGATTACCGGTGTCCCCCGGTAGGGGAACATGGCCATGCCGGCGGCCTTGCCGGTGAGGTCGAAGCGGATTACCACCCGGCCGGGATCCTGTTGGAAGTGTAGCCGGGCGGTCGCCAGCAACTGCTGGGTGCGGGCTTCCACCTGTTGCTGGAGTGGGTTGTCAAACGTCTGAATCGGGTTATCCATTATTTTGTATCGTTTCGGCCAAGCCCGCATGGGGCCGCAGGCACTGCAAAGCCATAAGCGTAACTGCTTCTGACCAGATTTCATCGGGCTGGGTGGGCAGAGTCATTATTCCGTGGGCGCAAAAAACGTTTCCACCCTGCGCAATCGCCACACAGAGGGGTAGAGAGCATACAGGCAAGCTGCGGCAGGGGCCAGAACGCTGCCGGTTGAATAGGTCCGAATTATCGGTTCAGCTGTTTGTCAGTATCGCTTCTATTCGATCAGCAGCACAATCAGTTCCACCGGTCCGTGCACACCGTAGGCCAGTGTCTGTTCGATATCCGCAGACTTGGAGGGACCGGAGATCAGCACTGCATTGGTGGGCATGCCGGCTTGCCAGTTTTCATCGGCAATGGCGTCGGCAAAGGTGTTGTGCAGCTGATCCGCTTTCACTACGGCGATATGGATCGGTGGCACCAGGGAGAAACTGCGGGGCTCTTGCGGGGTCGGCCAGAGAATGAGAGCACCCACTTCGGCGATGCCGCCACGGGTGGAGGTGATGGCGGCGTCGATGCCGAAGAACAGCTCCTCTTTCCACTCATCCAGCTCTGCCGTCCGGGACACCAGCTCCGGTAGCGCTTCTCCGTTGCGCCAGGCCGCTTCGATCTGCCTGGCCAGCGGGCCGTTGGGTGCATAGAGCAGGTTGTTGAGCTTTCTCTCCTTGACCAACTGCGCCAGCCGGTCGGCCCAGTCCGATGCTCTTACCCGGTGTATCTCGGTTCGGACCGAGGTCATCGCCTTGCAGAACAGCTCGATACGTTGTTGCCGGTTCCAGTCGGGCGACCGGAAGCCCCGATCCAGCTCCACGGGAGGGATCTCCGTGGAGCGGGCCCGCAGCCGGGCCAGAATGTTGTCGCGTGCCTTATTCATGCTTAAAACCCTCTTCCCGGGCCAGTTGGTGTAACGATTTCGGGGCGATCCGTGGTGTGGTCCGTACCTGGCTCCAGGGGCCGATACGGTTTGGTATACGGTTTCTGAACAGACTGGCCAGCCGGGTAGCACTGCGATAGACCAACGGGGTGGCGTGTATCCAGCTCCACAGTTTCCAGATCAGTGCCTCTTTTCCGGAGCGTTGCGAGCCCTGACCGATGGTGGCGCCGGTGCGGTCTTCCCGCACCTGTTCGTAGCGTAGCCGGTGCAGCAGTTTCGGCAGCGGTATCCGTACCGGACAGGCTTCGCCACAGGCGCCGCACAGGGTGGAGGCGGTGGCCAGGACACCGAAGTTTTCCAGGCCGAATTTCTGGGGTTCGATGACCGAGCCGATCGGACCGGGAATCGGCGGGCCGTAGGCGTGACCACCAATACGGGTATAGACCGGGCAGTGGTTCATGCAGGCGCCGCAGCGGATGCAGCGCAGGCTGTCGAACAGTTCACTGTCCCCGTAGATCCGGGAGCGCTGGTTATCCAGCAGCACCAGGTGTACCTCTTTCGGGCCATCCCGCTCACCCGGCTTGCGGGGCGAGCTGATCATGTTGAAGTAGGTAGTGATGTGCTGGCCGGTGGCGGAACGGGTCAGCAGTTTCAGCAGGGGCGGAACATCCGCCAGCTTCTCCACCACCTTCTCGATGCCGGTGACAGCAATGTGTACCGGCGGTACCGTGGTACAAAGGCGACCGTTACCTTCGTTCTCCACCAGGCAGAGGGTGCCGGTCTCCGCCACTGCAAAGTTGACCCCGGACAGCCCAATCTCCGCGTCGTGGAATTTGCGCCGCAGGATCTGGCGCGCACTGCGGGTCAGGGTGTCGATATCCTCACTGTAGGGGATGTCGGGATGCTTGGCCTTGAACAGCCTGGCAACCTCCTGTTTGCTCTTGTGGATGGCCGGGGCAATGATGTGGGAGGGTGCCTCGTTATCCAGCTGGATAATGTATTCACCCAGGTCCGATTCAACGCAGCTTTTACCCTTCGCTTCCAGGAAGTGGTTCATCTGCATCTCTTCCGAGACCATGGATTTGCCCTTGATCATGCGGGTGGCGTGGTGCCGCTCCATGATGTCGAGCACAATCCGGTTGGCCTGCTCAATGGTCTCGGCCCAGTGCACCTGTATGCCGTTGCGGGTGCAGTTGGCCTCCAGCTGCTCCAGCAGTTCCGGCTGCCGGGCCAGAGCGTTGGCGCGGATATTGGCGCCGATGGTGCGCAGCTCCTCCAGGAACGCCTTGTCGGGAAACGCCTTGTCGCGCTTCTCCATCAGCCCATCCATGGTGACGCGGAAATTGCGCCGCAGCTGGGGATTGTCCAGGGCTTGCTTTACCCGTTGGTCGAACTCAGCTTTTTGGGTCATGGGTGCGCTCCCAGAGAAAACTGGCGATGTGCTGGCCCTTGGGGCCAACGCCCTGGTGTTCCATGTGTCCGGTGATGTTCATCAGGCAGCCGCAATCGCCGCTCACCAGTTGGTCAGCCCCGGTATCGGTGATCGCCTGGGCCTTGTCCGCCACCATGGCGGCGGAGATATCGGGATGCTTGACCGCAAAGGTGCCGCCGAAGCCGCAGCACTCCGCTTTGCGCACCTGTTCCACCAGTTGCACGTTTTCGAGTTGCTGCAGCAGTGCTTCGTGCTCACCGGCAACATCCATCTCCCGGCGTGCTGAACAGGAGGCGTGCAGGGCCACTTTGGTAGGTTGGCCGAGATCCTTCAGTTCGATCTTAAGGACATGCACCAGGAACTCGGTCAGCTCGAAGATCCGTTTCGAGAAGCGCTCCACCTGCTGCGCTTCGGGCTTGTCCCGGAACAGTTCCGGGTACTGGTTACGCAGCATACCGGCGCAGGAGCCGGATGGTACCACTACCGGATACTCTTCCGGAAAGCAGCGAATCTGATTCAGCACCACCGCCTCTGCCTGTTCCCGGTAGCCGGCGTTCCAGGCGGGTTGGCCGCAACAGGTCTGGTCCTGGGGAAAGATCACCTGGACCCCTTCGCGGCGGATCAGCTGCATGCCGGCCAGTCCGGCCTGGGGATAGAGCAGGTCGATCAGGCAGGTGCCGAAAAAGTAGACTTTCTCGGGTTTGCCCGGGTACTGCTTTGTCAAAGACATGGTGTCTCCTGGGTAGGGTGGATCAAAAAGCTGTACACAGAATCGTTGTATGTGCCGAGTGTGGTGACAGGCCCGGTCAGAAATTCACAACAGTCGGCGCTATTTGAATAGTCGTCATTATAGGGCATGGGGTATTGATGAACAGGCCGAAGCACCGGAACTGCCGATCCGGAGCGACATGATCTGCCGGGCCGCTGGTTTTTTCCCAATTCACCGGAGATACTAGCGGCTTTTAAATCCAGCCGTCACGATTCAGGTCATCCAGCCCATGCAGCAGATTTTCAGCATCATTTTTCCAATCTTCGCCATCGTCCTGGTGGGCTATCTCTATGGGCGTCGTCATGCGCCGGATATGGCGGCAGCCAATCAGATCAACCTGGATATCTTTGTTCCGGCGTTGATTTTCCATGTGCTGTCCCAGAAGAGTTTTGCTCTGGGTACCTACCAGGAGCTGGCCATCGCCGGGCTGGTGGTGGTGCTGGGTTCCGGTCTGTTGGCCTGGGTTGTGGCCCGCTTGCTGAACTACCAGGCCAAGACCTTTGTGCCGCCCATGATGTTCTCCAACTCTGGCAATATGGGGTTGCCACTGGCCCTGTTTGCATTTGGTGAGGCGGCGCTACCGGCAGCGGTGGTGCTGTTTATCGTGGAGAACACGTTGCACTTCAGTGTCGGCATGAAGATGCTGGATCATCGAACTTCGTTGGTGGGTATTCTGCGTATCCCGATGGTGTTGGCCACGGTAGTGGGTATCGCCTTCAGTCTCACCGGCTGGGTGTTACCCCAGGTGCTGTCGGTCTCCATCGAGATGGTGGGGCAGGTGGCTATCCCCCTGATGCTCTTTTCACTGGGGGTGCGTCTTACCGGTGTGGATCTGAAGGACTGGCGTATCGGAGTTATCGGCGCCCTGATCTGTCCGGCCAGCGGGCTGGTCATGCTGTTGCTGATGAGTCCTTTCCTGGATCTGCCGGCGCTGCAGTACGGCCAGCTGCTGCTGTTCAGCGTACTGCCGCCCGCGGTACTCAACTTCATGGTGGCGGAGAAGTACAACCAGGAGCCCCGCAAGGTGGCCTCCATTGTCATGCTGGGAAATCTGGGTAGCCTGTTGGTGATTCCCCTGGCCCTGGCCTATATCCTGGCCCAGAACGGAGTGTAGCGGATCGGGGGATTGTGGGCAGAAACGCCAGGGAATGGGTGGGCCTGGGCCGTTGTTGTTTCTCTGAACTCAGGCCACCGGGACGCTGCTGACAGCGTCCCGGCTCGCCTACCGGCATGACCCCGATCGAAGCGGCGACGAATTCCACAGGCATAAAAAAAACCCCGCCGAAGCGGGGTTCTGTACCGATGATCGGTAATCGATCAGGCGTTTCTTCTGCTACGTTGCCGTCCATAACCGACGCCGGCCAGACCCAGACACATCAGTGCGAGGGTGGCGGGTTCCGGTACATCAGCAGCAGCCCCGTTACCGACAATGATCTGTATCTCGGTGCGCGCCTGCTGGGCGCCACTGTCATCGAAAGCGGCCAGGTAGATGTCGTAAGTGCCGTCGACCGTGGGGTCAAAAGAGGCGAAGTACCAGTGTGGCTTCCAGGAGTTTTGTGCCACGTTGTTGTCTGCTACCAGATCGTTATAGCCGGTTATGCCAATTGTGCCGAAGAACGATATGGAAAACCAACTCAAAGTTTCTTCACCGCCACCATTACCAGTGCTGTTGTTCCCGAATGAATGATCGGGTGGTGTCAAACCGCCAAGATCGAAAATGGGATCGAAAACGGTGAAGCTGGTGTCCTGCGACGGATCGTTGTCCAGACCCAGAGCGTAGGTCAGGTCACCGACATTGAGACCGGTGCTACCGTCAAAGTCAGTATTGATTGACCACTCAAAGCTCCAGACCGCGGTGGGGGAGGACTGGCCCGGTGCGACGCCTGCGTCAAAGCTGTAGGTGCCATCACCATTGCTGTTAAAAGTGTTTTCCGGGTTACCGGCTGCGTTGTGGCGCAGCTTGCCACGCAGTCCCAGTTCGATGCCGTTGTTGCGGTCCACGGTGAAAGAGCCGTTGCTGACGCCGGAACCAAAGATCACATCAGGCGTAACGTTCTGGTCATAACTGATTGCAGCCGAAACCGTACCCGACTGGGTCATACCAGCTGCTACAAGCGTCAAAAGGAAAGCGATGTTTTTATTCATTATGAAGAACCCTTCTTAGGTGTACCAAATTTTAATTAGAAATTCAGTTTGCCTGTTAATTTAACCTTACCCAAATTTCACGCCATATTAAGCAAATTAAATGCCAAATTAAGAATTTAATTTACACTCAATGGGTTACTTGCGATGTCTTACCATATACCACTCTTTTAATGGGGTGAGTGTAAAAAATTCTGACGTTTTGCCGGCTGGGTTGATAACCATTGACTCTGAAGACCCCGGAGGGCTAGCCCCTGCATCAGGGCGGCGGCGATGTCTCAAACGAAGGTGCGATATCTGTAAATGTGGTGTTTGAGCGGCTGGTATGCCCTAACGGGCCAGTTTTGATTCCACATAGGTCTTTAAAGCGGCCGCATTATTGTATTGCAGATCCTTGGTGCCGAACAGAAACGTCACATTTTGCCGCTTGAGGTGGTTGATCAGTTCCGTGACCGCTGCCCTGTTGGTGTCCAGTTCCGCGAAATAGCGTTTCTGGAATTCGGGCCACTTTTCAGGATCATGCTGATACCACTTTCTCAGTTCATTGGAAGGAGCGATGGACTTCAGCCACAGGTCAATCTTCGCACTCTCCCGGGAAAGGCCCCGGGGCCATAGGCGGTCCACCAGTATCCGGAAGCCATCCCCGGGATCGGCCGGGTCATAGGCCCGTTTGAGCAGAATGTTCATGGCGCACCTTAATCGGTATGGGTTTGGTGTGGCACACCTTTCCATTATAGATGAGCGTTTCCGTTGCTTAATACATCCGATTCAGGCGCCTGTTTCCACTGCAGTGATTTGAATGGCCTGGTTCAGTGGCTGATGGTTTTTGAAAAGATGTGAATCACCAGCACGCCGGCGATAATCAGGCCCATACCGATCATGGCGGGGACGTCCGGGATCTCCCGGTACAGGAAAGTGCCGGCGATGGTGATCAGCACAATACCGAAACCGGACCAGATGGCGTAGGTGATGCCGATCGGGATGGTCCGCAGTGCCAGGGTCAGGAAGTAGAACGCCAGACCATAACCCACAACCACCAGCAGAGTGGGGTAGAGTCTGGTAAATTCCGCGGAAGCCTTCAGCGCGCTGGTGGCGATCACTTCAGCGATGATAGCGACTGTCAGGTAGAGGTATGCCATGGATATTGGAAAGTCGGGCGTCAGGTCGGCAGGGCGAACAGCACTTAAGCGTGTCTGCCCTGTCGGCTTGGATTACTTGATGAGTCGGAGTATGTCACGGAACTCGCCGGATCGACAGTCACCCACCAGTTCATAGAGGCACATCTCCACTCCAGTGATCCCGACACCGTTGGCGGTGAGCTTGGCAATGGCCAGCTCCTTGTTGGCCAGGGTGCGGGACGAGACACAGTCGCAGACCAACTCCACGTCGTAGCCGAGATGGACCAGGCTGGATACGGTCTGGTACACACAGATATGGGTTTCGATACCGCATACCAGCCAACGACCAACGCCGGACTGTTTGACGGCATCCTCAAACTCCACCGAACCAAAACCGTCGAAGGTGTATTTGGTGATCGGTTCACGGGGTACCAGGGCTGCGGCGATTGCCGGTGTGGTAGGGCCGAGTTTTTCGGGATTCTGTTCCAGCCAAAGGATCGGCAGATTCAGCACCTTGGCCCCTTGGATCAGGGCCAGGGTGTTGGTAATCAGCTGTTCACTCTGGTGGACAATTTCGGCCAGCTTGCCCTGTATATCGACAACAATAAGGCCGGTGTTATCTCTGGTTAACATGGCTACCTCATGGGATCTGATCGGTGATGACCGGATAGTCCGGGGCGCGGGCGGATTGGGCCCGCGCCGGTGCGGGTCGGGTGGTCGGGTTCAGGCTACTCTCGGGTTGATGGCATAGGTTCCGGTGATGCTGGCACTCTCCAGCACATGCCCTTCGATGGCGGCGAGTGCCTCCGGTCCACCGAAGCGGCCGCTCAGACCACAACTCTCGATATCCAGTGCATAGAGGGTGAAGCAGTAGCGGTGCAGGATACTGTCATTCCAGGGCGGGCAGGGGCCATCATAACCGTAGTAGTCGCCCGCCATGTCGGCATCGCCGGCAAACCAGTCGGTGTAGTTGTTGATGCCGCGGATACCACCGGCGGGAGAGGCGCCGCCCGGTTTGCCTTTGGGAGTGATGCCGTCCGAGTCAGCGCCGGCAGCAATCTGTCGCTGGTCAGCCGGAATATCCACCAGCACCCAGTGATAGAAGTCGACCCGGGGCAGATCGGCTGGAACTTCACGGTCCTCCTGGTTCACATCATCCGGTTTGCTGGGTACGTCGGGGTCGTGGCAGATCAATACAAAAGAGCGTGTACCTTCTGGTACATCGTCCCAGCTCAGGTCGGGATTGCGGTTATCGGCCAGCGCCACATGCGTGGTCGCATCATGGGTGCCAAAGGCGTTTGATACGGGGATCGGCTGGTTATCCTTGATCTGGTTGCTGGTCAGTTTCATCGGACTCTCCTCATGTGTGCTGTCGTGGCTGTCTACCGGGATGGCGCCACCGTCCGGAATGATCACCGGGTAGTTGCAGGACGGTTGCTGGAGAGATCATGCCACACATGGGACGGCTGGTGTAAGGGCGCTGTTGCAGGTTCCGGTTTGCCGCCTAGATGTCCAGGGTGCGCCGGGCGAACTGCTCCAGGTAATCCATCAGCGAGTTGGAGAGATCCTCTGCCTCCTGTTCGTTGCCTTCCGCCACGGTACGCATGATCGAGGCGTGCAGACCGGCGCCGGTGGCAAGGTCTCCCTCGCGCATGTTGAGATACCAGAAGCGGCGGGTCATGCCCTGTACCGGTCCCATGGCCCGCTCGATGTACTCGTTGGCGGCGGCTTCGGTGAGGAGGTGGTGCACATCACGCAATACGTACAGAAACTCTTCGGCATTCTGCTCGGTGGCCAACTGCTCCAGGCAGTTTGCCAGGGACTGCATCTGCTCCCGGTGTTGCTTGCTGCCGCGGCGGGCAGCCAGACGGGTCGCCAGGTTCTGCAACGGGCGACGCACCTCCAGCAGTTTTAACTCGGTATTGACCGACACTTCTGGGATCATCACCCCCCGGCGCGGATGAATGGAGACCAGCCCGTCCCGGGCCAGTCGCTGCAGAGATTCCCGTATCGGCATGCGGCCCATCTCCAGTGCCTTGGCCAACTGGGCCTCCGAGACCATCATCCCCGGTTCCAGTTGCCCGGTGACAATACGTGCCTCCAGGGCGTCATAGGCCTGTTCGGTAAGTGACCGGCGCTTGTTGGGTCGGATCGTGTCTCTGTCTGTCATGCAGGTTCCATATTTCTAATTATCGATGCTGCGACCCGTAAACTGTCGCTCCCTGTCAGTCCCATCACGGTTCAGAAGCCCAGCAGAATACTGGGTAGCCACAACACGGTAACCGGGAATACCGCGACAATGCCGAGTAGAACGAACTGTATTATAACGAATGGCATCACGCCTGCGTACATATGCTTTAGGGTGATCTCTTTCGGCGCTACGCCACGCAGATAGAAGATTGCCGGTGCCATGGGTGGCGTCATGTAGCTGGTCTGAACCGTAATCAGCACCAGGACTGAAAACCAGACCGGATCAACACCGGCTGCTTTAATGAACGGCATGAAGATAGGCACGAAGATCAGCAGGATGGAGATCCACTCCAGAAAGAAGCCGGCAGCAAACACGATACCGAGGAAAGTGAGGATCAACACCCAGGTCGGTACATCCATTGCCGAGATGGCGTCCTGAACATTCCACAGTGCACCGGTTCCCAGCAATACGCCGGTAAACAGGCTGCCACCGAGTACGATGAACATGATCATGGTGGTGACGGAGAGTGTCTGAACCAATGAGTGCCACAACATCCTTAAGTTGAGTTTTCCATGCAGTGCCGCCAGTACCACGGCACAGGCAGCACCGATGCCGGCCGCCTCGGTGGGTGATGCGGCGCCGGTAACAATAGACCCCAGTACGGCCGAGATCAGCACCAGCGGTGGCAGCAGGGCCTTGGCGGACAATACCAGTTTTTCAGACAGGCTCATGTCGTCCGCAGGATCATGCTCAAGACGTGGGCCGGCACCACCCATGGCGCTGGCCACCAACACGTACGTCAGATAGAAGAAGCCGAGCAACAGGCCGGGAATAATCATGCCGGCCATCAGATCACCGACGCTGACGTCGGCCAGTGGACCGAGCAGGATGATGATGATCGACGGAGGAATAACCGTACCCAGTGATCCGCCGGCACAGATAGTTCCGCTGATAAGACTCTTTTTGTAGCCCTGTTGCAGCATCGGAGGAATGGCCAGCAGGCCGATCAAGGATTCGGTTGCGCCCACCACGCCGGTGGATGCGGCGAATACAATCGCCATCAGCACCGTGCCGACAGCGACACCACCGCGCAGCTTGCGGGTCCAGATACGGATGGCAGAGAACAGATCCTCGGCAATTCCGGAACGCTCCAGCATGGCACCCATGAACACGAACAGGGGCACGGCGGCCAGAATGAAGTTGGTGGCCACATCCTCGATCTTGCCGACAAACTGATGAAATACCGAGTCACCAAAGACGACCAGGCCGCCGACAGTGGCTACGGCCATCAGTGCAAAGGCCACTTGCACGCCGGTGAGGATCAGCGCAAACAGCGCTACAAACATGATAAGGGCGACGATTTCCATCAGAGCTTCTCCGGCTGGCCAAACAGCGTATCTATCCGCTTCAGGCATTCGGCTATGAGTTGCAGGACGAGGGTGGAAAAGCCCACCACAAAGACCAGGCGCAGTGGCCAGACCGGTGGATTCCAGGCCGATGCGCCGGTAGTCTCACCACTCTCCAGACCTGACCAGAAGTAGCCGGCGAGTGCATAGGTGGTCCAGGCCACCAGGGGCAGCACCACCAGTGCATAGAACAGCAGGTCGAGCCAGGCCCGTTTTCGCAGTGACAGTCGGTGATAGAACAGATCCACCCGGATGTGGCTGCCCCGCTGCAGGGCCAGGCCGCTGCCCAGCAGGAAAAATGTACCGGTGAGCATGTAACCGATCTCGAACGACCAGATGGTCGGTGCGCCAAACAGATAGCGGGCCACCACTTCGTAACAGGTGGTAAGAATCAGTGGAATCAACAGCAGGCAGGAGGCGTAGCCGACCCAGCGCGGCATCAGTTCCAAGAGGGCGATGGTTGCTTTCATCATGGTTACCCTGGTATCAGGTGGGTGGCGGGCTGGTCCCGCCCCCACCAATCGTAGAAGTGTCGACTACTGGTTTGACAGTTTCCGGGAGCGTTGGCCCTTGCGCCAGACAGTCTCGAATGCCGCCTGATGTTCCATCACCCGCTTGAACCAGTCGTTCTCTGCCGCCTGACTAGCGCCCCATTTCTGGGCCGTTTTCAGTACCGCTTGCTGAACTTCAGGATCCAGCTCAATCACTTCGTTGCCCTGTTCTTCAAACCACTTCAGTGCCTTGGCATCTTCGTAGCCGAGCTTCAGCCAGCTATCCAGTGTCACCAACCGGGCGGCATATTCGATCATCTGCTGATCTTCGGCGCTGAGCTTGTCCCAGGTCTTGTGGTTGATGACCAGTTCGAAGGGTGCAGTGGGTTGGTGAACGCCGGGCACGATCACGTATTTGGACACCTTGTTAAAGCCGGGGGAGACATTCTCATAAGGCGTTCCCCATTCGGTGGCATCGATCACCCCACGCTCCAGCATGGTGTAGACATCAGCGGCCGGGGAGGTGACAGTGGCGGCCCCTAACTGCTTGGCCAGATCCAGCCAGGCACCCACGGTGCGCAGTTTCAGGCCCTGCATATCGGCCAGGGTGCGGACCGGTTTACGGGAGTGCAGAAACACTTCCGGGGTGCGGATAAACAGGGGCATGGAGACCAGACCAAACTCCTTTTCACGGAACTCCCGCTGCAACTCATAACCACCGCCCTGGTAGAGCCAGTGCAACATCACCTCGCTGTCAAAACTGCCGGCATATCCGGCAAACAGCACGGTGGTGGTGTCCCTGCCCCAGTCGTGGCCCATCCAGAGATGGCCCATATCGGCGATACCGTTTTTCACCGTCTCCGACACTTTTTGCGGATTGCCCAACGCGCCGCCCGGGAACACTTGGATCTGGATGCGCCCATTCGAAAGTTCCTCGACCTTCTTGGCAAACGCCTTCGGGCCCTCATCCATGATGGGACCGCCGGGCCATCCCGTTGCCATCTTGAACCGGTATTCGGGTGACCCGGCCGCATTGACCGTTGATGCGGCGATGCATAGCGCGGCGGTGACGCCGAGTACTTTTTTTACAAACGATAACTTCATCACTCTTCCTCCAACCTAGGGATAAAAACGGGACTTGCCAGCCCCTCTTGTAATACTTTTATCTGCAGTGCCGCTCAGTCGAGCGCAGCACCATCTTCGTTTAGCAGGGCACGTATCTGTTCGCCGCTGATGGCGCGTAGGGGAATGCGTTCACGGATGGCGGTGACGGCGGCAATCCCGGCCGCGTGGCCATAACCGAAACACTGTGCGGTAACCCGGGCGGATGCCAGCGCCTGGTGTTGTGCGCTGAGGCAGCGGCCGGCCACCAGCAGATTCTCGCCCTGGGCTGGAACGAGGGCGCCGTAAGGTACTTCGTAGTAGTCATCAAGCAGCCATTCGACGGTTGGTTTCTGACCGTTGTGCATTTCTATCGGCCAGGGCGAGCGAACCACGCCGTCAGCCCGTTTACGCCGGTTCACCACATCACTGTCGGAGAGTGTCTCCACGCCAACAATGGAGCGGGTCTGGCGTATACCTACTTCAACACCGGTATCGTTAATAAAGCTGGCTTCGCAGCCGGGCACTTGGTCACGCAGAAAGCGTGCATATTCGCGGGCCTGACCACGGCCCACCTGTTCTGCCTCGGTGTGATCCACCGGGTCGAGGACATTCAGGTCCCGGCCGTCACGACCCAGGACGCGGGTCGCGTTGATGAGTAATTCCCCGGGGCGGGGTGTTTCAAAAATCCAGATTTTGGATCTGGGTAGCTCATAACCACCCGTACTATCCGCTTCGATCAGGGCCTTGATCACTTTCTGGGAGCTGATCGTATCGTCGCCCCAATAGGCTTTGAATCGGTCCGTGTCCACACCCGCGAGACGGAAGATCATGGTGGGATTCTGGATGTGGCCATCGTCACCCAGTTTGAAGCTGTAACCGGCGCGGGCCACCACATCGGCGTCACCACTGGCATCGATAACCACTTTTGCGTGTACCGCGCCAATGCCGGATTTACTGTTGAGCACCACGCCGTGCAGGGTGTCATCCTCCTTGATCACACCGATCACCTGGGTGTGGTAGAGCATCTGTACACCGGCGTCGATCAGCAGGCCCTCGCCAACTTCGCGCCAGACCAGTGGGTCGTGAGTGACCGTCCAGGTTTTGCCATAGAGTTGTGGATCGGTGATGCCGTTACGCAGCGCCATGGCGGCCCGGAAGCGTTCCGTAAAACCGAACACCACCTGCTCCGGTCCGCTTTTGAGCGCGTCGGTGGAGAGGTACATACCACAGATGGTGCCGGACAGACCCGCCACAGCTGCACCACCACAAAATCCGTAACGCTCCACCAACAAGGTTTTAAGACCGCGTTGAGCGCTGGTTACCGCGGCTGCGATACCCGCCGCGCCACCACCGACAACCACAACGTCAACCTCCGTTAGAACCGGGAGTGAGTGATCGGTCTGGTGAACCTGATTTAGCTGCCATTGCATAGTTGCGCCTCACAGAGATCCAATAGATGTATAACTAACATATCAGTCATACATTACAGTGGCAAGCGCTCTGAAAGAGAAAAAATAACCGGTGTTTTGTACGGTTTGATGCGCGTTATTGGCGTTTACTGGGGGGGGAATTGATATGGGAAACGAGTGAGGTGAGAAAGGGGGTTGCCAGCGCATGCCTGGATTTTTCGATGCTGGATTAATTGCCGGCAACCGAACAGTCGGAACCGTATTCTGTTTTTCTTCACGGAATCGGCACATTTATGGTGCGAAGGAGAATTAAAACAGTGTTATTCGGCGGGGGATTGGCCTGCTTGTTGGGACAGATCAACTGATTATCATTTATATCGTTCTGGATTTTTGGCGGCAGTTAGACTATCCACCATTTAAACAGGCTGCTTCAGGTAACTGAATGAATTCTTTTGAAACCCTGACCATCGACCTTCGTCAGATGATCTTTGCCATCGAGGCAGCAGTTTCCCAGGTGGGGATGAACGATACCAATCACGGCAAGCGGGTTGGCTATATCGCCAGTCAGCTGGCCCACCACCTGGACTGGGATGAGGCGGATATCCAGTTTGCCTTCGAGCTTGGCCTGTTGCATGACAGCGGGGTCTCTACTGAGCAGATGCATTCGGCGCTGGTTAATCACTTTGACTGGCGAGATGCCTATATCCACTGCGAGATCGGTTACCGTCTGTTGAAGGATTTTGAACCGCTGGCGCGCTTTGCCGGTCCCATTCGCTATCACCACACACCCTGGGAGAAGCTCCGGGAGCTGGATATCAGTCAGCGGGACAAGCAGATGGCGAATCTTATTTTTCTGTCAGACCGGATAGACGTACTGGCGGTCTCCCATTACGAAAACGATATACTGCTGGCCCGGCAGGAGGTGATGCAGTCCATCCTTCGTTATCGCGGCAGCTATTTTGACCCGGAACTGGTGGCGGCTTTTCAATTAGCGGAACAGTCGGAAGCTTTCTGGATTGCGCTGGAGGATCGGCATGTCACCCGTTACGTCTGGGACATGGGCCAGTACGGAAACCGGGAAAAGTTGAGCATTGCCCAGATCAAGCAGCTGTCACTGATCATGGCTTATATCGTGGATCAGAAGAGCCCGTTCACTGCCCGGCATTCGGTCCGGGTGGCCGGCCTGGCCCGCTACCTGGCTGATAAGCATGGCCTACCGGGGGAGCAGTGTGACAAGATCGAAATCGCCGGGCTGCTGCACGATCTGGGCAAACTCCATATGCCGGACCAGATCCTGGAGAAGCCGGGGCCGCTCACACCGCTTGAGCGTTCCATCATGAATAAACACAGCTTTGAGACTTTTCAAATCCTGCGTCATATCCAGGGGCTGAACGAAATCGCCGACTGGGCGGCGTTTCATCACGAAGAGCTGAATGGGGCCGGCTACCCGTTCCATCGCCGGGCACAGGAGCTGAGTATCGAAGCGCGAATCATCGCCGTGGCAGATGTGTTCCAGGCGCTGGTGCAGGACCGCCCGTACCGGGCCGGCATGCAGATGGATGAGGTACTGATAATCCTGGAAGAGTACAGCCAGAGTGGGAAACTGGATCCGGAAATTTCCGCCCTGGCCCGGCAACATGCCGAAGCGTGTTTTCGGATTGCCCTGGGTCAGAATCGGCCGGAAGGGGGGAAGTCACTGCGACCGGCTTAGGCTGTTAATAGTCGGGTAGTAACGAGAACCAAGGAAGGTGCCATAACTATATTAAATGCTTAACCTGAAGTTCGAGCCCGGTATGCTCGTTCAAGTATTCCACCACAAGCCTGCGGTGGCAGTGATGCGGTTGGTGTTCACTACAGAGTAAACAACCCTGCTCCAGAACGCTTTGATCCACATCTTTTTCTATTGATCTGCGTGCCATGAGATTCAGAAACTTATCCTGGTAAGCATCCCACGTGATTGCTTTTTTCTGGTATGCGCTGAGTATATCCTTGGTTGGTGCCCAGTCAGGTAGGTGAATATATGATGCGTCACATAACTCCCGTAGAAAAAAGCGCAGATCATCTTTTTTAGCGAAACCGGACAGTTGTGAAATATTATTCAACCGTACATCAATTAAGGTGCGTATGTTCGAGTTACGGATAAGGGTAAAAAAATGCTCCGCTTTTTTCTGGGTGAACCCGATAGTATAGACATGCATTATTCCGCACCAATAGTCTTAGACGGTAGTCGCTACAAGCTTGCACTGCCGTCATTATACGCTGTCCCCAGGGTTACGCAGACAAATACTTGTTGTTTCTTTGCTCCGTAAAATAGCATCAGGCATTGGGCAGTAGGGTGGGTGTCGCGGCGTTCCAATATGGGTAGGGTGGGCACGTCGTTTGTGCCCACGCGGTATATCATTCCCCAAAATCCCCACCAACCGGTTTTGTCTTATCCCCAGCCCAATCCTCTGTATAAATACCTCGCGCCACCTCCCGGTGAAAGGTGGAGTAGGGCCAATCCATCACCCGGTTACAAATGCCATGTTTGACCGGGTTGTAGTGAATATAATCGACATGCCGGGCAAAGTCCTGCTCATTCCGGATTTGGTGTTCCCAATAGCGGCGCTGCCAGATCGTCGACTCCCGATACTTACGTTTTGAAGCGTTGATCCAATCGTGCCGTTTGTAATCTTTCGCACAGGCTCTGCTGACCAAGCGTTTGATCATTCCCCATCGAAACGAATAATTTACGTCATCCGGTGGCAGTGTCCAGATGCAATGCAAATGATCAGGCAACAGAACCCACGCTTCTATTTTGAATGGGTATTTTTCGCGCACCGTTTTGATAGCCTGTCGCAACGCTGTGCGTATTTGCAGATCACATAGGATCTGTTGTCGGCGATAGGTCACCACCGTGAAAAAATAGCTGGTGCCTTTGTTATGAGTTCGTCTGTATCGAGACATCCTTGTTCGATTTTTGATTGTTGTTTGATCCGCGTGGGCACGAAAGGCGTGCCCACCCTACTTGTCTGCAACTGTTTTAGTTTGGTAGGACGGGCACGTCTTTCATCCCCAAGGGGCTATTCTCTCCTCAAATGTTGCGTCTTCGAGCATCATTTTGTTGTCCCCGGGGTTTGTGCCCAGCAAGTAATAATTCTCCAAGGGTTACAATCTTTCGAACATAGGTCGGACACTCAATTTGGTATGTATTCTGCGACCATCTCTGATGTTCATTGCCATTAGTATAAGATTAATCCCTCCTGCTAACAGCTCAATACTTTGGACAATATAGAAATGGGTGCCGAGCATGCCAGCGGAAGCCCAGTGGTCTAGCAGTATTGCGCAGGGTATTAATACGACTATGCCATTTGCACCGATAATCGGCATTCGGCGCTTCTTCAGTTGGGTCAATTTTCCATTTCGTGATTTCGCCAGGGCAAAACCGCTTCCACCAGTCAGCGCGATGGAAGGGACCAGGATGAAAAGTCCCGGCGATACAATCAAACTTTTTACCGTTGCGATAGTTGTCGTGTCACCAAAAATTTCGACAAGAAGAGTTGCTGAAAAAAACATAGCTACACACAAAATGGCTACTAATGCTGCGAATCTATGGAGTAGAAGTGTCATAGTTTCTTCCGGAAGCGTTAATTTGGTAACATATTGTCATTATGCGAGTGATGTATTTGGTTGTCAACATGTTGTCAAGTTATTGGAAGAATTGCAGATGAAAGAATCCGGGAAAGGTTCAGTATTCACCAATATTGTGCTTGAAGTGTTCAGACTAGGAGGATTGCTGGTTAGTGAAGGTGACCAGATGGGTTTTGAGTATGGCGTCACCAGTGCTCGTTGGAAAGTGCTGGGGGCACTCTCACTGGCCGGTGAGCCGCAAACTGCTTCACAGATAGCAAGAAGCATGGGGTTAACAAGACAAGCTGTACAACGATTGGTTGATGCCATGTACGAGGATCAACTCCTGATCTTTCACGAGAATCCAGATCATAAGCGTGCCAAGTTGATCAGTCTGTCAGAACTAGGTGAAGAGGTTTATTTGAAGTTGGATGAAAAACAAACAGAATGGGCAACGAAATGCTCCATTGGTATTACGAAAGTAGAACTCGAAACTACACTGTCAGTCCTTAAAAGAATCTCTGATACTTTAAACCGCTAATAGTTGATTAAGCCGAGTGTTGTAGATATGCGTTAAATTCATGGGAGGCTGTCAACAAATTCAAATTAGGTGAAAAGCATTTCGATTGCCCGCTCAAGCTTGGCTATTTAACGAGTAGGTTTTATACAGCGGGATATCGTTTCTTCGGCTTTAAGGTGGGTGGCTTATTGTCCTGGTTTAACCTTTTATTTCATCAGGTTAAGCCATGCCCGCCTGCATTCCTTCAGCCAACCGGGTATACTGTTCCGTCAACTCTCTTCACGGAATATTTCCCATGCAATCGGCTCCCAATCTCTTCTCCTATCGCCAGTACTGGGCCAAGCGGTTTGGCACAGCGCCGGTGCTGCCCATGTCCCGCGCGGAGATGGATGAGCTTGGTTGGGATAGCTGCGATGTGATCCTGGTGACGGGGGATGCCTATGTGGATCACCCCAGTTTCGGTATGGCGCTGATCGGTCGCTTGCTGGAGGCCCAGGGGTTCCGGGTCGGTATCATCGCCCAGCCGGACTGGCGCTCGGTGGAGGATTTTCAGCGGCTGGGTAAGCCGAATCTCTTTATCGGTATCACCGCTGGCAACATGGACTCCATGGTCAACCGCTATACCGCCGACCGCAAGATCCGCTCCAACGATGCCTATACCCCGGACGGGGAGGGCGGCAAGCGGCCGGATCGTTCGGTGGTGGTGTATGCCCAGCGTGCCCGGGAGGCGTTCAAAGGGGTGCCGATTATCATCGGCGGGATCGAGGCGAGCCTGCGCCGTATTGCCCATTATGATTACTGGTCTGACAAGGTGCGGCGCTCCATTCTGCCGGACTCCAAGGCCGACCTGCTGATGTACGGTAACGCGGAGCGGGCCATTGTGGAGGTGGCCCACCGGCTGGCCCGGGGCGAGCCGATCAGCGAGATTACCGATGTGCGGGGCACCGGTTTCATGCGCCAGAGTGTGCCGGAGGGGTGGCTGGAGATCGACTCCAGCACGGTGGATGAGCCGGGCCGGATTGATCCGAAACCCTCGCCCTATGAGAGTGAGCCGGCCTGTGAGTCGGCCCCGGCTGCAGATGGTCAGGTGGTCACTTTTCATCAGCGGCCGAAAAAGTCCGACCGCAGTCACGCGGTGGTGCGTATCCCCTCGTTCGACCAGGTGGTGGCGGACCCGGTGCTCTATGCCCACGCCTCGCGGGTGTTTCACCTGGAGACCAATCCGGGCAATGCCCGGGCCCTGGTGCAGCGGCACGGCAAGCGGGAGGTGTGGCTCAACCCGCCACCGATCCCGCTGGAGACCGACGAGTTCGACCGGCTCTACGAGTTCCCCTACACCCGCAAGCCCCATCCCGCATATGGCGAGGCGAAAAACCCGGCCTGGGAGATGATCCGCTTCTCCATCCCGATCATGCGCGGCTGTTTCGGTGGTTGTACCTTCTGCTCCATCACCGAGCACGAGGGGCGCATTATCCAGAACCGCTCCCACGAATCGGTGATCCATGAGATCGAGACCATCCGCGATACGGTGCCGGGTTTTACCGGCACCATCTCCGACCTGGGTGGGCCCACCTCCAACATGTACCGGATGCGTTGCGAGAGTGAGAAGATCGAGTCCGCCTGTCGCCGGCTCTCCTGTGTCTTCCCGGATGTCTGCAAGCATATGCAGACCAACCACAGCTCCCTGACCCAGCTCTATCGCAAGGCCCGGGCAGTGAAAGGGGTGAAGCGGGTGCTGATCGCCTCCGGTCTGCGTTACGACCTGGCAGTGCGGGACCCGGAATACATTAAGGAGCTGGTGACCCACCACGTGGGCGGTTACCTGAAGATCGCCCCGGAGCACACCGAGGCGGGGCCGCTGGACAAGATGATGAAGCCGGGCATCGGTACCTACGACCGCTTCAAGAAGCTGTTCGAGAAGTACTCCCGGGAGGCGGGCAAGGAGCAGTATCTGATCCCCTACTTTATCGCCGCCCACCCCGGCACCTCGGACCAGGATATGCTCAACCTGGCACTGTGGTTGAAGCGGAACGACTTCCGTCTCGACCAGGTGCAGGCGTTCCTGCCCACGCCACTGGCAATCGCCTCCGCCATGTACCACACGGATCGCAATCCGCTGAAAAAAGTGAAACGGGATTCAGAGTTGGTGTCGACCCCCAAGGGGGCGCGCCAGCGGCGGCTGCACAAGGCTTTTTTACGCTACCACGATGCGGAGAACTGGCCGCTGCTGCGGGAGGCGCTGAAGCAGATGGGCCGGGCCGACCTGATCGGCAATGGCAAGCGTCACCTGGTGCCGACCTGGCAGCCGGAAGGCACCGGTAAACGGGATGGGCGTCGGGGCAGTCAGGTGAAACGTACCCCCCGTGGCATCAAACCACCGGTGGCGAGAAAGGTTGCCGGTGGCCGGAAGCGGGTCGGTAAGCGGCGCTGATCCGGGCTCGCCGGGGCGGCTCTACAGCGCCGGGGTGAAGCGCAACAGAAAGTAGTTGAACTGCTGCTCCGTGCCGTCCGGTGTCTGGTGGGTCTCCTGCCGGGTCTGTTGCAGTTTAAAGGCGTGCCCCAGCTCCGCGGAAATCTTCCGACTGTCATACTGAACAATATCCAATCCACTGCACTGTTTCGGCCCCTCCGGGGCGAAGGCGGCGATAATCAGGTGTCCGCCCGGCAGCAGCGTCTTTTTTACATTGGCCAGATAGCGATGCCGCTCCTCCGCCTGGATGAGGAAGTGAAACACCGCCCGGTCATGCCACAGGTGTACCTGGTGCGGTAGCTGGAAATCGGTGGCGTCCGCCTCCAGCCAGTCGACCTGGCTTGCCCGATCCCCCAGGCGCGCCCGGGCCAGATCCAGGGCCGCCCCGGCAATATCCAGTACCGTGATGGAGCGGTAACCGGCCTCGATAAGATGATCAACCAACCGGGATGCGCCGCCGCCCACGTCGATAATGGTCTCTTCCGGGGCGAGGTGACATTGGGCGATCAGTTCCAGGGAGCGTGCCGGGGCCGGTTGAAACCAACTCATCTTGTCGGCGTCGCGGCTCTGGTAGAGATGTTCCCAGTGTGCTTTGCGGTCGATCGGTTTCATGGCGTTCTCCGACTGATGTTTACGGGAATAGGTCGGGCGTGTCGTGTCAGCCGTTGTCTAGCGCTCACCGGAGTCGGAATCCTCGAAGGAATAGGGGAATGCGCTGCGGGCATTCTCGTCGATGCTGATACGCCGGGAGAGGGGCGGGAAGGCCCGTTGCGGGCAGTCGCGGCGCTCACACACCCGGCAGCTGACACCGATCGGTTCCACGGCCGCCGGATCTTCCAGGTCGAGACCGGTGGAGTAGATCAGCTTGTGGGCGTGTTTGATCTCGCAACCCAGGCCGATGGCGAACTTGCGCTGCGGTTGCAGGTAACTGGTGTCGGATTCATATACGGTACGGGCCAGGCAGAGATAGGTCTTGCCGTCCGGCATTCTGGCCAGTTGGCGCAGGATGGTGCCGGGGGAAGAGAAGGCTTCATGCACGTTCCAGAGTGGGCAGACGCCGCCGAGTCGGGCAAAGTGGAAACTGGTGGCGCTCTGTCGCTTGGAGATGTTGCCGGCCATGTCGACCCGTACAAAATAGAACGGGACGCCCTTGTCACCGGCCCGCTGCATGGTGCTGAGGCGGTGACACACCTGTTCGAAGCTGGTGCCGTAGAGCCCGCTCAGGCAGCCGATGTCGTAGCGCAGCCGCCGGGCGTCGTTGAGAAACTGGCTGTAGGGCATCAGCAGGGCGCCGGCAAAATAGTTGGCCAGGCCGACCCGGCAGATCGCCTGGGCCTGGCTGCTGCCCAGTTCGGCGTCGGCCAGTTCCTGCTCGATCAGATCGTGGAAGCGCAACAGGGCAATCTGGTAGGCGATATGGAACGAGCGTCGGGCCGGGGAGGAGGGTTTGGCCAGGTAGAGGGTCTTGTTGGTGGCATTGTACTTTTTCTGCAGTGAGCCTTTCTGTTCAAAACTGTTCAGCTGTACCTTGATGCCGTACTGCTGCCTGACGAATTCGGTCAGGTTCTGTTCCAGGTTGTCGATTTCAAACCGCTGCGCCTCAAACAGGGATTCGGCCGCCTGGTCCAGGGATTCGATATGGTTGTTGCGCCGATAGAAGAAGTCACGCACCTCTTCATAGGGGAACTGGGCACCATGCAGCGCTTTGATGCGCTCTTCACCGGCAATCGATTCGGACAGGGTCTGGTGATCCACCTGGAGGCGTTGATAGGCACGGAACAGTTGCAGGAAACGGTCCGCCAGCCGGGGCGAGGTGGAGACCACTTCCCGCAGTTCATGGATGGCGATATCGGAACCCCGGAAGATCGGGTCGTTGAGGGACTCCCGCAACTGGTTGGCGCGCCGGTCCTCATCCTCGGTCCAGTCGGTGAAGTCGATGTTCAGGGCCAGTTCCAGTTTGGTCAGGATGCGCTTGTTGAGCGGGCGGGCATCGTTCTCGATCTGGTTGAGATAGCTGGCTGAAATGGCCATCTTTTCCGCCAGTGCGGCCTGGGTCAGGCCCTTCTGATCCCGCAGCTTCCGGATTCGACTACCCAGGTTGGTCAGTTTTGTCATTCGCCAAGGACTCGTTGAATATGCTGAATTGTAAATATAATTGCATAAAAATATATAACAAACAGAATCTTATGTTACATATCCTGTGTTAGCAATACAGTTTGAAAAGATTTGCAGATAACGCTTCAAAGGGTAGCTTGGAATCTGATTCTCTGCTCAAGACTGGTATACTGGCCCGCTGTTGCGTTTTTACCATTATCAGGATCGAGGACGATCAACCATGCGTTATGTGAGTACCCGAGGGGGCATAGAGCCGGTTTCCTTTTCTCAGGCCGTCATGATGGGACTGGCCACCGATGGCGGTCTGCTGCTGCCCGAGTCCTTTCCGCAGGTCGATGCCGCAACCTTGCAGCGCTGGGCCAAGCTGTCGTTCCAGGCGCTGGCGGTGGAGGTGATGCAGCCCTTTGTGGGGGAGGACATCTCCCGTGAGGAGCTGGTGGCGCTGGTTGAGAAATCCTATGCCAGTTTCAGTCATCCGGAAGTGACCCCGCTGGTGGAGCCGGGCAACCTGCGGATTCTGGAACTGTTCCACGGTCCCACCGCAGCCTTCAAGGATGTGGCCTTGCAGTTCCTGGGCAACCTGTTTGAGCTGCTGCTGGAGCGCAGTGGCCAGCGCCTGAATATTCTGGGCGCCACCTCTGGCGATACCGGCTCGGCGGCCATTTATGGTGTGCGGGGCCAGGAGCGGATTGATATCTTTATCCTGCATCCGAAGGGACGGGTGTCGCCCATCCAGGAGCGCCAGATGACCACGGTGCTGGATGCAAACGTGCACAATATCGCCATCACCGGCACTTTTGACGACGGTCAACGGATTGTCAAAGAGCTGTTCAACGACCTCGACTTCAAACAGGAGTACAAGCTGGGTGCGGTCAACTCCATCAACTGGGCGCGTATCCTGGCCCAGGTGGTCTACTACTTCTACGCCTGGGGGCGGGTGAGTGGTGGGGATGCTTCGCAGAAGGTCTCCTACTCGGTTCCGACCGGAAACTTTGGCGATATATTCGCCGGCTACGTGGCCCTGCGTATGGGGCTGCCGGTGGAGCGCCTGATCCTGGCCACCAACCGCAACGACATCCTGAGCCGCTTCGTTAACAGCGGTGTCTATCAGACCGGCGAGGTCCATCCCACCATCAGTCCATCCATGGATATCCAGATCTCCTCCAACTTTGAGCGTTATCTCTACTTCCTGATGGACCAGAATCCCGCCAAAGTGCGGGAGCTGATGGAGCAGATGGGCCGGGAGGGCAAGCTGGAGGTGTCGCCGGAGAAGCGGGCCGAAGTGGCAGCGCTGTTCCATGCGGCGGCCGTGAGTGAAGATGAGACCCGGGAACAGATCCGGGAAACCTATGCCGAGACCGGTTATATTCTCGATCCCCACACCGCGGTTGGTGTGCATGCGGCCAGGGCGTTCCCCGGCGCTATCTGCCTGGCAACGGCCCATCCGGCCAAGTTCGGCGCGGCGGTGAAAGAGGCGATCGGCGTGGAGTCCGAACCGCCCCCTTCGCTGCAGGGTCTGATGGAGAAAGAGACCCGTTGCGCCGTGCTGGCTGCGGATGCAGGGGTGATCCGGGATTTCATGAAATCGACCCTGGCCGACTGATCCCGAAGGCATGGGGTCATTCCGGTTGATAAGCCGGCCTGCGCCAGGCCCAATCTCCTGTCGAGATCCAGATACAGAGGGCGGATAGGCCCATGCCTGTCCGTCATTGGCAATCAGTGACTAATCAAAAATCAGCGAATAAAAATCATGGCAACAGAGTCCAGACAGATCAAGATCGTCGATACCACCCTGCGTGATGGTGAGCAGACCCAGGGGGTCTCCTTTTCACCGGAAGAGAAGCTGAATATTGCCAAATCGCTGCTGGAATTGCTTAAGGTTGACCGCATTGAGGTGGCCTCAGCGCGAATTTCCGAAGGCGAGAAGGCGGCGGTGGCGGAGATTATCCGCTGGGCGGACAGTGTGGGTCTGGCTGATCGGGTCGAGGTGCTGGGGTTTGTCGATTTCAAACGCAGCGTGGACTGGATTCGGGAGGCGGGCGGCCGGGTCATCAACCTGCTGGCCAAGGGCAGCGAGAACCACTGTGTCAACCAGCTGAAGAAGAGCCTGACCCAGCACGTGGGGGATATCAAGAAGACCATCAATTACGCCCACAAACAGGGCATGAAGGTCAATATCTACCTGGAGGACTGGTCCAACGGTTATCGGGACAACCGGGAGTATGTCTACGAACTGATGGACCGCCTCAAGGGGCTCGGCATCGAGCATTTCATGTTGCCGGATACTTTGGGCGTACTCACCCCGGATGAGGTGTACAGCGATCTCACCGACATGATCGAACGTTTCCCGGAGTGCCAGTTCGATTTCCATCCCCACAACGATTATGGTCTGGGGACCGCCAACGCGGTGATGGCGGTCAAAGCCGGGGTCTCTTCCATCCACTGTACCCTGAACTGCCTCGGTGAACGGGCCGGTAACGCCTCCCTGGCGGAAGTGGCGGTCAACCTGAAGGATCAGATGGGCATCAAGCTGGGTATTAACGAATCCCACCTGGTGTTGCTCAGCCAGATGGTGGAGAGCTTCTCCGGCAAGCGGGTGGCGGACAACGCGCCCATTATCGGCGCCGACGTGTTTACCCAGACCAGCGGTATCCATGCGGATGGGGACAAGAAGGGCGGACTCTACCAGACCAAGCTGACACCCGAGCGCTTCTCCCGTCGCCGCAGTTATGCCCTGGGCAAGATGAGCGGCAAGGCCTCGCTGCAGAAAAACCTGGAGCGGATGGATATCTCCCTCTCTCCGGAGAATCTGGAGAAGGTGCTGAAGCGGGTGGTGGAACTGGGTGACGAGAAGAAGGCGATCACCTCCGATGACTTGCCTTTTATCATTGCCGAGGTGCTGGAGAGCAAGGACTATCACCACATTGAACTGTTGAACTGCTCCATTACATCCGGACTCGACCTGGAGTCCACCGCCAGCATCCGGGTACTGATAAAGGGTGAGGAGGTGCGCGCCTCCGGCATCGGGAATGGCGGTTTCGATGCCTTTATGCACGCAGTGGCCAAGGTGCTGAAGAAGCATGATGTGCCGTTGCCGAAACTGGTGGATTTTGAAGTGCGTATCCCCCGGGGAGGCAAGACCAATGCGCTGACCGAGGCATCAATCGCCTGGGAGATCGATGGGCGTAGCTATAACACCCGTGGTATCCACTACAACCAGGTGTTTGCCGCTATCAACGCCACCATGCGCATGCTCAATATCCTGCTGCATCGGCAGGAGAAACTGGCCGAGAGGTAGCGCGCAGCTGTCCGGTCTGATTTAAAGATTTTCAGTGGTATGTCGCTAACTCCGGGTAAGCTCTATGCAAATGGAAAAGTAATTCATGGAAAGTATGCAAAAACTGTTTGATTCCATCGAAGCCTGTGCCGAGCGCTTGGATCAGTTGAATAAGCGTTACACACACCTGTCTACCGAGGCGACCCGGGAGAGTGTCAAGACCTGGAGAGTGGTCAGGGAACAGGTTCTTGCTGAGCAGGTGGACGAGAGCTCTGATCAGCAGGCGCCTGAACTGAAACCGCTGGCCAATGAACTGCTGGAGAAGCAGGGGCACACTCTGGACGAAACGATCGAAATTCTGGAGGCGCAGCATGGCATTACAGTTGACTTGGTGGGCCTGATCCAGAGCATCGGAAAAACCGCCTACATCGCAGCCCTGAGACGGGAGGCGGTGGAACTGCAGGAAAATGCCATATCCTTCCCCCAGATCGCTTCACTCTGGAATGATCAGGGCCGTCCCGCCATCGGTGGCGAGACCTGGAGTGCCCGAACTGTGTCTATTCTGGTTGAATAGCCGGACAGAGATGGGGAGCTGGTTCCATTTTTTCAGTCCATATTCCGGCCAGGGGTGTTTTTCTCCACTGTAATCTGACTGATAATAGCCTTTTTGGATTACTCAACTTAATCTATATCCTTTGGTTGCCGCATGAGTGATAGTGATACTCCTAAATTTGATGTAAAGGCGTTCGCAAACACCCTGGTGGCGGATATCGAGAGTAACCGTATTCGGCTGCCCACTCTGCCGGCGATCTCTCTGGAAGCACTGCTGGTGGTCAATGATGCGGCCAGTTCCATGGCCGATGTGGCGCGTATTATCAGCAAGGATACCTCCATGGCGGCCCGGTTGGTGCGGTACGCCAACAGCCCGCTCTACCGGGGCGTCAGTACCGTCACTTCCGTGAAAATGGCCATCACCCGGATCGGTTTTGATGCGGTTAAGAACGCCATTCTCAGCCTGGCGATGCGGGATGTATTCACCACCGCCTTCAGACCCCTGCAATCGCGAATGGAAGCGCTCTGGAAACATAGTGTGGATGTGGCTACCAAGGCGACCCTGCTGGCGTCCCACTTTTCCCATCTGAATAAGGATGAGGCGATGCTGGCCGGTTTGATTCACGACGTGGGTGTCATTCCGGTACTGATCAAGGCCACGGAATATCCCTTCCTGCTGGAGAGCGAGGAGAATCTCGACAAGGTGGTCGATAAACTGCACATGCCGATCGGTAAATTCATGCTGTCGCGCTGGAACTTCGATCCCGCCCTGGTGGACGTGGCTGCCAGCCATGACAAGCTGGATCGTGTGCC